>CADAUA010000037.1 GCA_902791035.1 uncultured Coriobacteriaceae bacterium | reverse complement strand
GTCCAGGGCGGCGCACGTGTCGGCCGCGGTGATGGTGTTGTCCTTGACAGCCATGGCTGCCTCCTACTTCTTGTCGTGGATTGCCCTGGCGCGGGCGCGGACGCGCTCGGCAGGGTTCTTGATCTTGGAAATCTGGTCCTCGGTCAGCGACGCCCCGGACCCCGTTCCGGTGTCCCGGTCGTCCACCTGCGGGTACCGCCTGCCGGACCCCATGGCGGCCTTCACCGCGTTGGCCTGCTCGGTCAGCGCGTCCTCGTCGGCGCCGTTCAGCGCGCCCACGATGGAGGTGTCGAGCCCCGTGGCCCTGGCCACGGACTCCACCAGTGCGGAGCGGTCGCGCGCGGCCCTCAGGTCCGCGTTCTCCCTCTCCAGCGCGGCGAGGCGCTCCTCCACGGTCTTGGCCTTCTCCTGGGACGCGTCGTAGGCCTTGGCCTTGTCGGCGTTGGCCTTGCTGCGGTCCTCCCACTTGCGGGAGTTGGCCTTGGCCTTCTCAAGGTCGGCCTGGGACTTCTCCCAGAGCGCCTTGTAGTCGGGCTCGCTGCCGCCCTCGCCCGCGCCCGTCCCGGCCGCGGTCTCGTCGGCCTGCTGCGACTGGTCCTCTGCCATGTTCCGGCTCCAATCCGCCCCGTGCGGGGCTTCCCTCGGCCCGTGCGGGCCACGACTTTCCGTGGGGCCGTGCGGCCCCTGTGTATGACGAGGGCCCCATGCTGGGCCCGTTGTCGGTAAAGTGAGTTGTGCTTTCCTGCTAGTCCAGGACGACGAGGACGGTCGCGGGGCCGTCGTACGTGACCTTCCCGCGGCCGTCGGGGCCAATCTCGAACGAAAGCACCCCGGGGCGGCGCTGTAGCTCGCCCACCATGTCGGCGGTCGGGACGTCGCCGAGCGCGGAGTTCTGCTTTTCTACGACCGTCCCGTCTGGCCTCATGAGCATGCCGTTGCCGATGCTGATCATGGTCGCCTCCGCATGAAAGGGGCCACCCTCGCGGATGGCCGGGACTAACTGGCGCAACGTTGTGCCGACATCCTCTAGGAAGACGGCGTGTTGGCCAAATTGTTCTCGAACTTTATGCTCACGTGAGCATCTCCCGCGTCGGACCATATCGCGAAGACCGAGTACCTGTCCCAGTCATCGGTCAGATCTGGGTCGGAGTTGCGCCAGACGTCCTCGAATGCGTCCGCGTCGTGTGCCGGCACCAGCCATCCCGACAAGTCCTCGCACCAAACGTCACCCACTTGGCCATCGCGGGCTTCTGGGCTCCACAGGTAGAACACGCACCCGAGCCGCTTGGCTGCGTCTTGGACGATGGAGAAGTACCTCACGAACTCCGTGTCGCGTAGGTCCGCGTCAAGCCTAAGGCCCGATCGTCTCGGTGTTGCCATTGTGTGCCCCTCCCTCCCGTGCGCGGGTCACCCGCTTGTTGCTTGCTCCGCCCCGCATGACGGTCACGAACTCGTCGTCCTCGTTGACTATGACGACGTCATCTCCGCGCTGGTAGAACGTGCAGGTGCCAGGAATGCTCCGCCACTCCCCCTGGAACTGCTGGTCGCTCTCGTCGATAATCTGCTCGATGATGGCTTCGAACTTCTTCCTGTCCTCGGCCTTGCTCACGTCGAGGCCCCAGTCGGAGCAGTGTTTTCTTGCCTTCTTGCCGAATTGAGCCTTCTTCATGATAACGCTTCCGGCTTTGTGGCCGGACGATGCCAGCTTGGCTCCAACGGACTCGTATGGCTCCGTATTAGCCGCCGTCCCGTACCCCTCGTACTCCTGGGGCACGTACCAGCCCACGCGCTCGCCGGTGTTGCCGCCCTCGCGCCCGGGCGCGGCGTCGATGCCGGCCGTGGCGTTGGGGTGGGCGTCCACGATGGCGCGCTTTTGAGCCTGCCACTCCCCGTCGGAGAGCTCGCCGGCGTCGTGCCTGGCGTCGGCGGTGGCCATCTCCCTCCAGGTGTCGTACTGCTCGCGGATGTCCACGCCCTCCACGGTGGTGGAGCCGTGCACGCCCGCCACGATGAGGCAGTTGCAACCCCTGTGGTCGGCGTGGCCCGCGGATTGCTCGGAGCGGTACGCGAAGCCGCGCGAGGCCAGCATCATGCAGTACGTGCAGGTCTCCGCGCCCGTGGGC
>CADAUA010000036.1 GCA_902791035.1 uncultured Coriobacteriaceae bacterium | reverse complement strand
GTCCAGGGCGGCGCACGTGTCGGCCGCGGTGATGGTGTTGTCCTTGACAGCCATGGCTGCCTCCTACTTCTTGTCGTGGATTGCCCTGGCGCGGGCGCGCACGCGCTCGGCAGGGTTCTTGATCTTGGAAATCTGCTCCTCGGTCAGGGCGGTGCCAGATCCCGTTCCGGTCCCCTGGTCGCCCAGCGCCGGGTACCGCCTGCCGGACCCCATGGCGGCCTTGACCGCGTTGGCCTGCTCGGTCAGCGCGTCCTCGTCGGCTCCGTTGAGCGCGCCCACGATGGAGGCGTCAAGCCCCGTGGCCCTGGAGACGCTCTCCACCAGCGCGGCACGGTCGCGCGCGGCCCTGAGGCCCGCGTTCTCCCGCTCCAGCGCGGCGAGGCGCTCCTCCACGGTCTTGGCCTTCTCCTGGGACTCGTCGAACGCCTTGGCCTTGTCGGCGTTGGCCTTGCTGCGGTCCTCCCACTTGCGGGAGTTTGCCTTGGCCTTCTCAAGGTCGCTCTGCGCCTTTTCGTAGAGCGCCTTGTAGTCGGGCTCGCTGCCGCCTTCGCCCGCGCCCGTTCCGGCCGCGGTCTCCTCGGCCTGCTGCGACTGGTCCTCTGCCATGTTCCGGCTCCAATCCGCCCCGTGCGGGGCTTCCCTCGGCCCGTGCGGGCCATGACTGTCCGCGGGGCCGTGCGGCCCCTGTGTTATGACGAGGGCCCCGTGCGGGGCCCGGTGTCGGTGAAATGAGTTGTGCTTTCCTGCTAGTCCAGGACGACGATCACGGTCGCGGGACCGTCGAACGTGACCTTCCCGCGGCCTTCGGGGCCGGTCTCGAAGGAAACCACCCCGGGGCGGCGCGCCAGCTCGCCCACCATGTCGGCGGTCGGGATGTCACCGAGCGCGGAGTCCTGCTTTTCTACGACCGTCCCGTCCGGCCTCATGAGCATGCCGTTGCCGATGCTGATCATGGCCGCCTCCGCATGAAAGGGGCCACCCTCGCGGATGGCCAGTCAGGCTTGCTGAATCAGTACTACGCCGTCTGGCGCCAATGGGTTCTAGAGGTGCACAATCACACCATCATATGGAGTCGCACCAACCAATTGCAGCGCCTGATCGACACCGCTCTTGTACAACGCATAGCTCTCCCTCGCCTCCTCGGGAGCGCTATCGGTCAACTCATACCGATACGAGTTGCTCACCTTTCGGTACCAGCTCTTATCCTTCTTCCAGTAAATCATCTCTGGACGAATCACTGCACTCCCCTCCTTCCGAGGAACGTCTCCATGGCACGGCCATATATGTTCGGTTTCCCACATGCCATATTAGCGAAACACTCGGCAAAGAAGTCATGTGGGTTGTCATTTGCATACCTGGAAAGCGTGTCTCCGTGTGCGCCACCTTCACTGGTCACAATTTGTAGTATCTCCGCCTTGCATCTGTCTGCGAAAACGTCGTAGTCATCCTCTGTATATGCTGCATTTTCTTTGCGCAGCAGTTCTATCTGGACAATGTGACCATACTCATGCGCGGCGGGGTAATTCTTCGCGCCAGTCTTTGAGGCCGGCATGTAGAATCCCGACCGTATGTCCGCCACCACCTTGTTCTTGAAGCTTGCCTTGTCGGCGAATGATTGCGAGTCGAGAGTAATGGCATACTTACCGTTGCCATTACCTACTGTGTTCGCCACTCCAGCTATGGGTGCGGACCTTATAACCACCTTGCCGGTCATGTCCCCCGTGATGGGGGCCATCCTCTCACAGAGCGTGTCGAGCATCTTCGTCTGCGCATTGACCAGGCTTGGTGACAGACCGGTGAACGTCTTAGCGTCGACTGCTTCGGGACCAAGCGCGCGCGAGCTGCGCAGGTACTCAACGGACGGGCTGCCCCCGTACCCCTCGTACTCCTGGGGCACGTACCAGCCCACGCGCTCGCCGTCGTGGCCGCCCTCGCGGCCGGGCGCGGCGTCGATGCCGGCCGTGGCGTTGGGGTGCGAGTCCACGATGGCGCGCTTCTGGGCCCGCCACTCCTCGTCGGAGAGCTCGCCGGCGTCGTGCCTGGCGTCGGCCGTGGCCATCTCCCTCCAGGTGTCGTACTGCTCGGCAAGGTCCACGCCCTCGACGGTGGTGGACCCGTGCACGCCCGCCACTATGAGGCAGTTGCAGCCCCTGTGGTCGGCGTGGCCCGCGGATTGCTCGGAGCGGTACGCGAAGCCGCGCGAGGCCAGCATCATGCAGTACGTGCAGGTCTCCGCGCCCGTGGGC
>CADAUA010000035.1 GCA_902791035.1 uncultured Coriobacteriaceae bacterium | reverse complement strand
CATGCTAGTCATGGTAGTAGTCCTTTCTACAAAACAGCAGGTAAAAGCACGTGCATAATCATTGCTGGTCCCATTTTGTCCCAGCGTAGGCGGATGCCACGGCGTCGAGCATCATCTGCGGCGTTGGGCGGTCGTAGTACGTGCCAGTGACTCCGGGCACCGCGTGGCCCATTATCGGCTCTATGATGTGCGGCGGGAGCCTGAGCTGCCAGCGCGCCCACGTCTGCCAGCTATTGCGCAGCGATGTTATCGGGTGCAGCGGCACGCCGGCGGCCTTGATCGTGGCGCGCAGGGCCTTGGAGTACACGCGCTGGGACACGGTCCCGCCCATGCCGTCGCCCGTGAGCCACGGGCCGTCGCACGCCTCGGCGAGCTCCAGCAGGCGCCTGCCGCGAGGACCCACCACGGGAACGGTGCGCCTGCTGTCCCGCGTCTTTAGGCGGTCGGAGACTCCGCCCGTCTGCGACACCTGCCGCCTCACGTCCACCATGGCCGCGCACACCCCGTGTGACTCGGCGCCCGACACGTCGGCGGGCTGGATGCCCAGCGCCTCGCCGACGCGCATGCCGCCGTAGGCCTGCGCCAGAAGTGCGGGCTCCAGCCACATGCCGCGCACGGCGTCTGCGATGGCTGACACCTCGTCGGCGGTCCAGATGGCCTTGTCGTGCGCGCGCGTGGTCGACTTGGACGGCATGACGTATTTCTCGCGGAACGGGTTCGACGCCACCGCCCCGTAGCGCACGGCGTAGTCGGCCACGAGCGACAGCAGCGTGAGAGACAGCCGCGCCTGGTTGTACGGCATCGACAGGACCCACCTCTGCACGTCGAGCGGGCGCACCTGGTCGCAAGGCACGTCAGCCCATCGCTGGCGGCACCACGTCGCCCAGACGCTCTCGTAGTTCCTGAGCGTGGCCGCGCTGCCGTTGCCATCGGCGACCTTCCTCTGGTACGTGGGGAGCCACCACGCCGAGTACGCCTCGCCGACCGTTGGGCACGGCGCGTCCTTGGAGTGGTCCAGCCTGAGCGCCGCGAGCCTGTCGTAGGCGTCGCGCCTGGTGCCCCTGACCGTCTCGGAGACTCGCCTGTATCCGTCCTCCGTCTCGGCCCAGTACCGCAGTCGGTACCTCTTGCCACGGTCTATCTCGGTGACGCTCCCCCAGTCTGAGCGCATCGCGCGGCGTGGCATCCTACGCCCTCCAGCCGTCGGGGGCGGTGTAGCTGACGGCGCGGCCTATCACGCGCACGGCGGGCGCGTCGGGGTCGCTGGGGTCGATGGTGCGGTCGCGATAGTCGGGGTCCCAGCTCTCGGGGTGCAGGCGCACGGTACCGTCCTCGAAGAAGATCCTCTTTATGGTGGCGTCGTCGCCGTTCACGAAGATCGCTCCGACGTCACCGCTGCGGACCTCCACGTCGGGGTCCACGAGCACGAGCGCGCCCTCGGGAAAAAGACGGTTCATGCTATTGCCTGCGACCACCAGCCAGAAGGCGTGGGGGTGCGACGCCACCAGCCCGCGCTGGGTGTCGTGGTAGTCGTCGGACTGCGAGAAGGCCGCACGCGGGGTGCCAGCCGCGATGCGCCCCAGGACGGGGACGGGCACGGTGTCGGAGGAGACCACCGACACAAAGCTCGGGTCGTCGTCAAGGGCGAGCAGGTAGGACACGGTTACTCCCAGAGCCGCAGAGAGCTTAAGCAGGACACTAGACTTCACGTCATTTGCGCCGCTCTCATACCTCGCTATTTGCTGCTGAGTCGTGCCTATCTTCTTCGCGAGGTCCTTCTGGCTCCATCCCTTTGCATTTCTCGCCGCGGCGATTCTGTAGTTGTTCATTTCGCCCCCATGTGACGGCCCTACTTTTCTCCCAATTTTCACACACACAAATGTTGTTGACAAACACGCGAATGTTGTTTTACTATGCATTTAGACACACGGAAATGTTGTAGGAGGTGAGACATGAGAGGGCACATGAAGTCCGAGAGGGCGAAGCTCGGAATGAGTGCTAAAGAGGTGGCTTCTTCCATCGGAGTCCACGAAAATGCGCTGCTCAGATGGGAAGAGGGAACAGCCGAGCCTCTTGGGGGAAACCTGATTAGCCTTGCAAAGTTCTACGGAGTTTCCCCCGAATACCTTCTGGAGCAGACCACTTCGCCACACGCGAAGGTTGTCGCTCACAAGTAGGCGATTAAGTAAATCGCCCGCCACCTGCGGCAACAGATGACGGGCACGACACGAGATTGGAGATTCAGGTGTCAAACGAGATTGTACCTCA
>CADAUA010000034.1 GCA_902791035.1 uncultured Coriobacteriaceae bacterium | reverse complement strand
CGGGCTTCCACATGGACTTCTACCTCGACCACCAGCGCAACGGCTACAACACGCTGGTGCGCGACTGGGAGACCGAGGGCGGCGACCACAGCTACTTCCGCTGCGACGCGGGCGGAAGCATCCGGCGCTTCTTGGACGACTACCTGTCCAAGTACGAGCGCAGCCGCGCGCGTGGCTACATCAGCTTCATATCGGGCAACCACGACACGCCGCGCTTGGCCAAGACCCTGTCGGTGGCAGAGCTCAAGCTTGCCTTTGCCCTTTTCCTCACCATGCCCGGCGTGCCCTTCATCTACTACGGCGACGAGATCGGCATGCGCTACCTCGACCTGCGTACCAAGGAGGGCGGCTACCAGACCAAGGAGGGCGGCTACCAGCGGACGGGCAGCCGCACGCCCATGCAGTGGAGCCGCGCGGAGAACGCGGGCTTCTCGGGCGCGCCTGCCGACGCGCTCTATCTGCCGGTGGATGGGTCGGAGGATGCGCCCTGCGTGGAGGAGCAGCTGGCGGATGCGGGGTCGCTGCTGGCGGAGGTGCGGCGGCTTTGCGCGCTGCGCCACGACTGGGAGGACCTGCAGGCGGATGCGCCGTTTGCCGTGGTCAACGATGACGAGACGGCGGCGCCCTTTGTGTACCGCAGGGGTGCGCTGGTCCTGGCACTCAACCCCTCCTCGCAGGAGAAGCGCTACGAGGGGGCGGTGCTTGAGGGTAGGCGTGTCATCCACCAGATAGGGGAGGCCGCCATGCGGGATGGGCGGCTGGTCATGCCGGGGCAGAGCTTTGCCGTACTTGCGTGAGTGACGCCTTGGGGCGCCTGCCTGGGCGTCTTCCATGGGTGCCTCGCATGGGCGCCTCGCATGGGCGCCTCGCATCAGTACTGTCAGTCAGTTTCATTACGAAAGGATGAGCGATGAAGCGCGCAAGTGGGATTATCCTTCCTGTGTTCTCGCTGCCGTCGCCCTATGGTGTGGGCACCTTGGGCAAGGCGGCCCGAGATTTCGTGGACTTCTTGGCCGATGCCAGGCAGTCGTGGTGGCAGGTTCTGCCGGTGGGGCCGACGAGCTACGGCGACTCTCCCTACCAGAGCCCGTCGGCGTTCGCGGGCAATCCTTACTTTGTGGACCTCGATCTTCTGGTGGCCGATGGGCTGCTCACGCAGGCCGAGATTGAGGCACCCAACTGGGGCGACGACCCGGCGCGCGTGGACTATGGAGCCCTGTACGAGAGCCGTCTTGACCTGCTGCGCCGTGCCTGCGGGCGCGGGTGGCAGCGCGACGCGGACGACGTGGCGGCCTTTGCGCGCGACAACGCCGACTGGCTTGACGACTACGTGCTGTTCACGGCAGTGAAGCGCCACTTTGGCATGGCTTCGTGGTACACGTGGCCCGACGAGGACATCCGCTTGCATGACGCCGACGCATGCCGCCGCTACGAGCGCGAGCTGGACGACGACGTGCGGCTCTTCACCTATGTGCAGTATCTGTTCTTTAGGCAGTGGGAGGCCCTGCGCGCGTACGCTCACGAGCGTGGCGTGGGCATCTTTGGCGACATGCCCATCTATGTGGCGCTCGACTCTGCCGACGTGTGGGCTCACCCCGAGAACTACCAGCTGGACGAGCGCAACAATCCCGCACGGGTGGCGGGCGTGCCGCCCGACTACTTCAGCGCGGACGGACAGCTGTGGGGCAACCCCCTCTACGACTACGCACGCATGGCGGACGATGGCTACGCCTGGTGGAAGCGTCGCGTGCAGGCGGCGGGACGCCTCTACGACATGGTACGCATCGACCACTTCCGCGGCTTTGCCCGGTATTGGTCGGTCCCGGCGGGAGCTGCGACCGCAAAGGGCGGGTGCTGGGTCTGGGGGCCGGGCGTCGAGCTCATAGACGCGCTGAGGAAGGGCAACCCAGACGTAGAGCTCGTGGCAGAGGACCTGGGCCAGCCAACGCCCGAGGTCATGGAGCTGCTGCTGGCATCGGGACTGCCGGGCATGAAGGTGCTGCAGTTTGCCTTCGATGGGCGCCCGGACAACGAGCATTTGCCCCATGGGATTCCGCAGAACTGCGTGTGCTACACCGGCACGCACGACAACGCCCCGCTCGGCCAATGGTTTGCCGAGGAGAGCGCGGAATGCATCGGGCTTGCCACGCGCTACATGGGGCTCTCCGAGGACGAGGGGCCGATATGGGGCGTCGTGCGGCAGGGGATGTCGAGCATCGCCACGCTGTTCTTCGCGCAGCTGCAGGACTACCTGGGGCTTGGTGGGGAGTCGCGCATTAACACGCCGGGGACGCAGGAGGGCAACTGGCAGTGGCGCCTGCAGGAGGGCCAGCTCACGGACGAGTTGGCACAGCGCATCGCAAGTGTCACGCAGCTGTACGGGCGCTGCGACTAGCGACCTGCCCCAAAAGGGAGTCTCCCCTGCCCATGAGGTTGGTTGACAAGGACGGCAACGAGACCGTCTACAGGCTCATAAAGTGGGGTCCGGGCGGCGCGTGGGGCTTCGAGGAATTAGAGCGCGATGTTTTGCAGATCCTGCCCGACTACGAGGGCCACGACGTGTCCGTCGACCTCGGCGACCAGCCGATGATCGTCTACAGGGACATACCCCTCGAGAAGGTTGAGGAGTTCGTCCAACGCGGGCTCATCGCCGAGTCGTACCGGTTCGGCGCTGAGGCGCTGGCTCTCGTGCGGAGGAACCCCGATGCGAGGCTCGATTCGATGATCGCGTGCTCCTGGGATGAGGAGGCTGGCTGGTATGCCGTCGTCAGGGGTGTGCGTCTCCAGGAGAAGGAGCCGACCGCGGCAGACCTGGCGGCGTGCCAGGACATGTCGAGGACGTTCCTGCTCTCGACCGACGATGGCCACCGGATCTCGCAGTCGTGCATGGTCGCTTGGTTTGCAAGCGGTATGGCGAGTGCCGACGCCTACGATTGGCGCGGCGACTCGTATGCGGATCTGGCACGAGCCCACGAGCTTCCCATCCCGACCGCCTAGCCAGGTGTGCTGGTAGC
>CADAUA010000033.1 GCA_902791035.1 uncultured Coriobacteriaceae bacterium | reverse complement strand
GGGGACGTAGCACTTTGTCCGGCGAAGAACTGTTCAGCGAAGAGAGCAGGTATTCGCCGGACAAAGTGCTACGTCCCCACTGTCCGGACCCGTCCGCCCTGTCCGCGTCCCCGCCGTCCGGCCAACCGCCCGCTCCCTGCCCCGCAAGCTACGACACCGCAGCAACGTACCGCTCGAGCGCCTCCTGCACGCACGAGTTGAGGCTCCGTCCAACACTAATGGAATAGCGAGCCAAACGCTCGTGGAGGGCGGGCGTCACGCGCACATTGAACGACCCCTTGTAGGGCACCTCAGGCTCGATGCCCTCCGCCTCACACGTGGCCAGGTAGTCATCCACGGCGCTGTGGAAATCCTCCACGACCTCCTTGCACGTCACCCCTTCATAGAGGATCAGGCTACGGATGCCAAGAACCTTTCCAAAGAGGAGATTGTCCTCCTCAGAGAAATCAACGGTGCCAACGTACCCACGATACTTGATTGTTCCGTTCATATGAGACCCTCCCCCTTCGAGCATGGCAATCAGTTCCCTTACCTGATACGCCTTCAGCTCGTGCGCCGGATGGGGAATATGAATGAGCAACTCACCCCCATCCTTCCTCACGAACTTGACCCTAGAGCCACTCGTGGCCCCTTTGTTAAGTCGTGAAAACCCATAATACCCCAGCAGTCTTTCTGCCTCCTCAAACGTGAAGTCGCGCGGACGTGACTTAAGCCTGGCAATGAGCTTCTCCTTCTGGCCCATCTTTCCTCCCAACAATAGCATGTTTCGTTGAGGTTGCAACTATGTTTAGTTGCAACCTCAACGACGGAAGGGTGAGGCACACATGCGTCACCCTTGTGCAGAGGATCTTGCGGGACGTGGGAGTTATCTCGACCAAGGGTTCAACCGGACCCGCCCGCACTGGCTCGTCACATGACCAGTATAACACACATGCAAACTATTGTTCGTAATAATAGAACAAATGTTTCTTCTCTGGTGGAAGGGACGAAAGTGGATTCATATGAAGCCAGCCCTTCCCACGGCATCAAGGCGTCGCCTGCAGCTCGCTTACCAGCGAGATGATGGCATCGGCTGTCTGTGCCTGCTGACTCTCCCAGACGATGGTGGCCACGCCGTCGCCTCGCTGCTTGCCATAGTTGCCAAACTGAGCATGGTTGCCGCCCTCGATCACAAGCTCGCGGGCTTCCACCGGCAGCCTTGTCCACGCCTCTGAGTAGGCGTCACGATTCAGCACCTGGTCCTCGCTACCCACCACCGAGAGGGTGGGGCCGTCAAGGGCCGAGAGGTCAGCTGCCGGATACGAGGCCAGAAACACCATGGCGTCAATGTCTTGGAGGTTATCAGCCGCATACGCAGCCGCTGCCACGCCGCCAAGCGAGTGGCCGGCCAAGATCCACGTCTGCATCTCGGGAAAGGCCTGGATGGCGTCTTCCGCAGCCGCGATGCCTAGCAACGAGAAGTTGAGCGGCGGCCTTACCAGCACACACAGCACCCCACGCTGGGCACACGCCCTGAGCAGCGGCGCATAGGCCTCCGGTTGCACCTTGGCGCCCGGGTAGAACACCATGCCCGCCACAGGATCAGCTGGGACGAAGGCCAGCTCTCCTCCACCAAGGGAACGAACCTCCACCTCCTCTGACGAGGAAACCGCTGCCACCGCAGCGTCATCGGCGTGGTAGTAGTCGCTGAAGTAGAGCGCTCCTCCCCCAACCACAAGGGTACAGGCCAACGCCAACGGCACCAGCAGACGAAACCGCAGCTTGCGCGTCTTATGGTGAAACACGCGCATGCCAAGGAAGGCCCCGAGCCCTCCGCCAACAAAGCCAAGCGCCAGCAGCGTGCGCTCTGGGATGCGCCAGTCCCCGCGCAGCGCCCGGCGTTTATCTATGCCATAGGCCACGAACGCGACAAGGTTAACGACCGCAAGGTATATGCCTACCAGCATGGTCTCGATGCCCAGCATGTGTCTCCCCACATATTGACAAACGCAATACCGGGAATCGTTATGCCACAATCGGCCGACCGCAGGCATGCCCATTCGGCGCCCGACCGGCATATCACCAGCATCCACACCATAGAATCGGCACCGGGCGGCTTGGGCCGGTACACAATCGCGCGGACAGCGGGGACGGACCGCGGGGACGTAGCACTTTGTCCGAGCTATGCAAAGAACGATTTTAGGTGGCCCGGACAAAGTGCTACGTCCCCACTGTCCCGCCCCGCTGCCTCGCCGCTGCCCGAGCTCCCGATGCACGAAAAAAGGGCCCCTCCGAAGTGAACTGAACCCCGATAGTTGGACTGGAAACTCAAGTTTCCAGTCCAACTTCTATTTTGGGGGGTGATTTCCGTGAAGTACGCCAGAGAGCGGGAAGAGGCTACGAAGCTGTTCGCGCAGGGCTGGGGTGCCAGGGCGGTCGCGTCGAAGCTCGGGTTGCACAGGAGGGCCGTACAGAGATGGGAGTATGCTTGGAGGGCGCTCGGAGAGGAGGCGCGGTTGCCAAGATACAAACAATACTCCCAGGATGAGAAGGTACGGGCGGCCAGGATGGTGGTCGACGAGGGCACCCCAAAGCCCCGGGTGATGGAGGCGATGGGCATCCGCTCGCTCTCGGCCCTCGACAGGTGGGTCCGCGCATACCGCGAGGGCGGTCCGGACGCACTGGCCCCCAGGCCGCGGGGCAGGCCCAGGAAGGCCTCCCCGCCTACCTACGCCACCCGCGAGGAGGAGCTCGAGGCGAAGGTTCGCGAGCTGGAGCTGGAGCTTGAGATCCAAAAACGAATAAACGCCTTGGCGGACGGGCTAAAGCCGAGATAGCCGACTCGCTGAGGCGCGACTACCCGCTCGATCTGGTCCTCGGTAGGCTGGGGCTGGCCAGGTCGACCTACTACCGCTACGCGGGCGGGAAGAACCCCCGGCCGGACCGGTACGCGGACGTGAGGCCCCTCGTCCGGGAGGCGTTCTCGCGCACCGCGAACGGGATGGGGTATCGCCAGGTGGCGCTCGTGCTGCGCAACGAGCGGGGCCTCGGTACAGCTCCTACAGGGGCGAGCAGGGCAAGGTCGCCCGCAACGTGCTCGGCAGGGACTTCTCGTCCGGTGAGCCCATGCGCAAGCTCGCCACCGACGTCACCGAGTTCCACCAGCCCTGGGGCAAGGCATACCTGTCGCCGGTGATGGACCTCCACAACAACGAGATCGTCGCCTGGTCTGTCTCCAGGCACCCGAACAAGGCCCTGATAGACGAGATGCTGGACATGCTGGAGCCGAGGCTCGACGGCCCGGCGCTGCTCCACAGCGACCAGGGCTGGCAATACCAGCAGCGCACCTACCAGGACCGCATCGAGTCCCTCGGGCTCGAGCAGAGCATGTC
>CADAUA010000032.1 GCA_902791035.1 uncultured Coriobacteriaceae bacterium | reverse complement strand
GGACCTCGAGGGCAAGAACTACGACCCGCGCAAGCTCCTCAAGCCTGGCTTCGACGCCATCGTCGAGACCGCCGAGGGCCTCATCAAGGACTTCGGTGCTGACGGCAAGGGCTGGGACTTCTAAGTTCTGCCTACGGTTTACGCGCCGCGAATTGTGTTTGCGGCTTGCGTCACAAGATTTGCCTAGGAGCCGCTCGCTTCGCGCGAGCGGCTCTTTTTGTGCCGTGAGCGGTAGAAGTGCGTGAAGAGCTGCTGAAATCTTGACCTCCGGTGTTTTGAATGGGGGCGCGACCTGCTTACATGGAGGATGTTGGTGTTTGCGAGCAGTCCTTATCGCCCGCATCTACGTGCTCAAACGCAAGGTGCTTTCATGAAATATGCGATCAAATCCAACGCTGGGGCAAATGGCGGGACCTGCAAGTCCAATGCGGGGCGCATCGCGCTCGTGGCCCGCAGGGCGGGACTGGGGCTGGTGCTGGCCTCCGCGCTGTGTGTTTCCGCGGCGCCTGCAATTGCCCTGGCCGGCGAGGCGACTGCTGGGGTTGGCATTGCAGCTGAATCTGCAGCGGTTGATGCTGCAGCGGACAACGCCGTCTTGAGCGACGTCTTGAACGATGCAACGACGGTCGACGCCGCCCCGATTGAGGGTGCGTCAATTGAGGGCGCCTCAACAGGTGCCGAGAATCCCGTTTCTTCTCAGCCGGCGGATGCCCTTGACGGCGGGTCTGACACCTTGGATGCGAGCGCAGAACTCCAGGAAGGCGCCACTGCAGGGGAAACGGTGGCAGAAACTCCAACCGGGGATGCCGACGAAACCCCCGCCGAGGTGATAGATGCGGATGCGGCGAGCGTGCCCGCGAACGTGCAGGATGCGCCTGCACAGACGACACCCGATGTGTCAGCGCCGTCCGAACCTGCGCAACCTACCACTAAGGCTGCGCAGCCGACAACCAAGGCAGCGGCGAAGAAGGATGAAGCCTCCGCGCCGACGCCCGTCGCCGAGGCTTCCGTGTGCGCGGGTGCCTCTTCTGCGGTGGCGGACAAGATGAACATCTATCGTCTTTACAGTCCCCGTTCCGATGAGCACCTGTACACGAGCAACTATTACGAGGCCATGACCATCGCCTCAACGCAGGGGTGGCAGTGGGAGGGCATCGGCTTCACCGCGTCTGCCACAGTGGGGACCCCGGTGTACAGGCTCTACAGCCCCGCCAGCGGCCTGCATCTTTGGACCACGGACGCCTACGAGAAGCAGGTTCTCTCCAGCGCCGCTCGTGGCTGGAACTACGAGGGCATTGCGTGGTATGGCGTCGGCAACATCCACATGTGGCGGCTGTACAACCCCAAGTCTGGCCAGCACCTGTATACCAGGGATGCCAACGAGGTCTCCGTCCTCACCATGCAGTGGGGGTGGACGGAAGAGTCCTCGGCAGGAACGTGGGAGATTGGCGGCACGCACGATTACGTTCCCATCAAGGCAACGTGGCTCGTTTCCTCGGCTTGGGGCAACGGCCAGCAGCGGTACTGGATTCAGGGCAACGGGTCCATTGCCAAGAACAAGACCATTGCCGTGGATGGCGTGGAGTACGTGGCGGATTCCACGGGTGCCGTTACGCCCAAGTCAGAATACGATTTCGTTGACACGTGGGCAAGCCGAATAAATGCGTACATGGCGGGCTATCCGCTCGCGGGGCAGGGTCGTAACTTTGCCCAGGCAGCGTTCGAGTACGGGCTCGACCCGCGCCTCTCGCCCGCGCTTGCCAGCTTGGAGAGCACGCGGGGCAAGTACTGCTTCCGTGCGTACAACGCATGGGGCTGGACGGGCAGGAGCTTCTCAAACTGGGGAGAGGCAATTGCCGCCCACGTTCGCTACCTTGCCACGAGCGGCTACTACGGGTTTACGTGGGGTCCCTACGGCAAGAAGTTCTCGGAGCGCGACGCGCAGACGTATTCGGGCGGCTACTACGGCGCCGCGTACCTTGAGCGCTTCATGCGGGGCATCTGGGCATAGACGGGATGGCGCGCCACCCTTAGCCACCCTTAGCCACCCTTACTTTGCAACATGAATGCCTTCCTGAACCGCAGGGGCCTCTTGCGACGCCTCTGCGGATACTGACTTTTCCCGCATTGTGGGGCGAGCTTGGACTCGTTGGCCTTGCGAAGACGGCTGCACCGACCCTAAGTCGCAATTAGGCGACTTTTGTATGGGCGCAAACGATAAAGACGTGCTACAACCGCAGGTCAGACATACCGGCAGAAAATGCCTCTCCGCCACCGTAGGGAACCGCACCCCCGCGTGGTGGGATGCCTACAAAAAGCCGCAGGTCAGAGGGGGTGCCCATTCCGGCGCCCAGGGGTGAAACTGCGGTTGGCATACAAAAGTCTCATAAGTGCGACTCGGGGTCGGGCTTGGCCTGGAGCCGGGCCTAGCCGAGCGTTTTCCGTCGGCATAGGTGGCTCTATGCCCGTGATTTCAATCCGGAAACGTTCGAATCTGCGCGTTCACTCGGATCATTACGTTCAGCCCCGGATCATTACGTTCGGCCCGAATCATTACGTTCGTTCAACAATTGATTACGTCGAAATGCGACCTAGGAGCCCGATTTTCTCGTCCTAGGTCGCATTTCGACGTAATCAATATTTTGCTGAACGTAATGATTGTCAATCCGCGGAAGTGGCCACAAGCGAGCCGCATAATCACGACACCGCCCGCCTCGGCTTGTGATGCCCCATCATGGGCTGCTCGGGCTGGGCGGTGGCGAGGCCCGGGATGTCCGCGCGCCGTATGCGCCCGGCGCAGGCGGCGGCGAGCATGTCGCCGAGCGGGTCGTCCGAGTCTCGGTGGGAGTAGCGCCAGGAGAACTCGTCGGCGCGGGACTGCAGGTCGAGGTCGCGCACGCCGTGGCAGGTGCCGGCCAGGAACGCCTTGAAGTTGGATATCACGTGGTGCGCCACCGGCAGCGACGCGACGGGGTCCGACGCGTCGAAGGGCCTCGCGTCCAGCCCTCCCCAGGCGGCGAGCCCGCCGCGTATGCCGACCCACATGTCGGAGTGGACCTCTGCGGACCTGCACACGTGGTCGTGCGCGAAGAGGCGGTAGTCGCCCCCGGCTATGCCCTCGACCGAGCGGATCACGCAGCGGCCCCTCCTGCCGCCGGGCTCCGCCTCCTCGACGCACGCGATCATCTTGCTCTTGCGCGTGCCGCGGCCGACGCCGCCGCGCCGGGCGCCCACGTAGAAGTCGTCCAGCTCGACGGCCCCGTCCAGCACGCTGTGCGCGCAGGGCGAGGCGAGCGCGGCGCGCAGGCGGCGCAGCATGTAGTCCGCGCAGTTCTCCGACACGCCGGCCACTCTGGCGAGCTCCAGGCCGGAGACCCCGCGCCTGGAGTGCGACGCGAGCCACATCGCCGCCACCCACGCCCGCAGCGGCGCCTTGGTCCCGTGCATGCAGGTGCCCGCCGTGACGGAGACCTGCTTGCGGCACCTCGTGCACTGGAAGGAGTGCGGGCGGCCCCTCACCGGCGAGCACGTCGCGCAGCCGCAGCGCGGGCACCTCCACCCTCCCGGGTTCTCGTGCTCGAGCAGCCACCTCGCGCAGCTCTCCTCGTCCGGCATCCGCGACAGCAGCCCGATCAGGCTCCCGCCCCTCCCGTTCTCCGCGCCGATCCTCTTCCTCGCCTCGCTGCCCATGCATGCCTCCCGTCCGGTCGCCGTACGGGAGGCATCCTACGGCTTCGGTGGGACACGATTCCTTCCTGCGGTTATGCGGCTCGCTTGGGGCCACTTCCGCGGATTGATTCATCCGGTCCGCGCCGCCGCCCCTGTTGCCGCCAGGCCGCCTTTGGCCCGCTGCGTTGGCGGCGACAGGCGCGGCAACCGCACTAGCAGTCCGCGTTGCTCACGCTGCGGCGGCGGCCGGTCTTGCCGCTGCGGCTGCCCTTGGGGTGCCAGTCGGTCACGCCGGCCAGCTCTCCGTTGTGGGTGTTGAGGATGTCTGCCAGGGT
>CADAUA010000031.1 GCA_902791035.1 uncultured Coriobacteriaceae bacterium | reverse complement strand
GACCAGCTTCGTGATCGCGCACCGGCTCTCCACCATCCGCGACGCGGACCTGATCCTCTACATGGAGAACGGCGACATCAAGGAGGCCGGCAGCCACGAGGAGCTGATGGCGCGCCACGGCAGGTACGAGCAACTCTACAACAGCCAGTTCGCCGCGTGACGGGGGACCGTGTCAGGGGGACGGTTCTCTCGACACGCCGCACAGCGTGTCAGGGGGACGGTTCTCTCGACACGCCGACTTGAAGCGGGACAAGGGTGCCCGTCACCTTAGCGTGTCAGGGGGACGGTTCTCTCGACACGCGTGTCAGGGGGACACGGGACCGTGTCAGGGGGACGTGTCAGGGGGACGGTTCTCTCGACACGCCGACTTGAAGCGGGACAAGGGTGCCCGTCACCTTTGTCCTGCCTACGCGTACCAGCCGGCCGCCAACTCGGCCTCGAGCGCGTCAAAGAGTCCGAGGTACGTGGCCCTCGTGCCAGCAACGATGCTCTGCGCCGTCTCCTCGTTGTAGGAATGGGTGGCTTCGTTGTGCGCCTCCAGCGCCTCGAGCCAGCCCTGCTCGTCGTCGATCATGTGGGCAGCGAACGCCTGCTTCAGGACCATGCGGGAAGAGCCGACCTTCGTCTCGAAGGCCCCACTCTGCTCAAGTGCCTCCTTCATGGCCTTCCATGCCTGCTCGAAACAGATCTCGTAGAGCGCGACAAACCCTGTCAGGGTGAGCACGTCGAACTCGGTGGGTGCGGTCCTGTATGCGGCGAGGTTGGCATGCGCGCGTTTGAAGTCTTCGTACCTCTGTGTCTTCATTGCCGCCTCATTCCTCGTAGAGGACCACGCCGTCGCGCTCAATGCTGTCGCGGAGTGCCTGGCTCACGGGCTTGTCCAGGTTCACCACATCAAACATGAGGAGTGTCGGGGTCTCGTAGTCAATGTCGCAGGAGAACTCGGCTACGTTGCCGCCGCTCACCGCGAGGCCGACGCCTGCGGTGCAGACGTGACGCTGGTGGAGCTGCCCTACACCAACCACGGTACCGACCAGCAGGCCAACCGCACCATCCTGCTCAACTGGCTCGGGCGCTTCCCGGGGATGACGCCCCAGCAGTAGGTGCGTGTCACAATAGTGTCTGACACTTTTGTGACACGAGACACTTCTGTGACACGCGATGCACAGCGTATACTTGCGCAAACGATCACAGGCAGGAAGGGCGGCAGGCATGGCATTCGAGTACAAGCCCAAGCACCTGGCGGTGCCAGCGGACGACGATCAGCCCCCCGAGAACGCCGAGCACATGGGCCGGCGCTTCGGTCTTGTCATGAAGGTCTACGGCGTCCTGGCGATCGTCTCCGGCGTGCAGAACGTGGTCACGTACGCGGTCGCGACCTTCTTCTTGGGCGCGCTGGCCAAGTACGGTTGGGCGCTCGAGCACTTCAGCACCGTGACCGTGGTGGTCTTCGTGGCCACCGCCGTGCTCCTGCTTGGCAACGCCGCCGCCCAGGTGGCCCTGGGCATCCGCCTGCTTCGCGGAAAGAACCGCAGGGTCGCCTTGGCCTGCGAGCTCATGGGCACCCTGCAGGGGCTCCTCATCGTGTGCTACTTCATGCTCGAGGGCCTCTCGGCAAACGTATTCAGCTCCATCGCGTCCATCATCTTCCTGGCCATCCTCCAGACCTATGCCGACCCGTCGCTCCGGCGCGAGCGCAACGATGCGCGCGAGGCCTCCGACCTGCAAAACAAGGAGGACCAGGAGGCCGGCACCCTCGGGCGCGACAAGACCGGCGAGGGCTACCTGCGCATCGACTTCTTCAACACCTTCTGGATCTTCACGGTGTCCTGCGTTGTGGGCCTGATCCTGGAGGTCATCTGGCACATGACGGTGGTGGATCCCGGCGTCTACCAGGATCGCGCCGGCCTTCTCTACGGGCCCTTCTCGCCCATCTACGGCTTTGGCGCGGTGATCATCACCATCGCCCTCAACCGCCTGTGGAAGTCCAACCTGCTCGTGCAGTTCCTGGTGGCGGCCGTGATCGGCGCGGGCTTCGAGTACGCGGTGAGCTACTGGATGGAGTTCTCCTTTGGCATCACGGCCTGGGACTACTCCAACTACACCCTCATGGGAACCGATATCCCCGACCCCATCGCCGTGATGTGCGATGGCCGCACATCCACGATGTTCCTGATCATCTGGGGCATCCTGGGCATCGTGTGGCTGCGCATGGCGATGCCCCTGCTCCTGCGGCTGATCAACCGCATCCCCTGGAACTGGCGCTACACCGTGACCGCGGTCTGTGCGGCACTCATGCTGGTGGACTGCGGGCTTACGGTGGCCTCCTACGACTGCTGGTACCAGCGCCAGGCCGGCACCATGGACCAGAAGGAACAGACGGCCATAGATAAGTTCTGCAACGAGCACTACGACGACGCCTTCATGACGGCGCGCTTCCAGTCCATGACGATGAACCCGGAGAACGCCACCCGCATGCAGGAGTAGCCACGTGGCGTGTCAAGGGGAGGGCGTGTCAAGGGGACGGTTCTCTCGACACGCCGACGCATGCATCCCGGACGTGTCAAGGGGACCGTGTCAAGGGGACGGTTCTCTCGACACGCCGACGCATGCATCCCGCGCGACACACAAGAAGGGAGCCCCGACGGCTGCGCTGGCCGCGGGGCTCCCCAGAAGACGTGCGATCGGCACCGGGCTGCGACCCTAGATGCCGTACTTGATGCGGGCGTCGCAGTTGAGCGGAAAGACCGGCCGCATCCGGTTGTCCGACCCCCACTCGCTCGCGTACTCGATGCGCCGATAGTCGTTCATCACGCGATCGGTGCGGATGCCCTTGTGTGCGGGCTTGCTCCCGCGTCGAACGTTTAGTATAAAGCTCTTAAGCATTGCCTAATCCCTCCCCAAGCTTCCTACCAGCTGCGCGATGCCCTAGTAGAGGGAGAGCATGCCGCAGCGTACGAGCGCGGCGCGGGTGGCGGCCATGCGCTCCTGCTCCTCGAGGCTGTGGTTGCGGCGCGCGAAGGCGTTGCGGATACGGGCGATCAGGCTGATGTTCTTGCTGTTCATGTCGACCTCGCAGTGTCGGGTTTTCGTCGTTAATGTGAGAATACGGGCATGTTGCGAGGACGTAAAGCGCAATAATATCTACGATTGTATTGAGAAATACGCAAGGATGCGAGAGGCACCGCTCCCCATGGATACCGACAAGTGCAAGGCCCTTCTTACCGTCCTCGAGCGCGGCAGCCTGGCTGCCGCGGCGGAGTCCCTGGGCTATACGACGTCGGGCATCAGCCGCATGATGCTCTCGCTGGAGTCCGAGCTCGGCCTCACCCTCCTCGTGCGCAGCAAGGCGGGCGTGCGCCCCACGGCGGAGTGCCGGCAGATGCTGCCCACGCTGGCGCAGCTCGCGCGCCTGGGAGAGACCTGCGAGCAGCAGGCCTCGCTCATCCGAGGCGTGGAGGTGGGCCACGTGCGGGTGGGCTGCGCCTACCGGTCCTTCTATGGTCCCATCGCGCGCCTGATCAAGGACTACCGGGCGGAGCACCCCGGCGTGGAGGTCCAGATGACCGTGCGCAACAGCACACCCCTCGTGCACGGCCTTGAGCGCGGCGAGATCGACCTTGCCGTGATCAGCCGCCGCGAGGGGGACTTCGACTGGACGCCCCTGCTCGACGACCCTATGGTGGCGCTCGTCCCAGCGGACCACCCCCTGGCCGAGGCCGCGAGCTATCCCGTGGGACGCTTTGCCGAGGACTCCTTCATCGTGCTCTATCCCGACGAGGAGTCCGACAACTCTCGCACGCTCGCCGCCTGCGGCGTCCACCCAAACAGCAGCAACACCGTCCGCGAGCTGCGCGGCGCCCGCGAGCTCGTGGCCCTGGGCCTGGGCGTCACGCTGATAAACAACATATATAACGACTGGAACGACAACCGCGTGCGCACCCTTCCGCTGGACCCGGAGGTAAACGTGTCCATCGGCGTGGCGGCGGCCCGGCGCGAGCTGGCCTCGCCGGCCGGGCGGGATTTCGCGGAGTTCGCCTTGTCCCGGCTGCAGGAGGCGGCCGGCGAGCTTACCCAGCGCAGGCGCGGCTAGCTGGACGTGTCAGGGGGACCGTGTCAGGGGGACGGTTCTCTCGACATGCGTGTCAGGGGGACGGTTCTCTCGACACGCGCCGCTGCCCGATTGCCTTCTTGCCAACCAGTCCACCCCTCGCCATACTGTCGCCACTACAAGACGTCGGTCGGGGGGCGCCAATGCCAAGGGGTGCGCGGCAGCAGAGCGAGTCGATGATTTATCATGTGATGGTGCGAGGAATCAATCAGGTCCAGCTGTTCTACGACGACGAGGACAGGGCCGCTTTTGTGGAACGCCTCCGGCGTTATAGGGACGAGTGCGGCTTCAGGCTCCTCGCCTGGTGCCTCATGGGCAACCACGTGCATCTGCTCGTTGAGATTGGCAACGTCGACTTGCCGACCATAATGAAGAAGCTACTGTTGAGCTACTCATATTGGTACAATATTAAATACGACAGGTCTGGTTATCTATATCAAGATCGGTATGTGAGCAAAGCCGTTGACAAAGACCAATACCTTCTGGCTGCGGTGCGGTACATCCATCGTAATCCCTTGGAGGCGGGGAACCCGGTCGACTACTGGACTAGTTACAAAGATTATGTATGCGACGGAGGGGTGGGTATCACCGACACCGAGCTCGTATTGGGCATGCTATCCGATGATGCCGACCGTGCGCGGGGATTCTTCGTCAAGCTGGTTACAGGCGAGGATGCTCCGTGCGTGTATGAGTTCGACGCCCGCCCAAGCCGCACGCGCGATTCGCATGCGATCGCGATCATAAAGAAGGTCGCGGGGGTGGAAAGCTGTGGCGACGTGTGCTTGCTGGATGCGGCCAGCAGAAGTGCCGTCCTTGCGGAGCTCCGCGCGAGGGGGCTGAGCATCCGGCAGATCGCGCGCCTGACGGGCCTCAACCGAGGTGTCGTGGAGCGAGCAGGCAGCGTGTCGAGAGAACCGTCCCCCTGACACGTCCCCCTGACACGCCTCCCCCTGACACGCGCGGCTAGTGCCGCGCCGCCGGGTAATAAGGACAGCGCTCGCGCGTGCAGGAGCCGTTGAGCTCAAAGTACCCGCAGGCGGGCTTCTCGGTGGCGATGGGCACCCCGTAGCGGTCGCGCACGAAGTCCGTGGCCTCTAGCAGCGCCGTAAAGGCGTTGCGCTTGCAGCAGCGCGGGCCACCCAGTTGCGCCTCGCGCGACAGAATCCGCGACGTGAGCTCCAAATTGTCGGCGTAGTAGGCGTCGTCGGACATGGGGCCGGTGCCGTGCCAGACGGAGAGAGCCGCCCCCACGGAAGCCGCCGACCCGCACACGCCCCACTGGCCGCAGATGGCGCCAGGCATCTTGGAGCCTCGCTCGAAGAGCTGGTCCAGGCAGGCTGCAAGGTCGATCTGGGCGCCGGCGTTGCGTATGGCGGCGAGAAGCGCCGCGCCGTCTGCCAGGTGGTGCACGGGCCCATTCACGGGGACCTCCGGCAGGGCCATGAGGTGCTTGGCTATCCGCACGGGGTCGGTCGACGTGGACTCAAGGCAGACCTTCTCGATTTGTGGCTTTGCGTCTTCGTACATGGTCAATCCCTTCCGAGCTTGCGGTCGAGGTCGCGGACTTTGGCCTCGATCTGCCTGATCACGGAGACAAAGACCTCGTCGCTCTGGCCCGTGGGGTCGGGGAGGCCCCAGTCGTCGTCAAAGGGCCGGCCTATGAAGGGGCAGCCCACGTCGCAACCCATGGAGATCGCGACGTCCGGCGCGGGGATCTTGTCGATGGTCTTGCTGTACTGCGTGAGCTCCATGTCTATGCTGTAGAGCCTCTTCATGAGGCGGACGGCGTCTTGGTTTATCTGCGGTTTCGTCTGCGTGCCGGCCGAGTAGAAGTCGTACTTGTTGCCCAGCAGGTGCTTGCCCAGCGCCTCGGCGATCTGGCTGCGGCAGGAGTTGTGGACGCAGATAAAGGCGATCCTCTTTCGGCGTGCGGCGTCGCAGCAGATGGTCGGGTCGGTCTCGCAGTCGCAGCGGGCGTAGGAGTCCACCATCTGGCGGAAGCTGTGCACGCCCCCGGCAGAGATGGAATAGCGCATCCACTTGCCGTCCTTGCGGCAGTTTACGAGGCCACTACCGGCTAGGATCCGCATGTGGTGTGAGAGGGTTGGTTGCGAGATTTTGAGCTCCTCAAGCAGCTCGCAACCGCACTTCTCGCCGCGCTGCAGGGCTACCAAAATCGCCAGCCGATTCTCGTCCGTCAAAGCCTTGATGCGCCGTGCGTCCTCGTGATATCCCATGCGCCACCTCCTAGGGCGATTACAGTGCAGCAGATACATCGACACACGTCAATATGTTAATGCGATAAAGCCGCCTGGGCTGGTCTATGGCTCCCCAAGGCGTGTCGAGAGAACCGTCCCCCTGACACGGTCCCCCTGACACGTCGTCCCCCTGACACGTCCTCCCCCTGACACGTCCTTTCGGCGCGGCGCGACCCCCTATAATGCTCGCATGAGACATTTGGTGCTGGGCATAGTGGCGCACGTGGACGCCGGCAAGACCACCTTGGGCGAGGCCCTTCTCTACCGCACGGGCGCCGTCCGGCGGCTGGGGCGCGTCGACCACGGCGACTCGGCGCTGGACTGCGAGCCGCTCGAGCGTGATCGCGGCATAACGATTTATGCAAAGGAGGCCGTGGTCGAGCACGGCGACCTCTCGCTCACGCTGCTGGACACCCCCGGCCACGTGGACTTCTCGGCCGAGGCGGAGCGCACCATGCAGGCACTGGACTACGCCCTCCTCGTAATCGACGGCACGAGCGGTGTGCAGAGCCACACCCAGACCCTCTGGGACCTCCTCGCGCGGTATGAAGTTCCAACGTTTATATTCGTCAACAAGGTGGACCGCATGGATGCCGACGGCGCCCAGGCCGTGCGCGTGGAGCTCGTCGCCCAGCTGGCCGCGCGGTTGAATCCGGGCTGCCTGGACTTCTCGGCAGGCGCGCCGCTGGAGGACTGTGCCATGACCGACGAGCTCGCGCTCGAGGAGTTCGCCGAGACCGGCACCCTCGCGCCCGAGACGCTCCGTCGTCTGGTGGCCGACCGGCGCGTCTTCCCGTGCTTCTTTGGCTCGGCGCTGCGGCTCGAGGGCATCGACGACCTTCTGGATGGCCTGGTCGACTTCACGGTGCGTAGGCCCTGGCCGGCCGACTTCGGCGCCCGGGTGTTCAAGGTCTCCCACGACGACCAGGGCAACCGCCTGGCTTGGCTCAAGGTCACGGGCGGCGAGCTCCGCGCCCGGCAGGCGCTCGAGGTCGCCGCCGGCCCCAACATATATATAGAGAAGGCCAACCAGCTGCGCGTCTACACGGGCGGACGGTTCGTGGCGGTCAACGCCGCGCAGGCGGGGCAGGTCGTGGCCGTGACGGGGCTCGCGCACGCGCGGGTGGGCTGCGCGCTCGGCGCCGAGGCCGAGCCGCCCCGGCCCGTGCTCGCGCCGGTCCTCTCCAGCAAGGTCCTCCTGGGCGACTGCGACGTGCGCAAGGTCCATGCGGCCCTCCGCGAGCTTACGGACGAGGACCCCCAGCTGGGCGTGACCTGGGACGAGGAGCTGCAGGAGCTCCGTGTGAGTCTCATGGGCCAGGTGCAGCTCGAGGCCCTGCGCGACACGTTGGCCGTGCGGTTTGGGCTTGGCGTGGACTTTGGCCAGGGCGGGATCCTCTATCGCGAGACCATCACTGAGCCGGTTCTGGGCATCGGGCACTTCGAGCCCCTGCGTCACTACGCCGAGGTCCAGTTCCTGCTGGAGCCGCTGCCGGCAGGGAGTGGCGTCGAGTTCGGCACGTGCTGCCACGTGGACGACCTGGACCTCAACTGGCAGCGGCTGGCCCTCACGAACGCCATGGAGCGCGACCACCGCGGCGTGCTCATCGGCGCGCCCATCACCGACGTGCGGATCACCCTGGTGGCGGGTCGCGCCCACCTCAAGCACACCGAGGGCGGGGACTTCCGCCAGGCCGTCTACCGCGCCATCCGCCAGGGCCTCATGCAGGCGCGCGACCGGGGCGCCTGCGTGCTCCTCGAGCCTCTCTACCGCTTTGACCTGCGCGTTCCCACGGACTGCGTGGGTCGTGCCATGTCCGACCTGCAGGGGATGAGCGCGACCTTCTCGCCGCCGGCGGCGGACGGCGCCGACCGCATGCGCCTTGGGGGGACGGTGCCGGCAAGCGAGCTGGGGGATTACGCGGTGACGCTCGCGGCCTACACGCGCGGACAGGGGAGCCTGGCCCTGCGCTTTGGAGGCTACGCCCCCTGCCACGACGTGGCCGCCGTCATCGAGCGCGCGGCCTACGACCCCACGTCCGACCTGCCCAACACGCCAGACAGCGTGTTTTGTGCCCATGGTGCCGGCTACAACGTGAGCTGGCGCGACGTGCCCGCCCACGCCCACTGCGCGTACGACCCGGCGCGCCTTACTGCGTGGCGCCCGGCCGACGCGGCCTTCTTTGGGCGTGATTGAGCGTCGGCGCGTGTCAAGAGAACCGTCCCCTTGACACGTCCCCTTGACACGTCCCCTTGACACGCGCACATCGCGGTCCCAACGCCGCCGCTGGGCTACTTGTAGGGCGCCAGCCGCCCAGCGGGCCCTATCATGGGCCGCAAATCGTCCGCGCCCAGTGCTCCACCACTTCGCGCCAAGAGAAAGCAGGCCGTCATGTCGCAGTTCCCGCCTCTCGAGACCCGTCCCTACGAGCCATGGGACCAGCTTCAGTCCTTTATGCAGGACGCCTTCGTCGCGGCCGGCGTGCCCGCGGCCGACTCAGCCATCTGCACCGACGTCCTGCTCGAGGCCGACCGCCGCGGAATCGAGAGCCACGGCGTCAACCGCTTCAAGCCCATCTATATAGATCGCATCGAGCGCGGCACCCTCCTGCCCGTCACGAATCTCGAGGTCGTACGCGAGACGCCGACCACCCTCGTCCTCGACGCGCACGACGGCATGGGCATGGTGGCCAGCCACCACATGATGGAGCGCCTGGTGGACAAGGCCAAGGAGCATGGCATGGCAGGCGGCGCCATCCGCAACTCCACGCACTACGGCATCGCCGGCTACTGGGCCACGATGGCCAGCAAGGAGGGGCTCATCGGCCTCACCGGCACGAACGCGCGCCCGTCGATCGCCCCCACCTTCGGCGTGGAGAACATGATGGGCACGAACCCGCTCACCTTCGCCCTCCCCACCGACGAGGACTTTCCCTTCTGCATCGACTGCGCCACGTCCATCGTGCAGCGCGGCAAGATCGAGTTCTACGCGCGCGAGGGCAAGCCGACCCCGGCCGGTACGGTGGTCCTCCAGGATGGCGGGACCGAGACCGATAGCCAGGCAATCCTCGACGACCTAGTGGCCGGGACCGCGGCGTTGGCCCCGCTCGGCGGCATCGGCGATGCCACAGCTGGTTACAAAGGTTATGGATACGCAGCGGTGGTGGAGATCCTCTCCGCGGCGCTCGCGGGCGGGCAGTTCATGAAGGCGCTCACCGGCGTGGACGCGACCGGCAAGCCGCAGATGTACCACCTGGGGCATTTCTTCTTCGTGGTGGATCCGGACGCCTTCGTGGGGCGCGACGAGTTCCGCAAGACTGCGGGCGACATCTGCCGGGCCCTGCGCGCGTCGCGCAAGGCACCGGGCGAGGACCGCATCTACACTGCGGGCGAG
This sequence comes from uncultured Coriobacteriaceae bacterium, assembly GCA_902791035.1. Taxonomy (GTDB): domain Bacteria; phylum Actinomycetota; class Coriobacteriia; order Coriobacteriales; family Atopobiaceae; genus CADAUA01. Next base: position 384 of record CADAUA010000031.1, on the reverse strand, counting down.
AAGGAATACCTCATGTGGCTCGACCGCAAGGACAAGGGCGTGCCCGTGGGTGAGTCCGTGCAGCGCGACCTCATGGCAGTGCGCGACAAGTTTGGCCTGGACTACCACTTCGCGTTCGAGGGGTAGGGCATCGCGGGTGCGGCGGGCTGTGGCAGGCCGCGGTGGCGTCCTTCCACGGGCGCTGGGAGCCTAAGAGTCGCAGCATGCGGCACAGATGATGCCAAACGTTGGCCCAGCCGCACACGGCTGGGCCCGCTTGCTGTTTGGGTTGGCTATTTGGGCGGGCAGGAATGGTCCATGAGTAGGCTTTGGCGCACGGGCTACTCTGGGGTGCCAAAATAAAGTCAGCGCTCAGGCGCACCAATTGCGGTCTAGCAGGATTAG
>CADAUA010000030.1 GCA_902791035.1 uncultured Coriobacteriaceae bacterium | reverse complement strand
CAACCAGGGTGCCGACATGCTGGCCAACCTCGACGATGACGGCATCATCCGCATCGGCGCCGAGGTGGGCCCGGGCGACATCCTGGTGGGCAAGGTCACCCCCAAGGGCGAGACCGCGCTCACGGCCGAGGAGCGCCTGCTCCGTGCCATCTTTGGCGCCAAGGCCCACGACGTCCGCGACACCTCCCTCAAGATGCCCCACGGCGCCTACGGCCGCGTGGTCGACGTGGTGCGCTTCAGCCGCGAGGCCGGCGACGACCTGCCGCCCGGAGTCAACGAGCTCGTGCGCGTCTTCGTGGCCCAGCGCCGCAAGATCCAGCAGGGCGACAAGATCTCCGGCCGCCACGGCAACAAGGGCGTCGTGTGCAACGTCCTGCCCGTGGAGGACATGCCCTACATGGCCGACGGCACGCCCATCGACGTGCTCCTGGACCCGCTGGGCGTCCCGTCCCGTATGAACGTGGGCCAGCTGCTCGAGTGCCACCTGGGCTGGGGCGCCTCCCACGGCTGGGACGACGAGGACCCGGACTCCAAGCGCTACGTGCCCGGCCCCATGCGCGTGGCCACGCCCGTCCTGGACGGCGCCACCGACGAGGAGGTCGCGGAGGTCATCCGTCGCACCAACATCAACCTCATGAACAAGGCCATGCTGGACTACGGCGAGCACATGAACGCCGAGTTCGTGCCCCAGCTCAACGAGCGCGGCAAGACCACGCTCTACGACGGCCGCACCGGCGAGGCCTTCAAGTCCAAGATCACCGTGGGCACGAGCTACATCCTCAAGCTCGGCCACATGGTGGACGACAAGATCCACGCGCGTTCGACCGGCCCCTACAGCCTCGTCACGCAGCAGCCCCTGGGCGGCAAGGCCCAGTTCGGCGGCCAGCGCTTCGGCGAGATGGAGGTCTGGGCCCTGTACGCGTATGGCGCGTCCAACGTGCTGCAGGAGATCCTCACGGTCAAGTCCGACGACACCAACGGCCGCGTCAAGACCTACGAGTCCATCGTCAAGGGCGAGAACGTGCCCAAGCCGGGCATCCCCGAGTCCTTCAAGGTCCTCGTCAAGGAGATCCGCTCCCTCGCGCTCGACATCGAGCCCATCTCCTACAAGCGCAAGGACGCCCGCAAGGCTCCCGAGGCCCAGGAGGCCAAGGCGGAGGACGCGATCGACGTGTTCGCCAGCATGAACGACGGCACCGACCTCATCGGCGGCAGCGAGGAGCCCTCGGCCCTCGTCGGCAACGCCAGCATCGATAAGGAGTAGCGACTGTGGCAGATTTCGACACCACCGACTTTGACGCCATCAAGATCTCGCTCGCCTCTGCCGACGACATCCGCAGCTGGTCGTACGGCGAGGTCAAGAAGCCCGAGACCATCAACTACCGCACCCTCAAGCCCGAGAAGGACGGCCTCTTCTGCGAGAAGATCTTCGGCCCCGTCAAGGACTGGGAGTGCTCCTGCGGCAAGTACAAGGGCATCCGCTTCAAGGGCATCGTGTGCGAGCGCTGCGGTGTCGAGGTGACCACCGCCAAGGTGCGCCGCGAGCGCATGGGCCACATCGAGCTGGCCGCGCCCGTCTCGCACATCTGGTACTTCAAGAGCCCCTCGACCTTCCCCCTGGCCCGCCTGCTCGACATCAAGAGCAAGGACCTGGAGAAGATCCTCTACTTCGCGTCCTACGTGATCACCGAGGTGGATGCCCAGGCCCGCGAGGAGGACGAGGACGACCTCCGCGAGGAGCTCGCCGCCGACATCGAGGAGCTGGACGCCGAGCGCGACGACCAGATCGAGCGCCTCAAGGAGCAGGGCCAGGCCTCCGGCGACGAGTTCGACGACGAGGAGCCCCTGTCCGAGGAGGACGTGCGTGCCGGCATCGCCGACCTCGAGGAGGAGTACGAGGAGGAGAAGGCCCTCCGCCGCGACGCCTACGAGAAGTTCATGCAGCTCGAGAAGGGTGAGCTCATCTCCGACGAGTCGCTCTTCTCGGAGATGAAGCGCTACTACGGCATCTACTTCAAGGGCGGCATGGGCGCCGAGGCCGTGCGCGAGCTGCTGCGTGGCGTCGACCTCGAGAAGGAGGCCGAGGAGCTGCGCGCCATCATCGTGAGCGACGACTCCCAGAAGCAGAAGCGCGAGAAGGCCATCAAGCGCCTGGAGATCGTGGACGCCTTCCTCAAGGGCGGCAACGACCCCGCCAACATGATCCTCGACGTGATCCCCGTGATCCCGCCCGACCTGCGCCCCATGGTGCAGCTGGACGGCGGCCGCTTTGCCGCGTCCGACCTCAACGACCTCTACCGTCGCGTGATCAACCGCAACAACCGCCTCAAGCGCCTGCTGGACCTCGATGCCCCGGCCATCATCGTCAACAACGAGAAGCGCATGCTCCAGGAGTCCGTGGACGCGCTCTTCGACAACGGCCGTCGTGGTCGTCCCGTCACCGGTCGTGGCGGCAGGCCCCTCAAGTCCCTCGCCGAGTCCCTCAAGGGCAAGCAGGGCCGCTTCCGCCAGAACCTCCTGGGCAAGCGCGTGGACTACTCCGGCCGCTCGGTCATCGTCGTGGACCCCAAGCTCAAGCTGCACCAGTGCGGCCTGCCCTCGGCCATGGCGCTCGAGCTCTTCAAGCCCTTCGTCATGCGTCGCCTGGTCGAGCTCGGCAAGGTCGAGAACATCAAGGGCGCCAAGCGTGACATCGAGCGCGGCATGCCCGTGGTGTGGGACGTCCTCGACGAGGTGATTCAGGACCGCCTGGTCCTTCTCAACCGCGCACCCACCCTGCACCGCCTGTCCATCCAGGCCTTCGAGCCCGTGCTCGTGGAAGGCAAGGCCATCCACCTCCACCCGCTGGTGTGCGCGCCCTTCAACGCCGACTTCGACGGCGACCAGATGTCCGTGCACGTGCCCCTGTCCACGCAGGCCCAGACCGAGGCCCGCGTCCTCATGCTCTCGTCCAACAACCTGCGCTCGCCGGCCTCCGGCAAGGTGCTCACCGTGCCCTCCCAGGACATGGTCTTCGGCACCTACTACCTCACGTCCGAGAAGTCTGCCGACGACGCCGAGCCCCTGCTCTTCGCGAACTTCAACGACGCCCTCCATGCGGTGGAGGCCAACTCCGAGCTCGACCTGCAGGCCAAGGCCGTCATCCGCATCTCCGCGGAGGACGCCAATACCTACGACGGCGACCGCGCGCTCTTCCGCGTGATGACCGCCAAGGGCAAGTTCGAGGACATCGACGTGACCGAGGGCTACCAGCGCCTGGAGACCACCGTGGGCCGCGTGATCTTCAACCGCCAGTGCCTGCCCGCGGACTACCCCTTCATCAACTACAAGATGGTCAAGTCCGACATCGGTGCCCTTGTCAACGACTGCTGCGACCGCTACACCCTGGCCGAGGTCGAGCCCATCCTGGACGCCATCAAGTACACGGGCTTCCACTACGCCACCGTGGCGGGCCTCACGGTCTCCGTGTGGGATGCCGTCATCCCCGGCGACAAGCCCCAGCTCCTCAAGGACGCCCAGGAGAAGGTCGACGAGATCAACGAGTACTACGAGGACGGCTTCCTCTCCGAGAGGGAGCGCCACGTGGAGGTCGTCAACGCCTGGACCGAGTGCACCGACACCCTGGGCACCGAGATGCTGGCGGGCTTCGCGGAGGACAACCCCATCTACATGATGGCCGACTCCGGCGCCCGTGGCTCCAAGACCCAGCTCCGCCAGCTCGCAGGCATGCGTGGCCTCATGGCCGACATGTCCGGCGAGACCATCGACCTGCCCATCAAGTCCAACTTCCGCGAGGGCCTGCAGCCGCTTGAGTACTTCATCTCCACCTATGGCGCCCGCAAGGGCCTGGTGGACACGGCCTCCCACACGTCCGACTCCGGCTACCTGACCCGTCGACTGGTCGACGTGGCCCAGGACGTGATCGTGCGCGAGGAGGACTGCGGTACCGACGAGGGCGTGACCTACCCGCTGGTCAAGCCCGGCGAGTCCGACGTGGACACCGACCTCATCGGCCGCTGCGCCCTCAACGACATCGTGGATCCCGCCACGGGCGAGGTCCTGATCGAGAAGAACGGCTACATCGAGTCCAAGGCCGACCTGCAGATGCTCGTGGCCCACGGCCTCAAGCGCGTGGAGCTCCGTGCCCTCCTTACCTGCAAGTCCAAGTACGGCGTGTGCCAGCGCTGCTACGGCTGGGACCTCTCCAGCCGTCGTCCCGTGAACATCGGCACGGCCGTGGGCATCATCGCCGCCCAGTCCATCGGCGAGCCGGGCACCCAGCTCACGATGCGCACCATCCACTCCGGCGGCGTGGCCGGTGCCGAGGACATCACCCAGGGCCTCCCGACCGTCGCCCGCATGTTCGACGTCGTGGGCAACGTCAACGAGAAGATCCTGGGCCGCGAGGCCGACCTGGCGCCCGTGTCCGGCATCCTCTCCATCACGCCCGAGCAGACCGAGTACCTGCTCCGCATCCTCGACGTGGACGACCGCTCCCGCATCGTGGACGAGTGGCGCGTCCCCGCTTCCGTGCGTTTCATGCCGGGCATCGAGGACGGCGTGGAGGTCCGTGCCGGCGACCAGATCACTCGTGGCTTCGTCAACTTCCGCAAGCTGCGCAAGCTCACCGACATCGAGTCGACCATGCACACCTTCGTCTCGTCGGTCAAGGACGTCTACACCTCCCAGGGCGTCGACCTCAACGACAAGCACATCGAGGTCATTGCCCGCCAGATGCTGCGTCGCGTCCAGGTGACCAACCCGGGCGACTCCCAGTACCTGCTGGGCGAGTACGTGGACCGCTACGTCTTTGCCGACACGGTCCGCAACGTCGCCCTGGCCGGTGGCACGCCCCCCGAGGCGGAGCCGGTGATTCTGGGCACCCTCAAGGTGGCCAGCTCCATCGACTCCTGGCTGTCCAGCGCCTCCTTCATCCGCACCGCCGGCGTCCTCACCGAGGCTGCCATCAAGGGCGACGTGGACAAGCTGCTCGACCTCAAGTCCAACGTCATCGTGGGCAAGCCCATCCCCGCCGGCACCGGCCTTCCCGCCTACCGCAATGTGGAGCTCACCTACCACGGGACCAAGATCGACGGTCCCACCTCGCCTTTGGCCAAGAGCCTGCCCGAGTGGGCTCCCGACGAGCTCAAGGGCATCGAGGACATGCTCCCCAAGACCCTTGACTGGGTGGGCGGCGACGAGTTCGGCTACGGTGGCGTGTACACCAAGGGTGGCCGCACCCTCAGCTCCGAGGATGCCAAGCTCTACCTCTTTGACGACCTGGGCGTGTCGCAGCGCTGGACCAACAAGTTCAGCGAGGTGGGCATCGAGACCGTGGGCGACCTCATCGGCAAGACCGAGGACGACCTGCTGCGCATCGACGGCATCGGCGCCAAGGCCATCGAGGAGCTCCGTGACGGCCTCGAGGCGCGTGGCCTCCTCTACATCATCGAGCCCGAGGAGGACGAGGCCGACAGCGAGGACCTGAGTCAGCTGCTCAACATGGTCTTCTCGCCCGACGCCGACGGCGACATCATGCTGGGCACCGCCGCTCCCGCCAAGCACAACTACGACGACGAGCTCATCGGTGGCCCGGTGGACGACTCTGCCGACAAGGGCGACGTGATCAACGAGGACCTGGGGTCGCTCGACGACCTCCTCTCCCAGGTGGTCGCGCACGATGGCGGCTCTGACGACGAGGACTAGCATCTAATCGCATAGCGTCCCGACTGCGGGCCTCACCTCCGGGTGGGGCCCGCCTTCCTGTGTCGCGGGGTCGGAGCTCATGTCACGCGGGGTCGGAGTTGCTGTCACGCTGCTCTGTGACGCGGGGTCGGAGCTCATGTCACGCGGGGGTGGTTTTGGTGCATATGGCGCGCTATCGCCGCGCGGGCGGTGCAACAAGCGCACTATCCCCAGGTACGCGGGGCACGTCCCAGGCACGTCATTCCATCCATGGAGTAGTGATAGCCCTTCGCGGGCGTGTGCCGTCATCCGCCACGCAGCGCTGGTATCACTTATGCCAGCACTTGTCACCGCATCGCGCCACCGGAGGTTCCCATGGCACTGCACATCGTCGAGGAGGCAGACCGCTGCCTCAACTGCCGCCGTCCTCTCTGCCAGGAGGGCTGCCCCGTCCACACGCCCATCCCCAAGGTCATCCAGGCCTTCAAGGCGCGCGACATCGCGAATGCCGGTCAGATGCTCTTCGACAACAATCCCATGAGCGTGGTTTGCTCGCTCGTGTGCAACCACTCCAACCAGTGCGAGGGCCACTGCGTGCGGGGCAAGAAGGGCGCGCCCATCCACTTCAGCGCCATCGAGGAGTACGTCTCGGAGTCCATGCTCGACAAGATGGGCGAGGGTCCGCGGCCCAAGCCCAACGGCCGGCGCTTGGCCGTGGTGGGCTCCGGACCTGCCGGCCTCACCGTGGCCATAGAGCTCGCGCGGCTGGGCTGCTCGGTCACCGTCTTCGAGCAGAAGCAGCAGATCGGTGGGGTCCTGCGTTACGGCATCCCGGAGTTCCGCCTGCCCAACTCGGTGCTCGACCGCTACCAGTCGCTCCTGGCGCGGCTGGGCGTGCATGTGCGCCCCAGCACCACCATCGGAGGCGCCCTCAAGCTCGACGACCTTCTTCGCGACGGCTACGACTGCGTCTTCGTGGGCACCGGCGCCTGGCGCGCGCGGACCCTGGGCATCAAGGGCCAGGCCCGCGGCAACGTCTTCTTTGGCATCGACTACCTCATCAACCCGGGCGCCTGCTCCATCGGCCGCAGCGTGGCCGTGATCGGCGTGGGCAACGTGGCCATGGACGTGGCCCGCACGGCCATACGCCAGGGTGCCCGCCACGTGACTATGTACTCTAACTGGGGTGGTACCTCGGCAAACTCCGACGAGGTCGAGCTGGCCCAGCTCGACGGCGCCGACATCGTGTACGGCAAGTCCATCGAGGAGATAAACGACGCGGGGCCGGTCTTCCGTACGTCGATACTCGACGAGGATGGGCAGGTCGTGGGCCTCTCGGACGAGCGCGAGCAGGTGGCGTGCGACTCCGTGATCATCTGCGTTTCGCAGGTGCCCAAAGACAAGCTCGTGCTCACCACACCCGGTCTTCGTGCGAGCGAGCGGGGCACCCTGGTGGTTGACGAGAACTGCATGACCACGGTGCCAGGCGTCTTTGCCGCGGGCGACGTGGTCAACGGCCCCAAGACGGTGGTCCACTCCGTGGAAGGCGCCAAGGAGGCCGTCCGGGGGATGCTTCGCTACATGGGCCTTCCCGACGAGCTGCCGGTGGCCGACCCGGAGGAGTAGGGCGCAACCGCATATTGGCCATGGGCTGCCGTTCGTCGGCTAGGCGTGCCGCAAGCAAATAAGTGCCCGTATGCCCTTGTCTGCCCTAAGGCATATGGGTATACTTGCGCTTGAACATATGAGCAGTTGCACATATGCACAAGAAGAAGGACGACACCATGAGCGACAACGACGAGAACCGACGCCACCTGTTGGACCGCTATCTGGCGGACGACGACGTGGTCTACCAGGCCACGCAGATTTTCGACGCGCTCTCGGACCTCACACGCTTCCGCATCCTGGGCGCCCTCTCGCAGGGCGACAAGAGCGTGTCCGAGCTGCAGGAGGTCTGTGGGGTGTCCCAGTCCGCCATATCCCATCAGCTGCGCCTCCTGCGCGACCGCAGCCTCGTGACCGCGCGGCGCGACGGGCAGCGCGTGATCTACTCGCTCGACGACGACCACGTGACGAGCCTCATCACGGTGGGTCTCGAGCATGCCGCCGAGGCTGCCGGCCCCGAGGAGTAGTCCCCAACCACCAGGCGACCCGAGCGGGCTGCCCAACGCAAGGTCCCACCCACACCAGAAAAGAGGGGAACGATGTCCTGCCACTGCTGCGACCACGACCACGAGGATGACGACGAGAGGACCTGCTCGTGCGAGGACGACGACGAGCTCGAAGACGAGCTCGAAGACGACGATGACGACGATGACGACGATGACGACGACGAGGACCCCGCGGTCTTGAAGCGCAAGATCGCCATCTCGGCCGTCCTTCTCGTCGTGGCGGCCCTTGTCGACCACCTGACCACCCTCCCCATGTGGGGCCAGCTCCTCATCTACCTGCCGGCCTACCTGGTGGCAGGTGGCGGCGTGGTGCGCGAGGCGGCGGAGTCCGTGGCTTCGGGTCACCCCTTCGACGAGGACTTCCTCATGGCCGTGGCCACCATCGGCGCCCTTCTCATCGGCTTCGTGCCGGGTGGCCAGCCGCAGTTTGCCGAGGCGGTCTTCGTCATGCTCTTCTTCCAGGTGGGCGAGCTCTTTGAGGGGATCGCCGAGGGCAACTCCGAGCGGTCCATCCAGGAGCTGCTGGACATCCGGCCCGACGTGGCCAACGTCGAGCGTGCGGGGCAGGTGGAGGCCGTGGATCCCAACGACGTGCAGGTGGGGGAGACCATCGTCGTGCGCCCGGGCGAGCGCGTGCCGCTCGACGGCGTGGTCGTGGAGGGTAGTACGAGCTTGGACGCCGTGGCCCTTACGGGAGAGTCGGTACCGCGGGAGGTCGGGCCCGGCCAGGAGGCCTTCAGTGGCTGCGTCAACCTCACGGGTGTCATCCGCATGCGCACCACCAAGGCCTTTGGTGAGTCCACCGCAAGTCGGATCATCGACCTCGTGGAGCATGCGGGGTCAAAGAAGTCCCGTTCCGAGAACTTCATCAAGCGCTTTGCCAAGACCTACACGCCCATCGTGGTCTACGCGGCCATCGCGGTGGCCATCGTCCCGCCGCTCCTCTCGGGAGACTTTGGGGCCAACTTCGCCACCTGGCTCCTGCGCGCCCTCACCTTCCTCGTGGTCTCCTGCCCCTGCGCCCTGGTGCTCAGCGTGCCCCTGACCTTCTTCGGCGGGATTGGCGGGGCCTCAAAGCAGGGCGTGCTGGTAAAGGGATCCAACTACCTGGAGCAGCTCTCCAAGGTCGATACGGTGGTCTTCGACAAGACGGGCACCCTTACCAAGGGCGTCTTCAAGGTCACGACGGTGCATGCCTCCGGCCTTAGCGAGCAGGAGCTCCTCCACCTGGCGGCCCACGTGGAGCACGACTCCAACCATCCCATCGCGGCGGCCCTGCGTGACGCCTACCCCAACGACGACGATGGCTGCGAGGTCGCGGACGTGACCGAGGAGGCCGGCCGCGGCGTGGTAGCCACGGTGAATGGGCATCGTGTGGCCGTGGGCAACGACCGCCTGATGGAGGAGGTCGGTGCCAGCTGGGAGACCTGCCACGTGGCGGGAGGAACCATCGTGCACGTGGCGGTGGACGGCGTCTATGCGGGTCATGTGCACATATCCGACGAGGTCAAGCCCGACTCCGCCGATGCCATCCGGGCCATCAAGGCCGAGGGCGTGCGCCGCTGCGTCATGCTCACGGGCGACCGCGAGGACGTGGCCAGCCGCGTGGCGGCCGAGCTGGGGCTCGACGAGTATCACGCCCAGCTCCTGCCGACAGACAAGGTCTCCCAGGTGGAGCGCCTGCTGGGTGAGAAGGGCGCGGACGCCACCCTGGCCTTCGTGGGCGACGGCATAAACGACGCCCCTGTGCTGGCGCGCGCCGATGTGGGCATCGCCATGGGCGGCATGGGGTCGGACGCCGCCATCGAGGCAGCCGACGTGGTTCTCATGGACGACAAGCCCTCCAAGGTGGCGGCGGCCATCCGCACGGCCAGGCGCACCACTCGCATCGCGCGCCAGAACATAGTCTTTGCCATCGCGGTCAAGGTGGCCATCCTGGTGCTGGCGGCCTTTGGCCTGGCGCCCATGTGGCTGGCTGTGTTTGGCGATGTGGGCGTGATGGTCCTCTGCGTGCTCAACGCCACCCGCGCCCTCCACTAGACCAGGTGGGCACCAGGGGGGAGCAAACATAGGGGAGTACCCCCCATGTTTACCCCTGGTGCCCGGTACCCCCGAAACATTGGGGAGTACCCCCCATGTTTCACTAGACCAGGTGGGCACCAGGGGGGAGCAAACATAGGGGAGTACCCCCCATGTTTCCTTTTCGGGCAGCGGGGGAGTACCCCCTGGTGCCAGTTCCCCTGGAGCCTGTTAGCAGGCCTCAATCTCCTTGACCTCTATCTCGTTGCCGCGGAGAAGGACGGTATTGCCGCTCTGGCAGTAGGGGCAGGTCCGGCCGAACTCCACCGTGCGGTAGGTCCGCCCGCAGTCGTTGCACACGGTCACCGCGTCTATCTGCTCGATCTGGAGCTCGCAGCCCCGCATGAGGTCGCTCCTGTTACAGGCCCAGCCCCAGCAGTCCGTGAGGTAGTCGTTGACCACGCCGGAGACCTCGCCGATGCTCATGGTCACGCGGCTCACCTTGGTCAGGCCGTTCTCCCGCCCCAGGTCCTCCACCATGTCGATGGCGTAGAAGACTATGCCCAGCTCGTGCATGCCCTTGTCCCTAGGCCTTCCAGGCCGCGACCTCGCTGCGCAGCCACTGGTACCAGGCATCCATGCCCTCGCCCGTCCTGGCCGACAAGTAGAGGATGGGGGCCGTGGGGTTGCGCAGGCGGACGTTGGCCTCGAACCTCTGGCGGTCGAAGTCAAAGACCGAGGCGGTGTCGATCTTGGACACCAGCACCAGGTCGGACACCTCGAACATGAGGGGGTACTTGAGGGGCTTGTCGTCGCCCTCGGGCACGGAGAGGATCATGACCTTCTTGGCGGCGCCGGTGTCGAACTCCGCGGGGCAGATCAGGTTGCCCACATTCTCGATGAAGACAAGATCCAGGCCCTCGTAGCCCAGCTCGGCCAGGCCTTGGTCGGTCATGCCGGCGTCCAGGTGGCACATGCCTCCCGTGTGCACCTGCACGGCCTTGGCTCCGTGGGCGGCCACGGTCTCGGCATCCACGGCGGAGTCGACGTCTGCCTCGATGATGCCGATCTTCGTGTCGGAGCGCAGGGCATCGATGGTGGCCGAGAGCAGGGTGGTCTTGCCGCTGCCGGGCGAGCTCATGAGGTTCACGAGCAGGGTGCCCTCGTTGTGCATCTTTGCCCGGAGTCCGTCCGCGGTGCGGACGTTGCTCGCAAAGACGTTCTCCTTTACCTCTATAACGCGCATGGCGTCCATGGGTCCTCCTTGGCGGGTCGCAGGATAGTCCGACCAAGTATAGTAGAGGAGGAACACAGGGGGTACTCCCCCTTGTTTGCTGCCAAACACGGGGGAGTACCCCATGTGTTCCCCCCATGTGCGGTGTGGTGGGAACGTGAAATGGATACGCCCGGAACCGTGGCATTTTGACAACTGCGAGACCCCAGCGTAGTCTTCATTCTCGCGCCAATCCGGGGCGACGGTGCTGCGCCGCCTTTGTTGGTTAGAAACGCACGTCGATAGGTACAGAAGGAGCAGAGCTTTGCCTACCATCAACCAGCTCGTCCGCACCAGCCGCAAGAGCGTCAAGGCCAAGTCCAAGAACGCCGCCCTGCAGCACAACCCCCAGAAGCGTGGCGTGTTCACCACCACCCCCAAGAAGCCTAACTCCGCCCTCCGCAAGGTCGCCCGTGTGCGCCTCGTGAACGGCATCGAGGTCACCGCCTACATCCCCGGCGAGGGCCACAACCTCCAGGAGCACTCCATCGTGCTCATCCGTGGCGGCCGCGTGCGCGACCTCCCTGGCGTGCGCTACAAGATCATCCGCGGCGCCTACGACTGCGCCGCCGTGCAGAACCGCAAGAAGGCCCGTTCCCGCTACGGCGCCAAGCGCGGCTAAGCAGCGCATCCGCATCTAAAGTCCTGAAGATCTGAGGAGATATCACATGCCGCGTCGTGCAGCAGCAGTGCGTCGTGAGGTCCAGCCTGACGCCGTCTACAACAACCGCCTCGTCACCCAGCTCATCAACAAGGTCCTTCTTGACGGCAAGAAGGCCACGGCCGAGCGCATCGTCTACGGTGCCTTCGACCAGGTGGCCGCCAAGACCGGCGAGGATCCCATCGCCGTGTTCAAGAAGGCCATGGACAACATCCGCCCGACCCTCGAGGTCAAGCCCAAGCGCGTTGGTGGCGCCACCTACCAGGTGCCCATGGAGGTCAACTCCCGTCGCGCCACCACCCTTGCCATCCGCTGGCTGGTCAACTTCAGCCGTGCCCGCAAGGAGAAGACCATGGCCGAGCGCCTGGCCAACGAGATCATGGACGCCTCCAACGGCGTGGGCGCCTCCGTCAAGCGTCGCGAGGACCTGTTCAAGATGGCCGAGGCCAACCGTGCGTTCTCGCACTACCGCTTCTAGTCTGAATCGCGAGGGGAGCAACTATGGCGAAGGCTAAGTACGACCTTCACATCCTGCGCAACATCGGCATCATGGCCCACATCGACGCAGGCAAGACGACCACTACCGAGCGAATCCTCTACTACACGGGCAAGACGCACAAGATCGGCGAGGTGCACGACGGCGCCGCCACCATGGACTGGATGGTCCAGGAGCAGGAGCGCGGCGTGACCATCACCTCCGCGGCCACCACGTGCTTCTGGAAGGACCACGTCATCCAGATCATC
>CADAUA010000029.1 GCA_902791035.1 uncultured Coriobacteriaceae bacterium | reverse complement strand
CGCGCCGAGGCATAGATTGGATTCTCCAGAATCGACTGGTACCGATTGGCGGCGCGAGACCCCATTTCGTGCCCGACCCAAGCGACGAAGCGCCACAAGAAGTTTTCGTAGGCCGTTGGCGATACGAAGTCCGCGGCTGATGTCATCATCATCGGGTGGCCCAAGGCCGCATAGTCCTGCGTGCGGCTTGCGTCCTCCTGATACTGCAGCGGGTTGTCGTGGTCGCCACCCTGGTGCTCGAGGACCAAGTCGTGTAGGCGCGGAAACGTAATGTCTGGTGTGAGCGGCAAGCGGTGCACGAGGCCCTCCTCGACGGGACTCAGCTCGAGCCTCTTGTTCATAAGAACGTTCGCGACTCCCATGCCCAGGCCACCTTGCTGCGGGCGCAGAGTAAACACGATTCCATGAATTGTTTCCGCGGGAGAGGCAGATCCGCCAAGTACAAGTGGCGCGCACGACCGCGCAAGCTGAATTCCGAGAGTGTTGTGGCCTTCGCGGGCTTCGCACCATGCGACTAGCTCCTCGGGCGTCGCAATGGGGTCGAGCCTATACGTACAATTGGCCGTGGAGGGGTTCTTTGCATCCCTGGAGTATGACCCGCAGAGCTCATATCCATATGCGAGCAGGAGGGCGCGTGCCTGCAGACGATTCAGGCGCTCCTGGAGAACGGCCCTCTGAAGCGCGCCTGCCATGCTCGCAAAAGAATGCGCGGGAGACTCAATCGCCAGGAAGGCGTCGTGAGTAAGTTCGACAGACATGTATGACTGTTTGGGGAGCACTGCCGAGCAAATGGTGCTGCGTACCAGGGAAGACGATATCCGGGATTGTGAGTCAGGTACGCTTATGCACATGGGATGGTTCTTGTCTACTTCGATGTAGCGAGAGACGGCCCGCAAAGGAAGGCGCCACCACTGGGCGCTCGATCCGTCGGCGACGGAAACGATGCGCGCATCGCACTCGCTTGCGCACAAGTCGTTGGTGGTGCGCGCCAGCCGGAGAAGCGCGCAGGAGGTTTCGTCTGTGAGGAAGGCATCCATGGGGGCATGGTAGCAGCCGGAGCGCCGGTTGGCGGTGAGAAGCTGGGCGCGGGCGAAAGTGAACGTTTGTGTGTGGGCGCGCAATTCGGTACGGCGAGAGGATGCTTGGGCGGTGCATTTGGGTTATATCTGGACGGCTTGACGCGCGGGATACTTGAAGGGTGCGGAAAAAAGTTTGCGTCCAGAGCCATCCGATGCTCGCATCAAGGCAAAAGACCCACCTGAACGCTGACTTTATTTGCGCTCCTTTGAGTAGCAAGCTCCGCCTGCGGTGCGCCCCCGCCGGGTCGCGCCCGCTATCACGTGCCCGTGCAGGTGATCCCGCGCTCCGCCTGCGGTGCGCCCCTCCGCCGGGTCGCACCCGCTTGCAAAGGGTTGCGCGTGAAATCTGGTTCGCGCCGTGTTGATTTCCCCCGGACGATGGCCTTTGACTGGCGGCAGACAAGACTACCCGCGCGCCATCCGCGTCGTGGGATTGCCAACTGACGGTTGCCGATGGCAGTGCGCGTGGTCCGACGTGCCATACTTTCTCTAGAACCAATGCCTGGCTGCATCGAGCGTCGGAGGTGTCTATGAAGGCAAGTGCGTCCGGCGCCCAGCCGCAGCCCCAGCTTAGGAAGAACCTCGGCCTGGCCACGGCAACGTCGATCGTGGTCGGCTGCGTCATCGGTGCGGGGGTCTTCTTCAAGCCCTACGCCATCTACCAGGCCACCGACGGTGCGCCTGGCATGGGCATGCTGTCCTGGGTGCTGGGAGGGCTCGTTACCATCTTTGGTGCGCTGACCTTCGCCGAGGTGGCCGTCATGATTCCGCGCACGGGCGGTATGGTGGCCTACCTCAGCGAGGCCTTCGACCAGCGCGTGGGCTTCCTCGCGGGCTGGATGCAAGTGGTGATCTTTTATCCAGCATATCTTGCGGGCTACGGCGTCAAGGTGGGGGAGGAGCTGGGCGCGCTCGTGGGCGCGCAGTTCGCGCTGCCTATCGCGCTCGGGACCATCGCGGCCATAGTGGCGATAAACGTGCGCGGCTCGCGCGCAGCGGGCGGCATGCAGGTGGTCGCGACCGTCTGCAAGCTGGTACCGCTTTTTATCATAATGGTCTTTGGCTTCGCGCTTGGCGGCGGAGGCAACCCGGTCCTCGCGCCGCTGGTGGGCCCGGGCACCACGCCCGCCGCCGCGATGGGCTCGACCCTGCTGGCCGTGCTCTTTGCCTTCGAGGGCTGGACCAACGTGGGTGCCATCGCGGGCGAGCTGCGCGACCCCGCGCGCGACCTTCCGCGGGCCATCGTGGGTGGCGTCTCCATCATCATGGCCGTCTACCTGCTCATAAATCTTGCATACCTTTGGGTGCTTCCCGCGAGTGAGCTGGCCACGCTGTCCAGCCCCGCGACGGCGGTGGCCGAGAAGCTCTTTGGCCCGTCGGGCGGCGCCCTCATCGGCGCAGGCATCGTGGTCTCAGTGATTGGCGCGGCCAACGGCTTCCTCATGAGCGGGTCGCGCGTGGCCTACCTGCTGGCCAGCGAGCGGATGCTTCCCGGCAGCGCCCGGCTCGCCCGCCTCAACGACCGCCATGTCCCCGCAAACGCGATCGTCCTTGTGGGCACGCTGGCCTGCCTCTACTCGCTGCTCGGCCAGTTTGACCTGCTCACGGACCTGGGGACATTCTCGTGCTGGGTCTTCTACACACTCACGTTCGCGGCGGTGGTGCGGCTGAGGCGCGTGCGGCCCGACGCCCCGCGGCCCTACCGCGTTCCGGGTTACCCCGTGGTGCCGGCCCTGGCCATCGCCGGCGGCGGGTTCGTGATCGCGAGTCAGGTCCTTCTCTCCGGATTCGCGGCCACGCTCATGAGCCTGGCCAGCGCTGGCATCACGCTCGCGGGCCTGCCGGTATACGCCCTTGCGCGGCGTACAGGACAAAAGTGACGATCGCTGTACCTCATGCGATGTTTGTTCGCAACTAGGCTCGGATCTCCAGCAGGATGGGTGTGTGGTCCTGACGCGGGCCAGAGTCGAGCATCTCGGAACGAATCACGCGGTCGGCGATACGGTCGCTCACGATGAAGTAGTCGATCCTCCAGCCGGCGTTGTTGACCTTGCTGGTGCGCACGCGCTGCGCCCACCAGGAGTAGACGCCGCGCACGTTGCCGTGCACGTGCCGGAAGCTGTCCGTGAAACCGCGGGCCAGAAGAGCCGAGAAACCCGCGCGCTCCTCGTCGGTAAAGCCCGCCGACTGGTGGTTGCCGTCCGGATTGGCCAGGTCGATCTCCTCGTGAGCCACGTTGAAGTCCCCGCAGGCTACTACGGGCTTCTTCGCGTCGAGGCTGGCAAGATAGTCCGCATAGCGGACGTCCCACTCCTGGCGCTCGGCCAGGCGTCGCAGTCCCTCGCCGGCGTTGGGGGTGTATACAAGATTGAAGTACATCCCCGGCAGTTCGAGCGTGACGAGCCGGCCCTCCTGGTCCATGGGCTCCGGCGCGCCGATTTCCGGATAGGTGGCCACGACGTCAAGTCCGCGCCGGTAGAGGGCCATGGTGCCCGCGTAGCCCTTGCGCGCCGGCTCATGTGAGCTGACCCAGGCCACCTCGTAGCCCGGGAAGAACTCCTCCAGGGCTGCGGCCTGCTTCTTGTTCATCCCGGTGGCGGGGAGCTTGGTCTCCTGGATGGCGATGACATCCGCGTCCTGCGCGGCGATCGTCCGCAGGACGTCGCGCGTGAGCTCCGAGCGGGGGCTCGTACCCGTGAGCGCGGCGTTGAGCGAGTCGATGTTCCACGACACGAACCGCAGGGTGCCGTCGGCTCGCGCGGTGTTGGCCGCGGACGTCGGCGTCGCACTCGGCGCGCCAGTCGTCCCTGGCACGTTCGCCTCCATCACGTCCGTCGCGCCCTTCTCGTGCCGGGCCCGTCCCCGCTTGACCGTCAGGTCAAGCTCGGCGAGCGCACGGTTGAGCTTGTCGGCCGCCGCGCGAATCTCCGCCTCGTGCGTCTTCCCGGCCAGCGCCTCGTTTGCCGCGGCGGCGTAGTCGCGCTTGTGCGCATCGTTGAGCCGCTTCCACGGCACGCCCGCGAGGTCGGCCAGCGCCTCGCCACCCAGCCCGGGCAGGCGTCCCTGCAATATCAATACAGCAATCACCGGATACCCGGCGTAACCCTGCCAGTAAGTACCGTTGTCGTTGGAGGAGTAGACGTCGCCCTCCCATGCCACCTCGTAGGTCTTCGCGCCATCGCTCGAGTCCACGAAGGCGTAGCCCTCTTCGGCGTGCATCTCCACGCGCCCGTCCGCAATCGCGGAGTACGCCTCGAAGGCCTTCTCGGCGGGTGGCATCTTCTTCATGGTCATGGGCGCTGCTCCCAACTGCCGTTTCCCAACTGCCGTTTCCCAACTGCCGTTGCTATCCGGTCTATTATGCCGCGCGACGGGCCGCGCGACCGGGGGGTCGCAGGCGCATCTACCATTCCCACGGGTCGTGCGCCCGATCCGTCAGCGCTGTAAAGAGCTCACTCCGCACTGTCGACGCCTCCGGATCGTCCAGCAGCGCCTCGTATGGCTCCGCCGCCTCCGGTCCGACCGAGCGCCGCACCCCAGCGAGCAACCGCCGCAGAAACGCCTCGTACGTCACGACCGTCTCGAAGTCCGCCGACGACGTCATGACCACCGGCCGACCGAGCGCCCAGTAGTCCTGGGTACGGCTTGCGTCCTCGCGGTACTGGAGCGGGCTGTCGTGATCGCCGCCCTGGTGCTCGAGCACAAGTCCTCCGAACTGCGGAAACGTCAGGTCTGGCGTGAGCGGCACGCGGTGCACCAACGCACGCTCGTCGTCTTTCAGGTCGAGACTGCGGTTCATGAGGACGTCGCGCATGCCCATCCCACCTAGCTCCGGCGGGGACGTGAGCATAATTCCGTGAATCGTCTCGGCTGGCGACGCCGACCCGGCCATCACCTGCGGGGCGCACTCGCGCGCAAATCGGATGCCGCGGGCGCCTTGTCCGGTCCGAGCCTTCGCCCACGCAATCAGGTCATCAGGCGTTGCTGAGGGTTCGAGCCAGTAATGGCAGTTCGCGGTGAGCGGCTCTTTGGAGTCGCGCGCGTAGGTGCCGCAGAGCTCGTAGCCGTAGGCCAAGAGAAACGCGCGGGCCTGCAGGTAGTTGATTCGCCCGGCCCGCCGAGCGGCGTCGAGCACGCGCGCAAGGCTCGCGAACGAGTGCGCCGGCGTCTCGATGGCCAGGAAGACGTCATCGTGGCCTGTCTCCAGCGCAAGGTACGAGTTCTTGGGGAGGATCGCAGAGCAGATGACGCTCTGTACGAGCGCCGAGCGTGCCCGCGACTCGTGATCGGGCACCGTGACGCACATCGGATGCCTGGCATTCACATCCACGAGCTGCTGGGCGACTCGTACGGCAGGCCGCCACCACTGTGTTTGCGAACCGGGGTCTATGGTTACGGCACGAACCGTGCACTCGCTTATGCGAGGCAGCTCGCGGTACCGGGAGACGCGCAGCAGCGCGCAGGAGGTGTCGTTTGTGAGGAAGGCATCCATGGAAGCATGGTACCCAACAGTTGCCCCTGGCCGAACGATGAGGCCGGAAATCTCGCTGGCCGGGCTGAGGGACGCCCGCTTTTGCAGACAACTGCCGTGCTTGTGGCTCAGCGTGCATAGAAGCGGGTTGGATACTTGGGGTGGGCGAAAATAATCGTGCCCACAATGGAAAATAACGCTGTAATGTTTAGGAAAAGCGCAGGATTGGTCGAGCCGATGCTTGCTGTGGGTACGATTATTTCCGGACACCCCGAGTATCAACGGCTCTGGTTCTGCATAAACTAAGCCTGCACCGCGATGTGCGCCGTCTCAAAGGCTCGCATCGCAGCCCAATGGACATGAACGTCACGAATTCATGCGCGTGAAGCATGAATATGTCCGCCCCTGCGCGCCGCCTGCTACTCCGCTTCGCTGTGGCGCGGGAGAACCCAATCAGCCTACACTTCATGGGACGAGAGGATAGGACGAGAGGAGCCGCCGTGGACAACCCGACCTACGCGGAGCGCGACCAGATCCTGCGTGCCATGACCCTCCTGGGCCTGTCCGACGGCTTCACCGAGAAGGACCTCGACGCCGCCTATCACGCCAAGGTCACCAAGTACCACCCCGACCGCGCCACCAGCGACGACGACCTCGCCCGCCGGACCCGCGTCGTGACCCGCCTCAACGCTGCCCGCGACCTGCTCCGTCACCACGTCGGCTTCCGGCGCGAGGTCGTGCCCGACGTCGAACGCCTGGGCGAGCGCCTCGTGGCCTTCGCCATCGTCACGGCCGTCGTGCTGCAGATCCTGCAAGTCTTCTTCCTGGGCATCCCATAGTGGCCGTCTACCGGAAGGTGCGAAGTCGAGCGCGCCCGGCCGGGCATACTGTGGCTATCGGTCGGCAACCCTCGGCGAAAGGAACCGCCATGGACAAGGAAACCCTCGATTTCGTTGCCAGCAAGGTCGACGCGATGCTCTTGGCTGGCTCGGCCTCCGCCGCCACCAAGGCCGCGGCCGGCACCTGGAAGGACGCCGTCGCCAACGGTCAGGACCCGGACGAGGCCACAAACATGTTGATGGACGCAATCACCGTGCGCCAGACTACCGTGGACGACGTCCTCGCGCTCGCCAAGAGCGACATGGGCAAGCGCCTCTTTGGCGAGGAGGACGCCGCGGCCATGGCCGCCCACGAGCTCGCGCGCAAGAAGGCCGGCGCCAAGTGGTGCGACTGTGCGGCGTGCAAGCCCTGCCACGAGCTGCTCGCCAAGTTCGGCCGCGAGGAGCCGGACGTCTATCTGTAGCGGCGGCGCGGGGCCGCGGGCCGGCGCGCGGCGGGACCGCACCAAACGGAAGCGAGGGTCACAATGACAGCGAACATCAAGGTTTTCACGCAAAGCAGCATTCGCATCCAAGATGGCGCACGTACCGTCTACCTCGACCCCTTCCGCATGGACGCGGCTCCGCACGACGCTGACCTCGTGTTCATTACCCACGACCACTACGACCACTTCTCGCCCGAGGACCTCGACAAGGTTCGCCGCGCCGACACCGTCTTCGTCGTACCGTGCAAGCTCGAGGCCGACGCCCGCAAGGCGCTCGGCCCCGCGGCGGAGATCCACGCGGTTGCGCCCGGCGCGCACTACGAGGTCGCGGGCCTGCCCTTCGACACGGTCTCCGCCTACAACGCGCGCAAGCCCTTTCACCCCAAGACCTCCGGCTGGGTCGGCTACGTGCTGAGCGTTGGCGGCGAGCGGGTCTATGTCTCCGGCGACACGGACGCGACGCCGGAGGCGGCGGCTGTGACCTGCGACGTTGCGCTCGTGCCCATCGGCGGGACCTATACCATGGACGCGCGCCAGGCCGCGGCGCTCGTCAACAAGATCCGCCCGCGCCTGGCCATTCCCACCCACTACGGAAGCATCGTGGGCCGCATGTCCGACGCGGATGCCTTTGCCAAGGCGGTCGAGCCGCCCACGCAGGTGGAGATCCAGATTCGCTAGCGGCGCGTGGTCCGGGCGGGGCCTTGACTCCGCCCCGCCGCCGTCCCCAATCCCCCGCGAGAAGGGCACCTCACTTGGGCGAGTTCGAGCGCACATACCCCGAGGCCTGCGCGTTCTTTGCGGGCCAGCCGCACGCGCTGGCGCTCTACGAGACCTTCGCGCGCTGGGCGCTCGAGATGTTCCCCGCCACGGAGCTTCAGGTGAGAAAGACCCAGATCTCGCTGATGGACCGCCGCATGTACGCGTGCGTGTCCATGATGCGGGCGCGCCGCCGCGCCGAGCTGCCACCGGAGTACATCGTGGTCACGCTCTCGGCGCCGGATCGCGTGGACTCGCCGCGCGTGGCCCAGCAGGTGGAGATCCGGCCCGGCCGCTGGACCGTGCACGTGGTGGTGGGCGATGCTGCCGAGCTCGATGACGAGCTCCTCGGCTGGGTCGCCGCTTCGCACGCCCGCTTCATCGACCGCTAGCTCCGCCCGCCTACCGCGCCGCCCGCCGCCTGGGGTCTCGCCGCCTGGGGTCTGACCTTTCGTCACCAACATTTGGCCCGCTGTCACCAGCATCTGCCCCGCTGTCACCAACATCTGCCTCCGCTGTCACCAGCATCTGCCCCCGCTGTCACCGCGGCGGCGCCCGCCCCTACGCCAGCGCCACCATTCGACCGAGCTCGCGGGCCCGCAGCAAGTCGAGCGGGAAGTGCCTCTCGCGTCGCTCCCGACGCGCCACCTCGAGCCCCGCGTCCAGATAGTTGCGATCGTAATGGTTGGCCTGCAGGGTTTCGGTGGCCGATACGTCGCCGATGTAGCGATAGAACATGTCGTAGAGCCGCGCGTAGCGCTGGGCGATCTGAACCGCGTACGCCTCTGGCGCGTTCATGGTGTACACGCACCCCACCTTAAGGTGCCCGTCACAGAAGGCCGGCCCCTCGTAGTTGAGTACCTGAAACATCAAACGCTCAATGAATGCACGACACTCGGACGTCACGTCCCCAAAGTAAACCGGCGAACCCACTATGATTCCGTCAGCATCGTCTATCGACTGGAGCACGGGTTTGAGCCCGTCAGGCCATACGCAGTGACCGTTGTGCTCGCTGCCCTTTCGCATGCAGCCAAAGCAACTCCGACAACCTTTGAAGTCCAAGTCGTAAAGCCGCACCATTTCCACGCGGGCGCCCGTCTCGGCCGCCCCGCGCGCGGCGGCCTCCAGCATCTGGGCGGTGTTCCAACCCTCGCGCGGACCGGCGTCCACGACGACAATCTTCCCCATGTCCCGCTCCTCCCCAACGTGGCGCATCGGACTGGCGGTGCACCTATATCATGGGGCAACGCGGTCTCTCTGGGCAAGAATTCGCGACAGTCGGTAGCAATTCCAACGAGACCGGCAGCGCCCGCCGCGCTAGCTCCGCAGCACCTTCGCGAGCGGTTTCCCGTGCGCCAGCTCGTCGACCATCTTGTCGAGCCGACGCATGTTCTGCAGCACGGGGTCCTCGATCTCAGCGATCTTCACGTGACAGATTGTGCCCGTCACCAGCTCGGCCGCGGGGTTCACGGCCGGCGCCTGGCGAAAGAAGTCCCCGTACGTGACGTCGCTCGCCGCGGCCGCGCGAATCTGCTCGGGCGTGTAGCCCAGGAGCCACACCGCGCACGCGTCCACCTCGTCGGCGGTACGGCCCTTGCGCTCGGCCTTGGCCACGAGCGCGGGGTAGACCTTGGCAAGCTTCATGTCAAAGACGCTGGTACGCGGCATGGCAACTCCTCTCGGCGACGGGGCGCGAAGCGGCGTGGGTGCCGCAACCACGCCTCCATGTGGCACGCGCGGGGCGGATCTGCACGTTTGCCCCATTGTAGGGGCGCCAGCGGGGGTCCGGAAGGGCCGACCGACGACGTTCGGCCGCTCCAATAGGCCTTCCTGCCAGGCCATGTGCATGCCATTTGGATGGACTACTCGAGACCCCCCGAAAAAAGTCCACACTTAACGCTGTTACGTTAATCACCAACTGGGCTTTTGTGCTCTCGAACCGCGTTAGATGTGGACTTTTTTCCGCCACCCCAAAGTAGCGAGTCAGGGCATGTGCAGAAAACAGCCATCAGCATGCATAATCTCAGCCCCGCCGCTCGGTCTCAGCTCCCTCGCGAGGCCGAGCCCCCGTCCAGCCGCCCGAAACCGGCCATTTATTTGGCCGAGCTAACCAAATACAATCCTGGGTAAACTCCCCACAGTCGAAAGGAGCACCTCATGCAAAGCACGTATCAGGATCTGCTCGCCCGCCGCAGCTGCCGCAAGTTCACGGCCGACCCCGTCCCCAAGGACCTCATCGAGAAGGTCATCGAGGCTGGCATCTACGCCCCCAGCGGCATGGGCGCGCAGGACGTCATCATCGTCGCCGTCACCAACCGCGAGCTGCGCGACCGCCTTTCCACCGCAAACGCCGCGGTGATGGGCAGGCCCGCCGGCACCGACCCCTTCTATGGTGCGCCGGTCGTCCTCGTGGTGCTCGCCCGCAAGGACTGGCCGACCCACGTGTACGACGGCTCCGCCGCCATCGGCAACATGCTCAACGCTGCCTACGCGCTCGGTCTCGGTTCCTGCTGGATTCACCGCGCCAAGGAGGAGTTCGACCAGCCCGAGTGGAAGCAGCTCCTCGCGGACCTCGGCGTCGAGGGCGACTACGAGGGCATCGGTCACTGCATCCTGGGCTATCCCGCGGCCGACCCGGCGCCCGCCGCGCCACGCAAGGACGACCGCGTCTTCTGGGCCGAGTAACCGGGCCCTAAGGGCACCGGGCCCTAAGGGCACCGGACCCACCCCTTCGTGTCGACCAAACGACAGCGACTCCGCGGTCAACGCCCCCGCAGCCAGATTGAGCTCAACATCGACTTGCCGGGTACCAATCCCGACTGGTAGCTCGTTAGGTAAGAAGGCGCCAGCCGCTTCTGCGCTGTTTCGCTGGTGGGCCACGGGGTCGCCGTCCCCGCGCCCCGCACCCCGTTACTCCCGCGCCGGCAGCCTCTGCAGCCCGTCGTCAAACGTGAGCACCTGCCGCCCGGTGACCGCCCGCTCCGCCGCCATCAAACAGTCCACGAAGACGAGCCCGCTCCCCACGTAATACCCCAGCGCTGTGCTCACCACGGCGCCGCGCGCGCAGTACACCTCACCCAGCAGCAGCTCCAGGCTCTCTGCCGCCCGCCCGCGCGGCACGGAGTACACCCCATCCAGCACGTAGACAACCTCGGCAATCACCTCGGGCGTGATCTCGGCCCCGTCGGCGATGACCTGCGCCACCACCTCAGCTTGCTCCGGATAGTCCTCCAACAGGTACCGCAGGGCGGCGTTCGCATCAAGAAGCGTTCGCATGCTTGCTCACCATCGCCTTGCGGAACGCATCCTTCTCGGCGTCGAGCCGCGCCGGATCTTGCGAGGTGGCAGCGAAGTCGGCGAGCGACCCGCGCGCTCCGCGGCTCACGACCTCGTCCTTCCCGCGCGCGGGGACGATAAGGACGAGCGGCTTGTTGTACCTCATGACCACACACGGCGTCCCGGTCCGATTCACGTCTGTCACGAGAGCGCTGAAGTTCGCCTTTGCCTCGGCCACGCCCATCCGCTGCGGGGCATCCCGCAGGGCCTCCGGGAAGAAGCCCTCAAGCGCCCAAGCCGCGGATCCGCTGCACCACATATATATAGTTGCGCTCACTGCCCCGCGTCGCGCCCGACACCCGGGCCTCGTCCGCAAACCCGCCCAGCCGGAGGACCCCGATCCCCGGGTCGCGAGCCGGCAGAAGAACCATCTTGTCCTTCAGCTCTCGCAGCTCGTAATGGGCCAACGAAGCGTTGCACGGACGTTTCCTTCCATGCGCATAGCCTCACAGCCATCATTTAGCTGAAATCCATTGAACCGAAACGCATTCAACCTAAATGAGTTGCACCAAATGGCGCGCATTATCCCTCCAGCGCGACAAACTCGCCTAAGCCATGCAACTACACGCCAAAACTATGCATCCATACTTTGGTGTCCTGGAAAGATGGTACCCACAAGAACCGATGCCGCAGAAAAACCCAGTTGGCATGAGCGACAAACGCAGTTGTCGAGCGTTGTGGGCACACTTTTTCGGCGACCCCCGAGTATCCCATGCACCCGGCAGCCATCTCGCAGCCACCCAGCGCCCCGGCAAGCCCTCCAAGACGCGCCCCACACGCGGCGGCCAAGCCCCAATCGCTCCTACCCGAGCCCCGCGCCGCGCCGGGTGCCCCGCATCCGGGCCTCTCCGTCATCGGTCCCTCGCGTGACTTGCAAAATATTGCCGCATGCAATAAACTGCATCACGCAAGATATTGCCACCAAACCCAACCGCCCGCCGACAGGCACCCGCCACCCAGCCATCCGCCGCATCCCAGGAGGTCCCCATGGGCCGCATCACAACCACAGAAGCCGCGGGCGGCGCGATCCGCCGCGTCCGCGAGGACCGTGGGATCACGCGCGCGGAGCTCGCCGCGCGCACCGGCCTGTCCGTCCGCTCCATCTACTCCCTCGAGACCGGCGAGAGCCAGAACTTCGGCCTGGGCAACTACCTCAAGCTGCTCGAAGCCCTTGGCCTCGTGATGTCGGTGGACCTGGACCCGATGAACTGGGACAACGCGCCAATCGCCCCCGCGCCGGCCACGACTCCCGCGCCAGCCGTAGCCCCCGCGCCTCCGACCATGCCCTGGAACGACCTCGCCCCCATCTGGCGTCTCGACAACGACGGCGGTGACCCCACATGAATGCAAACCGCGAGCTGGACATCTATATATGTGGTACCCACTGCGGCGTCTTGCGCGAGGACCTGCATGGCGCCCTCAGCTTCGCCTACGATCCGGACTACGCGGGCGTGCCCCTTTCCATGAGCATGCCGCTTGGTCTGCCCGCGTACGGCAATCGCGTCGTGCGTCCGTACCTCATGGGCCTCCTGCCCGATGACGCCGCCACGCGCCAGGCAATCGGCGCGGCCTACGGCGTCTCTGCCGAGAACCCCTTCCGCCTCCTGGAGATCATCGGGCTCGACTGCCCTGGTGGCGTGCAGGTGTGCCATGGCGACCTGCCGACCGCGGCCGGCGACGAGCTGGTTCCCCTCGCGGAGACCCAGGTAGCTGCACGTCTGGCAAGCATCCGTCAGGACGCGGCCAACGCGTGGGTGGGGGACCTGGCAGGCGAGGGCCACTGGTCTTTGGGGGGCTGCCAGGCCAAGCTGGGCCTCCGCGAGCAGGATGGTCAGTGGTTCGAGTGCCGCGGAAGCGCCGCTACCACGCATATCCTCAAGCCGGGTGTTGAGGGCATGCGCCACCAGGCGCTGGTGGAGTACCTCTGCATGCGGGTAGCGCGCCGTCTGGGGTTGCCCGTCGCGGAGGTGGAGTACCGTCGCTTTGCCGAAGAGCCGGCAATCGTGGTCACGCGCTACGACAGGGCAACAAGCCCAAATGGCCAGGTGGCCCGAATCCACCAGGAGGACCTCTGCCAGGCGCTCGCCGTCGTGCCTACCAGGAAGTATGCCGAGCAGGGAGGACCTACCACACCGCAGGTCATCAGGCTCCTAGGCACCACGGGCCACAACGCGCGCGAGAACGTCTACCTCTTCGTCCTCTACCTCTTCTTCAACTACCTTATCGGGGCTACGGATGCCCATGCAAAGAACCATTCCGTGGTGTTCGCTGCCCCCGGCGATATCCGTCTCGCGCCGCTCTACGACGTGGCGTCGATCGCCCCATATATGAGTCTGGCGCCGCGCCAGCGCAAGCCGCTCCAGGCCGCGCTCTCCATCGGCGGCGAGAACCGCTTTGGCCTAGTTGCTGCGCCCGAGGTTCAGAACATGGTTGCCGCATGCGATCTGAACCGCCACGGGCTTAGCGCGGAGCTGCTTTGCGAGAGGTTCCACGCTATGGCAGGGCTGCTGCCGGATGCAATCGACGCCGAGATTGATGCCGCGCGTGCGGAAGGACTCGACGGGACGGACGAGGTGGGCCCCAAGCTCTCGCGCGAAGTCCGCGCGCACTGCCTCAGAACGCTCGAGCGCCTATAGCCGGCCTTCGCCGGGGGAGAAGGCCGTCCGCGGTTTCAGCGCCCATCGCCTCTCCATCGCCACACCATCTTTACAGCTCCGTTTCAGCCGCCTGTTGACTGTAACGTTTCTTGCACCGTTTGTCCCAAGAGCGCCCACTACCCGAGTGCTACAGTGTACAAATAGGATTCGTAGCACCCATCAGTCTCCCTTCAGGTTGGCTGGCTGGCGGGTGCAACAAAAGCGAACCAACCGGGTGTCCCGCCCAACAAGGCCTCGCGCCAGGGAATGATGTGGCTGGCCTGATTGGGACACGGCTTGACTAGCAATCCGAATCCCGCGACTATGTGCCCATGCGGGGCACGGATTGCGAGGTTCAGGTGTCAAA
>CADAUA010000028.1 GCA_902791035.1 uncultured Coriobacteriaceae bacterium | reverse complement strand
GACACCTGAACCTCGCAATCCGTGCCCCGCATGGGCACATAGTCGCGGGATTCGGATTGCTAGTCAAGCCGTGTCCCAATCAGGCCAGCCACATCAGGCGCACGGCGAGGATACTGGCTGGCAGAAGTAGCCTCGCCAGGGGCGCGAGCGGCCGCGGGATTCGGCCACTTCTCACAACTTATGATGGGGTAGCGACAAGTTCTTATCAGCTGCACCCGCCAGTGGCTGGCAAATAGCCGGCTGTCGGCGGGTGTTCATCGCCTCGAAACACGATGGACTTATCTGAAAGCTAGTTTGAAATATACATCGCTTTAGCCTAGTGCAGCGGTGCAGTCGTTACGGTGGCCCGTGCGTGGGTCGCATACGTCATGTAGGGAAGGGGAACAACAATGGTCAATCTCTCTCGTAGGTCGTTCCTGGAGGCCTCCGGCGTGGCCCTCGCCGGTCTGGGCCTTGCCGCATGCGGTGGCTCCTCCGATTCCGACGCAGGCACGGATGCCGGTGCCGGCGACTCCAGCGCGACCACCGATGCCGCAGCCGCCAGCGTGGAGCCCCAGAACGGCACCCCGGCCACCACGCCTCTTGACCAGCTGCCCATCCCCGAGAAGGGCAAGACCTACAACAACCCCCAGGACCGCGACAACGTGCAGGACGGTGGCACGCTGGTGCTGCCGGCCGGCGAGGTTGGCCCCAACTGGAACTACCTCTCCGTCGATGGCAACACCGTCGAGATGATGACCTACTGGACCTACTACATGCCGCAGGACCTCTTCATCTCCGACCCCACCGCTGGCACCTACACGCCCAACCCGGACTTCATTACCGACTTCAAGTCCGAGGAGGCAGATGGTGTCCAGACGCTGACCTACACCATCAACCCGGATGCCCACTTCAACGACGGTACCCCCATCGACTACCGCGCCTTCCAGGCCATCTGGTCGTGCCTCAACGGCGAGAACGAGGCCTACACCCCCGCGGCCACCGACGGCTGGGACTCCATCGCCTCCGTCGAGCGCGGCGAGGACGACAAGCAGGTCGTCGTTACCATGAAGACCCCCATCTACCCGGCAGAGATGGTCTTCACGCAGGTCATGCACCCCGACTCGGCCGATCCGGACGTCTTCAGCAACGGCTGGAACATCAACCCGCACCCCGAGTGGGGCTATGGTCCCTACACCATCGACTCCGTGGACGAGTCCCAGGTCACCTTCGTGCCCAACCCCGAGTGGTGGGGCGAGGCTCCCAAGCTGGAGTCCATCCAGTACAAGCAGATGGAGTCCCAGGCCCTCTACAACGCCTTCCGCAACGGCGAGGTCGACGCCACCGGCGAGTCCGCGTCCGGCTCGCAGGAGATGCTCTCCAACTTCTCCAGCATGGATGACGCCGAGGTCCGCCGCGCCTTTGGCATCGCCTGCTACTGCATGGAGATGAACACCACCCGCGACAACGTCAAGGACCCCGTGGTCCGCGAGGCAATTGCCATGTGCATGGACCCGGCCACGCTGGTCTCCGTCGTCTTCCAGGGCGTCAACTGGTCCGAGGAGGCTCCGGGCTCGCTCCTGCTGCCCACCTGGATGGATGGCTACGAGAACAACATGCCCGAGGAGTACCAGGCCCTCAAGACCGCCGACGACCACGCCGCCGGCGCCAAGAAGGTCCTGGAGGACGCCGGCTATGCCCTCGACGACGACGGCTACTACGCCAAGGACGGCGCTGAGGTCACGTGGTCCGTCACGACCTTCGGCGACTCCAACACCACCAAGAACCGTGCCGCTGCCATCCAGCAGATGGCCAAGAACGCGGGCATGAAGGTGGAGATCGACAACCGTCCGAGCTCCGAGTTCTCCGAGACCCTGACCTCCGGTGACTACGACACCACCCTCTTCGGCTGGTCCGGCACGCCCACCAACACCTGGTTCGGCAAGCAGATCTACGGCCTGGGCTCCCTCTCCAACTTCACCCAGACTGGCGACGAGGCCGTGGACGAGAAGTTCGACTCCGTCAAGTCCATCGAGGATCCTGCCGAGCGCATGAAGGTCTTCAACGAGGCCGAGAAGGAGGCCCTCAAGACCTGGGCCTTCGTGCCCCTGTATGCAGGTCCTGACTGCGTCGTAACCAAGGCGGGCCTTGCCAACTTCGGTCCCGCGCTCTTCGAGACCGTCCCCACCGAGAACATCGGCTGGCAGAAGGCCTAGTCCAAGTCCTTCTCGCCGCATAGCGGACTTTCTGGGCGCCCGACCTCCCCGCGAGGCCGGGCGCCCCTCTGTTCCAGCCGCCGGGCACCAGGGGGGTACTCCCCTGGTGCCCGGTGACTCTGGTGTCCGGCAGGCGGTGCGGGTATGCGGATGAGCGCAAATCGAATATGAACGACCGATGTCCCATAGATTTCCACCGTTAAACGTATTCAGGTTGGCTTTAGGTTATCCGACCCCTATAATCGCCAAGTGCTGCATTACCACACAGCGTTCTTTTGTAGGGAAGGGATAAACCATGCAGATGCACAACCTCTCTCGTCGCGCCTTCCTCGGCGCGTCCGGCGTTGCGCTTGCCGGCCTGGGCCTCGTGGCCTGCGGCGGCGGCTCCAGCGACTCCGGTTCCGGCAGCTCCACCACCGACTCCGGCGCCACCGGCACCGAGGCCACCGGCGTCGAGCCCCAGAACGGCACCCCGGCCACCACGCCGCTGGACCAGCTGCCCCTGCCCGAGAAGGGCAAGGTCTACAACAACCCGCAGGAGCGCGACAACGTCCAGGACGGCGGCAAGCTCGTCCTCCCCGCGGGCGAGGTGGGGCCCAACTGGAACAACCTCTCCGTCGAGGGCAACACCGTCGAGATGATGACCTACTGGTCCTTCTACATGCCGTCCAACCTCATGATCTGGTCCGCCACGCTGGACAAGGTGGAGCCCAACCCCGACTACATCGAGTCCGTGGAGACCACCGAGGACGGCGGCAAGCAGGTCGTGACCGTGCGCTTCAACAAGGACGCTCACTTCAACGACGGCACCCCCATCGACTGGCGCGCCTTCAACGCCATCTACACCGTCATGTGCGGCGAGAACGAGGAGTACACCCCTGCCGCCACCGATGGCTACGACCAGATCGAGTCCGTGGCCGCCGGTGCCGACGACAAGGAGTGCGTCATCACCATGAAGAACCCCATCTACCCGGTGGAGGCCCTTCTTGGCACCGTGATTCACCCCGACTGCGCCGACCCCACGGTCTTCAACGAGGGCTGGAACAACGAGCCCCACGCCGAGTGGGGCGCCGGTCCCTTCACCGTCGACTCCGTCGATGACACCCAGGTGACCTTCGTGCCCAACCCCGAGTGGTGGGGCAACCCGGCTAAGCTCGAGTCCGTCCAGTACAAGCAGATGGACTCCCAGGCCCTCTTCAACGCCTTCAAGAACGGCGAGATCGACGCCACCGGCGCCGCCGCCTCCGGCTCCCAGGAGATGCTCTCCAACTTCTCCAACATGGACGACGCCGAGGTCCGTCGCGCCAACTCCCTCTCCGTGGCAAACATGGAGATCAACGCCACGCGCGAGAACGTGGCCGACGTTGCCGTGCGCAAGGCCCTCATGCAGTGCATCGACCCGGCCACCCTGCGTGCCATCGCCTTCCAGGGCGTGAACTGGGACGAGGAGAACCCCGGCTCGCTCCTCATACCGAGCTGGCGCGACGGCTACGAGAACAACCTGCCCGACGACGTCAAGAACCTGGGCTCCGCCGACGAGCGCGTCGCCGCGGCCAAGAAGACCCTGGAGGACGCCGGCTACACCCTCAACGGCGACTACTACGAGAAGGACGGCAAGCAGGTCACCTGGGGCTTCACCACCTTCGGTGACTCCAACACCTCCAAGAACCGTGCCGCAGCCATCCAGAAGATGGCCAAGGACGCCGGCATGAACGTGGAGATCGACAACCGTCCGGCCTCCGAGTTCTCCACGGTCCTCACCGGCGGCGACTGGGACACCGTCATCTTTGGCTGGAGCTCCAGCGTGACCGCCCAGTGGAACGGCCCGCAGATCTACGGCTCCGAGTCCTTCTCCAACTTCACCCACATGGGCTCCGCCGAGCTCGACGAGGAGCTGGGTAAGGTCATCTCCATCGCCGACCCCAAGGAGCAGATCGCTGCCCTCAACGCCGCCGAGAAGAAGGCCATGGAGTCCTACGCCTTCGTGCCCCTCTACTGCGGCCCCGACGTGGTCGTGACCAAGCAGGGCCTGGCCAACTACGGCCCCGCCCTCTTCCAGACCGTCCTCCCCGAGGACATCGGCTGGCAGAAGGCCTAGTCCTTATCGCCGCATAGCGACCGAGCGGGCGCCCGGCCTCTCAGGAGGCTGGGCGCCCTTCTTGTTCGGGCCATACGCCGCGCTTGCCCAGTCGCGCGTTCAAACACAGGGGAGTACCCCCCGCGTTTGAAACACAGGGGAGTACCCCCCGCGTTTGCCCCCCCGCGTTTGGCGTTTGTCCTCTGTTTGCTCAGCCAAAGGGTGCCAAAGGTTTCGACTAGGTTAACATCCATTCCAACTGTAATTTGTGGTAGTTAAGAAAACGATATACAGACCTCGTTGAACCACCAGTTCAGAGCCATTGTGTAGAGAAGGAAACAAGTGCACGAACCATCTTCGGCCCAGAACGTCTCTGTGCAAGATGTGAAGGGATGGCGCTATTCTGGTGAAGCCGCCAACGCTTGTTGCGGTAGCCTCTCGCCACACGGATTGCCAGCCCGACAGCCGGCTCATGCGTCTGGCGCGGGGGAGCACTCCAGGTACCAACGAGAGGGCAGCTTATGGACTCAAAGACCTTGCGCTACATCGTCAAGAGAATCATCTTGGCGGTCGTGACGCTCTGGGCGGTCATCACAATCACGTTCTTCGTGATGAAGGCCGTCCCCGGTGACCCCTTCGCCTCCGAGAAGGCCGTCACCCCCGCTGCGAAGGCCGTGCTCGAGGCCAAGTACGGCTTGGACAAGCCGCTCTTCGAGCAGTACCTCAACTACCTGGACGGTGCCGTCCACTTCGACTTCGGCCCCTCGCTCAAGCAGCGCGGCCGCATGGTCACCGACATCATCCTCGACGGCATGCAGACCTCGGCCAAGCTTGGCCTCATCGCCCTGCTCATCGCCACGGTGGCCGGCGTCCTCATGGGCTCTACGGCGGCCCTCAAGCGCAACTCCATCTTCGACCGCATCATCATGGTCATTACGACGGCCTTCGTCTCCATGCCCTCCTTCATCATGGGCACCCTGCTCCTCATGCTCTTCTCCATCACCCTGCACCTGGTGCCCGCAAACGGTGCCGCGCAGGGTGGCATGATCCTGCCGGTGGTCACCCTGGCGCTCTATCCCATGTCCTACATCACGCGACTCACGCGATCGTCGATGCTGGACGTGCTGGGCCAGGACTACATCCGCACAGCCAAGGCCAAGGGCGTCTCGCAGCGTGGCATCATCCTCCACCACGCCCTCAAGAACTCCCTGGCACCTGTCATCACCTACTTCGGCCCCGAGTTGGCCTACATCGTCACGGGCTCGCTCGTGGTGGAGCAGATCTTTGCCGTGCCGGGCATCGGCCGTGCCTTCGTCAACTCCATCACCGGCCGCGACTACACCCTCATCATGGGCACCACCGTGGTGCTCGCATCCCTCATCGTGATCATGAACCTGGTCTCCGACATCATGTACAAGGTCGTTGACCCTCGAATCAACCTGGAGTAGGTGGTGAGACCCATGACCAAGAAGAACCCGCTTTCCATGCACGTGGACGTGGACGACTTCCTCCCCGCGACCGACGAGGAGAAGGCCTACATGGTGCAGATGCGCCCGTCCACCACCTTCTTCCGCGACGGCTGCAAGCGCCTGTTTAAGAACAAGGTCGCCTTCGTGAGCCTCATCGTCATCATCCTGATCACGGTGTCCGCCATCGTGATCCCCATGGTGTGGCCCTACAGCTATGACGCCCAGCTGGGTGTCCAGCCCGGCAAGCCCGTGGACGCCTCCTTCAACAACCTGGCGCCCATGGAGTACAGCAAGAGCGAGCAGGCCCGCATCGAGGCGGGGGAGAGCGTCTTCCCGCACCTCTTTGGTACCGATGCCGCCGGCCGCGACTACTTCATCCGCGTGGTCTACGGCACCCGCATCTCGCTCGCCGTGGGCTTCTTCGCCTCGCTCGTCGTGCTCGTGGTGGGCATGACCCTTGGCTCCATCGCGGGCTTCATGGGCGGCAAGGTTGACATGGTCATCATGCGCATCGTGGACGTCATCTACTCCCTGCCCGACATGCTCATGGTCATCCTCCTGGCGGCCGTCATGCGCGAGACCTTGGGGCCGGCCATCGAGGGCACGGTCTTCGCCCGCATCGGGTCGAACATCATCTCGCTCTTCATCATCTTCGCCCTTCTCTACTGGTGCTCCATGGCCCGCCTCATCCGCGGCCAGATCCTCTCCCTGCGCGAGCAGGAGTACGTGCTCGCGGCCGAGGCCACGGGTGCCGGCGCCAAGTGGATCATCACCAAGCACCTGATCCCCAACTGCATCTCGGTCGTCATCATCTCCACGGCCCTGCAGATCCCCTCGGCCATCTTCACGGAGAGCTTCCTCTCCTTCCTGGGTCTGGGC
Source organism: uncultured Coriobacteriaceae bacterium (assembly GCA_902791035.1). GTDB lineage: Bacteria > Actinomycetota > Coriobacteriia > Coriobacteriales > Atopobiaceae > CADAUA01. Next base: position 9,088 of record CADAUA010000028.1, on the reverse strand, counting down.
GTCAACGCCCCCATGCCCTCGCTGGGCAGCCTGGCCTCCGACGCCCTCAACGGCATCACCAGCTACGGCTACCGCCTGGTCATCCCCGCAATCGTCATCTCGCTCATCGTGCTCGGCCTCAACCTCTTTGGCGACGGCCTGCGCGACGCGTTCGACCCCAAGCTCAACCAGTAGGAGGGAGGCACCCATGGCACTCTTGGAAGTCCGCGACCTGCGCACGTCCTTCTTCACCGACGCCGGCGAGGTCAAGGCGGTAAACGGCGTCTCCTTCAACCTGGACCGCGGCAAGACCCTGGGCATCGTGGGCGAGTCCGGCTCCGGCAAGTCCGTGACGGTGTACTCGATCATGCAGATCCTGGCACCCACCGGCAAGATCGTGGGCGGCTCGGTCAAGCTCGACGGCCAGGAGCTGGTGGGTGCGGGCGAGAAGGTCATGCGCGACGTCCGGGGCAACAAGATAAGCATCATCTTCCAGGACCCCATGACCTCGCTCAACCCCACCTACACCATCGGTCACCAGTTGATTGAGGCCATCACCCTGCACACCAACCGCAACAAGCAGGAGGCCTGGGACCGCGCGGTTGAGATGCTCAAGCTCGTGAACGTGAACGAGCCCGAGAAGCGCATGAAGCAGTACCCGCACGAGTTCTCCGGCGGCATGCGCCAACGCGTCATGATCGCCATGGCCCTGGCCTGCGAGCCCGACATCCTGATTGCCGACGAGCCCACCACGGCCCTGGACGTGACCATCCAGGCCCAGATCCTGGAGCTCATGCAGAAGCTCCAGCAGGAGATGGGAATGGCCATCATCATGATCACGCACGACCTGGGCGTGGTGGCCCAGATGTGCGACGAGATCGTGGTCATGTACGCCGGCTCCTACTGCGAGCGCGGCACCGCCGAGGAGATCTTCTACAACCCCAGGCACGAGTACACCAAGGGACTCCTGCGCTCCATCCCCACGCTGGACACCATGGGCCAGAAGCTCCACCCCATCACCGGCACCCCGATCGACCTTCTCAACCTGCCGGAGGGCTGCCCCTTCGCCCCGCGCTGCGACAACGCAATGAAGATCTGCATCCGCGAGGCGCCGCACAGCATGGACATCAACGAGAACCACAAGGCCAGCTGCTGGATGAACGTGAAGGCCCAGCTTGCCGAGGCCGAGGCGGGCGTGACCGCGGCGGAGGCCGCGGCACCCGCAGACCCCCAGGAAGGCGGTGAGGCATAGATGGCCGACGCCACCACCGAGACGCCGCTCGTCGACGTGCGACACCTCAAGGAGTACTTCCCGGTAAACACCGGCTTCTTCAAGCAGACCCCCCTCAAGGCCGTGGACGACGTATCCTTTACCATCCGCCGCGGCGAGACTCTGGGCCTGGTGGGGGAGTCCGGCTGCGGCAAGACCACCGTGGGCCGCACCATACTCCACCTCTACGAGCCCACCGCCGGCGAGGTCATCTACGACGGCAAGCCCATCAAGACCAAGGAGGACCTCAAGGCGTTCCGGACCAAGACCACCATGGTCTTCCAGGACCCCTACTCCTCCCTCAACCCCCGCATGACGGTGGCCGACATCGTGGGCGAGCCCCTGGACGTGCACCACATGTACTCCTCCAAGGAGGAGCGCGAGGAGAAGATCCTGGCCCTCATGGATCGCGTGGGCCTCAACTCCGAGCACGCCAACCGCTATGCCCACGAGTTCTCCGGCGGCCAGCGCCAGCGCATCGGCATCGCCCGCGCACTGGCCGTGAACCCCGAGTTCATCGTGTGCGACGAGCCCGTCTCGGCACTGGACGTGTCCATCCAGGCCCAGGTCATAAACATGTTCGACGAGCTCCAGGACGAGTTCGGCCTCACCTACCTCTTCATCGCGCACGACCTGCTCGTGGTGCGCCACGTGTCCGACCGCATCGCCGTCATGTACCTGGGCAAGCTGGTGGAGCTGGCCTCCGCGGACGAGATCTACGACCACCCCCTGCACCCCTACACCAAGTCGCTCATCTCTGCCGTGCCCATCCCCGACCCCAGGATCGCCCGGGCCAACAAGCGCATCCCGCTCCAGGGAGACATCCCCAGCCCCCTGAACGCCCCCAGCGGCTGCCCGTTCCGCACCAGGTGCCCCTACGCCAAGGAGGGCTGCGCCGGGACCATGCCCGAGCTCGACGAGGTCTCGCCCGACCACTTCGTGGCCTGCCACCGGGTGGAGGAGATAAACAGCTAGGGGCGCTATGTTACGTTCCGCCTACGTGCGGGTATTCCCTTGGGTAGTGCAAGATGGTTGAAGGTATCATCTTGCTTACTGTATTTGGTCAATCAGTCTGTTTGGAAGGAGCACGACATGACCAACCTCTCTGCCAGCCTGACCCGTAGGAACTTCCTGCGTGCCTTCGGCGCCTCCACCGCCATGGTGACCCTCGCCAGCTGCGGTGGCAACTCCAGCAGCGAGCCTGCCGACGGGGGCGAGGGCACCGGCGACGCCGCCGCTACCGGCGCCCAGGAGATCTCCGTCTGCCTGGCCACCGAGCCCGACACCCTCGATCCCGCCCTCAACTCCGCGGTCGACGGCGCGACCATGATCGTGCACCTCTTCGCGGGCCTCTCCAAGTGGGAGAAGGACGGCGAGAAGTACGTGATCGCCCCTGACTGCGCCACCGAGCTCCCCGAGCCCGTTGACAACGGCGACGGCACCTCCACCTACACCTACACCCTGCGCGACGGCCTCAAGTGGTCGGACGGCAAGGACCTCACGGCCAAGGACTTCGAGTTCGCCATGAAGCGCGCCTCCTCCGCCGACCTCGCCGCCGACTACGCCTACCTCTACGAGATCGTCAACGGCTACTCCGAGGACGGCTCCTCCGAGGTCAACATCCAGGCCACCGACGACAAGACCCTCCAGATCACGGTCGACACCGTGGTGCCCTACTGGAACGAGCTCCTGGCCTTCCCGACCTTCTTCCCCGTGCGCGAGGACGTCGTGTCCAACGAGGGCTGGGCGACCGACCCCTCCACCTACGTCTCCAACGGTGCCTACACCATGACCGGCTGGGACCACAACTCCGTGATCACCGTCGAGAAGAACGCCAACTTCTACGACGCCGACGAGATCACGATGGACAAGATCAACTTCTACCTGTCCGATGACGCCAACAACATGCTGTCCAACTTCCAGAACGGCGACTGGCAGCTCATCGACGACGTTCCCACGAACGAGATTGCGTCCCTCAAGGAGCAGTACCCCGACGAGTTCGTGGTCGCCGGCCAGATCGGCACCTACTACGTGGGCTGGAACGTCAACGTGGACATCCTGCCCGCCAGCGCAGGCCTCTCCGGCGTCGAGGCCGAGAACGCCCGTGCCGAGATCCGCAACGCCATCGGCCTGCTCTTTGACCGCAACTACATCGTCGAGCAGATCGCCCAGGGTGGCCAGGTGCCCGCGTCGTCCTTCGTGTCCATGGGCCTCACCGAGCCCGACGGCTCCGAGTTCTACAAGAACGCCGGCCACAACGACGGCTACGTGGGCTACTACGACGTGTCCGCCGACGCCCTGCAGTCCAACTACGACAAGGCCGTGGAGACCCTGAAGAAGTACTACACCTTCGACGAGGCCTCGGGCACCTTCACCGACGTCCCGGCCCTCACCTACCTCTACAACACCTCCGAGGGCCACAAGGCCATCGGCGAGTACCTGGCCTCCGCCGTTGGCCAGGTGGGCATCACCATGAACCTGGAGAACCAGGAGTGGAACACCTTCCTGAACACCCGTAAGGCCGGCGACTACACGGTGGCCCGCAACGGCTGGCTGTGCGACTACAACGACCCGATCTCCATGCTGGACATGTGGGTCACCAACTCCGGCAACAACGACTGCCAGTTCGGCAAGGGCGACCACGCCGACGTCGCTGCCTACAGCATCGACCTCACTGACCTGGGCTACGACACCAAGGTCGACGGTGGCACCTGGGCCGACACCTATGACGTGATCATCGACACCATCAAGAGCGAGTCCGACAACGACAAGCGCTTCGCCCTCATGCACAAGGCCGAGGACCTGCTCATGAGCACCGGCGCCATCTGCCCGCTCTACTTCTACACCGACCTCTACATGATCTCCAACAAGGTCAAGGGCTTCTTCTCGATCCCGCTGGGCTACAAGTTCTTCCACTACACCACGGTCGAGGCGTAGTTCTCGGGGGCCAAACATAGGGGGTACTCCCCCGTGTTTGGCCCCAAACACGGGGGAGTACCCCCTATGTTTGGCACCTGGCGCCCGCGAAAGGTCGTCAAAATAGTTCTTGCATTGGCGTAAGGGGCCGTAGTACTATATCCCATGCCGAAAGGCGCATGTCGGAGTGGCGGAATTGGCAGACGCGCTAGCTTGAGGTGCTAGTGACTGACTAAAAGGTCGTGCGGGTTCAAGTCCCGCCTCCGACACCACGACCGCTAAGAGAACTCCCTCGCAGGTGAAAGCCTACGGGGGAGTTCTTCTTTTATATTTGTGGCACCCGTCCGAGGGCTGGGCGGTACAAGGAAAGTACAAACGGCACGGCCAAGTGCCCGTGCCCGGCCAGAAACGTGAGGCGCGCATGACCAAGGAGCTCAGCAAGAGGCGCGTGGAGGGCGTGGGGCAGGGGAGCCTCGTGGGGACCCTGGCCAAGCTCCTGGAGCTCATGGACGAGGCCGTGCTCGTCTTCGATGGGGCGGGGCGGGTCCTCTTGGCAAACGACGCCGCCCAGGCCCTCATGGGTGGTGAGGACACGCTCGTGGGATGTGACGTGCGGACGGTCTTCTCGCCTGCGGAGGACGCGTCTGGGCCCTTCTCGCGCGAGGGGCTGCCCTTCTCGTGCGACGGCTCGTCTGCGACCGTCACGTGTCGCGTGCGTGGCCGCTCCCAGATCCTGCGCCTGCGCTGCGACTCCGTGGACGCCCCCGGAGAGACCACCATGCTGGTGGCGGTCCCGGAGGACGCGCAGCTGCGTGAGAGCGACGACCGCGACCGCACCATCGCCGAGCTGCGCCGGGCGAACCACCGGCTCTCGGGCGCCCTGGGCATCGTGCTCGACACCTTGGACGCAGAGGATGTGGCCACGCTCTTCTCGCGCGTCCTGACCGAGATCCGCGACACCATGGAGGCCGACGGTACCCTCATGTTCCTGGCGGAGCACGACGGCTTCCACCTGCGGGGCATGACCGAGGGTATGGACGAGCGCCGCGTGCCGCGCTTCATGCCCTACGCGCGCAGTGCCGAGATGCTAGCCACGCGCGAGGGACACGCCGTACGCCTGCGGGTCAAGGCGCCCCAGGCCGAGGACCTGCGGCGGGGCCGGCTGTCCATGCGCGACGTGGTGAACGAGGACACCCGCGAGGTCGTGCGGGTGCACCAGTCGGTGCTGCCGCCCTTCGCGTCCTTCCTGGCGGTGCCCGTGTGGTTTGGCGGGCACGTGATCGCCATCATAGAGGTGGGGTGGGAGCGCCAGCGCTCGCTACGACGCGAGGATGCCCAGCTCCTGGACTCGGTGGCCCACTACCTGGCGGTCCAGCTCATGGGGGCATTCACGGCCATGCGCACCCAGCACGAGGAGCGGCTGAGCGAGCTGGGCGGCGAGCTGCGCGAGGAGCTCCTGGCCAGTGCCGGCTCCGGCAAGCAGGGACTGGTGGACTGCCTGACGGACGTCCTGGCCCAGGCCGCGGAGGAGCTTGATGCCACCTACGTCCCGCTCCTTCCCAACCCCCACCAGCACCTGGTGATGGCGGACCTGCCGCTTACGGGTCGCCGGTCGGTGCCGGTGGACCTCGAGGCCCTGCCGCAGGGCGCGCAGGGCGAGGACGTGCGCGTGGTGGACCTCGAGGACCTGCCCCAGCTCGAGCAGGCGCTGCGGGAGCTGGGCGAGCCCTGCGTGGGCGTGGTGGTGGACGCCGGCGTGGTGGCGGACACGCCCCTCTCGCTCATGATGCTGCGCCCGGAGGGGGCCGAGCCCCTGGACGAGGCCGAGATGGCCTTCCTCGTGCGCCTGGGGGAGGACGTGCGCGACATCGCCGAGGGCGAGGAGGCCCGCGCCCAGGACAAGCGCATCTCGCAGGCCCTGCAGACGGGTATGCGCAACGAGCTCCAGAAGGTCGAGGGCATCTCCGCCCAGGGTATCTACTCCTCCGCCACGGCCCAGGCCTTCGTGGGCGGGGACTTCTACGACCTCATCCGCCTGCCGGGACGACGTGCCTGCGTGATCATGGGCGACGTGTCGGGCAAGGGCGTGGAGGCGGCCTCGGTCTCCGCCGCGGTAAGGACGGCCCTGGGCGCCTATGCCTGGGAGGGCCTCCAGCCGGCACGCATGGTGCGTTCCCTCAACGACTTCCTCCTGGGCTTCTCTAGGCTGGAGACCTTCGCCACCCTCTTCGTGGGCGTGGCGGACCTGGCGGCGGGCACGCTCACCTACTGCTCGGCGGGTCACCCACCTGCGGTCCTCGTGCGCCACGACTCGGGCGAGATCCAGCTCCTGGACGTCCAGAGCGGCGTCGTGGGCGCCTTCCACGACATGACCTATCGCAACGGTTCCGTGCATGTGCGGCAGGGGGACGTGCTCCTGCTCTACACCGACGGAACGACCGAGGCCCGCGATCCCAAGGGGGCCTTCTTTGGCGAGGGAGGCCTGCGCGACATGGTCATGCGCGAGGTTCCACGTGGCTTCGACGGCCTTCTCGACCGTCTGCTCGCCACGTTGGACGCCTTTACGGGACGCAACCTCGAGGACGACGTCGCCATGGTTGCCCTGCGCTTCGATGACGTGCCGGCATGACTGTTTGGGCGGGGCGCCTATCGGGCAGAAGCACAGTATGTGCAGCCAGTCGAACATAGTCCTCGTTACGGTGCCGGGTGACCTTGACGTCACCACGGTGGCCCCGGTGCGCCGCCAGATCGACAGCGCGATCGCCCGGGGCAGCCGTCGCGTGATCCTCAACATGGCGGCAGCCGACTACGTGGACTCCGCGGGCATGGCGCTCATCATGCGCGAGCTGAGGCGCCTGCGGGAGGTGGGAGGGCTTCTCTCGCTCATCGACGTGAGCCCTCAGGCATACAAGGCGCTCGTGCTCATGCGGCTCGTGGACCTCATGCCCGTGTCGGCGGCAGGGGCGCGACGCGAGGTGAGCGAGCTTGCCCCCTGGGTCCTGCCCCTCTGGCAGAACACCCTGGCCGTGGATCCGGACCGCCTGGCGGAGGCGAGGGCGCGCGTGGAGCAGCTCCTGCGCCGCACGGCCCTCTCGGCCGACGACGTCTTCGACACCACCCTGGCGGTGGGAGAGGCCCTGGGCAATGCCATAGACCACACCTGTGCCGTGGGGGTCCTGGCCACGGTGACGGCCTATCCCGACCGTGCTGTGGTGGACGTGAGCGACTGCGGGGAGGGCTTCTCGCTGGCGGACGGGGAGGAGCCGCCTGCCGTGGGCGACCACGCGGAGCGCGGTCGGGGCATCCGGCTCATGCGCATGCTGGTGGATGCCGTGTCCATCACCCAGAAGACCTCCGGCCACGGTACCGAGGTCCGTCTTACGAAGCTGATCCCGCGGCAGGACGCCGCGCAGACCAATCCGGAAGGGGCATGAGGGCATGACGCTGTGGCCCAGGCAGAAGCGAAACAAGGTCGCCAAGCTCGAGGTGGAGGGTCCGGGCTTCAACCCTGACACCACCCTCACGGCGACCACCCTCACGGTGGGGAAGGACTCCTACCCCACGTCGGAGATCACGGGCATCAGGGCCTTCACCAAGCCATCCGCGCTGGTGGCGGCCGTATACCAGGTGAGCGTGGGCTCCCAGGTCGTGAACATCTCCTTCGCCCAGCGCGACGAGCGGGCGGGCAGGGCCATCGTCGAGGCCATCGAGCGGATGGCGGCGAGGAACCTGGCGTCGACCGTGAGCGACGGCCCCGCGGGAGATGTGGCGGCGGGGCAGGAGGCGGGCAGGGACCCGCTCCAGATGGCCCGGGGCATGTACGACTGGTGCGTGGCGCATGGCCTGGCCGACGTCATGGACGAGGAGAATGGCCTGCGGCACTTCCGGGTGATCGAGCACGCCCTCCGGCCCGACGAGCGGGTGCTGGGCGCCTTCGCGGCCCTGCAGAACTACGAGTCCTCTGCCAGGAGCGACGGGGTCTTCGCCTTCGTGGCCACCGACCAGCGACTGCTGGCCTCCCAGCAGCGGGTGTTCGGCCTAGAGCCTTGGTCGGTCGCCTGGGAGGACGTGGGCGGCGTCGAGCTCATGCAAGGTCGCGGCCGCAGCGTGGTGACCCTGGTGGGGGAGGCCGGCGCCACGTCCATGGGCGTGGATCCGGAGGTCGGGCCGGCGGTGCTCGAGCTGCTGAGGTCCGCTTGGCGGAGCGATGGCGGGCCGGATGCTGGTGCTTCGGGTGTGGGAGAGGGCAGCCAGCCGACCGTAGGCGCGGGCGAGATGCCGCGGCGTGCGGACGAGACGCGCGAGGTGGCGGCCGCCCGGGCTGCCCGCGAGGCCATGGACCCCTACGAGGAGGTCAAGAAGGCCAAGGAGCTGCTGGACCTGGGCATCCTCACCCAGGAGGAGTTCGACCGCAAGAAGCGCGACCTCCTAGGCCTCTAGGGTGCCGCCATGCCACTGGGGGTCTGACCTTCTGTCACCAAGGTCTGCCCCCGCTGTCACCGTGGTCTGACCTTCTGTCACCACCATCTAACCTTGTTGTCGTGGGGTCGCTCCCGCCTAGCGGGGCGAGAACGATGTGTGGCTTCGTTTGGGCGGTCGCGGAAGCATGACTACCCACGTTTCTTGGGCTCCTGCCTAGCCCCATTCGCGGATCGCGGCTCGGCTACTCGGGGTGTCCCGAGAAAAGTCAGCGTTCAGGGGCATCTGACACACGTTTTTCGGAGTTTCCATGCTCCGAGCGCTGACTTATTTTCGGTTACCCCGAGTAGCCGAGGGTGTGCAGACTGTCGCCGCAACCTCGGCGGGTATCTAAGTGAGGCCGTCTGCCGCCGGGGTCTGACCCTCTGTCACGCCCCGACGCGCCCCGCCACGAAAAAGGGCACCCGATTGCTCGGGTGCCCGGTCTGTCTGGAGGCGAAGCCC
>CADAUA010000027.1 GCA_902791035.1 uncultured Coriobacteriaceae bacterium | reverse complement strand
CGCGGAGGCCGCCTGATGGTGTAGGGTTCTATGTGCGGTTGAGGCTTGGGATTCGGATTGCAGGCAGAATCGTGTCTCACCATCTCAGCCACTTCAGCCTCTGGGCAGATTCCTGACGATCCTTGGGAAACATATTCCGCGTTTGCAAACACCGAGGGCGGTGAGATAGTTCTCGGCGTTCGTGAGGACAAGGCAACGCATGAGTTCGTTCTTTCGGGTGTTACCGACCCGAAGGCAATGGTTGATGACTTTTGGAATACCGTGCGGAACCCCTCCAAAGTCAATCGCGACGTCATGCTTCTCGATGGTGTTGCAATTGTTAGCCGCAAAGGGATGGACTTTATCTGCATAGAGGTTCCTCGTGCCGAGCGTGATGACAAGCCTGTAATGGTATATGAGCGGAGGGCCAAGTCCTTCGTGGCTTGGATTCGCCGCGGCTCAGGAGACTTCCGCGCCTCCGACGAAGACCTTAGGCTAATGTCATATGACAACGAGCCCTCTGCTGACCGCAGGCCGCTGGTACGCTTTGGACTGGATGCATTCTGCCAGGACACCATCAATCGATATCGCAACGCATTCAATGTCAGCACGCCAGGCAGTCCTTGGGTGGGGGACTCGCAAGAGGACTTTCTCTACCATATTGGTGCTATCTCGAAGGATTCCAAGGGGGAACTTCACCCCACGCAAGCGGGGCTTCTGGCCTTTGGCCATGAGTACGAGATCACCAACCTACTGCCACAATACCTGTTGGATTACCGAGAGGAGCTCTCCGGGGACAACCGGTGGGATGATCGCGTAGTGTCGCAGAGCGGTGACTGGAGCGGCAACGTCGTGGACTTCTACCTGATGGTGACGCAAAAGATGCAGCGCCACTTCAAGAAGCCCTTCAACACGGACGAATATGGCACACGGCATGGCTCGAACAACCCCGTGACTGAGGCGGTGAACGAGGCGGTGACAAACGCACTTGTTCATGCGTATTACGGGGCAACGGCTACGATTCGTGTCGTCTTGAAGGAGGACTCGGTAGAGGTCACGAATTCTGGTTCGTTTCTGATGGACCGCGAAGTTGCGATTGCAGGGGGATATTCCGAGGCGCGCAACCCCACGCTGCTCAGACTCTTTTCGTTCATAGGTGCGAGCGACCGTGCGGGTAGTGGCCTCCAGCAGATGTGGCGTACCTGGGAGAACATATATGGGACGCATCCACAGCTGACTGAGTCTCATGGGCCCGCAGTGGTTCGGATTCTTATGCCCTTTGAAACCGGGATACTAGTCCACAAGCCGGTACCTGACAAGACGGGAGAGAGAAAGGAGCTGATACTGAGGCTGGTTGAGTCCCGTCCAGGCGGGGTGACGGCGCAGGTTGTCCAGTCGACTCTAGGCGTGTCGCAACGTGTGGCCCAGAAAGGCTTGAAGGACCTCTTCGAAGCGGGAGCAATCGACCGCGTCAAGGACGGCCGTACATTCGTGTATACGAGGATTTCGTAAGGGGCGTTCGCGGTCACGTTCGCCCAGTTCGCCCAGTTCGCGAATCGTTCGCGGTCACGTTCGCCCAGTTCGCCCAGTTCGCCCAGTTCGCGAATCGTTCGCGGTCACGTCAGTTCGCCCAGTTCGCGAATCGTTCGCGGTCACGTTAGCCCAGTTCGCCCAGTTCGCCCAGTTCGCGAATCGTTCGCGGTCACGTTAGCCCAGTTCGCGATATGAAACGCAACCAAATCCTGGCCACCGGAAACCTACAGCACGCGACCTGCCCCCGCGAGAGGCAGCTCTTGCGCCCCAGCGGAGGAGTCCCGTCCGGGAGCAAGGCCGCTTTGCGGCCCGTGCCTTGCTTACAATGGTCCCAGCGTATTGACAACCGTATAAGGAGGAGCCTACGAATCGACGTCGAGGAGCTCGCAACGGCAAGAACCTCTACTGGTACGGGATGCCCACTGGCAAGGAGGCTGGTTACGTGGAGCGCTACGTGACCGTGATTCTTTGCGGGGACTTCCGACAGCGCGACATGTGCATGAAGAAGAACACGTACCCCACGGAGGCGGCGGCCGAGGCCATGATCCAAAACCGAGAGGCTGCTTCCGGCAGGGACCTGAGGGCTTATCAATGTCCTTATTGTGGCAAGTGACACCTCACGAGCCAGCCCAGCTGGGAGCCAGACGATGCACCATTGGCTGCGTAGGTAACTGTCAACACGCGAGTGCGGGGCGCCCCGGTAAGGCGCCCCGCTTTTTGTTGCGCGGAGGATCGGGTTGCGTCCAGGCGCGGAAGTGCTGCGAATCAACCGTGTCGCCCGGGTGTGGAAGTGGATCTAGTAGAGAAGACGTAAATGTAATGCATATAGCGTTACAATGTGCGTGAGGTGATTGCTATGCAAAAGTCAGCGACTTTGAACCTGAGGGTAGATCCGGAAGTTAAGCAGTCGGCGGAGTCTGTGCTCTCCCAGCTAGGGCTCCCCATGTCTACGGCTGTCGACATGTTTCTTCGTCAGGTGGCCATGACGGGAGGCATCCCCTTCAAAGTGACCCTGCCTGAGGCTCCGCGTTCGGTCGATGTCGGCCGGATGACAGATGCCGAGCTTGCGATGGTACTTGCGGAGTCGCGCAGGCAGATTGCAGACGGCAAGGGGATGCCAGCTGGCGCGGCGCTCTCCAGCATGAGAGAGGACCTCTTTGGCAACTGAGTATAAGGTGGTTATGGCGCCGGTCGCGCTGGAACAGCTACGGGGAATTGTCGAGTATGTACGAGACGCACTCTGGTGAACGAGAACCTAGCTGAGGTGGACATACTGGCCATCCTTTATGGCATGCCATCTGATAGCCGTCTTCGCAAGGCGACCAAAGAGGCGTGGCTGGGCCTTGATGGGAGGTAAGGGTATGGCAGACATTACGGCGATTGATGGGACGCGCGTGACCGACGAGATGATCGACACTTGGTGCGATGCCCTAGACCGAGACGAGTGGCCCGATGGCTGGCAGAACGTGGGAGACGTCGTCGAGGGCATGCCGGAGATGCGCGGGGTGACGGATCACGGCCGGCCAAGCCAGTAGGATTCCGCCAGGTTCTGCCGACATGTCAGTTGCAGGTGCCTCGGGTGACGGCGGTGCAGAGGGCGCAACGCACCTACCTGCGATTATATGACTTGCAACCAAATGCCAGACACCTGCAACTGACACTTTGCCCCGCGGCGGCCCACGGCGCCCGCGCCGCCCGCGGCCCGCGGCCCGCGGCCCCCCGCCCGCGGCGCCTACGCGAACCCCATGCGGCTGTGCGCGGGCTTGTCGTCCACCTGGGCCAGGGCGGCCGCGATGTCCCCGCTGCCAAGAACGCGCTCGCCGGGGTGGGCCTGCGCCGCGGCCATCACGGAGCGGACGAAGAGCTTGCGCACGCTGCGGGCGCCGCTGAAGTGCTCCAGCCCCATGAGGTCCTTGCAGGCGCTCTCCAGGTTCTGGCAGGCGTCGTCGGCTATCGGGAAGTCCTTCTCCCTGGCAAAGGCGCGGTAGATGCTGGCCAGCTCGCGCACGGTATAGTCGTCGAAGTCCACCACAAAGCCAAAGCGGTCGCGCAGGCCGGCGTTGCTGGAGAGAAAGTCCTCCATCTCGCGGGGGTAGCCCGCGGCGATCACGACCACGCGGTCGCGCCGCTCGTCCATGCACTCCACGAGGGTGTTTGCCGCCTCGACGCCAAACTCGTTGCCGGGGCCTTGGGTGAGGGAGTAGGCCTCGTCTATGAAGAGGACGCCGCCCTCCGCGCGGTCGAAGGCCGCGCGCACCAGGCCCGGGGTCTGGCCCACGTGCTTGGCGATGAGGTCGGCGGCGCTGGCCTTAACGAACTTGCCGCTGGTGAGCCCGCACTTGTGCATGTAGGCGGAGGTGCGGCGGGCCAGCTCGGTTTTGCCCGTGCCGGGCTTGCCCTCAAAGACCATGTGCAGGCTCTCCAGGCTCCCGCGGCCATAGGCCGCCGCGGCGTCGCTGATGGTGCGCAGGAGCTCCACCTGCGGCTTCATGCCCACCAGGTTGCGGAAGGGGTCGTCGACCGCCTCCGCGGGCGTTATGTCGGCCAAGGTCAGATGGGCCAGGTCGTCGGCCACCGCATCCACGCGGCGGCAAATGCGGATGCTCTTCTCCGAAGAGGCGCGCGGGCGCACGACCTTCCACGCCACCCAACAGCCGTCGAGGGTCTTTCGCACGACTTCCTTGGTGGTCTCCACGGCGTCGTCGTTGCCAAGGGAGACCGCGGCGCTGTCGCAGCGCAGGGCCAGCGGCACCACGACGCCGCCACGCTTGATATAGGTGCCCGCCCAGATGGCCACGCCGTGGTCGCGGAGGAAGTTGATGCCCTCCACCAGGCCGGGGAGGCCCTCCAGGGGAAGGGTGGCACGGCCTACCAGGTAGGTACACCTGCTCAGGGAGATGCTGTGTTCCGTCACGGTTGCCTCCAAGGGTGTGGGGTGGGTGTGGGGTGAGCCGGAGGGGGCTGGTCCTCCGGCTTACCCCGTGGCTCATGCGGGTGGCGCTACCAGACGAGGTCGTCCAGGAAGCCGTCGTCGCCGTCATCGTCGTCTGGCTCGTCGTCCTGGACGCTGGCGATAAGGTCGTCCACCCTGGTGCAGTTCCGCTCGAGGAAGTCGCGGGCGTAGGCGAGGAAGCGCCCCAGGGCCTCGCCGGTAAGGTCGCAGGTGAGGGTGGTGGTGAAGATGGTCTCGCCGTCGCGGGGGTCGGTGCAGAGGTAGGCCCAGGGCTCGCCCTCGGCGTGGCCCTTCTCGCCCACGAGCTCTGCGAGCTTGTAGGTGTCGCCTCGGACGGTCTTGGCCAGCTGGACTCGGGCCCAGACTCGGAAGCCGGCGTTGGAATCGACGATCACCCGATAGCCGCGCCCGCCCACGAGGAGGGTGCCCTCGGCGCGCAGGGTCTTGCTGTCGCTGTCGTAGTTCGTGGGGATGAGCTCCACCTCGGAGTTCTGGAGGGTGTCGACCTGGCTGGTGTCCTTGAGGATCATGGGGGTTCCTTTCTGTGGTGTGGCTGCTAGAGACTCTGCGCGGCTGCCGACTAGCTGGCTGGCTGCCGACTAGCTGGAGAGAAGGGCGCGAAGGCGGCTCAGGCCGTCGTGGTTGGAGCCCTCTATGGCATCGGGAACGCTCGACTTCCCGTCGACGACCTCGGCCAGGCCCTCGAGCGACTCGTCGTTGTAGTGGCGCGCCGCGTGGAGCGCATCCTTGAGGTCGAACCAGGAGCCCTCGCTGCCAATGAGGAGGCAGAAGACGAGGTGGACGGTGCTGCCGGCCTCCCAGGAGGGAGCGCCGCTCTTGTCTATGGCTTGGTACTCGCCCGCCTTGTAGCGGAAGGAGCGGCAGTAGTTGGCGTACTCGAAGGCGCCGGCCGCCGTTGCCTCCTTGAGGACGATGCCCGTGTTCGCGTCGAGCTCGTAGATGCCGTGGTCGTAGTCGGCCTTCAGGGTGGCGGGCTTGTCGCCCACGCGGAGGGTCCAGGCGTCGTCCGTGCCGGAGATGGGGACAAAGATCGTGTCGCCCTCCTCCAGCTGCTTCTCGAAGAACTCGCGGGCGGCTGCGGCCTCGCCGGCGTTGAGAAGCGCGGGCTGCTCGAACTGGTTTGCCATGCTGTGTCCCTTCTCTTGGTGCCGTGGGCCCCGTGCCCGTTGGCAGCATTGATGTTGGCAGGGGGAGGGGTCGGCTCCCAGTGCGCGGGCGGGGCGGGCTGCGGGGGCGCGGCCATGCCCCTGCCGCGCACTTCTTGCCGTCGTGCGCGTGCGATAGGGTCTGGCTTGGCATGGCGTGGCGGCCTTGGCCTCGAGCCGCCGCCCGGCGTGCCATACTTGGGACGGTGGGCCCCCGTCCGCAGCTAGGGACACGAGGTGAGAAGGACGACCATGGATGACGTGATCTATCCCGACGTGGCGGGTCGCATGCTCGTGGAGCTCAACGACTCCGGGGTGGCGAACGGCGGGAGGTGCTTTGCCAACCGCGAGGAGCTGGCCTGCAACTGGAAGTACGGCCTGGGGCTGAACAACCTGGATGCCTTCAAGCGGGTGCTGGGACAGAAGGGCAGCTCCGCCTACTGGCCCAAGACCGACTACAACATCCCCGAGGCGGTCCAGCGCACGCTGGCCAGCATCGCGCAGAGCTATCCGGGTCCCGGCCCCTTTGCCCGGCGGGTCCTGGACTACCTGGGGCAGAGCAACGTGAGCCTGCCCGACCAGGAGGAGCTGGAGCGGCTGGCCCGGGGGCTCCCCCAGTCGTGGAGCGGCCATGCCGGCGACCCCTTTGGGGGAAACGAGGACGCGGAGCACGACTTCACGCGCATCCTCGACCTGGTGGCCGAGCGCTGCGTGCGCCAGGGGCGCGCGGCCGCGGCGTCGGGCGAAGCCAGCGGGGCCAGCTCGGCCTTCGGGGCGCTCATGCACCTCGTGCTGGGGGAGGGCTGCCTGGTGGGCGACGGGAGTGGCTGGCAGGCGGCCCTGGAGAGCGACGGCCAGGGCCCCGTGTGCGCTGGGCTCCCGGACGACGCGGCGGAGCTGGCGGCGCGCCTGCTGCCGCGCGCCCTTCTCGACCGGCTGCGCGGGGAGGGCGACCTCACGGCCCCGCAGGTGGCGGCTGCCCTCCTGGAGCCGTCGTGGAACCCGCGCTGGCAGGGGGCGGCCGCCCAGTACTTCGTGGAGGACGGGGGGCATCGCTTTACCATCAAGCTGGTGGGCGGGGCGCAGTGCGTGCTGAGCTCCTACTGCGACGCCGAGCTTCTCCTCGCGCGCATCGGCAGGCTCTACCAGGCCCTTTGCGCGGAGGACGCGCACGCCGGCGCCTGGGGGTCCTACCGGGCCATCCGCCGCTACAGCATGCAGCGCGACGCGCCCCGCATGCTCGCCGCGGCGAGCTTGTCTACACTGGTGGGCGTGGAGCGGACGGACCTGCTGGCGCAGGTCCTGGAGGGAAGGCGGTAGCCATGGCGGAGGACCGTGTGCGCGACGAGGGCACCGAAGACGAGGATGCCGCAAGGGCCGCGGCGGTCCAGGCCCTCTGGGAGGCCCTGCACGGCGGTTCGGACGACGCCGCGGCGGACGAGCCCGACGACGATGCCGATGCCGCTGATGCCGGCTTCCGCGTGGCCTCCGCACGGGATGCCAGGGTCATGATGGGCAGTGGGCATCTGGCCCAGGTCTACTCGGAGGACCGCAGCCACAAGGACCTCGTAGCCCAGTGGGTATGGGACCACCGCAAGGAGATTGCGGGCGACGCGGCGGACTGGCATAACCTCTATGCCGCCTACAACGAGAAGGGGCTTGTCCGCTCGGCCATGCAGATGGCCTTGGCAGGTCTGGAGCGCTTTCCCCGGGATGCCTCCCTGCATGCCGACGTGATCTGGAGTGCGGCGGACCTTGGGGACTGGGAGACGGGAGACGAGCATCTGGCTCTGGTGGAGCAGGCGGACAACCGCGCCGGCGAGGACTGGACCCTGGCGGTCTACGTTGCCGACTACCTAAGGGCCAAGGCGCGCACGCAGGGTGCCGAGGACCGCAAGGCAACCTACCAGCACGCCCTGGAGTTTGTGCGCGCCGCCGAGAGGCGCATCCCGGCAATCGACCGCATGGTCAACAGCGAGGCGGAGATACTCATTGACGCTGGCGACATCGATGGTGCCTGCGAGGTGCTTGAGGACGCCATCTTCATGAGCGACTACGATGGCTCGGCGCGCAACCCCAGACGTCGGCCCGTCGCGCAGTGCTGCATCACCTACCTGCAGACCATCCTGGCCGACAGCTGCGACTACGAGACCATCACAAGGGTGTGCGACGCCGGCGTGCGGTTTGCCGCAATACCCAGCGAATCCACCAACATGGGCTACTTCATGTATCGCAAGGCCGAGGCCATGGACGGCCAGATGCTGGCCGATGCGGCGGGGCGTGGTGCCAAGGGCTTTAGCCCCGACCGCGTGCGCGAGGTCCTGCGCACCTACTCGCTGGCCTACAAGCTGTGCGAAAGCACCACGTACCGCAGCATCTGCCGCAAGCGCTTCATGATTCTGTGCAGCCTGGCGGACATCCAGGAAATGGACGTGGACGTGTGGTGCCCCAAGGACAAGGACGACTAGGGCCGGGCCGCGACTGGTCGCCAGGGCCAGGTGGCAGGCGATTGCGGCGGTCGCGGCGGTTGCGGCCGCAGACGATCGGGGGTGCCGCCGGCCCTGGCCGCCGCGGGGCGCCAATGTCTGCAGGGGGCCACTGCGCTGAGCTGGGCTTTTGTCGCCAGGGGCCGCAGACGATAGGGGGCGCCGCCACCCTTGACCGGTACAGGGCCCAATCGTCTGCAAGGGCCGCAGACGATCGGGGGTGCCACCGGCCGCGGCCGGCGTGGGGTGCCAATGTCTGCAGGGGGCCACTGCGCTGAACTGGGCTTTTGTCGCCAGGGGTCGCAGACGATCGGGGGGCGCCACCGGCCTTGGCCGCCGCGGGACGCTCCGGGATGCACCTGGGGCGCCCCTTTTGCGCACTTCAGGCCTGGGGGGCCTGCGCGTACGTTCTTCTCACCAGGGCTGGGCGATGGGCCTGCCCGCGACGTGAGGAGACGGTTATGAGCGGACTCTCGGATGGACTTGCACTTGTTGCGATGCTGATGTTTGGCGGGGGCGTGGCCCTTTGCCTGCCCCGGGAGGGGTGGCGCCAGCAGGCCGCCAGGCGGCTGGTGCAGCTGGGCAGCATGGTGCTCTTGGCCTCATTCTTGGACGACCTCACGACGCTCCTGCCCCTGGTCATGCTGTGGGCAAACGTTGCCTGCGTGTCGTGGGTGGGGCAGAGGGGCTGGTCCCAGGTGCCCGGCCCGGCCTGGGGGATCCTCCTGGCGACCGTGCTCCTGCTCGTGGCGTGGAATCCCTACGCGGATGCCGCCGTCGTGGCGTGGATCTGCGCGCTCGCCCTAGCGGCTACCAGCGCCATCGTGTGCATCGTGGAGCGCTCGGAGCTTGGGCTCGAGATCTTTGACGACGACGATGACGAGGAAGACGAGGACCTCGGGTCTGCGGAGGGCGCGGAGGCGGGCCGGAAGACCCTCGATGTCGTGGGTGGCACCGGCGCCGGGGACGCCGGTGCCACGGACAAGGACGCCGGGGACGCCGGTACTACGGACAAGGGCGCCGGGGACGCCGGTGCCGCGGACAAGGACGCCGACCCCGAGTGTGCTGGTGACAAGAGCGCCGACCCCGTGCCCGCCGACCCCGAGGCCGGGGAGTGACCGGGCGGACCGCAGCTGGAGGGACCACGATGGACCTTGTTGCCGACAAAGAGACCTATCTGAACATGATGGGCTGGCGGTGCGTGGCCGACCTGCAGATGCTCGGCATCCCCATCCACAAGCCCGTCGCCTTCGAGGTCATGGAAAGCGCGGACTGCTGGGGCGAGTGCAGCTCGGTCGTGGAGGGCGACGCGACCTCCTACACGGTCCGCGTGGACAGGTCCCTCCTGGACTGCGCCCACGAGGAGGGCCTGCGCTCGACCCTGTATCACGAGCTGCTGCACACGATCGATGCCTGCCACGGCCACGACGACCTGTGGCTTGACTACGCCGCCTACGTGAGCCGGCACCTGGGCGTGGACATCCACGTGAGGGACAGCATGCACGACAAGGGCTTTGGGTCCGGACTCACCGGCAAGGTGGTGGCGGTGGCTCCGCCCAAGGTCACGCCGGCCAGGCTGCGGGCTGCGAATGCCGAGCGAGCGGGCAAGGCCGGGCGCGCCGCCAAGGGGTCGGGGCTGGCGGCCAAGGGGGTGGCCTCGGCGGCCACCCGGGGCCACGCGCACCCGGACCGCTCCGACTTCCGCTACCTGGTGCAGTGCGCCACGTGCGGCACGGTGTACGGCAAGAACGAGCTCACGGAGGCTGTGCTGCATCCGGAGCGGCTCCGCTGCAGGTGCGGGGGCAGGGTCGTGCGCCTGCGCTAGGCCGTACCTCTGCGCTAGTCCGTGCGTCTGCGCTAGGCCGTACCTCTGCGCTGGCTCGTGCGTCTGCGCTGCCCCGTGCCCCCGCGGCGCCCCGGCCGTGCACTCGAAGCCGGCTTCCGCGCCACGTAGCCTTTGTCCCAAGGTCGGCAACAACGAGAGAAGGGAACCCACATGACCACATCCGTTGGCGGTACCACCCAGACGATCCAGGCGAGCGACCTGCAGACGCTGCTCGGCACCGCCATGCAAGAGGGGGGTGGCACCGGCCACGTCCAGAGCGACCTCGATCGCGCGCTCACCAGCGGCAACCCCCGCCGCCTGCCCGTGGCATTTGTCACCATCCCCCTGGACGTCTCCTGCAGCATGGGCCTCAGGACCGTTCGCTGCGCCCTCAAGGAGGCCCTGCCCGCGACCCTGCGCCAGGTGAAGCGCAACGCCCAGGACCTGCAGGAGTTCGTCCTCGTGCGCGTGACCACCTTTTCCTCCGGGGTGCGGGAGGTCGTGCCCTGGTCCAGCGTTGACGACGCGATGGCGGCCCTCGAGCGCGTGAACCCCACATGCGGCGGCTCCACCCGCGCCGACCTGGCGGTTGCGGACGCCATCGAGCGCACGGAGGAGATCAAGCGCCGCGCGGACGACCTGCACCTGCGCCGCGGCGGCTCCGCCATCACCATCGTCACGGACGGCTACCTCACGGACGACAAGGGCCGCGGCGTCCCGTACCCCAAGGAGCTCGTGGACCGCATAGCCGCCCTCCAGGGCGGCCACCACATCGGCTTCACGGCGCTTGGCATGGGCGACGCCGTGAGCGAGGAGCTCGTGGCGCTGGCGCCCCCCGTGGCCGGCAAGGACGGTAGCAGGGGCCACGCAGTCATGTACCAGGGCGACTACGAGAACGCCGACGCCTGGCGCCTCTTTGCGCGCTTCATCGCCAACGCCTCCTACGGGGTCGGTACCGACCGCGCCATAGAGGACGTGGTGACCCACGAGGGCTTCGTGATCGTGAGCTAGGAGGGCGGCATGGCGGTTCTGGACTACAAGTTCCACATGCGGGGGATCCTGCACCAGAAGGTGGGCGACCCCTACGAGGACTTCTACAGCGTGCGCCGCCTCCCGCATGGGAGGGTGGCGTCGGTGGCCGACGGCATGGGCAGCTGCGCCCGTGCGTCCCTGGGGTCGCGCTGCGCCGCGCACGTGGCGAGCAGGCACGTGGCGAGCTCCGCGCCGGGGGACTCCGCCAGCCCCACGGGACAGATCTGCGTGGCGGGTGCCGTGGCGTCGTCCTTCTCGGCGGCGGCAGGGGCCCTGGAGCGCGAGGCGCGGGCAACGGGATGCGCCGTGGGCGACCTGGGCACGACCCTCATGGTCGCCAGCTTCGAGGGACCCGAACGGCCGCTCTGCTACGGCCACGTGGGCGATGGGGCCATGATCGTCCGCTATGCCGACGGCTCGCTCGAGCTCCTGGAGGAACCGCAGGTGGGGAGCGGTGGCGGCACCTACTCGGTGAGCATGGGCGAGGCCTGGCGCTTTGGCACCCGCTATGGGGTGGGCGCCCTCCTGATGACCACCGACGGCCTGCGGGACGCCTTCGTGGAGCATGGGGACACCGGTTCCTGGCAGCCCACGGAGCTCGCCCGTCGCGTGATGGAGGCCCCGGCGGACGCGGGGGAGCTGGACGAGCTCTTCTCGGCGACGCAGGGGGTGGACGGGCTTGGCGAGGGCATCTGGGCGTCCACGGACGACCGGACGGTCTATGTGGCCTGGTGGCTGCCCGATGAGGGCGATGGTTCCAAGAGTGATGAGGAGTGACTCATGGGCTGGTCTAAGGGCGATAAGGTCGTGGAGCTGCGACAGGGACGCAGGCGCGAGCTCGTCCTGGGGGAGTCCCTGGCCTTTGGAGGGGCGGGCGAGGTCTTTGGGGTCGAGGGGTCCGGCTCGGTGTGCGTGAAGCTGATGGACGCCCCCACGGCGAGCCGCCAGGGCAAGATCTGCGAGCTCCTGGCCAAGCACGAGCAGGGGCGCGTGCGCGACTCGGACGCCACGTGGCCCCGCGGGCTGGTCGTGAGCGGGCCCGACGACGCTGTGGTGGGCTATACCATGGACAGGGTCCGCGGGCGCAGCCTGAGCGAGGTGGCCGCCGACCCGTCCGCGGACTTCGCCCAGCGCACGCGGTGCGCCCTCAGCCTCTGCCAGGTGGTGTCCCGCCTGCATGGCACCCAACACACCTCAGTGGAGGACCGCATGGTGGTGGGCGACCTGGACCTTGCCAACGCGATGCTCGACTCGCGGACTGGGCAGGTCAAGCTCATAGACACCGACGGCATGCAGGTGGTCTCCACCGCGGGCGGAAGGCGCCTGGCCTATCCCACGAGCGAGCTCAGGACCTGCTCGCCGGAGACGGTGGGCAAGCGGACGGGCACCTACCTGCTAACCTCCCGCCACGACTGGTTCCTCGTGGCGATATGCGTGAGCCGGCTCCTCATGCCGGGCGATCCCCTCTATCGCGAGCCCGCGCCCGGCACGGACCCGCGCGAGGACCGGGAGCGCGTGGTGGGCGAGCGCCTCTACCCGTACGAGGAGCACTGCGCGGAGTGGGGGCTTCCCGCCCCGAGGCAGGTGATGGGCGCGGAGCTGGCGGACCTCCTGCGGCAAAGCCTCACGGCCCCATGGGACCAGATCCCCTCCACGACGGTGTACGCCGAGGCGCTCGGTCGACTGGCCACCAAGGGCGTCCGCACCTGCCCGACCTGCGGGGGGACGTGGTCTGCCGGGGCGTTGGAGGCCTGCCCCTACTGCAGCGCCACGCACCCGTTTGGCACCACGGCGTCCTGGGCCACGACCCGTGTGCTGGCGGCTCCCGCTGCGGCGGGCGGCGTGGTGCCGGCTACCGCTGCGGCGACCCGTGTGGTGCCGGCTACCGCTGCGGCGACCCGCCTGCGGCCGGCTACCGCTGCGGCGGGCGGCGTGGTGCCGGCTCCGGTTGCGGCGACCCGCGTGCGGCCGGTGCCCGCTACGGCGACCCGCCTGCGGCCGGCTCCCGTGACGGCGCCTCGGGCCGCCACTCCGCCCGCCCAGGGGCTGGGCGGGGCTGCGGCCGCGGTGGCGGCCACGGGCGATAAGGACGCGAATGCCGCGAAGGCTGCGGACAGGCGGCGCCTTGTGGACCTTGTCGCCCTTGTCGCCCTTATCGCCTGCGTGGCCCTTCTCGCTGTGTGCGCCGTCTGGGTCAGGGGCCGCATCTGGTAGGAAGGCGCGTGGGAGGCGCGTGGGAGGCCCTGCCCTCCCGCCCGCCTCCCATCCGCGACGTCGGCGGTCGTTCGATGACTATGGGGGGATGCAGAATGGCTGTGGAGGTATGGTCTTCCGGATCCTATCGCTGCGTGCACGCGGGCGGTTGCGCCGGGATCTTCGAGGGGCGCGGGGCCGGCGGCCGGATGCTCTGCGTCAAGGTGGCGCGCGGCTGCGAGCCCAGCGACGCGAGGAGCCTAGAGGCCGAGTTCAGGCTCCAACGGAGGGCCTGGAACATGGACCCCTCCCACTTCGCGCGTGCGCTCTCGTTCTCGCCCTCGCTTGTGGTGAGGGAGCGCGGGGGCCGTGGCGACGTGGACCTCGCGGCGGCCAAGGGCCATCCGGCCCTTCTGCAGGAGCGTCTGAGCGGCGTCACCCTGGCTCAGCTCGCGGAGTGCCACAGCCTGCTTGGCTTTGCCGAGGGGGAGCGCGTGGCACTGGAGGTCCTGCGTGCCCTCTGCACCCTGGAGACCCTGCGCCACGTGCACCACGACGTGCACCCTGGGAACATATTCCTGTGCCTCGACGGGACCGTGCGCCTCATAGACCTGGGCGTGGCCTGCTCGCTCGACGCGGACGACCACGTACGCATCACCAACGGGTACGAGGACCCGCGCGACAAGGACCGTCCCTGGGGATGCGCCCCCTACGCGAACGGCGACGTGTACTCGCTGGCAAGGGTTGCCTTGAGGTGCACCTTCGGGGACTTCGAGGCCAGCGGCCGCAGCCTGCCCGACGTGTCTCTGGCGCGGTGGTGCACGCAGGCGCTGGCCTACGCGTTCGGCTCCCCGCACGAGGCGCTTGTGGCCCTGCTCACGGCCTGAGCCGGGGTGTCACAAAAGTGTCTGACACTTCTGTGACATCACATTTCTGTGACATGTGCCGGAAGTGTCACTTGCAGGTGCCTCGGGTGACAGCGGCGCGGACGGCGCGACGCGTCTACCTGCGGATATACGAAATACAACCAACGGCTAGGCACCTGCAACTGACACTTCTCGCTCTCGACGTCGCTCGGTCAAGACAGGTGGCACAATGGAGGCCCATCGTCCCCGTCGTGTTTGTCGCTCCCTGGGAGGAGGCCCCTTTGACCCGTCGAACCTGGTTTACCGCGGACCTGCACCTGGGTCATGCGAACGCGATCGCCTTCGGCCACCGGCCGTGGGACGACGTGCACCGCATGAACGACGGCCTTGTCGCGAACATAAATTCTTGCGTGCTTCCCGCCGACGTGCTCTACGTGCTGGGGGACTTCTCGTGTGGCATCACGCGCGACGAGGCGCTGGCCCTGCGGCGACGGATTGCCTGCCGGGAGGTGCATCTCGTGCCCGGCAACCACGACAAGGACTGGACGCAGCGCGAGGTGGCGGGTGCCTTTGTGGTGGAGCCGCCGATCGCGCAGCTCAAGGTGGGCCCCGGCCAGAAGGTCGTGCTCTGTCATTACCCGATTCTGGACTGGCCGGGCATGTATCACGGGAGCATCCACCTGCACGGGCACGTCCACGAGACGCCCGCCTACAACGAGGCCATGCGTGCGGCGGGCGTGCGGCGCTACGACGTGGGCGTGGACGCGAACGGCTGGATGCCCGTGTCGCTCGAGCAGGTGCTGGGACTCTTCGAGGGGGTGGACGTGGAGCCGCGCAGCGAGGTGCGTGCGATGCAGCTGCGTATGGCTGGCGACCTGCCGGAGCAGGCGGGCCACCCGGATCTGCCGGAGTGGGCGGGCCAGCCAGATCTACCCGACCCGCCGGGCCAGCCCCTTTCGGACGAGCGAGTGGACGTTCGTGCATGTGCTCGGACGGCGAGGAGCTGATGCCGCGATGGCTACATGGGTGACGGGCGACCTGCACGGGGCGATCGACTTCCGGGACGTGGATGCCTGGCTGGAGGAGTGCGGAAGCGAGGTCGCACCGGATGACTGGCTGCTGATCCTGGGCGACTTTGGCCTGGTCTGGGGCGAGCGGACGGACGAGGAGCGCGGGCTTCTTGCCAGGTTGGAGGGGTGCGGCGCCGGTGGCCCGTGCTGGGCCGGGACCCTCTGGATCGACGGCAACCACGAGAACTTCGACCAGATCGAGACGTGGCCCACGGAGGAATGGCACGGCGGGCGGGTGCAGCGTGTGCCGGGATTCCCGGGAGTGATTCACCTCATGCGCGGCGAGGTGTACGACATGGGACCCGAGGGTCGGTGGTTCTGCATGGGTGGCGCGCGAAGTACCGACAAGGCCTGGCGTACCCCGCATCGCAGCTGGTGGCCGCAGGAGGTCCCGAGCGCGGACGAGCGCGAGCACGCGGAGGCGTCGCTCGATGCGGTTGGCTGGCAGGTGGACTACGTGTTCACGCACGATTGCCCGGCCGGGTGCCTCCGCGCGGCGTTGCCCTCGGAGTTTGCGGCTCGCGTGCCCGCCATCGGCGACAAGAACGAGCGCTGGCTCCAGTACATCGACAAGCGGCTGACGTATCGCCGCTGGTACCTGGGCCACTTCCACGCCGATCGCGACCTGGACGGCCGTCACACGCTGCTCTACCACCGCACCGTGAGGCTGGGGGAGAGCCTGGGGTAGCGCGGGCAAAGGGGGTACTCCCCTGTTGCCCATTACGCGAAAGGCGCCAGGGGGGCTGGCGCCTTGGGTGCTAGCTGGTCTGGGTCTGCTGGCCGGGGCCGGCGAAGCCCTGGCCGCTCGGGCCGCCTGTGGGCGCGCCCTCAGTCGGTGCGGTGCCGTCGGTGGTGCCCATCGTACCCATCGAGCCGCGGCCGCCCATGCCGCCGGCGCCACCGCCCATGGCGCCCATGCCGCCGGCGCCGTCCGCGTAGGTGCCGTCGGTGAGCGAGAAGCTCGTCTCGGTGCCGTCGACCCGCAGGGTGTAGGTGCCGTCCGCCGTCATGCCGGCGCAGCTCACGACTACGCACTGAAAGTCCTTGTCCATGGTCGCGCTAGCAAGCAAGTTGCCGTCCGCGTCGAGGAGCTCGACCGTGCTGCCGGCCGACCCGGTGGCGGAGACGAGTGCAACGCCCTGGTCACCGCCCGCAGTCAGGGACTGGGCCATGCCCGCGGCGCTGGCGATGATGACGGTGCCGCCGGTCACGGTGCCGGTGCCCGAGTAGTCGAGGCCACCGTTGCCGGCGTTGGTGGGGCCGCTCACGTAGACCTCGCCGCCGGAGATGGTCAGGTCGCCGTTGGAGTCGAGGCCGTCACCGCCGGCGTCAACGGTCACGCGCCCGCCGGAGATCGTCAGGTGGGCTGTGGGGTCATTCGCGTCCATACCGCCGCCCATGCCGCCGGCACCGCCTGGGGTCTGACCTTCTGCCATCGGGGTCTGACCTTCTGTCACGTTTTCCGTGGGGTCGCCGGCGGCGTTGATGCCGTCGTCACTGGCCGTGAGGTCGACCGTGCCGCCGGCGATGGCCACGTAGGAACCCTCCAGGGCCTCGTTGCTCCGCGTGACGGTAATGGTTCCACCGTTGATGACGCATCCGTACTCGGCATGCAGTCCGTCGTCACCTGCGTCAACCGCGATGTCACCGCCATCCACCTGCAGGAAGTTGCCCGCGTCGAAGCCGTCGGAGTCGGCCGTGACCGTGATGGTGCCGCCGCTTACGTAGATCCAGCCGGCCTCGGTGTCCTCGTCGTTGGCGCAGTGGATGCCGTCGGTCCCGGCCATCAGGGCGAGCGTGCCCGCACCCACGGCCACGGAGTCCTTTCCCTGGATCGCGTGACCTGCAGCTGTGATCTCGAGCGCGCCGCCCTCGGCATACACCACGAGGTCGTCCTTGCACACGATTCCGTGACCCTGCGCGCTTGTCACCGCGAGCGAGCCCGAGCCGTTGACGGTGAGGTCCGTCTTGGAGAAGACCGCGCCGTCTACGGTGTTGCCGTCACCGGTGTCCGCGAAAGTCCCGGTGGTTGAGAGGCTGTTGCTTGTGCCATCGGCGAGGGTCAGGAAGACCTTGTCGGCTGCCTTGACGTATATGGCGGCGGAGTCGCTGCAGGTTATCCTCGCGCCCTCGAGCACGATCTGGACCTTTGCGTCGTCGGGGGCGTCTACGACTAGCTGGCCGTCGGTCAGGGTGCTCGTGACCACATAGGTGCCATCGGCGGTGATCGTGACGGTCGAACCATCCACGGACACGCCTCCGCCTGACGCAGTCGAGCCTCCGTCAGAGAGCGTGATGGTCGTGGCCTCGGACGCGTCGTAGCTGGGATCCTGGTCGCGGTCGGAGTAGACGTTCGAGGTGTCGAGGAGCTCGATTCGGTCGCCCGTGGTCACGCTGGCTGCGCTCGACGAGGTAGACGAGCCACTGGCGGTCGGCGTGGACGTGGCGTCGGCCATGGTCGATCCTGCGGTTGCGACGGTGCTGCTCCCGCAGGCCGCGAGTGCCAGGGGGGAGAAGGCCAGTGCCGCTGCCAACCCAACGCGGATGGCCGTGCGGGCGATCGCGCCGGGTGCGCTCGTGCGCTTGTCGCTTCGCAGGTGCTCGTCGTTCGGGATGTTCATAGGGAGACTCCTGTTCCTGTAGTCGCGGTGTGGGATGGCTGCCGCCGAGGCCTAAGTGCCACCGGGGTCAGACCTTCTGTCACGTTTTCGTGAGCCGGCGGATGGGTGAAGTACCGCGAAGCGCGATTTTGACGTCAAATCCGAGGAAGTCGGTGTGTGGTTGGGTAGTGTCCACGGAAGTGGTGTAGGAGCCCACCGGCACCGGTGGGAGGAGAGGCGGGCATCGCCTAGAATCCGTCGTTGCGTAGGAGACGGAGGGAAA
>CADAUA010000026.1:8467-32549 GCA_902791035.1 uncultured Coriobacteriaceae bacterium | reverse complement strand
GCCTCGTCCCTAGTCGACGGCTGCATCCCCGGCCTCCCTAGGGTCGATGAACAGCTCGTAGGTGCGGACCTTGTAGAGCCTAGCGTACTTGTCGACCGCGTCCTCCGAGAGGCTGCGGCTGCCGCCCTCGTGGCGCGATATCGTCGCCACGCTGAACCCGGTGATGGTGGACACCTCCTGCAGGGTCAGGCGGCTGCGGTCGCGCAGCTCGCGCAGTCGGTTCTTGGGCGCTCCGTCCTTCATGTTACTCCTCCTCTTGGTCAAACTTGTCCGTTTCGTTGCCCCACACGTCCCAGCCGTCGCGGCTGCGGCGTGCGAACATCTCCAGCTTGCGGGCGTCTGCATACATGGCGTCGAGCATGTCCTGTACGTACTCGGGCTTGCGGCTGTGCTGGCGCTTCTTCTCGCTGAAGTGCTGCCGTGCGTTGGTCTTGCTCCTCTTGGGAAGCTTGCCTTTCTTCGGCCTGAACACCAGCACGAACTCACACTGCGTGATAGTATAGTTGCCGCACACGGGATTGACCTTGTCCCACACGAAGGCCACCTGCTTGTACTCGAAGCCCCAGCGCCTGCCCAGCTCAATCGCCACGTCGAGATTCGGTCCCGTGGTCCACATGTACAGCACGCACTCGTCGGCGCACATGTCGCGGACCGGGATCCCGGCCATCTCGTCGAGCGTCATGCTCGGATAGTGGTCTAAGCTGGAGGTCCCGCCCGGGGTGGTGTCCCTGTACTTCCACGGTGGGTCGGCTAGCACCACGTTATACCTTTCCATCCTGTCCTCCTCTCTGTTGCAGCAACGGCGTTGCACCGTAACAACATTATACCGCTCGCGCGGTCGCTTGTCAATCAGTTTTTTACCGTTTCATGTACCCGAAGTCAAAGGTCCCGTCCCGAATCTCGTCGATCACGTCGCGCTTGCGCTGCAGGGACCCGTACATGGCCTCGTCGACCGTCCCCTCGGCGATCAGGTGCAGGAACGACACGGGCCTCGACTGGCCCGGCCTGTGGAGCCTAGCCTTGGACTGCTCGTAGAGCGCCAGCGAGTGGGGGAGCGAGAAGTAGACCGCGTGGCTGGCGCAGGTCATGTCCACGCCCTCGGCCCCCGCCTGAACCTGCACCGCGATGACTCCCCCGTGGCCGTCGTGGACCCCTCCCTCCCCGGCCCAGTCCTCCAAGGTGTGCTCGCGCCCGGACAGCTCGAACGCGGGGCGGCCCTCCAGCAGGGCCACCCGGCGCACCTCGTCGAGGTCGTGCCTGAACACGCAGAAGACGACCACCCGCTCGGCGGGGTCGAGGTCCTGCAGCACCGACCGCAGGGCGTCCGCCTTGGCGTGGTTCACCTCTCGGACCTCCCCCTCCCCCATGGGGCCGTCCACGACCTCGCAGAAGCCCGCGCACACCTGCTGCATCCGGAGCAGCTTCACCAGCACGTTGCTGGCGGTGACGAAGCCCCCCGCGCACTCGGCCACGAAGTCGCGCTCAAGGTCGCGCAGGGTAGCCATGTCCCCCTTGGGCAGCTCGACCCCGATCACCTGCGGGGGCAGGGCCTCGGGCAGCTTCACCCGGTCGGCCACGTCCGACATGTGGCAGGTGTAGGCGATCGAGCGGAACCTCTCCATCAGGTCCTGCTGGTCCTTGAACCCGACTATGAACTTGCGCTCCGGGCCTCCCAGCACCGCGTACCTCTGCAGGAACCTCTCGTGGCTGGTCCCGAAGATCGAGCGGTCAAGGAACCTGTACTGGCCGTACACGTCGAGCGGGCTGTTCGCCATGGGCGTGCCCGACAGGCACAGCCTGCGCGGGACGCGGCGTCCCAGCATGGCGAGGTACTTGGAGACCTTCGACCCCGCCGCCTTGGCGCGGTGGCTCTCGTCGAGGATCACCATCTGCAGGTCGCCTTGGTCGGCAAGCTTGATCAGGTAATCCCCGAGGGGCTTTCTCCACACCGAGTCGTAGTTGATGAAGTCCCACAGGCGCTCGGCGGTCTTGCGCACGGTCTCGCCCGCGTTGCGCTGGAAGGTGCGGTAGCTCCCGTCCTCGGCGTACTTGGCAAGCTCGCGGGGCCATACGCCCATCACGGCCTTAGGGCAGACCACCAGCGCGCAACGCACCTTCGGGATCGCCATGATCGCGTCGATCGCCACGCGGGTCTTTCCGCACCCCATCTCAAGGTCGAGCATGACGGCCTCGTGAGACAGGACGAACTCTAGGGCCTCTTCCTGTGCAGGCCACCTAGGAGGTATACCTTCCAAGTCTGTCCCTCCTCCTAGTCTCGTTGTGGGCCTTGCTGTGGCAGCTGTCACAAAGGCAGGCCAAGTTGTCGGGCGAGTTGTTGTCGTGGTCGCCGTCGATATGGTGGATCACCAGCGAGTCCGTAGCCCCGCACTCGCTGCATACCATCTCTCCACCGTTGTCTGTGTAGACCTTCAGGTATGGCTTGCGGTAGGCGTGCTCCCGTTCGTGTCTGGACTCGGCATTCCTAGCGTGGTACTCGCGCTTCTGGTCGAGGATCTTCTTCCTGTTCCTGTAGTAGTATCGGCGGTTAGCCGCCCTGTATACGTCTGGGTTCTTACTCATGTTATCCCCTCTATGAAATAGGTGGGGCGCTCCAGGGCGAACTGGAGCGCCTCCTCCTGAGCGGGCCACCTAGGAGGCGCTGCCATCGCTATCCTCCTTCTCGGCCTGCTCCCGCTCGTACTCGTCCAGGGCCTCCTCCATGGTCTCGCGGAGGTTCCGGGCCAGGAAGGTCTTCAGGGCCTCGGCCTCCTCGATCGGGTACCACTTGTCCTCAGTCAGGTCCTCCCCCGGCTCTCGGGGCGTAATCTTCAGGAGGTTGGAGTTCTCCTTGCCGTCAGTCACCGCCGTCCACTCGTCGCGGCTCTCCTTGATGTGCAGGGTGTATTGGAACTCGTGCTCCTCGTAGCTGATCGCGCTGTAGTAGTTGATGGTCTTGCCATTGTATTTGTTAAACAGAGCCTCGTCGTCCAGCGCCATGGTCTCGCGCATGCGCTCGGGGGCCATCTTCCCGTTCTTCAGCAGGTGGTCCTTGATCACCCACCTGGAGCACGTGCTGCCCTTGACGGCCTGGAACTTCTGGTGGGAGTCGGTGATCCCGTACTCCTCGCCCACCTCCAGCTCGCGCACCCTCTCCCGCAGGCACTCGTTATCTGCCTTCGTCGTCTCGTAGTCCTGCAAGAAATACTGCTCCAAAGTTGTGACGTTCATATCGATCTCCTACCCTGTAGTCTGTCCCGTATCGTCTCGATCGTGTAATGCATGCTGTCTATCCAGTCCGTCACCTCCCTCCACATCACCCGTCTCCCCATCCCTCCATGCTCATGCCTATCTCCTGTCTACTAGGCACTCCACCACCCACACCCACAGCGGCAGGGACAGGAACAGGAACTCTCCCCCCACCGCCTCGTACCCTCTCACCCCCGTTACCGACACGTGCAGCAACGCGGTTATCACCACTCCCATCAGTGCGGCGATCACGTATACCGTCCTTCTGTCCATGTCTATCTCCCTCCTGCGGGAGGCATCCCCGCCTCCCACCGTCCACGGCCTGCGTCCTATCGCAGGCCCATCGCGGTCCACACCTGACGGCCCAGGTCGGTCAGGCAGAAGCTCGTCACCTTGCGGGTACGCCCCTTGTCCGTCTCGCGCTCCTCCTTGGAGCGCTCCCCGAGGCCCTTCTCGCACAGGGTGCTGAGCATCGCGCCCACGGCCATCGGCTTGCCCGTGAACTGGCCGCCGATCGCGTCGCACAGGACGTCGCACCAGCAGCCGGTGACGAGGCTCCCCAGCAGGTCGTTCTCGCCGAGCTTCGCGACCTCGCGCAGGAAGTCCAGCTGCTTGGCGGTCAGGGTTACGGCGCCCTCGGTGGTCTCGAACTCGGCGGCCACGTCCTTGGGGCGGCGCTTGCGCGCGGGCTTAGTGGCGCCCTCCTCGAAGACCTCGCGCTCCCACTGGCGCTTGGAGATCGCCTCCCCGTCGCGGTAGTGCTTGCGGTTGGCCCAGTCCTTCACGTAGTGGTGGCCGTCGACGTCAAAGGTCGGGTTGATGTCCTCCCTGACGCCCTCGATCTCGCGGGCCTTGGCGGCCTCGCGGGCGTCGAACTCGCGCTCGGCGGCCTCGAAGACCTCCGCGCGGATCCGCGCGTTGTCGCGGAAGCAGTAGCCGCTGTCCTTGCGCTCGTAGGTGATTCCGTCCAGCTCGAAGGTCTTGGCGTTGTTCTTGGTCATCTCGGGTACCCCTTTCTGTCTTCTGTCCTACCCGGTAAAACCATTATATCATATGCGCGGTGCATTTGTCAAGTATTAATTTGACAAGTGTGGGGGTCATGTGTAGACAGCCTCCCACCCCCATCTGGGGTCAGACCCGTAACCCCGCATCCACTCGCGGTAGGCCTCCCGGGCCTCACGCGCCCTCTTCGCGTCCTCCTCGGGCAGGTAGTACCTGTCCCCGTGCCACCTGACGTATGGCTCCCCGTCGCCGGTCAGGCCATAGACCATTGACTCATACAGCCTGCGCCCGGTGCGGCGGTCCACCGCGACCTCCATGACGTGGCCGTGCTCGTTGACCTCGTACCTGAACTTGCTGCCGCCCTTAGTGGTCATGCGCTCCTCCCGTCGGTGAGTGGGCGGGGCCTGTCCCCACCACACAATGATTATATCATACGGGTGACCCACCTGTCAAGTTGGAGTTTGACAGGTGGGTTAAAGTGTGGAAAATCTGTGTACGATCCCTACTGGTCGTGCCCTCCCTGATTGACCAGCTTGGGGTAGTACCCGGTGGCGTCCAGCTCCTCGATCAGGCGGTCGAGGTATTCCCACAGGCTCAGGTCGCCCCGCTGGAAGATCGCCTCCCACAGGGGCCAAGCCTCCGGGTGCTTGGTCCGGCACCAGTAGAGCATGCGCCCCCGGTACGGGCCATTGAGGACCAGCCTCTCCACCCAGACCTCGTCCACGCTGGAGGCGGTGCCCATCATGGCGACCTCCGCGAGGTCGGTGATCCCGGGCAGGAACGGGCTGCAGAAGAGCACGGTCGGGATCCCTGCGGTGTCCGCGTCGAACAGGGCCGTGCACCGCTCCTCCAGAGTCGATCCCCGGTCGAGGTCGGCGCGGACCGACTCGTCGTGGGTGTTCACGGACATCACGAGCCGCGCGCCCATCCGGGCCAGAAGGTCTAGGTCCCTGCGGACCAGAGCGGACCTCGTGCACACCGTGACCTCCGCCCCGGTGTGAGCCAGCTGCTCCAGCAGCCTCCGGGTGCAGCCCCACTCCTCCTCCATGGGCTGGTAAGGGTCGCAGGCGGTACCTATCCACACCGACCTCCCCCTCAGGTCCCTGCCGGACACGTCGGGCCACTCCTTTGGGATCACGAAGGTCCCCCACGGGTCGTCGATCCCCTGAAACCTGCCCATGTACTCGGCGTAGCAGTAGGAGCACGCGTGGGCGCACCCTAGGTACGGGTTGGCGGTGAAGTCCCCGGCCGGTCCCTTGGACCGGTTCAGGATCGACCTCGCGCGCCTGACCTCCCCCGTCATGACCTTCCTCCGTCGATCAGCCTGCGGTAGTTCTGGCGCTGCGACTCCATGCGCCTTTCATGCTCGGCGTCGATGTAGTCGGCCACCACCCGCATGCGACAGCACCACTCGAACGCAACGCCCTCGTCCATGGGGTAGTCCTTGGAGTCGTACCCGGTTCGCATGGCCTCCGCCAGCGAGCGCAGGAGGTCCCCCACCCGCTTCTTGGGCTTTCGCTTAGTCATCTTCGTACCTCCTCCCGAACGCCTTGCGGGCCTTGCGCAGGTTGTTGGCCGGGGCCTTCCCGAGCTTGGAGCGCTGGAACTCGAAGCGCACCCGGCAGGCGGGGCAGTAGGCGTCCGCGAAGAACGTCGAGTAGTTCATGATCCCGTCGAACTCCACCGACCCGCTACCGCAGAAGGGGCACCTGTCTGGGTCTGGGTCTGCCCTCTGATTCCACCGCTCCAACGTCTCCGTCAGCTGCGGGCCACCGATTCGATGTGTGCCAGCGGGCGGGTAGAACGTGAACTCCGTCAGACAATGGTTGCAGTAGATTTGGTCATACGAGTACGGGCCACCCCCTCGCCAGCTCGTGTCGGTGCTCCCACAGAAGGGACACGGCTCCTGCTCCCCGCCGTCGCTGGTTGCGTATGCGCTACTGAGAATCACGGCTGCCACTCTTCCTCTCCGCCGCCCGCTCCAAGTCCTCGCGAATCAGCCTCTTGATGCACCCCTGCTTGCACGGTACCTCATCGAGGCGCGCGAGAACGTCCCTGTCGGTGCGGAGATTCAGCTTCAGGTGAACCTGCCGCGTGTTCGCCGCGTCGTACTTCACCTGTGCCCTGATTTGTGCCTCGGTCGCCATGTGCATACCCCCTAGTCGTTGTTGTCATCTGCCGCGCCGATGAACCCCCTGAGGGCGTCTGCCGCCTCGCTTGCCACGTCTGCGAGGTCGTCGCTCCCCTCGTCCGCCCATCGGTAGCCGCATTCCTCGATAATCTTCAGCGCGCTGTAGAGTGCCCTCTCCTCGGAAACGCTCAGCCTTCCGTCGCGCCTCATATGCGCCCCCGATTCGCTGCCTTTTGCGTGCCACCAGTTGAACACAGGTGGCCGACAACGCGCATGACGCATTCGAGCACGTGCCGCTCGGTGTGCTTGGTGTACCGCGCCACGATTCCGGCGATGTCCCTAGCGTCGGCGACGAGCCGCGCGGAGTCCTCCGTCCCCGTGACCCGCTCTGGTGCCCTAATCTCCCTCGCCATCGGAGCAACACCTCCTCGCACACTCCGCCGCATGCGCCGTCACGTGCGCCGGACACTTGGCGCACCTGTCGGGCCGCGCGTCACAGGCGAATCTCGAGCCGAAGAACCACTTGAGCACCTCGCACTCGGCGATGCGCCCTGCGGCATCACGCACGGCGTCCCACCACTCCTGCGCCGTCAAGGGCACCACTCCAATCTATCCACGCGGCCACATCCAGCACCACGTGCAGAAGGCCAGAAAAAGCAACACGGCAACGAACGTCACGACGCTAACAACGTCACTCATGCAATCACCTCAGTCATCATCGTCCACCACCCTGCTTCCGCACTGCGAGCAGTACCTCATGCCATGTGCC
This sequence comes from uncultured Coriobacteriaceae bacterium, assembly GCA_902791035.1. Classification (GTDB taxonomy): domain Bacteria; phylum Actinomycetota; class Coriobacteriia; order Coriobacteriales; family Atopobiaceae; genus CADAUA01. The sequence continues at coordinate 25,401 of CADAUA010000026.1, read as the reverse complement.
CACGCCGTCGAAGGGTAGAGCGGCGCGTGGCACACGGAGCACGCGCTGCCGATGGGCCTGCCGCGCCACTCGCCAGAAGTCACTACGTGGCACGTGGGGTCTATCAGGTCTGCCACGCGCTTGCTCACGTCCGTCCACGCCCAATCGCTATCGAGGTCGATGCCAAGCGCATCCACGAATTTCATGATTCCGTGAGCCTTGCGCAACCTTGCCGCAATCTCGATTCGCTCATCGCTGGTCATCGTCTCTCTTCCTTCCTATCGAGCAAAAGGCCATGCACTCCGCGCTGTCCTTAGACGGGCAGTCATGCGTGCCCTGATATGCGCAGTCAAAGCACGGCACGACGCGAACGAAACCAAGGGAACGTGCGACATCGCTGAACTCGTCGCTCGGCTCTACCTTCACGCCGATTTTCACCGACACGCTTCCTATCTCGTTATTCTCGAATTTACTCATCGTCCACCACCCTCGCGCCGCACACGTCGCAATATGCAGGTGGCTCTAGCCAAACGGTTTCGCACGTGTGGCCGCATGAAAGCTCGTGCCTAAAGATTGTCAGACCGTCGTACAAGCCCTCCTCGCTCGTTGTGCCCACCACGTGACACGTCGGGTCTATGAGGTCGGCGACAACCGCAGCGATTGGACGATGCACCTCGCCGATGGTATCGAGGATTGCGATTGCTATGGTCACGTCAAGGTTCGCGTCCGTATGCGATGCATGCCTCAGCTTCTCCGCCACCTCGCGGCGCTCTTCGCTAGTCGGTGTCATCGCTGCCCACCTCCAAATAGCCTCTGCTGGGCAGGCTCGCGCCGCTCGTTCCAGCGTGCGACAGCCTGTTCTCTCGTCTCGGAACTCGGACCCACTGCTGCACAGGAGCAGGATACGAACCACCCCCACCTGCCCGAATGCTTCACGCGCTGCCTGTTGCCGCCGCAGAACGGGCACGGCAGAGGCTCATCGCTAGTGCACGTCATCGAAACCAGCCCCAAACCCATAGTCGTAGGTGCATGCCCAATGCTCTTTATTGCAGCTCATGGTCGCACCGTACTTAGGTGTTCTGCCGCAATCATCGCCCCAGAAGTTGAAGTGCCATCCCAGGAAGTCGAACTCCTTGTCGTACTCCTCAGTTGGGAACCTCTCGTCTCCGTACAGCTCGTAATCGTCCCATCCGAACCTGCGGCAAAGGTCGTCGAACGTGTACAGGGTCGGCTTATCCTTGCCGTTCCCCCACTCGTACAGCTCCGGCCACCCCTGCTTGTAGCATCCGACACGCACGATGCCGTCTCCCATGACTCCATGGTGTGAATGCTCGAACCACTCGCAGCCGTCATGGTGTTTCATGAGGTTCGCGAATATGCGGAGTCCGGTAGGCAAGGAGGCCTCGTCGGTGTCGTATACGCCAACGTCCTCCTTGTCCTCCCTGCGCTTTCCGTTGAGGTACACGAACGCACCGTAATCGCCATATGCCATCTTTGTCCAACCTCCCGTACGCAACCTATACTTTGACTCGTATCCGTCGCACGTCATTGCACGTAGAATCGGGTGCAGCACCGCCATCCCGCCGCGCGCCCTGCAGACCCACAGGTCAGGCGTTTTCGGCGTCATGGACAACGCACAGCTGGAGTGCCTGCAGTCCTCGCACCTACGCATCGCCGTCACCATCCTCCCGCATCGCGTAAAACTCAGGAACCAACTCGTGGGAGACACGCAGCTGCGCACCGCACGTAGGGCACACGACGTGACTCTCGTATGCCACCCTGCTCCCGCTGATTCCGGGCGCTTCCGTGACAACCTCCCCGTCTTCGCCGCGCATATAAGCCAAGTTCTCCGTCTCCCAGCACCAGCGGAACTGGAACTTCCTGCAACAATACGGACACTCACATGGAGTGGCGTTAACGTACGTCATCGCCGTCACCTCGCGGCGCTCGTCGTTGGTAAACGTGTCCATCACTTGTTCTCCTTTGTCACCAGCCTCGGCAAGATCCGTTGCCATGTCTGTCAGCCTCCCTGCGTTCGAAGGAGCTCGCAGGCCGAAGCCTGCGAGCCGGTCACTTGTTCTTGTCTGGCGTCTCGGGCTTCGGCACGAGCCGCACCATCCCGTCCGGGATGGGCACAGGCACGGACGTCTGCGTCGCGATGTCGAACCCGGTCGTCGGAACGAGATGAAGACGGCCGTACTGGTCGATGGCGACGCACGGGCCGGTGCCCTGCTCGCCATAGTCGAGGACGTCACGCGCGCCGAAGCCTGCCGCCGTCAGGTCGCACGACAGGTTGTGGAGCACGCTGTTCGCGTCCGACAGCATGTCGAACACGTTCGCGACGTCTACCGAGTCGCCGGTCGCCATGCCGTCGTCGTCGAGGCCATGCTCGATCTCGGTCATGGACTGCAGGACGAGCTTGCGTGCGCGCCATATCCGATCGGCGATCGGAGGCCAACGCTGCTCCATGGTCTCACTCTCCCTTCAACTGGTCTATGCACCACTGCACCATCGCGCTGCAGTAGTCGCGCGTGGCCTCCGTGCCCGAGTCCAGCCCGATCAGGTCCAGAAGCGCGGAGCAGTTCCCGAACAGGTTCTCGGGGGCGTACTTACCGCTCACGACCCCGGACAGCACCGCCTGCGCGTACCCGAACGCGAGCCGGTTGACCTCCTCCTCGGCGTACAGGACCTGCCTGTGCAGGACCTCGTCCCTCCCCGTCGCGTTGGCGGCGTCCCCCACCATCCGCAGCGTGGCCTCCTTCTTGGCGTCCATCATCTCAAGTCTCCTTTCTGGGTTGAAGGGTTAGGTTCAGGCCTAGCACCACGCGGTGGCGTTGGCCTTGAGGAGCTGGCGCACGCGGGCGTTGGCCTGCGCGTTGGAGACCTCGTAGTACTCGGCGCGCTTGCCGTTGGGCTTGTAAGCGAAGACGCGGCTCTCGCAGGCCAGCACCTGAAGGGTGCCGCGAGCGGTCTCGACCGTGGCGTTCAGGATCTCGCCGCCCCAGCCGTCCTCAAACTTGACCTCGAAGCCGTTGCCGGTCAGGAACTGGGCGAACTGGGTCTTGTCGAACTTGGTCATCTCGGGCCTCCTCGGGGTCGTGCGGGGGCGTGTCCCCCGCTTGGTAAAACCATTATACCACGCGGAGGATCATCCTGTCAAGTTATAATTTGACAATTTGTGTAGGCCGTGTGTAAGCAGACTCGCGCAGGAGCGCCCGCAGGGCAGCCCCGGCGGAGTCCCCGTTGACCACCCAGTCCATGAACTCGTCCCACGCCTGCCAGTAGGCCCTGTCCACGCACTCGCGGATCACGGCCTCGCACTCCTCGCGCCCGTATCGCTCGATGCTGAAGCCCTCGTCGACCATGAGGCGCTCAAGCTCCTCGGAGAACAGCCTCTTGACGTCAGTGAGGCGCACCTCGGGGTCATGGCTCCCGCGTGACTTACCCCTTCTTGGCATCGACGCACCCCTTTCGTCACTACACCAGCGCCCACTCCGTCACGTACACGTCATCCCAGCACTTGGTGTACCGCGCCTCGCTCGCGGCCTCTTCGGCGCGGTCGAGGTCCCTGTAGATGACGTGGCCGTACAGGTTGCGGTAACCGTTCACCTCGGTGAGGACCACGTACGCCTTGTCGGCGGTGGCCGGCTCCATGGCCTCGTCGTCGGCCATGGGCTGGGCGGAGTCGTACCGCCAGTCGACCTCGCGGGCCTCACGCATGGCCTCGTCCATGGTGTCAGCCTCCACCACGATCAGGGTGTCCGGGTCGCACCCGATCCACATCTTCCAGTACATGAGACCCTCCCTTACAGGATGTACGCGTTGGTCCCGCGCCCGTTGGTCCAGCACCTGTGGAGCTTGCGCCCGTCGTCCACCATCGGGCGGAAGCCGCTGGCCCTCAGGACGGCCATGGCCCCGCGCACGGTGTACTGGGCGGTGCCGACCTTCTCGGCCCTGAGGTTCCCCATCTCGTCAAACTTGCGGTACTCTATGTGCTTGCTCATGTCATTCTCCTCTCTAAGGTCAGGGACTAGGCCACCGCGATCAGGCGGCCCGCGCGGAACCTGCGGTGGTCCACGGTGCCGTCCGCGTACACCAGCTGGAACGTCTTGCCGCTGGCGCTCGGGCGCACCTCGGCGACCTCGTACGTGGCCCCGCCGTTCCACATGGTGACCATGCCGGGGCGCAGGTCCTCGACGGGCACGGCCCTCTGCATGCCATGGAACTGCAGGTGGGTCTGGGCACTCTTGACGGTGATCTTGGCCATCTCTGGCTCCTCTCGGGTCCGGTCGGGCCTCTCCCGACCATACTAAAATTTTACCACACCCGGATCCATCTGTCAAGTTAGCTGTTGACAGTTGTGTACGAGGCGTGGAGGCGTTGCATCATTGCAACACGGCATGCAACACGTGGCCCCGTGCGTTGCGCCGGCTCCCGGCCCGCATGTTGCATTGCCGTTGTGTAGTCCCCCGAAGGGGGACCACAACGCGATGCAACGCGCAGGCGCTGCAACCGCACTTGCAACGGGCGGGGAGGGTGTGGTACCATGGGGGAGGAAAGCTCAGATCAGGAGGAGGGGCCGCATGGCCTACATGGAGTTTGAGGAGACCCAGCAGGGCCAGAGGGAGCGCAGGGAGTTCTGGAACGGCGAGGACGGCCTGACGCTGATCCGCCAGTGGAGGCGCGAGGGGGCGAGCCTAGAGAGGATCGCCTTCCACATAGGGGTCTCCGAGCGCACGCTCGCCAAGTGGAGGTCCGCCAACCCGGCCATGGAGGCCGCGATCAAGCAGACCGACGAGCTGGTCAACGCCATGGTGGAGAACGCGCTGCTCAAGAGGGCGCTGGGGTACGACAAGGTCGACGTGACCGAGGAGCTGGTGGAGGGGCAGCTGCTGGTCACCAAGCGCCAGACCGTGCCGGTGCCCCCTGACGTGAAGGCCGCCCTGAGCTGGCTGTACTCGCGCCGGTCCGACCGCTGGCGCGCCCAGCAGGCCCCGCTGGACGCCACCGCCGAGGAGGTCGCGCAGGCCAAGGAGGTGCTCGTCACGATCGCCAAGGCGGCGGGCGAGGCCCTGCGCGGGGACCCCTCCGACGGGGAGTCCGGGACCGCCTCGGCTTAGGAAGTTTTTAGCGCATGGACCCCAACATCCAGCTGACCCCCAAGCAGGCCGCCTACGCGGTCGAGGCCCACCACCGCTGGAACTTCGCGGTGGGGGCGGTCCGCTCCGGCAAGAGCTACATGGCGACCCTCCACACCATCCCCGACCGGGTGATCTCGGGCAGGGGCCGCCGGGGGATAAACTTGATCCTCGGGGCCTCCAAGGAGACGATCGAGCGCAACGTGCTGACCCCGATGCGCGACCTCTGGGGCGACCGCATGGTGGGCGAGATCGACACCCGCAACCGCTGCGAGCTGTTCGGCGAGAGGGCCTACTGCATCGGCGCCGAGAAGGTGTCGCAGGTCTCGAAGCTGCGCGGCTCCGAGGTCAAGTTCTGCTACGTCGACGAGGTCTGCGACGTGCACCCGGACGTCTTCGAGATGCTCAAGTCCCGACTGTCCCTGCCTTGGTCGGAGTGCCACTGCGCCTGCAACCCGGCGGGGCCGCGCCACTACGTCAAGCAGTTCATAGACCTCGCGCTGGAGCCGGGGTCGGGGATCGACCTGTTCTACCAGCACTACACCATCTGGGACAACCCCTTCCTGCCGCCCGAGTACGTGAGGTCGCTGGAGGCCGAGTACCGGGGAACGGTCTACTACAAGAGGTACATCGAGGGCCTGTGGGCGCAGGCGGAGGGGCTGGTGTACCCCATGTGGGAGCAGGCCGTGGCGGACCCTCCCGCCGAGGTCGCGCAGCAGCTGGCGGGCGCGGATCAGGGCCTTGAGGAGTGCGTCAGCGTCGACTACGGCACCATGAACGCCTTCGCCGCCCTGAGGTGGATCCGCCTCGGGGACACTTGGTGGCTCTCCGACGAGTGGAGGTACTCGGGCAGGGACTCCGGCCGCACCCTGACTGACGGCGACTACGCGGACGCCATGGGGGCGTTCTGCGCCACGGTGCCCGGCAGGGTCCGGCGCGAGGGGGTGCCCGTGATCGTGGACCCCAGCGCGGCGAGCTTCATCGCGGAGCTTCGGCAGCGCGGCGGCTGGCGGGTGCGCAAGGCGGACAACGACGTGGCCGACGGGATCCGCGACGTGGCGCTCTGCCTGCAGTCAGGCCGCGTGCGGGTGTCGCCGAGGTGCGAGGGCACGCTCAAGGAGTTCGACGCCTACAGCTGGGACGACCGGGCCGGGGACGACCGCCCGGTGAAGGTGGAGGACCACTGCATGGACGCCATGAGGTACATGGTGAGGACCCGTCGCCTCCACCGCCCGCAGGAGGCCCCGTACAGGCCGCTGCTGGGCTGAGGGAGGCCCCACCCTTGCCCGAGGCGGGCCGGGCGTGGTATGATGGGCGGGTGAGACCCGAGAGGACCCGGAGGACCGCACATGTACACCTACCAAGACTTCGAGGCGTGCCCCGAGGCCGACCGTCCCAAGTTCCTGCTGAGCGTGATCGCCGCGCACCAGTCGAGCGAGACCTACAAGGAGGCCGTGCTGGCCGACGAGTACGACGCCCAGCGCAACCGCACCGTGATCGAGTTCACCCGGCAGGTGTTCTCGACCTCGGGGGTCAAGGTCGACGACCCCACGGCCTCGGACTACCGCATCTGCTCCAACTTCTTCCACCGCCTGTGCACCCAGCGCGTCATGTACTCGCTCGGCAACGGGATCTCCTTCGTCCAGCCCCGCGAGGACGGCGGGTCCGGGGCGGTCGACGAGGTCAAGGAGATGCTCGGCGGCGAGGCGCTGGACTTCACCATGCTGCAGGCGGGGTTGCACGCGGTGGAGCACGGGATCACCTTCCTGCTGTGGGACCTCGACCGCCTGGTGGAGTTCCCCGTGACCGAGTTCGCACCCCTCTGGGACGAGGTGGACGGCAGGCTCCGGGCCGGGGTCCGGTGGTGGAGGATCGACGACTCCCGCCCGATGACCGTGGTGCTCTACGAGGAGGAGGGCGTGACCCGCTTCCGCACCACCAAGGAGAACGCGCTGGAGCAGCTGGGCGAGAGGCGCGCCTACGTGACCGAGATCGCCAGCACCCCGGCGGGCGGCGACGAGGTGGTCGGGGAGCGCAACTACGGCCCCCTGCCGGTCGTGCCCATGTACGGCAACCGCCTCGGGCAGTCCGCGCTGGTCGGCATGCGCGAGGCCATAGACTCCTACGACCTGATCCGGTCGGGGTTCGCCGACGACCTGCAGGACTGCGCGGAGATCTGGTGGACCGTGGGCAACGCGGGCGGCATGACCGACTCGGACCTCGCCAGGTTTCGCGACCGCCTGAAGTACCTGCGCATCGCCTCCGTGGACACGGACGCGGGGCAGGTGGCAAGCCCCTACACGCAGGAGGTACCCTACGCGGCGAGGCAGGCGTACCTGACCACGATCCGCTCCGAGATCTACGAGTCCTTCGGGGCGCTGGACGTCCACGCGGTGGCGGCGGGCGCGACCAACGACCACATCGACGCGGCATACCAGCCCATGGACGAGAACGCGGCGGACTTCGAGCACTGGGTGGCGGAGGCCCTGAGGCAGGTGCTCCGGCTGCAGGGGGTAGACGACTCGCCCGTGTTCAAGCGCAACCGGATATCGAACCAGAAGGAGCAGGTCGACATGGTGGTCGAGGAGGCCCAGTGGCTCGACCACGCCACCGTGCTGCGCAAGCTTCCCAACGTGACCCCCGAGGAGGCTGCGGCGGTCCTTGCCGCCACCGAGGCGGAGGAGATGGGCAGGTTCGGCCTGTCAGGCGGCGGGGACGGGACGGCGGCCGGGGCGTGAGGTGCCGATGAGCGGGACGGCGTCGGGAGAGGCCGCCGAGGACTGCGGGAGGTGGGGCGATGGGAACGGTCAACGACCCCGCGCATGAGTGGACAGACGAGCGCCTGACGGAGCTTGAGCGCGCGATGCGCGACGAGTACTCGCAGGCCGCCGAGGAGATGAGGGACAGGCTGGACAGGGCGCTGAGGGCGTACTCCTCCGAGAAGGCCCAGCGTGAGAAGGCCATGGACAATACCGAGGAGGCCATGAAGGCGCACAGGGAGTGGCTGCGGATGCAGGCGATACAGCAGACGCGCATGGGTTCCATGGTGGACCAGCTCGCCGACGCGGCCGTGAACGCCAACGCGCGCGCCATGGACATGGTCAGGGACGCCGTCCCGACGATATACTCCGAGAACGCCAACCGCGCCGCGTTCGACGTGGACAAGGCCGTGGGGTATGACACCAAGTTCACCTTGGTGGACGAGTCCACGGTGCGGGCGCTCATAGGGTCTGGGGTCACCGACTCCCCGATACTGCGCGAGGTCAGGGTGCCCAAGGTGAGCCGACCGAAGGACTACCAGTGGAACCGCCAGGAGTTCACCAGCGCCGTGACCCAGGGGATACTGCAGGGGGAGTCCATCCCAGACATAGTGAAGAGGACTAGGTCCATATTCGGGATGAACCGCGCGGCGGCCTTCCGGGCGGCGAGGACGGCGACCACGAGCGCCGAGTGCGCGGGCAGGGTGTCCAGCTACAGGAGGGCCGAGCGGCTCGGGATAGACCTCATGCAGGAGTGGATGGCCACGGTGGACCCGCGCACCCGCCCCAGCCACGTGGCGCTCGACGGCGAGAGGGTGGAGGTCGGCGGGTCGTGGCAGTCCGAGCACGGCCCCATAAGATACCCCGGTGACCCTCAGGCCCACCCCTCCGAGGTGTACAACTGCAGGTGCACCTTGGTCGCGGCGGTGAGCGGCATCGACCAGAGCGCCGCCGCTAGGTTCAGCCGCCTCCCCGAGGGCATGACCTACGAGGACTGGAGGGAGCAGGCCCGCAGGCGCATGGAGGGCGGGCTGGCGGGCGAGCCTGGCGCGGTCAGGGCGCCCGACCGCCGCGTGGTGGAGGGCCGCGACATCCTCGGCACGTGGAAGCGCAGGCCCGACGAGTTCGACTTCGAGATCGAGGACGTGCTCGACGCCCAGGGATTCGACGGCAAGCCGCGAGTCGTGGACGCCGACGAGTTCGACCAGGCCGTGAGGCAGGCGAACAACGGGGACGGCCTCGTGATGCAGCGCACCTACTCTGCACCCGACCAGTCCACGCTCGACGCCTACCGCGACATGCTCTACGACGGCAAGTGGTACGTCGACTGCTCGACGGGAGGCGCACAGTACGGCCAGGGCATGTACTGCGCTGCGGATTACACGGGCAAGCTCAGCGACGGCATTAAGGAGGAAATGCAGCACTACATCAGCCTCAACGAATCAAGAGGGGCTGAGCATGCGTATGTCGAGACCATGACGCTCGACCCGAGCGCAAAGATAATCAGATATGCCAATATAGATGCGGAGTTCGCAAGGGCAGAGGCGGATTCATTCCTAGGCGTTGTGAAAAAGGCTAACCCGAGGCTTACCGACAGGGAGGCAGCAGCCGTCGTCCGAGAGTATGGCGGCACTAGGTCCGGCAGCACATTCAATTTGGCAAAGAGCTGGGAACGCGAGGACCCAGACGGATACGACGCATTCATCGAAGCGCAAGGCAAGGCATGGGACGAGTACAAAGATGCAATTGAGGAGGTCAGGCTCGCCACTGCGTCCCTAGACGACGGCAGCAAGGCGGCCGCGATGGGCTACGACGCGATAAACGCCGAGGGGCACGGCGCGTCTGGCAGCTACACCGTCGTCCTGAATCGCACCAAGCTGATCATAAGGAGGCCGTAGATGGTGGAGTTCCTGAGGGACCCCGAGACGGGGTACGTGTACGCCTACCGGGACGGCAGGCTGGTGGGACCGATAGCCGCGATGGGCGAGGAGCCGCCCGCCGAGCCTAGCCAGGACCTGTGGAGGAGGGAGCACGGCGGTGGCCGACGTAATAGTTAGGGAGGACAACAGCGGCGAGTTCCGCGACGGCCTCGACGCGGCCCTGACCCGCGCCTTGGAGAAGGTGGGCCTCGTGGCCGAGGGCTACGCCAAGCGCCTGTGCCCCGTGGACACGGGACGCCTGCGCAACTCCATCACCCACGTCATAAACGCAGGCGAGCAGGCGGTGTACGTCGGTACCAACGTGGAGTACGCGCCGTACGTCGAGCTTGGCACCGCTAGGCAGAAGGCCCAGCCGTACCTGAGGCCAGCTGCGGTCGACCACGTGTCCGAGTACAGGGAGATCATAGAGGGGGAGCTTCGGCGCTGACCACCGGGCCGTGTGGTGTTGCATATATGCAACACGCAATGCAACGTGCATTGCAAGGCCGTTGGTTGTGTGTTGCATTGTATTGTATTCCCCTTGGGGAATACAATACAATGCAACATGCAACGGCAGCAACGCGCCCGCGCAACCGACCACTTGCGCGCGCGGGCGCCGCCGTGTTATAATGGCAAGGAAAGGTTAAGGGGCAGGACACCGCCCCGCCCGCGCCACAGGACACCGTGACGCGCTCCGAGACAAGGGAGAGAAGATGGCACTCACGAATCGCATGCTGAAGACCATGGGCATCGAGGAGGAGCAGCGCGACCAGATCATGGAGGCACATCAGGACACGCTCCGCGAGATCCGCGAGGAGCGCGACCAGCTGCGCGATCAGGCCGCCAAGGTGCCGGACCTGCAGAGACAGCTGCAGGAGGCCCAGGAGGCCGCCGAGGCCAACGCGGGCGACGAGTGGCGCGAGAAGTTCGAGGCCGAGCACAGGGCCTTGGAGGACTACCGCCAGAAGGTCGAGGCCAAGGAGCAGGAGCGCTCCAAGGCGAGGGCCTACCGCGACATGCTCGTGACCAAGGCCAACGTGGACCCCAAGCGCGTCGACCGCATCATGCGCCTGATCGACCTGTCGAAGGTCGAGCTGGACGAGGACGGCGCGGTCAGGGACGCTGACGAGGCCGCCAAGGCTGCGGCTGAGGAGTGGGCCGACTTCGTGGTCACCAAGAGGACCGAGGGCAGCGACCCCGAGAACCCGCCCGCCGACCGTGGCGGCAAGGGCCCCAAGGGGGTCAGCGACATCGCCGCCCGAGTGATCCGCGAGTACAACAGCCGAAACTTCGGCCTTAACCAGAAGGAGGGTGAGTGATGAGCATGATCAGCTCCACCACCGGCACCACGTTCGAGGCGGGGTTCTTCCTCGTCGACGACGAGCGCTGCACCAGACAGTCCATGACCATCGCGGCCAACCACGCCCAGCGCGTCACCCGCAACGGTCGCACCATCGTGCCCATGGGCGCGGTGATCCCGGCCAACGGCGCGACCGCCAAGGGAATCCTGTATGAGGACGTCGACGTGACCGACGGCGCGGCGGCTGGCTCCGTCGTGACCGAGGGCACCGTCTACGGCGACCGCCTGCCTGCCGCGCTGGCTGAGGCTGCGGCCACCGCGCTGACCCAGATCCGCGTGATCGCGACCAGCCCGACCGTCACGCGCCCCGCAGCGTTCGACGTCGAGGGCTAGAGGGAAGAGGAGGTAAGAGATGGAGTTCTTTCAGGACGTGCTCGGCATCGTGAGCGAGCCTGACCTGCTCGCGACCGGCTTCACCGTCGCCCGCCCCAACGACCCGACCGACGGGCTGTTCGAGGACGAGGCGACCGACAACCTCATGGCCCGCTGGGAGTTCATCGCCAGCGAGTACCAGATCCCTGAGATGGCCCAGAAGAGCGTCCGCGTCCCCATCGACTCCAAGTCGGTGGAGAAGGGCCTGATCAAGGTCAAGCGCAACACGTCGGAGCTGCTCTACGAGCTGACCAAGAGGGGCGTCACGGCGGAGCGTGACCTCTACCGCTACGTGATGGACGACGTGACCGCGCTCGCCAATCAGGTCATCACCCGCACCAAGGTCGCCAAGAACGAGCTTCTGGCCACCGGTCAGGTGACGATCAAGGAGAACGGCCTCGACCTCACCGTCGACTACGGCGTCCCCGCAGCCCACAAGGGCCTGACCCTCGACCTCGGCGCTGGCGCGGCCAAGGACGTGACCGCCCAGCTGCAGGACATCGCCGACCTCGCCTCCGACGCGGGCGTCCAGCTCACGGGCATGGTGTGCGCCCGCTCCACGGTCTCCAAGATGCGCCAGAACGCCTCCATCCAGAAGGCCATCAACGGCGTGAGCATGGAGGGCGTGCTGGTCACCAACGACCAGCTTGAGAGCTTCCTCAGCTCCGAGTTCGGCATCGGGCAGGTCATCACCAACGACCTCATGTACTCCAAGCCCCGCACGCTCGGGTCCGACGGTCGCCCCGTCACCGACAAGGTGCGCTACTTCCCCAAGACCGCGTGCACGTTCTTCGGCACCGGCAACGGTATGCGCCTCGGCATCGGCCTCTGGGGCACCCCGCCCGAGGAGCAGATCGCGAGCTTCGAGCAGGTCAGCCCCTCCGGCGAGAACCCCTACGTCTACATGACGCAGTGGGCCGAGAAGGACCCGGCGGTGGTCTGGACCAAGGCGTCCGGCCTGTTCATGCCGGTCCTGTTCAACCCCGACAGCCTCTACATCGCCACGGTCACCGAGACCGCAGGCTAAGGAGGCCTCCCATGGCGGACGCGGTGACGCTGGAGCAGGTGCTCGCGCACATCCACAACTGGTTCACCCGGGAGACCCTCTCCCTCTCCGAGTGTGAGGTGGTGGACGGCCAGCTCCCCGCGTCCGTCGCGGAGGCGGTGCCCGCCGGGACGTGGTATCGCATTCAGGGGTCGTACCTCAACGACGGGCTGCACCTCAGGGGCGCGGAGGACGAGGGCCTGAATGACGAGTCGTTCAGCGGAACCCTGTCCGTGCTGGTGATCCCCCGCGCCCTGCTGGCCGTGGTGGACGAGATCTCCGACTGGGTGGCCGCCAACGCTGAGGCCCGGTCCAAGGCGGCGGCCAGCCCCTACCAGTCGGAGTCGTTCGGCGGGTACACCTACTCCATGCGGTCGGACCTGACCGGCGGGTCCTCCAGCTCCTCCGGGAGCGGGGGCCTCACCGGCTGGCAGGCCGCGTTCAAGTCCGACCTCAACCCCTACAGGAGGCTGCCGTGAGCCTAGTCGACGAGTTCAAGGTTCCGTGCGTGCTTCTGGTCAAGTCGCGCGTCCCGGACGGTGAGGGCGGCTGGTACACCAAGTGGGTGGACGGCCCGGAGTTCGAGGCCGCGATAGTCCACGACACCACCCTGCAGGCCCGAGTGGCCGAGCATGGGGGCATGACCTCGACCTATAAGGTCACCACCGACCGCAACGCCAAGCTCGCCTATCATGACGCGTTCCGCAGGGTGTCGGACGGCCAGACCTTCCGGGTTACCTCGGACGGCGAGGACGTGCAGACCCCTGACCGCGCGAGCTTCCAGTTCTCACAGGTCACCGCCGAGAGGTGGACTCCGCCCGCTGACGGGAGTGACGGCTGATGACGCCCGAGGCCACGCTGCACGCGTTCCTGAGCGGGCTGGGCATGCCCGCGTACCATCAGGCAGCCGTCCCGGACGGCGCGGAGCTGCCCTACCTGACCTACCCTTTAACGGTAGGGGACTGGGACGAGGGTGAGGTAAACATACCCATCACGATGTGGTTCCGGACCACGTCCGAGGCGATCCCCAACGCAGCCGTGCGCACCGTCAAGGAGGCCGTGCCCCGAGGGGGGGTCATGGTGCCCTGTGACGGTGGCGTCCTCTGGGTCAAGCGCGGGTCCCCGTTCGCTCAGGCCCTGCTGGTCGAGGGCGACGAGGAGGGAATGAAGAGGAGGTACGTCAACCTAGACGTGGAGTACCTCATACCTGAGTAAGGAGACATCCATGAAGTTCACCCAGATACCGTCTGACACCTTCTCGCACCTGCAGCTCAACGCCGGGCTGATGCTCCGGGACTTCGACCCGAAGACCGCGACCGTGGCCAGCTCCGGCATCATCGGCGCCACGAGCGGAGGCGTCGAGTTCAAGGCCAAGCCCAGCTACACGGACTTCGGCGAGGACATCGACAACTGCCCGGCCAACATGAAGGAGCTGAAGCGCCTCGACTCCATCGAGGTGACCATGTCCGGCACCCTGGTCACCGCCACGGCGGAGGTCGTGAGGCAGCTCGTGGGCGCGGCAGACGTCGACTCTGGCGACCCCACGCACGTCGTGCCTAGAAACGACCTCACGGAGGCGGACTTCATGGACGTCTGGTGGGTCGGCGACTACTCCGACAAGAACGGCGACAAGAACGGGGGGTTCCTCGCCATCCACATGGAGAACGCCCTCTCGACCGGAGGTTTCTCCCTCAAGTCGGACAACAAGAAGAAGGGCCAGATGGACTTCGAGCTGACCGCGCACTACTCGATGGACGCCCCGGACAGGGTGCCTTACGAGGTGTACGTCAAGGCCGGGACCGACGAGAAGGCGGGGGCGTAGGCATGAGGCTCTCCGAAATCGGCGCGGACCGCGCCATGGACGTGCTTGGCGTGCTCATCCCGAGGGTCGTGGCAATCGCCACCGACCGGCGCGTCGCGGACGCGCTCAGGGCCGCCGACGGCTACTCGGACAAGGCGCAGGCCGTCGCGCAGGCCGCCCCGCTGCTCGTCTCCGAGCACGGGGAGGACGTGATCGCGATCCTCGCCGCCACGGACGGCCAGGAGGCCGGCGAGTGGAAGGCGACGCACACGCTCCCTCAGGTCCTGCAGGGGCTGGTCGAGCTGCTCACCGACGAGGAGGCACTCGATTTTTTAGGCTCGCTTCCCGCAGGGACGGCCGCAGCCTCCTCCTCTGCCTCGGGGAGTACCGGGGACCTGACGGCGTAGGGCCGTTCCTCGCCTACGCCGGCGCGAGGGTCCGCGAGGACGAGGAGCGCGCCCTGTGGCGCGCGTACGTCGCGGACAGCGTGAGGGCCGCCGCGCGGGGGGAGTACTTGGAGCGCCCGTACACGGCGCTGCTCGGCGACCTCGACCCGAGGGAGCGGCCGAGCGAGGGGTTCGGGGAGATAGCGCGCCGCGTCGTGGCCGGCGCCGGGCTTAGGGTGGTGTGACAAGGTGAACCTGCTGGACCTGATGGTGAGGATAGGCGTCGATGACCAGGCGTCCTCCAAGGTGGAGGGCATCACCTCGGGCGCCATCGCCAGGGGCGTGGCCATGGGCAACGCCATGTGGGACGTCACCAAGCAGGTGGCGGGCGCGGTGGCGAGCGCCGCGAAGAGCGTCGTTGGCGGTGCCGTCGAGGCCTACTCGACGTACGAGCAGATGGTCGGAGGCGTGGACAAGCTATTCGGCGACGCCTCTGGGAAGCTGCAGCAGTACGCGGCGCAGGCCTACCAGACGAGCGGCATGTCCGCCAACCAGTACATGGAGCAGGCGACGGGGTTCAGCGCCGCCCTCATCAACTCCCTCGGCGGAGACACGCAGAAGGCCGCCGACATGGCCGACGTCGCCATGCGCGCCATGAGCGACAACGTCAACACGTTCGGCAGCAACGTCGAGGACGTGCAGAACGCGTTCCAGGGCTTCGCAAAGCAGAACTACACGATGCTGGACAACCTGAAGCTCGGCTACGGTGGCACCAAGGAGGAGATGCAGCGTCTCATCGACGATGCCAACGCGTACGCGGCGAGCATCGGGCAGGCGAGCGACCTGAGCATCGACAGCTTCAGCGACATCGTCACGGCCATCGAACTCGTGCAGGAGCAGCAGGGCATCGCCGGCACCACCGCGAAGGAGGCCGCCGGCACCATCGAGGGCAGCGTCAACATGGCCAAGGCGGCGTGGGAGAACCTCCTGACGAGCCTGGCCGACCCGGACGCGGACGTGGGAGCGCTCGTCGGCAACCTGCTCGGCGCCGTCGACAACGTGGTGACGAACGTCGCCCCGCGCGTCGGGCAGGTGTTCACGACGGTGGTCTCGTACCTCCCCACCGCCGTCTCGCAGGTGGGCCAGACCCTCCTGCCGGTCGTGGCCGACGCGGCGGCCGGGCTCGTCGGCGCGGCGGCGAGTGCGCTCGGGACGGTGCGCGAGTACCTCGCCGGGGTCGACTGGGCTGGCGAGGCCCAGTCGCTGCTCGCCGGCATCGCGTCCGTGGTGGGCCCGCTCCTGTCCCAGGCGGCGCAGCTCCTGCCGTACCTGCTCGTCGCCGTGGCGCAGCTCATGGTGGGCGTCATGACGTACATGTCCGAGCACGCGCAGGAGATAGTGGACACCCTGACGATGGTGATACAGCTCCTGGCGACGGCCATCGGGGACAACCTGCCGACCATCCTGGCCGCAGCCGTGACCCTCTTCCTCGCGCTCGCGACGGCGGTCATCAACGACGCCCCGCAGATACTCGCGGCCATCGGCACGCTGCTCATGCAGGCAGTGGCCGCTGTGGCAGGCGCGGTCGGCCAGATGCTCTCGGCCGGGCTGAAGTTCGTGGGCGGACTGCTCTCGGGCGCGACTAAGAAGGGCGCCGAGGTGGTCGACTGGTTCGCTGGCCTGCCCGGCAGGATACTCTCCGCCCTCGGCGACCTGGGAGGACTCCTGGTCGGTGCCGGCAGGAGCGTCATCGACGGCCTGCTGAGCGGCCTCAAGAGCGCGTGGGGCGGCGTGACCGACTTCGTCGGGGGCATCGCCGACTGGATAGCAAGCCACAAGGGACCTATCGAGTACGACCGCAGGCTGCTCGTGCCGCACGGCAGGGCCATCATGGCCGGCCTCGGGGAGGGGCTGGAGAAGGCGTTCGGCTCCGACGTGGTCCCGCTCGTATCCGGCATCGGCGGACGCCTGGCGGACGCCATGGCTGCGGGCTCGCCGGGGCTCGCGTGGACGACGTCGAGGGCGGGCTCCCCGTACCCCGCGTCCGGCCGCACGACGGTGGTCAACCAGAGCTTCAACACCAGGGTCGTGCGAAGCGACCAGGACATGTACGCGGCGGCGACCATCCTCAGCAGGTCGGCGATGCGCACTGCGATGGAGGTGTCCTGATGGACG
>CADAUA010000026.1:0-8455 GCA_902791035.1 uncultured Coriobacteriaceae bacterium | reverse complement strand
GCGCCTGGGGCCTCCGGGCGGCGCCCCCGGCCTGCATGCGTCCGGGCTGGCAGGGTGGTACGGGACCCCAGACGGCAAGTGGCCCCTGACCGAGCGGCAGCTCGGAGACGGGGCGTTCGCCATCGAGCCGTCGCAGGTGGCGTACTCGTCCAGGACCGTGACAGTGGACGGGTACGCGCTCGGGAGGACGAGGGCGGAGGCGCTCTCGTCGCTCGCGCCGCTTGGGGCAATGGCCCATCGCCTGGTGTCCATCGCCGTCGATGACGGCGTGGCCGAGACGTACGCGACCGGAGCGCTCACCGCCGAGGTCGGCAAGGGGGTTCGCGGAGGGGCAGTGACCTTCACCCTCACCGTCGTGTGCCCCGACCCCAGGCGCTACGGCTCCGTGCCGCACCGCGCCTACGTGGTCCCGGGCACCGGCGGGGGCGGGCTCGAGTGGTCCGGCTCCGGCGCGCACGGGCTCGAGTGGCCGCTCTCCTACGGGGGCGGCGGCACGGTCGCGAACGTCGCGACGCTGAGGAACGACGGGACCTCCGTGGCGTACCCCATCATCACCGCCAGCGGGGACATGGACGGCCTGGTCATAACCGACACCGCCACCGGCGGCCAGGTCTCGTACTCGGAGCACGTCGGCTGGACGCCGCTCGTGCTCGACTGCCTCGGCAGGACGGCCACCGTGGCCGGGGTCGACATGTCGCGCGCGCTCTCGCGCAGGGACTTCCCGTCCGTCCCGGCGGGAGGCTCCACGACGCTCGCCCTCACGGGCACCGGCACGGGCACCGTGGCCGTCGAGTGGCGGGACACCTACATCTAGCAAGGAGGACCATACATGGCAGACGTGGCACTCGGCGTGCGCAACTCGGGGACGGACGGCACCACTCCACTCGGGATGCGGCTCTCGCTCGCGTCCCTCTTCGCCAACGAGGGCATTCTGGACGGCCTCGCCGTCACCGGGACGGGCTCGCTCTCCTACTCGGTCTCGAGCGGCACGGCGGTGTGCTCCAAGGGCTCGGGTGACGGCCGCACCATCGCGCACTTCTCGGGTGGCTCCACCCCCACGGTCTCCGGCAACACCGCCGGGTACCCACGCATCGACACCGTGTGGGTCACGTCGCACGACATCGACCAGGGCGACTCGGACAACCACGTGACCGTCGGCGTCACGCAGGGGACCCCAGCCGCGACGCCAGCGCGCCCGTCCATCCCCACGTACGCCACGCCGCTCGCCTACATGCGGCTCCCCGCCGGCGCCACGAGCACGTCCGGCGCCACGCGGGACGGCAGGGCGCCCATGGCCATCCCGTACGCGAGCTCGCGCGGCATCATCTTCGACGACGTCAACCGAACCAACAGCTCGAGCGACCTCAACTTCTTCCGCTCGCGCGTGACGGCGGTCGGCGGCAGCGTCTACGTGCCCACGGCCCGGCTCCTCACCTTCCGCATGTCCGTCGGCTGCATGTGCGCCGACGGAGTCTGGAAGTTCGCAAACAACCACACGATGGGCAGCGTCGTGGTGCACCTCGTCGTGGACGGCTCGGACGTGTACAACGCGGAGGTCATGGTGAACGACTTCTGCGGCGTGGTGCAGGGGCTCTCGTACACCCAGGTGGTGGGAGCCGGCAGCCATGCGGTGCGCATGGACTACGAGCAGAAAAGCGACACCGCCGACCGCATCCTCATGAAGTACAGCGCGAAGCAGTGGCCGGGCCAGCGCCTGCAGGTCGTTGACGAGGGGGCGGCGTAGCATGGGTTGGCGCTGCCTGATATGCGACACCGCGACCGGGCAGGTCGTGGCGCCCATCGACATACCGTCGCTCAGGTGGACCCTCACGGTCTCTGACTGCTCCATGTCCACCGAGCGCGACAAGGGCACGGGCGACGCCGACGCCACCGGCCTGCAGGTGCCATGGTCGGCCGTGCCCGCCACGGACGCCTACGGCAGGTCGCGGATGCTCGCGAGCTACAGGAGGGCCATCGTCCTCGTGTGGGAGCACGGCGACGGCACGGCGTCCCCCGTGGTCTTCGGCGCCATCGGCTCGCGGTCCGACACGTGGGACGACACGAGCTTCGACCTCGTGAGCCCCCTCACCCTGCTCGGGTCGCGCGTGCTCGTGCGCGAGGGGACCTTCGGCCGGGGCGAGTACGCGGCGGACCACACCAAGGGCGCGTCGGGCTCTGCCTACGGCCAGTCCAAGGGGTCGTGGCGCGCCTTCCTTGACTGGACGCGCACCGAGGACGCGACGGGCGTCACCATCGAGGCCGTGGGCGGCATCGAGGTCATCGGCGGCAGGTGCGACGTCTCGGGCGTCGAGGTCACCGTGGAGGTGATGGGCCAGGCCGAGACCCAGGTCACGTCCATCTCGTACGAAGGCACGAAGAAGTTCGGCGTTATCCGGATGAGGGGTCGGATGGGGCGCGGCGCCACCAGGCTCTCCGCGAAGGCGCGGTGCACCGTCAGACACGCCACCGGCGAGACCTCAAGCTCCGGCAGCGCCAAGTACGACACGTCCACCGCGACCAGCACGGCGCAGGTGCTGACCGAGGAGGAGTACGAGGCCCGCTTCAAGGGCGTGAACAGGACGAGCCATGCCGGCGCGACGCAGGGCGAGGTGTCCTTCGTGGGGCTCTCCAGGAGGGCCATCGCGAGCGCCGTCGGCCAGGCGTGCACCGACTACAAGCCGGGCGGCGCGCTGCCAATCGACTGGCAGTACCAGGGCGAGCGCGGCGGCTCGTCCGCCGCCTACCCCGGGCACGACGTGGCCAACAACACATGCAGGCAGATATGGACGTCGCTCGCCAACTCCGACGGCGGCCCCGACATACAGCTCAGGCCATACATGGCCGACGAGTCGCACGTGCGCCTGCTCATGTGCGCGGGGTCTGACTCGAACCCGTACCTCGGGCAGACCTCCCCCGTGCGCACCCTCACCGCCTTCCCCGGCGGCGGCTCCGCCCGGAGCCTAAAGGTGGCCTACGCGGCGCCGGCCATGCGCGTGTACGCCACGGGGGCCGGGTCAGACGAGGCGCAGCTCTGCTCTCTCGCCGAGGACCTCTCGCTGTGCCGCGACCCCTACGACCCGTGGCCGCTCGTCGAGGAGGTCAAGTCCTTCCCGGGCGACAAGTCCGCCGACGCCCTCGCCGCCCACGCGAGCGCGCGGCTCCGGGCCGTCGGGACGCCGATGATGCAGGTCCAGTGCTCCGTGCACCTAGGCGACCCCGCAGGCATCTCGCCGGGAGACGTGTGGCCTGGCCAGCTGGTCGACCTCGTGACGGAGGGCTTCCCCTCCCTCCCGGACGGGACGTACCGGATGCGGCTCATGCAGATGGACGGGGACGAGACCGACGACTGCACCCTGACCTTCGACGTGACGGCCGACCCCGCATACGCATGACGGAAGGAGGGCCCATGATCCACCCAAAGCTCGAGGGGCTCATGACCCCCGTGGAGCGGATAGCGCGCGTCGCGGCAATCGCATATGATGCCGCGACCGCACCGACCACAGCACCGAGCGGGACAATCGCCGTGAGCAACGCCGACGGCACCAAGACCATCATCGGCCCGCAGGCAGGCTCTGGCGACGGGGCGCCCTCGGGGCAGGCCATCGCCACGCACGTCGGCGACGTGACGCCACCGCCCGTGCCGACCGGCATCCGCGCGTGGTCCGGCGACGGGAGCCTCCATGTCATGTGGGACGGCACGCTCTCGGGCGACGTCCCCGCAGACTTCGACCACATCTCCATCCTCGTCGATGGGGAGGAGGTGGCCCAGCTGTCCTCTGCCGGTTCCGTCACGGTCGGAGGGGTGGAGGCAGGCGCTACGGTGTCCGTCACCGCCACCGCCGAGGACGACGCGTGCCTGGCGGACGGCACGCCTGCGCACAACGTCTCCGAGCCGAGCGCGGCGGTAAAGGTCACCATCAAGGATGCCGTGGCCGAGGTCAGGGCCGACGCCGACGCCCATGGAGAGCAGATAGGCGCCATCCGGGAGGACATCGCGGCCTACAAGGCTTCCGCCGAGGCCACCTATGCCACCAAGACCGAGGTGGACGAGAAGACCGGGGCCATCTCAAGGACCCTCTCCGCCGACTACACCAGGACGGAGGACCTCGCGTCCACGGAGGCCGTGAGGGACGCCAAGGCGGCGGGCACCGGCGCGGCGTCCGCGCTCGACGCCTACAAGGGCGTGGTCTCCCAGACGTACGCCGAGAGGACGGAGCTGACCGAGGCCGTCAACCAGCTGTCTAGCACGATGACCTCGAACTACAGCGCCTTCACCGACTACCGCCAATCCAACGACGCAGCGCTCTCCAGGGCGCAGACGGACGCGACCAACGCGCAGTCCACCATCGACTCGTACAAGACCAGCAACGACAAGGCCGTGGCCGATGCCAAGGCGGCGGGGACAACCGCGCAGAGCCAGCTCAACAGCTACAAGAGCAGCAACGACCAGGCCGTGGCCGCAGCCAGGAAGGCCGGCACCGACGCCCAGTCGCAGCTCGGCAGCTACAAGGCCGCGACCGACCAGCGCCTGACGGAGCTGCAGAACGTCGCGGACAACGCCATCGAGTCCTGGTACCTCAAGGGCGCTCCCACGGCGTCGAACCCCCCGGCAAGCTCCTGGACCACCGATGCGCTGAGGAGGCAGCATGCCGGGGACCTCTACATGGACACCGACACCGGCTACTCCTACCGGTGGAGCGGCAGCGCGTGGGTGCAGGTCAAGGACTCCGACGTCACCAAGGCGCTGCGTGAGATCGCGGGCATCAAGACCGACTACGCCACGAAGAGCGAGCTTAGCGCCACCGACACCGAGCTTTCGGGCAGGGTGTCCGACGCGCTCACGACGGCCAAGAGCTACACCGACTCTTCCGTGGAGCAGGAGGTCACGGCACGCAATGCTGCCATCAAGGCGCAGGCCGACTCCATCTCGCTCGACGTGAGCCGCACCTACACCAAGAGCGAGACTTTCAGCGCCTACCAGAGCGACGCCGACGGCAGGATAGCCACGGCCAACGCGAACGCCTCGACCGCAGTCTCGACGGCCAAGACCGCCGCGAGCGACGCCGCCACGGCCAAGACCAACGCCTCCACGGCGGTGGACACGGCAAACGCCGCCTCGACCAGCGCGGCGAGCGCGGTAAAGACCGCCAACGCGGCCAGCGGCAGCGCGGCCAGCGCCGTGCAGACGGCCAACTCCGCGAGCAGCACCGCGAGCGCCGCCAAGTCCACGGCGGACGCGGCGAGCGGCACGGCAACGGCGGCCAAGTCCACGGCGGACAAGGCGCAGGGCACCGCAGACGATGCCTGGGCGCGGACCCTGCGCGTGCAGGTGTCGAGCGCGCCCGCAGACGCCGCCGGGGACACCTCGGCGCTCACCGCGACCGTCTGGCGCGGCGGCGAGCTGCTGTCCGACGAGGCGGTGGCGAGGATGGGGCTGCTCGCGTGGTACGTGGGCGGCAGGCGCGTGGCCACCGGAAGCACGTATACGTGCGCGGCGGGCACCGCCGTCGAGTGCAGGGTGGAGGCATAGCGTGGCAGTAAGCGAATCGAAGATTGGGAGGTGTGGCCTGAATGATCGATAGCGAAGTGCACAACCTGCTCGTCGGCTCGTGGGACCTGTCCACGGCCTTATGGTTCGGCAAGGCAACGCGCTCGGACAAGACGTTCTGGGGCGCCGCAGTGGCAGACTGCAACACGGGTGGCAACAGTGGCATCTATTTCCCCAATGACGCCAACAGGGCAGACGCGAGAGTGACCTCGGGCGCGGAGTACGTGCTCTCCTTCTTCGCGCGAGCTGACGTGGCCGGGGACAGGATACACTCTGATGTGTGGGGCAGCAAGTACATGCTCGACACCACGCTGACAACTGAGTGGCGGCAGGTGGTCATGCCGTACGGCATAGTGAATGCCGACCATCGCGAAATCTTCATCTATGGCCTCAGAACGAACTCCGGCACCGTCCACGTGGCGCTCCCGATGTGCGTGCGCGGCACCGAGCCCGCCGCGTGGGCACCGTACTCCGGCGAGAGCCTGGCCGGGGGGGGTGCGCTCATGAGCGCTAACCTCTGGAAGGCCGAGAACGTCATCTCCGCCGAAGCCCTGGAAGACGGCATCTACGCATGCTCGGGCATGCGAGGCGTCAGGACGAACGTGGCGCTCGACAGGCTGGCAGAGAACCAGGTATTCCACTGTGGCTTCTCGGTCAACCCCGGCGCGGACGACGCGCTCAACGTCACGCTGTGCTACAGAGACGCGGCGGGCAGCGTCAACTATGCGGCTATTCCGGATGCTTCCGTCCCCGCAGGCAAGTGGACGCGCGTGAGCGGGAGCGTGGTGGTGCCGTCTGGCATGACCGTCTACCAGATGGTCATCTGCAACAACGGCAACGCATCGGGCTCGGGCGGATGGAAGGTCACGAACCCCACCCTCTCGCTCGGCTCGCCGGTGCCGCTCGCGTCCTCGGCGCACACGCCCTACGCCACGCAGGACCACCTGGCCGCCGAGTACGCGACCAAGGCCGCGCTCAAGGTCACGAGCGACGCCGTGACGGCGGAGGTGGAGGAGCGCGGGAAGCTCGCGGGGAAGGTGGGCACGCTGGAATCGACCAGCGGCACGCACACGTCCAGGCTCGAGCAGCTGGCCGCGTCCATAAAGTCGCTCGTCAAGGGCGAGAGCACCTACACCGACCCGGACGGCGCGAGCGCCACGAGCGGCATCTACTCGCTCGTGACGCAGACCAGGGACTCCGTGACGGCTCTCTTCGGGCAGTACACCAAGACGGCGGACCTGGCATCGACGCAGGCCGTGAAGGACGCGAAGAAGGCTGGCACGGACGCGCAGGCGGCGGCGAGCGCGGCGCAGACCACCGCGAACGCCGCGAAGGGCACGGCGGACGGGCTTGCGACCCTGATACGCGCAGACTCCACCGGCATCACCGTCGGCAAGAGCGAGGACGGCGAGACGTGGTCGACCGGGCGCACGCGGATGACCGACAGCGCCTTCGAGGTGCTCGACAAGGCCGGGAAAGTACTGGCGAGCTTCGGCGGGAATGTGGTCTCCCTGCTTGGAGGGATTCTCACCATCGCTGCCGGACAGGGCGGGGTTGGGTCAATCTACACCGCCGATGGCAATAGTCTTTTTCTGAAGTCGGGCAAGGACGCTGAGGTTTCGGACAATCGCGGCTCATACATAGAGGTCAACGATGTGTTTGCGTCGCTCAACTCGAAGCCTGCCGGCGGGACGATGAACTCTCTGATGGTAAACAACGACGGCATCTTCGCGCAGACGCAGGGAGCCAGCGGCCTGATGCTCGGTCCCGTCCACAGCGTGTACAACCAATACAACGGCCAGCACGTGTACACGGGCAAGGCAAGCGAGATTTCGGACCTGAAGAGCATTGGCTGGACGGACGAGGGCGTGAAGTTCTACGCATTCCTTGGCATAGACAACCGGTAGCCTGCATGGGATTCCGGCGTGCCGTGATGGGCAGGGCATCATTCACTCAGGCACACAGAGGAGGACAATTGCGCCCTTTTGCAGACTGGACATTGGAGCAGCTGCTTTCGCTCCTCGCGGGCATCGTGGGCGTCGTGATGATGGTCATGGCCATGCACCGAGACCAGCAGAGCGACCGCGACCGGCAGGACGCACGCACGGCAGAGCAGCAGCTCATGAGCGACAAGCTGGATACGATTCAGGACATGAGCAGGGAGACGCGCGATACCGTGCGGGAGATGAGCAAGCAGCTCTCGGAGCACTCGCGGGAGCTGGCGCGCATCGAGACGCGCATCGAGGAGCACGACAGGAGGCTCTCCGCCATCGAGGGCAGGTGCGACCTGCACCGGACGGCGGGGACGGACTAGGGAAAGGACACATCATGCAGGACACGGTAAGGGACTGGGCGCGGGCGGCAGGCGTGCGCGCGGTCAAGACGGCGGCGCAGGCGGCGGTCGCGGCCATCGGGGCCACCACCACCATGGGGGGCGTGGACTGGGCCGTCGTGGGCAGCACGGCGCTGCTCGCGGCCATCCTCAGCGTTCTGACCAGCGTGGCTGGCTTGCCCGAGGTCGCGGACGGCGCGAGCGTGGCGGCCATCAGGGCGGCGGGCGATGGAGAGTAGGCGCTGCCCGGTCTGCGGACACCGAATGGTGCCGGAGGTCGGCTGCACGTCCAAGGGAGCCGCGTGGACGGCGTGGGCGTGCCGACACTGCCAGCACCGCGAGACCACGCGCGAGTGTCCCGCGTGCCACGAGGAGCACGTGCCCGTGGCGTCGGCCAAGGGGCCAGTGTGCCCGAGCTGCGGGCACAGATACAACTGTTAGGAGTAACCATGGCACTCACTTATAACGGCCGCGCGGCCGAGATCATGCTGCACCTCGTGACGCACTCGGCCCACGGGTACAGCCAGCCCGCCCGCGCGGGAGACGGCACAATCGAGACGCTCAAGCTCTCGGAC
>CADAUA010000025.1 GCA_902791035.1 uncultured Coriobacteriaceae bacterium | reverse complement strand
GTCGCGGAGGCCGCCTGATGGTGTAGGGTTCTATGTGCGGTTGAGGCTTGGGATTCGGATTGCAGGCAGAATCGTGTCTCACCATCTCAGCCACTTCATGCAGACTGGGAGCTGGCACGCGATCATATGGATCTCTTCCGAATCGATCCACTTCGTTAGGAGGGCTTCGTGCTGGTTGATGTGATGAGTGTGCGGCCCCTGCCGGGATATAGGCTCGAGCTGACCTTTGAGGATGGCAAGTGCGGCGTGTTCGATGTCTCCCCCCTCCTGGATAAGGGCGTGTTCAAGCGCCTCACCAACAAGGCGGTTTTCGACGCGGTCCGTGTTGAGAACGGGACTGTCGTGTGGCCTGGAGACTTGGATATTGCGCCAGAGACTCTCTATGAAGAATGCGAGGAGACCTGTCCAGCCAGGCGCCAATCCGCATAGCCTGCTAGGCCAATGAACTTCTGACCTCTTCCGTGTCGGAGAAGAGGTCAGAAGTTCAAATCTTCTAACGCCCACCAAATTCTTCAGGCCATCGGGCATTCCCGGTGGCCTGTTTGCATTTCCTTGGGTACTAGTTCCGCTGGCGGCTTGGATATACTCAAGTCAAATGAGCCAAGTTGCGCGAAAGGAGTGTCCAATGGCAGAGGTCTTCACCATCCAAGAGCTTGCCCAGATTGTGGACCCAATCCTGCGACGCTATGGAGCCTCCGGAGCGTCGCTGTTCGGCTCCTACGCGCGTGGCGAGGCGGAGCCCGATTCCGACATCGACCTTGTCGTGACAGGCGGACCATCCTTCGACCGCAGAGACGTCTTCTCCATAGCTGAGGACCTCTACGAAGAGTCTGGCAAGAAGGTTGACGTGTATGAGGAGTCCGAACTCAATCCAGCGTCAGATTTCTACCGCTCCATAAAGAGGGACGAGGTCAAGCTGGTATGAGTCCCAACGACGAGCGCAACTTGCGACGTGCCTTGGAGTTTGCCGACGAGCTTGGTGACATGATTGCCGAGCGCGGCATCACGCGAGACCAGATACTGAGCGATCGCTTCATCCAGTGGGCGCTCACGACTCCCATCTACAACGTTGGCGAGTTTACCTCTCATGTTTCCAAGGAGCTGCGCGCGGAGCACGCCGAGATTCCATGGTCACGGGTGGCCGGTACTCGGCATCGCTTGGTCCATGACTACGATGGTACCAACTGGGAGATCATTGCCGACATTGCCCTGCATGACATGCCGGATTACGCGGAGCAGCTTAGGGCCCTGCTGTCCTTAGAGTCTTGACCTCTGTGGGAGCGGAACCATGATGCGGAAGAGGTCAGAAGTTCAAATCCTCTAACGCCCACCAAATTCTTCAGGCCATCGGGCATTTCCGGTGGCCTGTATTTGTCAAGGTGATCAGTTTGCCTGCGGATTCGCCGCTTGCGGTCTTGGGTACAGAATGACAAACCCAAGACCAAGGAGGCACTCATGGGCATGACGTTGCAAGAGGCCATGGCGGCACGGCATTCTGTGCGGAGCTACGAGTCCAAGGCGGTCCCCGAGGACCTGCGTGCCCAGCTGCAGCAGGAGGTCGAGCGCATCAACCGCGAGGCCGGGCTCGACTTCCAGCTCATCTGGGACGAGCCCTCGGTCTTTGCGGGCAAGGTGGCTGGCGCCCAGAACTGCGTGGCGCTTGTGGGTCCCAAGGGGGCGGACGAGAAGGTTGGCTACTACAGTGCCCAGGTCCTTCTGAAGATCCAGCAGCTTGGCCTCAACTCCGTGTGGGTGGCCATGTCCTTCAACAAGAAGGAGGCCGCCAAGCGCTGCAAGCTGGGCTCGGACGAGAGCATGCTGGGGGCCGTCGCCTTTGGGTATGGAACCACGCAGGGCAAGCCCCGCAAGAGCAAGCCCATGGAGGCGCTCTGCAAGGTGGATTGCCCCATGCCGGAGTGGTTCCGCGCGGGAATGGAGGCGGCCATGCTCGCCCCAACGGCCATGAACCAGCAGCGGTTCGTTTTTGCCTTGGAGGGAGACGAGGTCACGGCCAAGGCGAAGCTCGGGCCGCTCACCAAGGTGGACCTGGGGATTGCCAAGTGCTTCTTCGAGCTGGGGTCCGGCCACAAGGTCGCGTGATGGTGTCCGTACTGAGGTTGAGGCTCGCGAGGGGAGAGGGTTTCTCGCCGTCTGACCTCGGTACGGTACAGACCGGGTAGAATGGGAGCCCACAAGCCCCCGCCCTCCGGGAGGAAGCCATGAAGCACGCACGCCTGCGCCACGTCCTTCTCGCCGTCTGTGCCCTTGTCCTCGTAGCAGCGGCTGCCGGGTGCGCCTGGCTCGGCAGCCGACTCAACGACATCAAGGGCAGCCTCATCGGCAACGGCTACGTCATAGAGACCTACGACAACTACGGGTCGCTCACCTTTACCACCACGGGCGACAAGATCGACCTGGAGGGCAACACCGTGGAGACGGGCGTTGACTCCGAGGGCAACGTCTCCACAGACCTCTCGTCCGTCCTCACGGTGACCATCGACGGCTCGGAGATCGAGACCTGCGGCGACACCTGCATCTTCGCCGACAAGCGCCTGGAGAAGGAGCTGGACTTCACCACGGCCGACTTTATCAACAGCCACTCCGAGGTGGGCGACATAACCGACAACACGGTGCTGGCCTACACCATCAACCAGTACAAGAACTACTTTGGCAAGTCCCGCATCGTGATCATCAAGTCCCAGATGGGCCGGCCGCTCTGCGCCTATTCCGGCGACTCGGTTTACTGGGAGATCCCCGACGACCTGCCTAAGACCACCAAGCTTATGATCGACGGCAAGCCCCTCTACATCCACCGGGCAAACTTCCAGATAATCGACCGCGACCTGCTGGACTAGGGCACGAGCGTGTCAGGGGGACGGTTCTCTCGTGTCAGGGGGACGGTTCTCTCGACACGGGGGTCGTTGGCCGCGTGTCAGGGGGACGGTTCTCTCGACACGGGGGTCGTTGGCTGGGGTTTCTCCGGATGGAGCCGCAGACATTGAGGATCGAAGACCCCGCTGACCGGAGGAGGGTCCCATCGTCTGCGCCATCGTGAGCTATTCCGAAATTTCTCCTTGACGTCCCACGCTAGGCGTGATAGGTTTTCTCACCACACGGTGCAAGCCGCACAAACTCAACACAAGGACGAAAAACCCACATGCAGCCTAGGATCAACACCACCAGCACCAAGCAGCTCGCGGGCAACCGCGGGTTGGGGCTTGTCGTGTCTCCGTCCTACCTGCAGGTGCGTAGCCTGCCGCTTGGCAGCCATCTGCTTCGAGTCCGTTGCGTTGGGATGCATTTGTCCTAGAACGCAATAACACCCCTAGAGGGATGCAAACGGGCTCGGAGCAATCCGGGTCCGTTTTTTGTTCCAAAGGGGTCCGCGCCCTCGCGGCGGAACTGGCAGACGCGACGGCCTCGGGAGCCGTTGTCGGCAACACGGCGTCCGAGCTCGAATCTCGGCGGGGCACCAAGAAGACGAGCGACCGTGCAACTGGCGCTGAAGACAGAAAGGGAGAAGGACATGTTCCAGATAGAGGGCAAGTACGCCACTGCGGAGTGCTTTGCCACGCAGATTGAGGAGGGTGCCATAGAGCAGGTGCACGCCATGTGCGACCAACCCTTTACGGAGGGCGCCAACGTGCGCATCATGCCCGATGCCCATGCCGGCAAGGGCTGCGTCATTGGCACAACCATGCGTGTGATTGACAAGGCCGTGCCCAACGTGGTGGGCGTGGACATAGGCTGCGGCATGCTGACGGTCGACATAGGCAAGAAGCCCGTCGATCTGCCCCAGCTTGATCAGGCCTGCCACGAGGTGCCCTCCGGCCCCAACGTGTGGGAGGGCCGCCGCGAGCGATTTGACCTGGAGGAGCTGCGGTGCTTCCGTCAGCTCAAGGACTCCAAGCGCTTGGGCCGCAGCCTTGGCACCCTGGGTGGCGGCAACCACTTCATCGAGGTGGATGTGGACACCAACGGCGCACAGCACCTGGTTATTCACTCGGGAAGCCGCAACCTGGGCACCCAGGTGGCAAACATCTACCAGACGCTGGCGGTGGAGCTGCACCAGGGCAAGGAGGAGTACTTTGCCAAGCGCGAGGCGCTTATCGCCGAATACAAGGCGGCCGGTCGTCGCAAGGAGATTCAGTCGGCCCTTACCCAGCTGCGTTGGGAGGCACACGACCTTGACGTACCGGAGGAGCTCTGCTGGCTCTATGGAAGCTACCTGGACGACTACCTGCACGACGTGGCGGTCTGCCAGCGCTTTGCCCGCCTCAACCGCGAGGTCATGGCGCGCGAGATCTGCCAGCGCGCGGGGCTTGAGCCGGGGGAGATGTTCCACACGGTCCACAACTACATCGACACCGACGAGATGATCCTGCGCAAGGGGGCCATCGCCGCGTATGAGGGCCAGCTGGTGCTGATCCCCCTAAATATGCGGGACGGCTCGGTGCTGGCGCGCGGACGCGGAAACGCGGACTGGAACTTCTCGGCGCCCCATGGCGCAGGGCGCCTGATGTCGCGCAACGCTGCCCGAGAGACCCTCTCCATGGAGGACTACCGCCAGGCCATGGCCGGCATCTACACCACGTCGGTCACGGAGAGCACGCTGGACGAGGCGCCTGGTGCCTATAAGAGCGTGGACGACATCATCGGGCCCATCCGCGAGTCCGTGGACGTGATTGACGTGATGAGGCCCATCTACAACTTCAAGGCCCAGTAGTGCGACGGGGGCGTGTCGAGAGAACCCCCTTGATGTGCGTCTGGGTGCTGTGACGTGTCACTTGTAGGTGTCTCAGCTCGGAGAGCGACAAAGGCGGTAATTCGTCTACCTGCACATATATGAACTGAAACCAAAAACTGGGCACCTGCAAGTGACATGTCAGTTCCAGGTGCCCGGTGGGCGCTAGGGGAGTACCCCCTAGCGCCCGCTCTCGCGCTCGGGTCCCATGCCAAAGAGGGGCAGGATGCAGGCCAGGTAGTCGCGGGCCAGCGCATGGGGGCTGGCGGCAAAGCCGTGCCATGCCCACCAGCGCACCACGCTCACAAAGCTCGAGGCGATGTAGTGGGCCAGGAAGCTGCGATCCAAGCTGGCCGCAGGTCCCTGCGGCTCTTGGGGCATGAGCTGGAGTGCGCGGGCCACGACCTCATGGCGCATGAAGTCGGCAAAGCGCTCCGAGCCGCTGCCCTTGATGATCCCCGCAAGGCCCTCGCCGCCCTCGAGCAGGCGGATAAGGACGCCCTCCACCAGCCGGCAGAGGTCGTCCACGTCCCCAACAGCCGGCGCCGGCCCGTGCTCGGCGGGATCGAGCGCATGACCGCAGACCTTGGCCACCTCCGTGGCCAGGAGGTCGTCCTTGTTGCGGAAGTTTGCATAGAAGGTCGCACGCCCCACATGCGCCCGCCCGATGACGTTCACCACCGTTATCTGGTCGTAGTCCTTCTCGGCGAGCAGCTGCTCGAAGGCGGACGTGATGGCTGCACGGCTGCGTTCCTGACGTGGGTCCATGGCGAGCACCTAGCTCTGTGCGGCGCGGAAGACGTCCTGGAAGCTGGCGCCGCTGCGCTGACAGGCCTCGACCACGCTGTCGTACTCGGGAT
Organism: uncultured Coriobacteriaceae bacterium; assembly: GCA_902791035.1. Lineage (GTDB taxonomy): Bacteria > Actinomycetota > Coriobacteriia > Coriobacteriales > Atopobiaceae > CADAUA01. Next base: position 13,741 of record CADAUA010000025.1, on the reverse strand, counting down.
AGGTGCGCTCGGTGCCGTCGGGCAGGGTAACCACCTTGGTGGCTATGGTCCCAAAGGGGGTCTCCACGCTGGAGAGCCGCCGGGGCAACGGCTTGCGCTGCATGCCCGTGGAGCGAATCCCGATGGTGGTGGTGTTCTGGAAGATGAGGTCGCAGAGGTGCTCCTCGTTTGCCGCGTCGCAGATTACCTCCAACTGCCAGCCCGGGCGGCCCTTCTTCATGAGGATGGGGGTGGCGTGAGCCTCGCGGGCACCCTCTGCCATGAGGAGCTGGATGGTGTAGCCCAGGGCCTCGCCGGTGCAGTCATCGATGTCGGTCTCCAGCTTGATCACGTGGTGGCCCGGCTGGTCGTCGGGGTGCGACGCCGGCATCGTGCCCTCGGCGGGCTCGATGAGCATGGCGCGCAGCACCTCCGAGCAGCCCTGGTAGGCGCGCTTGCCGGCGCCGGTGCCCGTGGCCTGGATCCGGTAGCGGGCGGGGAGGGTCTCGCTCGTGCGGAGCGCGGCCACGATGGCGGCCCCCGTGGGCGTGACGAGCTCGCCCGTAACGGGGACGCGCTCGAGGAGGATGCCTGCCGCCTGGCAGAGGGCCGTGACCGCCGGAACCGGGATGGGCATGATGCCGTGGGCGCAGCGGATGGTGCCACGACCCTCGGCCAGGCTGGGCACGATCACGTCCGTGACGCCCAGGTCGTCCAGGCAGACGGCCACGGAGCATATGTCCACGATGGAGTCCGTGGCGCCCACCTCGTGGAAGTGGACCTCCTGGGGCGTGCTCCCATGGACGGTTGCCTCCGCCTCGGCCAACTTGGAGAAGACCAACAAGGCCGACTGCTTGGCACCGTCCGAGAGGCCAGAGGCGTCGATGATCTGTGTGACGTCGGCGAGCGTGCGGTGCGCGTGGTGGTGGGGGTGCTCGTGGTCGTGACCGTGACAGTCAGGACCGAGGTGGTCGTGACCGTGACAGTCAGGACCGAGGTGGTCTTCCTCGCCCTCAAGGTGGCCGAAGAGCCAGTGCATGTCGTGGTCGTGGTTCTCGTGTGCGGCGTCCAGCTGGACGTCAAAGTCCACCGCGGCCAGGCCGTTCTTGCTCACGCGGCTCACCGCCACCTGGAACTCGTCCGCCACGGGAAGGGTGGCCAGGGCCGCGCGGAGCCTCTCCTCGCTGGCCCCCAGGTCCAGGAGGGCGGCGACGGTCATGTCGCCACTGATGCCGCTCCCGCAGTCCAGGTAGAGTGCCTTGCCCATGAGTGTCCTCCCACGATCTCCGATGAGGGCGCGCGTCGCCGCGCCCGACCCCGATGCCCTGTCTAGCCTACGCGTCCCGCCCGCAGGTGGTTGATGAGGCTGGCCTGGTAGCCGGCCCCAAAGCCGTTGTCTATGTTGACCACGCTCACCCCGCTGGCGCAGCTGGTGAGCATGCCGAGAAGGGCGGTCACGCCCCCGAGGTTGGCGCCGTAGCCCACGCTGGTGGGCACCGCGATGACGGGGCAGCTCACGAGCCCGCCGATCACGCTGGGAAGCGCCCCCTCCATGCCGGCCACGGCCACTATCACCTGGGCGGACGCGAGCGTGTCCACGTGGGCCAGCAGCCGGTGCAGGCCTGCCACGCCCACGTCGCAGAGGCGCTCCACCCGGTTGCCCAGGAACTCTGCCGTGAGGGCCGCCTCCTCGGCCACCGGCAGGTCACTCGTGCCCGCGCAGGCCACGACGACGGTGCCGTTGCCGGTGGGGGAGGGCATGCCGCCCGCAAGGAGCATGCGGGCCTCTGGATGGTAGGCAAGCGGGACGCCGCAGGTTGCGAGCGCGCTCACGTGGTCGGCCTTGTCTGCGTCCACGCGGGTGGCCAGGACCCGCTCCTGACCGGCGGCCACCAGGGCGTCGATGATCTTGGCAATCTGCTGGGCAGTCTTGCCCTCCCCATAGACGACCTCGCCCACCCCCTGGCGCACGCCCCGGGCCAGGTCGAGCTGGGCAAAGCCAAGGTCCGCGACGGGCGCCGTCTGGATGCGGGCCAGTGCCGCATCCGTCGTCACCTCGCCCCGTGCCACCTGGCCGAGCAGGGCCCTGAGCTCATCTCTGTCCATCGCGTTCCCTCCAGAAGTCCTCCGCAGCCGTCTGGAGCGACTCGGGCGTGATGCGCTGGCCTGCCGGATGGTAGACGGCATAGCAGGCGTAGCTGGGCTTGTCTGCCGTTGGCAGTCCGAGCTCGCGCGAGAGGGCCCGCACGTCGTCCTTGGTCAGGCCCGCCTCGCGCAGGGGCGAGCGGACGCCCAGCTCCACGAGGGCCCGCATGCCCGGGCGGCGCGCCGGGTTGTCGCTGGCGTTGGTCCCGTCCAGGAGCACCTGCCGTCCCTCCTCGGCCATGTGGGAAAGGATCGTCTCGAACACCATGCGCTTGCAGAGGTAGCAGCGGTTCTGGGGGTTTGCCAGGATGTCCTCGTGGCCGTGCCACACGTCCACGGGGATGACCTCGCGCTGGGCCCCCAGGCGCCCCACGAGCGCGTCGGCGTCCGCCATGTCGCGCTCCAGCTGGAAGGCTCCTCTCACGGTGTAGGCCTTGACGTCGTACCCCTCGCGGACGAGAAGGGCCAGAAGGCAGCACGAGTCGACCCCGCCCGAGAAGGCCAGTCCGTAGCGCAGGTCCCTCCTTAGATGCAGCTCCACATCAGCTCCGATCCTTGGCAAGTTCTGTCTCCCGTTTATGCTAGCTCCACCGGATTTCGAACAGAATGGCAAGTCTGTTCAAAAAGGGCTGACTTTGCTGTCAATGCATCCCAGGACTTCCCAGACATTTATGCCATTCTGTTCTAGAGTCTACTTGTGTCGCATGCATGTCTTATGCGTTTGTCTTGTGGCGCTGCCATGAGCCCCAAAGCCAAGGAGGTCCCTATGCACGTACCCGACAACTACCTCTCGCCCCAGACCGATGCCGTTGCAGCCGTTGCCATGGTGGGAGTGTGGGCCCACTGCGCCAAGGTGGTCCGCAAGCAGCTTGACCAGAAGCACCTGGCCTTCCTTGGTGTGGCCGCGGCCTTCTCGTTCCTGCTCATGATGTTCAACGTGCCTCTGCCCGGCGGCACGACGGGCCATGCCGTAGGCGGTACCTTGGTGGCCGTCATGCTGGGGCCGGAGGCGGCATGCATCGCGGTCTCGGTGGCGCTGGCTGTGCAGGCCGTGGTCTTTGGCGACGGCGGTATCCTGGCCTTTGGCGTCAACTGCTTCAACATGGCCTTCGTCCTGCCCTTCGTGGGCTATGGGATCTACCTCCTGATAAGCACGCGCATACCGGGCGAGGCCGGGCGCCGCGTGGGCATGGCAGTGGGGTCCTACGTGGGCATCAACGTAGCCGCCCTCTGCGCCGCCATCGAGTTCGGCATCCAGCCGGCCCTCTTCCACGACGCCTCGGGCGCGGCTCTCTACTGCCCCTATCCGCTCTCCGTATCCATTCCCGCCATGATGATCCCGCACCTGCTGGTGGCCGGCGTGGTGGAGGCCGTGAGCACCGTGGCCATCTATAGCTTCGTCAAGAGCGCCGCTCCCGAGTACCTGCTGGCAGAGGACGGGTCCGGCAAGCCCCGCCGCTCCTCGCTGGTTCCCGTGGCCGTCCTCATGGCCGCCCTCGTGGTCCTTACCCCGCTGGGGCTTCTTGCCGAGGGCGACGCCTGGGGCGAGTGGGACGCCGAGACCCTGGGCGAGCTCGCGGGCAGCGTGCCTGCCGGCATCGCGGACGGCTTCTCCTTCGATGCCCTCATGCCAGACTACTCCCTGGCTGGGCTTCCCGACGCGGTGGGCTACATGCTCTCCGCTGTGGTGGGCGTGGCCCTTCTCGTGATCGTCTTCAAGCTGCTCTCGGGCCTTGGCAGGGGCCAAGCCCAGGACGGCGCGGCGGCGCGTGCCTAGTCAGGCCGACAAGACCGACGTCGCCAATGGCCGGCAGCCGCTGGAGCTGCCGGCGTGGCTCGTGCCGGGCGGCATGGCGCCCTACGAACCCAAGGTTGCGCGTGAGGGCTTCCTTCGCAAGAACGTCCTGGCCCTCACGCGGCTCTTGGCCAGGGTGCGGGTGGGCTCGCGCGTGGGTCAGTGCGACTCCGCCATCGACCGGGTTCTTGCGCGGGTGGCGGTGCCGGCACGGCTCCTAGGCCTGCTGGTGCTCCTGGTCTGCGTGTCCGCGGCGGCAAACATGGCCTTTGCCTACCTCATGCTGGGGGTCTCCCTGGTCATGCTGGCCGCCCGCCCCGCGGGGCGGATCGCGCCGGTGGCAAGGACGGCCGGTGTGGTGGCGCTGGTGACGGCGCTGGTGATGCTGCCGGCGGCCCTCCTGGGCCAGCCCACCTCCGCCGTCCGCATGGCCACGAAGGCCTTCGCGACCGTGAGCCTGGCGCTGGGGCTCTTCCAGCACGTGTCCTGGTCCCAGGTGACGTCGGCGCTCAGGTGGCTCAGGCTGCCGTCGCAGGCGGTCTTCGTGCTGGACATGACGCTGCGCGACATCGAGCTTCTGGGGCGGGCGGCGCTGGAGCTCTCCGACGCCCTCGCGCTGCGCAGCGTGGGCGTGGCTCGCGACGCAACCGCGGGCGCTGCCGGCGTGATGGGCATGACCTTCCTGCGCGCCCATGAGTTGGCCGCCCGCCAGAGCGAGGCCATGCGGCTGCGCGGCTTCGACGGCAGCTACGAGCCCCCGCGAGAGCGCGTGCTCACGCCTGCCACACTTACCTATGTGGTCGTGGTCGTGGGGCTTGTCTGCGTCTTTGTCTATCTGGAAGGGGCCATGTGATGGGAGAGAGGGGCGTGGCTGCCGGTGCCGTTGACGCGTCGGAGCAGCCGGCGATGCGCTTCGAGCACGTGAGCTTCTCCTACGAGGGGCACGTCGCCCTGGACGACGTCTCCTTCCAGGTGATGCCGGGCGAGCTGGTGGCCCTCTCCGGCCCCAACGGCTGCGGCAAGTCGACCGTCATGCGGCTGGCCAGCGGGCTGGACTTTGCCAGTGCCGGCACGGTGGCGGTGCTGGGGCAGCGCGTGGACGCGACCACGATGTCCGACCTGCGGACGGCCAAGCGCCTGCACCAGCGCGCGGGCCTCGTGTTCCAGAACCCCGACTCTCAGCTCTTCTGTCCCAGCGTGTACGAGGAGGTGGCCTTTGGCCCCCGCCAGATGGGTCTGGGGGAGGACGAGGTGGCCCGTCGGGTTACGGACACCTTGGCCCTCTTTGGCCTGGCGGGCTTCGAGGAGCGGTCTCCCTGGCGTCTCTCGGGTGGCGAGAAGCGCCGCGTGGCCCTTGCGGCCATCGTCTCCATGGGACCCGAGCTGCTGATGCTGGACGAGCTTGTCGACGGCCTGGACGTGGAGTCGCTGGGACGGGTGGCGGACTTCATCGAGTCCTACGTAGCGGCGGGGGGCACGGTCCTCGTGACCACCCACCACCACGATCACGTTAGGCTTCCCGAGGCCCGCCACGTGGTCATGGACGCCCACCACCGCATCGCCTAGCCCGGTCCGTGCCAAGAGCGTCAGACGCCTTTGGCACGCGGCTGCGGCTGGCGGGCGAGGCTTCGGTGCACCAGCGCCCACATGACCACCAGGCCCGCAGCGTTGAGGCCCAGCGTGATGGGATATACCGCGAGCAGGAAGGGGAAGGTGGGGTTCTGCGGGAAGAGCAGGAACACGTAGGCCAGCCGGATCACCACGATGGAGAAGAAGGTCCACACCGCCGGCCAGAGGGAGTAGCCATACCCCCGCAGGTAGCCCGAGAACACGTCTATGGCGATGCTGAAGAGCTGCGAGCTTATCACGAACCGCACGCGGGTGTACCCTTGCGCGACGATTGCCGGATTCGGGTTGAAGACCCCCACGAGCCCGCGCCCGAAGATGACGATCAGCGCGATGATGGTCCCGCAGAGGGCGTAGGCCTCGACGAGGCACAGCCTCAGCGTGCGGGCGCACCGGTCCTGCCTGTGGGCGCCGTTGTTCTGGCCCACGAAGGTGGTTGCGGCCTGGCCGAAGGCGTTGATCACGTAGTAGGACATGGACTCGATGCTCGACGAGGCCGAGCTCCCGGCCATGACCGTGGCTCCCAGGCTGTTGATGGCACCCTGGATCACGATGTTCGCCACCGAGTAGAGCGCGCTCTGGATGCCGGCGGGCAGGCCTATGCTGAGAATGCGTCGTGCCGCCCAGGGGTCGAGGCGCAGGTCCCTGGGGACGATCCTTACGTCGGACGGGGTGCGCAGCAGGTAGGCGAGGAGGATGGCCACGGCAACGGCGTTGGACGCCACGGTCGTGGTCGCGAGGCCCCGGGCGCCCGCCGCGAGGGGACCGGCCACCACCAGGTCCAGCGCGAGGTTGAGCGCGCTCGAGACGGCGAGGGCCTTGAGCGGGGTCCAGGTGTCGCCCACGCTGCGAAGGATTGCCGCCTCGAAGTCGTAGAGGAAGATGACGGGCAGGCCGAGCAGGTATATCCGCAGGTAGGAGGTGGCGTCAGCCAGGACCTCGCCCGGCACGGAGAGCACGCCCAAGAGCGGGCCCACCATCGGCTGGGTCGCGACCGCGAAGGCGACCCCACCCACCAGCGCCAGGACCACGGCCGTGTGCACGGCCCGGTGGGCCTTCTCGGCCTCGCCGGCACCGATCGCCGTGGCGATGGTCACGTTCGCCCCGAGCGAGATCCCCTGGAAGAGCGATACGAGCAGCGAGATGATGTACACGTTGCTGCCCACGCCGGCCTCGGCGTTCGTGCCCACGAGCCGGCCGGCCACGGCGACGTCCGCCGTGGTGTAGAGCTGCTGCAGGATCGCGGTGGCCGCCACGGGGATGCCAAAGAGGAGGATCTTGTCCCAGAGGGAGCCCTCGGTCATGTCCACCTGTCGGGTCAAACGTCCTGCCATGCGATTCTCTCCCACCCCGTATGCGCTAGAGCCGTGTGCCATTATGGGCGTTGGCGTGGCCAGACCGGGCGTCGGGTGGCGGAATCCACGCGCCTCCCGTGGGATTCCTCTGCGCGTACCGGTGCGGGGCCTGCCTGCGCTACCATGTTTGCGGCAAAACGCGAGCATGGAGGACACGATGAGCTATGACGGCATGACCAACCCCGGACGCAACGACGCCTGCTGGTGCGGCAGCGGACGGAAGTACAAGAAGTGCCACGAGCAGTTCGACCAGAGGCTGGAGCTCCTGTGGAGCCGTGGCGAGGAGATCCTGCCCCGCAGCCTCTACAAGACGCCGGCGGACATCGAGGGCATCAAGGCCTCGGCCGCGGTGAACATGGGGGTGCTCGACTACGTGGGCGAGCACATCCAGGCCGGCGTGTCCACCATGGACATCAACCGCTGGGTGGAGGACTACCTCGCCGCCCACGGGGCGGTCTCGGCCGACCTCAACTTCGAGGGCTATCCCTACAGCGTGTGCACCTCGATCAACGACGTGGTGTGCCATGGCTTCCCCAACGAGAAGGACGTCCTCAAGGACGGTGACATCATCAACGTGGACATGTCCACCATCAAGGACGGCTACTTCTCGGACTCCAGCCGCATGTACTGCATCGGCGACGTGGACCCCGAGTGGCGCCGGCTCGTGGACACCTGCAAGGCATCCGTCGAGGCGGGCCTTGCGGCCGTCAGGCCCTGGCACCGACTGGGCGAGATGGGCGACGCGGTGCATAGGGTCAATGCCGAGGCGGGCTTCTCGGTGGTGGAGGTCTACGGCGGCCACGGCATCGGCAAGGAGTTCCACGAGGACCCCTTCGTGAGCTTCGTCTCCGAGCCAGACGAGGGACCCATCATGGTGCCCGGCATGTGCTTTACCATCGAGCCCATGGTGAACATGGGCGGCCCGGACATCACGACCGACAAGGACAACGGCTGGATCGTCCGCACGGCCGACCACACCCCCTCCGCCCAGTGGGAGGTCCAGCTGGTCGTGACCGAGACGGGCTACGAGCTCCTCAGCTGGTAGCGGCGGCCTATGATCCGCGCCGTCCTTCTCGACATAGACGACACCCTGCTCTCCTTCGAGGCCGCGGTGCGCCAGGCCATGCGGGAGGGGTTCCCTCGCTTTGGCCTGGGGGAGTACCGGGAGGAGATGCTTCCCGTGTACAACCGGGTGAGCGGGGACCTCTGGCGGCAGATCGAGCGTGGGGAGCTCACTCACGAGGGGCTCATGCGCGTGCGATGGAACCGCGTGTTCCGGGCGTTGGGACTCGAGGGGGACGGTCCGGCCTTCGAGGACTACTTCCGCGAGGTGCTCTTCTGGTCGGCCGTCGAGGTGCCCGGGGCGTGCGAGCTCCTTGCCTGGCTGGCGCCGCGCTACGTGGTCTGCGCCGCCAGCAACGGGCCTTACGAGCAGCAGGTCAACCGCCTGCGGGTGGCGGGGATGCTTGGGAGCTTCGACCACGTGTTCATAAGCGAGAAGGTCGGGGCGCAGAAGCCCAGCCGGGAGTTCTACGACGTCTGCATGGGAGAGCTTCGGGCGGCTGAGTGCCCTGGGCTCGCGCCGGCCGAGGTCATGGTGGTGGGGGATTCCCTCACGTCCGACATGGCGGGCGGCGCGGCCTACGGCATGCGGACCTGCTGGTACCATCCGGGCTGGACGGGCGACGAGGAGCCACCCGCTGGCGTGGACCATGTGGTGGGCCGCCTGGCAGCCGTCCCCGCTGTCATCGGTGCTGTCACTGGGGTCTGACCTTTTGTCATCAACGTCTGGTACGGCTGCCATCGGGATCATCGGGGTCGGGATCATCGGGGTCTCGGGATCATCGGGGTCTGACCTTTTGTCATCATCCTGAGGAGCCAGACGCCGGTTGTAAGGTGGTGCGTGCGACAGATGGAGGTCACTCATGAACATCCAGATATTCGGGACCAAGAAGAGCGCGGACACCCGCAAGGCGGAGCGCTACTTCAAGGAGCGGCGCATAAAGTACCAGTTCGTCGACCTTGCGGAAAAGGGCATAAGCAAGGGAGAGCTCACGAGCGTCATGCAGGCGGTGGGTGGGCTGGAAGCCCTTCTCGACGACAAGACCAAGGACCAGGACGCCCGGGCCCTCGTGCGCTACCTGGCACCGCAGCAGAAGCTCGAAAAGGTCCTGGAGCACCCACTGGTGCTCCGCCAGCCCATCGTGCGCAACGGCAAGAGGGCCACCGTGGGCTATGAGCCCGACGCCTGGAAGACATGGGAGTAGGCGGACGCGGGTGCCCGGTGCATGGCCGCGAGGCACTGTGGTGCCAGCTGGGGGTGATGGCATGGAGCAAATCGTGCGAGGCCACTGGTGGATGGTGGCGTGCTCAGGGCTCTACCTCGTATGGTGGTGCGTCTTCTTCGCGCCGGACGCCGCAGGGCAGAAGCCCTCGCCCACGGGCGCACTGCGGGTGGCGGGCGTTGCGTGCATCCTGGGAGCCGTGGCCTGCGGGCTCCTTGCGGTCACGTCCATGGTGCAGGGAATGGCTGGCATGACTGGGGAGGCGGTGCCCGGGCTCTGGATAAACGCGGGGTGCGTGGCGCTCTACGTGGTACTGCTCGCCGTTACCGTGCGGCTCTTCGACCGGCCGGTCACGACCGAGCTCCTCCTCTTCTGTGCCTGGTGCGCGCTCGAGCTCAACGTGGCTAGCAAGGTGGCGGTCGGGAGCACGGCGGGAGCCGGCGCGGCCGGCGGCGCGGCGGTCCTTCTCGTCGTACTCACGCTAGCGACCCTGGCTGCCTGCACCGTTTGCTACACGCTCTACTACAGGCTGGATTACGTAGCCAGCTTCTGGGATGGGTGCGTGCCGCTGGCACTGGTGGGCGTGGTCTCGGCGGTGGTCGCGCTCGTGCTGGGATAGCCGGTTCTGCTTGGCGGTGGTGGCTGCATTCGCGTGGGTTTGGAGGGGGTGACGGTCGTGCAGATGGTCAAGGTCTCGGTTCGTCGGCTGGTGGAGTTCCTCCTTCGCTCGGGCAGCATCGACTCGTCGCGGGCGGGAGACCTGGATGCCGCGCAGCTGGGTTCGGAGGTGCATCGGCGCCTGCAGGCCATGGCCGAGGGTCCCTACCGGGCGGAGGTCTCGCTCGCGCGATCCTTCTACTTCCCACAGGGCGCCCTCGTCCCGGCGGCGCTTCGCATGGACGTGCCGCCCGCCGCGGTGGAGGGAGCCGATCCCACCGGATGGTTCCTTCGCGTGGAGGGTCGTGCCGACGGCATCATGGACCAGCCGTCCGGCGTGACCATCGACGAGATCAAGGGCACCTATGCGGACGTGGCCGAGCTCGAGGGTCCCGTACCGGTCCATGCGGCGCAGGCCCGCTGTTATGCCTATCTCTACCTGAGGGAACGCCAGGCAGCCACCGGCGATGCGATGCTGCGACGTGCCGACCCCGTGACGGTGAGGATGACCTACGTGGGGCTCGAGACGGGCGAGATTCGACGTTTCGAGCAGGCCATGTGGTTCCAGGAGCTGGAGGGCTGGTTCCTCGAGCTCCTTGCGGGCTATCACCGCTGGCTGGGCCCGCACATGGAGCACGTGCGTCTGCGTGACGCATCGCTGCGGGAGCTTGCCTTCCCCTACCCGTGGCGAGCGGGCCAGCGGGAGCTCGTCGGTCGCGTGGGAGACACGATCCGGGAGGGAGGCAGGCTCTACCTGCAGGCCCCTACGGGTTCGGGCAAGACCGTGGGATGTCTGTGGCCTGCCTTGCGGTGCATGGGCCGAGGACAAGTACGTCGCATCGTCTATCTCACGGCAAAGACCATTGCCCGCCAGGCAGCTTGCGACTGCCTGGACCTGCTCAACCAAGGTGGCGCCCGCGTGGTTGTGGTGGTGCTCACGGCGCGAGACAAGATCTGTCCGCTGAGGCAGGATGCGGGCGCTGCGACCGTGCGAGCCGCCGGGCACGTGACTCCCTGCAACCCTGTGGAGTGCCCCTATGCGCGTGGGCACTTCGACCGAATCAACGCGGCCACGCACGAGCTCCTCTCTGCCGGCGAGTCCGGCGTGATCCTTGACCGCATGGCTGTCCTAGCCGCTGCCGAGCGCTGTGGCGTGTGTCCCTACGAGCTGCAGCTGGAGCTTGCCGACTGGGCGGACCTGGTGGTGTGTGACTACAACTACGTCTTCCGGCCCACGTCGGAGCTGCGCTGCTTGGGAGGCGAGCCCGAACGGGCCGTCCTTCTCGTTGACGAGGCCCACAACTTGGTGGATCGGGCACGCGAGCTCTACAGCGCGGACCTTACGGGCAAGGTCTTTGCAGAGGCGGCAAGGGTGCTGGTGCGTGAGGGTGGGTCGCACTCCGGCGGGCCGGAGGCCGAGAGGCTCGCTCTGGCGCTTGGCAGGGTGGCAGCGTACCTGGGTTGTGGCGCGGTAGGCAGCCCGCTGCAGCTGCCTACGGGCGAGAAGGCCATTCGCACCGCAGTGGATGGGGGCGACCATGAGCCTAGCTATCGTGTGGTGCAGGCCTTTGGTAAGCTTCCAGCAATGCTTGAGGACCTCCTTCCCATGATGGAGAGCTATAGGGCGCAGGTGCCTGCTGCGGAACAGGTGCGCCAACCCTATCAGCTGGTCAGTGCCCTTGGCCTGCAGGTGGCCAGCTTCCAGGCGGCGCTGGAGCGTGCGGAGAACAACGACAAGTACGTTCTCTATCGCGAGGATCTGGGCACAGCTGGCCAGCACGTCAAGGTATTCTGCTACGACCCCAGCGGTGACGTGGAGGAGAGGCTCGCTGCCGTGAGGACAGCGGTGCTCTTCTCGGCCACCATGATTCCACAGGACTATTACAGGCAGCTCTTGGCCGCCCGTGCATGCGATGCCTCCTACCAAGCCACCTCGAGCTTCGACCGAAGTCGGCAGCTCGTGCTGATGGGCGCGGACGTGCGGATGCGCTACTCCAAGCGCGACCAGGTACAGTACCAGCGCGTGGCGAGGTACGTGCGGGAGCTGCTGGACGCCAAACCAGGCAACTATCTCGTCTTCCTCCCTTCGTATGCGGTACTTCGCGAAGTGCAGCGTGCACTCACCACCGTCCTGCCGCCGCATACGCAGGTGCTTTCGCAACGTGCCGGCATGGGTGAGGGCGAGCGCGAGGAGTTCCTCGCCGCCCTTAGGTCAAAGCAGGCGAGCGGTGCGCGTGGACTTCCGGGCCGGACCTCCCTTCCGACTAGGCGAGCGCTTGCAATTCCTGCGCACAGTCTGGTGGGGCTCTGCGTCTTGGGTGGGTTCTTTGCGGAGAGCGTCGACCTGCAGGGGGATGCCCTTGTTGGCGTGGTCGTCGTGGGCGTGGGCCTGCCACGCGCATCCGCCGATCGCGAGATCGTGCGCAAGGGCTTCGATGAGTCCGGTCGGAACGGCTTTGCCTACGCCTACACCTACCCTGGTATGACCAAGGTCCTACAGGCGGCAGGTCGTCTCATCCGTACGGAGAAGGACGCGGGTGTAATGCTGCTCCTCGACGAGCGCTTTGCAACCGATGAATATCAGGAGCTCTACCCACGCAACTGGGGCACCCCACGCGCAGTCACGTCGGATACTGTGGGGAGCGAGCTCGCGCACTTCTGGTCAGGGGCATAGGGGCAGCTCCTAGGCCTTCCGATAGTGCGGAGCTGCCCCTCAGTGCCTACGACATACCGTGTCTATGCGATTCCGAACTCCTTGCAGAGCGAGTCGAAGCGCTGCGGATCGGTTACGGCTCTTGCCAACTCGTCGCTTCGACCTGCCTCCGTCAGCGCCTGCAGGAGCTCTGCAGTGCGGCGTAGGGTATCCGTGTGGCCCTCAACACGTCCCTCTGCCCGTCCCTCAGCGCGCCCCTCTGCACGTCCCTCAGCGCGCCCCTCTGCGAGGCCCACTGCGCGGCCCTCCTCGCGGCCCTCGGCTCGGCCTTCCTCACGACCCTCGGCGAAACCCTCCTCGCGTCCGCGCTCATGCTCGTCCTGCATCCTCAGCTGCATGTCCACGAACTCTCTCCTCCGATCCTCCGAAGAGAGCACGTCTGCGACGGCGTGCTCGATGTCCTGCGCGAGTCCGTCCTCGGCCTCATTATGCCCCATCATGTAGTCGAGCACGCCCTGCAGGTCCTTGCTAATGGTGCCCCGGGTTCCCCTGGCATTGAGGAACACACGCTCGCTGCCGTCCCAAGGAACGAAGGAGTTGTCTTCCATACAGGCTTGGCGGTACGTGTATCGCTTGAGTCCCCGTCCGAAGGGATCGAAGGTGCAGAAGAAGATCACGAACGTGTCGGGAAGGCTCTGGTAGCCCTTTCCCTTGTCGAGCTGCTCGGTGTCCATCACGGCTTGGTAGTAGCGTGCGCGCTTGGCGAGATAGTGAGACTGGCATTGCTGCATCTCGACGTCATACACCTTGCCGTTGCCGTCCCGCACGTATGCGTCGAGCCTCACGGACTTGCTGCGCTCCGACGGCCGAGACTCGTGCTGTGGCGTGATGATTTCCACCCGCTCTATCGGGATATCGAGCACGCACTCGATGAGTCGCCTGCAAAGGTCGGGATTGGACCTGAGCACGGCTCCAAACATATAGTCGTTGGTAAAGTCGAGGCTGCGCCATAGGCCCTCGATTGCCTCCAGATCGCTGTCCGAGTTGCGCTTGGGCTGGTTGCTCTGAGCCATTGCTGCTCCTTTGTCACAAAGATGGATACGAAGTGTGCCTTGTGCTTCTTGAGGTCTTCTACGGAAAGTGCGACGTGAGCTCCATGAGCCCTCCTCTCACAAAACGATCCAGATGGATGTCTTGCTACGGAGGCGCTCACTGAGGAGTTGAAAGTCCCGAAGGACCCCTTATA
>CADAUA010000024.1 GCA_902791035.1 uncultured Coriobacteriaceae bacterium | reverse complement strand
TCGTGGAGAGGCGCGGCCTCAAGAAGGGGTAGCATCAGGCTGACGCGGGTGCGGGCGATCCCACCTTGCCCTTCTTACACCACGCATATGGACACGATCTGTGGTTGCCGTCGTTGGGCAGCTCAGGGCGGTCCGCATGCAGGTTTGACCGACTTGTGGGGCGTTAGAGCGCGGATTGGATCCCGGCGGACACCGACTTCCTCGGATTTGACGTCGATTTCGCCGGAATCTCTACTTCGACCCGCTGGCTAGAGGTCGTATCCGCCCGTCTCGTGGTGGGCGATGGCGACCTCGAGGTTTCCGTTGCGGGCACGGACCTCGTTGATGAGCTGGCGTTGGTCTGCGCCGGGAGCGAGGGTCACGTCGTAGGACAGGCGAAAGAGGCTGCCCATGTTTGCCGTCTTGACGGACGTGAGTTCGTGACTTGCCGTGTAACGGGCGAGTACATCATCAAAAGCGGTCGTATAGTCCAGATCCTCAGGGACAGTGACCTTGAGCGTGAGGGCATCGGTCGCCGATACGCTGCCCGCGGTCTGGAGAGCCAGGCACGCCCCGCCGATCACGAGCGTGACCAGCGCGGCGGCACCCAGGTAGCCCATCCCAGCCACGAGACCCACCGCCATGGCAAGGAAGACGAAGGCGATGTCGCGACCAGAGCCTGGTGCGCTTCGGAAGCGCACCAGGCTGAAGGCGCCGGCCACGGCCACACCTGCGCCCAGGTTGCCGTTGACCGCGGTGATGACCACGCAGACGATGGCGGGCAGAACGGTGAGCGCCAGGGTAAAGGACCGGCTCGCGCGCTGGTGGAAGGCGTAGACCCAGGCGAGGGCCGCACCGAGTGCGAGCGATACGAGCATGCAGATGAACAGGGGTAGGGCCTGTATGGTTCCCGTGGTGTATTCGGTAACCTGGTAGATCGAATCAAACATGGTCGGCCTCCATTGCGTGCGAGCGGGACTTGTGGAAGAGAAGGGCGGGTCGGATTGCGGGTGCCACCCGGCGTGCAGGCGCGGGACCGGGTACGAGCGCGGGGACGCGCGCGGGTGTGGGGCGTGGCGTCGGCGCGGGGTCGGGCGTCGGCGCGGGGACGCGCGCGGGTGTGGGGCGTGGCGTCGGCGCGGGCCCACTCGAGGACAGCGGCGCCGGGGCGCTTGCGGGGAGGAACGTGCTTGTCTCCGGGTACCACCCACGGGGATAACGCAGCCGATAGGCGGCTCCGTACTTTGAGAAGCTGGCTGGTTGCAGGCCCTCCGCGGTGAGAAACTCCACGAGCCAGAGGGGCATGGCACGCGAGGTCTTGACCTCCAGTATGGAGAGGCCAGGGGACAGGAGCAGCTCTCCGGAGTCGTCGGCGAGGTCGACCCTGTCCCATCGAACTCGAGGTCGGCGGTCCAAGGTCATGCGGAAGTCGTGGTCGTCCGTGGCATAGAAGGCCTGGCGGTCGTAGGCCACCAGCACGGCCGGCAGCAGGCCTCCCTCGCGTCGCGCGGTGCAGGAGAGCTCGAGCTCCACCTGCCCCTGTGGGTCGCGGGTGCCGGCGGCGAGCGCGAGCGCGTCTTCGAGCGGCAGGGCGCAGCGGCGCTTGTAGGTGATGCCGTCGCACTTCTTCTTGAGCTCCAGGAAGACGGGGTCTGCGCCGGTCGCCGGCCCATACGCGCGGATGCGGACCTTCTCGCGATAGGCGGGGTGGTCGAGCGAGCGGCGCGCCAGCAGCATGGCGGGCGTGTCCAGATAGAGGCTGCGAACCGTCGACGGGCCGAACTCGTCGGGGCGCATGGCCGTTGCCATGGCGCGCATGAGACGGGCGCGCTGCGCGTCGGTGAGGAGGTACTTGGCCTCGGTGCGCTCGAATGTGAGCTGGTAGCGGGGCTGTTCGGGGCTGGTGATGGGCATGGTTCCTCCCCTCGCGGGTGGGGGCTTCTCGCTTTCGCGCTTGCAGACAGCTTACGAAGCGACCCTTAAAGCCCGCTGAGAGAGGGACGCGTCTGCGCCCGATGTCATGCGGTGTCGACAAGCCTCGCGCGAACCTGAAAGCCCCGTTGCCAGGGAGGCCTGGTGACGTGCCGCCAGTCGGGGCAGTGCTCGCCACGAGCCAGGCCGGTGCCGGTCAACAAGAGCGCCCCCAGCCGGAGCCGGGGGCGCTACGTGGTGCGAGTCGGATGGCTGACGCGCGGCTACGACCGCATAGTGTTGTCGTCGGAGGCCACCATCATCTGCTCGAACATGCTGGCGGAGTCGCGGAAGTCGCTCGGCAGCACCACCGTGTGCGAGCCGGACTCGGCGTACTTGCCCATCATGTCGATCCACTGGGTGAACTCGAACAGCCGGTTGGCCTCGGCGGGGGTAAGCTCGGCGCCGCGGATGGTGTCCAGCGACTCGCGGATGCCCTCGGCTATTGCCACGCGCTGGGCTGCGATGCCCTCGCCCTCCTTCTGCATGGCCTCGGCCTTGGCCTGGGCGCCGATGACCGTCTTCTGGCGGGCAGCCTCGGCGTCGTTGCGGGCGGACTGGAGGTTGTTCTTGGATGCGATGATGCGGTTCATGGAGTCCTGGACGTCCTTGGGGAGCTTGATGCGGGTGATCAGGGTCGCAACCACCGTGTAGCCGTACTCGTGCATCTTCTCGGCCACGACCTCCTCGATGGACTGGGCGATCGTGTCCTTCTCGGTAAAGACGGCGTCGAGCGTGCGCATGGGGATCTGTGAACGGAGGGCGTCGGCGAAGTAGTCGCGCATCTGGGAGACGGGATCGGTGAGGGTGTAGATGGACTTCCACACGCCGGACTCGGGGCCGGACTGGAGGTTGGTGGAGTCCACGCGGTACTGGATGGACACGTCGAGCTCGATGGTCACGTTGTCCGAGGTCTTGGCGTCAAAGGTCATGTGCTCGTCTTCGGTCATGAGGCTCACGTCGCGGGCGCGGTCGATGAAGGGGACCTTGACGTGGAAGCCGGGGCCCACGATGTGGTCGAAGCGGCCCAGGCGCTCGATCACGGCCACGTGCTGCTGGCGGACCACGTAGCCGGTGGAGAGGACGACGGCGGCGATGACGACGAAGAGGATGATGAAGAGGATCATGGCGAGCCCCTTTCTGACGTGAAGCGGAATCGGTGTGCGCCTATGGCAATTCTACTATGCCCGCATGACGCCACGTGGGGTCTGATCCTTTGTCATATGTAAGGGCTTAGCGAGGGGTCGAAGTAGAAGGTTCGGCGATTCCGACGTCAAATCCGAGCTTTTCGGTGTCGCTGGGGTGGTGTGGATGACCGCTGAGTCTGGTTCCTGCAGGCAAACCTGAGGTGTGGGGCTGATTGTCGGCCGTACCGATAGCAGGGGACACCGAAAAGTTCGGATTTGACGTCGGAATCGCGATTTGAAGAACTTGAGGGGCGCTTCGATGGGATGGGGTGACGTCGAGCCACGAACTCGTTCGCTCATAGAACAAATAGTTGACATATGTCGATAAAAAAGTTACACATAAATTGACATATGTCAGATTGGAGCTAGATCATGCCGCGACGACCGCGTGAGAGGAACATCGGCGCCTACCCGAGCTACTGGTGCTTCTCGGCTACTGATGCGGGGGAGTCGGTGGGCGTTCAGACCCTCACGCTGGACGAGTACGAGGTCCTGCGGCTGATCGACCGCGAGGGGCTCACGCAGGAGCAGTGCGCCGAGCGGATGGGCGTGTCGCGCACTACGGTGACGGCGATGTACGGGAGCGCGCGCGGGAAGGTCGCGCGACTGCTGGTCGACGGGACGAAGCTGGTGATTTCCGGTGGGCGATATCGGCTGCCGGAGGACGATGAGGGACTTCCGCGGAAAGGGGAGCTCACGATGAGGGTTGCGGTTACGTACGACGGCGAGGGCGGCATCTGGCAGCACTTCGGCCGCACGGAGATGTTCAAGATCTACGAGGTGGAGGACGGGCAGGTCACGTCCTCGCAGGTCATCGGCACCAATGGCTATGGCCACGGAGCTCTGGCGGGCTATCTCAAGCAGCTGGGCGTGGACGCGCTCATCTGCGGTGGTCTGAGCTACGGCGCCCAGATGGCCATTGCCGAGGCGGGCATCGAGCTCTACGCCGGTGTGCAGGGGAGCGCGGACGAGGCCGCGGCGGCGCTGGCGGCGGGGCGGCTGGCCCCCAACAGCGAGGCCAACTGCGACCACCACGGCCACGGCGAGGGCGGCTGCGGCCACGGCGAGGGCGGCTGCTGCCACTAGCGAACGTCGCGGGTGGCGCTTGCTGACGCAACGATACGAGAGGGGCCGCGAGCTACGTGCCCGCGGCCCCTCCTGCTGTCGGCCTTGCGACCCCGCTACCTGGCGGCCCGCTTGCCGGCGCCAAAGAGCTCGCGTTCGCGCTGGTTGCGCTTGTGGTTGTGCCAGCCGGTGATGCCGATCGCGGCCAGTCCCGCCACTGCCACCGCGCTCATCGCCACGCGCATGATCGTGGAGTTCTGCGGCCCCTCGCTGTACACGCTGCCGTGCATGGCGCCGTTCATGGCGTTGGAGTTGGCCACGGCGTAGAGGAAGCTATGCATGGCCTGGCGCGCGTAATGGTAGGAGGCTGCGTCGTCCTTGTCGAAGCGCCAGAAGCCAGGCACCTCAAAGGTTACGAGCTTGATGTTCCCTCCGGCACGGCACATCTGCTCGCAGTCCATGTAGGCCTTGCCGGCGGCCGCACTGTCGGTGATGACCTCCCCGCGGAAGCCCCACTCGCCGCGTAGCACGTCCGTGAGCAGGTCGTAGTCGCCGCCGGCCCAGGTGGCGCCCACGCGGTTGAACGCGCTCATGACACCCGTGGTCGCGGGAACCTCCACGGTCTTCTGGTTGTAGCCGCCGTTGCCGTCGGCCTCCAAGTAGCTCTCCTCCACGGGCTGGAGCTTGAGGCACATCTCGAAGGGCTTGAGGTAGACCTCGCGGATGGCCTGCTCGCCTGCCCAGGTGGCCACGCCCTGCTCGGACGAGGGCCGGTCGCCGCGGTGGGATTCCTGGTCGTTGAGGGCGAAGTGCTTGATGGTGGCGTATACGCCGCGCTTGGCCACCTCGCGCACCTCGATCGAGCCCATGATACCGTTGAGGGTGGGGTCCTCGGAGAAGTAGCCGGCGTTTCGGCCGCTGAAGGGCGTGCGGTGGATGTTGAAGGAAGGTGCGTACCAGCTGTTCGCGCCGCCGATCAGGGCCTCCTCGCCCATGATGGCACCGAACTGCTCGGCCAGCTCCTGGTTGAAGGTCTGGGCCAGGACGGACTCGTCGGGGTACTTGTGGCCCGTGCCACCGGTGTTCCAGTTGTTGGGGCCGTCGGCGTCCAGCGTGAAGGGCTTGTTGATGGAAGGCATGGCGGGGGTGCCGTAGCCGGAGATGTTGATCTCGTTCACGTATTCGTCGTAGGTGATCTGGTCGAGAAGGTCGTCCCACAGCGGGTCGTCGAAGGACTTGCCGCGCAGGTCGATGAGCTCCACGCCGTTCTGCGCGCCGTAGACGGGGGCGTCCGTGAGGGTGGCGTCGTCGGTGGGGTTGCCGGAATCGGTGGACTGGAGCTGGGCCAGGAGGTCTGCGCTCGCGGTCTTGCCCCACACGTAGTTGGCCGCGTTGCCGTTCTCGTCGGTGGCGTTGATCTCGCCGCCCCAGGTGGAGAGGGTGCCGGTCACGGGCTCGCCGTCGTGCTGGGGCCAGGTGCCCTGCCAGTCGGAGCGGCTGAGCATGGTGCCCTCGGGACGGGCGTCGTCGAACTGGTTGGTGATGGCGGTGCCGGTGGCGGAGTCGGTGGCGTAGGTGCTGGTGTCCACCTCGGTGTTGGCCGGCACGTAGGTGGCCACGCGGGTGGCGTCGCCCTCGGCCGAGCCGCCCTTGGCGGCCAGCACGTTGAGGGTTGCGTCGTGCGCGTCGTGCGCGGCGGTCACGTAGTAGGTGCCCGCATCCAGGATGTAGGTCTTGGCGCCGTTGGCGTCGTAGGCCTTGAGGGCGTCCTGGTCGAAGGTCACGGTCACGGTCTGGGACTCGCCGGGCTCGAGCTGCTTGGTCTTGGCGAAGCCCACCAGCTGCACCGCGGGCTTCTCGATGCCGTTCGCGCGGTCGTAGTCGGTGTAGGGGCTCTGGGCGTAGAGCTCCACCACGTCCTTGCCGGCTACGTCGCCCGTGTTGGTCACAGTCACGCTGGCGGTGCACTCGGTGCCGTCCCAGGCGCAGGAGAAGTCCGTCCAGTCGAAGGTCGTGTAGGAGAGGCCGTAGCCGAAGGGATAGACGACCTCCTCGTCGTAGTCGAAGTCCCCGGCGTTGCCCTGGCCCAGGGCCGCGTCCTCGAAGCGGGTCTCGTAGTAGCGGTAGCCCACGTAGATGCCCTCGAGCTCGGACAGGTAGTTGTAGCTGGTGAGGTTGCCGTCCTCGTCCAGATACTGGTAGTCGCCGTAGTTCTGCGCGGCGGGCGAGCCCAGGGCGTCGGCGGCAAAGGTGTCCACGGTGCGGCCGGAGGGGTTGACGGCGCCAGAGAGGATGTCGGCCAGGGACTCCAGGCCGTAGGTGCCTGTGGAGGGTACGAGCACGACGGACCGGATGTTGGGGAACTGGTCCAGCCAGTCCAGCTCCATGGCCGAGGCGGTGTTGAGCACGAGGACGGTGTTGTCGTAGTTGTCGTTGAGGTACTGGAGGATTTCCAGCTCGGTGGAGTCGGGCTCCAGGTAGTTCTTGGCCTGGTCCTCGGGGCTGCTGGCATAGGCCACCATGGAGCGTGGCATGTCACGGCCCTCACCGGCCACGCGCTTCATCACGAAGACGGGGGTGGTGCCCTGGGCGGAGTCCAGCACACCGGCATCGCGCATCACGGAGAGCGGGCACTCGTTGATGGAGAAGTCCTCGCTCTCGCCGAAGAGGATGGAGCCCTGGCCGATCTGGTACTTGCTGCCCTCGCCGGTGGAGTAGAAGTCGCCCAAGGTGTGGTTGACGGCGAAGCCGCGGTTCTCGAAGGCCTGGGCCACGCCGTCGAAGTTGCCCCTCATGCCGGTGAAGTTGGCCATGAGGTCCTTGTTTGCCATAAGGTAGGCGGAGGACTCGCCAAAGAAGGAGAGCGTGGTGCCGGCCGGGAGGGGCAGGCTCTGGCCGTCGTTCTTGAGAAGGACATAACCCTCGCTGGAAATCTGACGGTCAAGCGCCTCCTCCACGGGCGCGATGGAGTCCTTGTCGTAGGCGGGCTTGTAGTACTGGAGGTCGTAGCCCGCCTGGTTGGCGGCGCTGGAGTCCCAGGACTTCCGGTAGCCAGTCTGGGTGTCGATCATGCGGCTGTACTGCGCGATCTGGGTGTTTGCCGCCACGAGCACGCCGGCGAAGACCACCGTCAGTAGGCCCTTGCCCACCGTCTTGATGCCGCGGGCGACCTTGCGGCCGTGGCTTGGAGGCGTGAGGGGCTTCTCGGCCCGTGCCTTCCTCTGCTTTGCCATCTGCGTTCCTCTCCCTTGCTGCCCGCCTGGTGCGGGCTCCATTGCTGGGGAGAAGATAGGGAGGGGTGGCGGTCCGTGCCGTTCGTGTGCGGAATTGGTCGTCAAAGCGTCCGAATTGGTCGCGTGGGCCGCGCGGGTCGCGCGGGGTCGGAGCTCGTGTCACGCGGGGTCGGAGCTCGTGTCACGCTTGGCCAGAGCAGGGGATAAGGACGTCCAGCCGGTAGACCCCGCCCTCGGCGCTCACGCTGAGGGTGCCGCCATAGCGCTCGGCCACCTGCTGCATGCTGCGGGTGCCAAAGCCATGGCTGGCCTCGTCTCCCTTGGTCGTGCGGGGCAGGCCGTCCTTGTCCATCCTTACCTGACCGTCAAAGAAGTTCTCCACGTGCACCACGGCAAACCCGCCCCGGCGGCGTACCGTGAGCGACACGCTGCGCCGGTCTGGGTCGGTGCAGGCGGCGGCTGCGTCGATGGCGTTCTCCAGGGCGTTGCCAAAGAGCGAGTAGAGGTCGGCGTCGGCCATGCCCTCCAGCGCCGTCCCGTCCGCCATGCAGGTGAGGCGGACGCCCCGGCCCTCGCACACCAGGCCCTTCTCGGTGACGATCGTGTCGAGCGCGTCGTTTCCCGTGTGGGCCGCGGCATCGAAGACGTTGACCTCGCGGGCGATGTCGTCGAGCACGCCAGGGGTCACGGTCTGCGCGCCGCCACCGAGCGAGCGGATCTGGTGGCGGATGTCGTGGCACTTGACGTTGATGGCGTCGATGTTCTGCCGGCTCAGGCGGTACTGGCGCTCGCGCTCGGCGGCCAGGCGGCGCGCCACGGCCACGTCCTCGCGCAGCCTGCGGCTGTAGAGCGTGTCGTACTCCGCCACGAGGATGAAGACGCAGGTTAGGCCATGCACGGCCCGCAGGGCGATCACGAGCGAGCGCGACAGCCCGGTTGAGGTTGCGACCTTGATGACGACGTCGAAGCCGATGACCATGAGGGCCACCATGACGAGGAGGGCGAGCATCCTGAGGTCGCGCTCACCGGCTATGCCTGCCGCCCTAGCGCGCCGGACGAAGGCCCGCCGCCAGGGAAGGTAGAGGGCAAGCAGGACCAGGGCCGAGGAGGCGGGCTGGAGCACTTGGTCGAGCCAGGGCGGCTGGATTGGCTCGGCAAAGGCGTTGATAAGCGCCATGACGCCGCTGGCCAGGTTCTGGAGGACGTAACCCGCCACCACGCAGGCGAGGGCGTCGGGCACGGAGAGCTCGAAGCAGCAGGTGACGAGGGGTATGCAGGCCACGAGGACGACGACCGGCGGCAGCGTGCGCCAGAAGGCGAGCTCGCCGGGCCCGGGGGCGGCCGGGGTGAGCCAGTTGGCGGCGACGTTTGCCCCCACCCAGATGGCCAGGAACCCGCCGAGCGTGAGCCCCAGCCGCAGCGAGAAGCGCGGCCGCCTGGGAACGTCCCATGCCATGGTGAGCACGGGGAGCGCCACTTGCGCCGCGTAGAGCACGGGGATGAGAAGGGCGAGCGGGAGCGGCAGGTCGGCCGCAGCGGCATGGCTCATCAGAGGCTCCCCCCCAGGTAGGCAGCAAGCTCCTGCAGGCACCGGCGCTTGTTTGTCCGCGAGGCCCACACGACGTCGTCCGTGTCCAGCGTGATGGAGGCGTCTGCGGCGGATGCCACGTGGGACATGTTGACGATGCAGCTGGCAGAGATCCGCAGGAAGGGCGTGGCCCCGAGCTGGGCCGGCGCGCCCGAGAGGCTGCCGCGTGCGCGCAGGGCCTCGCCGCTGGCCAGGTGATAGACCAGGCTGTGGCCGTCTACGTCCACGAACACGAGGTCGTCGGGGGAGAGGAGCCTGGTGGCGCCGCGCACGGCGACGGGAATGGCGCCCACGTGGCGGCGCCGCATGACGTTTATGGCGCGGCCCATGCGCAGCGCGAGGTCACCGTAGGCCACGGGCTTGACGATGAAGTCGAGGGCACTCACCCGGTAGCCCTCCACAGCGTACTGGGCCAGGCTGGTCACGAAGATGATGGGAGTCTCGTCGCCGCGGGCGCGCAGGTCGTGGGCGGCCTCCATGCCCGTCTGGCCGGGAAGCTCGATGTCGAGGAAGATGAGGTCGTAGGGGTCGTCCTTCTCGTCGAGCTGGGCCGTGCTCTGGTGCCAGTCCACCGAGAAGGCCTCACCGGCCTCGCGCGCGTAGCGGTCGAGATGGTCGGCGAGCACGCGCTCGTCGGCCGGGCTGTCCTCGACGATGAGTATGCGGTACATGCCTTCCTCCCCCGAATCCCCTGCATGGATGGTAGCGCAAGAGGGGTGGTGGACGGCCGCGGGGCGGGGAGCGCGGGTGCGGCGTGCGGGTGCGGCGCGCGGGGACTGCTGCCTGGGCTTCTTTCCCGTTGGCGTTGCGTGCGAGCCTGACCATATCCGACGCGGCTGCTGTCCGGGCAGAAGTTCACCCACGTGCAGAGACGGGGGCAAGTCGGGTCGCACCGGCCTCTGGGGTTGCGGGGAGCGAGTTGCCTACGTCTCGACCCGGGGGCAACGGCTGGCCGGGGAGTTACCTACGCCTCGACCTGCAGGTAACGCCTGCCAGGGGAGTTACCTACGCCCCGCGCCGTGGGGAACTCGGGCCGCGCCGGCCCTGGGGCCATCTGGGGCGGGTTTGCCTACGCCCCGCGCCGTGGGTAACTCGGGCCGCGCATGCCTCAGGGGCTCCGGGCGCCGAGTTGCCTACGTCTCCAGCCGGGGGCAAGGGGGAACCTGGCACCACGGGCTTATCTGCCGTGCGTCAGCGGCGGGAAGTGCGGGACGGGTGGCCGGAAGTGCGGGACGGGTGGCCGGAAGTGCAGGACTGGCCGCCGGAAGTGCAGGACTGGCCGCTGAAAGTGCAGGTTAGTAGAGTCCCCTCGGGCGAACGGGAAAGAAGAACCGCAGGTAGGCGAATTGCGAGTCTCGCGGTAGCACTCTACTAACCTGAAGTTCGCGCGAAGCGGTGCGCGTCCGCATGTCCGTCCCGTGCTAGCATGGCCAAAACCGCCGCCGACCTCGGAGGACACCATGAGCGACAAGTGCGTGACCGGCCCGAGCCCCGCCGCCGACCCCGCCGCGGGCGACAAGGACGCCCCCTCCTACACCATCCGCGTGGTCAAGGACGGCCCGCTGCTGGTGTCCGGTCAGGTGACCCTGCGCAAGGCCACGATCGTGCACAAGGACCCCGACCACTACGTCTATCGCGACGACGGCGTGATCCCCCACGACGAGCACTTCATCCTCTGCCGGTGCGGCAAGTCGCCCATCCAGCCCTTCTGCGACCGCAAGGCCCATCGCGGCTGGGACGGGACCGAGGCCCTGTGGGACGAGCCCTTCGAGAGCCGGGCCAAGGTCTACGAGGGCAACGGCCTCGTGCTCTACGACGACTACGACATGTGCTGCCTGGCGCGCTTCTGTCACACGGATCGCGGCAAGATCTGGAAGCTCATGGAGTGCGAGGACGACCCCGAGGCCCGCGAGCTGGCCATTCGTGCGGCAGACGAGTGCCCGGCGGGGCGGCTTGTCATGAAGGATGCAACTACCGGTGAGGTCCTGGAGCCCGTCTATCCCAACGAGATCATCGTGTTGGAGGATCCGGGCTACGAGTGCTCCGGCCCCTTCTGGGCACGCGGCAACTTCACGCTCATCGCCGCGGACGGCCACGCCTACGAGAAGCGCACCAAGTACACCCTCTGCCGCTGTGGCTGGTCGCGGTTCAAGCCCATCTGCGACTGCCGCCACTACCACGTGCACTGGGACGCCCAGACCGCCGAGAGCCGCACGCCCGAGCTCTGGCACGAGGGCTTCGAGTAGGGGCGTGACAGAAGGTCAGACCCCGCGTGACACGAACTCCGACCCTGCGTGACACGAACTCCGACCCCGCGTGACACGAGCTCCGACCCCGCGTGACACGAACTCCGACCCTGCGTCACGCCGCTTGCGTTACGGGTGAGACAAGTGCTACCCCTCCCGTCCAATATCCACCGCGTCCTGTGCTAGTCTGACTCTCATCCAGCACACGACCACGACCCCCGGGAGGCGAGGGCAGTCATGGCATACGGCACGACGACTGCCCCCAACCGCCCTCGCGGCATGCACGTGACCAGCATCACCAGGGATTCCGTGGCCCGCACCTGGCTCCCACCCATCAACCAAGGCCGCTTTGAGCTCAAGGGCCAGTCCGAGCGCGTCTTCGTGGAGCTGCGCGACGGCGCGTGGTGGGCCTGCTGCGCCATACCGGCCTACTTCGCCACCTCGCAGGCCGAGCGCGTGCAGCGCGTGCGGCTGACCGGCTCCAACATCCTGCGCGTGGTGGACGACGCCATCCGCTCCCTGCTCTACATAGAGCCCGCGTCCGAGGAGGGCGCCGTCTTCCGCAACTACAGCGTTGCGGGGGGGCGGGCTTCTCTGACCCCCTGCTCATAGGCAGCGGCGAGAAGTGCGACATCGTAAGCACCAGCCGCTTCGTGTCGCGCCTGCATGCCGTGCTGCGTCCCAACGCCAGCGGGGGCTGGGATGTGGAGGATGCCAAGAGCCCCAACGGCATCTACGTGAACGGCCGACGTGTGGCGCGCGCCACGCTGGGCCTGGGCGACCGCGTCTACATCATGGGGATGGAGATCATCGCCGGCGACGGCTTCTTCTCCATCAACTCCGGCCGCCCCGACGTCACGGTGCCCTCGCCCCGGCTCTCCCTGATCTCGAGCATGCGGGTCTCCACCCTCCCGGAGGAGGAGCCCTGCCAGCCCTTCAACCGCGAGCCCCGCCACCGCCTGGCCCTGGCACCCAAGGACATAGACTTCGAGCTGCCGCCAATGTCGCTCTCCGGCGAGCGTATCCCCCTTATCCTGCGTGTGGGAGGGTCCGCCATGTACGGCGCGACCTCCCTGCTCAGCGGCAACCTCCTGCCCCTGGCGAGTTCGGTGCTCTTCCCCCTGGTCACCTCCGGCTACACGGAGAAGCAGCGCAAGGAGTACGAGGAGCGCCGCCAGACCAAGTACTCCGCCTACCTCAAGCAGAAGCAGGACGAGATCGCCGCCGAGGCCACCCGCGAGGCCACGGTCCTGCGGGCGAACTACCCCACCGAGGACGTCCTGCTGGGCTACCCGCCCGCGAGCCCCCACCTGTGGGAGCGCCGCCCCTCCGACGACGACTTCCTCCACCTGCGGGTGGGCACGAGCCGCCTGCCCCTCAAGGCCGCCATCAACTACCCCCGGGAGCGCTTCCAGCTGGATACCGACAACCTCGAGGAGCGTATGCGCGCCGTCGCGAGCAAGCCCGTGTACCTCGAGGACGCTCCCATGGTCCTCTCGCTCGTGGACAACTACGTGTGTGGCATCCAGGCGCCGCGGGCCCTGCGCGTGGCCCTGGTGCACGAGTACCTGGCGCAAGTCGCCATCCTCCACAGCTGGGACGAGGTCAAGGTCGTCCTCGCGGCCGACAAGGACACCCTCGAGCAGGACTTTACCGACGTCATGGCCCTGCCGCACCTGTGGGACGACCTGCAGGAGACCCGCCTGGTCGTGTCGGACGAGGAGGACGCCTACCGGGTGGGCAGCTACCTGCGCACCCAGCTTGCGGAGGACCTGCAGCACCCACGCGACCTCAAGGACATCCACAAGTCGCGTCCTTATTACGTGGTCCTCGCCCTGGACCGGCGCCTCTTGGACTCCATGGAGGTCATCAAGGACGTGCTGGCCCTGGATGCCAACTGCGGCGTAACCGTGGTCACGGCCTTTGGCGACCTACTCAAGGAGAGCCGCGCGATCATCCGCATCACGGGCGACCCGCAGGCCGTCCTCTCGGGCGGGGGCAAGGTGCGTGGCAAGGTCTCCTATCCCAAGGACATCGAGCGCGAGGACGACAAGTTCGTGGCGCAGCTGCTCCCCGCCAAGCAGATTGCCGCCAGCATGTGCAAGCTGGCCAACGTGCCCATCGTGCGCGCCAAGGGCCAGCGCGAGCTGCCGCGGTCCCTGGGCTTCCTCGAGATGATGCACGTGGGCAACATCCAGCAGCTGGCGCCCCTGCGCCGCTGGCGGGAGAACGACCCCACCAAGTCCCTGGCGGTGCCCGTGGGCGTCACTCCCGAGGGCACCACCGCCACGCTGGACCTGCACGAGAAGTACCAGGGCCCGCACGGGCTCGTGGCCGGCATGACGGGCTCCGGCAAGTCGGAGTTCCTCCTCACCTACGTGCTCTCGCTGGCCATCAACTTCAGCCCCGACGAGGTGGCCTTCGTCCTCATCGACTACAAGGGCGGCGGCCTGGCGGGCGCCTTCGTGGACGAGGCCCGCGGCATCCACCTGCCCCACGTGGTGGCCACCATCACCAACCTGGACGGTTCGAGCATCCAGCGCTCGCTCATCAGCCTGGAGAGCGAGGTCAAGCGGCGCCAGGAGGTCTTCAACAGGACCAAGTCCGCCACGGGCGAGGGCACCATGGACATCTACTCCTACCAGCGCCTGCACCGGCGCGGCGTGGTGGCAGAGCCCATGCCCCACCTCTTCATCATCTCGGACGAGTTCGCCGAGCTCAAGCAGCAGCAGCCGGAGTTCATGGACGAGCTCATCTCCATCGCGCGCATAGGCCGCAGCCTGGGCGTCCACCTCATCCTGGCCACGCAGAAGCCCGCCGGCGTGGTCAACGACCAGATCTGGTCCAACTCCAAGTTCAAGGTCTGCCTCAAGGTCCAGACCAAGCAGGACAGCATGGACATGCTCAAGCGCCCGGAGGCAGCCGAGCTCACGCAGGTGGGCCGCTACTACCTGCAGGTGGGCTACAACGAGTCCTTCTCGCTGGGGCAGTCCGGCTGGTCGGGGCATCCCTACGAGCCCGCGGACCAGTACGTGCCCCAGGAGGACCTGGGCGTGCGGTTCTTTGGCACCACGGGTCAGACCCTCCTTGCCGCCATGCCCCAGCCCAAGCGCCAGCAGACGGGCAAGTCCGAGCTCGTGGCCGTGGTAGAGGACCTGTGCCGCGTGGCCAAGGAGGCGGACATAAGCCCCAAGTCCCTGTGGCTGCCGCCCCTGCCGGCCGCCTTCCCCCTGGAGGAGCTGCCGCCCGTGCGCGTGGTGGCGCCCGGTGAGAAGATCGAGGTGCCCGTGGGCTGGCTGGACGACCCGGAGCGCCAGCGCCGCCTGCCCATGGTGGTGCCCATCCAGGCCATGGGCAACCTCATGATCCAGGGCGAGCCCGGCTCCGGCAAGACCATGCTGCTCCAGACCATGGTCCTGCGCCTGGCGGAAGCCTACGGCCCCGACCGCGTCAACTTCTACCTGCTGGACTACTCCAGCCGCATGCTCAAGCACTTCCGCGCCCTGCCCCACTGCGGGGTGGTGCTGGGCGAGGAGGACTCGAACTCGCTCGACGCCTTCTTCAAGCTCATCCGCGGCATCGTGGACGAGCGCAAGAAGCTCTTCGACCAGCTGGAGGTTGACTCCTTCGAGGCCGCCTGCCAGCTCAAGCCCCTCCCGCTCGTGGTCGTGGGCATCGATAACATCGCCGGCCTGCAGGGCACCAAGCGGGGACAAGACCTGGCCTACCAGCTGCCCGACCTCCTGCGCGACGGTTTGGCCTATGGTGTGCGCTTCGTCGTCACGTTGAGCCAGAACCGCGACGCCCAGGGCCGCATACGCCAGGAGCTGGGCGGCCGCATAGCCCTCACCCTCAAGGACCGCTACGACTACGGGGAGGTGCTTGGCACGCGCGTGAGCGTGGTGCCGCCGGCCCTACCGGGGCGTGGCCTCTTCCTGGAGGACGACCGCCCCCTGGAGTTCCAGGCGGGCATGCTGGAGCCCGAGGCCACGGCGTCCCAGCGCCCCCAGCTGCTCAAGCAGCGGGTGGGCGAGCTGGCGGAGCGCTGGCAGGACGGACCCCACGCGCCGGGACTCAAGACCATCACGATCGACGAGTCCTACGAGGACTTCGCGGCAGGCTTCGGCACCAACCGCCTGCCTCTGGGCTACGACCTCAAGAGCGGCCGGGCCATCGCCCTGCCCCTGCGCCAGTTCTACACCTTCCCCATCTACCTGGGCAATCCCTCCGGCGCACCGCGGGCGCTCGCCGACCTGCTGGTGGCGGCCAAGGCCAACGGGGCCACCGTGATGGTAGCCAAGGCCAAGGACAGCCTCTTTGCCCCCGGTGGGGACCTCGCCGCCCTCCTGGACCCCTCCGCCACGGTGGCCGACTGCACCTATGAGGGCATGCACGGCCTCTGGCTGGCCATGCGGGCCCAGATCATGGCGCGCAAGGACGTGCTGCAGGCCTACTGCGCCGAGCAGGGCCTGGCCCCGTCTCGCCCGGACCTGCACCGCCTTACCCACGACTACCTCCACGGCAAGATGGGGCCGGTCTGGGTGGTCTTCGAGCGGATGGCGGACTTCGAGAACCTTTGCCGGGAGCCCGCCCTGCCCAACGAGCAGGCGGACCCCGAGGGCTACCGTCGCGCGAGCGAGGCGGCCGCACAGGCCAAGGTCTGCCGGGAGGTGCTCAAGGGCTACCTCGGCGCCTGCCAGATCTACAACTTCAACTTCTTCGCCTGCTACTACCCGGACGACCCGCCGGCCGTCTACAGCAGCGACTTCGGCCGCACGATGGCCAAGGAGGCCCCCTGCCTGCTCATGGGTGGCAACCTCCAGGCCCAGCGGCTCCTGGACACCAACCGCGACCTGCGGGACTTCAACCCACAGCGGGACTACCGCCTCTGCCTCATGGGCTACCGGGGCGGCATCCATGCGGTGGGCGTCCCCGGTCCCGCGCTCGCCGACGGCACCCTGCCGGACGAGCGGTCGATCTTCGAGGAGCCCGACCAGGACGGCACAGCAAACAAGGGGGCCAGCTAGCCATGGACAGCTTGGAGCTGGCGGCGGTGTGCGCCGAGACCCTGCAGCACTTGGAACTTCTCCTCCAGGACGACGCCGAGCAGATGGGGCGGAGCCTGGGGGGCGAGGCGCTTGACGCGTACCGGCAGGCGGTATGGAGGGAGGTTGCGGAAGTACGGCAGGTGCGGCAGACGGTTCAAGACTGCCTGCCCCAGTGAGGTGCGCGTTGGTAGTTGTTCTTCCTATGTCTAAGGAGTGATGGCACATGGCAGATTCCGACATCCAGATACAAGACGAAGTCCAGCTCAGGGCCCTTCGCAGGGAGATCGACCAGGAGCTCATCTTCACGGACACGGTGGTTCAGCAGGCAACCGACGCGTGCAAGGAGTTCGCTGGCGAAAACGACCCCATCATGGATGGAATCATGAAGTGGGGCCAGGAGGAGTCGGAGCAGTGGGGCAAGGCCAAGGAAATCTTCGGCCAGATCAGCGAGAAGGTCGACGGCCTTATCGAAAGCCTTATCAAGAAGCGTGACGAACTGGCGGAAGACGTCAGCAACCTGGTTCGCTAAGGAGTGATCAAAGATGTCAATGGCTCTTCGCTACAGCCGGCAGGTCTATCAGAACAAGTTTGATGAGCTGGATGGCTACAACAAGCAGCTCAGCGACCACCTGGACACCCTGGAGGACCTGAGGGACCAGATCAAGAACTATTGGGACGACGACATCGCCCAGGGCTACTTCGAGAACCTGACCACCCAGATCCTCAAGGTGCGCCAGGTGATGCACAACATCGACGGCATGAAGAACCTGTACAGCAAGACCATCGGCGAGATGGACGCCCAGAAGAACGCGGGCTTCGAGGTCATCGACGACATCAAGGACCTCGTCACTGGCATCGCGTTTGGAGACAAGTAGGGCTTGTTGGCTCGTCCTAAGGGCTGGCGGGGCGCTCTGCGCGTCCTGCCGGCCCTCGGATGTGGGCCGCGTGCTTGGGATGGGATGTGCCTGAGGTGATCGTGGACATAGGGGGCCTTGGACGGCACCTGGACCTCTTGGACGAGGAACGTGACGTGGCGGCACGGGCGTGCGCGCTGCTCTCCGACCTCGTGCAGGTGGCGCAGGCCGACCCTGTGGCAGACGTCGCGGGGCTGCGGCGGCAACTGGCCGCCCTCGAGGGCGAGGTCCATGCGATCGACGAGCGCAGGCAGGTCCTCGAGGACGCCCGGCACGACTTCGGGGCCTGGAAGGACGAGGCCACGGCCAGCGAGGCGGATTTCTGCGACATGCTGCGCCGACAGGAGGGATAGGCGGGGCTCATGGAGAAGCGACAGGTGGTGCTCGAGGTCCCGGCCATCGAGGCCTCCTACGAGGTGATGATCCCCACCGGGATCACGGTGGCGGAGCTGGGGCGGCTGCTGGGCAAGTCCGTGGAGGACCTGACCATGGGCAGGTACCGGACGTCCGGCGCGGAGATCCTCTGCTCGCGCGACCGTGGGTGTGCCTTGGGCAGCGACGTGACGGTGGGCGCCTATGACGTGCAGAACGGCGAGCGCCTGGTGCTCATGTAGGCAGCGCGGGGCGTATGGGTACCAGGGATGGGAGTGATGGGACGTGGCGGACTCTGACATCGAGATACGGGACGCGGAGCGCCTGAGGGAGACGTGCCGGCAGATCCAGGACACGCTTGAGGTAGCCACCTTAATCATCAACCAGGTGGGCGCCGAGTGCGGCGAGTTCGAGGGCGATCCGGACCCCATCCTGCAGGAGATCGCCAAGTGGGGCGACAGGGAGATGGAGACGGCCCACGAGATGAACGCCAAGTTCAACTACATCAACGCGATGATGGAGTCCCTGATCTACCGCCTCATGGAGAGGCGCGACCAGCTGGTGGACGACGTCAACGGCCTCGGGCACTAGGGGGTCGAGGATGGAGTCCCTTCGCTACAGCAGGCAAGAGTACGAGAAAAAGTTCGAGCAGATCGAGGTCCACAACCGCCAGCTGGCGGAACGCCTGGAATACCTGGATTACTACCGCCACCAGCTCCTGCACTACTGGGACGACGACATCTCCCGTGGCTACTTCGCGGTCCTTGGCATGGAGATCGCCAAGCTCAGGGAGGCCATGGACAACATCGACCGCCTGGGAGAGCAGTACCGCAAGATCATCGACGAGATGGAGGCCCAGAAGAACCAGGGCGAGGCCCTCATGGACGAGATCAACGGCATGCTCCGGGGCATCAGGTTCGACGGCTAGACGGTTGTCAGCGGCGTGCCACTGGGGTCGGAGTTCTTGTCACGTTTTGGAGGGGAAGGGCTTGACGGAAGACAAGGACAACGGGTTCGTCGACCTGAGCGACTGGCTGGGCCAAGGGCCTGACCAGCCGGAGGGCGGCGCCGTGCCGGAGGGCACGGCGGAGGCGGAGCCCGAGCCCGAGGTGGCACCGAAGCCAGAGCCACGGTCAGGGGCGAGGCCCACCGGGCCCACGCCGCATCTCGGAGATTCGTTGTGGGGTGAGTTCCGAGAGAAGCCCGCGTCCGCATCGCGTCCGGACGGGAGCCCCGCGGCAGGCGAGCCGGAGGGGCGTCGGAATACGGGTGTCGCGAGACGCCTCCGCTACGTGCTGCTGGGTGAACTGACCGTTCTTGTTGTCGTGTTCGTCTTCTTGGTGGCAGTCCCAAGCGTGAGCGTGTACGGCTACGTGACCGACGCGGAGACGGGGGCGCCCGTGGAAGGGGCCACCGTGACGGTCGCGCCCCAGCTTGCCCCTGGGGATGTCGGGGAGGTTGCGGACACCACCGGGGCGGACGGCAGCTGGTCTGTCATGGTGGGAGTCGCGCGGATGCGCGTCACCGCGTCAGCCCCGGGCTACGCGACCAGGGATGACACCGTGGACCTCTGGGGCGAAGATGGCAGCGTGAACCGGTCCTTCCAGCTGTACCGCATCGTCTACACGGTGCGGGGGACGGTCTATATGGACTCGGATGACAGCCCCGTGGAGGGTGCGCAGGTGTTTGTGTACGACTCGAACCATGCGTTCGTGGGCGGCGTCGTGACGGCCGCCGATGGCACCTACCAGCTCGAGCTGCCGTCGGCGGGGGACTACCTGTTGATTGCGAAGGCAATCCACACCGGCTACTCAACGAGGCACCTTTCGGTGTGCGACGAGTCCCCGACCGACGAGGTGGAGTGCTATCCGCCGCAATCGGACTTCAACGGGAACGCGGGATACGTGTGCGTGGTCAGCGACGCGTCCACGGGCGAGGCCATCGAGGGTGCCACGGTGACTTATGCCGGGGATGACGACCCCGGCACAACGAGTGACGACGGCGAGCAGGTCAGTTCTTGGTCGCTCAGCGGTAGCACGCAGGACCTGACGCTC
The DNA here is from genome assembly GCA_902791035.1 of uncultured Coriobacteriaceae bacterium. Taxonomy (GTDB): domain Bacteria; phylum Actinomycetota; class Coriobacteriia; order Coriobacteriales; family Atopobiaceae; genus CADAUA01. The sequence continues at coordinate 2,603 of CADAUA010000024.1, read as the reverse complement.
GAGATTTCTGCCGACGGCTACACGCCGCAGGAAGTGCCGGTCCAGCTGGTTGCGGGGACGGTCTCACACGTCGAGGTGGCCCTGCAGCCCGCTGGCTGACGCGGGGTCGGAGCTCATGTCACGTTCGTGACACTGGGGTCGGAGCTCGTGTCACGTTTTGGAGGGGGAGGCATGCGGGACGAGGACAACGGGTTCGTCGACCTGAGCGACTGGCTGGGACAAGGGCCCGACCAGCCGGAGGGCGCCGCCGTGCCGGAGGGCACGGCGGAGGCGGAGCCCGAACCCGAGCCGGAGCCTGCGCCCGTCCCCACATCCGATGCCAAGCCGGCGTGGGTTCCCGAGTCCGAGCCGGCAGCCAAGTCCGCTCCGCAGCTGCAGGGGTCCGCCCCCAAGGGCAAGGGCCTCGACCGCCGGCGCGTGCTCGCCGTCATTGTCGGCATCGTGGCCCTAGTCACCATCGCGGTGGCCAACTACGTCTCCTCGCTCTACACGTCGGTTGAGGTCGGCGGGCGCGTCTCCGACTACGATACGGGACTTGCCGTCATGGGCGCCACCGTGGAGGTGACGGCCGAGGACGGCCAGGTCGTGACGGCGACCGCCGACCGCGACGGCTGGTGGTCTGTCGATGTGGGGCGTGGCGACTTCGAGGTGAGCGTCTCCGCCGACGACTACGAGGGGACGGAGGACTCCTTTACCGTGCCGGTGGGGGAGCACGGCGCGCCGGCCCACGACTTCGAACTGCATCGTCAGGCGCACGAGGTCACGGGTGTCGTCTCAAACTCGTCCACGGGAGAGCCCATCGCAGACATATGGATCTCCTTCACGTCCGATGAGGGATATCCCGATGTGGACGCGCAGACGGGCGCCGACGGTACCTACTCGGTGAACCTTCAGGGTGAGCACTACTCGGGGCAGGCTGCGGGGGACGATGCCTACTTGGCGTCTATTGCCATTGAGGTAGGGGGTGCCGATACCTGCGACATCAAGATGGCCCCCATCCGGTACCTGGTGCAGGGTACGGTTCGCAGCGGTGATTATGACCAGCCCGGTGATGTCTTGGCGGGTGCGCAGGTCTTCCTGTACGACAGCAATAACGCGTTCCTGGCGGAGACCACGACGGGTGCCGACGGGGCCTATTCCTTCGACCTGCCGTACGTGGGTTCGCACGACTATCTGGTCGTGTCATCGCACGTTTCCTATACGTACTTCGACTCAAGTTGGGCTTCGGTCGACCGGGACGACGCCGTGGCCAATGAGGACCTTTGCTTGGGCGAACTTGCGGAAACCACGCACAAAGCAATCCTCATGGCCACCGACGCCTCGACGGGGCAGGCAATCGAGGGTGCGAGCGTCTCTGTAAATGGGGAGTTCATACTGGCGACGAACTCTAAAGGGTTGATGGGCTGGTGGCATTCCGGTAGTAGTTCGAGTTCTGTTCGTATCACAGCCGACGGGTACCAGGCCCAAGAGATGACGGTGGCTTTCGAGAGCGGTAAGGTCGGTCACGTGGAGGTTGCCCTGCAACCGGCGGGCTGACGCGGGGTCGGAGCTCTTGTCACGTTCGTGACACTGGGGTCGGAGCTCGTGTCACGTTTTTGGAGGGGGAGGCATGCGGGACGAGGACAACGGGTTCGTCGACCTGAGCGACTGGTTGGGTGCTGTGCCTGACCAGCCGGAGGATGATGTTGCGTCGGATACCTCGGCCGGGTCGCAGTCCTCGACGCCCGAGCCCGAGCCTCGACCCGAGCCTGCCCCCGCACCCGAGACCCAGCCCACGCCTCACCTGGGCGACTCGTTGAGTGTCGCGCCCAAGTCTTCGGGGCAGCCGCAGGGATCAGAAAGGGGACCGCGGGTTTCTCGCCGCGCGTTTGTCATTGGCGGCATCGCGGCGTATGCGGCAATTGTCGGTGCCGGGCTGGCTAGCGGCGCGTCTGAGGGCGGTGCCGCGGGTGGTACATATGAGGGCGATGCCACAACAGGAACCTTGGACGACTACACCTGGGGCGAGCTCTCTGACATTGCGAGCCAGATTGCACAGGCGGATTCCAGCGACGCTGCCGTCGAGATTGCCGAAGGGTATGGGCTCTGCCGCGCCGGTGGCGCGCTCAATGGTTCGCAGGCCAAGTCCTTCCAACTTGCCGATGGGACGTGGGCACGAGCCCAGGTCATCGGCTTCCGTCACGACGACAGGGCTGACGGCTCCGGCAAGGCGGGAATCACGTTCATCACCGTGGACTGCGTGGCCGAGCACGCGATGAACGATACGGAGACGAACTCCGGTGGCTGGGAGGCCAGCCAGATGCGCTCCTGGATGAACTCGGAGCTGCTGGGGCAGCTCCCAGAGGACCTCCGCTCCGTGCTCGTGCCCGTTGCCAAGATGACCAACAACGTTGGCGCGACGGAGGACCCCGCGTCCGTGACCGCTACCGGGGACTCGCTCTGGCTGCCGTCGATGGTGGAGATCGTGGGGGAGGAGGAGCTGAGCGACACGTACACCGAGTCCAACTGATGTGGCTGGCCTGATTGGGACACGGCTTGACTAGCAATCCGAATCCCGCGACTATGTGCCCATGCGGGGCACGGATTGCGAGGTTCAGGTGTCA
>CADAUA010000023.1 GCA_902791035.1 uncultured Coriobacteriaceae bacterium | reverse complement strand
GCAGGGGCTGTAGCCGATGATCAGGGACGGGCCGTCGTAGGCCTCGGCCTCGGCGATGGCCTTGAGGGTCTGCATGGGGTTGGCGCCCATGGCGACCTGCGCCACGTACACATAGCCGTAGCTCATCTCGATCTCGGCGAGGGACTTCTTCTTGGTCTCCTTGCCGGCGGCCGCGAACTGCGCGACCTGACCGATGTTGGAAGCCTTGGAGGCCTGGCCACCCGTGTTGGAGTAGACCTCGGTGTCGAAGACGAAGACGTTCACGTTACGGCCGGAGGCCAGGACGTGATCGAGGCCGCCGAAGCCGATGTCGTAGGCCCAGCCGTCGCCGCCGAAGATCCAGAAGGACTTCTTGGACAGGTAGGACTTGTCGGCCAGGATCTCCTTGGCCAGACCCTCGTCAGAGCCCTCCAGCTCGGCGACGTAGGCAGCGGAGGCAGCCTTGGAGGCAGCGGTCTCGTTGCGCTTGGCCAGCCAGTCGTTGGCGGCAGCGGCGAGGCCCTCGGGCAGGCCCTCGACCTGGAGCAGCTGCTCGGTCAGAGCGACCAGGCGGTTCTGCTCGGCCTCGTAGCCGACCTCGAGGCCAAGGCCGTGCTCGGCGTTGTCCTCAAAGAGGGAGTTGTTCCACGCAGGGCCGTGGCCGTCGGCGTTGACGGTGTAGGGCGAGGTAGCAGCCGGGTTGCCCCAGATGGAGGAGCAGCCGGTGGCGTTGGAGATGAACATGCGGTCGCCGAAGAGCTGGGTCACCAGGCGAGCGTAGCTGGTCTCGGCGCAGCCGGCGCAGGAGCCGGAGAACTCGAGGAGCGGCTTGTGGAACTGGGAACCCTTGACGTTCTTGTCGGAGACAAGCTCGGTCTTCTCGGAGACCTTGTTCACGCCGTAGTCCCAGGCCTCGGCCTGCGCGGCCTCCTCCTCCTGCGGCACCATGGTGAGGGCGCCGCCGTTCTTGACGTCGCTCTTGGGGCAGACGGCCAGGCAGTTGTAGCAGCCCATGCAGTCAAGCGGCGAGACGGCGATGGTGAAGGTGTAGCCGGTGCCCTTGGGGACCTTGAGCTCGGTGGTCTTCATGGACGCAGGAGCCGCGGCGGCCTCCTCGGCGTTCATGACGACCGGGCGGATCGTGGCGTGCGGGCACACGTAGGCGCAGGTGTTGCACTGGATGCACTGAGACGGATCCCAGCGCGGGACCATGACGGCAGTGCCGCGCTTCTCGTAGGCAGAGGCGCCCAGCTCCCACTGGCCGTCGGCGTTGTTCTTGAACGCGGAGACGGGCAGGGAGTCGCCGTCCATGAGGTTGATCGGGGTGAGAAGGTCCTTGACCTGCTTGACGATGGCCTCGCGACCCTCGAGCACGACCTCCTTCTTCTCGTCCGTGGCATCGGCCCAGTCGGCGGGCACCTCGAACTTGTGGAAGGCGGTGGCGCCGGCGTCGATGGCCTTCCAGTTGGCCTCGACGATGGCCTGGCCCTTCTTGGCGTAGGACTTCTCGGCGGCGTCCTTCATGTACTGGAGGGCCTCCTCGGCGGGAAGCACCTTGGCCAGGGCGAAGAAGGCCGACTGGAGCACGGTGTTGGTGCGCTTGCCCATGCCCACCTTGGCGGCCAGGTCGATGGCGTCGATCAGGTAGACGGACACGTTGTTCTTGGCGATGTAGCGCTTGGCCTCAGCGGGCATCTTCTCGGCGAACTCAGCGTCGTCCCACTGGCAGTTCACGAGGAAGGTGCCGCCCGGCTTGACGTCGGGTCACGCCGCCCGTCTTCTTGGAGTCGTACTGGAAGTAGGCCTGGACGTACTTGTCGGTGTGGTCGCCGATGATCTTGATGGAGTTCTTGTTGGCGCCCACGGTGCCGTCGCCGCCAAGGCCCCAGAACTTGCACTCGATGGTGCCCTCGGCCGCCGTGTTGGGGGCGTCGGGGTCCATGGGGAGCGACATGTTGGTGAGGTCGTCCACGATGCCCACGGTGAACTCGCGCTTGGGCTCGTCCTTCTTGAGCTCCTCGAACACGGAGAAGGCAGCCGCGGGCGGCTCGTCCTTGGAGCCGAGGCCGTAACGGCCGCCGGTCACGACGAGGTCAGTCCTGCCGGCCTCGTAGAGGGCGGACACGACGTCCTGGTAGAGGGGCTCGCCGATGGAGCCGGGCTCCTTGGTGCGGTCGAGGACGGCGACCTTCTTGACGGTCGCGGGAAGGGCGGCCACGAAGTCCTCCACGGACCACGGACGGTACAGACGGACCTTCACGAGGCCGACCTTCTCGCCATGGGCGTTGAGGTAGTCGATGACCTCCTCGAGGGTGTCGCAGAAGGAGCCCATGCAGACGACCACGCGGTCGGCGTCAGCGGCGCCGTAGTAGTCGAAGAGGTGGTAGGAGGTGCCGAGCTTATCGTTGACCTTGTCCATGTAGGACTGGACCACGGCAGGCAGGTCCTGGTAGGTCTTGTTGCAGGCCTCGCGGTGCTGGAAGAAGATGTCGCCGTTCTCGTGGGAGCCGCGGGCATGCGGGTGCTCGGGGTTGAGGGCGTGGTCACGGAAGGCCTGGACGGCGTCCATGTCCAGCATGTCCTTGAGGTCGGCGTAGTCCCACACGGCGACCTTCTGGATCTCGTGGGAGGTGCGGAAGCCGTCGAAGAAGTTCAGGAAGGGCACCTTGCCCTCGATGGCGGCGAGGTGGGCGACGGGCGCGAGGTCCATGACCTCCTGGACGTTGCCCTCGGCGAGCATGGCGAAGCCGGTCTGGCGGCAGGCCATGACGTCGGAGTGGTCACCGAAGATGTTGAGCGCCTGCGTGGCCACGGTACGGGCGGACACGTGGAAGACGCCCGGCAGCTGCTCGGCGGCGATCTTGTACATGTTCGGGATCATGAGGAGCAGACCCTGCGACGCAGTGTAGGTGGTCGTGAGGGCACCGGCACCCAGGGAGCCGTGGACGGTGCCGGAGGCGCCAGCCTCGGACTCCATCTCCACGACCTTGACGGGCGTGCCAAAGACGTTCTTCATGCCCTGCGCGGCCCACTGGTCGACGTGGTCGGCCATGGGGCTGGACGGCGTGATCGGGTAGATGCCCGCCACCTCCGTGTAGGCGTACGACACGTATGCCGCGGCCTCGTTTCCGTCCATCGACTTGAATTTCCTCGCCATATCCTCTCCTTCGAAGCGATACGGTCCGCCTTGCGGCGGCTCTTGCGGAAATGTCCGCGGGCCCGGGGCGAGACGAGTACGCACCGAGCCCATTAACCCAGACACTACCCATACTAGCGCAACGCGATGCTGGGATACGGGCTTGTGGCACGGGATTCCAAACACTTACCTCGCGACAAATTCCTACCTCTAGCAGGGTATTTCCTCGCTGCTCTCGTTGCGCTCTCGTTGGGGTCGGAGCTCGTGTCACGCGGGGTCGGAGCTCGTGTCACGCCCGCCGTGTCACGCGGGGTCGGAGCTCGTGTCACGCCCGCCGCCCGCCGCGACCTCGGCGCACTTCTCGCTCGCACCCTTCCACACCCTCCACACGATGCCCCGTCCGACACCGCAGATTCTCTCCACCTGCCTCACGGTGAGACCGGCCTCCTGCAGCCTTAGGAGACACTCGTTGCGCTCAGCCCTCGGATAGCGAGCCATCTCCCTCAGGGCCTTGGCGCCAACAGCCTCCTCGGCCCTCTTCCTTGCCAGCGAGTCCCCCTCCTCGGGTTCCTCCTCGCAGTCGAGGTGCTTGAGAGAGTCCTCCTCTCCGTGGAAGTTCACGAACGCCTCCTCGGAGCCAAAGGTCTCCAAGACATATGACGTATCACACACGTAGTCGTCCCCAAGGCCCGGCACGCCCAGGTACTCCCGATAGCTACTCCACCTATAGTCGCCACACGAGGTGGCCAGATGCGCCTTCACCGGATTCTGATGCACATATCGGATGCAGGAGAGGAGCTGGATTTCATCCTTGATCGCGACGCTCTCATAACGTCCTTGGAACGCGCCGCCGGGATGCTCGTACTTGTTGTTGTAGTGGATAGCGTAGGACCCATTCATGCGCTGCATGAGGCGAGCGACGTCCGCGAGCTCCGCGTGCAAGACGAAGTGCACATGGTTGCCCATGATGCACCAGGCGAGGACATCCGCCCGCGCATCGCGCTTGCAGCGGAGCAGCGCCCGCAGATAGGCCTTCCGGTCGTCCTCGTCCTCGAAGAGCGTCATCCTCCCGCTGCCCCTCACCATGATGTGATAAAGGTCGTACTCGCTCTGCTCCCTAGGTCCCCTACTCATGGCCACCTCCCGTCGACATTGGTGGGCATAGGTTCGACGTAGCAAGGGCCGCGTGCAACCGTTAGTCCGCGAGCGGTCGGTTTTCGCCTTGGAGATTCGTGGAAGATAGCTGGAAGATTCATGTTACATACGACAATTGATGCACGTAACAGGCGCAGTCGCTGGTAGTCGATGCGCCCTGGTTCACGTCAGCAAGACGCTCGCATTAGGGCCGGATGCTGTCACCATGAGGCGCGAACCTCCACCACGCCGTCGCCGCAAGCCGGCTACCATGGGGGTGTGACACGAGCTCCGACCCCGCGTGACACGAGCTCCGACCCCGCGTGACACGAGCTCCGACCCCACCAGCACGGAAAGGACGAGCATGGCAGTCATACGTCGCACCCGCCGACCGCACGCCGAGGGCGACTCCGTCCTCAACGACATCTTCGACCTCAGCTCCGGCCGCGCCTCCAACCAGGAGATCCGTGCCCGCTTCGTCTCGGGTGCCAAGGTCGTGGGGCCAAACATGACCATCCTCATCGTGGCCATGCTCATCGCCTCCATCGGCCTCAACACCGACTCCACCGAGGCCATCGTGGGCGCCATGCTCATCTGCCCCCTCATGGGCTCGGTCATGGCCATGGCCTACGGCATCGCCACCGCCGACCGACGCCTCATCAAGCATGCAATCACCGGCCTGCTCGTCCAGATGGGCATCTGCCTCTGCACGTCTACGCTCTACTTCGCCATCTCCCCCCTCTCCAACACCACGTCCGAGCTTCTCACCAACTCCTCCCCCACCATCTGGGACGTCCTCATCGCCGCCGCAGGCGGCACGGCCGGCGCCATCGGCACCACGCGCAAGAAGGAGCCACCCACCCTGGTCTCCGGCGTGGCCGTGGCCACCGCCCTCATGCCGCCCCTCTGCACGACCGGCTACGGCATCGCCACGCGAAGCCTCATGAGGGCGGCGGGCGGACTCTACGAGTTCCTCATCAACGTCGTCTTCATCGCCCTGGCCTGCGAGGTCGTGCTGATCGTCATGCGCGTGCCCATGCACAGCGACTTCAACGACGACGGCAAGGTCACGCCCGAGGAGCGCGAGGAGGCCCGTCAGTGGGCCCACCACACCCGCATCCGGATCGCCATCGCCACCGCGATCTTCCTCGTGCCCTGCCTCTTCATCTCGGCGAGCGTGGTCCAGCAGACCATGGCGCAGAACAACGGCGAGCTCTTCGAGCAGAAGGACCTCTACGACGCCAAGACCACCGCGCAGGAGCTGGAGATCCTGGCGCCGGAGGTGACCGGTTACTCGGTGGGCGAGCAAGACTCCTACGACACCGCCGACGAGGCCCTCACCACCAAGGTCGTGGCCACGGTGACGAGCTCGCGCGAGCTGGACGCGGACACGCGCGAGAAGGCCGAGGACCTCGTGCGCCTCCATGCGCCCGACGTCGACGAGGTCAACTTCCTCGTGGCGTGACGCGGGGTCGGAGCTCGTGTCACGCGGGGTCGGAGCTCGTGTCACGCGGGGTCGGAGCTCGTGTCACGCCCCCACCGACACGCATAGAATGTAGGCGGAGAGTCACGCCACACGCGCGGGAAAGGGAACACGCATGATCAAGCTCATCGCGTCAGACATGGACGGCACGCTGCTCGACGAGCACTCGCAGGTGCCCGAGGAGACCTTCGAGCTCATCCACGAGCTCCGCCAGCACGGCGTCATGTTCGCGGCCAGCTCCGGCCGCCGCTACGAGACCCTGCGCTGGTTCTTCGGTCCCGTCAGGGACGAGATGGACTACGTCTGCTCCATCGGCTCCGAGGTCTACGCCGAGGGCCGCATGCTCGACCGCGAGGTCTTCTCCTACCAGGCCCTGGTCCAGCTCTTCCACACCTGCCAGGAGTTCGACTGCCTCCACATGGTGGAGTACGACGACAAGAACACCTACCTCCTGGACGACCTCTCGACCTACGTCCGCGAGCTCGACAAGGACCTCCCCAACGCCCAGCGCGTGAACGACCCCGTCCCGCCCGACGTGAACATCGTCAAGGCCGCCGTGTGCTACGACCGGCCCTCCGACATCATGGACATGGTCTACGTGCTCGAGCGCGAGCTGGGCGACCGCCTGCAGTTCATGCCCTCGGGCAACCGCTGGATCGACGTGACCCCCGTGGGCGTGAGCAAGGCCACGGGCATGGAGATGCTCCTGCAGTACTACGGCATCCACCGCGACGAGGTCATCGCCTTTGGCGACTCCATGAACGACTACGCCATGCTGCGCTACGTGGGCCACCCCTACGTGATGGACAACGCGCGCTATGCCGTCAAGCAGATCGCCGAGCGCGTGGTACCCTCGAACGACAAGCACGGCGTGCAGCAGGTCATGCGCGAGGTCCTCGAGTCGCTGTAGCGTGACACGGGGTCGGAGCTGCTGTCACGGGGACGTGACACGGGGTCGGAGTTGCTGTCACGGAGCTGCTGTCACGCAGGAGGGGAATAAGGTGGCTAGTATCACGCGCAGGGACTTCGTGCGGCTGGCAGGCGCCGGCAGCGGCGCCCTTCTGGCCGCCTGCTCCTCGGACGACTCCTCCACCCCCGCCGAGCCCGAGGTGGCCACCGACGACACCCTCGGCGGCAAGCTCATGCTCTACACCTCCTCCACCGACCAGGTCATAAACGCCGTCGTCCCCGCCTTCGAGCAGGCCACGGGCGTGGCCGTTACCCTCACCCGCGGCACGCCGGCCGAGCTCTTCTCCCTCCTCGACGCCGAGCGCAACAAACCCGTCGCCGACGCCATCTGGGGCGGCTCGCCCCTCTGGTACGCAGGCGCCCAGGACCTGCTCCATCCCTACGTGAGCCCAAACAACTCCGCCGTTGCCACCCAGTGGCGTAACTCGTCCGGCCTCTACACCCCCATCACGCTCGACTGCCCCGCGCTCGCGGTGGCCACTCCCCTGGGCCCGGGGCGCGGTACGAAGCTGAGGGGCTACCAGTCGCTCCTCGACGCAGCGCTCGCCGGACGCGTGGCAATGCCCGACCCAGCCACCAGCGACATCGGCTACCAGCATCTCTACAGCATGCTTGAGGACCTGGGCGGCCCCGAGGCGGACGAGGCCTGGCAGTACGTGGCCGCGCTCGTCCCCCAGCTGGTGGGCAAGGCGCCCGTGGCGGACGCGTCGGCGGCATGCGAGCTGCTGCTGTCCGGCGAGGCCGACGTTGCCCTGGTGGATGAGCTGACCCAGCATGAGCTGAACAAGCTCTACGAGCTCGACGACGCGGAAACGACCAGCATCTACCCGCAGGAGGGCGTGACCCTCGTGCCGTCGTGCGCGGCCGTGGTGGCGGCCTGCGACAACCTCGAGCAGGCCCAGGCCTGGGTGGACTTCCTCGTGAGCGAGGAGGGCCAGGCGGCTCTCGCTGAGGGCGCCTGGGTGCGCACGGTGCGCAGCGAGTCCGGCTCACACGCCAACCTGCCCGTGGAAGGCGACGGCGTGCTCGTGTCCTCCTCGGACGACGACCTCGCAGCCTATGTGGACGACCGGGGGGCGATCCTTGCCACGTTTGCGCAGGTGCTGGCAGGCACGTGGACGCCAGCCGAGCCCGTGACGGAGCCCACCGAGGAGACCGAAGGCGACAAGGACGCCGATGCAGCCGACGGCACCGCTGAGGCCAGCTCCACAAATGGCGAATCTGTGGAGACAAGCCCGTCGAATTGACGACCTTCTCGCCAACGCGTATCTTTACTTCTTGCGCGAAGGCGCAACACATATTGCGGGGTGGAGCAGCTTGGTAGCTCGTCGGGCTCATAACCCGAAGGTCCTAGGTTCAAATCCTAGCCCCGCGACCAAAACTCCGAGGTCAGAGCACTAGTCTCTGACCTCTTTTCTTGTCTTGGGACAGGGAAATCGGGCCTTTGGGACACTTTTGGGACAGCAATAGAGCCCGGCCCACCAGCCGACGCTGAGCGAACTTCAGGTTAGTAGAGCCGGTATCTGGTTCAATTTCCTATAACCGCAGGTAGTTGAATTGCGACTTCGGCGGCAACACTCTACTAACCTGAAGTTCGTCGGGACCGCCGCCGGGGACGGGCCACGCGAGTCCGCACCGCAGTCCACCCAACCGTAAGGGCTTTGTAAGCCCCACGTCGCCCCACCCGCGCGCCCGACGCGTTTACCCAGCTCACCGCCCTTGTCAAAGCATTTTGACAAGCCCCGCCGTCCCCATGACCAAGCCTTTTGGCAGACAAAGGCCGCGCGGCCGCCCTATCCTCTTCTCGACACCTTCGAAGGGGGTTTGCAATGCAGATCGGCCAGAAGCTGCAGGAGGCGCGCAAGACGCGGGGCCTCACCCAGGAGGCCGCCGCCGAGCTCGTGGGCGTGAGCCGCCAGACCATCTCCAACTGGGAGCGGGGCAAGTCCCTCCCCGACGTGCTCAGCGTCATCCGCATGAGCGAGGCCTACGACTGCAGCCTGGACACCCTCCTGAAGGGAGACGCTCAGATGGAAGACAAGATCAGGCGCGACACCGACGTGACCAGCCGCCTCAGGAACATGACCTACGCAAGCTACGCGGCACTCGCCATGGGGGCGGTCGTCGCCCTCTTCGGCCCCGACGCCGGCACCATGCAGAGCCCGGTCGCCCAGTTCGTGGTCGCAGCGCTGCCTTGGGTCCTTCTCGCCCTCGGCCTCGCCTGCTTTGCCGCGGCGTACGGTGCCAAGCAGGAGAGCTCAGCGGCAAGCGACAAGGACGCGCCGCAGGACACCACCAGCAACTAACGCACGATGGGGTCGGGTCCCGTGTCACGCGAGGCGCGCGGTGTCACGCGGGGTCGGGTCCCGTGTCACGCGAGGCGCGCGGTGGGGTCTGTCCCCCTGTCACGCCCGTCAGCGCAGCAGGTGCCCAGCTTCCAGGCGCAGTCGAAGTAGCCCAGCTGGTCCTCCCTCCCGTGCCGGTAGTACCCGAACTCGCCAACCCCCGGGAGCGCGATCCGCTCCCGGGCCTTGGGCACATCGTCCCGCAGGTGATACACCACATCATCCAAGTACCACCGCGGCAGGCCGCACCGGTCGTGCGCGGAGTACATGACCTCGAAGGGCAGGGCCTTCAACCCCTCCAGCCTACGGGCGAGATCCCCCATGTCCACCGGCGCACTGACCCCCAGGAGCATCCGGCGGGCCACTGCGTCCCCTGTAAGGAGCGTGGCGGTCTTCTCATCAAAGAGCACGATGCTGCCCGGCGTGTGCCCCGGCACGTGCACCACCCTAAGGTCACGCCCACCCAGGCGCAGGACGTCGCCGTCCTGCAGCGGATGCAGGTCCGGCAGCGGCCCCGGCACGGGAGGGAGTCATGGGGCGGGACGGCGCCCAGTCCATGACGATCCTGCAGGCGGACCGGCTGCTGGGGCCCTACGAGGTCGTAGTGGAGCGCATGCAGCCCCTGAGCATGAGCTCCGGGGACTTCGACCTGGCCGTGGGCGCGGACGGACGGGCCTACATCTACTTCGAGCGGGTGCACAGCGCGCTGGTCTGCGCCGACCTGACGCCGGACTACCTGGGCGTGACGGGCACCTACAGCACCCACTTTGTGGGCACGCACCCGCCCTTCACGCGGGAGGCGCCGGCCCACTTCGAGCGGGACGGCAAGCACTACCTCGTGACCTCCGGCACCACGGGCTACCTGCCCAATCCCTCGCAGGTCGCGGTGGCGGACGACTGGCACGGGCCCTTTCGCGTGCTGGGCGACCCGCATGGCGACCCCAGCCGCACGTCCTTCCACAGCCAGGTCTCGTCCGTCTTCAAGGTGCCGGGGCGGGAGGACTGCTACGTGGCCCTGGCGGACCGTTGGCGGCCGGACTGCATGGAGGTGCCCTACGAGGCGTACGCGCGGCTCTTCGACCGTGCCTTCACCGAGGGGATGACCCCCGGGCTCAAGCTGGAGTACGCCAAGCTGGCCGCGCGCTACCCCAGGCTCGGGGTGGACAACACCTCGATTGCGGACTACGTGTGGCTGCCGCTCAGCTTTGGGGACGACGGCTCCGTAACCATCCCCTGGCGCGACGAGTGGACCCTCCCGTCCTGAGTGGGGTCTGGTTCCCTGTCACGGTGGGGACATCCCGGACGGTTAAGACCACCTAAGCGTCCCCAAGCGTCCCGGCTTTCCCTACCCGGGACATCAACGTCGCTTAGACCAGGCTAAGCGTCCCGGCTTTCCCTGCTCGGGACATCCCGGACGCTTAGGCCCCGCTAAGCGTCCCGGCTTTCCCTGCTCGGGACATCAACGTCGCTTAGACCCCGCTAAGCGTCCCGTCTTTCCCTGCTCGGGACATCCCGGACGGTTAGGCCCCGCTAAGCGTCCCGGCTTTCCCTGCCCGGGACATCAACGTCGCTTAGACCCCGCTAAGCGTCCCGGCTTTCCCTGCTCGGGACATCCCGGACGGTTAGCCTGGCCTAAGCGTCTTCTCCTTCCCGAATCGGGAAGTCCGGGATGCTTAGCTCGTCCTCGCTGGAGTCTGTCCCCCTGTCACCCGGCGGCTTGTTGCGGCGGACCGCACCTGTGGGGATAATTGCTAAGAAAGGGTGGCAGCCGCTAGGGAGAAAAAATGAGCAAGAAGACCTTGGCCTTTCTCGACGTCAACGGGACGGAGGCCAATGTGGCACTAAGGGACTACCTCCGGGCTCACTACGGCGCCAGCGACAAGTACGACCTTCTCTATGCATGCGGCGGAAAGCCCAATGACGTCACCGCCCTCCTTGGGAAATCCCGCTATAACGGCATACTGGTCCCCTACGACGCAAGCCTGGGCCGCAACGTGCCCTTCCTGAGGCTCATGGGCACGATACTTGCCGACCCCAGCCTCTTCCCACTGGTCATCGTCACCAACCCCAACCAGCTTGTCGACGGCCTCGAGCTCAGGAACTGGCTCCACGAGGCGGCGGACGAGGCGGCAGGCGCCGCAGGCACCAGCGGGCCCTCCATCGTGCGCTATAGGACACTGAACTTCCTGGACGTGCGAAGGGGCTTCGCGAGCAACGCCTGCCCCGGCGAGACCGGCCTTGCCCCCTTTGAGGAGGACATAGACAACAACGTCCTCTCGCCCTACGACATCTAGGCAGGTGCCCCGACTTCCTCCCTCGGTCCGCCGCCCGTCCGTCGGCCCTACTGGGGATTCTCGACCTTGTCCCCCACTATCCAGAAGTCGCAGACCGGCCCGCCCGTAGCCAGCGTGTGGTCGCGGTGCAGGACACCGTGCTCCAAGCGGCAGCTGGGGTAGTCGATGGCGCACATGGCGGGCAGCAGGTCCAGGAGGCCGTTGGCGCGGCAGAAGTCGTTGATGGGGCATCGGGTGAAGTAGTAGGAGACACCGTCCCGGTGCCGGTTGTCGAAGTGGTACTCCCAGCTGCAGTCAATCTGGTCCAGGTGGTCAAGGCGCCACTGCTCGTCCGCGTGGAAGGTCTTGTCGTACTTGGCCAGCGTCTTGGGGTCGTTGAAGTCCCGTCCAATGCCCATGACGCGCATGATGGGGAGGGCCATCATGTCCTGCGCGCAGGCGGAGAAGTCCTCCACGGAGAGGCGGCCGCCCGAGGCCAGCTGCATGGAGAAGAGCGCGATGGCCATATAGATGTTGTGCTCCATGGGGTTGTTGCGGCCGACGTTTGGTGCCTTGGCGAGAAGGTCGCGGTAGATGGGGCGGGCGCCGCGGGCGCAGGTGCGCGCCAGGTCGCGCCCACAGCGGTTGGCGATGGCGCGGCGCATGAGGGGCACCACGATGTTGAAGTAGGAGGACTTGTACGCGAGCATGACGGAGTTCCCATCCAGTGCAGTCGAGTATGTTAGCCTATTATAACTTATGTGGCACAGTGGGCAAGCGCCGTGGGGTAACACGGGGTCCAGTGTGACATGGGGTCAGCGTGACATGGGGTCTGACCCCGTGTCACGGACCCCGTATCACGCCTAGGGAAACCCGTCCCGCTTAGCCCGATCTAAGCGTCCCGACTTGCCCGCCTAGGGACATATCGGACGGTTAGGAGCCGCTAAGCGTCCTACCTTTCCCGATTCGGGAAGCCCACCCCGCTTAGCCCGACCTAACCGTCCCGACCTTCCCGGCGCGGGAAGCGCCGCACGGTTAGGAAGCGGCTAAGCGTGACCAGATGCTCAGCCCGGTGCAAGCAGCGACGCTTAGCAGGGGTTATGAGAGGCTACTCGCTCGGGTCCGTGTCATCAGTCACACTTAGCCCGGCCTATGCGTTGCCACCAGCGCGAACAGGTGCGGCCGGTGACGCTTAACCTCGGCTAAGCGTCACCGGCCGTCGAAAGGCACCCTCGCGTGACACGAACTCCGACCCCACGTGACACGAACTCCGACCCCACGTGACACGAACTCCCACCCCGTGGCACCCCCGTGGCACCGCAGGCTACTCGCGGACCACCGCGTCCATGGTGTACTTCATGTCGCTGCCAAACTGGTAGATGTTGCGCGTGTACACCGGCGTGCCGAAGAAGTCCTTCTTGTCGTCGTACCAGTCCGGATGGGCGATGATCACGTTGCAGGTGTCCAGGATGTACTGCAGCGTGCAGGCGTGCAGGTCAAAGGTCCCGTGCCCCGGGAAGACCCCGCTCACCTGCCCGAACCTCGGCTGGAAGCGCACGAGCGCGTCCCGCAGGGCGTTGATGGTGCAGAAGTCCCCGTGCTCCGGCTCGTAGGTGGGGCCAAAGGCGCTCGTGGTGTCGCCGATGAACATGCAGCCCGTCTGGTGGTCGAAGAAGCCGCTCTGCCCGGCGGTGTGGCCCGGCAGGTGCACGACCTCCACCTCGTAGCCCTCCCCCAGGTCGAACACGTCGCCGTCCTTGAACGGCACGATCTCGTACTCGCGGAAGGGCGCCAGGTCCGCGCGGTCCACCCAGCAGTAGCGCGGCTCGCCCTTCTCGTCAAAGAGGTAGTCCGTGTAGAAGTTGGGCGTCATCTGGCGCTTGAGCATCTCCACGTCGTACTCGTGGATGTGCACCTGGTCAAAGTAGTAGTTGCCACCGATGTGGTCCAGGTGGGCGTGCGTGTTCACGCACACGACCTCCTTGCCGGGGGCCAGGTGCTCGGCCAGGGCGCGGATGTTGCCGATGCCGTAGTTGGTGTCGATGAGCATGGCCTTCTGGGGCCCCACGATCAGGTAGTTCCACATGTCGCCGAAGCCGTTGCCCTCGACGAAGATGGCCCAGCAGTTGTCGCGGAACTTATATGCTTCCGCATAGGGGTCGATCTCCGGATAGAACTCCTTGAGGTCGCTGTGCTCACGCAGGACCTTCATGAAGGACCAGCGCGAGGGCTTCTCGCCCTCCGGGTGGATGGGCCGGCTCTTCAGATCGCTCTTGATGTAGCGCGGCGTCATGTCCAGCATGCGCTACCCCCTGACCACGTACTGGTAGGTGTCCGTCATGGGCACGAAGGTCGCAGGAATCTGGTCCGTCCCCAGCGCTGCCGGCAGCCACCGCACCATGTACTCCATGCCCGGCTCCTCCAGGTTGAAGTGGCCGATGGTGATGGCGCACTTGCTCTGGCCCAGCATGCCGGCGTCGCGCACGTACTCGCAGGTGGTGAAGTCCACCATCTCCATGGTCACGAGCGCGTCCACGTCGTTCTTGTCCATGTAGTTGATCTCGTTGGTGTCCTCGGGGACGCCGAAGATGTGCATGGGGATCTGCACGCGGCTCACCTTGGCATCCGGGTCGCCGGTGATGCGGGTGCCGTTGAGGCCCAGGCGCTCCACCAGGTAGGCCGCCAGCTCGCGGCCGGTGGTCTGCGGGATCTGATACTCCAGCGCGAAGGCCTTGTCGCCCACGCGGTAGTCCAGCCAGCCCACCTTCCAGGCGAAACCATAGAAGATGCCGTCGACCAGGGAGCCGTCAGCCTCCAGGGGCACCTTGGAGTGGATGTAGTCATGGCAGCGCCACACGGCGCCGCCCCACTCGTCGAGAAGGGCCTTCTTGGCCTGGTAGGTGCGGTTCTGGGCGATGACGTCCTGGTGGTCGCCGTGGTTCCAGAAGAGCGCCTCGTGCGGGATGATGAGGTTGGCGCCCAGCTCCTGCGCGCGGCGGATCACGTCGGCAGTCGGCCAGATGCAGGTGACGATGCCCGTGCACTCCTGGTTGATGTCGCCGTAGGTCACCTTGTCGCGCGTGGTGGCGTCGTCGATGGGCTTGCCCGTGTCGAACGCCATGCCGCCGCAATAGGCCTTGACGGAGCTGATTACCTCGCTGATAAGCATAAGGACTCCCTTTCCAAGGAGAAGGCCGAGGCACGTTACGCGCCCCGGCGTGTCGCACGTTTGAAGAGATGACAAGGGGTCAGACCCCGGTGACACGTGACACGAGCTCCGACCCCGCGTGACACGAACTCCGACCCCGCGTGACACGAGCTCCGACCCCGCGTCACCCGCGGCTATTCGTCTTCGTCGCCGTCCTCCACCTGGAGGGTGTTGATCAGCCTCATGGACTGGCGGCCGAGCTCAATCGTGGCCTCGATCCCCTCGCAGGTGAGCGGCTCGTCCGAGAGGCAGAGCTCGAGCGCCACCGCCACGTTGACGCCCGCCACCAGGAAGACGTGCTCCCCCACGTACGGCGCGAAGGCTTGGTTGACGCTGCCCTGGAGGATGTCGGTGAGGACGAGCACCTCGTCCTCGGGCGCGAAGGTCGCGAAGAGCTCCTCTACCTGGGGCGCCAGGGGCTTCTCGTCCACGTAGGCGCAGATCACATGGGGCTCGTTCTGATTGCCCAGGAAGCACAGCGTGTCGGCAAGGCCCTGGGCAAACCTATGGTGCGACGCGAGGACGACGTGTCTCATGCACAGCTCCTTTCGGAGAAAAGAGCGCGGCCGGCCGACATACGCCAGCCGGCCGCGCAGCCTACAACGAACCCGTGCCCTAGGCCGCAGGGGCGACACCCAGGATACCGAAGGCGGCGCACACGCAGCTGATGACGATCATACCAAGAATGATCCAGTTGAGCTTGACGCCCTTCTTGATCAGGCGGTACACGACCACGGTCGCGATGACGGAGAGGATGTTGGGGAAGATCGCGTCGAGCACGCCCGTCTGGATGGGCAGGGCCACGTCACCAAAGGTGAAGGTGAGCGGGGTGTAGATGGCCACGGCGGAGTAGATCAGCGAGCCGACCACGGTGAGGCCCAGGATGGAGGCGGCGTCGGTCAGGATGGAGATCTTGTCGGCAAGGCCGGTGATGAGCTGGGCGCCCATGTCGTAGCCCTGCACGTAGTTCTGCCAGCGCCAGGCCAGGACGGCCATCCAGATGGCGAGCCAGAGCAGGATGCCCACGGGGTTGCCCTCCATGGCCATGTAGCCGGCGATGGAGCCCAGGATGGTGAGGGGCAGGACCCAGATGAAGACGTCGCCGATGCCGGAGAGCGGGCCCATCAGGCCGATCTTGAGGTCGTTCTCGGCCTGCATGCCATTGAGATGGCCCTTGTCCTCGAGTGCCAGGCCGGCGCCCAGGAGCAGGCCGCACACGGGCGGGGTGGCGTTGAAGACGCAGTCGAGCTGGTTGAGGATGGCAGTGTTGAAGGCGTCCTGGTCGCCACCGTAGATCTTGCGCAGGGCGTAGTAGGCGGCAAAGGTGGCGCAGGGGGCATTCTGGGTAGCGTAGGCGTAGGAGATCGTGTCCATGACCCACATGCGGCGGCTGCAGATCTTGAGGTCTTCCTTGGTCAGGACGGGCTCGTAGGAGCCATCGGGCAGCGGCTGGGGGATCGGGGCCTCGTCGAAGTCCTTGAAGTCAGCAGGCTTGAAGAAGTTACTCATCCTCGAGCTCATCTCCATTCTGGGCGGCGCCGTTGGCGGCAACGGCCGTGGTGGTGTTGGACTTGAGCTGGAAGTACTCGACGGCAACGACGGCACCCAGCAGGGCGATAGCCAACACGGGGAGCTTGAGGTAGGCCGAGAGCACGTAGCCCAGGATCAGGAAGGCGTAGAACTTGTTCACGGGCATGAAGGTCAGGAGCATGGCGAAGCCGGTGATGGGCAGCATGCCGGCAGCCACGTTGAGGCCGGTCGTGAACCAGGCAGGCATGAAGCCGAGGATGGCGTCGATGACGGGCTGGCCGAAGGCGAGCACGAGCGCCATGGGCAGGGCACCCTGGAGGAAGAGATACAGGTGCGAGAGGAAGAAGGAGCGGAGCATCTTGTTGTACTCGCGGGCCACGGCGTGCTTGCGCACCACGGAGAAGACCCAGGAGTTGTAGACCTTGAAGAGCACGTCCAGCTGGACGTAGAGCATGGCCACGGCCACGCCGACCGCCAGGCCCACCGATACGTCGCCGGTGCCGGTGATGCAGGCGAGCACGGTTGCCACCATGCCGGCCATGCCGTAGTCGGGGGCGGAGGAGCCGCCCAGGCCCAGGGCGCCCATGGACATGAGCTGGATGGTGCCGCCCACGATCAGGCCGGTGGCGGGGTCACCCAGGATGATGCCCACCAGCCAGCACATGAGGGCGTGCTGGAAGGGGAAGAGCTGGGTGGAGTACTGGTCGAGCGCCCTGAAGCCGGAGAGCAGGACGATCAGGAGGAACTGGATCGCGTTTACTGACATGCTTGGAACCACCTTTCCTTACATCGGGATGTACTCGGAGATGGGCACGGGCTTGTCGGTGGTCATGTAGCGGACCTCCACGCGCGTGCCTGCCGCCGCGATCTTCTGGTATACGGGGATGTCCTCCTCCTTGATGAAGGCACGGCGACCGGCCTGCACGCCCGGGGTGTCATCGGTGGGCAGCTCGGTGAGTCCCAGCGTGAGCACCGGCACCTTCTGGCCCTGCTCGATGAGGTCCAAGAAGGTCTGGGGATCACGCGCGATCACGAAGACTGTGTGCCCGTCGTACTTGCCGGCCTTGAAGTTCGTGTAGGCGGTTTCGTGGTTGATGATCGACAGCGCCTGGCCCGAGGGCTTGGACATCTTCATGGCAGCCTTGCGGACCTCGTCGTTGGCCACGGCGTCATCGATGATCATCGTCCGCTTGGTGGCATAGGTGGGGCACCAGAAACTCTGGACTATGCCATGCAGCAGACGATAGTCGATCCTTCCCGCGACGATACTCATACGTGTTCTCCCCTTTCGCACGCATCCTCGGGGCATCTGTGGAGGGTGTCGCTTCATGCCCGTCCGTGCCCCCTCTTTACGGGAACAGAAGATAGGTGAGAAGGCCGCGCTGCCCGAGGCGCGCGGGGAGCCATCGCCAGCCGCCGGCGTCTTGCGACAGTCGCACGGGTGGAAAATCGCGAAATTGTGGACGCTTCGACACTACCCTTCGACACTTCGCAAAAGCTGACAGAGGGTCGGAGTTGCTGTCACGCAAAAGCTGACAGAGGGTCGGAGCTCGTGTCACGCGTGACGGCAACTCCGACCCCGCGTGACACGAACTCCGACCCCGCGTGACAGCAACTCCGACCCCCAGGTCACTCGTCCTCGAGGATCATGCCGTGGGCGTCCTTCACGGCGCCGCGCGAGCTGGTGTCACTGGCCACCATGTGGTACACGTACGCGACCTCCGAGTCCGGGATCTCCACCCGGTAGCGGCGCGACATGTCCGCGAACGCCTCGCCGAACCACCCTATGAAGTCCGCATGCTCCCGCCGGAAGTCCTCCAGGTCGGGGTAGGTATCCACGAAGTTCTTGGTCACCAGCCGCTCGAAGAGTCCGCAAAGGTGCACGTACAGGCCGATCTGGCGCCTCGAGTCGATGGTCTGGCCCGAGAGCCGCGTGAGCTCGTGGATGGCACGGTCGGCCTCCACGTAGAGCATCTCGGGGTTGAGGATGGTTATCGACTGCGCCACGTTCTTGAGCGTGAGGTTGCGCAGCAGCCGCGCGTGGAAGGCCGACATGTCCTCCGGCCCCAGCTCCCGCACCAGCGTGCGGTCGAGCGCGTCCGACGAGCCCGCGGCGATGATGTCCTCCAGCGCCACGAAGGGCACGCCCGCCACGCCCGGGTCCATGGTGCCCACGATCACGCGCACCCGGTGGTCCCCAAACACGCTCGCCTCGTCACCGCGGCGCTGCAGGTCGTAGTAGTCGCAGGTCACGAGGCTTATGGGCAGCTCACGCGGCAGGCTGTCCTGCACGAGCCGGCGGATGTTGTCAGCGGCATCGACGCCCGCCTCGGAACAAAAGGCGACGGCCTCCCGCATGACCACCCCGTGGATCACCTTGTGTTGCGGCGAACAGAACCCCTTGGCCCGCTCGAGCGCATCCCCCACGTCCTCCGACGCTGCGAGCGCGCCGCCCACCTCGAGCGCGAGCCCGGTCGACACGTTGTTCGCCACGTAGAGGTCCCCGGCAAAGTCCCCGGGCAGGACCTCGCTCACCCGCGTGAGCGACCCCATGTCCACCAGCATCACGATGGTCCGGCAGTACGAGAAGCGCGCGAGCAGCCGCGAGAGCGGTCCGATGATGTCGTCAAGCTCTTGTTCGTAGGTCATGTCGATGGCCTCGAAGACGTGCTTGCGCAGGATCCTGTTCGCCGCGTCGGCCAGGCTGGAGGCGGTGGCGTAGCCGTGGCAGAGGATCACGCCCAGCTCCTGCCGGCCGCCGCGCGCCACGTCGACGGCCTCGCTCACCTCCGGGAAGAGGGTCACGCGCGTGAGGTCGTCGAGGTCCGCGCCCAGGGCACTTCTCACCTTGGACGAGACCCGTCCCACCACGGCCGCCCCCGTGGGCGAGCTCTTCTCCAGGGTGCCCACGACCTGGTGGAGGACGTCGCGGTTGGCCTTGCGCCACGCGTCCAGCGACGCGCTCCCCCACAGCTGCAGCGAGAGCGCCTGGGCCAGGAGCCTCGTGGCGCTCGGCGAGAGCTCGATGCCGTAGTCGGAGTTGGCCTCCTCCACGATGGGGGCGAGCAGCCGCTCGTAGGATGCCACACGCTCGTCGGGTGCGTTGTTCCCGAAGTTTTGGAAGTCCTTGTATCCATGCACCACGTCCGTGGTGGCAAGGAGGAACTCGTCGAGCGAGAGCTTGTGCTCCTGATACGCCCAGTAGGAGTCCACCACGCGCTGGAAGTAGGTCGTGACCCTGGAGGCCGGGTCCTGCAACGTGCGCTTGGCACACGAGACCAGCTGGTCGTCATCGGGCTGCGGAGAGCTGCTGCCCAGGATGTAGGAGGGCAGGTTGTAGGGCCGGATGGCCAGAATCTCGCCCTCGCGGTCCAGATAGGCACCAGCGCAGCAGGTCGTGACGCAGGAGCGCAGGCTGTCGAGGTTCTCGGCAAAGTCCGCGTTCACGAGGGCGCGCAGGGCCCCGCGGCTAATGGACACGTCCGCCGCCACGCGTCGCCCCTCCGCGCGCAGGTAGTGCATCACGAGGGCCGTGCGCTCGTCCTCGGTGCGGTCGCGGTAGCGCGGCAGCGTGACCACGATGGGAAGGACGCGGGCCGCAGCCGCCGTATGGGAGTTGTCTATGGGGCGGGCCGTCCCCAGGATGAAGTGGGCCGGACGGGCGTCGTCGCCCTGGTTGCGCGCTCCCTCGGTCACCCGCGAGAGGAGCATCTCCGTGCTCATGCGCGACAGGTGGTCGAAGCGATGGAGGTAGACCATACCGCCCGACACGCGCTGGACAGCACCGCGCACGCCCCCGTCGCCAAAGACGTCGCGCATGAAGGTGCGCTCGTCCTCCTCGTAGCGCGAGCAGTCGATCGTCGCATAGGCGGCACCCGAGGGAAGGGCCCCGGTGTTCATGCCGTACTCGAAGGCCAGCTGGGCGAGAAGGGCCTTGCCCGTGCCATGCTCGCCCACGAGAAGGACGGGCAGGCCGCAGGGCGGGTACTCCATGGCGCTCTTGAGCTGCTCCACGCATACCCCGAGGGACTGGTCGGCACCGATGGCTTTCTCGAAGTCGTGGTAATGGCGCTCGCCCGCCACGGCCAGGAGGTCGCGCATGGAGGCGAACTCGGTGGCATCCAGGCGGACCTGCAGGTAGCGCTCGAGCGCGCGCCGGTGGAAGTACGTGACGGGACGGCCCCCGACCTTGACCACGCTGCCCTCGCGCACGAGCTCGTTGAGGTACTGGCTCGCGAGGTTGCGGCTCACGTTGCAGTCGGCGGCGATGCGGGCGGTCGTGAAGACGTTCATCGAGTCGGGGCTGAGCTCGCGCGTGATGCCGTTGAGGTGGGCCAGAAGCTCGCCCTTGGTGTCCGATGCCGACATGCCGTCCCCATTCCCGTGAAATGCCCCGCACAAATGCTAGTGACCGCCATTATATGGGATACCCGCGCGGGGTCGGAGCTCGTGTCACGCGGGGTCGGAGCTCGTGTCACGCGGGGTCGGAGCTCGTGTCACGCCCCGAGGCAGCGAGACCCCAGCTCTAGGGAAGCTTCTCCCGCTTAGCCCGGCCTAAGCGTCCCATCCCTCCCGATTGGGGAAGCTTCTCCCGCTTAGCCCGGCCTAAGCGTCCCATCCTTCCCGATTCGGGAAGCCTCTCCCGCTTAGCCCGGCCTAAGCGTCCCATCCTTCCCGATTGGGGAAGCTTCTCCCGCTTAGCCCAGCCTAAGCGTCCCGTCCTTCCCGCCCGGGACTCCCGGTACGGTTAGGCTCCGCTAAGCCTTACCGCCAGCTCGAACCCATGCGACCAGCCACGCATGGCCTGACCCGATCCGAAACACGGTGGACAAGGTCGTGCGCTACCGTGACGGCGGGGACAGACCCCGCCCACCCCGCTGCGAATCGAGGCACCATGCCCAGCCCCGCGCAATCCCCCGCCCGACCCGTCATCGCCGTCATGCCCCTCTGGGATGACGACCGCCAGAGCATCTGGATGCTGCCCGGCTACCTGGACGGCATCGCCGAGGCCGGCGGCACGGGCATCGTCCTCCCGCTCACCACAGACCCCGCCGCCCTCGCCCAGCTCCTCGCGCTCTGCGACGGCGTCCTTCTCACCGGCGGGCACGACGTGTCGCCCGCCCTCTACGGCCAGGAGCCCATCGGCCCCTCCGTCGTCACCTGCCCCCTCCGCGACCGGATGGACGCCGCCGTCCTCCGCCTTGCCATGGACAAGGACCTCCCCGTCCTGGGCATCTGCCGTGGCATCCAGCTCATGAACGCCGCGCTCGGCGGCACCCTCTGGCAGGACCTGCCCACCCAGCACCCGTCCAGCATCGACCACCACATGACCCCGCCCTACGACCGCGTGGCCCACGAGGTGCGCATCCTGCCGGAAACTCCCCTGCACCACCTGCTCGGCCACGACACCCTGGGCGTAAACAGCTACCACCACCAGGCCGTCCGCGACCTGGCACCCGCGCTCGAGCCCATGGCCTTGTCGCCCGACGGGCTCGTGGAGGCGGTCTATGCCCCCAACCAGCGCTTCTGCTGGGGCGTCCAGTGGCACCCCGAGTTCTCCCACGAGAAGGACGCGAGCTCGCGGGCCCTCTTCCGCGCCTTCGTGGACGCGTGCCGGTAGGGCTTGTCGCCACGCGGGCGTGACAGAAGGTCTGACCCCTGTCTTTTCTACACCGGGGTCTGTCCCCTACGCCATCCCATCAAGCGCGTCGCCATAGCGCGCAGCAATCGCGTCCCGCAGGGCCTGGAAGGCCGGGATGTACTCCCCCAGCACCCTCCTCAGCACGCGGGACAGCTCCTCGGCGTCATAGGTGTGCTCGATGGTGTTGCGGTCGTGCAGCATGTCGAGCCAGACATTTTCGTCAATAAAGTCATAGCAGCGGTAGGCACCCTTGATCACCTCGCGCAGGGACCCGGTGCTACCGAGTGGGTCTCCCTCGTACTGGAGCAGCGCCTTCAGCAGCTTCCACGAGAGCTCGAACTGCAGGGCGAACTTGTCGATGACCCCGCTCTGCACGAACTCGTTGGAGAGGTCCTGCTGCGGTGCTCGCGCGAGGACGTCCAGGTTGGCGCAGAAGTTATCGAACTTCTTCATAGATGACCCTCCCGTCGCGGACGATCTCAGCGCGCAGCGCCTCCGAGTGGCAGGTGTCCAGGTCCACCAGGTCCACCACCAGCAGCGAGTCCAGGTGGTCCTGCACGTCCTCCTCGAAGCCGCGGAAGTCGCGCGAGCCCTCAGCCGCGATGTCGATGTCACTCTTGGGGCCGTTGGTTCCGCGGGCACGCGACCCGTAGAGGATCACGCGCCGCACGCCCCTGCGCCGCGCAAACTCGCCGATCTGCCGATAGACCTGCTCGATCGCCGGCATGGCGCCCTCCCTCTGGCTGAGACTGGCTCGCATCGACTAGAGTCTACCGCACGATAGGCGCACAAGGACCGGTGCGCCGGGGTCGGAGCTCGTGTCACGCGGGGTCGGAGCTGCTGTCACGCGGACGCATGACACGGGGTCGGAGCTCGTGTCACGCGGGGTCGGAGCTGCTGCCACGCGGACGCATGACACGGGGTCGGAGCTCGTGTCACACGGGGTCGGAGCTGCTGCCATGGCGATTCCCGTCTTGCCGCAGTCGTCGGCCATGCCGTACCCCGTCATGGGTCGGTCACGAGAAAGGCCATGAAGGATGGGAGGGTCAGGATTGCCCCAGAGCGGCCGACGTTGTAGTCGCCCAGCTTGATGGCATCGTGCACGTGATACTTCTCCGGGTGGGCCATGACCGTCTTGAGGCTCTTGGCGTTACCCGTACGGGCCTTCACCTCCACAGGCGTGCAGGCTCCCTTGTAGCGGATGCAGAAGTCGAGTTCCAGCCCCGAGTCCTTGCGGAAGTAGTACAGGCTTCGTCCCATCTTGGTCAGTACGTCGGCAACAAGGCCTCAAGACGCAGCCGACCGGTTCAAGGTCTCTGCCCAAATACGAGCATGAGAGGTACGCCGCACTTTTTCAAGTGACTTTCCGCGTGGTGTGAACACAAAATCGAGCGACTTTTCCTCGCTCTGGAACACTTTTTGGAACGACTTTGTCCGGCTTGCATGGACCCAACATGCGGGGTCGGAGCTGCTGTCACGCAGGGACTCGGGGTCGGAGCTGCTGTCACGCATCAAGACCTGGAGGCGCGAGTCTCGGCAGCCACCGTTGCCAAATACACGCAGAGCCCGCCAAGCGACAAGAGCCGCGGGTCAGCAGACTTCGCTAGCCCGCGGCTCCTACACCCACACAAGACTCTGGTACAACGAATCTCACGACCCCGAGGGCATCCACACGCCTTGCTCCTGGTCCTCGAGTAGACATCGGCGCGCATGGGTAACCTCCTCAGGCGTCATGTGGGACAGGAGAACCTCGACCAGCATACCGTCCATCGACACCCCGAAGACGACATTGCCCGAGCGAGCGTACTCAGATACGAGCTCTCCGCCGAGCCTAATCGCAATGCCGTCATCGTAGACATCCAGAAAGAGGTCATCACAATCCTGGTGTCCTGGCGGTCCAACTGCCACGATGCCCTCCGTAGCGTCTGGCACATCCAGGCACCCGTGGCGGACATCAAATTTGTGACACCCAACAACGGTCACCTGAGCAACACGTGACGTCTCCGGATCGACCTGCAGCTCCACGAGGTCGTCGCCATGATAGAGGCCCACGAACCGTACGTAGTCCCGGTCCCGCCCAATCGTAGCTATGGCTGGAAAGTACGGGTCAACCACGTAGCAGCTCGAAACCCGACCTTCACGCACTCTTACGTTCACTGCTGCCTTCCATTGAAGATGGCTCGATGCGAGTTCGGGAAAGCATCTTAGTCCTTTAAATCAATCTTTACCCAATCAATGTCCTCAACACCATCAGGAAGATTGGTCTCTGCGTCACTCGAATTAGAGGTCTTTCCACAAAGTGCGTCGTAGTAGTATTCGTCGATGTATTGAGTACCCTCCTCATCCGGATTGAGCGGATAGAGATCGTAGTCTCCTGCCTCCTCAATGAAATGGGCCACATGCCCATCAAAGTCAAGGCAACAAAGGCGATAAAGAAGCGATTTGGCAAGTACTTTGGGAGGAGCTGGAGATGATCAACGGCAACCTGTCGGCATTCATGGATAGCCTTGCCCTTGGCATGGACCTCGAGGTTCTCTTCCACGGCAAGCGTTATTTCATCCAAGGATGGGATTACTCGAACGACGACCCGAAGGCTGGCCCGCACCTCGAGATGTTTGAGCTTCTGGACAACGGGTATGCCGGTGGCTATGTCTTTACCTACGATGGCCGCAGCCGCGGGGAGTGCACGGAGGCATTTCTCGCAGCAAAGCTGTGGGACGGCCTGACCTTCGACGAGGCCGAGCCCGAGATTGAATGGGTCGGATAGCCAAACACAGCTTAGGGTGCGCTTTTCCCCATCAGTAGCACAACCATGAAGACGAGGCCGGGGCATATGCTCCGGCCTCGTCCCTTGTCACAATGCGTCAGGGACCCCGTCCTTCGCTCAGTCCGCGCCTATTCAACCCCTAGGCGACACCGTGCGACACTCCCAAATGTCGCATAGCGACATGCACGATGTTGCAGTGCGAAATTAGCGCTTGTCACCACTCATGGCAACTCCCGTGACACGAGCTCCGACCCCGCGTGACACGAGCTCCGACCCCACGTCACAGGCAGAAGCACGCGGCCACGCCGTGGGACACGTCCGCCGGGTCGCCACGGCCGGGATAGCCATCTGATTCTACGTACGAGAAGTAGCCGTCGGTATGCGGATGGGCGGAGCGCTTCCACCAGTAGCTGGGCGTGCCATCCCATCGCTTGACCAGGCAGTCGTTGGAACTGTCGCCCCTGTTGAAGGTATACCACTGCACGCCCATGTCGGAGAAGAGCTGGTACTGGAAGCCCTCCGCGGCATAGATCGGGATGTTTGAAGTGGCTGAGATGGTGAGACACGATTCTGCCTGCAATCCGAATCCCAAGCCTCAACCGCACATAGAACCCTACACCATCAGGCGGCCTCCGCGACG
>CADAUA010000022.1 GCA_902791035.1 uncultured Coriobacteriaceae bacterium | reverse complement strand
CTGCTCCTGGCCGGTGGCCTCGTTCCTGAAGTCGACGTAGGCGACTCTGACGCCAGACGGGTCGCTGACGGGCACGGTGAAGGTGACGGTGTCGCCGAGCGCGGCCTTCTTGGCCGAGACCGCGAGGCCGGAGACGTCGAGCGCCGGCGGCTCGGTGTCGCCGGACGTCGCGGCCGATACGGGTATCCCAACTAGGCAAAGTATGACTGCCAGGAACACCGCAAGTACCCTTCTCAGCATTGGTTCAATTCTTCTCCTCCGCGCGGCAAGATGTTGTCCCCTCATGTGCGTTCCTCCTTGTGCCGTTGGTCCAAGGCGAAGCTCCGCTTCTCCCAACCCTCCTTAGTCTGTGGATTCTAGGTTCGCTCGTCGCACTGAGCCCCGCCACATCCAGAAGCGACGGCACTTGTCTCGCAACCGGTCATTATGGAACCCGAAGAAGGGAAAAGCCCCTTGGTACGATGCCATGCCAAGGGGCTTTCCTTATCGCCGCACTATGTCTTGTTCTTCTTCCCACCTACCGCAACAGGTAGTTCCACGTGTCCTCGGGCACCGCAGCCGTGCCGCCAAGCACGTGGCCAAGCGTCACGTTGGTTGTGAGCGGGTCGTACACCTGGTCGATGGCCTCGTAGCGGTTGGGGTTGGAGAGCACGAGCACGCTCCCCTCCTTGCCTGCGAGCGGCGCGCCAGCCAGCGCGTCCCAATAGCCCTCACCCGTGGCAACGCACATGTTCTTCGTGGACATGCCCTGATCGATCTCCCACGAGGCAATGACCTGCGAGGTCGCGATGGAGTTCGCCCCAGCCAGGCGCGTGATGTTGGCCCGATCGAACCCGGCCTGCACCAGCTGTCCCTCGACGTCGGCAGACACGACCGCCTCGCCACCCACGATCACGACGTTCTTGAACTTGCCCAGAGCCTCGAGCGCATCCGCGTCCAGCTTGTTCTGAGGGTTGGTCAGGATGATGGGCGCCTTGTGCCAGTAGGCGTAGGGTGCGATGGAGAGGGCATCCCAATAGCCGGAAGCCGTGGCCACGATGGCAGTGTCGCCCCAGCCGGAGCCGGACTTGAGGGCCTCGAGTGCGGTACCACGAGCGGTATCGCCAGCCACGCGGTCGACCTTGACGTTGCTCCCCACGACCGACTGGATCTGAGACAACGTCTTCTCGGTGATGGCCGCCTTGCCGCCCATGACGATAACCCTCTGCGGCTTGAGGCGTGCGAGCTCCGCGCTGGCCTCGTTGCCCAGGTGGTCCGTAGGGGTGGTCACGATGGGGGCGTCAAGCGTGCCCGCGATGCCGGATGCGGATAGGGCATCCCAGTACCCGTCTCCCGTGGCCACGATCACGGTACCGCCACGGCTGTCCGCAAAGACGCCGTCCGCCTCAACGACGGCCTGCATGGTCTGGTAGGCGTTCTCGCCCCACAGGCGGTCCCAAGCGGGGCGGACCTTGACCTCGACCGAGATACTCTCGGTGCCCGCCTTCATCGTAATCGTCGTGGTACCCACCTTGTGGCCGTACACGATGCCCCTGGCGTCCACCGTGGCCACGCTCGTATCAGACGAGGTATACGACATGTAGTTATAGGGATAGGCCCAGTTGATGAAGTACTGCGACCAGCCGGCAGCGTCCTTCGTGGTCGCGATGGACACGAACTGCGACCCCTGGCCCACCATGACGGCAGGATCCGGGATATTGGCGTCATGTATGCCGACCTCGAAGCTCTCCGACGGGATGTCGTTCACAAAGACCGTCTGCATGTACCAGCCGGAATATCCGAGGGACACCTGGTCCTGAACCGTGCCATAGGTGCCCTCGAGGCACTGGCTTGCAAAGCTGTTGCCGTAATGATCATAGATGCAGGCATTGCCAGCACCAAACTCGTTGATGTCGGGGTTGATCATCATGTAGTAGTGACCAGTCGAACTCGACCAGGTGCCACCGCTGCTCACGTAGGCGTCCTTCTCGGAGTACCACTGCGAGAGTCCCGTGGACATGTACATGGTGCCCCAGGCAAGGCACTCGCCGCTCGAGCCCACACCGTTCTGGCTCGCGGTGAAGCAGCTGGTCCCGTCCGGCCTCGTGTGGCTCATGTGTACCGCGGCCTCGGCAGAACGCTGCAGGGCGATGGCCTCCATGTTCTGGTTCCACTTGACGTTCACGTACTCGTCGTACGAGATGCCCTTGTTGGTCAGGTACGTCTGCAGCGGCACGCCATCAAAGGTGTAGTTGTTCTCGTAGGCCTCCGCACGGTACTTCTTGAGCGCCTCGAGCGTCACGGACCGCACGCTGTTCTGATCCAGGTCGGAATAGAAGAGCATGGGATAGGCGGAACCTGGCTCGCGCTGGGCGTCGCTGGTGATCATGGGGAGCTCTTGGTCCACCGTGACCTCATCCGCCCGCGCCGGCGCCGCGGCAACAAAGACGAGCGCTATCCCGAGGATCATCCCCAGGACGGCGGTCAGCAACCCCTCGAACGTCTCTTGACCTTCATGGCACTCCCTTCGGTCGGCCTTGCCGTTGGGGGAATGGTTGGCCTGCTTGGGGCGCGAATGTTGCGCAACATGGCGAACGGCAGTAAAAACGTCCCCGAACGAAGAGAACCCCTCGGTATCGGGCCCGCGGCAGGACCCACGTCAGGCAGAACCCGATCTCCTCTGCAGGGTCCTTAACGACGAGGGGCGCACTGCCGTCCTAGGATGAAGCAAGACCAATGCGCTTGCCAGACGCACCGAGGCATCCCGAGTCCTTGGGCTAGCGTGCGCTGTCATGCTTTGCCCTACGAATTACCGCGAAATGTACAAAGAGGCCAGACGGAACACCGCCTGGCCTCGTGTTTTCTGGCTCCCCGGGCAGGATTCGAACCTGCGACACGCTGATTAACAGTCAGCTGCGCTACCACTGCGCCACCGGGGAATCTGTGCGCAAGAAAGAAGTATACGCATTGGGTCTTCTGGCGCAAGGGTCTTTTTTACTTTTTTCCGAACCGCCCAAAACGACCCAGAATCCCGCGCCTGTGTTCCTCGCGTCCTGGCGTGGATGCCGTCGCCACCCGTGTCGCAGAAGCGGGAGCTGCACCAGGCCTCTCGACAGGCGTCTCCGCACCTATATACCGTCCCTCGAGCCACTCAGCCACCTCGGGCGCAGCGCACGTCCTCACGAACTCACGTCGACGCGCCTGGGTCACGCTCGCCTTCGGCCAGCTGGAACGGTCCGGGACAGCCCCCACGCACCAAGCTTGGACAGGCAGGTAGGCCACCTCGCTTGCAGCCACGCCAGCAAGAAGGTCGTCCCCGGCGTCGATAAGGTCCTCGAAGCCCTTGTCCGCGAGCTGGCACAGGCGGCTCGCGCTGATGACCGAACCCGCGAGCGAGGGCAGCTCGTCCCCAAAGCCGTAGGGCGGCCGCGTCAGGTCCCGCATCGAGTAGGCCACGCCATCGCACATGAAGGGGAAAGCCCCGCCCTCCCCCGAGTTCGGCTGATAGGGAATCCCCCGCAGGAAGCCTGTGAGCACCGCGCGCGCCATAGTACCCTGCGCAAGGAACCGACAGAGCTCCCCTAAGCCAGGAGCCTCAACCTGGTCGCCCGCGCTCATGAACCGCACCCAAGGGGCGTGGACAAGGCCTAACGCCTCCGAAGGCTTGCTTGCCCGCACCACCTCGACCGGCAGGCCCCAGCGCTGGGTCACATCCTCCAAGGCCGCAGCATCCGCCTCCGCATCTCGCGGAACCACGAGGCTGAGGACCGGCTTCGCGGACGCGTCTCCCCTCTCGCTTCCGAACTCCTCGCTCGCGGGCTTCTCGCCCTTCTCCCCCACCAGCCGACCGATGAGCTCGCACTCCGCATCAATCGTGGCCGCACGCCCGCAGATCCGCTGCGCCTTCTCGGCACAGGCCTCCGAGCAGCGCTCGAAGTAGAGGGGGTCGCGGTAGAGCCTCTCGATCACGTCCGCGTACGCGCGGTAGTCGTCCACCGGCACGAGCAGCCCTAGGTCGTCCGGCAGGAAATCCGCCACGGACTGCCGGTCGGTGCTCACCACGGCCAAGCCCGAGCTCGCAGCCTCCAGCATGGAGACACCCTGCGCGTCGAAGCGTGTGGGAAAGAGCGCCACGCCACAGGTACGATGAATCTGTGCCATCTCCTCGTGGCTGAGGAAGCGGTTGACGATGTGGACGTTCTCCATGCCCACGAGGGGCGCCACCATCTCGTCGTGGCGCGGACCCGTACCGCAGACCTCGAAGGTCAGGTCGTGGAAGTAGGGCCGGCGGCTCAGCTCCACGATGGTGCGTACCACGGTGTCCAGCGCGTAGCAGCCGCTGTCGTCCCACTTGCGCACCATGAAGACGTGCTTACGCAGCTCGGGGTCCTTGCGCTCGTAGCGGAAGAGGCCACCGTCAATCCAGTTGTGAATCACCACGCTGCGCGAGAAGCCTACCCCGGTGAGCTCGCGGGCGCGCGTCCGCACGAACTCCGAGACGAAGACCCAGGTCACGTTGGGCATGACGTCTAGGCGAGCGAGGATCCGGTCACGATCCTCATAGCGCCGGCGCTCCTCGTCGCCGATGCGGCGTGCCGGCTGGAAGTAGCCAGTCGTGAACTTGGCCGTGTCCCAATAGAGGGTCTCGCCCCCGTGACACCAGAGGAGCACCTGCGTGCCCCAAAGGTCCGTCCCCTCCAGCACGCGGGCATTGTGCCTGTCCAGGAAGTGCACGCAGATGACGTCGTAGTGGCGCTCGCGCAGCACCGAACCCAGCACGGGGAGGGGCATGCGCACCACACGCACTCCCTCGAACTCGTCCTGGGTCACCGCGGTCGCACCGTCCACGGCCACCACGTCCACGGCTAGTCCCGCCGCCAGATAGGCTTGGCAACGGGTGTGCACGAAGCCGAAGGCATATTCGTCACCCACCGCCGGGTAGCCCGGCGTGAGCACGAGGACCCGGCCACGGAGAAGTTCGAGCGCCTGGGCGGTCAGCGTGGGAGCAGTTGCAGACCGCGCGTCCTTGTTGCCCGGCGCGGTCCCGTTGACCGTGGCCTCGTCTACCGCAGGCTCGCCCACACCAGTCTCGCCTATCCCAGCCATTGCGCGGCCTTCTCCCTCGCGGAGCGGATCGTGTC
Organism: uncultured Coriobacteriaceae bacterium; assembly: GCA_902791035.1. GTDB lineage: Bacteria > Actinomycetota > Coriobacteriia > Coriobacteriales > Atopobiaceae > CADAUA01. Next base: position 18,906 of record CADAUA010000022.1, on the reverse strand, counting down.
CTGCATGTCGTAGTAGCGGTACTCCCCCAGCCGCCCACCAAAGCGGAACTTGGCAAGCCGTGGGTCGGCCGCGGCGGCCGCGCGGTAGCGCAAGTAGAGTTCACGGTCAGCCGCGTCCTCCATGGGATAGAAGGGCTCGTCGCCCCTGTGCCAGGCGGCCGGGCACTCGCGGCTGATCACGGTGACGGGCTGCGTGCCGAACTCGAAGTGCTTGTGCTCGATCACGCGGGTATAGGGGGTCTCGGCATCCGTGAAGTTCATGACGGCCACGCCCTGGTAGTTCTCGCAGTCGAGCAGCTCCTCCTCGAAGCGCAGGCCGCGGTAGCCGAGCGCCCCCAGCGAGAAGCCCATGAGCTCGTCGACGGCCCCGGTGTAGACCACGAGCGGGGCTTGGGCGGAAAGCTCGTCAAAGCTGGCGCAGAAGTCCACGCCCAGGCGGACGTCCGCCCCTTCCAGCATGCGGCCGATGGCTGCCGTGAAGCCGCCGACGGGAATGCCCTGGTAGCGGTCGCGGTAGTAGTTGTTGTCATAGGTCCAGCGCAGGGGGATGCGACGCATGAGCGAGGCGGGCAGCTCCGTGCAGGGCTTGCCCCACTGCTTCTGGGTGTAGCCCCTCACGAGCTTCTCGTATATGTCTCGACCGGCACGCGAGAGCACGAACTCCTCCAGGTTCTGTGGGTCGTCGCACGGCACGCACTGGCTGGCAACCTTGGCCTGGGCCTCAGCCGGCGTGACCACGCCCCAGAGCTCGTGGAAGGTGTTCATGTTGAAGGGCAGGTTGTAGAGCTCGCCGTGGAAGTTCGCCACGGGCGAGTTGACGAAGTTGTTGAACTCGCAGAAGCGGGTGAAGTAGTCCCAGGTGTCGCGGTCGTTGGTGCGGAAGATGTGGGCCCCGTAGCGGTGCACCTCGATTCCCTCCACCCTGGCCGTGTAGCAGTTGCCGGCGATGTGCTTGCGGCGATCCACCACGAGCACGCGAAGGCCGCGGTCCAGGGCCTCGCGGGCCACCACGGCACCAAAGAGCCCGGCACCCACGACAAGAAGGTCGTAGGGCTGGTTAGCGCCACGCCGTCCCCTCGCCTCGCCGCCAGCGCTCTCCCCGCTCATCGCTTGTCCCCCGCATGGCGGATGGCGCTCAACGGGGTGAGGAGGGCGTGCCCCACCTGGTAGCTGTGGGAGGCGTAGACCTCGTCGACCTTGGCCTGGAGCTCCTGCGCACGGCGGTTGGCCTCGTCGCGGTCATGGGCCGCCTGGTCGCGCTCGGCCACTGCCTGGTCGCGCTCGGCGGCGAGCCGACCCACCTGGGCGCGAAGGTCCTCGAGCTCATCGCGGTGCGCGTATTGCCGCCAGTAGACAAGCTCCGGCGAGGCCATGACCTCCTGCAGCCAGGCCACCTCCTCGGCCTCGAAGTAGCTACGGTCGAGCTCGCCCGCCTCGTCCAGTTTGCGGAAGTCCGCCGAGAAGCGCTCCAGGAACTCCAGGCACTTGTCGCTTGCGATGCGGTCAAGGTTCCAGCGGTAGCCCCGGAAGCGGAACCAGGCGCTCGACCGCGCGCACTCGTCCGGGTGCGGGACCGACAGCTCGTCGATGCGGCTGCGGATGAAGTCCCACTCGTCGCATATGGTGTAGACCTTGCGACGGTCCTTCTCGGAGCTGTCGGGGTTGTCGCGGCGGATCAGGTAGCACACGCGGTCCAGGAAGCGGGCGCGCGTCCCCACGAACATGCACTGGGCCCAGAGGCCGGTGTCCTGGAAGGAGGCGCCGGCGGACTCGTGCAGGCGGATGCCCTTGTCGCGGATAAAGCTCGCGCGGTACATGCCGGGCTGGCCCGCACGCGAGAAGCGCGCACCGGGATTGGCGGATGGGTCGAAGACGTGCTCGTAGGAGGCGCGGTCGGGTGAGGTGGGTGCGGGTTCCTCGCGATAGGTCTGTCCCTCGCCCCAGAACACGGAGGCGTCTGCCTTGAGGAAGTCCAGGTCATCGGCCACACAGGCCTCGTACATGAGCTGGCAGGCGTCGTGCGGGAAGAGGTCGTCGGGCTCCAGGATTGTCAGCCACTCGCCCGTGGCGGCCGCGAAGCCGTCGTTGATGCCCGCGCCATAGCCCGCGTTGGCCTTGTCGACCACGCGGACGCGGGGATCACGGTGGAGGTAGTCCTCGATGATGTCGCGCGAGGCATCGGTGGAGCCGTCGTTCACGCAGACGACCTCGAGGTCCCGCATGGTCTGCGCGAGGATGGAGTCGAGGCAGCCGCGCAAGTAGCGCTGCACGTTGTATACGGGAACGATGACGGAGACTTTGGGCATGCGGAACCTCCCGGGAGATGGGCGAACGGAACCATTCTAGCCCAGGGTGGGCGAGGACCTCGCTGCTGCAGGGAAACCACGGACGCTTAGTCGGCCATAAGCGGGAGGATCGTCCCGCGGCGGGAAGGTCAGGACGCTTAGCCGGCCCTAAGCGGGGGACTCTTCCCGCTGCGGGAAGGTCGGGACGGTTAGCCGGCCCTAAGCGGGAGGATCGTCCCGCTGCGGGAAGGTCGGGACGCTTAGCGCTGTCTAAGCGGGAGATTCTTCCCCATCGGGAAACCTCGGACGCTTAGCCGGCCCTATGCGGGGGACTCTTCCCGCTGCGGGAAGGTCGGGACGCTTAGCCGGCCCTATGCGGGGGACTCTTCCCGCTGCGGGAAGGTCGGGACGCTTAGCCGGCCATAAGCGGGAGGATCGTCCCGCGGCGAGAAGGTCAGGACGCTTAGCCGGCCCTATGCGGGAGATCCTTCCCGGGCCTGCCCTTCTTCCACCCCACCCACAAGAGCGGCGGCGCCCCGCCCGGGACGCCGCCGCCGTGCTGTTTCTTCTGCCCTGCTGGACCCTACTCCTCGATGTAGTCCTTGAGCTTGCCGGACCGGCTGGGATGGCGCAGCTTGGCCAGGGTCTTGGACTCGATCTGGCGGATGCGCTCGCGCGTGACGCCGAACTCGCGCCCCACCTCCTCGAGGGTCCTCGGGTGGCCGTCCTCCAGGCCAAAGCGGAACTTGATGACCTTGCGCTCGCGGTCTGCCAGGGAGTCCAGCACCTGGTCCAGCTGCTCGCGCAGCATGGAGTCGCTCGCGGCGTCGGGCGGCGCGACGGCCGTGGAGTCCTCGATGAAGTCGCCCAGCTGGGAGTCCTCCTCCTCGCCGATGGGCGTCTCGAGCGACACGGGCTCCTGGCTGATCTTCTGGATCTCGCGCACGCGGTCGGCGCTCATGCCCATGGCCTCGCCGATCTCCTCCGGCGTGGGGTCGCGCCCCAGGTCCTGGAGCAGCTGCCTCTGCACGCGGATGAGCTTGTTTATGGTCTCGACCATGTGCACGGGGATGCGGATGGTACGGGCCTGGTCGGCGATGGCGCGGGTGATGGCCTGACGGATCCACCAGGTGGCGTAGGTGGAGAACTTGAATCCCTTGGTGTAGTCGAACTTCTCGACCGCGCGGATGAGGCCCAGGTTGCCCTCCTGGATCAGGTCCAGGAAGAGCATGCCGCGGCCCACGTAGCGCTTGGCGATGGACACGACCAGGCGGAGGTTGGCGGAGATGAGCTGCTGCTTGGCGTCCAGGCCCACCTGCTCGATCCGCATGAGGCGGCGCTGCTCGGAGCGCGTGAGCTCGATCTCGCCGTTCTCGGCGGCCTCGAGCTTCTCCGTGGCCTCGGCACCGGCCTCGATCTTCATGGCCAAGTGGACCTCCTCGTCGGCGGTGAGAAGGTCTACCTTTCCGATCTCCTTGAGGTACATGCGCACGGGGTCGCCCGTGAGCATGACCGTCGAGGTGTCCTGGCGGTGGGCACGGGCGCGGCTCGAGCGCTTGGGCTTGCTGGTCTTGGCCTTGGGGACGGAGCGCAGGGCCTCCTTGACGGCCTTGGCCTCGCTCACGGCCTCCATGTCGCGCTCCTCGCCGTCCTCGTCGAGGTCGTCCTCCTCGCCGAAGTCGTCATCGCCAAAGCCGTCGTCGCCAAAGCCGTCGTCGCCATCATCGTCGAGCGAGAAGTCGCTCACGTTCACCTCGGCGGTGCCGGAGGTCGTGATGTCGACCCCGCGGTCCCTCAGCGCGTCGTAGACGTCGGACAGCTCGTCGCCATCCACATCCACGTCCTTCAGGGCCACCTGGATGTCGTCCTCGCTCACGCTCCCCGACTTCGACGCGGAGGTGGCCACGAGCCCCTCCACGACCTGGTTGAGTTCCTCGCTGAGCTTGACGTCGCCCTTGGACTTGTTTGCTGTCACATGCGCCCCTTTGAGTCGGTAACCTAGAGGATGCTACCCGAAATCAGTCACTTTCAACCCCAGAAACTTTCTGGGAAAGCTCGTTCACCCGCCGTTTGAGCTCGATGGCGCGCTCGAAGAGCCCGTCGGCAGCCTCACCCGTGGCACCACGCATCTTCGCGCGGATCTGCCGCACCTGCCGCTTGCAGGAGTAGAGCTCCACCGTGTCCACGAGAAGGCCCACGAGCTTGCCCTCGCCCCCGGCGTCCGCCGCCCGGCCACCCGAGAGGATCCCCGGAGCCTCGGGGACCACGGCCGTTGCCGCGGCAACGAGCTGGGCAGGCGTGGACCCCTCGGGTGCAGCGAGCATGGCCCAGGCCATGGCCTCGTGCCGCCCGTCCGCCCAGCTCAGGCCAGCAATCCGGTCCTCGTAGGGCCGGACGTCGCCCATCCGCGTGGCCATGGCACACAGGAGCTCCCGCTCGGAGGCCACCTGCACGCGCTCGTCGGCAGAGAGAGCGGTAGAGAAGGACGAGCCGCCGGCACCGCCCTGCGCCGCCCACGAGCCTCCGGCGCTCCCCGCAGCTCCCCACGAGCCCTGCGGAGCCGCCGGTGCCGTGGCCGTGACCACGCCCTGACCCTCGGCCTCGGGAGGCAGGTAGCCTGCCGACAAGGATCCGTCGTCGTAGCCGGCACTATAGTCGTAGGCTTCCGCAGGGAGCGCGTCCCAGCCACCCGACGGCCCTCCGCCCCGCTGGGGCGCCGCCGGCGTCGCCTGCCGCGACTGCCATGAGCCGGAGCCCGGCCGCCCCGCCCCGCGCGACCCGCCTCGGTCGTCGCCCCACGAGCCGGACCGGCCATCCCCCTGCGCGTCGTCGCGCGCCACGGGCGTGGCCTTGATCCTGCGAGCCACCTCGTCGGCGTCCAGTCCCAGGCCGTCGGCCAGGCGGGTCGCGTACTCCCCCAGGAGGACCGAGTCCTTGAGGGGGGCCAGGACCTTGCACATGTCCTCCAGGACCTTGACCCTGCGCCCGGGCGTGGAGAGGTCGGCAGCGGCCAGGCGCTTCTCGAAGACGAAGTCCATGAGGGGCCGCGCGGCGCCTATCTGGGCCGCCATCTCCTCGCGCGTGTGCGACGCCAGGAACTCCATGGGGTCCTGGCCTCCCGGCAGGACCACGCAGGTGAGGGCCGCCTCGGTCTTGTCTATGAACTGCACGGCACGCTCGGCCGCGCGCTGGCCTGCCTCGTCGCCATCGAACATGCACACGATCTCGCGCACGCGCTGCCGCTCCATCAGGCGCACGTGGTCGATGCCGAAGGCCGTGCCCAGGGCGGCCACCGCGTTCGTGAAGCCGGCCTCGTGCATGGCGATCACGTCCGTGTACCCCTCGCACACGATGGCCTTGCCCGTGGCCGCCATGCCGTCCTTGGCCCGGTCGTAGGCAAAGAGGTGCTTTCGCTTGTTGAAGACGGCCGTGTCGCGCGTGTTGAGGTACTTGCCGGTGTTCTCGCGCTTGACGATGTAGCGCCCGCCGAAGGCTATGGTGCGACCGCGCTCGTCGTGGATGGGAAACATCACCCGGTCCCAGAAGCGGTCCTGCACGCGACCACCCCGCTGGGTGGCCACGTCGGCTGCGACCATCTCCTGCACCGAGAAGCCCTTCTCGCGCAGGTGGGCCACGAGCGACCCGCGTCCGGGGGCGTAGCCAAGCTTCCAGCGACGGCACACGTCCGACCCGAAGCCGCGGCCGGACAGGTACTTGCGGGCCTCGCCTGCGGTCTTGCCCCGCATGAGCATCATGGCATAGAAGGACTCGGTCTCCGTGAGACAGTCGATCAGGCGGTTGCGCTTGGGGCCGCGGCTGGCGTCGCGCTCCTCCTGGAGCTCGATCCCGGCTCGGTCGGCCAGGTAGCGGATGGCGTCCGGGAACTCCAGGTTCTCGCGCTTCTGCACGTAGGAGAAGACGTCGCCCCCCTGCCCGCAGCCAAAGCAGTGCCAGAGCCCCGTGGCAGGGTTGACCTTGAAGCTGGGGGTCTTCTCCCCGTGGAAGGGGCAGCAGCCCCAGAACTCCTGGCCCCGCTGGCGGAGCTCCACCGTCTCGCCAATGAGGGCCACGATGTCCGTGGCCTGGCGGACGCGCTCCTTGTCCTCGTCGGTGATCATGGGCGACCACCATGCCCGCCAGCCTCGCTGGTAGTGGGGGCCGAGCCGGCGCCCACGCACGCCGGACCCTCCGCACACGCGGGGACCTCCACGCAGGACCCGCCCAGGTTCTGGCGCACCCAGTCGATGTTTCCCAGGACCGTGCGCTCCAGCTCCTCGAGCGAGTCGAAGCGGCGCGAGCCCCGCAGCCACCGCACGAAGACCACCCGGGCCGTGGCGCCGTAGAGGTCCCCGGAGAAGCCGACCAGGTTGGCCTCCAGCATGGGCCGCGCGTCGGTGGAGAAGGTCGGCGGCTCGCCCACGTTCACCGCGGCAGACCAGGCCCGACCGTCCTCGCCCACGTACCAGCAGGCGTAGACCCCCTGGGCTGGAACGCAGTCCCGCGGGTCGAGAGTCACGTTTGCCGTGGGGAAGCCGAAGCCCGTCCCCTCGCCGCGGCCATGCTCCACCACGCCGCGCACGTAGGGGCAGCGGCCAAGGAGCCGCGCGGCCGTGGCCAGGCCGTCCTCGCCGCCTGCGCGCAGGAGCCTGCGCACCCTCGTGGCAGAGACCGCCTCGCCGCCGTCCGCCACCAGGTCGTGGCCAGTCACGTCGAAGCCCATACGCTCGCCGAGCGCTGCTAGGTCGGTAGGCGAGCCTGCCCCGCCCCTCCCCATCGTGAAGTTCGTCCCCACGTGGAGGGAGACCGGCCGCGCCGCCGCGGAGAGCACGTCCTTTACGTATGCCTCGTAGCCAAGCTGGGAGAAGGACCGCGTGAAGTCGTGGACCACCACGGCGTCCGGCCCCAGCGAGGCCAGGGCCCGCACGCGATCCTCGTCCTGGAGGAGGCGCTCGGGCGAGCGGCTGGAGAGGACCTCCGCCGGGTCGGGGTCGAAGGTCACCACCGCGAGCGGCACCCCGCGCCGATGCGCGTCCTCGCGAGCCGCCGCCACGAGGGCCCGATGCCCCAGGTGGAGGCCGTCGAAGGCCCCGATGGCACAGACGAAGGGCCTGTCCGCCCCCAGCTCCACGCCCGGCGCTAGGTAGGCCCGCCCACCAGGGACTGCCACCTCGCGACCCAGCTGCGCCGTGGCAAGAAGCGACTCCTCCACGAGCTTACGCGCCGCCTCGGGCGAGAGCGGCATGGGGGCAGCCCACGCCCCACGGGCTGCTGACGCCTTCGTGCAAGCTTCGCTGCTCATGCCCTCACTCCCCTCACGCCCTCGGGCAGGTTGAGCTCGCTCACTAGCCAGGACCCCTGCCTCCTCCACACGCCGTAGAGGGCCCCGTCGCGCACGAGGGCCACCCGGTCCGCGTCCGACGAGGCGGCGATCCTACGGCCGCATCGGACGGCCCCGAGCTCCCGCTCACCGAGCTCGCGCACCGGGAGCCCCAGGGCCCGTACCGGGTCGAGCGCGCGGTCCTCGAGGATGGCCGGCCCCTGGGCCTCCAGCTCCGCGAGCGGAACCGCGTCCGCGAGCGTGACGTCGCCCGCTATGAGGCGCCTGAGGCCGCAGAGGTAGGCCGCAGACCCCTGGGCGCGCCCCAGGTCGCGCGCGATGCTGCGCACGTAGGTCCCCTTGGACACGAGCAAGTCCACCTGCCACACGGGCGTCCCATCCTCGCGCTCCCCCACCGAGAGGAGCCGAGCCTCGTGGATGGTCACGTGCCGGGCCGGGAGCTCTACGTCCTCGCCCGAGCGTGCCCGGGCGTAGGCCCGCTTGCCGTTCACGCTGATGGCGCTGTAGGCCGGCGGCACCTGGTCGCACTCGCCCACGAGGCCTGCCACGACCTCGGTCGCCCGGGCCTCGTCGAGCACCCACTCGGGCGCCGGTGCCGTGCGGACCACCTCGCCCTCGGCATCGTCGGTCGCCCGCTCCTCGCCCCAGGCGATGCTGGCACGGTACCCCTTGCGGTCGAGCGTGAGAAGCCCCATGAGCCGTGTGGCCTGGCCCACGCCCACCACAAGAAGCCCCGAGGCCAGGGGATCCAGCGTCCCCGCATGGCCCACGCGGCGCTCGCCAAGGGCGCGGCGCACGTGTGAGACCACGTCGTGGCTGGTCATACCCACGGGCTTGTCCACGGCAAGAAGGGCGCAGAGCCCGCTCTCCCCCCGCCTCACCGGGCGGCCCCGAGCTCGTCCGGGAAGAGGCCCACGAGCATGGGGAGCACTGCCTGGAGGGCCTGGTCCACGTCGCCCTCCACCGTGAAGCCCGCGGCAGCAACGTGCCCGCCGCCGCCCATTTGCCGCGCGATGGCCGAGACGTCCTTCTCGCACTTGCTGCGCAGGTTGCCGCGGACCTTGCCGCCGGGCACCTCCTTGAGGAAGAGGGCCACCTCGCTCCCCTCCACGCAACGCACGAGGTCGATGAGGCCGTCGCACTCGCCGAGGGGCACGTCGTACTTGTCAAGGTCCGCGGAGGTCGCGTAGCTGTAGGCTATGCGGCCGTGGGCGAAGGTGGTGATGCGGCTCATCACGGCAGCGGCCAGGTGCAGGTAGGACAGGCGGTCGCTCTGGTAGACCCTGAGGGCCACCTCCGCTGGCGACGCCCCTGCTTCCACCAGGGCGCTCGCGCACTCGAAGGACTCCCCGTCCGCGTTCTGGTACTGGAAGCGCCCCGTGTCCGTCACGATGGCACAGAGCAGGCACTGGGCCATCTCCGGCGTGATGCCGCAGCCCAGGTGCATGGCGTACTCAGTCACGATGACGCCGGCAGCCGCGGCCCCCGGGCGGACGACCCCCACCTCCCAGAAGGGCTCACCCGAGGGGTGGTGGTCCATAACGGCCACGTGGTGGGCTCGGCGCATCACGGCCTCGGCATCCGCCAGGCGCTTGGGCGCGGAGAGGTCCACGCACACGAAGAGATCCGGGTCCCCGACGTAGTCCGCCACGTGCACGAAGGCATCAGCCCCGGGCAGGAACTGGTAGGTGCGTGGCACGGGGTCCGGGTCGGCCAGGAGGTTGGTGACCGACTTCTCGGGCCAGTGGCGCCGTATGACCTCCGCCAGCGCCAGCCCGGAGCCAATCGCGTCGCCGTCGGGCGACGTGTGGGCACAGATGGCCACCGTGGAGACGGAGTCTATGAGGTCGGTCAACTGGTCGAAGACGGCCAGCTGACCCATGAAGTCCGGGACGTTCATCGCGCGACAGGTGCCTCTCCCTCGTTCGGCTCCCCATCCTCCCCCTCTGGGGCCTCGGGCACGATGGGATAGCCGTTCTCGTCCTTCTCGACCCCGATCGTGGGCGGCACGACCTTGAGGGCCTCGGTGATGCGCTCGGCCTCGTCGGTCGTCGTGTCGATCTGGAAGGCGAGCTCGGGCGTCACGCGCCAGCCCAGCGACTTGCCCAGGAGCGAGCGGATGCGGCCCTTGGCGCGCTGGAGCGCCGCAGCCACGGACTCGTAGCGCTCGCGCTCGCAGCTCACGTAGGCGCGCACGATGGACTTGTCGACCGAGACCTCGACGCCCGTGAGGGTCACGAGGGCCAGGTCGGGGTCGGAGATCTCGAAGAGCAGGATGCTCGCGAGCTTCTCGCGCGCCTGCTCGTTGTTCTTGCGGGAATGCTGGTTCTGCTTCATGGTTCCCCCTCCGGTCGGCAGCGTTGGAGTGTGTATACCCATCCGGTGCCGCGTCAAACACGGCACCGGACAGATGTTCTAACCTCTTTGCTACCTACTCGGTGCGGGCGACCTCCTCGATGCGGTAGGCCTCGATGACGTCGCCGGGGTGGATGTCCTGGAAGTTCTCCAGGCCCATGCCGCACTCGTAGCCCGCCTTGACGGACTTGACGTCGTCCTTGTAGCGGCGAAGCGACGCGATCCTGCCCTCGTAGACCACGATGCCGTCGCGCACCAGGCGCACGGAGTCGTCGCGGCCGATCTCGCCCTCGTTGACCATGCAGCCCGCGGCGATGCCGACCTTGGGCACCTTGAAGGTGTCGCGGACCTCGGCGGTGCCAGTCTGGACCTCCTCGGTCGTGGGCTTGAGCATGCCCACGCGGGCGGCGTTGATGTCCTCGATGGCCTTGTAGATCACGCTGTAGGTGCGGATCTCCACGCCGGCCTGCTCGGCCTGCGCGCGGGCCTTGCCGTCGGGACGCACGCCGAAGCCGATGATGATGGCGTTGGAGGCGTCGGCCAGGGTGACGTCCGTCTCGGTGATGGCACCCACGGCGGAGTGAATCGTGTTGATGCGGACCTCGGACTGGTCCATCTTGTCGAGCGAGTCCTGAAGGGCCTCGATGGAGCCCTGGACGTCGGCCTTGATGATGAGGTTGAGCTCCTTGACGTCCGCGTCCGCCATGGTGGAGAAGAGGTTCTCCAGCGTGACGTGCTTGACCTTGTTCTGTTCCTCGATGCGGGCCTTGAGGGCGCGCTCGTCGGCCAGGGCGCGCGCGTCGCGGTCATCCTGGAACACGCGGAACTCGTCGCCGGCCATGGGGACGCTCTGCAGGCCCAGGATCTCCACCGGGTCGGAGGGCTTGGCCTCGGTCACGGGGTTGCCCTTGGGGTCCAGCATGGCGCGCACGCGACCAAAGGCCATACCTGCCACCAGCGCGTCGCCCACGTGCAGGGTGCCGCGAGTGATGAGGACGGTGGCCACGGGGCCGCGGCCGCGGTCCAGCTTGGCCTCCAGGACGTTGCCCGAGGCGAAGGTGTCGGGGTTGGCCTTGAGCTCCAGGACGTCCGCCTCCAGGAGGACCGACTCGAGCAGGTTGTCGATGCCGATCTTCTTCTTGGCGGAGATGTCGCAGAACATGTTCTGGCCACCCCACTCCTCGGGGATGATCTCGTACTTGGTGAGCTCCTGGCGCACGCGGTCGGGGTTGGCACCGGGCTTGTCGATCTTGTTCACGGCCACGACGATGGGCACGCCTGCGGCGCGGGCGTGGTTGATGGACTCGACCGTCTGGGGCATGACGCCGTCGTCGGCCGCCACGATCAGGATGACGATGTCGGTAACCTTGGCACCGCGGGCACGCATGGCCGTGAAGGTCTCGTGGCCGGGGGTGTCGATGAAGGTGATCACGCGGTCGTTGATCTTTACCTGGGAGGCGCCGATGGCCTGCGTGATACCGCCGGCCTCGCCCGCGGCCACACCGGTGTGGCGGATTGCGTCGAGCAGGCTCGTCTTGCCGTGGTCCACGTGACCCATGACGGTGACCACGGGCGGGCGCGGCTTGAGGTCCTTGGGGTCGTCGTAGAAGGTGAAGGAGTTCTCCTCCTCCTTGGTCATCACCTTGACGTCGCGGCCGAGGTCGTCGGCCACAAGCTCGATAAGGTCATCGGACATGGACTCGGTGAGGGTGAGCGGGGTGCCCAGCAGGAAGAGGCGCTTGATGATGTCGTTCGCCGGCACGCCGAGAAGCTCGGCCAGCTTCTGGACCGTGGAGCCCTGGGGCACCTTGACGGTGTCGAGCTGCGAGAGGTCCTGGTCGTTGGCTATGGCCTCCTCGATGCGCTTCTCCTGGGCGGCCTCGGCCTGCTGCTTCTTGCGGCGCTCCTTGCGGCGGCGACGGCTGCCCGTGGACTCGCGGGACGCCTCCTCCACGGCCTCGCGGGCGTCCTCGAGCACCTTGGAGCGGTTGTAGGCCTCGGCCTCGCGGGCCATGCGGCTGTAGCGGTCCTCGCCCTCGTCGCCACCGCGACGGTTGGGGCGCTTGTTGCCACGACGGCCGCGGCCCTCGCTCTCGGAGGCGGGGGCGTCGTTGCGCGGTGCAGGGGCAAAGCGGCCACCGGCGGACGGGGCCGGCGCCGCGGACTCGCCGCGGGCGGGACGCTCTCCACGCTCGGGACGGTCGCCGCGCTGCGGGCGGTCGCCACGCTCGGGGCGCTCGCCACGCGGACGGCGCTCCTGGCGCTCCTGGCGCGCCTCGGCCTTCTTCCTGGCGGCCTCTTCCTCCTGCTGCTTGAGGACCTTCTCCTGCTGGGCGATCTGGTCGAGGAGGGAGGTGAAGGAGGGCACGCTCTTGGGGGCGTTGTCCTTCACACGGTTGCGCTCGGCCTCCTCGGCGGCGCGGCGCTCGGCCTCGCGCTTCTCGGCCTCGGCCTTCCTGCGGGCCTCCTCGGCGGCGCGGCGCTTGGCCTCCTCCTCGGCACGCTCCTTCTCGCGGCGGGCCTCCGCCTCGAGACGGGCCTTCTCGGCCTCCTCGGCTGCCTTGCGGGCTGCCTCGGCCTTCTCGGCCTCCGCGGCCCTCTTCTTTGCCTCGATCTCGGCGGCACGGGCCTCCAGGATGGGCTTGAGCTGCTTGCGCACGATGGACACGTACGCATCCTCGAGCGTGGAGGAGGCGGACTTGGCGGGGATCTTCATGTCCCGCAGATGGTCCAGCATCTCCTTGCTCGTCATGTCGTATTCCTTGGCGAGGTCGTGAACGCGCGTCTTTGCCATGTAACCAACCTTCCGATGCGGGTCAGACCCCGCGGACGTGATCGTGATGCCTTCCGTGCGAGACCGGCGTCCCCTGCGTGGGGCCACCGGCCGTCAGTGTGCTAGATGAGGGAGTCCGGGTCGTCGGAGACCTCGGCTGCAGCCACGCGTTCGTGCACGCCGCAGTAGCGGGAGCCGGGGCGCGCCATGTTGCGGCAGCGGACACCGTCGGGGCTCACGTACTCGCAGCGGTGCGAGCCCTCCTCCTCCACCACGTCGTCCTCCTTGGGGGCGGAGGTGGTGTGCGTCACGTCGCGCAGGACGCCGGCCGCGAGCGACTCGTTCTTGATGTCGATGTGGTAGCCCGTGAGCCGGGCGGCCAGGCGGGCGTTCTGGCCCTCCTTGCCGATGGCCAGCGAGAGCTGGTCGTCGGGGACGATCACGGTTGCGTAGTTGTCGTCGGGGTCCACGATCACGCGGCTGACCTTGGCAGGCGAGAGGGCGGCCGCCACGCAGCGGGCCGCGTCGTCGGACCAAAGCACCACGTCCACGCGCTCGCCGCGCAGCTCGGACACGACCGTGCGCACGCGGGAGCCCTTGGGACCCACGCAGGCGCCCACCGGGTCCAGGTGCGGGTCGTTGGAGCTCACGGCCACCTTGGAGCGCACGCCGGGCTCGCGGGCCACCGAGCGGACCTCCACCACGCCGTCGTAGACCTCGGGCACCTCGAGCTCGAAGAGGCGGCGGATAAGGTCGGGATGGGTGCGGGAGACCACGATGGGCGGGCGCTGGTGCTCGCCGCGGACCGTGGGCTGGAGGGTGTTGGGGTCGCGCACGTCGATGATGATGGCCTTGAGGCGCTGGTTGTGCATGTAGCGCTCGCCCTGGGGCCGCTCGTTGCGCTCCTCGGGGAAGCGGCGCTGGTCGAAGTGGGGCAGCTCGGCCTCCACGCCCTCGCGGATCTTGAGGATGGTGAAGTCGGGCGTGGTCTGCAGGACCGTGCCGGTGATGATGTCGCCCACGCGGTCGGAGAACTCCTCGTAGATCTGCTGGCGGGCGGCGTCGCGCACGATGGCGCGGATCTCGGCCTTGGCGTGCTGGGCGGCGATGCGCGAGGTGTCGGGCGGGGTCACGTCCTTCTCGTCGAACTCGGTGTACTCGCCCTCCTCGTTCATGGAGTCGTCGCGCGGGATGAGCTCGTACACGTAGACCTTGCCGGTGGTGCGGTCGATCGTGACCTTGGCGCCAAAGGGCAGGTGCAGGACGTCCGCGTAGGACTTGGCCAGCGACTGCTCCAGGCGGTCGAGGAGGTAGAGCTCGTCGATGTGCTTCTCCTGGCAGAGGGCGATGAGCGCCTCCATCATCTCTGATGCCATGTGGGTTGGTTCCTTTCTGGTCGTTTGGGTCGGGCCGCCGGGACCGTGCCGCGCGGCCTTGGTCGGGCCGCCGGGGCCGGCTCGTCGCGATCGGCTTGTGGGCTACTTGGCCTTCTTGGTGGACGGGGTGTCGAAGTTGGGCTTGATCTTGCAGGAGCGGACCTGGTCGAGCGGGATGCTCAGGGACTCGCCATCCACGCTGAGAAGGACGGCGGAGGCACCGGCGTCATAGCCCTCGAGGCGCCCGGTGTAGCGGCGCCGACCCTCGGTGGCCGTGGTCGAGAGCTGGACGTCCTCGCCGGCAAAGCGCTCGAAGTCGTGGGGGCGGCGCAGCGGGCGGCTCATGCCGGGCGACGACACCTCCAGCGTGAAGGAGCCCGGGAAGGGGTCCAGCTCGTCGAGCGCCTCCGAGATCCAGGCCGTCTGCTCGGTCACCTCGTCGAGGCTGATCGTGGCCAGACTCTCGTCCGCATGATCGATGCGGACGCGGACGGTCGGCAGCTTCGCCGTGCCCACGACCTCCACGTCCACGACGTCCACGTCGTGCGCAGGCGCCTTGGCCTCCAGGGCCTCCAGGATCTTGTCGCGCGCGGCGTCCTGCGGCGCCTTGGCTCCCTCGGGCATGTTCCCTCCCTCTGGCACGTTCCCTCCCTCGTTCCCCATTTTGCGGAGACATACAGAAAGGAAGCGGGGCGAGACGTTCCACCCCACTTCCTACGACTAACAGCTACGTTACGAGCTGAACTCTACCCAGATTTCGGCCGTGTGTCAAGGCTTCACCGATGCTGCACGGATGGGGGCGAGCGGCGGGGAGCAGCGCGCAGGTGTCAGTAGGCAGAAGTCAAGTGGCGGCCCCTGGATAGCCAGGTGACAGTGGATAGCAGCCAAGTGGGCATCCCGCACCCGCTGTCCCATCCCAGTGGCCCGAGAGCCAGTCGAAGCTTCAGCGGGTACGGGCGCGGGAAGCCAAGAACAAATAGCCTGTTCTAACCATCCCTTCCCCTCCCAGTCCCGACCCCGAGGAGGCCTAGTGCGTGACACCCAGGACCGAGGTGGCGTGACACCCAGGACCGAGGTGGCGTGACACAAGAGAGCGGCGCCCGGACAACCCGAACGCCGCTCCATACGAACAAACCCGCGAGCTCGTCGCGCTACGCGTGGACCCTGCAGGGGATGGGCCTCGGCGGGGTCTTGGGCTTCTTGGCGCCCGCGCGCACGACCGCCCCGTACTTGCAGGCCTCGCGGCACTGCCCGCACTGGGTGCACTTGGCCTGGTTGATCACGTGGACGAAGTCGGCCTTGCCCAGGATCGCGCCGTCGTCGCAGGCCTTGAGGCACTCGCCGCAGCCCACGCACTTGGACACGAGGATGTGGTAGGTCTTGTAGGCCGCGCACTCCCCCGAGGGGCAGGTCTTGGCGCCTGTGTAGTGGGCGCGGATCTCGTCGCCAAAGAGCTCGATGGCCTGCTGGGTCGTGCGCGCCAGGGTGGCGTCCACGTCGCAGATGGTGTTCTTGGCCATCACGGGGCAGAGGTTGCCGAGCGTATCCAGGTCGTTTGCCTGGCCGCGCTTGCTCACGATGTCGCCGAAGATCGTGGCGATCTGCCAGGAGCCCTCGTGGCCGAACACGCAGTGGCCGCAGGACTCCTTGCGCCAGCCCTTGGCGATGCGGTCCATGGCGGCGGCCATGCAGTTCTTGGTGGTGTACACCCGGATCGCGTCGCAGCCCGCCGAGAGGTCCAGCGGCTCGCCGAGCTTGGCCGCCGGCACGAAGACGGACGTGGGGAAGCCCAGATAGAGTGCCTTGACCTCGGCCGCATCCACGCCGGAGGCGGCCACGACGTCGGCGCCCGTGGCACCAGCCGCGAGCTCGACCGGCTCGGCGTAGGCGCCGTCGGGGCTCACGATGGAGACGTAGGTGCCCTCGCCGGCAAGCACGCCGGCACCGCGCAGCCAGGCCTCGCCCGAGACCAGCTTGGGGGCCATCTTGCCGTCGTAGGTCACCTCGCCGTTGTGGTGGGCGGGGACGGGCTTGTTGCCCGAGAAGACCTGCGCCGCGGCGCGGTCGTTCGTGTACACGAAGCCGAAGTCGGCCCGGTTGAGGGTCACGATCACATCGGCCGGCTTGGCCTCGGCCTCGTCGTCGGGGTCGGAGCCCCTAACCACGCGGGTGCCCACACCGGCGGCGGCGATGGCGGCCGTCAGCTCGGCTGCGGTCTCGGAGGCGCCGGCAGGCAGGAGCAGACGCAGCTGGGTGCCCGCGGCCACCGCCTCGACGGCTGCCTTCGCGGCCTCGCCAACGTGCTTCCTGAGCAGCCACAGCGAAACGGGGGCATCCGCGTACTGCGGCATGAAGTTGACGTAGAGCTTGTCCATGTGTGCCTCCCTCCCTAGTATTCGTTCCACAGGCGCGGACGGGTCACGTCCAGGCGCAGGTCGCACTGGAGGCAGCGGTCGGCCTCGGCATGCGCCGTGGCGTCGTCGAAGGCCTCCTCGTACTGGCAGAAGTGGGTCCTGCGCTCCGCGGCCGCACCCACCTTGGGCTCCAGGCGGGGCTCCTTGCCAAAGCCGGGACGCCGCCCGATGAAGGGGTCGTGGCGCTGGGCGCGGGCCAGGTGCTCGGTGATGTCGCCGTCGCCGCCAAGGTAGCGGTCGATGGACTCGGCCGCCGTGCGGCCCTGGGCGATGGCACCGATGATGGTCTTGGTGCCGGTCACGACATCGCCAGCGGCAAAGACGCCCTCAGCGCTGGTGGCGCAGGTGGCGTCCGCCACGATGTAGGGGCCGTGGGTGAGCTCGAGGCCCATCTCGGTCGTGCCCTCGGGCTTCTGTCCCACGGCAAAGATCACATGGTCGCAGGGGATCTCCAGCTCGCCGCCCGGCACGAACTCCGTGACGGCGCGGTGGTTCTCGTCGAAGTAGAACTTGGCGATCTTCCTGATGCGCATACCGCCCACGTGGCCGGGCTTCTCGGCAGACTCCATGATCTCGTCGAAGCCATAGGCGTCGTGGAGGATCACGCCCTCCTCGCCACCCTCGACGATCTCGTCGAGCGCCGCGGTCATGACGGGACGGGCCTCCAGGCAGGCCATGTGGACCTCGTTGGCGCCCAGGCGGATGGCCGTGCGGGCGCAGTCATAGGCCACCGAGCCGCCGCCCAGGACGACCACGTTGCCGGACACGTCCATGTGATGGCCCTCGCGGGCGGCCTTGAGGAAGGCCGTGTTCACGTACACGCCCTCGAGCTCGTGGCCCTTGGTCGGCAGCACGGTGCCCTGGTGGGTCCCCAGGGCAATAAGGACGGCGTCGAAGCCCTGGGAGAGAAGGTCCTTGGGCTGGGCCACACGCTCGCCGCAGCGCAGCTCGATGCGGGGTGCCCCCGTGGGGTCACCCTCGCCGGAGCCGGCGGTCTCCAGGATGTTCTGGATCTCGTGGTCCAGGGCGTCGTCGGGCATGCGGTAGGCCGGGATGCCGTAGCGTAGCTGGCCACCGGCCTTCTCGTTCGCCTCGAAGACGGTCACGGCGTGGCCCTTGCCAGCCAGGTAGTAGGCGGCGGTGAGGCCCGCGGGGCCGGAGCCCACAACGGCCACCCTCTTGCCCGTCAGCGGGTCGTGGCGGACGTTGGCCTTCCACTCCCCGGACTCGAAGGTCGCGGCGGCGCGCTTCTCCTTGCAGATGGACACGGGCTGGTTGATCTCGCCGTGCTTGCAGTCGGTCTCGCAGGCGTGGGTGCACACGCGGCCCAGCGCCTCGGGGAAGGGCACGCGCTCGTGGATGATGCTCGCGGCGTTGTCGTAGTCGCCCTCGCGGATGGCGCGCAGGTACTCCGGCACGTTGATGTGGGCGGGGCAGGCGGCGCGGCAGGGCACGACGTTGCTCTCGCGGGACTTGGCGGGGTCGCTGTACTTGAGGACGTCGATGATGGAGCCCGTGGGGCAGACCTCCACGCAGGCGCCGCAGAAGCGGCAGCCGGCCTCAACGAGCGACACGTGGCCGTCGGTCCCGATGCGGATGCCCTCCTCGGTGCGCTGGTAGTCCAGCACCTTGACCCCGCGCATCTCGCGGCAGGCGCGCACGCAGCGGCCGCAGCGGATGCAGCGCGTGAACATGTGGGTGATCAGCGGGTTGGACTCGTCGGTGGGCACCGGGCGGCTCTTGAGGCGCCAGCCCTGGGGCGACACGCCCATGAACTGGTACATGGACTGCAGCTCGCAGATGCCGAACTTGGGGCAGCCGGAGCAGTCGGCCGGGTGCGTGGCCAGGATCAGCTGCATGGCCATCTTGCGCACGCGGTCGGCCTCGGGCGCGTGGACCTCCACTGCCATGCCCTCGTGCACGAGCGTCTCGCACGCGCACACGGGCTCGGTCGCGCCGTCCACACACACCATGCACTGGCGGCAGCCGCCCACGGGCTCGAGGTCGGGATGGGCGCACAGGTGCGGGATGAAGATCCCGGCGTCCTCGGCCGCCTGGAGCACCGTCTGCCCCTCGCAGGCCTCGACCTCCCGCCCATCGATAGTGAGTTTCATAGTCACCTCTCCTTAATCCAAGGCGGGCGGCACCACTCCCCCGAGCGGCGTCGCCCGCCTCCTAGCTAAGGCTTAGGACGCGTGGGGGCTAGTCCCAGTCGCCGTCGCCCTCGTCGAAGTCGCCGAAGTCAGCGGTCTCGGCCACGGCAGCAGCGGCGTTCTCGCCGGCGATGCGGCCGGAGTTGAGGCAGAAGCCCATGGTGTTGCCGGGGATGGCGTAGTTGTAGGAGTCGCCGTAGATGGTGCAGGCG
>CADAUA010000021.1 GCA_902791035.1 uncultured Coriobacteriaceae bacterium | reverse complement strand
GGGCGCCAGTTCTCGATCATGTACGGGGCGCTGAACTCGGGGCCGTTGTCGGTGAGTATGGCCCTGAAGAGCGCGACGAACAGCGCCGGCCCCGCGGCGCCCCGCCCCCGCCGGCGCAGATATGCGCTTTATGCATCCGCATGCCTTTCTCACCGGCCCGGCATGCACTTAGCACCGATAATGTCCTTCCATAGGCGACCCGCGCGGCCGCTGCGACAAATAAGAAAGGCAACGTTCGAAAGGCAACGTCCATGACGCAATCGAGAGAGGTGGGCGGCCTGCGCTACGGCTTTGCGCTCCTCGTTTCCAAGGCCACGGCGGGCATCCTGCACCTCATGCACCGCACGGGCGGCCAGCTGCCCGGCGTGGTGGCCGAGGCCCTGGACCCGCGCTTCCTGGCGCACGTGGGCCGGCCGGGCCACGTCGTATTTGTTACCGGCTCCAACGGCAAGACCACGACCACCAACCTCGTGGCCGACATGCTCAAGCACGCCGGCCGCGAGCCCCTGATCAACCGCGTGGGCGGAAACATCGACACCGGTATCGCCAGCACCCTGCTCTCGGACTGCACGCTCTCCGGTCGTCCCCGCCACGACGTCGCCGTCCTGGAGCTCGACGAGCGCTCGGCCCGCACCGTCCTGCCCTACGTGCGGCCGGACGCCCTCGTGGTCACCAACCTCTACCGCGACACCTTTACCCGCAACGCCCACGTGGAGTACGTCTTCGACATCCTCTCGCGCTACATCCCCGAGGACTGCCGCCTGATCCTCAATGCCGACGACCTTATCTCCGGACGCCTGGCGCCCGAGAACCCCAACCGCACCTATTACTCCATCTGCGAGCTTCCCGGTGACACCCCCCAGCCCGACGACATCGTCCTCGACCTCACGGCCTGCCCCGAGTGCGGCGGGCACCTCACCTACCGCTACTGCCACCTGGGCCACATCGGTGCCCTGACCTGCGACTCCTGCGGCCTTACCAACCCCGCGAGCGACTTCCGCGTGGAGTCCGTGGACTACGACGCCCAGACCATGGCCGTGCGCGAGGCAGCCGACGGCTCGCTGACCCCGTACCACTTCTCGGCCGGCTCCATCACCGACCTCTACAACCTCCTGGGTGCCATCGTGGCCGCGCGTGGCGCGGGCCTCACACGCGAGCAGATCCAGGCCGCCCTCAACGACGGCGTGGGCATCGTGACCTCGCGCTACAGCGAGAAGGTCGTGGCCGGTCGCCGCATCGTGAACCTCGCCTCCAAGGGCGAGAACGGCATGGCGTGCTCCCGCGGCTTCGCGAACATCAAGCGCGAGCCTGGCAGCAAGGTGGTGGTCCTCATGCTGGAGGACTACTACAAGGCCAAGGACACCAAGTCCACCGAGTTCACGGGTTGGATCTACGAGACCGACTTGGAGTACCTGGCCGACCCCAGCATCCAGCAGATCGTGCTCGCGGGCGTGCGCTCGCAGGACATGCTGCTCCGCATGCTGCTGGCTGGCATCGACCGCAACAAGGTCACCTTGGTGCGCGATGGCGACGAGGCGGCCGACGCGGTGCGCTGGCGCGACGCCCAGACCATCTATTACTCCCACGCCATCCACAACGAGATCCCCGCGGAGAAGAGCCGCGACCGCCTGGTGGCCCGCATCAAGTCCGAGGAGGCGCAGGCATGAGCGCGAACGTGACCGCAGACGCTGTGAACAAGCCCATCGTGATCGAGGAGCTCTACCCCGAGTTCGGCAACCAGGCCGGCGACAACGGCAACCTCATGTACCTGCGGGCCTGCCTGCCCCAGGCCGAGGTGGTGCGCACGCCCTTCTCGGCGGAGCCCGCCTTCATGTCACACGAGGTGTCGTGCGTGCTCCTGGGAGGCATGACCGAGAGCCAACAGGTCAAGGTGGCCGCCCGCATGATGCCCTACCGCGACCGGCTGCTGGAGCTTGCGGACGCGGGCGTGCCCATGCTCTTTACGGGCAACGCGGCCGAGCTCCTGGGCAAGAAGATCGTGGATCCCGAGGGCAACGAGACCCCCTGCCTGGGGATCTTCGACTTCGTGACCCGCCAGGAGATGCCCAACCGCTACGACGCCGTCTTCGTGGGGGACTTCTCGCCCGTGGGCGGGGTGCGCGGCAAGGCCTCGATCGAGATGACGGGCTTCAAGGCGCAGTTCACCCAGATGCAGGGCGTAAACGACGACTGCTGCTTCTGCCGCGTGACGGCAAACGGCTTTGGCCTGGACCTCCAGGGCAAGACCGAGGGCTTCATGCACAACCGCCTGATCGCCACCTGGCTCATCGGCCCCATCCTGCCCTCGAACCCGGACTTCGCGCGGTGGTTCCTGGACGCCATGGGCGCCGCCGACGCGCCCCTGGCCTTCGAGGACGTGGCCCGCGAGGCCTACGAGCTGCGCCTGGCCGAGCTCAAGACCCCGGGGATCACGCTGGAGTAGCCGCGCCGGACATGGGGTGGGTGGCAGGGGAGTACCCCCTAGTGCCCACCCTTGGTGCCGCGAGCCCCACCGTTCGCCGAATTTGCGCTACCATATGTGGCCTGCATTGCTCTTTTTTGCGTGCGAGCCCTTGGGGAAGGCGCGCACGCCCGACCGATCCGCGCATGGTTGGGGGTGGGCGCGGTGAGCAAGTCGCTCCTACATTCGACGCAGGTCGCAAACGCGCTCCTGGTCCTCCTTGGCGTGGCCTTCGCGGCCCTCCTGGCAAACGGCGTTCACGCCGAGCGCGTGGACCTCGCCATTATCGCGGGCACGGGCGCGGCCTTCGTCATGGTCATGGGTGCCACGCTGAACATGGTTCCCGACCCCACCCGTTCGCGCGCCACCGAGCGCACGCTCTCCATGGCGTCGAACACCCTGCTCCACCTGCGCGACGGCCTTACCCCCCAGAACGCCAACGCCATCTGCGCGCTTCTCCTCCCCGAGACCTCGGCCAGCGCCATCGCCCTCACGGACTGCGAGCGCGTGCTCGCCTACGTGGGCGATGGCGCACAGCTGGCCAAGGTGGGCCAGGCGAACACCGCCCCCACCCTGGAGGTCCTCCAGAGCAAGCGCGTGGAGACCTTCGTGTCCATGGACGCGGACGGCTCGGAGCGTCGCGGCATCGTGGTGGACCGGAGGGGGGAGCGCGCCTACGGCATCATCGTGCCCCTCCTGGTCCAGGACCGGTCGCGGGGCGCCATCAAGCTCTACTATCGCCGCGGCATGGACATCGACCGCACCCAGCTGGCCATCGCCTCCGGGCTGGGCGACCTTCTTTCCACCCAGCTCTCCTACTACGAGCTGGACCGCCAGGCCGAGCTCACGGCCCGCGCCGAGGTCAAGGCCCTGCAGG
The DNA here is from genome assembly GCA_902791035.1 of uncultured Coriobacteriaceae bacterium. Taxonomy (GTDB): domain Bacteria; phylum Actinomycetota; class Coriobacteriia; order Coriobacteriales; family Atopobiaceae; genus CADAUA01. The sequence goes on along the minus strand of CADAUA010000021.1, from coordinate 21,044 downwards.
CGCAGATAAACCCCCACTTCCTCTTTAATACGCTCAACACGATCGCGGCCCTCACCCGCACGGACCCCGCCCGCGCCCGCGACCTCCTGCGCGAGTTCTCCACCTTCTACCGGCGGACCCTGGAGGCCTCGGAGTCGCCGCTGATCCCGCTCTCGCGCGAGCTGGAGCAGACCAAGCGCTACCTGGTCATAGAGAAGGCCCGCTTTGGCGAGGACCGCATCAGCGAGGCGGCGCACGTGGAGCGCGGCTGCGAGAACCTCATGGTGCCGTCCTTCCTGGTGCAGCCCATCGTGGAGAACTCCGTCCGCCACGCGATGCGGGACGAGGGAACCCTGCACATAGACGTGCATGTGGCGACGGACGGTGATGATATCCTGTTGGCTGTGGCAGATGACGGGCTGGGCATGAGCCAGGAGGCCGCGCAACGGCTCCTGGACGACGCGCCCCGTCCCGCCACGGACGGTAAGGGCACGGGAATGGCGCTCCGCAACGTCGCGGACCGCGTGGAGCGCTTCTATGGCAAGGGATCTGGGGTAGAGATCATGTCCAAGCCAGGTGAGGGCACCTGCGTGACGCTCCGGTTGGCCGGGGCCGCGCGCGACCTCAGCGGTGCGGGCTCTGGGAACCAAGGCTAGGTGTGGAGCCGCGGCTTGCCGCGGCGGAAGGCGGGTGATTCTATGCTGCGGGCGATGATCGTCGACGATGAGGCCCCGGCTCGTTCGGAACTGCGGTACCTCCTGGAGGAGACTGGTCGCGTCGACTCCATCACGGAGGCCTCGAGCGCGCGCGGCGCCGTTGAGAAGCTCATGGAAGACAAGGTCGACGTCATGTTCCTGGACATCTCGATGCCCAAGACGTCGGGCATGCAGCTGGCGGAGGCCCTCCACAAGCTCAAGACCCCGCCCGTGGTCGTGTTCGTGACGGCCTACAGCGAGTACGCCCTCGAGGCCTTTGACGTGGACGCCGTGGATTACCTCATGAAGCCCGTGGAGACCGACCGCCTGGCCCAGGCGCTCGACAAGGTGGAGGCCCACGTAAAGCCCCAGAACCAGAACCACAACGTGGTGGAGCGGATCCCCGTGGTCAAGAGCGGGCGCAAGGTGCTCGTGCCCATCGACCAGATCCGCTACATCGAGGCCAAGGACGACTACTCCTGCATCTACACCGACAACGACCGCTACCTCTCCACGATCAGCCTCGCCAAGCTGGAGCAGAAGCTGGCCCCGCACGGCTTCTTCCGCGTGCACCGTGGCTACATCGTGAACCTCGAGTACGTGGAGGACGTAGCTGGCGACTCCGGCACCCTCCAGCTGGGCATCAACGGCATCGAGGGCAAGAAGATCACGGTCTCGCGCCGGCGCGTGGTGGCCCTCAAGCGCACGCTGGGCATCTAGTGGGGGCGCCGTTGGCTGGGAGGCGGGCGTGACTACCGTTCGCTACGACATAATCTCGGACACGCACGGGTTTCTCTCCAAGGAGCTGCTGGCGCAGCTGGAGGGGGCCGACGTGATCGTGCACGCGGGTGACATCTGTTCCGCCAGCGACTACCGGACGCTCTCCGACATCACGCTCCTGCACCTCTGCCTGGGCAACAACGACTGGGCCTACGACTACGGCCCGCGCGTAAAGCCGTTGGTGCGCTTCTCGGGACAGGGCCTGCGCTGGGAGGTCTGCCACTACAAGGAGAAGCTCGACCTCGCCACGTGCGAGATCGCGGTGTGCGGCCACACGCACCGCGCGTTCGTCAAGCGCGACGAGCGGACCGGCGTGCTGATGATGAACCCCGGCAGCCCCACCTACCCGCGCGGCGGCACCGGCCCCACCATGGGGCGGATCGTGGTCACGGACGGGCAGGTGGCGGAGGCGCAGATCATCCGGATCCCCGAGACCGACGAGGACGACGAGAGCGAGGACGACGCCGCGGGTGACGCGGACGCCGACAAGCCCAACAAGCCCCGCCGCCACCGCTTCTGGTTCTAGCCACCTCGGTCCTGGCTGTCACGGCACCTCGGTCCTGGCTGTCACGCTCTGGCTGTCACGCGCCACGTCCGCGCTACCGCCGCACGAGCGTGACGACGTTCTCCACGTGCTTGGTGTGAGGGAACATGTCGACCGGCGACACCCGCTCCATCCGGTAACCTCCCGCGCGCAGGATCGCCAGGTCGCGCGCCTGCGTCTCCACGTTGCAGCTCACGTAGACCACGCGTGCCGGCGCTAGCGCCACCACCGCGTCCAGGAACTCCGGGGTCGACCCCGCGCGTGGCGGGTCCATGACCACGACGTCAAAGCGGACGCCCTTGTTGCCTGCCGGGCCCGTACCAGCCGGGCCCGTGCCCGCGCGGCCTGCGGCATGCTCGTACATCCAGTGCGTCACGTCCGCGCAGGCAAAGCGGCATCGGTCGTCCACGGCGTTGTCACGCGCGTTTGCCCGGGCCATGCCCACGGCCCCATCCACCTGCTCCACGCCCATGACCTCGAGGCCAGGCGTGGCCGCCGCCGCGCAGATGCCGATGGTCCCGCACCCGCAATAGGCATCGAGCAGCCGCTGACCGGGCGCGAGCTTCGCGCCGTCGATGGCCAGCCGGTAGAGAACTTCGGTCTGGGCAGGGTTGGTCTGATAAAAACTTGTAGGACCTATGGCAAATCTGCAATCCAGGAGCTCGTCGTGCATAATCCCGGGGCCAAAGAGCGTGCGGTTCGTGTGGCCCAGGATCGCGTTGGTCCGCCGCTGATTGACGTTGAGGGCGATGCTCGTGACCTCGGGGTGAAGGTCCAGCATGTGGTCCACGAACTCGCGCTCGCGCGGCAGCTGCTCGCCGTTGGCCACCACGGTGAGCAGGCACTCGCTCGTTTGCCAGCCCATGCGGACGACGGCGTGGCGCAGCACTCCGCGGCCGCGGTCCTCGTCGTAGGCGGGAATCCGCAGGTCATCGGCTACGTGGGCCACGTCGGCGAGGATCTGGCGTGCGCCCGGCGCCTCCACCAGGCAGTCCTCCGCCCGCACGATGCGGTGGGTGCCGGGAGCATAGAAGCCGTAGCGGATTCCGCGTTCGCGGCGCGCGTCGCCTCGACCGACGCGGCGTTCGCGACCCTTCGGCGCGGGGGAGAAGGGCGTGGCCGCCTTGTGGCGATAGCCGCGCGGGTCCTCCATCCCAGCGATTTCGTCCCAAATGGCGCCGTCCTCCGCGGCTATCGCGCCGAGGAGCCCCTCCACGTACTCGCGCTTGCGCCGCAGCTGGATGGGGTAGGGTACGGCGAGCCACTCGCAGCCGCCGCACTCGCGGGCGATGGGGCAAGTGTACGTGCGGAATCCCATGGTCTTCTCCTTGATGAGTGGTACGGGCGGACCGCGGGGCGAGTCGTGGCCGGGTCGGGTAACGTGGGTGCTCCTGACAGGTCGAAGTACCTGCTTTTGTCACAGCATACCGCCGCCAGGCATGTCGAAAGACTATGGATTCGCGCGGGGGAAGGTACGAGAGGCTATCTCTTCCCTCTTGGAGGGACCCTTGGGCCACCCCTTGGGACACCATCCGGTAGGGCGCGTACCCGCTGTGAGCTAGGCGTCTCCTAGAGGCGGCGATTTCGTGCAGCGGGTACGCGCTTGCGGGAGGTTACGATTCGCTTTCCGCGTTTGTGCAGGTAGATGAGGTGGGACTCTACGAGATAGACGTGGTTCGCTCGTCTGACGTACCTGCTGTCGGCCGCACGCCGCCTCTGGGGCGGACGGCGGGATAGCGGGTACATGCCGGCGAAGGCTAATGGGTGCTTTCTGGTCGGATGCCCGTGGCCGCCGAACGCCTGCCATACGACCTCATGACCTCGGTGGCAGGCAAAGAAACTCCAGGTTAGTAGAGGCGAATCGGGCCCGCTGCCTGTGAATATCAGGTTAGTAGAGGCAGCATCTGGTTCAACGTCATATAATCGCAGGTAGTCGAATTGCGACTCCGGCGGCAACACTCTACTAACCTAGAGTTTGCGACAAGGGCGTGTGCTGCGTTGGCCGCTGGGCTCTACTAACCTGAAGTTCGCCAGCTGGCTATCGAGGGGTGGGGTGGTGCCTGGCGGGGAGGCATGCCGTCTCGCCAGGTGGCGCGGCACAAAGCGTGACAGCCAGGACCAGCGTGACACTCAGGACCGAGGTCCCCGACCCACGAAAGCGTGACACCCAGGACCGAGGTGCCGTGACACCCAGGACCGAGGTCCCCGACCCACGAAAGCGTGACACCCAGGACCGAGGTCCCCGACCCGCCGAGGCCCCCGAGGTCCCCGACCCACCCCGCCGCGACCTACGGAACAACGGTGATATTGTGTATGTCCCTTGTCACCTCACGCGCGGCGGGGTATAGTAAGCCAGATTTTGTACGCGTTTCAAAAATGCAGGTCGGGCCACAAATTCGACCTGCTCGGATAACGGGCGTTCCGGCCGCGCGCCAGGGCCCAGAGAGAGGTAGCACATGCAGTCCAAGCTTGCGCACGCAGCGGAGAGGAAGGCCTTCTCCGTCGCGCTCGACCAGATCATCAAGGCCGCGTCTGGTCCCGACCGCGAGAAGAACCTCGACAAGCTGCTCGACATGGCGAGCAACCTCCTCAAGGACACCTCGCCCGGCGCCGCCCGCGGCCTGCGTAACGGCCTCTATCCCGGCTCCAAGTACGAGAAGTTCCTCTTCCAGGTCATCGACGAGACCGATCCCCACGTGCTCAAGACCACCGTCCTCAACGGCGGCTACGAGGCGGCCTTCCGTGGCCTGCGCGACACCACGGCCAACGCCGACAAGGAGCAGTGCAACGTTCCCTGGATCATCCTCTTTGACCCGACCAGCGCCTGCAACAAGCACTGCATCGGTTGCTGGGCCGCCGACTACGGCAACGCCCTCAACCTCACCTTCGACGAGTGCGACTCCCTGGTGAGCCAGGCCAAGGCCCTGGGCACCCACCTCTTCATGCTCACCGGCGGCGAGCCCCTCGTGCGCAAGAAGGACGTCCTGCGCCTGGCCGAGAAGCACAACGACTGCCTCTTCAACATCTTTACCAACGCCTCGCTGGTGGACGACGCCTTCTGCAAGGAGGTCCAGCGCCTGGGCAACATCGTGTTCTCCGTCTCTGTGGAGGGCACCGAGGAGACCAACGACGGCCGTCGTGGCGAGGGCTCCTACGAGGAGGTCATGGCCGCCTTCGACCTCATGCACAAGTACGGCCTGCTCTACGGCACCTCCACCGCCTACACCCGCCTGAACATCGAGGCCGTCACCTCCGACGACTACTTCGACAACCTGATTGCCCATGGCTGCCGCTTCGCCTGGTTCTTCCACTACATGCCCGTGGGCGAGGGCGCTTCCGCCGACCTCATGCCCACCGTGGAGCAGCGCGAGTACGTGATGAAGCGCATCCGCGAGGTCCGCGCCGTGAAGGGCGGCAAGCCCATCTTTGCCATGGACTTCCAGAACGACGGCGAGTTCGTGGGTGGCTGCATCGCCGGCGGCCGCGTGTACTGCCACGTGAACGCCCGCGGCGACGTGGAGCCCTGCGTCTTTATTCACTACTCCAACGCCAACATCCGCGACATGAGCTGGCTCGACTGCCTCAAGCAGCCCATCTTCCAGTCCTACCGGGCCCACTACCCCTGGAACGACAACCTCCTCCAGCCCTGCCCCATGCTGGAGAACCCGGAGATCCTGCCCGAGATCGTGCACCAGACGGATGCCAAGTCCACCCAGTACACGGCCGAGGAGTCCGTGGAGACCCTGCACGACCGCGTGGCCCCCTACGCCGCCAGCTGGGCACCCGAGGCCAAGCGCCTCTGGCTCGACGAGCACCCCACCGGCAAGAAGATCTACGCGGACGCCATGTCCAACGAGAAGATCTCCGTCAAGGCCAAGCTCATCGCCGAGGAGGAGGCCGAGGCCGAGAAGAAGTACGCCGGCGTCGACCAGCAGCAGTAGGCCGGTTTCGCGGCGCATCCGCCGGACCGCAACTATATATATGTGTGTGAGGGGACCACGGTGCGAGCCGCGGTCCCCCCTCTTGTGGGCATGGCGGATCGGGCGCCTACCGCTAGCGTCCGCTGCCCAGCATGACGGACGCACGGAAGACGTTGCCGTCCAGCTCGAAGCGGGCCACGCCGCCCGTCCGCTCCGCGGTCTGCCGGACCGACTGCAGGCCGAGGCCGTGCGACCCCGGCTTCGAGGAGACGAACTCGCCGTTCTCCATGCGGGCGCGCGCGGGGAGGCAGCTGTTGTCCACGGTCACAAAGAGTCCCGCTGGCTGGTCGCCCGTCGTCCGCTCCTCGATGCGGATGCGGAGCGTGCCCGTCCCGGCGGTACCCCCCGCCTCCGCCTGCTCCCGCAGGGCGTCGAGCGCGTTCTCCAGCAGGTTGAACACCACCGTCGTGATGTCGCTCTCCCGCTGCGTCGGCTCCGTGCCAACCCGTGCCGCCACATCCACGCGGGCACCTACGGCCCGCGCGGCGTCGCAGTAGTAGACAAGCGCGGTGTTTATCGCCACGTTGTCGCAGTAGCGGATGGGCGCGTCCTCGACCCTCAGGTCCTCTGCGAGCTCGCCCAGATACGCCCGCGTCGCGGCCACGTCGCCGCAGTCCAGCAGGCCTTGCAAGGCATGCGCGTGATGGCGGAGGTCATGCCGCTCACGTCGTGCCGCCTCGACCCGCTCGTTCAGGTGTGCCATCTGCGCTTCGGCGACCTCGACGGAGCGCAGCTCGCGTTCCGCCTTGAACGCCTGCTCCGCCAGCCGCACGACCCGCCACATCTGCAGGTAGACCATGAGCGCAAGTGCGCTGACGATTGCCATGAAGGCGATGGCGCTCCAGAAGACGCGGTCGATCCAGTAGACGGTCACGTCCCCAGGCCGCAGCAGCTGCACCGCGCAGGTAAGCAGGGCGGGCATGATCCAGAGCGTGCGCCACACGCGAGGGCCCACCACCGGACTGGCCAAGGCATGCGGCATGGCGTCCCTGGCCGCATGCCACAGGAAGGGCAGGCTCACGCCCCAGAGGACCCACTGGGTGAGCTGTCCTGGCCACGCCAGATAGGTCTTCGAGAGCACGTTTCCCGCCACGTTGGCATCCACGATGGCGGCAAAGTAGACGATGTCTATGGCTACGAAGACGTTGGTCATCACCACAAACGCCACCTGACCCAAGGTCAGGCTGGCGGCCCAAAGGAGCAGGGGCGCGAGGACCACCGCATCCGCCACTGCGAAGACCCACGTAGACCAGTCGTTCGCGGCACACCACAGCCCCTCCGCCACGAGAAGGGCCGCGGCGACCGGGACTGCGGCGTACAGGAGGTTGCGCTTGTCTTCGCCGACCCGACTCGCGCATGTTACCACGCAGAGCACCGCCGCCGGCAGGGCTTCGAGCGTCTCCGAGAGCGCGAGCGCCCACTGCGGCAGACCCGCCAAGATGCCTATGAAATCGCTCAGGGGCAGGGCCATGGCTACTCCTCGCCACGAAGTCGCTGGAACCCCCGGCCGGCCAACGCCTCGCGCGCACGCACGACCAGCCGGCGGCCCACGGGCAGCCTGGTGCCGTCAAAGAGCACGAAGTCGCCGCCCTCAAGGCGCGACACGAAGTCGAGGTTGACCAAGATCCCCCGGTTGGCGTGGAAGAGCTGTGGCCACCCAGTAAGCTCTTCCTCCAGCTGGCCGAAGTTCATGCGCAGCCGCTCGCGCCCGCCCGCCGCGTCGACGATGGTCACGTAGTGCCGCTCCGCCTGGGCGAAGACCATGGTCTCCGGGGCAACGGGGTGCCCGTCGGAGAGGCGCACCACGTGCGTTGGCGAGGCGCCCCTCGCCACGCCCAGCCGGTCGAGCTCGCCGGCAAGACGGCCGTAGGTCACGGGTTTGAGCAGGTAGGCACGGACGTCCGCGGCATAGCCCGAGACCGCGAAGTCCGGGCTCGAGGTCACCAGCATGGCAGGGGCGGTGTCTCCCCGGCGGCGCAGCTCCAACAGGACGTCCACGCCGCTGCGACGGTCGTTGCCGAGGATACAGTCGAGCATCAGCAGGTCGTAGGCACCGGGCCGATGCATGGCAAGAAGATCATCCGGGTTGTCGAAGGCATCGATGTGACCATCGCCGTGCAAGTCCAGGTAGCGCCGCACGTGCGCCACCAACCGATCCAGGCTCGGCCCCTCGTTGTCGAGAATGGCAATCCGCATCACATCAGTTCCAATCCATCGGTTGGGACCTAGGCGAACCGTCCGACCAGCATACGCTAGCTGGCCGCACGCGAGCGCCCCGTATCTAGGTGCGACCCTAACCACAGTGACACGAGCAGGGCCGGCAGGGGTGCTCGCGGCACTAAAGGTCGGTCTCTGGCACCAATTGCTTGCCACCTGCCGCGAGGCTCAAACTAGCCTAAAGACATCTACGTTTGTCCGGCGCAAGCGTAACGCGCAAGGCGGCGTCCAGGTGGGCTTAGTGGAAGGCGGGAACGTGCCCTGATATGCGGGAAGAGGCCATATAGGTTCCAGTGGCGTGCAAAAAGGGACAAAAGCACATAGTTTCAGAAGGCTATCAGCTCTATCATGCTAATGTCATCATTTATCATGCCCCAAATGTCACTACACCGTCCCAGGGGCTGAGGTTAGGAGTCAGGAATGAAGTGGCTGCGCAAGCATCTGGCCTACGCACTCGCTGCCATCCTCGTGGCAGTGGGGGTATTTGCGGCGGGAGGTGTAATCAACGGCTTCGCAGACGAGACTGCGACCAGCGCCCCGACGGTCGAGAAGACCCTGACCCCCAACGGCGACGGCACGTACAAGCTGTCCCTCTCCGTGACGGGCACGGCGAGCTCTGAGTCCAGCAGCTCCAAGGCCAACGTCGTCATCGTGTTCGATACCTCGGGCTCGATGAATAATTACGCGACGGGCGGCACGCGCATGTCCGTGGCTAAGAGCGCCACGAAGGATCTCATCCACCAGCTGCTTGCCAACAACACGGAGGACAACCGCGATCTGGTGGAAATCGCCCTTGTGCCTTTTTCCACAACGGTCGGCACGACAACGCCCTTCACGACGTCTGAGTCTGTCCTTACTAATGCTGTCGACAGCTACCGATCTGATGGCGGTACCAACTGGCAGGATGCGTTGAAGACTGCCAAGAGCACGGCTGACGACAAGGCTGCAAAGCAGCCCGGCGAGGCCACGTATGTGATCTTCGTTTCCGATGGCAATCCGACGTTCCGCAACGACAGGTATGACCCTCAGGCGAGGGACTACAACGACAGCTATTACTACTACTACAAGATCTGGGGCACCGGCCGCGACATAGACTATCCCGAGGGATCCATCAACTACAACTACGATGCCGCCAAGGGTGAAGCGGACCAAATCATAAACGCCGGCTACACCATGTACGCCATCGGCGCCTTCGGCAATGCCGGCAACATGCAGAGCATCGGCGGCAAGTACTATCGTGCCGATGACTCCGCAGCTCTCACGGCTGCCTTCGCGGACATTCTCAACCAGATCACTAACGCGGTGGGCTTCAAGAACGTCTCGATGACCGACAACGTTACCGGTCTCACCGCGAGCACGCTCGTTGACGGCCAGGCCTCTGGCTTCACCTACACCAAGGACGGCCAGCCCTGGACCGGTGCCCCTGCCGCCTCCTTCGAGGGCGGCAAGGTGTCCTGGGACCTCACCAGCGCGGGCACCTTGGAGAAGGGCGCCAAGTACACGGTGAGCTTTGACGTGTGGCCCAGCCAGAAGTCCCTCGACCTTCTTGCCGACCTCAACAACGGCACCAAGAAGTACGACGACCTCACCGCTGAGGAGAAGGCCCAAATCGTCGCGGTCGACGGTGGCGGCTATGGCCTCAACACCAACACCGACTCCGGCAACTCCGTGGCCTACACCCAGGTGGAGACCAAGACCGTCAACAAGGGGAGCCTGAAGGAGGATGGCTACACGTGGGTCGACAACGGTGACGGCACCTGGACCGGCACCAAGGAGACCGCGGGCACGCCCATCAACTTCACCAACCCCAAGCCCATGCCGCTGACCTCCTCGCCCATGACGATCCAGAAGGTCTTCGAGAACTCGCTCGACGACACCTCGGCCGACTCCATCAACCTCATGGTCAAGTCCGACGGCAACGACTACCTGTCCGAGACCCTGACCTCCGCCGAGTCCTGGACCAAGACCCTCTCCATCGCCCCCGGCATCATCAAGGGCAAGGAGGTCCTCGAGGGCGGCCACGACTACACCGTGACCGAGCCCGGCGACTACCACTGGGATCTGACCGCTCCCGTGTATCACCCCATGATCATCGACGGCAAGCTGACCATGCTGCAGGAGGACGCCAACGGCTCCTACGCCATCGCTAACAAGAAGTACTCCGCCATCGAGGGCACCACGCTGACGGCCACCAACTCCCGTCGCTCCGTCATCAACCTGACCAAGGTCGTTGACGATAAGACCAACGGCTCCGCTCCTACCGATGCCGCCTTCACCTACACCGGCACCGTGACCGACCCGGACCACGCTGACGTGTGGTTCTCCGTTATGGACGCCCAGGGTAACCTGGTAAAGGAGCTGACCACTTCCGCCACCGCGGAGGAGAAGGACGGCGCCAAGACCGGCTACTACTACGTGGCCAGCGGCACCGAGTTCACCGTCGACCTCCAGGCCGACCAGAACCTCCGCATCGTCAACGCCCCCAAGGGCATGACCTACTCCTTCACTGAGTCCACCGACATGCCCAAGGGCTTCGCGTTCGAGAAGGCCGAGGGCGACGACCTCCCGGACCAGACCGTCTCTGGCACGGTGACTGCGAGCAACACTAAGTACGCTGCGAAGTTCACCAACTCCTACGACAAGGTGACCCTGGTCTCCGGCACCGAGGATGGTCTCAAGGCTACCAAGGCCGTGACCGGTCACGACGCCACCGAGGCCTTCAACTTCGACCTGTCCGCCGCTGACAACGCCACCAAGGCTGACGTCGAGTCCGGCGACATCGTGATGGCTGGCACCACCGCCACCACGAGCGACGCCATGAAGGACGGCGCCACCAAGACCGTCAACTTCGGCGACGTGACCTTCTACGCCGAGGGCACCTACAAGTTCACCATCGACGAGACCACGACCACCAAGGCCGGCGGCTGGACCTATGACGCCGCCACGCACGACGTGACCGTGAAGGTGACCAAGGTCGACGGCAAGCTCGTCGCCACCGTGGCCGACAACAACCCGACCTTCACCAACGAGTACAAGGCCGACACGACCATCGAGACCAAGGCCGAGGGCAACGCCTTCCTGACCAAGACCGTCACCGCTGACGGCACCGCCTGGGCGCCCAAGACCTTCGAGTTCCAGATCTCCGCGGCCGAGGGCACCCCGATGCCCGAGAAGGCCACCGGCTCCGCGACCTTCGACGCTGCCGGCAGCCAGGTCATCGACTTCGGCAAGATCACCTACACCAAGCCGGGCACCTACACCTACACGGTGAAGGAGACCACGACTGGCGAGAACGACGGCTGGACCTACGACAACGCTGAGAAGACCGTCTCCGTCAACGTCGTCGACAACAACGACGGCACCCTGACCGCCAAGGTCTCCGGCGTCACCATCACCAACGTCTACGGCGCCAACGGCAAGCTCGACAGCGCCGCCACCGCCGTGCTGACCAAGACCGTCGTGGCCGACGGCACCGCCTGGGCACCCAAGACCTTCGAGTTTAAGGTCACGCCCGAGGGCGGCGCGCCCGCGCCTGAGAAGACCACCGGCTCCGCGACCTTCTCTGCCGCCGGCAGCCAGACCGTCTCCTTCGGTGAGTTCAAGTTCACCAAGGCTGGTACCTATAAGTACAAGGTCCAGGAGACCACCGCTTCCGGCGAGGGCTGGGAGTGCGACAACGCCGAGCACGAGGCCATCATCACCGTCAAGGACAACGGCGACGGCACCCTGACCGCCACTGTGACCACCCCGGCCGCCATCACCAACGAGTACAAGCCCAGCACCACGATCGACTCCAAGGCCGAGGGCTCTGCCTTCCTGACCAAGACCGTCGTGGCTGACGGCACCGCCTGGGCGCCCAAGACCTTCGACTTCCAGATCTCCGCGCCCGAGGGCACCCCGATGCCTGCCAGCACCACCGGTTCCGCGACCTTCTCTGAGGCCGGCACCAAGGCCGTCGACTTTGGCACCGTGACCTACACCAAGGCCGGCACCTACACCTACACCGTCACCGAGACCACCGCTGACGGCTCTGGCTGGGATTGCGACAACGAGCCCAAGACCGTGACCGTTACCGTGACCGACAAGGGCGACGGCACCCTGACCGCCACCGTGACCGGTGCCACCATCACCAACGAGTACAAGCCCACAACCACCATCGACACCGACGCCGAGGCCAGCACCTTCCTGACCAAGACCGTCGTGGCCGACGGCACCGCCTGGGCCGACAAGACCTTCGACTTCACCATCACGGCCCCCGAGGGCACCCCGATGCCCAGCAAGACCGCGGGCTCCGCGACCTTCTCTGAGGCTGGCGCCAAGGCCGTCGACTTTGGCACCGTGACCTACACCAAGGCCGGCACCTACACCTACACCGTCACCGAGACCACTGCTGACGGCTCCGGCTGGAATTGCGACAACGAGCCCAAGACCGTGACCGTGACCGTGACCGATAAGGGCGACGGCACCCTGGTTGCCACCGTGGCGGGCGCAAGCATCACGAACACCTACTCCACCACCGGCACGCTCGACAGCTCCGCCACCGCCGTGCTGACCAAGACCGTCGTGGCCGACGGCACCGCCTGGGCGCCCAAGACCTTCGAGTTCTCCATCACCCAGGCTGAGGGCTCGCCCGCGCCCGAGAGCGCTACCGGCTCCGCGACCTTCTCTGCCGCCGGTACGCAGGTCGTGTCCTTCGGCAAGTTCAACTTCACCAAGGCCGGCACCTACACCTACACGGTGAAGGAGACCACCGAGTCTGGCGCTGGCTGGACCTGCGACAACGCCGAGCACGAGGTCGTCATCACCGTTAAGGACAACGGCAACGGCACCCTGACCGCCGCCGTGACCACCCCGGCCAGCATCACGAACACCTACGGCGACTTCCAGCCCCTCACCGTGGCTGACCCGCCCGTGTCCAAGGTCGTCGAGGGCGATCCTGCCGTCATGCCGACCTTCGAGTTCACCATGACCGGTGCCGAGGGCGCTCCCATGCCCGAGGGCTCCGCTAACGGCGCCAAGACCGTTGCCCTCCAGGGCGCCGGTTCCGTCGAGTTCGGTGACATCACCTTTACCAAGCCTGGTACCTACACCTATACGGTGGCCGAGACCAAGGGTGGCGCTGACGGCTGGACCAACGACACCCAGACCTACACCGTCGTCTACACCGTGACCGACAACGGCGACGGCACCATGTCCGCTGCCATGACCGTCAACGGCGCCGCCGACGGCAAGGCCATCTTCACCAACTCCTACGCCGCCAAGGGCGAGCTCGACACCACCGCGACCGCGGTCCTCACCAAGACCGTGGAGAGCAAGGTCGACGACACCGCCTGGGCGCCTAAGACGTTCGACTTCACCATCACGCCTGCCAAGGGCAACCCCGCTGACGTGACCATCGAGAACGCCAAGGGCTCCGCGACCTTCCAGGCCGCCGGCACCCAGACCATCAGCTTTGGCAAGATCGCCTTTACCAAGGCTGGTACCTACAACTTCAGCGTGGCCGAGACTACCCAGTCCGGCAACGGCTGGACCTGCGACACTACCGCCAAGAACGTTGAGGTCAAGGTCACCGACAAGGGCGACGGCACCCTCGTGGCTGCCGTGAAGGCTCCTGCCGATATCAAGAACGTCTACGACGTCAAGCCTATCGAGGGCGACGATGCGGTCAAGCTCTCCGTGACCAAGACGCTCGAGGGCAACACGCTTGCCGCCGGCCAGTTCAGCTTCGAGCTGAAGGACGCCCAGGGCAACCTGCTCCAGACCAAGTCCAACGCGGCTGACGGTACCGTGGCCTTCGACGGCCTCGTGTACACCAAGCCCGGCACCTACGAGTACACCATCTCCGAGGTCAACGACGAGAAGGCCGGCTACAAGTACGATGGCGACTCCGCTACCGTGACCGTGACCGTGACCGACAAGGGCGACGGCACCATGAGTGCCGAGGCCAAGTACGGCAAGACGACCTTCTCCAACAGCTACGCCGCCTCCGGCAACACGGGCACCACGATCTTTGCCCAGAAGACCCTTGAGGGCCGCCAGCTTGCCGACGGTCAGTTCAAGTTCGAGCTCAAGGACTCCGACGACAACGTCCTGCAGACCAAGACCAACGACGCCTCCGGCCGCGTGGTCTTCGACGCCATCGAGTACGACCAGAGCATCTTTGGCGAGGCCGCGCCCGAGACCGACGAGCCCAAGGCGGAGGAGCCTACTACCGAGCCCGCCGCCGAGGAGCCCAAGGCTGACGAGCCCAAGGCCGAGGAGCCTGCGGCTGAGCCCGAGGCCCCCAAGGCTGAGGAGCCCGCTGCCGAGCCCGAGGCCGCCAAGGTCGAGGGCACCGACACCGAGGCCGAGACCACCGAGGTGGCCAACCCCGTGGCCGAGCTCACCGACGCGCTGGCCAGCCTGATCTCCACCACGGCCAACGCCGCGGACAACCCCCGCACCAAGGTCTTCACCTACAAGATCTCCGAGGTCAACGACGGCAAGGATGGCTATGAGTACGACGGCCACGTCGAGACCGTCACCGTTACGGTGACCGACAAGGGCGACGGCACGCTCGCTGTGTCCACCGCCTACGATGAGGACGGCGCCACCTTCGCCAACAAGTACACCGCCACCGGTGAGACCGGCAGCTCCGTGACCGCCACCAAGACCCTGACTGGCCGTGACATGGTCGAGGGCGAGTTCGAGTTTGCCCTTCTCGATGCCGCTGGCAACGAGGTCGCTACTGGCAAGAACGCCGCTGACGGCTCCGTGACCTTCTCCTCCATCAAGTACACCCAGGACGAGGTCGGCGAGCACGAGTACACCATGGTCGAGAAGAGCGGCTCCAAGACCGGCGTCACCTATGACACCGCCAAGAAGCCCGTCAAGGTCACCGTCACCGACAACGGCAACGGCACCCTTGCGACCGCCGTGTCCTACCCCGAGGGCAACACCTTCGAGAACACCTACAAGCCGCTGGCTACCTCCGGCTACCTGACCGCGCAGAAGGTTCTCAACGGCCGTGAGCTCCAGGCTGGCGAGTTCAGCTTCGAGCTGCTGGATGCCGACGGCAACGTGATCGACACCCAGAGCAACGCCGCTGATGGCACCGTGAAGTTCGAGGGTCTGAACTTCGACGAGGCCGGCACCTTCACCTACCAGGTGCGCGAGGTCAAGGGCGACGAGGCCAATGTGACCTACGACGAGAAGGTTGCCACCTACACTGTGGTGGTCGAGGACGTGGATGGCCAGCTGACCATCACCTCCGTGACCGCTGACGGCTCCGACCAGGCTGCGGTCTTTACCAACACCTACACCGAGCCGCCCGCGCCTACGCCCGAGCCCGAGCAGCCGCGTCGTCCGCTGCCCAACTCTGGCGACGCCACGCCCGACGCGACCCCGCTCGCGATGATCGGCCTCGCGGTTCTGGCTGGCGGCGTGCTTCTCCGCAAGCGCGAGCTTGGGAAGTAAGCTCCGCTAGGCAGTAGCGTGCTAGGCGCCACCGCACGTAAGCACCACCGCACGTAAGGAAGGGCCCCGGTCACAGCGACCGGGGCCCTTCTCTTCTCTGCGCGCTGTGCCGGCTGGGCTACGTCGGGCCTAAGCGTCCCATCTTTCCCGAATCGGGAGGCCCGCCCCGCTTAGCGCCGCCTAACCGTCCCATCTTTCCCGCATCGGGAATCCCGCCCCGCTTAGCCGGGCCTAAGCGTCCCATCTTTCCCGCATCGGGAGGTCCGCCCCGCTTAGCCGGGCCTAAGCGTCCGGTCTTTCCCGCATCGGGAAGCCCGACCCGCTTAGCCCTCGCTAACCGTCCCATCTTTCCCGCATCGGGAATCCCGCTCCGCTTAGCCGGGCCTAAGCGTCCGGTTTGTCCCGAATCGGGAAGCTCATCCCGCTTAGCGCCGCCTAAGCGTTACCGCTTGCTCAACCTGGAGTCTCTAGTCACGCATAACCCTGCCTAAGCGACGCTGGGCGTTCAGCTCTGAGCCAGTAGCTACGCATACGCCGAGCTTAGCGTCACCGTCTCCGCAGCGCTGTGGCTACGATGTTTGTCTGCCCGGCAACAAGGCCAATCGCGCCCTCAGGGAGCGGGGCGGTTGCGCGTGCCACGCCATATGCACCGCTGGTCGATGCAATTGTCACCAAAGCTGAAAGCATGGGTATGGTGTGTAGCAAACGCGTTCCGCGCCCGCGCGCCAGTCGGCGTCGTCCGCGGTCGAACGAAGGAGGAACCATGGCTACGAAGGCACCGGAGAAGGTCAAGAACGTGGTCCTTGTGGGCCAAGGCGGCGTGGGCAAGACCATGCTGGCGGAGGCCATGCTGCACCTCACGGGGCGCACCACTCGCCTGGGCGGGCACGCCGGCACCAAGCCCACGCTGGACTACGACGCCGAGGAGGGCGAGCGCGGGTTCTCGATCTCCACGACGATAGCGCCCGTCACCTGGGAGGACACCCGCATAAACGTCCTCGATGCCCCCTGCTACCCCGACTTCGTGGGCGACGCCTACGCCGCCATGTCCGCCGGCGAGACGGCCTGCTTCGTGGTCGATGCTGCGTCCGGCCCCGGTACCATCACCACGCGCCTGTGGTTCGCGGCCGAGGACCTGTCGCTGGCCCGTGCCATCTTCATCAACCGCTTCGACCGCCCCGATGCCGACTACGACACCGCCATGCTGGCGCTCGAGGAGCACTTTGGCAACAACCTAGCCGCCGTCACCCTGCCCATGGGCACGGGCGACGCCTTCGCCGGCATCATCGATGTGGTGCACATGAAGGCGCGCCACCTCGAGAACGGCAAGCCCGTGGTCACCGACATCCCGGCCGAGTTTGTCGACCAGGCCGAGGAGGCCCGCGCCCACCTCACGGAGCTTGTGGTCGAGGCCGACGACGAGCTCATGATGAAGTACCTCGAGGGCGAGGAGGTCACCCAGGAGGAGCTCGAGGGGCTCCTGGGCAAGGCTTTTGCCGAGCGCGACTTCGTGCCGGTCTTCTCCGGCTCCTGCGTGCGCGAGGAGGGCGTCATCTCCTTCATGGACGCCGTGGAGGGCTGGTTCCCGACCATGGCCGACTTCGGCCGCATCCCGCTGGTCAACGGCGAGCAGCTGGACATCTCGCCCGACGACGACCGCCCCGTGGCCTTCGTCTTCAAGTCCCTGCAGGATCCGCAGAACGGCCGCCTGAGCTTCCTCAAGGTTCTGGCCGGCACACTTACGCCGGGTCTGGAGCTGGCCAACGCACGCACGCGCAAGACCGAGCGCCTGGGTCACCTGTACCTGATGTGTGGCCGCGACACGGAGGACGTCCAGTCCGCCGCCGCGGGCGACATCGTGGTCGTCCCCAAGCTCGAGGCCATGACGGGCGACACCCTCTCCGTGACCGGCAAGGTCGAGGCTGCGGCCTTCCGCTTCCCCAACTCGCTCTATCGCACGGCCATCGAGCCCGACAAGCGCGGCACCGAGGGCAAGCTCTACGCCTTCCTCGAGAAGGCCGCCGATGCCGACCCCACCCTCAAGGTGGAGCGCGACGAGGACACCGGTCAGACCGTCATCTCCTGCATCGGCGAGGCGCAGGTGTCCGTCCTTCTTGACCGCCTGGAGTCCCGCGCCGGCGTGACGGCCCACACCGTGGCCCTGCGCATCCCGTACCGCGAGACGATCCGTCGCGTGGCCTCCGCCCAGGGCCGCCACAAGAAGCAGACCGGCGGCGCCGGCCAGTACGGCGACTGCTGGCTCCGCATCGAGCCCAACCCGGGCGCGGGCTACGAGTTCGTAGACGAGGTCGTGGGTGGCCACATCCCGCGCGGCTTCATCCCTGCCATCGATAAGGGCGTCCAGGAGACCATGAAGGAAGGCGTCCTGGCCGGCTATCCCATGATCGACGTGAAGTGCGCCGTGTACGACGGCTCCTATCACCCCGTGGACTCCAACGAGATGGCCTTCAAGACGGCTGCCCGCATCGGCTTCCAGAAGGCTGTGGCCCAGGCCGAGCCCGTCCTGCTCGAGCCCATGGCGCACCTGCGGATTACCGTTCCCGACAGCTACGCTGGCTCCGTGATGGGCGACGTGTCCGCGAGTCGCGGCCGCGTGGAGGGCATGACGGCAGGCTCCGGAGCCCAGCTGGGCGAGACCACCATCGAGGCCACCATCCCGTACGCCGAGGTCACCGACTATGCTACCCGCCTGCGGTCCCTCAGCCGCGGCACGGGCGAGTTCGAGCTGGAGCTTAGCGGCTACGAGCAGGTGCCGCACGACATCCAGCAGAAGCTGGCCGATGAGTACGAGGCCAAGCGCGCCGCGGGCGAGCGCTAGGGGCGGGCAAGAAGGACGTGCCGCAGGGGCCGGTGCCGTGGGGTGCCGGCCCCGTCCTGTGGGGCGAACGCGGGGGAGTACCCCCTGATTGCGCGTCCCGTGCGGCCCTGGCGGGATAAAAGGTCAGAATTCCGTTCCTTCCGCGGAGATGGGGAGCCCCCAGATTGCGGCTATTGTCTCCTGTAGTCTGCCTGATTCACAATTGGGGTATATTAAGCCTAAGAAGCTTAAATATTGGGGCTATGCCATGCAAGATGACTATGAGTTTGAATGGGACCCGGCTAAGAGTGCAACGAACTTGAGGAAGCACGGCATTTCGTTTGAGGATGCCAAGCGCATGTGGGACGACCCGTATCTCCTCGAAGTGCACCTTACCTCCGAGCCCGAGGATCGTTGGGCGGCATTTGCCTGCGTGAACCGCGTCCACCTCACGGCGATCATCACCTATCGGGAAGACAGGGTGCGCATCATATCTGCGCGTCGCTCGACCAAGAAGGAGGCAGAGATTTATGAGCAGCATTAGCAACGAGGAGCTTGAGGCCCAGTTTGATGCCGGCGAGGACATTACCGACTATCTCGACCTCTCGACGGCGAGGAGGCCGAACCAGGACCGCGCGAGCGCGCCCAAGCGCATCAGCATGGATGTGCCCGAGCAGCTCGTGCTGAGGCTGGACCGAGCTGCCGAGAGAATGGGCGTGAACCGCCAGGCTGTAATCAAGGTCTGGTTGACGGAGCGCCTCGATGAGGAAGACGAGAGAGAGAGCAGGCGTCGTCAGGCCGCAGCCTCCTAGGTCGTGCGTGTCAGGGGGACTGCGTGTCAGGGGGACGGTTCTCTCGACGTGTCAGGGGGACGGTTCTCTCGACGTGTCAGGGGGACGGTTCTCTCGACACACCAGAAGTCACCTACGGCTGTACCCGTAGGCAACTTGGCCTTGCGGCCCCGATCGAGGCTGCGGCGCGCAGTTGCCCACGGCTACACCCGTAGGTAATCAGAAGCCGTGACGCTTGCTCCAGACCTTGATGACAAAAGGTCAGACCCCAACTACCCCCAACGCCGCGCGCCCTGCTATGCTCAGGGGGACATTTGCGCACCACCCCCAACCGGAAGGAGCACCCATGCTCTCCGCAGTCCAGATCAAGCCCGATGTGTACTGGGTTGGCGCCATCGACTGGAACGCCCGCAGCTTCCACGGCTACACCACCGAGCAGGGCATCACCTACAACGCCTACCTGATCCTCGACGAGAAGGTCACCCTCATCGACACGGCCAAGATCACCTTCAAGGACGAGCTTCTCCAGCGTATCTCCTCCGTGATCGACCCCTCCAAGATCGACGTCCTTATTGCCAACCACGTGGAGATGGACCACTCGGGCAACACCCCCACCATCAAGGCCCTCGCCCCCAACTGCCAGATCTACGCCTCCGCCCCACAGGGCGTCCGCGGCCTGACCGCTCACTACGGCGACCTGGGCTACACCGGCGTAAAGACCGGCGACACCCTCTGCATCGGCAAGCGCACCCTGGCCTTCGTGCAGACCCCCATGGTCCACTGGCCCGACAACATGGTCACCTACGACGCCTACGACAAGATCCTCTTCTCCAACGACGCCTTTGGCCAGCACTACGCCACCACCGGTCGCTTTGACGACGAGGTGGACATCAACGAGGCCCTCCGCCAGGCCCGCAAGTACTACGCAAACATCGTGCAGCCCTACCGCGTGCAGGCGGCCGGCGCCGTCAAGGCCGTGCGCTCGCTGGGACCCGACGCGCTCGACATGATCGCCCCCGCCCACGGCATCATCTGGCGCAGCCACGTGGAGGACATCCTCAAGAAGTACGAGGACGAGTTCGTGAGCGGCGCCCTGGCAGAGAAGGCCGTGGTGGTCTACGACTCCATGTGGGGCACCACAGACAAGATGGCCCATGCCATCACCGATGCCTTCCAGGCCAAGGGCATCCCCGCGCAGCTCGTGGACCTCAAGGTCACCGACGTGTCCGACGCCATGGACTACTTCCTGGACTGCAAGTACGTGGCCGTGGGCTCACCCACGCTCAACAGCCAGATGCTGCCTACCGTGGCCAAGTTCCTCACCTACATGAAGGGCCTCTCGCCCAAGAACGAGGGCCGCGTGGGCATCGCCTTTGGAAGCTACGGCTGGGCGCCGCTCGGCCCCAAGAACGTGGGCGCGGAGCTGCAGTCTGTCGGCTTTGAGCTACCGCTCGGCGTACTGGCCCGCAACTGGACGGCCGACCAGGCGTATCTTGATGAGGTGCGCGACAAGGTCTTGGGCCTGCTGGGCTAGACTCGGCCCCGGCTGTGGCTCGACCTGATCGCCGAACACGCGCCGGAGGGAACAAGCGTGATTAGCGGGGCCATCGCGGGAGGGCGGTGGCCCCGCGCCTTTTGTTTCAAACACGGGGGGCAAACACGGGGGGTACTCCCCCGTGTTTCGAAATGATGTGGACCCAAGAAAGTAGACACTCAACCCCCGCATGAGAGCGGTCGTTCCTCCCGGAGAAGGGAGAGAGCGTGAGGGACGGGAAGTTCACAGAG
>CADAUA010000020.1 GCA_902791035.1 uncultured Coriobacteriaceae bacterium | reverse complement strand
GAGGAGGCTCGGTGGAATCTCCCCGGCCGCCTATGCGAAGAAACTAGAGGGACTGGCCGCCTAGCGGAATTGTTTGTCCACTAAACGGGGTCCACATCAAAACGAAACAAGGGGGAGTACCCCCCGTGTTTCGAAACGAAACAAGGGGGAGTACCCCCCCGTGTTTCCCCGTGTTTGCCCCGCGTGTAAGCGCCGCGTTGCGCGCCGCTCGCGCGAATGGCTCTTTGGTATGATGGGAGAATACCTGCATACGCAGGTACCTATCGGCCCCCGTTCTTGGAGGTTGCGCACTCGCGCATGGACATAGCCTTAAGTATCACCGTCACGTTCCTGCTCACTCTCGCCAACGGGTACTTCTCCATGTCTGAGATGGCCCTTTCCACGGCCCGCAAGGTCCTGCTGGACCACGACGCGGAGGATGGCGACAAGAAGGCCGCACGCGCGGCCGGTCTTATCGACAATCCCACCGAGTTCCTGGCCGCCATCCAGGTGGCCATCACGCTCGTCGGGTTCTTCTCGTCCGCCTTCGCGGCCACCAGCCTCTCCGAGCCCTTCGGCATCTGGCTCCAGCAGTTCGGCCTGAGCGCCAATGGGGCAAACGTCCTAGCCACGGTGCTCATCACCCTTATCGTGTCGTACTTCTCCATCGTGGTGGGCGAGCTCGTGCCCAAGCGGATCGCCATGGCCGACGCCGAGGGCGTGTCCAAGCGCGTGGCCGGCTTCCTGATCGGCTTCTCCAAGGCCGCCAAGCCCCTGGTGGCCCTCACCGCCGCCTCCGCCAACGGTCTCTCGCGCCTGCTGCACATCAAGTCCACCGACGACCGTCAGGCGGTCTCGGAGGACGAGCTGCGCTACATGGTCACGGACGCAGAGGAGCTCTCCGACGAGGAGAAGTCCATGATCCACGAGGTCATCGACCTGGGCGACACGATCGCCCGCGAGGTCATGGTCCCGCGCGTGGACATGACGGCCCTGCCCGACGATGCCCACCTGGCCGACGTGCTCGACGTCATGCGTCGCACCGGCTACTCGCGCATCCCCATCTACCACGGGTCCGTGGACCGCGTGGTGGGCATCGCGCACATCAAGGACCTTATTACCCCGATCCTCGACGAGGACATGGGCCGCGCCCCGGTGGAGGGCTTCATGCGCGTGGCCGACTACGTGCCCGACACCAAGGACATCATCCCCCTGCTCAGCGAGATGAAGTCCAGCCACGACCAGATGGTCATCGTGGTGGACGAGTACGGCGGCACGGCCGGCATCATAACCATCGAGGACATAGTCGAGGAGATCGTGGGCGAGATCGAGGACGAGTTTGACCCCGACAACAAGTACCTGACCCAGCTCTCCGACCGCGAGTGGCTGGTGGACGGGCGCTTCTCGCTCGACGACGCCATCGACCTGGGCTGGCCCGTGGAGGACAACGAGGAGTACGAGACCCTGGCGGGCTTCGTGCTGGAGCTGGCCGACAAGCTGCCCCGCCCGGGCGACGTGTTCCAGAAGGACGGCTACCTCTTCCGCGTGCAGTCCATGCGCGGCCGTCGCGTGGCCATGATCCGCGTGACGGCTCCGGAGCCCCAGCCCGAGGAGCCCGAGGGCAAAAAGGACGATGATGCCGAGGGCGAGGGCGGCAGCCTGGCCGACGGCCTGCGCGAGCGGCTGGGTGGCCGCGACCGCGACAAGGAACGCGGCGAAAAGGACAAGGACCACGAGCGGCCCGGGCGCGACAAGGCCGACCGCGACAGGGACCGCGACAAGGACCGGTCCGATTCCGACAAGCCCAAGGACGGCACAGCCGAGGCCTAGGTCTGGCCCGCGTTCGACTACAATGAGCTACAAGCATGCCGAACGAAGGGAAGGCCTCACATGGCCCAGATCTTTGACATACGCGAGGTCACGGTTGGGCCGCGCAACTTCGATGCCGTGGTGGTGCTGGCGCCCGACGCGCCGCTGACCACCGACGAGGACCCGCAGGGCACCGCGCTCGTCCGCGACCTCCTGCCGGGCCTCCAGGATCACGTGTGCCTGGGCGACTCGTCCGAGAAGTTCGGCGAGGTCATGGACCAGACCGAGCTCGCCCACCTGCTGGAGCACGTGACGGTGGAGCTCCTGGCCCTCACCGACATCGCCGGCGACGTCTCGACCGGCCGCACCGCCCCCGTGGAGGGGGAGGAGCGCGCCTACGACATCACGCTCGCCTGTCCGGACGACGTCTTGGTGGCCTCCGCGCTCTCGAGCGCCGTCTGGATCCTGCAGTGGGCCTACACCGGCGGCGGCGAGCCCGTGCCGGACGTGGATGCCATCGTGAGCGGCATCGTGGGGCTCGTGCAGAGCCTGCCGGAGCCGGAGCCCATGCCCCAGCCGGAGCCCGAGGTCGTGGAGACCGTCGAGCCGCCCGTCGAGGAGAGCGCGGAGGCGTGTGCCGACGAGCCTGCTGACGTAGCGGCCGGCGCAACCGCGCCCATGCCGGAGCCGCAGGTCGTGGCCTATGAACCCGCCGCCGCAGCTGCGCCGGCTGCCGAGAGCGCGTCGGCCGCCGAGCCCGAGCCCGTGGATCCCGACGCCACGGTCTTCTCGCCCATGATGGCGCAGATGGTGGCGGACCAGCTGGGCGCGCAGGACCTGGACGAGCCCGAGCCCGTGGCGCCTGGTGCGGCCCCCGAGCCCGAGCCCGAGCCGGCACCCGCGCCTGCCGCTCCCGCGCCCGAGGAGCAGGTGGAGCGCCTGGTGGCCGAGGTCCACGCCGCAGCCGACGTGGCCCCCGAGCCCGCGGCGGACGACAAGCCCGGTGCCGCCGAGGCCCAACCCGAGACGTCCGAGCCCGCTGCCGAGGACGCCGGCGATACCGCGACCGACGCCGACGCCGCGCCCGCGAAGGAGGCCCGCCCGGCCTTTGCCGGCTGGGACATGCGCAACGTCCCGCGTGCCCGTCCGGTGCGCTAATGGGTCGCGTCCGCAAAATATTTTGTCGTGAGGGTCTGCGGAACCCGCGGACCGGGGTATACGAGATGCACAGATGCGCACGCAGGCGCACCAGCGCAGACAGGAGGTTCTTATGAGCAAGAACGCAGTCGGGTTTGTCCTTGGTACGCTCTTCGGCGCTGCTGCCGGCGTCGTTGCTGGCATGATGCTGGCCCCGCGTCCCGGTGCCGAGAGTCGTGCGATGGCAGCCGATGCCATGAACGACGCCTGGGACTCCGCGGTGGACTCCTACGAGCGCGGCTCCCGCGCCGTGTCCGACAAGTTCGGTACCGTTCGCCCCACCGTTGATGCCAAGACCGACGAGCTCCGCGCCAAGGTCGACCTGGCCCGCGAGCGCATGGACCAGCTCAAGGACTCCCTGTCCGACGCGGTCGCGTCCACGTCCGAGCAGGTCCAGGGTGCCGTGAGCAGCGCCGTGGACACCGCCACCAGCGTGGTCAAGGACGCCGTTGCCGCAAACGAGACCGAGGCCGAGGAGGTCCACGTCGAGGTCGTGGACGAGCCCGAGGCGTAGGCTCCCTGCAGGTGTGATGTCGGCTGGGCGGGGCGTCACTCGTGGGCGCCCCGCCCGCTTTGGGCCAGGCGATTCAGGCGGGGCAGGGGTGCGTTCGTGCCGTCCGCCGGGAAGGTGCTTCCGTGAAGATAAGCGAGTTCCAGAAGTTCAGGGTGTTCGTCCCAAAGAAGCCCAAGAAGGGCAAGGACGGGCAGATGGAGGAGCGCTGGGGCAAGCTCGGCAAGATCCACATGGCCGTCTTCACGCCGGACGGGTCGCGCATCGTGGGCTTTACCGTCAAGCGGCCCGACATCGCGGGCATGGTCAAGCGCGACGACGTCTTCCTGGGCATCGACTCCTGGGAGCTGGATCGCACCGACGAGAAGGGCCGCTCCATCCGCACCACGCGCGGCGACGACTCCCTGGATGACGCTGCCCGCGAGCGCCTGGGCGTGGACTGGGACGCCTGCATCATCTGGGAGGGCATGGACGCCAAGACCTCCGACGGCAGGGAGCTGGGCTACGTGTCGGACGCGGAGTTCGACGAGCGCACGGGCGCGGTGGAGAAGTTCTACGTGGGCGACTCCAGCCTGGCGCAGGCCCTCGTGGGCACCGTGGAGGTGCCGCCATCGATGGTGGTGGGGTACAGGAAGGGCTTCATGATCCTCAAACCCGAGGCGGCAAGGATCGAGCTCAATGGCGGCGCCGCGGCCAAGGCCGGCGAGGGCGTGGCCAAGATGAAGGTCAAGGGCGCGGAGCTGGGCGAGCAGGCCAAGCAGAACGCCAAGGAGACGGGCGAGATGGCTGCCAAGGCCGTCGACAAGGGCTCCTTCGAGCTGGGTCGCGCCATTGGCCGGACCCAGAAGGCCTGGCGCGAGGCCAAGGCAAATGCCGACGAGGCCTCGGGCCACACCATGCCCCAGCTCCCGTCGCAGAAGGTCGAGGGCACGGTGAGCGAGCCCAAGCGGAATATCGGCGACGGGGCCAAGCCGGCGGCCGGAGCGACGTATGCGCCTGCGGGCAAGAAGGCCGCGACCACGAAGGCCGCGGGCCCCGGCACCAAGGCCCCGGCCAAGAAGGCCTCGGCCAAGGCCTCCGCAAAGAAGCAGGAGGACGTCGGCACCCAGGCGGCCAAGGCCATCGGACGCGGCCTGGGTTCCATGGGCAAGATGTTCGGCGGCTTCAAGGACGAGTTCGACAAGGCCAGCAAGTAGGGTGGGCGCTAGGGGGTACTCCCCTAGCGCCCGCGGGCAAAAGGGGAGTACCCCCTAGTGCCCACCGCTGGCGCCCGGTGCGGAGGAGAGGGGAGCGTCATATGCTCGACCAGCTGCGCGAGGAGGTTTGCGCCGTCGCCAAGCGTGCCCAGGCGGACGGCCTCTGCAAGCACAAGTCGGGGAACTTCTCGGCGCTCGATGCCGATGCGGGCCTCGTGGCCATCACGCCCTCGGGCGTGGACCGCGACCTTCTTGCCCCCAAGCACATCGTGGTCATGCGCCTCTCGGACGGGACCGTGCTGGAGTGCCCCGAGGGCCTGCGCCCCACGTCCGAGTACCTCATGCACCTGGCCATCTACCGCACCCGGCCGGACGCGCGCGCCATCGTGCACACGCACTCGCTCTACGCCACCTCGTTCGCCATCGTGGGGCGGCCCGTGCCAGCCGTGATCTACGAGATGTTCACCCTGGGCACCAGCCAGGCGCGCTTTCCCGTGGCGCCCTACGCGCGTCCCGGTTCGCCCGAGCTGGCCGACTCCGTGGTGGATGCCTGCCGCGAGTCGGACTGCTTCCTCCTCGAGCGGCACGGCGCCGTGGCCCTCGACGAGACCGACGTGGCCGGCGCCTACCTCAAGGCCTGCTATGTCGAGGAGATCAGCCATCTGTACTTCAATGCCCTGCAGATAGGGGGAGGTGCGGAGCCCGCGACCTTCTCGGCGGAGGAGCTCGCCGCCTGGCACCACCCCGACGACAAGGCCTAGCGGGTCTAGTACGCAGGCGCCCGGCGGCAGTCGCTGCCGGGCGTCGTCAATGCCATCAAACGAGAAAGGAATCGCATGAGCGACGTGGAGGAGTTCTTCGACCGCGTGATCACGGTCAAGCTGGCGGAGGACGGCCAGGCCGTGAACATCATCGACCAGACCCTGCTGCCCGGCACGGTCAAGCGCATCAACCTTCATACCAAGGAGGAGATGTGGGAGGCCATCAAGAAGCTCCGCGTGCGCGGTGCGCCGGCCATCGGCGTGACGGCTGCCTACGGCATGGCCGTGCTGGCCAACCAGATCGAGGCCACGACCTTTGACGACTTCTACCGCCAGTTCAAGGCCTGCAAGGACTACCTGGCCACCTCGCGGCCCACGGCCGTGAACCTCTTCTGGGCGCTGGACCGGATGGACCGCTGCTGCCAGGAGAACTCGGACCTCACGCCCTACCAGCTCAAGCAGGTGCTCTACGACGAGGCTGGCCTCATCCGCGAGGAGGACGTGGCCATCAGCCGAAACATCGGCCAGATAGGCCTCAAGATCATGGAGAAGCTCCGTCCGGAGGGGCGACCCATCGGCATCATGACCCACTGCAACGCCGGCACCCTGGCCACGGCCAAGTACGGTACGGCAACGGCTCCCATGTACATGGCGCTCGAGGCGGGCTGGGCCGGGGCCGACATGCACGTGTACTGTGACGAGACCCGCCCCCTCTTGCAGGGCGCGCGCCTTACCAGCTTCGAGCTCTCCAACGCCGGCATCACGACCACGGTGCAGTGCGACAACATGGCCTCCATGCTCATGAAGCAGGGCAAGATCGACGTGATCTTCGTGGGCTGCGACCGCGTGGCGGCCAATGGCGACGCCGCGAACAAGATCGGCACCTCCGGCGTGGCCATCCTGGCCAAGCACTATGGCGTGCCCTTCTACGTGTGCGCGCCCAGCTCCACCATCGACTTTGCCACCCCCACGGGCGACCAGATCCCCATCGAGATGCGCGACCCCGACGAGGTCACCGAGATGTGGTACAAGGAGCGCATGGCGCCCGAGGGCGTGGACGCCTTCAACCCGGCCTTCGATGTGACCGATCACGAGCTGATCACGGGCATCATCACCGAGAAGGGCCTGGCCCAGGGCAACTACGCCAAGGCCTTCAAGAAGCTCGGCCTCAAGTAGGGGTCGCCTGGGTCGTTGGGGTCGTTGGGGTCGGAGCTGCTGTCACGCGGGGTCGGAGCTGCTGTCACGCGGGGCCATGTCACGCGGGGTCGGAGCTGCTGTCACGCGGGGTCGTGCACCCGCGACGCGCTTACGGCGGCCAATGGAGGCGCCAACCACCATCCCGGGTGCAGATTTAGGCCGTTTCGGGCGGTTTTCTGCACCCGGGATGGGGTTTGGGACCCTGCGGGCCCCTCTCTATGCACTCGCGGGTGCAACCGCATGTGACAAAAGGTCAGACCCCACTGGCAGCCGGCCCCAATGACCGTGACACGAGCTCCGACCCCAGGCTAGAGGCGACCCCAGGCTAGAGGCCCATGGCCTGGAGGACGAACATCATCACGGTGAGGACCACCACGGCCACGATCGTGAACCAGGTGAGCGCGTTCCACAGGCGGCTGTTGGCCCACTTGCCCATCACGCGCTTGTCGCTCGCGATCAGCACCATGCACACGAGCAGCACCGGCAGCATGACACCGTTTATCACCTGCGCGACCATCATGATCCCAAAGAGGTCCGCGCCCGGGATCAGCACGATCACGGCCGAGAGCAGGGTGATCACGGTGATCATGCCGTAGTACACGGGCGCCTCGCGCATGGTCTGGTTGGTCCCGCGCTCCCAGCCAAAGGCCTCGCACACGGCGCCGGCGGTGATGCCCGGCATGACGCAGGCCGCCAGGAAGGACGCGCCCACGAGCCCCGCGGCAAACATCCCGGAGGCGTACTGGCCGGCGAGTGGCTCCAGGGCCTTGGCGGCGTCGGCGGCCTCGTTTACCTCGATGCCGGCGGGGAAGAGCACGGTGCCCGTGGTCATGATGATGAACCAGGTGATAAGCTCGGCCACGATGGCGCCGCTCGCGTTGTCGGCCCGCTGGCCGGGGATGTCGGCCTCGTCGAGGTTCTTCTCCACCACGTCGCTCGCCACCATGAAGATCATGTAGGGGCTTATCGTGGTGCCCACGTTTGCCACCAGCAGGCTCACATACGAGAGGTCGTTGGGGATCTGGGGGACGATGGTGTCGTGGATGGCCAGGCCCCAGTCGGGTTGAGCCATGAATCCTGCAACCACATAGGTCACGAAGACGCAGCTGATGGCCAGGAGGACCTTCTCCACGCGGCGGTATGACCCGCTCATCACGAGCAGCCAGGTAGCCACGGCGGCCACGGGCACGCTCACGTACACGGGCACGCCAAAGAGCGCCATGCCCGAGGCGATGCCGGCGAACTCGGAGAGGTTAACTGCAAAGTTTGATATTATCAGCGTCAGCATGGCGAGCGCGGTGATGCGGATGCCAAAGCGCTCGCGGATAAGCGACGCGAAGCCCTTGCCGGTGGCGCAGCCCATGCGGGCGGCCGTCTCCTGCACCACGATGAGCAGGAGGCACATGAGGGGCACGGTCCAGAGCATGCCAAAGCCGTAGCTCGCGCCGGCCGAGGAGTAGGTGGCGATGCCGCCGGCGTCATTGCCGGCGAGCGCGGTTAGAAGGCCGGGCCCCATGCTGGAGAGCATGGCCAGGGCGCCGGCCTTCCTTGCCGTGTCGTGGTTTGCGGGCGAGAAGGTCGTGCTGCCCGAGCCGGTCTCGAGGGACGTCCCGGTCTCGGGGGTTGCCCCGGTCGTCCCAGCCGCCCCGGCCGCATCCGCCCCGGCCGCGCCGGCCGCCCCGCCTCGCCGCCGGAGGTCCTTGTCCTTGTCGGCCATCAGAGCACCACCCCTCCCGTAAGGACCGCCACGGCCACGAGGTAGACCGCGAGCGCGATCACCATGGCCAGGGCCGAGAGCGAGGTGCCCGAGGTCTCCAGGTTCTGTGCGTCGCGGCGGCGCAGGATGTGGAGCCAGAGGGGCTCGAGCAGGGCGGAGACCACTATGGTGGCAGCCGCGGCCTGGAAGCTCGCGAAGGCGTAGGACTGCATCTGGGGCTCGGACGAGAAGAGCGTGACGTTGATGCCGCTGGCTATGAGCAGGACCAGCATGGCCAAAAGCAGCCCCATGCCCAGGCCCTTGAGGGCAAAGCCCAGCATGGAGGGGGCGTCCTCGTCGTCCTCGTCGTAGGCTATGAAGAAGTTCGTCACGTAGGTGATGGCGTCGCCGGCCGACACGATGGCCACGGGCAGGGCCAGTGCCGCCAGGGCGATGCTGGTGCCCATGGAGTGCGCCGGGTCGGCCATGCCCATGATGCCGATGCCCACCAGCCACACGAGCACCCACATCTCGGACCGCACGAGCCAGGCCAGGTCGTGCGGGGTGCCGGACTCGTCGTTCGTGGAGGCGCCGGCTATCTGCAGGTCCTCCTCGTGCTCCTCGTCCATGACGTCGAGGGCGTCGTCGACCGTGACGATGCCCAGGAGGTGCTTGTTCTCGTCCACGACGGGCATGGCCAGGAGGTTGTACTTGGCGATGTCCTCGGCCACGTCCTCTTGGTCCTCGTCGGGCTCGCACGACACGATGTCGGTGAAGGCGATGTCGTGCAGGGTGGTGCCCTCGGTGGCCACGATCAGGTTGTTGAGGGAGACGACGCCCGAGAGGCGGCGCTCGTCGTCGTGCAGGTAGATGTAGTGGACGGTCTCGAAGTCCTCGTCCAGGTCGCGCAGGGCCTGGATGGCGTCCGCGACCTTGGCGTCCTCGGGGAGCTGCACGAACTCCTGGGTCATGATGCGGCCGGCAGTGTCCTCGGGGTAGCCCAGGAGCTGGCGGATGGCGCGCTGCTCCTTGATGCCCATCAGGCGCAGGAGCTTCTCGGCGCGGTCCTGGCCCAGCTCGGCCACGAGCTCGGCGGCGTCGTCGGGGTCCATCTCGGAGAGCATGCGGGAGGCGTCGGCCTCGGGCATATCGCCCACCAGGGTGGCGGCCATCTGGTCGTCGTCGAACTCTGCCATGGTCTCGGCGCGCTGCTCGTCGTCCAGCTGGGCGAAGACCTGCCCGCGCAGGCGCGGGTCCAGGCGCTCGATGATGTCGGCCACGTCGGCGGGGTGCATGTCGTCGAGGGTCTGGTGGCTCACGGAGAGCTTGACGTTGGAGAGGTCGCGCTCCACCAGGTCCATGTAGTTCCAGGCGATGATGCGCTCGGGGATGGACTTGCCGAAGACCCGGGCGACCTTGAGGGTGGCGCGCTCCAGGCCGGGGGCCAGGGTGCGCAGGATGCCGCGGATGCCCACCTCGGCGCCCAGGAGGCGGAGCTGGGAGGAGCTCGTGTCCGAGAGCTTGAGGTCGTTCACGCGCACCACGCGCATGCCGCGGGTGTCCACGATCTGCTTGTTCAGGATGTCGCGGGCGAGAAGTACCTCGTCGGGCTGCAGGTAGGAGAAGCGGATGTCGGTGGCGGGGACCTTGAGGTGGACCTCGTCGTCATCGAAGTCGTCCACGTACTTGCGCCAGCTGATCATGAAGGGCGTGCGACCGGGTCCCATGAAGGCCAGGCTCGTCACGCGGGGGAAGATCTCGCCCGTGGCGATGCCCAGGTCAGACACGGTGCCGATCTTCTCGCCGTCCGAGTCCAGGACGGGATTTCCCAGAAGTTGGGACAGATAGATCATGCGTGCTCCTTAGCTGTTCACACCCCTGCGGCGCGAACGGAGCACGCCGGAGGGGTCATCGACTGTGAGGTCGGGGTTTCATGAGGACCTTTCTCTTTGGTTGCGATGACCCGGACAAGGGCCTCCCGTGGCCGGTTGTCCAACCAGCCATTCTACACGACGGCCGCCATGACGCCGGGGTGCGTTTGTCACGCACACGTAAAGTCTCGCCCTTGGCCAGTGGGGTCGGAGTTCTTGTCACGCCCGGCCGGTGGGGTCGGAGTTCTTGTCACGCCCGGCCGGTGGGGTCGGAGTTCTTGTCACGCCGTCACCGGGGTCTGACCCTTTGTCACGCTCGCAGGGTCGGGTCGGCCGCGACGCCAAACCCCTATCATGTGGTGATAGGTTCGAGAGAGCTTGAGAGGGAGCGCGTGGGGAACAAGAGACTCATGGGCGGTTGGCGCAAGGCTGCGAGGAGGGCGGGCGAGAAGGCCGACCCCGCGGGCGAGAAGGCCGCGACCGGCACCACGGCCGCCCCTCCGGCTGACCCCGCTCGCCGCGCCGCCCGCCGCACCAAGGTCCGCAACGTCATCGGGAGGGTCCTCATGGGCGTGGGGCTCGTAGCCCTCATAGCCGGCAACGTCGCCATGGCCCTCATGGGCGACACCGTGGAGTCCTACCTCTCGAGCGACACCGTCGATACCACGCCCGACCAGGTGGAGGCGGTGGAGGAGCGCAGTCGCGCCCTCGCCCAGCGCGTGGAGGGCGAGGGCATCGTCCTTCTCCGCAACGAGGACGCTGCCCTGCCCCTGCCAGCCTCCACGACCAAGGTCAACGTCTTTGGCTGGGCCTCCACCCAGTGGGTGGACTCCGGCTCCGGCTCGGGCCAGGTGAGCGGCGAGTGCACGTCCCTCCTCGACGCGCTCGCGGCCCAGGGCATCCAGACGAACGACGAGCTCTCCAGCATGTATCGCAACTTCCAGGGTGACCGGCCATACAAGTCCGCCGGTGCGCTCAACAGCCGCGCGACCGAGTTCTGCCGCCTGTACGAGCCGAGCATCGCCGACCCGGGCGCCTACTCCGACGACCTCCTGGCCAACGCCAAGTCCTTCTCGGACACCGCAATCGTCGTTATCTCGCGCGTGAACGGCGAGTCCGTGGACGCGCCCCAGGCCCAGTACAAGGTCACCCAGCGCGGGGGAGAGGTCCAGGTGGACGTGACCCGCCACTACCTGGAGCTCTCGACCGAGGAGGAGGCCCTCCTCCGCTACGTGGGCCGCAACTTCGAGCACGTGGTCGTGGTCGTCAACTCCACGAACGCCATGTCGCTCGGTCCCGTCGAAACGACTCCCGGCATCGACGCCTGCCTGCTCGTGGGCACGCCGGGCCAGGTGGGCGCCAACGCCGTGGTGGACGTCCTGCGCGGGGCCACCAACCCCTCCGGCCGCACGACCGACACCTACGCCTACGACATGCGCACGGCCGCCAGCTGGGCAAACGCCGGTGCCATGGGCGAGGGCATCTACACCAACGGCGCCGGCCTCTACCCGGCTGACGGCACCACCAACGCGAACATCGGCGCCCCCGAGCCGTACAAGTCGGTGCGCTTCCTGGACTACGTGGAGGGCATCTACGTGGGTTACCGCTGGTACGAGACGGCGGACGCCGAGGGCTTCTGGGATGCCGTGACGAACAGGTACGGTCAGGGCTACGACGGCGTGGTCCAGTATCCCTTTGGCTATGGGCTCAGCTACACGACCTTCTCGTGGGAGGTCATAGGCCGCACGCCGGGCGACGGCGTGGAGGTGGGGCGCGACTCCCAGGTGCAGGTGACCGTCCGCGTGACGAACACGGGCTCCGTGGCTGGCAAGGACGTGGTGGAGCTCTACGTGAGGCCGCCCTACACGCCCGGGGGCATAGAGAAGTCCGCGCGCGTCCTGGTGGACTACGCCAAGACGGGCCTGCTGGAGCCGGGTGCCAGCGAGGACGTGACCCTGTCGTTCGTAATGGACGACGTGGCCAGCTACGACTGCTACGACGCGGACGGCAACGGCTTCGCGGGCTTCGAGCTGGAGGCCGGGAGCTATGAGGTGGACGTCATGCGCGACGCCCATACCCTGTCCGAGGCGGCGGGCGCTGCCGCCACGGTGCTCGTGCCTCAGACCATCGACTGCGAGACCGACCTCGTTACCGGCGCCGCCGTGACCAACCGCTTTACGGGAACCTCGACCACGGACGGTGTGAGTGTGGACGGGTCGGACTCCGAGGCCAACATCACCTACCTCACCCGGGCGGATTTCGCGGGGACCTTCCCGCGCAAGGGCGACCGCGACCGCGCCATGACGGCCAACGTCGCGGCCCTCAACCTCTACGACGAGTCCCAGCTGGAGCTCGACGCCACCGGCTACGAGGACCAGGTGGGTGTGGCCGACCTCTCGAGCGCCACGAGCACGACTGCCCTCACGCGCGACCTCCTGGTGCGCGACGGCAAGCTCACCACGCTGGGCGAGCGCCTGGGCGCCAACTACGACGACGAGGGCTGGGAGGACCTTCTCGACGGCATCTCGCTCTCTGACATGAACCGCCTGGTCCTGCACGGCTACCTGAGCACGACCGCCATCGACGGCATCGGCAAGCCCCGCACCAAGGAGGTGGACGGCCCGGCCCAGATCGGCTCCTTTAACCAGCTGGTGGTGGGCGTGGGCTACCCCAACCCCACGGTGCTGGCGCAGACGTGGAACGTGCCCCTGGCACAGGAGGTGGGCCGCCAGATCGGGATCGAGGCTGGCTACCTGGGGATCGACGGCTGGTACGCCCCCTGCGTGAACGTGCACCGCACGCCGCTCGGCGGGCGCAACTACGAGTACTACTCCGAGGACCCGCTGGTGTGCGGGCGGACGGGCGGCGCCGTGGTGGAGGGGTCGCTCGACGCGGGAACCTACTGCTACGTCAAGCACTTCGCGGTGAACAACCAGGACATGTACCGCGACTCCATCTACACCTGGCTCACCGAGCAGACCCTGCGCGAGGTCTACCTGCGGCCCTTCCGCGAGGTCGTTGAGAAGAACGGCTGCTCCGGCCTCATGAGCTCGTACAACAGGATTGGCGCCGTGTGGGCGGGCGGGTCCAAGGCCCTGCTCACCGAGGTGCTGCGCGGGGAGTGGGACTTCGAGGGCACCGTTATCACGGACTACGCCGACCATCAGCGCTACATGAACTCCGACCAGGCCCTGCGCGCCGGCGGGGACCTGTACATGGACGGCGTGTTCCGCAACGGTGCCTTTGGCTACGGGTTCGACCACAACTCGCTGGAGGCCGCGCGCGGCACGGCCAGCGAGGCCAGGGCCATCAGCTTCCGGACCAACCTGCGGCGCGCCACCAAGAACGTCCTCTACACCTGGCTCAACGCCAAGGTGCGCAACGTGGACTACAACGTGCTGGCGCGCGAGTCCGAGGGCGAGCAGATCGTGCGGCCCGTAAAGTCCGAGGGCTTCCCTTACGTGGGGACGGCGCTCGCGCTGCTCGACGGGCTCATGGCCATCAAGCTGGCCTACGACCTCAACAAGTGGGCTAAGTCCCGCAAGCACGCCTGACGCCGTGACGCGGGGTCGGAGTTGCTGTCACGCGGGGTCGGAGTTGCTGTCACGCCTTCCGTGACGCGGGGTCGGAGTTGCTGTCACGCTTTCTAGCCGGGAAGGAGCCAGTCATGCTCGGGCCGGCAGACCAGGCGGGCATCGAGGTAGGCCTGGCGCATGGTGAGGATGGTCTCGCCGATGTAGCTGCCGGACTCCGAGAGATGCACCACCAGCGCGTTGTCCGACCGGCTGGCCGAGGTGAGGTAGAGGGGCAGCAGGAGGGACATCTCGTTGGTCGTGGGGTAGTAGCTGGGGATGGCCGTGCGGTAGTTCCACCGGGCTCGGCGGCGCGCGAGGTCGATGGCGTCGTCCAGACGGTTCCTGAGGCGACGGAAGAGGAAGTCGTCTGACTCCAGGGCCTCGCGGATGGGCTGGTAGGGGGCCTTGTTGTCGGGTGCGGCCTTCTCGGCCTCGTCCAGTGTGGTGAGAAGGTCGGGCCGGTCGCGGAGCTCCTCGCGGAGGAAGGCCAGGGGCAGGCGGTCAACGTTGTCTACGAGGATGTGCCTCGTGTCCACGTAGAGCTCCTGGGAGCTGTCGAAGATGAGGTCCGAGACGTCGTCAAAGTAGGTCACGTGCTGCGGAAGCTGGTGGAAGGTCTCCACCAGCTGCTTGCCCAGACCCCGCCTGCCCGCCGTGCACACCCCGGCGTAGATCCAGTATTGGAGGCCCTGGCGGGGGTTGGGGGTAAAGCAGAGGAAGAGGTCGTCGTAGCCGCGGTCCACGAGGCCGGTGTTGAAGGCGGCCAGGCCGTCCGCCTTGCTGTAGAGGACCTTGCCCTGCAGGGCCGCCCGCTGGTGGGTGTACTTGAGGTAGGAGGAGAGGATGGCCGTTGGGTCGTCCTCGAAGCCCCAGGGCTCGGACAGGGCAGCCGTGGCCACGTCATCCAGGGCCTGGTTCCAGGGAACATAGGCAAAGCTCTCGAGCCTGCGCGGGGTCTCGGGGTCGTCGGCCAGGGCATCGAGCACGTGGTAGCGGTCGGGGCCGGCGTAGGAGAGCGCCCAGGGCTGGGTGCCGGGGTGGATGTTTGGCGAGAGGGTGGCCACCAAGCGGAAGCCATCGCCCCGGCGGACCCCGTCCTCGATGGGGAAGAAGACCCGCTCGCCCTTGTCGACCACTAGGCCTGATGCCTGCGCTGCCTGCCACGAACGGCAGAGGGTCTCCCTCGTGCCGGTGCCCTCCGGGAGCTCATGCTCCAGGTGGCCCAAGGTGGTCTTGGGGAGGTAGGCAAACTCCTCGAGGCCTGTGCCAAAGCCCTCGCGGGCGTAGGGCGCGCGTGCCATGCGGCGCCTCCTGCTAGAACTTGACCTGCGGGGCCTGACGGGCGGACTCGTCGGCAACGGTAAAGCCCTGCTTGCGCTGGAAGCTGCTGCCGGCCACCAGGCTGCCCGGGAAGGTCTCGATTGCATTGTTGTACTCCAGCACGCAGTCGTTGAAGCTCATGCGGGCGTAGCTGAGCTTGTCCTCGGTGTCCTGCAGCTGGGTCTGGAGCTGGCGGAAGTTGGCGTCGGCCTTGAGGTCGGGGTAGGCCTCGCTCACGGCAAAGAGCGTCTTGAGGGTGCCGGAGAGGGCGTTGGAGGCGGCCATCTTGTCTTCCGGGGTGGTGGCGCCGGCCACGGCGGCGCGGGCGTTCGTCACGGCCTGGAGGGTGTCGGACTCGTGCTTGGCGTAACCCTTGACGGTCTCCACGAGGTTGGGGATCAGGTCGTTCCTGCGCTGGAGCTGGGTGTCGATGGTCTCCCAGGCGTTGTCGCAGCGGTTGCGCTTGGTGATGATGCCGTTGCGGATGGTGATGAACCAGACGACGAGTGCGGCTACGATGATGAGGATGATCCAGACCATGGTGGGCTCCCTTCTGTGGGCGCGCGGCCCAAGAGGCATGCAGGCGGAGGGGGAGGGATTCGAACCCTCGGAACGCAAGGCGCTCGACGGTTTTCAAGACCGCTGCAATCAACCACTCTGCCACCCCTCCGTGGGTGTGAGCGGTACTATCGTACCCCAAGCGGGGCGGTCCAAGGCGTAAGGTGCTGGGCAAGGTGGCCGGCGGGGGCACTTGACGGGAGGCGGCATGGACGAGCGACAAGAGCTGGACGAGAAGCTCATGCGGCTGGCGCTTGACGAGGCCCGCGCCGCAGCCGAGGAGGGCGAGGTGCCTATCGGGGCCGTGGTCGCCTGCGACGGCCAGGTGGTCGCCCGTGCCCACAACCGCCGCGAGCTCGACGCCGACCCCGCGGCCCACGCGGAGTTCCTGGCCATGGAGGCGGCCGCGCGGGCGCTGGGCCGCTGGCGGCTTACGGGCTGCACGGTCTACGTGACACTCGAGCCCTGCCTCATGTGTGCCGGCCTCATGGTCAACTCGCGGATCGACCGTTGCGTGTACGGCGCGCCCGACCCCAAGGGCGGGGCCCTTGGCACGCTCTACGACGTGAGCGCCGACCCGCGGCTCAACCACGCCTTCGAGGTAACGCCGGGCGTGCTGGCCGACGAATCTGCCCAGATCCTGCGGGACTTCTTCCGCGCCCGCCGCCGCGCCCGCCAGGCTGGGCACCAGGGGGTACTCCCCTAGTGCCCAGCCGTATGTCCCGCTAGCTGCGGACGGTCACCGTGCCATCCTCGGCCACCTCGACGTCCATGCCGGTCCGCACGTAGGCCAGGAAGTCGTCGCCCAGCCGGTCGACCACGACCATGGGGTGGTCGGTCCAGTTCTCGGCGAGTATGGCGCCTGCCGCGGCCAGCGAGTCGATGGGCTTGGAGAAGAGCATGCACGCGGGGCCCGCCCCGTTGTCGCAGGCGCACATGAGCACCATGCCACCTGTGGTGGACCCGATGGTCTGGGGCAGGCAGAGGGCCGTCCCAGCCAGGGGCTTCTTGTACAGGTCGGGGTTGTTCTGGTCGGAGCAGGTCCCCTTGGCGTCCTTGAGGAGGAGGGGCTGCTGGTAGCTTGCCAGGGTGTTGAACCCGCCATGGCTCACGAGCGCCTTGGCGCGCACGGCCCCGGCGATCACGGGGTGTCCCGCAAAGGTCTTCTCGGCCATCTAGATCGTCCCCCTTGCGATGATTGCCAGCAGGTCGCCCTCGTCGAAGTAGCGGGCGCTGGTGTAGGTGCGCAGCTTGTTCGAGCAGGTGATCACCGGCAGGTTGGTCATGGGGTTGTCCATGTACATGAGCGGGCAGATGTAGGTGAGTGTGGCGCCCGTGGAGAGCAGGAGCTCGTGCTCCGGGTACTTGGCAAACTCCGCGAGCACGTCCGGGGCGCTCGAGACCACCGTTGGGACCCTCACGCGCTTCTCACCCGCGTCGTCGCAGGCCTTGCGCAGGCGATAGGTCCAGTCCTTGAGCTGGTCGAGCGTGCAGTGGGGGCAGCCGATGAAGGCCAGGCGCGGCTTGGCGTCGGGGTTCTTCCAGATGTTGGGATAGCTGGCCTTCACCCGCTCGAGCTCGGCGTCGTCTATCACGTAGGTCTTGGCGCCCTCGGCGATAAGGTCCTCTCCCAGGTCTGCAGCCTCGGGGGTGATGCCCTCCACATGGTAGAGGCCCACCGCGCCGTTGGAGGCCGTGGCTGCCCCCATGTCCTTGAGGTAGGCGCGGGCGGAATCGTCCAGCCTGCCGCCCAGCCAGGGCGCGAGGCCCTTGATGTAGGGCACCTCCTCCATGACCTTCATGCCTATGGCCGAGCCCAGAACCTGGGCCTCCGGCCTGTGCTCGCAGCGCACGTCCACCACCCACGTGGCCTTGCGCCCCTCGTCGGTAAGGAAGCCGAACTCCGGCACCTCGCCCAGGATGTTGCCAAAGAGGTCGATGAAGGCGGAGTTGCGGTTGCAGCGGGCGCCCAGCACGGAGTTTGCGTACACCACGGCCGAGGATTCCGCCCAGCTGAGGATGTCGCCCCGCTTGGGGGTGTTGCCCACCTCGGGCAGGTAGCAGGCGCAGGTGAAGGCGTTCTCGTCCTTGAGGCCCACGGCGCGCAGCTGCTTCTCGTAGCTCTCCTGGTTGCCATAGGTGATGTTGCCCACAATCTTCTGGATCAGGTTGGCCGGCACGTCTGCGTTGTCGATGGGCCGCGGGTCCACGGTAAAGGGCTCCTTGGTGTGGAGGCCCGCCTCCACGAGCTCGTCCATCACGCGGAAGACCGCGCCCATGATGGAGATGCCAAAGCTCGTTACCAGGTGCCCTGGTGCCGTCACCTTGACCATGCGCTCGGCGCCAAAGGTGTCGCCGTACTCCACGAGCGTCCTCATCACCTTGGCGAGCGTCTCTCCCTGCCTGCCGTCGAGGATGTCCTGCTCTTCCTGGGTCAGTTGCATGTGTGCTCCTCTCGGGATGTCACAGAAGTGTCTGACACTTCTGTGACACGGTCGCAGGCTAGATGCGCATGGCCACCTCGTAGGCACGCCAGATCACGGTGCGGAGGTTGCCCACGCCGTCGCAGTCGCCCACCAGGTGCACGTGACCTGCGCCCTTCATGAGCGGGGCGGGGTCGTAGCCGGCTGCCGTGATCACGGAGTCGCATGGGAGCATGTCGCGCCGCCCCGCCGCGTCCGTGACCACGATCGAGCCGTCGCGAACCTCGGTCAGGCTGGTGTTCAGGTAGACGGGGACCTTCTTCCAGGCAAAGAACTCGCGCAGGTAGCTGGAGTTGGCCAGGCAGACCCCGTCCTGGGCCACCAGGTCGTCCTTCATCTCCACGATGAGGGGGCTCTTGCCCTGCTGGAAGAGCTCGTAGGCGATCTCGCAGCCGGTCAGACCGCCGCCGATCACGGCCACCGTCTGGCCCACGCTCTTCTCGCCGGAGAGAAACTCCACTGCCTCGACGGCCTTCTCGATGCCTGGCACGGGCAGACGCTTGGGCGTGGAGCCCGTGGCGATGACCACGGCGCCGGCGCCCAGGGACGTGACGTCGGTGACCTCGGTGTTGAGGTGCACCTCGATGCCCATCTCGTCCATCTGGTGCTCGTACCAGGCAAGAAGGTCGCGCAGCTTGCCCTTGAAGGACGCCTGCGAGGCCGCACGGAAGACGCCGCCAAGCTGGCCGGTCCTCTCGTAGATCACGGGCTCGTGACCACGCAGCTTGAGGACGCGGGCGCACTCCATGCCGCCTATGCCGCCGCCGATGACCGCCACCCGCTTGGGGCGCGTGGTCTGCCGGATGTAGTGCCTGTCGGTCTGCATGGTCTCGGCGTTGACGGCGCAGCGAGAGAGGTGGAGGGAGTCCTCGAGGGGCTGGGTGTTCGCGTGCTTGCCGTACTTGCACATGGTAAAGCAGCCGTTGTGGCAGCAGATGCAGGGGCGGATCTCCTCGGGCTTGCCCGCGCGCAGCTTGCTCACCCACTCGCCGTCGGCCAGGAACTGCCGCGCGAAGCCCACCGCGTCGAGCTTGCCCTCGGCCACGGCCTGGGCGCCCACGTAGGGGTCCATGCGGCCGGCGCACACCACAGGCACGTCCACGAACTCCTTGATGTGCTCAACATCCGCCAGGTTGCAGTTCTCGGGCATGTAGATGGGCGGGTGTGCCCAGTACCAGGCGTCGTAGGTGCCGTCGTCGCAGTTGAGCATGGCGTAGCCGGCGTCGGTGAGATAGCGGGCGGCGCGCTCGGACTCCTCCATGGTGCGGCCCACCTCGGTGTAGTCCTCGCCGGGGAGCGCCCCCTCGCGGAAGCCCTTGGTGCGGCTGACCACCGAGTAGCGCAGGCTCACGGGGAAGTCATCTCCGCAGGCGCCGTGGATGGCCTGCACGATGCGCACCGGGAAGCGGTAGCGGTTCTCGAAGGAGCCGCCGTAGATGTCCTGGCGGTGGTTCACGTAGGGGAGGGTGAACTGGTCCAGCAGGTAGCCCTCGTGCACGGCATGAACCTCCACGCCGTCGACTCCGGCGTCGCGCAGCATCTTTGCGGAGCGTGCGAAGGCCTCCACGAAGCGGTCGATCTCGGGGATGGTCATCTCGCGCGAGGGCACCCGGTCGCTCCAGCGGTTGGGCGAGGGCGATGCGGTGGCACAGATCTTGTCCAGGTCCATGAAGGGACGCATGACGGCGCGGCCCACGGGGTTGGCCCAGGCCTTCTCCATGAGGTCGCTCACGGTAAAGCTGCGGCCAAAGCCAGCCGTGAGCTGCACGAACATCTTGCAGCCGGTGGCGTGGACCTCCTGCATGAAGGGCTTGAGGTCCGCATACATCTGCTGGTTCTGATCCAGCCACTCGCCCCGCATGGGGTTGTAGACCGGCTGGCAACCGGGCAGGATGAGGCCCGCGTCATGCCTGGCGCGCTCCAGCAGGAACTCGGCGCCCGCTTGGTCGAAGTGGTTCTTCTCCATCCAACCAAAGATGTTGGTCCCGCCCATGGAGGTCATGACGATGCGGTTCTTTACCTCGCAGCCGCCGATGCTCCACGGTGTGAACAGTGCCTCGAGCCTCTCGTCCATGAGAACCTCCCCAAGGTAGCCAGTGGCTCCATCATAGGCGGCGGAACGGTGTTATGCGCATGAGAGGCAAGTATTCGAACACGTGTATGCGTTCATCATAAGTCGGTCGAATCCGCAGCCGTACCCGTGTGCGCCAAGAGCGTCGGGCACTTTTGGTCCGTGTCCTATCGTTAGATTATCGTATGTTATATAGTACCTAATAAGGTGCAAAGAAAGGTGCAACATGACGGCCATCTACTCTTCGGCAGCACTCAAGACACGCCAGCGCGAGGTGAAGGACGCGGCACGGCAGGAGGTCGTGCACATAACGGAGAACGGCAATGCCGCCTTCGTGCTCTGCTCCGAGGAGCTCTTCCAACGCAAGCTTGACGAGGCCGCGGAGGAGGCGGCTTACGCCGAGCGGATGCGGGGTGCGCTGCTCGACGGCAGGGCGGACTTTGCCGAGGGCCGCGTGATCGAGGGCGCCGATGCCTTCTTTGATGTGGTCCACGCGAAGGTGGCCCAACATGGCAAGGCTTAGGTTTGCCGAGCGTGTGGCGGATGATGCTGCGACGATCTGGTCGCCGAGAGTCGAGGCCTACCTGAGGCGAGTTCTAGCTATGCTCGAGGCCTTTCCTGAGGCGGGCTCGCCAAACGTGCCCGAATCCATTCGGCGCGAGTTCGGCCCCAACGTGCGCAAGTGTGCCGTGAACCCCTACGACCTCGTATACGAGTACGACGCGGAGAAGGAAGAAGTTCGCGTCTACGCCCTCATCAACCAGCGTATGGCTACATAGCCAATACAAAGGTGTCAGACACTCTTGACCCACCCGCCTACACCACTTGGAAGACGAAGAAGTCCAGGTAGTGAGTCTCGGGCACGCCCCAGAGGATGGGATGGTCGGGTGCCTGCTGGCGCTCCTCCACCTGCTTGAGCTGCACGCCGGCGTCGTGGGCGGCGCGGGCGATGGCCCCCGCCAGGAGGTCGCGCGTCATGAAGTGGCTGCACGAGCAGGTGGCCAGGTAGCCGCCGCGTGGCAGCAGCCGCATGGCCAGGGTGTTTATCTCCTGGTAGCCGCGCTCGGCGTTGCGCACGGTCGACCGGCTCTTGGTAAAGGCCGGCGGGTCCAGCACGATGAGGTCGAAGGGCCCGCCCTCCTCGTGCAGGCGGCGCTTGTCGCGCGCCAGCTCGGGCAGGTAGTCCATGACGTTTGCGCAGGTAAAGGCCATGCGGTCGTCCAGGCCGTTGAGGCGGGCGTTCTGTGTTGCGAGGTCGATGGCCACCTGGCTCACGTCCACGCAGCGTACGAACTGGGCCCCACCGGCCGCCGCGTTGAGGCCGAAGGGCCCCACGTGGCAGAAGCAGTCCAGCACGCGCCTGCCGGCGGCCAGCTCCCGCACGGCGCGTCGGTTGTACTTCTGATCCAGGAAGAAGCCCGTCTTCTGGCTGTCCAGCAGGTCAAGGTCAAAGGCGATGCCGTTCTCGCGCACCACCAGGCGCGGCGTCTCGGGCACCTCCGCCCCAGTCCACCAGCCCTTCTCCTGCGGCAGACCCTCCTTGAGGCGGCTGGCCCCGTCGTTGCGCTCGAAGATGGCCCGCACGTCCTGGCCGTCCGCCCGCAGCACGTCCAGCAGCAGGGGGTAGAGTCGGGGCTTGAGCCGCTCCATGCCCACCGTGCCCACTTGGGCCACGAGCGCCCACTCGTAGCGGTCCACCACGAGTCCCGGCAGGCCGTCCGCTTCGGAGAAGACCACCCGGCAGCAGTTGGTGTCGGGCTCGCAGCCGGGCAGGGCCCGCCCGCCCATCGTCACCTTGCGGTGGTTCCAGGCGTACTCGATGCGCCTGCGCCAGAAGGCCTGGTCAAAGCGGTCGTTCGCGTTGCGGGAGACCACGCGCACGCGGATGGTCGAGAGCTCGGAGAGGAGCCCCGTGCCCTGCCAGGTGCCGTTCTCCTCGCGCACGTCCACCAGGTCGCCGTTGGCGGCGGGCCGGCCGTCGGTGGGGGAGGGCTCCATGCGCAGGACCTCGCCCGAAAAGACCCAGGGATGCCCCGCAGCCAGTGCCTTGGCGGCCTTGTGTGACACGATGACCTGCGGATAAGGACGTACCTGCTTCACGGTCTTCTCCCTGCTGCTTGGAGTGGTGCCCAACGGGTGCCATTATCGTGCAACGCTCGGCATGAAAAGAGCAATGCTCAGGCATTCTGAGCTCGCACTACGGTTATGATAAGTCATACATAAGAGAATACAATTAGGTATACTAAACTGTCGAAGGGGCACTGCATGGACGTGGAGATTCATCCTCACGCGCTCAAGCATCTGACCGCAGAGGAGGTCATGAGCGCGTGGTGGTCAATACAGAAGTGCATTCAACGGCAGAGCGACGATGAGCCGCCTCGATGGCTCGCTATGGGATTCCTTCCGAGTGGCAAGACCGTGGAGCTGGTAATGGTAGAGACGCTGACCGGGTGGCTGATTATCCACGCAAAGTCTCCGGCGGAACCCAAGTTTATGCGAGAGATAGAGCGGACGGAGAGGGGAGAGATATGACCAAGTCTTACATTGCAGCAGACGGTACGCCCATTACCGACGAAATGATCGACCGTTGGAGCGAGGCATACGAGAGAGGCGACTTCCCCGAGGGCGAGCGTACCGTTGGTG
Source organism: uncultured Coriobacteriaceae bacterium (assembly GCA_902791035.1). GTDB lineage: Bacteria > Actinomycetota > Coriobacteriia > Coriobacteriales > Atopobiaceae > CADAUA01. The sequence continues at coordinate 42,952 of CADAUA010000020.1, read as the reverse complement.
GCGTTCATTACGGGCGCCCGCCCCTGTCGAGTGAGGGTACCGCGGTGGTGTCTGTAAAGGTGCCCATCGGCATGAAGCGCGCCATCGAGCGGGAGGCTAGCAAGGCGGGCATCTCCACCAGTGAGTATGCACGCGGGGCGCTTGCAGACAAGCTGCTGCGTTCCGCCTAGTCGCGCCGCCCTAGTAGTGCCGCCCGTACCGGCCGCCAAAGCCGCGGCCGCGGCCCTTGGACCCTGCGAACATCACGCGCGTGGGCTTCTTGGCAGAGCGGTCGGCCGGCGGGGTGATCCGCCCCTCGTCGTAGGCGAAGTCGGGCAGGTCCCAGGCGGGCACGAGCTTCTTGGTAAAGTACTCGATCTCCCGCAGGGGACTCACCTCGTCGGGCGCCATGAAGGTGAAGGCCTGGCCCGTGGCGCCGGCGCGGCCCGTGCGGCCGATGCGGTGCACGTAGTCCTCGGGGTCCATGGGCACGTCGAAGTTGACCACCGCGTCGATGCCAGAGACGTCGATGCCGCGGCTCATCACGTCGGTGGCCACGAGCACCTGCACCTTGCCCTCGCGGAAGCGCTCGAGCGCCCGGGCGCGGGCCTGCTGGGGGCGGTCGGCGTGCATGACGTCCACCTTGAGGCCGGCAGCCTTGAGGACCTTGCTCACGTCGTCCACGCGGTGCTTGGTGCGGCAGAACACGAGCACGCGCTCGGGCGTGACGCCCGTGCCGGCGCCCGTGCGGATGAGGGCCTCCAGCAGCTGGCACTTCTGGCCCTGGGTCACGGGGCAGAGGTGCTCCTCCACGGTGGAGGCCGTCTCGCCCACGCGGGAGATCTCCACGTAGGCGGGGTCGCGCAGCATGGCGTCGATGGTCGACTTGATCGACGGCGGTATGGTGGCCGAGAAGAGCAGGGTCTGGCGCTGGGCCGGCAGGGCCGCCATGATGCGCCGCACGCTGGGCCAGAAGCCCATGTCCAGCATGCGGTCCGCCTCGTCCAGCACCAGCACCTGCACCTGCGCCAGGCTCACGTGGTCGTGCTCCATGAGGTCGAGGAGCCGTCCCGGCGTGGCCACGAGCAGGTCGCAGCCGCGGTCCAGCGCCTTTATCTGCTTGTCGAACTTGGCGCCGCCCATCACGATCACGGCGCGCTGGCCGGTCTCCTTGCACACGACGCTCACTACGGCGTCGATCTGCGCGGCCAGCTCGCGGGTGGGGGTCACGACCAGCGCAAAGGGGCCCTTGCCGGCGTCCTGGGCGCCTGCGCGGCCCGCCTGGGCTATGCGCTGCAGGGTGGGCAGGGCGAAGGCCGCGGTCTTGCCCGTGCCCGTCTGGGCCGAGGCCACGACGTCGCGGCCCTCCAGCACCTGGGGAATGGCCTGGGCCTGCACCGGCGTCGGCGTGGAGAAGCCGAGGGCATCCACCCCGGCCAGTATCTGCTCGTTTAGCCCGAGCTCGGCAAATGTAGTGTCCATGGGCCCAGTATCGCATAAATGTCGCATGCGACCGGCCGCGAGGGCCATAAGCGCAGATTCGCCGTCAAACCCGCCTAACCGTCCGGCCCTTCCCGAAACGGGAGAGTCCCGCGGGAGAGTCCCGACGCTTAGCCCCGCCTAACCGTCCGGCCCTTCCCGAAACGGGAGAGTCCCGACGCTTAGCCCCGCCTAACCGTCCGGCCCTTCCCGCCGTGCGGCCGCCGCACCCCCCCAATTGCCCTGCAGCGGATATACTAGCTACCAGACGCAGAACGCTCCCAGAGGGGGTTATCGCATGAGCTGGCAAACAAGGACAGGCGTCCCGCTGACGCTTCGAATGTGTAGCCTCTAGCCGCACCCCGCCCGCCGCGGACCTGCGGTGGCGCGTCCTTGTCCCCACATGCCATGCCGCGGGCCGCGTTGCGCCCGCGCCACCCGATAGGAGCCCCTCATGCCCATCAACATTCCCGACGGCCTGCCCGCCAAGCAGATCCTGCACTCCGAGCGCATCTTCGCGCTGGAGGAGGAGGTGGCCAGCGCCCAGGATGTGCGCCCGCTCAACGTGGTCATCCTCAACCTCATGCCCACGAAGATAGAGACCGAGACCCAGATCCTGCGCCTCATCTCCAAGTCCCCCCTGCAGGTCAACTGCGACTTCATGCGCGTGAGCACCCACGAGTCCACCCACGTGAGCCACGACCACCTGGTCAAGTTCTACGAAACCTTTGATGCCTACAAAGACAAGAACTACGACGGTCTCATCATCACGGGCGCGCCGGTGGAGCATCTGGCCTTCGAGGACGTGGACTACTGGGACGAGCTCTGCCGGATCATGGACTGGAGCCAGGAGCACGTCTTCTCCACCATGTACCTGTGCTGGGGCGCCATGGCGGGCCTCTATCACCTCTATGGCATCCGCAAGCGCATGCTGGGCTCCAAGCTCTTTGGCGTCTTCCCCCAGCGGCTCTGCGACGAGTACAACTTCCTGACCAACGGCTTTGACGAGATCCACTACATGCCGCACTCGCGCCACGCCGCGCTGGAGACCTCGGACCTTGCCATGCATCCGGAGCTGCAGGTGCTCTCCGAGGGCTTTACCAGTGGTCCCGCCATCATAGCCACGCGCGACTTCCACGAGGTCTACGTGACGGGCCACTTTGAGTACGGGCGCGACACGCTGGGCCAGGAGTTCTGGCGCGACTTCCACAAGGGCCTGCCCATCCGCGTGCCCGAGAACTACTTCCCCGACGACGACCCGGAGCGCCAGCCCCTCTTTACCTGGCGCGCCCACGCCAACCTGCTCTACCGCAACTGGCTCAACTGGGTCTACCAGATGACGCCCTACGACCGCGACCAGATTCCGGCCGCCATTGCGGCCCTGCGGTCCGACTCCGACGGCATGGTTGACAAGTTCTAGCGGCCCGAGCTGGTGTCCCGAACTAAGGCGGGCCGCGGCATTATGGCGGGCCGCGGCGCGCCGGGCCCGCTCCCGCTCGGTCTGCGGCGCTCCTAAGCTCGGCTGCCTGCAGGTGCTGCTTGGGGCTGCAGCCACCAGCTGCGCGTGACCACACCATCGTCCGCGCGCTCGCTCGTCCGCACCAGCTCGTAGCCCGTCGGCGCACGGAAGTCCGCGCGCATGCCCGCAGGGATGCTGGCCACGAGCTCCACGGTGCCGTCGTCCCCACGCGTCCAGCGCGTGGCAACGCGACCGCTCCTGGTGGCCAGGCTGGCCTCCACCCGGTTGGTCGCCGGCGAGAGGTACGGGCTTATCACCACGTGGTCCGCCGCCACGGCGTCATCGGCTACGGCTATGCCACCCAGGGCCTCGTAGAGCCACTGCGCGTAGCTGGAGAACATGGCATGGTTGTAGGAGTCCACCGTGACCTCGAACATCTCGGCCAGGCTGCCGCTGCCGTTGGCCAGCATGCGGTGATAGCTAGGCGAGGCCTCGCGGTTGAGCCAGGCCTCCACAGCGTCGTCGTGGCCGGTCTCGTGCAGGATGCCCCAGGCCAAGCTGGCCCCAAAGATCCCGCAGGAGAGGACGTCTCCCTCCTGGCGCATCAGGCGCGCAAGGGCGTCTCCTGCGGCGGCGCGGTCCATGAGGCCAAGGCCTCCGGCAAAGGCGTAGGAGGTCTGCGTGCCGTCGCCAAAGCTGCCGTCGGCGTGCCGGAAGCGCGCCGTGATCGTGGCCGCTAGCCCGTCCGCCGCGGCGGAGAAGCGCGCCTGTGCCTGGGCGTCGCCCACCACGGCTGCCAGCCGCGCCGCCAGCCGGGTGTGCCAGAGGATGGCGCACCAGCCGGTGAACGCGCGGTCGGGCGTGCCGCCCTTCCAGTCGCCGTCGTCCGCCTTCTTGGTGCTCACGCTGCCGTGGTCGCCCAGGCAGCGCTGGGAGAGCTCCTCCGGGTCGCGCGAGAGCAGGTAGTCTGCAAGGCGCCGCAGGTGGGGCCACTCGGTCTCCACCAGGTCGCGCGCGCCGTACCACTGCCAGGCCTTGAGGGTCAGGTAGGGATAGGCCAGCTGCCAGAGCAGCGGCCCCTCGCCCTGGCCCGTGCCCAGCGACTGGATGCCCATGTAGGGGGCCGTCTCGGGCACGCCGCCCGCGGCGGTCTGGTCGTTGCGGAAGTCGCGCACCACCTTGCGGATGAGCCCCTCGGCGTCAAAGCAGCAGAGGTTGCTGGTGGCCAGGGCCACCATGTCTCCCCCGTAGCCCAGGTGCTCACGGGCGCAGTCCTCCCAGGTGCCGTGGATGTTGTTGAGCTTGGTGCGTACCGCGGCGGCCAGGAGCTCGTCGTACCAGGCGTTGCCCGTGCGCAGCGTGCCGGCGGCGGGCAGGTCCGTGTGCACGTAGGTGGCGTGGAAGTCCAGCAGGGCCTCGGGTGCCAGGCCCGTGATCGCCGCGTAGCGGAAGGAGTGGGTGGAGAACTCGCTCTCGAAGGCGTTCTCGCCCTCGCGGCACACGATCACGTCCGTCTCGGTGCCGGTGGCCGGTGCGCCCGGGCCACCCGGCACGACCACGTCCGAGCCGTCGGGCATGGCGCGGGGGATGACGGTGCCCACCATGCCGGCGTGGTTGGAGTCGAAGACGGGCCGGCCCTCGGCGTCCGCCAGCTCTGCGTAGCGCACGCGCACCACGTCGCCCTCGTGCGCTGCCACGCGCAGGGAGGCAAAGCCCGTGACCATCTGGCCCAAGTCCACCACCAACGCGGGCGTGCCGGCGGGCTCGCCGTCCAGGTTGTCTAGGGCCATCGGGCGCACGTCCGTGGCGGCCACGGTGCCCCGGCGACGAATGGGCGCCACGGGGGAGGGGGCAAGCTCGCGGCGGTTCTCGCCCACCACACGGACGGGCTGGGCCGACGGCTCCTCCAGACGCAGGTCGCGTCTCTCGCCCAGGTAGACGTTGTTAAAGGTCAGGTTGCCCAGCGTGCAGCCCCACGTGGCGTCGCTCGCGAGCAGCTCGCGGTCGGCGCCGTCCTTGTCCCGGGCCACGAGTGCGGCCAGGACCTGGGGGGTGCCCACCTCGGCCAGGCGCTGGCGGAGGTTGTACTTGCCAAAGAGCGTGAGGGGAGAGGGGTTGTACCAGCCGTTGCCCAGCTCCACGCGCAGCTGGTTGGCGCCGGGGCGCAGGAGGGCGGTCACGTCGTCCTCCACGTAGTACACCAGGCGCGTGGGATTGGTCCAGTCGCCCACGAGCTCGGCGTCGCTCACGCGCCGGCCGTTCACATAGGCACGGGCGTAGCCCAGCACCGCCAGGCGCAGCACGACGCGGTCGGGCACGGCGTCGAGCTCGAAGTCGCGCACCAGCACGTGGTTGCGGTTGTCTGCGTAGTAGCCGGCATCGTCGGGGGCCGTAGTCGTAGACGGGGCCGGAGATCCACTTCGCTGCGGCAGAAAAGGCGGACATAATGCTGTCCCTTCTCCAGGAATATACGATAAGCAACTTATAAGACGACCTTATTACAAGGCATTTAACAGGTACAATGACAAATAATAAGATTATGACTAACAAAAAACTTGTCACGCAGTGGCAATAGACTGCTGCTTTGCCGTCGAGGGGAGAAGGCATGAGGAGAGGGGATCTTCCACAGGCGGTGGCCCAGGCCGACGCCGCCCTGCCCCGGTATTCCGAGGAGCTGATCCTGGACCACTTTCGTCAGAAGTACCCGACTGTCATGCACGAGGGACGCGAGGTCTTTCTCTTTACCAACGCGCGCGAGTTTGGCGCAAACAAGCACATCGTGTCCCTCCACGGGTCGCGCCAGGAGGTCACCCCGGAGCACGTGTATCAGTATGTGCTCATTACCTACTGCTACAGCGGGAGGTTTCGCATGGGCGTGGACAACCAGGCCGTCACGCTCGAGCGGGGCGACTGCCTGGTGGCGGACCGCCTGGTGCCGCACGGGGTCCTTGCCACGGGGCCGGATGACATTGCGGTGAACATCGTGCTGTCGGACCGGTTCTTCCAGCGCCGGGTGCTCACCGACTTTGCGCACCTGCACGTGGACTTTGCCGCCACGCTGGCCACCCCGGGTGCCGTGCATACGGGTTACCGCGTGTACCGCACGGCGGAGGACGACCTGGCGCGCGACTGCGTGGAGCGCATCCTGTGCGAGCATCTGGACCCGCGCCTGGGGTCGGCCGACCTTGTCGACGACTTCTGCGCCGCCCTGCTCACGCACCTCTTTCGTACGTACGAGCCCATTGGCAAGGGGGCGGAGGAGGACCAGAGGCGTTCGGAGCTCATGGGTATCATCCGCGGCTACATAGAGCAGAACTACGCGGACGGCAACCTGGGCAACATGGCCCAGGCGCTTGGATACGAGCCCACGTACCTCTCGGGGGTCATCAGAAACGCCACCGGAAGCACCTTCAAGCAGGTGGTCAACGAGGAGCGCATGCGCCACGCCACGGCGCTCCTGCAGGCGGGCACCATGCCCGTGTACGACGTGGCCCGCCAGGTCGGGATATCAAACCTGACGCAGTTCTACAAGCGGTTCCGCGAGTACGCCGGCTGCACGCCCCAGGAGTATCGCTCCCGCGCGCAGGCATAGACGTGCCGCTGGGCCCTACTGCTCCACCTTGACGCCCAAGAGGCCCACTAGGTCCACGGCCTGGTCAGACGCGATGCGGGCGCCGCGAAGCTCGCCAAAGCCGTCCGAGAGGCGCAGGCCTGCAAGCACGTTGTCCGCAAGGTCCATGCCGGAGAGCCGGGTGAGGAAGAGCTCTGCCCGCGTGAGGTCGCACTGGCCAAAGGTGGTGCGGCGCAGCTTGAGGCGGGCGAGGGACGCCTCGTGCAGGTCGCACCCCACAAAGCCCACGCCCTCCAGCTTGGACTCCGACAGGTTGACAAACCCTAGGTTGCAGTCGCGGAGCCGCACGGCCTTGAGGTAGCTCTTGGTCAGGTCTGCCCCTACCGCCCGGCAGCCCTGGAGCGTGCAGCCGGCCCAGTAGCCCTGCGAGAGCCGGGCCCCCGTGAGGTCGCAGTCCGCCAGCGACACATCCGAGAAGCTCGCGCGGTGGATGTCCGCCTCCGCTAACGAGCAGCGCTCGAAGGTCACGTCCTCGAACTCCACGTGGCCCAGGGCTTGGCCCGAGATGTCCGCGTCTGCGAAGTCGCGCCCCACCACAATGCCGTCACCCTCGTCGATTGCCGCCAGGAGGGCCTCCGCCCCGCGCTCGGACTCGGTGCGGGAAGGTCGGCCGTCGCGTCCGGCCACGTTAGGCCCCCGGCTGGCTCAGCATGCGATGCTCGAAGGCACCATCTATATAAATGCCGTAGCTGTGGCTATCGTCCTTGGGGATGCCCACGGAGCCGGGGTTGAACACGGTGATGCCTGGGTGCGCATCGCTCGAGCCGTTGACCTTCTTGTGCGTGTGGCCATACACGAGGGCTGCGTCGGCAGGTAGCGTGGGCCACCGGTCCACCGAGTTGTGGATGCCCGGCCCCCACACGTGCCCGTGGGTGAGGAAGAGCTCGCGGCCTGCGTCAGGGTCCCACAGCACGTCGTAGTCGGCCATGCAGGGGAAGTCCAGAACCATCTGGTCCACCTCGGCTTCGCAGTTGCCGCGCACGGCAATCACCTGGTCGGCTATGGAGTTGAGCATGTCAATCACGCGCTTGGGTGCGTAGTCGGCGGGCAGGTCGTTGCGGGGGCCGTGGTAGAGGAGGTCGCCCAGGAGGACCACGCGGTCGGGCTGCTCGGCCTCGATTGCGACCATGAGGCGGGCGCACCAGTCGGCTGCGCCGTGGATGTCGGATGCGATGAGGAGCTTCATGGGTACCTCCCGGGGCCGGACGTGCGTCTTGTTCACGATGTTGCCACATCCGGCGGGCTTGGGACGGCGAATTGCGGTCGGCGGGCGGCATACGACGGGCCGGCTACTCAAGGTGGCCGAAATAAAGTCAGCGTTCAGGGTATATGCGAGCAGAAAAACGTGCACGCGATACCTCTGAACGCTGACTTTTTCGGCACACCCCGAGTAGCGCGCCGCCACGACGGTCGGTTTTCGCTGCCGGCGCCCGCGCGAGGGGCGCAAAACCGCCTGCCGAGCCCGCTTGCGGGCCTCTCGGCACGCCTTGCCATTTGCGCAAACAAAAAATCTATCGTAAAGAGACTTAGATAATGTATAGAATCCAAAAGCAGGGGAACAATGCCCACTGAACAACCAACGAAGGGCGCACGCGTCGGCCCTAGGACCGCACGGCGCAGAGAGAAAGGAACACACCATGGGCAAGATTCTGGGAATCGACCTTGGTACCACTAACTCCGCGATGGCGGTCCTCGAGGGGGGCAAGCCCACGATCATCGTCAACGCCGAGGGCGACCGCACCACCCCGTCCGTCGTGGGCTTCCGCGCCGACGGCGACCGCATCGTGGGCAAGGCCGCCAAGAACCAGGCCGTGACCAACCCCACCTCCACTGTCTTCTCCATCAAGCGCTTCATGGGCCGTCGCTACGACGAGGTCGGCTCCGAGATCAAGACCGTGCCCTACAAGGTCAAGTCCGGCACCGGCAGCCGCGCCGTCGTGGAGATCTCCGGCGAGGACTACACCCCCGAGCAGATCAGCGCCATGATCCTCTCCAAGATGAAGGCCGACGCCGAGAAGTACCTGGGCGAGACCGTCACCGACGCCGTCATCACCGTGCCTGCCTACTTCAACGACGCCCAGCGCCAGGCCACCAAGGATGCCGGCAAGATCGCCGGCCTCAACGTCAAGCGCATCGTCAACGAGCCCACTGCCGCAGCCCTGGCCTACGGCCTGGACAAGAAGGGCATCGACCAGAAGGTCCTGGTCTTCGACCTGGGCGGCGGCACCTTCGACGTGTCCCTGCTCGACCTCGCGGACGGCGTGGTCGAGGTCCTGGCCACCAACGGCGACAACCACCTGGGCGGCGACGACTGGGACCAGAAGGTCATTGACTGGCTGGCCGACAAGTTCCAGTCCGAGAACGGCATCGACCTGCGCAAGGATCCCATGGCCCTGCAGCGCCTGAAGGAGGCGGCCGAGAACGCCAAGAAGGAGCTCTCCTCCGCCCAGCAGGCCCAGATCAACCTGCCCTTCATCACCGCCGACGCCACCGGCCCCAAGCACCTGGACTACACGCTCACCCGCGCCGAGTTCGAGCGCATCACGCGCGATCTGCTCGAGCGCTGCAAGGCGCCTGTGACCAAGGCCCTGCGTGACGCCAACCTGTCCATTTCCCAGGTCAACGAGGTCATCCTCGTGGGCGGCTCCAGCCGCATGCCCGCCGTGCAGGAGCTCGTCAAGCAGATGACCGGCAAGCAGCCCAACATGTCCGTCAACCCCGACGAGGTCGTGGCCGACGGCGCGGCCGTGCAGGGCGGCGTCCTCACCGGCGACGTCTCCGGCATTCTGCTGCTCGACGTGACCCCGCTCTCCCTGGGCGTCGAGACCATGGGCGGCGTCATGACCAAGATGATCGACCGCAACACCACCATCCCCACCTCCAAGACCGAGACCTACTCCACCGCGGCCGACAACCAGACCTCCGTGGAGATCAACGTCCTGCAGGGCGAGCGCGAGATGGCCGCCGACAACAAGTCCCTGGGCAAGTTCACGCTCTCCGGCATCCCCATGGCGCCGCGTGGCATGCCGCAGATCGAGGTCACCTTCGACATCGACGCCAACGGCATCGTCAAGGTGACGGCCAAGGACAAGGGCACCGGCAAGTCCCAACAGATCACCATCTCGTCGACCGCATGGTCAAGGACGCCGAGTCCCACGCCGAGGAGGACAAGAAGCACAAGGACGAGATCGAGGTCCGCAACCAGACCGACTCCCTCTGCTACAGCACCGAGCAGACCCTCAAGGACCTGGGCGACAAGGTCCCCGAGGCCGAGAAGAAGGAGGTCGAGGAGGCGGTCGCCGAGGCCAAGAAGGCCCTCGACGGCACCGACATCGACGCCATCAAGGCCGCGGGCGAGAAGCTCCAGGACGCCGCCCACAAGCTGGCCAAGGTGGTCTACTCCACGACCGACCAGGCCACCCAGGCCGGCGCCGGCGCGACCTCCGGCTCCGACTCGTCCGACGACGTGGTCGACGCCGACTACGAGGTCGTGGACGACGACAAGGACAACAAGTAACCAGACGACGGGCTTCTCGCTTGCGCGAGGGGCACCACACCGGGGGAGCGGACGCAACGCGCGGCCGCTCCCTTCGGGGACTTTTGCGAGGAGGGTGACGTGAAGGTGCCGGTTGAGGTGGCAGGCGAGGACGACGAGATGAGGCCCGGGGAGCAGGCCGCAGACACCGCGGCTCCCGTGGAGGACGAGGGGGCCCAGGCTGCCGAGGAGGCGGTCGCCGCCGACGAGGTGGAGGCGCCCCACGAGATGACCGAGGAGGAGATGGTCGAGGCGGCCAAGCGCCGTGGCGAGGAGGCGGCCCAGCGCGAGATCGAGTCCGACGCCGGTCGCATGAAGGCCGAGCGCGACAAGCTGGCCTCCGAGCTCGCCGAGGCGCAGGACGAGGCTGCTCAGGCCAAGGCGGCCGCTGCCAAGTCAGCAGACCAGCTGATGCGCCTGCAGGCCGACTGGGAGAACTACCGCACCCGCACGGCCCGCGAGCGCAACGAGGAGCGCGAGCGCGCGGCCGAGAAGCTGGTGGTGAGCCTCCTGCCCGTGCTGGACGACATGGAGCGTGCCATCGAGCATGCCGGCAAGGCGGCCGCGACCGACGGCGAGAACACCCAGCTCGACCAGTTCGTGAGCGGCATCGACGCCGTGCACACGAAGATGCTGGGCATCCTGGCCAAGGAGGGCGTGGAGGTCATCGACCCGGTGGGCGAGGCCTTCGACCCGCTGGCCCACCAAGCCGTGGGCCGCGTGGACGATGCGACCGTGCCCGACGAGACGGTGGCCCAGGTCTACCAGAAGGGCTATCGCATGGGCAAGAAGGTCATCCGCACCGCCATGGTCACGGTGGCCTACGGCGGGCCCAAGCGCGAGGCGCCCAAGCCCGACAGCGGCGACGCCAAGGGCGGCGCCGAGGGTGCGGCGTCCGGCAAGTAGCACTTATCAGCGATGCGCGCCCGGGCCGGCAGACCCGGGCGCCCAATTCTAGGGAGGGGGCTCGTGCAAGCCCATGGCAGAGAAGAACTTCTATGACATCCTGGGGGTCAAGCGCGACGCCACCCAGGAGGAGATCAGCAAGGCCTTCCGCAAGCTGGCGGCCAAGTACCACCCCGACCGCGGCGGCGACGAGGAGAAGTTCAAGGAGATATCCGAGGCCTACACCACGCTGTCCGATCCCAAGAAGCGCAAGGAGTACGACCAACTCCTGATGTTCGGCGGCATCCCTGGCGCCGACTTCGGCGGGTCGGGCGGCCCCCGCTACAGCTACACGAACATGGGCGGCAACTGGCAGGACATCCTCAACGACTTCGACTTCTCGTCGATCTTTGGCGGGGGCGTGCCGGGGGGCGGCCGCGCGGCGCAGCAGCCCGCCAAGGGCGGCGACCTCACCATGTCCATCACCGTGACCTTCGACGAGGCCTTCCGCGGCTCCACCCGCAAGGTCACCTACCGCGTGCCCTCCACGGGCGAGGTCCAGAGCCTCACGGTCAAGATCCCGGCCGGAGCGGTGGACGGCGGCAAGCTCCGCTACCGCAACCGCGGCGAGTACGGCGTGAACGGCGGGCCGCGCGGCGACCTCGTGATCACCACCAAGGTGGAGGACCATCCCGTCTTCAAGCGCGACGGCGCGGACGTGCGCATGACGGTGCCGGTGAGCATGTACGACGCCGCCCTGGGCGCCACCGTCACGGTGCCCACGCCCGAGGGCGAGGAGGTCCGCCTCAAGGTTCCCGCCGGCACGCAGAACGGCAAGACCTTCCGCTTCCCCAACCTGGGGGCGCCCAATGTTAAGCGTAAGGGCTCGCGGGGCGCGATGTTCGTGACCGTGGAGGTCAAGGTGCCTACCATGCTGAGCAAGAAGGAGCGCGACGCCCTGGAGGCGCTGCGCGAGGCGGACACCCGCACGTACGGAAAGGACGCGTAGCACCATGGCGCGCAGCGACTCGGAGGACAGGGACAAGCCCCTCTATATGATCAGCGTGGCGGCAGAGCTTACGGGCATGCACCCGCAGACCCTGCGCGTCTACGAGCAGAAGGGGCTCGTGACCCCGGGCCGCTCGCGCGGCAACACGCGGCTCTACTCCCGGGCCGACATCGACCGGCTCAACCTGATCTCCAAGCTCACCGACGAGGGCATCAACCTGGCCGGCGTGGTGCGCATCCTCGACATGCGCGAGCGGGCGCTCGAGAAGGACAAGCAGATAGACGAGCTCACCGCGCGCGTGCGGGAGCTGGAGGACGAGCTCCACGAGTACAAGATGCGCGAGAAGATCACGGCCCTGGCACGCTACGACGGTGCCAGCCCCGAGACCGTCATGCGCGGCCTCCTCTCCAGCGGCGACTGACTGGCAGGTGTCGGCTGAGGGTCGGAGCTGCTGTCACGGGGGGTCGGAGCTCGTGTCACGCTCTTGACTGCGTGACACGAGCTCCGACCCCCCGTGACAGCGACCCCCCGTGACAGCAGCTCCGACCCCCCATCTCAATTCGCCGCGTGAGAAAATCTATTGCAAACACACTTAGATTGTGCATAGCACAGCCCCGCAGCGGGAACAATCACCCTTGACAAACAGCGAGTCCCCAAAGCGGGGAGCCCCCATGTGGGGCAAGGAAAGGGTGAGGCATATGCGGCAAGACAAGTGGGCGGTGACCACGCAGGAGGCCCTGCAGTCCGCCATCGGCATTGCGAGCGACGCCAGCGCGGGCGAGGTGGAGCCTATCCACCTGCTCAAGGCCCTTCTCTCCTCGGGCGAGCGCAACCTCAGCTCCATCATCGAACGCGTGGGCGCCGATCCCAAGTCCATAGAGCAGCAGGTGGACCAGGCCATCGCCTCCGCCCCCAAGGTCACGGGTTCCAACGCGAACATGGGCATGAGCACCGACTTCGTGCGCGTGCTCGACGCGGCGGAGAAGCTCGCCACGAAGATGGGTGACTCCTATGTGACGTCCGAGCACCTGCTCTGTGCCCTGGCAGACGACAAGTCCCAGGCCGGCAGCATCCTCAAGTCCTCTGGCGTCACGGGCAAGCGCGTCCAGGAGGCCTACAACAACCTCCGCGGCGACGAGCGCGTGACCTCCCAGGACTCCAAGCCCGAGTTCGAGGCCCTCACCCGCTACGGTCGCAACGTCACCGATCTGGCCCGTCAGGGCAAGCTCGACCCCGTGATCGGTCGCGTGGAGGAGATCCGCCGGACCATCCAGGTGCTCTCGCGTCGCACCAAGAACAACCCCGTCCTTATCGGCGAGCCCGGCGTGGGCAAGACCGCCATCGTGGAGGGCCTGGCCCAGCGCATCGTGTCGGGCGACGTGCCCTCCACCATCAAGGACAAGGACATCGTCGAGCTCGACATGTCGGCCCTTGTTGCCGGTGCCAAGTACCGCGGCGAGTTCGAGGACCGCCTCAAGTCCGTGCTCAAGGAGGTCCAGAAGTCCGACGGCCGCATCATCCTCTTCATCGACGAGCTCCACACCATCGTGGGCGCGGGCGCGACCGAGGGCTCCATGGACGCCGGCAACATTCTCAAGCCGGCCCTGGCCCGTGGCGATCTGCACGCCATCGGCGCCACCACGCTGGACGAATACCGCAAGTACATCGAGAAGGACCAGGCCCTTGCCCGCCGCTTCCAGCCCGTGATGATCGGCGAGCCCACGGTGGAGGACACCATCTCCATCCTGCGCGGCATCAAGGACAAGTACGAGCAGCATCACCGCGTGCGCATCACCGACGACGCGCTGGTGGCCGCGGCCGACCTCTCCAACCGCTACATAAGCGACCGCTTCCTGCCCGACAAGGCCATCGACCTGGTGGACGAGGCGGCCAGCCGCCTGCGCATGGAGCTCGACTCCATGCCGGCCGACATCGACGCCGTGGACCGCCAGCTCACCCAGATGCAGATCGAGGAGCAGGCCCTCATGAAGGAGGACGACGAGGCCTCCAAGCAGCGCCTGGCCAACCTCCGCAAGGAGATCGCCACCACGCGCGAGAAGCTCGACGGCATGAAGGCCAAGTGGCAGAACGAGAAGGGCGCCATCGACCACGTGCAGGAGCTCAAGGGCCAGATAGAGGACGCCAAGGCGGAGATGGAGCGCGTGACCCGCGAGGGTGACCTCGCGCGCGCCTCCGAGCTGCGCTACTCCACGATCCCCACGCTCCAGAAGCAGTATGCCGAGGCCGAGAGCGCGCTCAACGCCCGTCAGGAGGAGGGCGGCCTCCTCAAGGAGGAAGTCACGCGCGACGAGATTGCCGAGGTCGTGAGCGCCTGGACCGGCGTGCCCGTGTCAAAGATGATGCAGGGCGAGATGGACAAGCTCAAGAACCTGGAGGCCGAGCTCCACAAGCGGGTGGTGGGCCAAGAGGAGGCCGTGAGCGCCGTTGCGGCAGCCGTGCGCCGCAGCCGCGCCGGGCTCTCCGACCCCAACCGTCCCATCGGCTCGTTCTTCTTCCTGGGCCCCACCGGCGTGGGCAAGACCGAGCTGGCCAAGGCCCTGGCCGAGTGCCTCTTTGACGACGAGCGCGCCTTGGTGCGCATCGACATGTCGGAGTATATGGAGAAGTTCAGCGTCCAGCGGCTCATCGGTGCCCCTCCCGGATACGTGGGCTACGACGAGGGCGGCCAGCTCACAGAGGCCGTGCGCAGGCGCCCCTACTCCGTGATCCTGCTCGACGAGATGGAGAAGGCGCACCCCGACGTCTTCAACATCCTGCTGCAGGTGCTGGACGACGGGCGGCTCACCGATGGCCAGGGTCGCGTGGTCTCCTTCAAGAACACGATCATCATCATGACGTCCAACGTGGGCAGCCAGTACATCGCCTCCGCCGATGCGGCCACCGACCCCAAGGAGCTGCAGCGCAAGGTCAACGACGCCCTGCGCGCCACCTTCAAGCCGGAGTTCCTCAACCGTATCGACGACGTGGTGGTCTTCCACGCGCTTGGGCTCGACGACATCGAGAAGATCGTGGACATCCAGCTCAAGGGCGTGCGCAAGCGCCTGGCGCGCGAGCGGATTTCGCTCGAGCTCACCGACGCCGCGGTGCAGTCGCTGGCCTTCGACGGCCTTGACCCCATCTACGGCGCCCGCCCGCTCAAGCGCCTGATCCAGCGCCAGGTGGTGGACAACGTGGCCAACCTGATAATCGCCGGGCAGGTCACCGAGGGCGACACGGTGCGGGTGGACGTGGGTGCCGACGGCAGGCTCTTCGCCGAGCGCGACGCCGAGGCGAGCGAGCGGAGCCGCCAGGCTGCGGCTGACGCCGTGGACGCCGAGGCCGGCTATGCCGACGACGGCGATGCCGGCGAGCCCCTGGATCCCGACGAGGTCGAGTAACTTCCCAGGCCCCCACCCCCGCGGTGGGGGCCTTGCCCTCCAAGGTCCCGGGAGGTGGGGTCGGGTCCCGTGTCACGCGGGGTCGGGTCCCGTGTCACGCGGGGTCGGGTCCCGTGTCACGCCCCCGCTGTCACCAGGGGTCTGACCTTTTGTCACGTGGGGTCGGGTCCCGTGTCACGCCCCCGCCGTCACCAGGGGTCTGACCTTTTGTCACGCGGGGTCGGAGTTGCCGTCACCTTCTGGCGCGCCGCCGGGGAACCGATGGCTTGGTGAGTCGTGCGATTCCGCGCTGTTTGCACCGGCGCTGCGGACATTCCGCGTTGATTGCACCATTTTGATCCCCTAGGGGCCTGTTTTCGGTGCATCCAGCGCGCTATCCCGGCTCAGGGTGCGCGAGCGAATGCATCATTGGTTCGCTAGCATACACACTGCGTACCGCAGACGATGTCAACTGGGTAGACGCGCGTGCATCGTCACAGAGTGTATGCTAGCTGCGCGGCTGCCTGCCCGCCGCGCCCTTGCCAAGGTCTGACCTTTTGTCACGCTCCGCCACGCCGGTGCCGTTTTGGGGCACTATAGAAGGCATCCGTACGTGGAGGTGCCCCATGACAAACGACAACACAAACGAACCGAGGGCAAAGCACTTCTCGCAGGCCGCACTGGACGCGCTGACGGACTCCGGCGACGACACAGCGTCCGCTGTCCCCGGGCCCGACGACGCGACCGTCCTTCTCGCCGATGCAGAAGCCGCCACCGACCCTGCCGACGCCGCCGCCGACCCTGCCGACGCCGCCACCGCCACGACCCTGATGCCTGCCGACGCCGACGCCGCCGCCACGACCCTGATGCCTGCCGACGCCGGCGTCACCCGCCAGGCCGATGCCGACGCCACTCGCCTGGCCGATGCCGACGCCACCCTTCTCAACGACGCCGCGCCCACGACCGTGGTCCCCGAGGCCCGCCCCATGTTCGAGGACGAGGACGACCCCGACTACCCGGACGCCACGGACGGCATCGACGCCATGGACGACCCCTACGCGAGCATCCTCGAAGGCGACGAGCTCACCGACATCCAGGCCCCCGTGGCCATCGCCCCTCCCACCGAGAGCTACCACAAGAAGTCCCGACCCTGGGTGGCCGTCCTCGCCCTCGTCGTGGCGCTGGCCCTGGGCGGAGGCGCCGCCTGGTATACCTACCAGCACGAATACTGGGGCGGCCACACCCTACCCGACGTCGTGGGGCTTACCGAGGCCGACGCCCGCGCGCAGATCGAGGGTCTGGGCTTCGCGGTGGAGGTTACCGACCAGCTGGCCGATGACGGCATCGGCACCGTGCTCTGGCAGAGTCCCGAGGGCGGCATCCGCACGGAGACTACCCAGTCCGTTACGATCGCGGTGGCCACGGCGCGCACGATTCCGGACGTGGTGGGCAAGAACGTCGACGACGCCCGCCAGGCCCTTCTCGACGTAGGCGCTGCAAACATCACGATCGCCTTCTCCAACTCCACGCTGCCGGCGGGCCAGGTCATCTCCGTCACGCCGGAGGCGGGCGCGACCTTCGTGTCCGCCGACCCAGTCACGCTCACGGTCGCCCAGGCATACAAGGTGCCCGACGTCACGGGTATGACGGTCGACGAGGCCACGGCAGTCCTCCAGCAGCAGGGCCTGCTCGTCAAGGTCGACTACATAAATTCCGAAGGCGAGAAGGGCAAGGTCGCCGAGACCGACCCCGCGGCAAACACCGAGATAACCCCCGGCTCGACCGTGACCCTCAAGGTCCCGAGCCCCTATCCTGCGGACTTCGCCCAGGTAGTGGAGTACTTCGGCATCCCTCGCAGCCAGCTGGGCGACTTCGTGCACGACCAGGGCTTCTCGCTGGTCACGGGCGCACGCGCCGAGTCCGGCAATCTCGAGGCGGTGTATCAGGATTCGAACGGAAACCTCCTGCGCTTCACCGATGAGCCATGGTCGTCGGACTACGAGGTGGTGGAGACCCCGAGCGACCCGCTGGACAGCGCGGCCCCCATCGGCGGCATCCGTCTCAAGCTGGCCGTGGACGCCCTGCCGGCGGCGTGCACGCAGGTGAGCGAGGCGGGTGTGCGCGCCGTGATGGAGCACTGCGGCCTCATGGGCCTGACCTCGACCGCCACCGAGGACGACATCCACGACATGCTGGAGAGGCAGCTGGCGAACAAGGGCACCACGGCTACCACGACCGACGGCGCGGGTGGGGCCCAGGGTGGGGCCGAAGGCGGTGCTGGCGAAGCCGGCGGGGCCACGCACGCGGACGAGGGCGCCGAGCGCACGTCCGCGGCCGGCCTGGACTTCGTGTGCGGCTCCGGCGAGCAGGACGGCTACGTGTGGACGGTCCTTATCGGCGGCTATCCCGGCGCCTTCAAGGTCGTGGTAACGGCCGCGCCCAAGAGCGTCTACGACGCGCAGGACCTCTCGGACTTCGGCGGGTCCGTCGCCGAGTTCGTGGCGTATGGCGACTTCTCGACGGAGTAGGGGAGGACGGCGCATGGACAAGGACGAGCGCGACAAGGACGACAAGCCCGAGCGCGACAGGCCCGAGAAGCGGGACAAGGGCGACAAGCCCGTCTCGCCCGAGTTCGCCCGGGCTGAGAACGAGGATGACGACGGCTACGATCCTTGGTCGGACCGCCGGCCCATCCCGGAGCCGCTCTTCGAGCGCGACCCCTGGGCCTGACATGGGAATCGTGACACGGGGTCGGAGCTCGTGTCACGCGGGGTCGGAGCTCGTGTCACGCCAGCTTAGCCGATGGCGCCCCAGTTGGTCTGCATGTAGCGCCACACCACGATGACCACGATGGCCAGCACGATCACGACGGCGATCAGCGCCACCATGGAGCGGGTGCGGGCCTTCTTCTCGCGCGAGGCGAAGATGTCGCGCCGACCCTTGGGGATCTCCAGGTACTGGCCGTACTTGAGGTCGCGGCGCAGCTGCGGCATGTCCGAGCGCGACTTGCGATAGCCGTGGCCAGAGAGCGGGTTGCCGCCGGTGGCGTAGCCCGAGTCGTGCGAGTAGCGCTCCGCAGGCGACTCGTCGGCAGCCAGGTCGTCGATGGGCTCGACGGTCTTGTGTGGCCTGGGCGCACGCACGTAAGGCGCGCGCTGCGGCCGCGGCGCCGGCTCGGCCTCGGACGCGGCCCCGTAGGCCGGTTCGCCCTCCGCCTCGTAGGCCTGCGACGGCTGGTACGCGTCCTGCGGTTGGTACCCGGCCTGCTGGTAGTCGGACTGCTGGTATGCGGAAGGGTATGGGGGGCGGGCCGTCTGGGCAGCGGAGCGCGCCTGGGGCTGGCCGGTGGTCGGCCGCGGCTGCTGTCCGCGCGCGCCAACGATGTCGCTGGCGGTGACGGGCCGTAGGGAATCCTGATCCGCCGGGTTGCCGGCGTTGCTCAGGTCTGGGGTCTCAGTCATGAGATCGTGCCTCCGGTTTGGTGATGCACGGTTGTCTACCCATCATAAGCCATTGTCTTTCACATGCCAAAGCAATACGAACAGTCCAAAGTTGCAGACTTAAGCGTCTTGGACTTAGAAATACTAATCGCATTAGACTAAGAAAATCTTTTCTCGCGTGTATAAACCTCGCGTACGAGGGAACAAGTACCAATGTAACGAGGGGCGCAGGGCAAGCGAGGCGCCCATACGAGGACTGAAAGGGTGATCGTTATGGCAAGCATGGTTCCTTACGATCGTTATTCGAGGGCTCTCCGCAACGCGTGGCCGTTCGGTTCGGCGATTGACGACTTCTTCGACGCGCCGTTCGCGGCACTGTCCGACAACGCGATGAGCTTCCGCATGAACGTCGAGGACGCGGGCACGGCCTACGTCGTCACGGCCGAGCTCCCGGGTGTCACGAAGGATCAGATCGACGTCGAGCTCAACGAGGGCAGGCTCTCCATCACCGTCGACAAGAAGGAGTCCGACGAGGAGAAGGGCAAGAACTACCTGCACAAGGAGACCGGCGAGTGGACGGCCACTCGTGGCGTCTACCTCAAGGACGCGGCCACGGCGGGCCTCACGGCCAAGCTCGACGGCGGCGTGCTCACGGTCAACGTGCCCAAGCAGGACGAGAAGGGCAACGTGACCAAGGTTGCCATCGACTAGCTGCGGTTCCCGAGCCGCGGGCTAGGTCGCAGGCAACACTGCAGGCAACAAGGCCCGCAAGCTGCAAGGGGGCGGTGCTTCGGCGCCGCCCCCTTTTCGTGCGCCGGCAGGCCGCTCCGCCCGGCCGTCGCCGCTCCACCCGGAGCCCGTCGACGCCCCGGCCGCTACCACACCGCCAGCGGCTCCGTCTGGCTCGCGGCACAGATCGTGAGCCGGCCGTCGGGCGTGCGGGCCTCGAGCCCACCCTCCGTCACCTGCGCGTCCAAAGCCGCGGCCAGCGTCCGTATGGCGACGGCGGGGCGGTTGTTCTTCTCGCTGAGGTGCATGGCCACCACGGTCTCGGTGTCGGGCCCCACGAGCTCGCGCAGGGCCTCGGCGGCTTGGTCGTTGGACAGGTGCCCGCGGTCTCCGCCCACGCGGGCCTTGAGGAAGGCAGGGTAGGGACCGGTAGCGAGCATGTGGCGGTCGTGGTTGGACTCGAGCGCCAGGACGCGACAGCCGGCAAGCGCCTCGTGCGCGCCGAGCGTGAGGACGCCGGTGTCGGTGCAGATGCCCAGGGCGTCGTCTGCCGCGGAGAAGCGCAGGCCGATGGGGTCGGCAACGTCGTGCGAAGTGGGGAAGGTGCGAACCCGCATGCCGCAGACCACGAGCTCCTCCGAGTGGTCCACGAGCGAGAAGGGCAGGTCAGACAGGTAGCGCCGCGCCGCCACGGTACCCGCCGTCGCATAGAGCTTGCCATCAAAGTGGTTGCAGAACACGCTGAGGCCGGCCACGTGGTCTGAGTGCTCGTGGGTAAGGAACGCCGCGCGGACGTCGTCGAGCGGCGCCCCCACCGCGGCGGCCCGCCGGCGCAGCTCGCGCAGGGAGATCCCACAGTCCACGAGCACGGCGCCCTCGGGTCCCGCCACCACGTAGGCGTTCCCCTTGGAACCGCTGGCCAGCACGTACAGGTGGATCTGTGGTGTCATGAGCTCTCTTTCTCGGGTGAGTGGCCTCGGCTCGCTGGTCGCGGCTCGCTGGTCGCGCGCCGCTGTCTGACTGCGCGGGAACGATACTACCCCGCTCGCAGCCGCGGGGGAGGCCGGAGCTAGTCGCTTCGCCCTGCTGCCCCCATAAACATCTCGTGACCAAGCCGCCAAAATCCGGTACCGCCGCTTATACGCCCATAACAATTGCCGGATAATACTGCCAGTTTCCCTTCGATGCGGAGGTGGTCGCACGGTGTCCCCAGAGGTGTCCCCAACGGCGGTGTCCCCAGAGGTGCTGGCCGAGGTGCCCGAATGCGTGGCCTGGCGCCGTCACCTGCACGAGAACCCCGAGCTCTCGTTCCAGGAGTTCGACACCACGGACTACATCATCGCCGCCTTGGAGGACATCGGCGGCATGGAGCTGCGCCGCTATGCAAAGACCGGCGTCGTGGCCATCCTGCGCGGTGCCCGTCCCGGTCGCACCATCCTCCTTCGGGCCGACATCGACGCCCTCCCCATCCAGGAGGAGACCGGCCTGCCCTATGCTTCCCGCAATCCCGGCGTCATGCACGCCTGCGGTCACGATGGCCACACCGCCATGATGCTCGCCGCCGCCCGCATCCTCTCCCGCCACGCGGGCGAGCTGGCCGGCGAGGTCCGCTTCCTCTTCCAGCATGCCGAGGAGCTGCCCCCAGGCGGCGCCGCGGAGCTCGACCGGCTAGGCGTCATGGACGGCGTGGACGAGCTCTACGGACTGCATCTAAGCTCGAACTATCCCACCGGTCGCTTCGGCGTGCGCGCGGGCGCCCTCACCAGCGCGACCGACCGCTTTGAGATCGACATCGTGGGCAAGGGCGGCCACTCGGCCTACCCCGAGACCGCCCACGACGCCGTGGTCATGGCGGCCCAGGTCGTCCTGGCCCTGCAGACCATCGTGGCCCGCCGCGTCTCCGCCACGGAGCCAGCCGTGGTCTCGGTCTGTCAGGTGGAGGGCGGCAGCGCCTACAACATCCTGCCCGACGAGGTCCACCTGGTGGGTTCCACCCGCACCTTCAGCGAGGCCACCCGCGACCGCCTGCCCGCTCTCATGGAGGGCATCGTGGCCGGCATCACCGCCGCGGACGACTCGACCTACCGCTTTCGCTTTATCAAGGGTTATGCCTCGGTGATAAACGACGCGCAGCTCGCCGCCCATACGCGCGAACTTATCGAGAGGTCCTTTGGCAAGGGGGCCACCTTCGACATAGAGCCCCTCATGCCCGGCGAGGACTACTCCGCCCTCCAAGGCCACTGCCCGGGCTTCTTCGTGGAGCTGGGCGCGCGCGACGAGGCCCGCGGCATCACCTGCCCGCACCACAACCCCCACTACCTCATGGACGAGGAGGCCCTGCCGTACGGCATCCAGTACTGGTGCGACCTCGTCCGCGACCGGCTGTCCTAGGGCGGGGGAGGCGCCATGGGCGAGAAGGCCACAAGCGAGAAGGCCACTAGCGAGAAGGCCACAAGCACGCAAACCGCATGCACCCTCGTGCAGCGCGTGCGGGCCATCCGCGGCGAGGTCCCCTGCGACCTCATCGTCCGCGGTGCCCAGGTGGTGGACGTCCTTGGCGGCGGTCTCGCGGCTGCCGACGTGGCCGTGCTTGCTGGCACGATCGTCTGCCTGGGCGACCTCGCGGACCTGCATGCCGCGCGCGAGGTGGACGCAGCCGGCCGCTACCTCCTGCCGGGCTTCGTGGACGCCCACATGCACCTGGAGTCCAGTATGCTCACGCCCGGCAACTTCGCCCGGGTGGCCCTGGCCTGCGGCACCACGACCTGCCTGGCCGACCCGCACGAGATCGCGAACGTGATGGGTCAGGAGGGCGTGCGCGAGCTGGCGTGCGCCGCGGCGGCCACCCCCCTCGACGTGCGCATGTGCGCCCCCTCCACCATCCCCTCCGCGCCGGGCCTGGAGGGTTCCGGCTGGTCGGTCGGCGCGGCCGAGCTCGCGCAGATGCTCGATGCCTTGCCTGTGTCCGCCCTGGGCGAGGTCATGGACTTCAACGCCGTGGCGGCGGGCGACCCCCACATCCTGGGCGTGGTGGCCGCCGCCCAGGACGCTGGCCTCATGGTCGACGGCCACGCCAGCCTGCTCGACGGCCGCGGCCTCCAGGCGTTCCGCGCCGTGGGCATCACGAGCGACCATACCGTGCGCGACCCGGCCAAGCTGCTCCGCGAGGTCTCGCTGGGCTTCTCGGCCCAGGTGCAGGACTGCAACCTGTCCGCCGCCATGGTGGAGGCCATCCGGTCCTCCCGCTTTGCCGACCAGCTCTGTCTGGTCACCGACGACGTGCCCCTCTCCACCCTCATGCACCAGGGCCACCTCAACCACGTGGTGGCCCACGCCGTGGAGCTGGGGCTGGACCCTGTGCTGGCGGCCCGTCTGGCCACGATAAACCCGGCCCGCCGCCTGGGCTTGGCCGACCGCGGCGCGGTGGCCCCCGGCATGCGCGCGGACCTGCAGCTGGTGTCGGACCTCCGCGCGCCCCGGCCCGACTGGGTCTGGGTGGCGGGCCGGCCTGTGGTGGAGGAGGGCGCCTTCGTGGCGGACGTCCCGGCGAGCGCCTTCGCCGCGCCGGCCCTCCACACCATGCGCGTGGACCCGCCCACGGAGAGGGACTTCCGCCTGGCGATAAGCCCGACCCCGCCCGATCGGGCGCCAACCGACCCGGCGCCGTCCGACCCCGCCGTGCCCACCACGGTCACCCTCCGCTGCATCCACACGGACGGCGCCAGCTTCCGCACCACCGAGGAGCGCCGCACCTACCCCCTGCACGCGGACGCGGACGGCACCCTGGTGGCGGACGTGGCGCCGGACCTGACCATGGCCGTGCTCAACCGCCACGGCGCGCCCGACCGCAGTCTGGGCGTGGTCACGGGCATGCCTGGGGTCTGCGGCGCCGTGGCCACCACCTACGCCCACGACTCGCACAACCTGGTGGTCTATGGCGGCGGCCCCCACGCCGCGCGCGACATGACCCTGGCGGCCCGGCGTGCCTGCGAGCTGGGCGGCGGTCTCGTTGCCGCCCGCGACGGTCGCGTGGTGGCCCAGGTGCCCCTGCCCATAGCGGGCCTCATGTCGCCCGAGGAGCCGAAGGTCCTGCTCGCGCAGGTGGACGACCTTCTTGCCGCGGCGGTGGCCATGGGCTTCGCGCACGAGCGGCTGCTCTCGTTCTTTACCCTGGGGGCCCTTGCGGTCTCGCCCGAGCTCAAGCTGGGCGACCGCGGCCTCGTGGACGTTGCGAACCGGCGGCTGGTGCCGCTCGTGGTGGAGGGGAGTGAGTGATGGGACGCAAGCGAGACGCAATCCTGCTGGCCCTGCCGGCAGGCATAGCCCTGGCGGTCTGCTTCCTGGCGCCCATGGTGTGGATCTTGGTGCGCACCCTGGCGGAGGACGGCCTTACGGACTTCGTGGGCTTCATGACGGACCCCTTCTACCTGGACATCCTCTGGACCACGGTGCGGGTGTCGCTCGTGACCACGGCCCTGGCACTCCTCATCGGCTACCCCGTGGCCTACTACATGGCGCGCACGAGCTCGGGCTTCCGCAAGGTCATGATCGTGGTTATCCTCTTCCCCTTCCTGGTGAGCGCTGTGGTGCGCTCCTACGGGTGGATGGTCATCCTGGGCACGAACGGCCTTCTCAACCAGTTCCTCCAGGCCGTGGGCCTTACGTCCGCGCCCGTCAAGTTCATGAACACCGAGGGCGCCGTGATCCTGGGTATGCTGCACCTGCTGATCCCCTACATGATCCTGGCCCTCGTGGCCGTGCTCCAGGGCATCGACAAGAACGTCGAGCTCGCGGCCTACAGCCTGGGCGCCAACCCCCTCCAGAACTTCCTCAACGTCACGCTGCCGCTCAGCCTGCCCGGCATCCTCAACGGCTGCGTGCTCGTGTTCACCCTCTCCATGACCTCCTACGTCACGCCCAAGCTCCTGGGTGGCTCCAAGTTCCGCATGATGGCCACCATGGTGGTGCAGGAGGTCAACGTGAACTTCGACATAAACGCCGCGGCCGCCATCAGCTACATCCTGCTGGTGGCCATCCTCCTGGTCCAGGTCGTGGTCACCCTGGCTACGAACGGCCGGATGCGGCGCCTGGGAGGTGGTCGCGATGCGTGACGGTCACGTCAACGTCTTCTGCAAGGTCATGGCGGTCCTCACCATGCTCTTCCTGGTGGCGCCGCTGGTGGTCATCGTGTTCGCGTCCTTCACGCCCACGGAGGTGGTGGTCTTCCCGCCGCAGGGCTTCTCCACCCGCTGGTACGCCAACGTCTTCTCGCCCAGCACGCACTTCATGAACGGCCTGTGGAAGAGCCTGCAGGTGGGCTTCGTGGCCACCCTCGTGGACATCGTCCTGGGAGTCACGGCCTCCCTCTGCGTCACGCGCTACGACTTCAAGGGCAAGGGGGCGCTCCTGGCCTACTTCACCTCGCCCCTCTACGTGCCCAGCGTGACCCTGGCCTTCGTGCTCCTGCAGGTCTTCTCGCAGATCGGCGGCTTCTCGGGCTTTGCCCGCGTGCTCATAGGCCACGCCGTCCTCATCCTGCCCTACATCGTGCGCAACTGCGTGAGCGTGCTCCACTCCTTCGACTGGTCGCTCGAGGACGCGGCGGCCTCGCTGGGCGCCAGTCCCGTGCAGGTGCTCACCAAGGTCACCCTGCCCCTCATCCGCCCGGGCGTGGTGGCGGGCGCGGTGCTGGCCTTCCTCTACTCCTTCGACGAGGTGGCCCTCACGAGCCTGCTCTCCACCCCGCGCTTCGTGACCCTGCCCATCCGCCTCATGAACTACATGGAGCTCACCTTCGACCCCACCCTGGCGGCCGTCTCCACCCTGCTCATCCTGGGTGCCCTCGCGATCATCGTGGCCATGGACAAGACCATCGGCCTGGACATGTTCCTCAAGTAGAAAGGCCACGTCATGGCTACCCTGGAGCTCGACCATCTTACCAAGCAGTACAAGCGGATCACCGCCGTGGACGACCTCTCCCTCACCGTGGAGGACGGCGAGATGCTGGCCCTTCTGGGTGAGTCCGGCTGCGGCAAGACGACCACCCTGCGCATGATCGCGGGCTTCGAGACCCCCACCTCCGGTCGCGTGCTCGTGGACGGCGAGGAGCTGGGGCCGAACGTCCCGCCCTACAAGCGAAACATCGGGATCTTCTTCCAGAACTACGCCCTCTTCCCCCACATGACGGTCTACGAGAACGTGGCCTTCGGCCTCAGGATGCACAAGGTCCCCGACGACGAGTGCCGCGAGCGTGTGGCCGACGCCCTTCGCATGGTGCGCCTCTCCGGGCTGGACGGCGAGCATCCCCGCAGGCTCTCCGGCGGCCAGCAGCAGCGCGTGGCCTTGGCGCGAGCGCTCGTCACGCGTCCGCGGATCCTCCTGCTCGATGAGCCCCTCTCCAACCTGGACGCCAAGCTCCGGACCGAGATGCAGCTGGAGATCAAGCGCATCCAGCAGGAGCTGGGCATCACCACCATCATCGTGACCCACGACCAGGAGGAGGCCGTCTCGCTCGCGCACCGCGTGGCCGTCATGCGGCGGGGCCAGATCCAGCAGCTGGGCGCGCCCGCGGAGGTCTTCGACCACCCGTCCTCCGTCTTCGTGGCGGACTTCATGGGCTTCCAGACCTTCTTGCACGGCACCCTCATGGACGCGCGCGACGGCCGCCGCATGGTCCTGTGCGGGGACTCCGAGGTCATGGTGGAGGAGGCCGCCTGCAAGGGCATGGGCAAGGGCAAGGGCGCCCCGGTGGTCCTCTCCCTGCGCTCCGAGGCCATGACGGTGGAGCCGGCGGGGGCCGGGGCTGGGACCGACGCCGGTACGAACACCTACGTGGGCACCGTGGACCACAGCACCTATCGGGGCCACACCACGCGGCTGGAGGTCTCGGGTGCCTTCGCGGAGCGGCTCTTCCCGTCGGTGCCCGGCCATCGCGACCTGCCCGACGGCGCCCGCGTGCTGGTGGGCCTGCCCGTGGAGGACATCCGCGTCTTTGCCGACACGCCCGAGGACCCGGTGCCCCAGGACTAGGACTCTGGTACGCTAGTCCGCCTCTGGTACGCTAGTCCGCCCGGCGCGCGTCGGTGCGGCATCTGCTTGGCACGACCGTCCCGCCCTCCGGGACGTCGCGATATGGGAAGGAAGTGGGGCTGCGGCCCCTGGGGCTGCGGCCCCGGAAGAAGGGAAGGTCAGCATGACCAACATCTCTCGTAGAAACTTCATCGGCCTCTCCGCCTCGGCGCTCGCCGCGCTCGGGCTTGCCGCCTGTGGCGACGACACCGCGTCCGAGGCCCCGGCTACCAGCGACGCCGGCTCCGAGGCCTCGGGCGAGGCCAAGACCGACTTCGGCGGCGCCGAGCTCGTCGTGGCCACTTGGGGCTGGGCCGAGAACGGCCTCAAGACCCTGGCCGCCGACTTCGAGTCCAAGTACAACTGCTCCATCGTGGTCGACCCCACCAGCGGCAACTCCGACCGCCTGAACAAGCTCATGGCCGAGAAGTCCGAGCCCACCGCCGACGTGGCCTTCCTCACCAAGAGCTTCGCCGTGACGGGCGAGGGCGAGGACCTCTTCGAGAAGGTCGACACCTCCGTGGTCACCAGCCTCGACAACCTCTACGACTTCGCCAAGAACGCGGACGGCTACGGCCCCTGCTACTCCGTCTGCCGCTACGGCATCATGTACAACAAGGACGCCCTGGACGAGAAGGGCCTGGACTACCCCACGTCCTACAAGGACCTCTTTGACGACAAGTACGCAGGCCTCGTGGCCCTGCCCGACATGACCTCCACGGCAGGCCCTTATCTGCTGGTGACCCTGGCCGAGGAGCTGGGCGGCAGCCAGGAGGACGTGTCGCCTGCCATGAGCCTCATGCAGGAGAAGAAGGACAACGTCGGCATCTGGTACACCACCTCCTCCGACGTGCAGAACGCCTTCACCACCGGCGAGATCGCCATCGCCCTCTTCATGGACATCAACATGCCGTCGCTCTCCAAGGGCGGGCTCAACATGGTGTGGGTCAACGCCACCGAGGGCTCCTTCGCCGCGCCGGCCACCGTCGAGGTGGTCAAGGGCTGCGCCAACCCCGACCTGGCGCAGCTCTTCGTGGAGTACATGATCTGCGACGACACCCAGAACAACATCGCCCCGGTCATGAACGAGGCGCCCGTGAGCAAGAACGCCACCATGGAGGACGAGCTCAAGACCTACCTGGCCTTCGGCGAGGACGCCATCGCCAACCTCAAGGAGTTCGACGACGCCTACATCACCGACCACAAGTCCGACTGGATCGACGAGTTCCAGCGCACGGTCAACGTCGCGTAGCCGACCGGCACCGCGCAGCCGCCCGTCGCGGCCGTCCGGCTCCAGCTACCTGCCGGGACCGGTCGCCCAGGTGCAAGTCGCCCCGCTTGGTTCGCTCCAGCCCGCTCGAACCGCTCCAGCCCGCTCGAACCGCTCCAGCCCGCTCGAACCGCTCCAGCCCGCTCGAACCGCTCCAGCCCGCTCGAACCGCTCCAGCCGCCCCAAAGGTGCTCGCCACCTTCGGGGCGGTCTTTTCTTGGGCTCCACCGCATGGAAGTCGTCCCCACTGCACGGGAGTCGCAACGTGTGACACGCGCGCCGGATCGCCAGGACCGTCATGCGCCTCACCAGGAAGAAGCGCCTCCCGTCACGCAGCAAGGCGGCAGGAAGCGTATCGACTCCTGCAGGTGTCCGGCCCCCGTCGGCCCCCGTCCCGGTCGCGGCGGGTGCCCGCCCCGAACGCCTGCGGAAGCGCGCAGACGATGGCCCACCGCTTCGGTCGGAGGTCCGACGTACCCGAACGCCTGCGGCCGATACCGACAAAACCGCAGGTCAGCGGGTCGGCCCCCTGCAGGCGTCCGGCCCCCGTCCCGGTCGCGGCGGGTGCCCGCCCCGAACGCCTGCGTCCTCTGTATCTGTCCGGACACTCTCCGTGCGCTAGACTGCAGGTAGACCCGCCCGCTCGACCCGCCCACGTGCCCCGCGCGCCCGCCCGGTGCCCCACCCAACCGCATGGAGGTGACCCACATGACCAGCGTCTCCCGCCGCTACGCCACCGGCACCAGCCGCTTCGACCGCCCCGGCCCCAACGACGACCCCGAGACCCGCGCCCCCGTGATCCTCATGGTCTCGGGCGGGGCGGACTCCACGGCCCTGCTCGTGCTGGCCGCCACCTCGCGCCTGGACATCGGTGACGGCCGCGGCGAGGCCCGCATCGCCCGCGAGCGCCTCCACGTGCTCCACATCAACCACATGCTGCGCGGCATCGACGCCCAGGAGGACGAGGAGTTCGTCCGCGACCTCTCGGCCCGCTACGGCATCCCCTGCACCATCCGCCGCGTGGACGTGGCGGCCCTGGCGGCCACCGGCGCGGCCGAGGGCAACGTGGAGAACGCCGGCCGGGAGGTCCGCTACGCCGAGGCCACCCGTCTGGCAAACGAGCTCTCCGCGCAGTTCGGCACGCCGCGCTCCGCCGCCCGCATCCTCACGGCCCACACCGCCGACGACCGCGCCGAGACCTTCCTCATGAACGCCATGCGCGGCACCGGCCCGGCGGGCCTCTCCTCCATCCCGCGCCGCCGCAACCGAGTGGTCCGGCCCCTCCTGGACCGCACCCACCAGGAGCTCTGCGACCTTCTCCGCATGCGGGGCATCGTCTGGCGCGAGGACGACACGAACGCCGACACCCACTACCTGCGTGCCTACGTCCGCCACGAGGTCATGCCCGTCATGCGCGAGCGCAACCCCCGTGTGTCGTTCAGCCTCTCCACCACCTGCGACATCCTGTCCGACGAGGACTCCTACCTCACGGCCGTGGCGGCCCGCACCCTGCGCGACCTGACCCACCGCGCCGGCGAGGGCGTGGTGGCCCTCGACGCCAAGCGCCTGGCCGCCTGCGACGTGGCCATCGCCCGCCGGGTGGTCCGCCAGGCCATCCTCTCCGTCTGTCCCGAGGCCCGCCTGGAGGCACGCCACGTCAACGGCGTGCTGCGCCTGGTGGCCGCGGGCGCGGGCTCGGTCACCATCCCCATGGGGGTGGACGCCCGCGTGGAGTACGGCCTTCTCTTCCTGCGGGCCCGCCGCGAGCTCGGCGCACCCCAGGCCCTCTGGCTGGAGGTCCCAGGCTCGCTGGAGCTGGCAGACGGCCGCACCCTCACGGCCCGCATCCTGCCGGCGCCCGCGGGCATCGACGTTGCGGCCTATGCGCGAAGCCACGGCCTGGAGTGGGCGGGGGAGTCCGTCCTCCTGGATGCCGAGGCCGCGGGCGTGGACCCCGCGCGCGGCGGCCGCCTGTGGGTGGACGGCCCCCACGAGGGCGACGTGGTGTGCCCCCTGGGCATGCACGGCCAGTCAAAGAAGCTCTCCGACCTTCTCAACGAGGCGCACGTGCCGGCTGCCGACCGTCCGGCCGTCCCCGTGGTGCGCACCGACCCCACCGGTCCCATCGTGTGGGTGGCGGGGATAAGGGCCGACGAGCGCTCCCGCTGCACGCCCGCAACCCACTACCTGCTAGAATTGGGACTCCGTCCGTAACGGTGCGCGAGTAGGGGCGCCGCGGGGATTACACTCAGAGACAAGAGCGTCCATTCGAGGGCGTCCACCCAGGCGGACGCGATCGCCCGGAGGCGGCCCGCCCGGAGGCGGACCCACGGGGCAACGAGAGGAGCGGGCATGGCAGAGCTTCATCCTGACGTCCAGAAGGTGCTGCTCACCGAGGAGGACATCCAGGGCATCGTCAAGCGTATGGGTCAGGAGATCTCGGAGGACTACAAAGACAAGAACCCCCTGGTGGTGGCCGTCCTGCGCGGGGCCTTCATCTTTACCGCGGACCTGCTGCGCGCCATCACGGTGCCCTGCGCGGTGGACTTCATGGCCGTCTCCAGCTACGGCGGCGGCGTCAAGAGCTCGGGCGTGGTGCGCATCGTCAAGGATCTGGACACGAAGATCGAGGGGCGCGACGTCATCATCGCCGAGGACATCCTGGACTCCGGCCTCACCCTGTCCTACCTGGTGGAGATGCTCAAGGGCCGCAAGGCGGCCTCCGTGCGCATCGCGGCCTTCTCGGTCAAGGACATCCCCGGCCACACGCCCGCCGTCAAGCCCGACTACGTGGGCGTGCACGTGCCCGACGAGTTCGTGGTGGGCTACGGCCTCGACTACGCCGAGCGCTACCGCAACCTGCCCTACCTCGGGGTCCTCAAGCCCGAGGTCTACACCCACTAGCTGGCGGGCTCCGGCGGCATGGGCCGCCGGGCGGCGCCGGCATGCAAGGAGCCTTTCCAAGTGCCGAACACTAACAAGAAGCCCGACCTCAACCTCGGCGAGCCCAACGGCGGCAGGCGCGGCAGCACGGTCGTCTCGCTGCTCATCGTGGTGGCCATCGTGTGCTACCTGGTCTTCTCCATGGGCAACCCCTTTGCCTCCGGCGACCAGCCCGACGTCCTGGCCACGAACGAGTTCGTGACCGCCGTGCAGGACGGCCGCGTGAGCGAGGTCACGTACAAGACCTCCGACGGCTCGCTCTCGGGCACCTACTCCAAGGACGGCCACGAGCGCGAGTTCAAGAGCGTCTACGTGGGCGCCGACTCGCTCGACGAGCTCATGGCGGGCAGCCCCAGCACGGAGTTCTCGATCGACACGTCGTCGGACGACCTCCTGGAGACCCTGCTGGTCTACGGCCTGCCCACCATCCTGCTCATGGCCGTCTTCATCTACTACATGCGGCGGATGAGCGACGCCAACGGCCGCCAGATGCAGTTCGGCAAGACGAACGCCCAGATGGCGGTGGAGGAGCGGCCCAAGACGCGCTTTGCGGACGTGGCCGGCATCGACGAGGCCGTGGAGGAGGTCAAGGAGATTCGCGACTTCCTGCGCGAGCCCGAGCGCTACCAGAGGATGGGCGCCCGCATCCCGCACGGCGTCCTGCTCGTGGGCCCTCCGGGCACGGGCAAGACCCTCCTGGCCAAGGCCATCGCGGGCGAGGCCGGCGTGCCCTTCTTCTCCATCTCGGGCTCGGACTTCGTGGAGATGTTCGTGGGCGTGGGCGCGAGCCGCGTGCGCGACCTCTTCAAGCAGGCCAAGGACGCCTCGCCCAGCATCATCTTCATCGACGAGATCGACGCCGTGGGGCGCCAGCGCGGCGCCGGTCTGGGCGGCGGCCACGACGAGCGCGAGCAGACCCTCAACCAGATGCTGGTGGAGATGGACGGCTTCGAGGACAACTCCGCCGTCATCGTGATCGCGGCCACCAACCGGCCCGACATCCTGGACCCGGCCCTGCTGCGCCCCGGCCGCTTCGACCGGCGCGTCACGGTGGACCGGCCCGACGTCGAGGGCAGGAAGAAGATCCTCCTCGTGCACGCCAAGGGCAAGCCCTGCGACGACACGGTGGACTTCGACCGCCTGGCCAAGATAACCCCCGGCTTTACCGGTGCCGACCTGGCCAACCTCATGAACGAGGCCGCCCTTCTCGCCGCGCGGACACACAAGGAGAAGGTCGGCATGGCCGAGGTCGAGGAGGCCATGGAGCGCGTGATCGCCGGCCCCGAGCGCAAGAGCCGCGTGATCACCCAGAAGGAACGTCGCGTGATTGCCTACCACGAGTCCGGTCATGCCATGGTGGGCCACATACTCGAGAACTCCGACCCCATCCACAAGATCTCGATCATCTCGCGCGGCCAGGCCCTGGGCTACACCATGCAGATGCCCGAGGAGGACCACTTCCTGGAGAGCCGCGACGGCATGCTGGACCAGATCGCGGTGCTCCTGGGCGGGCGCACGGCCGAGGAGCTCTTCTGCGACGACATAACCACCGGCGCCAGCAACGACCTGGAGCGCGCCACCAAGCTCGCGCGCGACATGGTGACCCGCTACGGCATGAGCGAAGCCCTGGGCACGCAGGTCTTTGGCGAGGCGCAGCACGAGGTCTTCCTGGGACGCGACTTCGCCCAGCACAACGACTTCTCCGCCGAGACGGCCAAGCGCATCGACGACGAGATCGAGCGCATCATGCGCGAGGCCCACAGCCGGGCGCGCAAGGTGCTCGACGACTACCGCGACCGCGTGGACGTGATGGCCAAGGTCCTGCTCGACAAGGAGACCGTGGAGGGCGACGAGGTCACGGCCCTGCTCGAGGGCACCTGGGCGGCGCCGGCGGAGCAGGCGGAATAGGCGGGTGCGGGCGCTAGGGGGTACTCCACTAGTGCCCATGCGTGCCGCTCCCCGGCCGCTCACGGCAGCTGCGCACTTATCGCTGCCGGCGGGGTACAGTAGTCGCATAGGCGAAGGCCGTCCTAGGAGGCACCCCATGCTGCATGAGTTCACGTTCCCGTCCTACAACGAGCGCGACCAGATCTTCTCCTGGATCTACGCACCGGCCGCCTACCCCAAGGGCGTCATCCAGCTGGTCCACGGCTTCGGCGAGCACAGCCGCCGCTACCTGCACATGATCTCCCGCTTCGTGGAGGCCGGCTACATCGTGGCCGCCGACGACCACGTGGGCCACGGCAAGACCGCGGCTGACTCCAACACCTGGGGCGACTGGGGCGACAAGGGCTTCAAGACCATGGTCGAGGACGAGCATCGCCTCAAGGCCGAGGTGGAGGAGCGCTATCCCGACCTGCCCTACCTCATGTTCGGTCACTCCATGGGTTCGGTGATCACCCGCGAGTTCATGGCGGCCTACGGCGCCGAGCTCACGGCAGCCACCATCTGCGGCACCTGCGGCGAGTTCCCCACCACCAAGGCCGAGGCCATGCTGCGCGACGACGTGCGCGTGGGCAAGGGGGCCGAGACCGACACTGCCGCCATGGGCGTGGCCATGGGCTGGATGGGGGAGCGCTGCGGCGAGATCCGCTACGGCAACGAGTGGATCTGCTCCGACCCCTACGTGCAGGCCGACCATGCTGCCGACCCCTTCGACGCCTTCACCAAGCCCACCACCAACCAGTCCTTCCTCTACTTCCTGCAGATGATCGACGACGTGACGGGCCTCACCTGGGCGCGCAAGGTCCCCACGGCCCTGCCCGTCTACTCCATCGCCGGCGACCAGGACCCCTTCGGCTCCTACGGCGAGGGCCCCTACCTGGTGAGCAACTGGCTGGTCAAGACCGGCCACACCGACGTGACCACGCGCCTCTACAGCGGCTACCGGCACGAGATCCACAACTACCCCGACATCCGCGACCAGGTGGTCCAGGGCGTGGTGGACTTCTTCGACGCCCACGTGCCGCAGGAGTAGCGGCACGGAGGTGCCACGAGGCCCCGCGCCATCGCGCGTCTGATGCCCTGCGCCCCGCCGGTCGGTCCCGGTGGGGCGCTTTGCACTGCCGCTCATCGCCCGCCGCCTGCTGCCCGCCTCCCGCCACGGGAGCCCGTTTGTCCGCGGTGGAAGCCCATTTGCCTGCGGTGGAAGCCCATTTGCCCGCCACAAACGTGCAGCCGCCGCGGGAGCCCATTTGTGCCCCACAAACGTGCAGCCGCCGCGGGAGCCCATTTGCGCCCCACAAACGTGCAGCCGCCGCGGGCAAACGGGCAGAACTGCCCGCCGCCGCCCGCCGCCGTCCGACCCCTCAGCCCCAAACAGAAGAAAATCTAAGCGCCACGACTAAGATTTTTTCTCTTGTCGCGGTATAACCTTGCCGCACTGGGTAATAATCCCAACGTCGGACAAAGGCGTGGCCTGGCCGCGCCACTCGCACGCATGCGCCCGCCGGGCGCACTTAAGGAGGTTCTTGAGCATGACACTGAAGCCGCTGGGAGACCGCGTTCTCGTTAAGCCCGCACCCAAGGAGGAGAAGACCTCCACGGGCCTCTACATCTCCTCTGGCGCGCAGGAGAAGCCGCAGCGCGGCACCGTCATCGCCGTGGGCGCCGGCAAGCTCGACAATAACGGCAACCGCATCGCCATGGATGTCAAGGCCGGCGACGAGGTCTTCTATGGCAAGTTCGGTGGCAACGAGGTCAAGGTCGACGGCGAGGACTTCCTCCTGCTCCGTGCCGACGACATCTACGCCATCATCGAGGCCTAGTCCCGAGTTCCACCTAGGGTCCCAGGCGCTTGTCGCCAGCCCCACCAGCTAACCACCGCCCGCCTTGCGGGCATCACGAAAGGAAGCCACAATGGCCAAGGACATCGCATTTGGCACCGACGCGCGTGCCAAGCTCGCCAAGGGCGTGAACACCCTCGCCGACACCGTCACCACCACCATGGGCCCCAAGGGCCGCTACGTCGCCCTCCAGCGCTCCTACGGTTCGCCCACCATCACCAACGACGGCGTGTCCGTCGCCAAGGAGATCGAGCTCAAGGACCCCATCGAGAACATGGGCGCCCAGCTCGTCAAGGAGGTCGCCACCAAGACCAACGACCTCGTGGGTGACGGCACCACCACCGCGACCCTGCTCGCCCAGGTCATCGTGAACGAGGGCCTGCGCAACGTGGCCGCCGGCGCCAACCCCATCGCCGTCCGTCGCGGTGTCGACAAGGCCGTCACCGCCGTGGTCGACGAGATGAAGAAGAACGCCAAGGCTGTCTCCACCAAGAAGCAGATCGCCTCCGTGGGCACCATCTCCGCCGGCGACCCCGAGATCGGCGGCAAGATCTCCGACGCCATGGAGGTCGTGGGCAAGGACGGCGTGATCACCGTCGACGAGGACAAGACCAACTTCGGCATCTCCATCGACACCGTCGAGGGCATGCAGTTCGACAAGGGCTACATCTCGCCCTACTTCGCCACCGACAACGAGAACATGACCGCTGAGCTGGAGAACCCCTACATCCTGCTCACCGACCAGAAGATCTCCAACATCCAGGACGTCCTCCCGATCCTCGAGGCCGTCCAGCGCGCCGGCTCGCCGCTGCTGATCGTTGCCGAGGACGTGGATGGCGAGGCCCTGGCCACCCTGATCCTCAACAAGCTCCGTGGCGTGCTCAACATCTGCGCCGTCAAGGCCCCCGGTTACGGCGACCGCCGCAAGCGCATGCTCGAGGACATCGCCGTCCTCACCGGTGGTCAGGTGGCCATGAAGGAGCTGGGCATCGAGCTCAAGGACGTCACCGCCGACATGCTCGGTCGCGCCAAGAACGTCAAGATCACCAAGGACAACACCACCATCGTTGGTGGCGCTGGTGAGAAGGGCGCCATCGACGAGCGCATCGCCCAGATCAAGGCCGAGATCGAGGTCACCACTTCCGACTTCGACCGCGAGAAGCTCCAGGAGCGCCTGGCCAAGCTCTCCGGTGGCGTGGCCGTGATCAAGGTCGGCGCCGCTACCGAGACCGAGCTCAAGGAGATCAAGCACCGCATCGAGGACGCTCTGCAGGCCACCCGCGCGGCCGTGGAGGAGGGCATCGTCGCCGGCGGCGGCGTGGCCTTCCTGGACGCCAGCTCCGTGCTGGACTCCGTGGAGTGCGCTGATGCCGACGAGAAGATCGGCGTCCAGATCATCCGCAAGGCCCTCGAGGCCCCCGTCCGCACCATCGCAAACAACGCTGGTTACGAGGGCTCCGTCGTGGTCGAGAAGATCAAGGCGCTGCCTGCTGGCCAGGGTCTCGACTCCGCGACCGGCGAGTATGGCGACATGATCGACATGGGCGTGCTCGACCCCGTCAAGGTCTCCCGCGTGACCCTGCAGAACGCCGCCTCCGTGGCGTCGCTGATCCTCATCACCGAGGCCACCGTCACCGACGAGCCCAAGGACACCACGATCGAGGATGCCATCTCCAGGGCTGCCGCTGCAGGCGGCCAGGGCGGCGGCATGTACTAATCGCCGGCCCTTATCGCCAGTTGCTCTGCCCGGAAGCCCCGCAGGTCTCACGACCCGCGGGGCTTCCTCTTTTTTGCGGTGGAACACAGGGGGTACTCCCCCGTGTTTTTCGCGGTTGGGCACGGGTGGGCAGCAGGGGAGTACCCCCTAGTGCCCACCCCCTGGTGCCTGGCGCTTGTTATAATAAGAGCTTGTCTGCATCAACTCACTAGAGGAGGGGCGGCATGGCCAAGAAGCGCGACATGCTCGACGACCTCATCGATATCCAGTCCGACTGGCAGGCTCTCCAGAACCCGCTGGGCGACGTGGCAAACGCACTTGCCGAGGACCCGGCCAAGCGCAAGGT
This sequence comes from uncultured Coriobacteriaceae bacterium, assembly GCA_902791035.1. GTDB lineage: Bacteria > Actinomycetota > Coriobacteriia > Coriobacteriales > Atopobiaceae > CADAUA01. The sequence continues at coordinate 6,300 of CADAUA010000020.1, read as the reverse complement.
CTTCGACCCGGCGGAGTACAAGGAGAAGCCCTTCGCCAACTCCAACCGCTGCCTCTGCACCACGGCGGAGCGCGATGACGTGTGCACGCGCTGCCGCGACGTCTGCCCCACGGACTCCATCACCATCCATGGCAAGTCCGTCTCGATAGCGGACAACTGCCGCAAGTGCGGCCTCTGCGTGTCGGTCTGCCCCACGGAAGCCATCGGCACGCGCCGCCACACCCCACGCCAGCTCTACGACCAGATCGCCCGCGCCGCCTCCAGCTACAACCAGGTCTACGTCACCTGCACGCGCGCCCTCAAGCGCCTGCCCAAGCCCAACGAGATCACGCTCGCCTGCGTGGGCTGCATCTCGCGCGACCTCTGGTTCTCCCTGCTCGCGGACTACACGAACGTCAACGTCTACCTGCCCCTGGGCATCTGCGACCGCTGCCGTACGACCACGGGCGAAGAGTTCTACTCCGACGCCATCGCCACGGCGGAGGAGTGGGCGGTCTCGTCGGTGGGCCTCGAGGTGGAAGACAAGGCCCTCGACCACGAGCTCAGCCGCGAGTACAAGCGCAGCCAGTTCATGAGCGGCGCGGTCAAGTCCGCCGAACGCCTGGTCACGCGCAGCAACGGCGCCCTGGCCGGTGCCCAGGCCGTGGCAAACAAGATCTCCAACCACGCCAAGCGCCTGGACCAGATCCAGCGCGAGCTCGAGAACGCCGTGGGCGCCAAGACCACAGGCAACCGCCAGCGCATGCTCACCCAGAACCGCAAGCTCATGATGGCCGCCCTCCAGCACGAGCCGCGCCTGGCCCGCCGCATCAAGCTCGAGGTGCCGGCCTGCGATCCCACTCTCTGTACCATGTGCGGCGACTGCGTCAAGGTCTGCCCGGTGCGCGCCATCGACCTGAACAACAGCGGTGCCATCGTGGTCACGCCGGCCTACTGCGTGAGCTGCGGGGCTTGTGCCAAGGTCTGCGAGGATGGGGCGCTCACCATGGTGCCCATGGACACGCAGGAGCTCGTGGTGCCCGACAAAGACGCCCAGATGGTCGCCGCACAGAAGGCCAAGGCCAAGGCCGAGGCCGAGAAACTCATGGCCCAGGGCAAGAAGTCGCTCAACAAGGCGGGCGACATCCTCGAGAAGCTCGACAAGTAGTGTCACAAAAGTGTCAGTCACTTTTGTGACACAAGCTGCCCCAAAGGGGCCAAACCCTTTGGGGCGATCGCAAGTAAGCAGGTAAGGAGAACCAAGTGTCGCTTTCCATCGGTATCGTCGGCCTGCCCAACGTGGGCAAGTCCACCCTCTTCACGGCCCTCACAAAGAAGGGCGGCCTGGCGGCCAACTACCCCTTCGCTACCATCGACCCCAACGTGGGCATCGTGGACGTCCCCGACGAGCGCCTCCAGAAGCTGGCCGAGCTCGTGAACCCCGCCCGCATCGTGCCGGCCACGGTCGAGTTCGTGGACATCGCCGGCCTGGTCAAGGGCGCCAACCAGGGCGAGGGCCTGGGCAACCAGTTCCTGGCAAACATCCGCAACTGCGACGCCATCTGCGAGGTCGTGCGCTACTTCTCCGATCCCAACGTCATGCGCGAGGTGGGCCGCGCGGACGCCTTCGTGGACCCCGCCGCCGACGCCGAGACCATCGCGACCGAGCTCATTCTGGCCGACCTCGGCTCCCTCGACCGCTCCATTCCCAAGCTGGAGAAGGAGGCCAAGCGCGACAAGGACCTCAAGGGCCGGCTGGACGTGGCCCTTCGTCTGCGCGACTGGCTCAACGACGGACACCGAGCCATCGAGATGGACATGTCCGACGACGAGCGCGCCGCCGCCCACGACCTCTTCCTCCTTACCATGAAGCCCATGCTCTACGTGGCAAACGTCGACGAGGACAAGGTCGCCGAGACTCCGGCCCCCATCGGTGGTATCACCCCCATCCCCATCTGCGCCGAGGTCGAGGCGGAGCTTGCCGAGATGGACCCGGAGGACGCCGCCGAGTACCTGGAGGCACTGGGCCTGGAGAAGTCTGGCCTGGAGGTGCTTGCCCAGGCGGCCTACCACCTGCTGGGTCTGCAGTCCTACTTCACGGCTGGCCCCAAGGAGGTTCGCGCCTGGACTGTGCGCATCGGCGCCAAGGCCCCCGAAGCCGCCGGCGTGATCCACTCCGACTTCGAGCGCGGATTCATCAAGGCGAAGACCATCAGCTACGAGGACTACGTGACCCTCGGCGGCGAGTCTGGTGCCCGCGAGGCCGGTCGCATGCGCATGGAGGGCAAGGACTACGTGGTGCAGGACGGCGACGTCATGGAGTTCATGTTCAACGTGTAGGCACAACAAAGTGCTCATCGGGGCCGGTGCCCCTTCTCTGCGCTCAGACAGCGCTGGGCGAACTCGCGCCGAGAAGGGTTGCCGGCCCCGACTTTTTTGCTGCGCCAAGCACGGTCATTGGGATGGGTGCGGACAGATTAATGGTTCCGCTAGGCTTGAAGTAGAAGTTTTGCCCAAGATGACGTCAAATCCGAACTTTTCGGTGTCGGTTGCGGCGATCCGGGCGGATGCAAGGCGTCCAGCCGCCCCAGAAGTCGGTCATTTTGGACATAACAGTGTTACTTAAGAAGAACCGACACCGACAAGTTCGAATCTGACGTCACTTTTAGGCAATCCACAACTTCGGGGGCCACCGGACCAATCGGTCCGGTGGCCCCCGGTTGCTGCGATCCGTTTTCTCCGGCCCTACTGGTCCTTCACCTGGTCCTCGCCCAGGATCACCACCACGTCGGTCTCGGTGGAGTAGCTCCCGTCGTTCTCTATCACCTGGGAGTCGTCCACCCCCAGTGTGGAGGCTACGCCCAGCGCCTTTGCCTTGCCGTCCCCGTTGTACACGATGGCCGTTGCCTGCTGGGTCTTGCCGGCGTTGTCGGGCGTGGCCTCGAATCCCGCGCCATCCAGCTCGGAGGAGCGGTCCTTGGCCAAGCCAGTGGTGCCAGTCCCGTTGAGCACGAGCACGGTGCCCGAGTATTCGCGTTCTACCGCCCCGTCGCCCTCGCCGGACGAGATGGTGGGGCCGTTGCTGCTCACGGAGCCGGCTATGCCGGCGGTAAAGTCCTGCGAGGCGTCGGAGTAGGGGGTCTCGCCCGCATCCACGTGCTCCATCATGGTCTTCCAGCCCTCGGCGTCGGGAATCTCCCACCAAATGCCATCGGTGAGCTCGGAGTTGGTGGGAGTTTGGCCGGAGTAGACGTCCTTGTCCACGTCGAGCCCGTTGAACTGCGTTGCCAGGCTCAGGATGTCCGTCACGGAGAGGTCCGTGTCCACGCCGTCCGCCATGGTGGAGATTGCGCTCGACATGTTCACGGGGTCGAGCGCCAGCACCTTGCGCAGGATGGCACCGATGACCATGCGCTGGTTGGCCGCGCGATAGAAGTCGCCGCCACCGTAGGCGTCGTAGGCATGACGGCTACGGCAGAGGCCGAGCGCCTGGGTGCCGTCCAGGGTCTGCTTGCCGGCCGGTAGGTCGATGCCGGCATGCTCCATGTCGGACACCGGCACGGGCAGGTCCACCTCGATGCCGCCGATGGTGTCTACGATGCGGATGAACTGCTCGAAGTCGATCTCCGCGTAGTGCGAGATGTCCACCCCGGCAAACTTGGACACGACCTCCACCATGTAGGCCGGTCCGCCGATGGAGTAGGCGGCGTTAATCTTCTGCTTGCCGTTCTGGCCCATGTCAACCTGCGTGTCGCGGGGGATGGACACCAAGGTGATCTTCTTCGCGGGCGGGTCCACGCGCGCCAGGATGATGGTGTCGGACCGGAAGTTGGACTGGTCGTCACCCCAGGCCTCGGAGCGGCCCTCGTCCTTGTCCACGCCCAGGAGCAGCATGTAGAAGGGGTCCTGCGGCTCCACCGACACGAGCTGGTTGCGCAGGTCGTCGCTTACGTCGCCGCTCAGGCGGCTGTTCAGGTCACCCATGTACCAGGCCACGGCCACGACGGCCACCACGACGACGGCCGCCACGGCGATAAGGACGTTGCGCAGCACGCGTCCGCGCCCCTGCTTGCGGCGCCTCTCGCTGTAGCGCTCGGCGCCCACATAGCGCGACACGGCGTGTGCTGGCGTCACGTCGCGCGAGCGACCGGCGGTGCCAAAGGCCGAGCCGTCACCCGTCCCGTCGTCCGTGGTACGAAAGCGTTTGGCCTGGTAGACAGGCTCGTCTGGAACCTCGCGCGCGTAGCGACGCCTGCCCGCGGCGCCATCTCCCTGCTCTGGCCCCTCGTTCTCGTCTGCGTACGCATCCGCGGCGGTCCGGCTCCGTGCCAGGCGGCGCTGCTCGGTACGGGTCATGCGACCATGGGTGTGCCTCTCGGCCACTTGGTACTCCTCGGTCCTCGGGTCGTGGCGCGCCCGCGCGGGTTATGCGCCACCTTACACAAGTAGCCGCAGATAATACAGTTCCGTCGTGTACTCCTGATGAAGAAAGCCCAGCCAGCAGGCCTGTTGGGGTGGATAAGCCCGTGCATGTCCGGCATTCGTCCCCGATGAAGTATCATTGCGGCAGGCCGTGGGGTGCGCCCGGCACGTGGCGCGGCGCGCGAGGCGGCATGCAGACACACGCATACGGAGGGGTCCCACATGACTCAGGCACGTCCCAAGCAGTTCGTGGCGGTTCTGGACTTTGGCGCGCAGTACGGGCAGCTCATAGCCCGCAGGGTGCGCGACCTGCACGTCTACTCGGAGATCGTGCCCTGCGACATCCCAGCGGCGGAGCTCGCCGCCATGGGGCCCTCCGCGGTGATCCTCTCCGGCGGCCCGGCCTCCGTCTACGCCGACGATGCACCCGACATGGACGAGGGCGTGCTGGAACTGGGCGTGCCAGTGCTGGGCTTCTGCTACGGCCAACAGATCATGGCCGTCAAGCTGGGCGGCTCCGTGGGCCACACCGAGAAGGGCGAGTACGGCCCGGCTGCCCTCGAGCGTCAGGGCGAAAGCCGGCTCTTCGGCGAGACCCCGGCCCAGCAGCGCGTGTGGATGAGCCACCGCGACGCCGTGAGCCAGGTGCCCGCGGGCTTCTCGGTGACCAGCACCACCGGCACCTGTCCCGTGGCCTCCATGGAGGATGCCTCCCGCAACCTCTATGCCACCCAGTTCCACCCCGAGGTGCGCCACACGGAGTTTGGCCGCGACCTTCTGTCCAACTTCCTCTTTGGCATCTGCGGGCTGGAGCCCACCTGGACCATGAGCAACATCATCGATGACTTGGTGGCCCAGATCCGCGAGCAGGTGGGCAACAAGAAGGTCATCCTGGCGCTCAGTGGCGGCGTGGACTCCTCCGTGGTGGCCGCGCTCGTGCACCGCGCCATCGGCGACCAGCTTACCTGCGTCTTCGTCAACCACGGGATGCTCCGCAAGGGCGAGCCCGAGATGGTGGAGGAGGTCTTCCGCGAGCAGTTCCACGTGCCCCTCGTCCACGTGCATGCCGAGGACCGCTACGCCCAGCTGCTGGCCGGTGTCAACGACCCCGAGCAGAAGCGCCGTCGCATAGGCACGCAGTTCTGGAAGGAGTTCTTCTCCGTGGCGCAAGAGCTCGACGGCATCGAGTACCTGGCCCAGGGCACCATCTACCCGGACATCATCGAGTCCGGCGCGCGCAAGACTGGCGGCAAGGCCTCGACCATCAAGAGCCACCACAACCTGATCCCCTTCCCGGAGGGGGTGCACTTTGACCTCATCGAGCCGCTGGACCACTTCTTCAAGGACGAGGTCCGTGAGCTGGGCATCGCGCTGGGGCTTCCCGACAAGATGGTCTGGCGCCAGCCCTTCCCGGGCCCGGGCCTGGCCATCCGCATCATCGGCGAGGTGACGCCCGAGAAGCTGGCCATCCTCAAAGAGGCCGACGCCATCGTGCGCGAGGAGCTGGACGCCTACAACGCCCGCCTCTTCCAGGAGACCGGCGAGCGCAACTCCGAGCACGCCTGCTGGCAGTACTTTGCGGTGCTTCCGGACATCCGCTCCGTGGGCGTGATGGGCGACGAGCGCACCTACCAGCGGCCCGTGATCGTGCGCGCCGTGGAGTCGAGCGACGCCATGACGGCGGACTGGGCAAAGCTCCCCTACGACGTGATCGGCCGCATATCCAGCCGCATCGTGGACGAGGTGGACGGCGTCAACCGCGTGGTCTACGACGTGACTCCCAAGCCGCCTGCCACGATCGAGTGGGAATAAAACTCGGGACAAAACGGTATTTCATACTCCACCTCGAAACACAACAAAACCGCAGGTCAAAAGTGGTGCGTTCGAGAAATCGGCGCA
>CADAUA010000019.1 GCA_902791035.1 uncultured Coriobacteriaceae bacterium | reverse complement strand
CGTGGCTGCCGGCCTCCTTGATGTCGCCGTTCTCCATGTAGAGGATCAGGTCCGCGTCGCGGATGGTGGAGAGCCGGTGCGCGATCACGAAGCTGGTCCTCCCCCTCATGAGCCGCTGCATGGCGTCCTGGATCTTCTGCTCGGTGTAGGTGTCCACGTTGCTCGTGGCCTCGTCCAGGATCATGACCTCCGGGTCGCAGGCCATGGCGCGCGCGATGGTGAGCAGCTGGCGCTCGCCCTGCGACACGTTCTCCCCGCCGTGGGAGAGCACGAAGTCGTAGCCGCCCGGCAGCATGCGCACGAAGGGGTCCGCGCTGGCCGCCGCCGCGGCCTCCTCCACCTGCTCGCGGCTGAGCCCGTCCCTGCCGTAGGAGAGGTTGTCCATCACCGTGCCCTCGAAGAGCCAGGTGTCCTGCAGGACCATTGAGAAGTGCCGGCGGAGTTCCTCGCGGGTCATCTGCCGGGTGTCCACCCCGTCCACCAGGATCTGCCCGCCGTCGATCTCGTAGAAGCGCATGAGGAGGTTGACCAAGGTGGTCTTGCCCGCGCCGGTGGGGCCCACGATGGCAATCTTCTGCCCCGGGTGCACCGAGAAGCTCACGTCCGTCATGAGCGGGGCGTCAGGCGCGTAGCCAAAGGCCACGTGGCGGAACTCCACCCTGCCGTCCGCCTCCTGCGCCACCAGGGGCTCCGCCACGTCCGCCTCCTCTTCCTCGGCGTTGAGCAGGGCCGCGATGCGGTCCGCCGCAGCCGCCGAGGCGCCGAGCGACCCCGCCATCCCGGCGATGCTGGTAAAGGGCTGCGAGAACTGCTTGGTGTACTGGAGCATGGACTGGACGGCGCCCACGCTCATCTGCCCGCCCAGCACGAAGAAGCACCCCAGCACGGCGGAGGCCACGTAGCCAGCGTTGTTTACCAGCGAGGTGATGGGGCTTATCGCCCCGGACTCGGTGTCGGCCTTCTCGGCGGTCTGGCGCAGCCGCTCGTTCAGCTCGTCGAACTGCCGCTCCGCCCGCCCCTCGTAGCCAAAGGCCTGGACCACGCTCTTGCCGTTGTAGACCTCCTCGATGAAGCCGTTCATATCACCCAGGAGGTTCTGCTGCTCGCCGTAGTGCTTGGAGCTGGCCTTCATGACGCCCAAGGCCGCCATGATCGAGAGCGGGACCATGGCGATGGCGATGAGCGCCAGCCAAAGGTTCATCCGCAGCATGATGACCAGGATCCCGATGGCCGTGATCACCTGCGTGACGATCTGCGTGACGTTCTGGCTCAGCATGGTGCTCACGGTGTCCACGTCGTTGGTGATGGTGGACAGGATCTCGCCGTTGGTCTTGGTGTCGTAGTAGTTGAGTTTGAGGTGGTGCATCTTGCGGTCGATGTCGTCGCGCAGGCGCTGCACCACGCTTGCCGTGACCCGCGTCATGCCCAGATTCTGCAGCAAGGCAAAGACCTGCCCCACCACGTAGAGCACGGCAAGAAGGACGATCAGCCCCGCGATCTCCTGCCAGTCGAAGCTCCCCGTCCGCGCCCCCTCGAAGAGCTGCGTGGTGATGAGGCCCATGACCGCCGGCGCCAGCACCGAGAAGACCGTGCTCACGACCGCCGCCACTATGCAGAGGGCGAGAAGGACCCGGTGCCCCTTGAGGTATCCCGCCAGCTGCTTGAGGCCGCCGGCCTTGCCCTGATCAGGTGCGTTGTCCTTCTTCTGTTCGTTCGTCTTCATCACGCCTCGCCTCCCTTCGCATCGGTACCATCCGCAAGCATCTTTGCCACCGCTTCCTCCCCCAGCTGCAGGGTGGCCATCTCCCGGTAGGCCGGGCAGGTGCGGAGCAGCTCAAGATGGGTGCCTTGGCCTATGACCTCGCCCTTCTCGATGACCAGGATCTGGTCGGCGGAGAGGATGGTGCTCACCCGCTGGGCCACCATGATGATGGCGGCGTCCTTGGCTGCCTCGGCCAGGTTCTGCCGCAGCTGCCGGTCGGTCCGCATGTCGAGCGCGGAGAAGCTGTCGTCGAAGAGGTAGACCTCGGGATCCTTCATGACGGCACGGGCGATGGCCAGGCGCTGGCGCTGGCCGCCGGAGAGGTTGGTGCCGCCCTGGGCGATGCGCTCGTGGTAGCCGTCCTTCTTCCTCTGGATGAACTCGTCCGCGCAGGCGATCCGGGCCGCCCGCTCCCAGTCCTCCTGCTGGCCGGCTTCGTTGCCAAAGTTGAGGTTTGATGCGATGTCACCGGTAAAGAGGACGTTCTTCTGCGGCACGTAGCCGATGCGCGCGCGGAGGTCCTGGAGCCGCCACTTGCGCACGTCCAGACCGTCCACCAGCACGTGGCCCGTTGTGACGTCGTACATGCGGGGCACCAGCTTGACCACGGAGCTCTTGCCGCAGCCCGTCCGGCCGATAATGGCCGTCACCTGCCCCGGGCCCGTCTTGAAGGATACGTTCTTGATCACGGGCTCCTTGGCTCCGGGATAGGTGAAGGTGACGTCGCGGAACTCCACGGAGCCGCGCTCGGTCGCGTCCGCACCTGTGGCCTCCCCATCGCGCATGGAGTCCTGCGCCTCCAGGACCTCGCTGATCCTGCCCGCGCAGGCGTAGGCGTTGGGAAACATCATGATCACGGCCGCCAGTAGGATCACGGACATGAGGATCATGGAGATGTACTGGCTGTTGGCCACCAGGGCGCCCACCTCCATCTGGCCCATGCCCACGTAGTAGGAGCCCACCGCCATGACGGCGGCGGTCGTCACGCCAAAGATCACCTGGATCACGGGAACCAGCGCGCCGGTGACCCTGCCGGACTTCATCATGATTCTTGCGTAGTCCCGGTTGGCCTCCTGGAACCTCTCCATCTCGCGTGGCTGCCGGTTGAAGGCGCGGATGACGCGCACACCCTCCAGGGTCTCCAGAAAGAGGCGGTTGAGCTGGTCGACCTTCTTCCTCATGGCCACGGAGTAACGCGAGGCCGCAAGGATGATGACCGCCGTGGCAACCAGCAGGACAGGGATGGACACGTTGAGGACGGAGCTGACCTTGCCGCCCGTGGCCGCGGAGAGGACCATGCCCGCCACGGCCATGAGCGGGGCCATGACGCCCATGCGCAGGAGCATGGTGAGGAACAGCTGGACGTTGGTCACGTCGGAGGTGGAGCGGGTGACGAGCGACGCCGTCCCGAAGCGGTCCACGTCCGCGGCGGAGAGCTCCTGCACCTTGTAGAAAATCTGCCTGCGAAGGTCGGCGGCAAAGCGCGTGGAGATCTTTGCGGAGAGGACCGTGGTCGCGATGCTGGCCGCGCAGGTGACGGCCGCCATGACCGCCATGACGACGGCGGTGACCACGATGAGGCTGCGACTGGCCTCGGCGATGCCCTTGTCGATCATGGACGCCAGGAGCGTCGGCAGCATCATCTCGGTGACCGACGACACCAGCATGAGGACCAGGAGCCAAGCCACGCGCTTCTTGTTGATGCTGACGCGGGAAAGTATCGTACCCATGGTGCTTCTCCCTATTGGAAATGGCGTTTAATCTACGGCTAGACGCGAGACATCTGCGACGACCTGGGCAAAGATCTGCGCCAGGGCCTGCTCGGGTGAGGCGTCCAGATAGCGGGCTATGGCCTCCTGCAGGAGCGAGCCCACGAGCGCCGCCACGAGGCTGCGGTCGCTCGGGGAGACCGCACTTCCAAAGCGCCGCTCCAGGCGAGATGCCACCCAGGCAACCGTCTGGCGGTTGTTCTTGTCAAAGGCTTCCCGCAGCTTGGGCTCGCACTCGACGGCTTGGAGCATGAGGCGGTAGATTGTCTTGTACTCGTCACCAAGCTCCAAGAGGGAAAGGATGGCCTGGACCTGCCGCGCGGCGTCCTCGAGCGGGGTCGCCGCAACCGGCAGGTCGTCGAGCATGCGTTCCAGCCCCGCGGTGTCGGCGCCATCATTCTTGGAGATACCCAGGACGGCGTCCGTCTTGCCGGAGAAGTAGTTGAAGAGGGTGCTGCGGCTCACGCCTGCGGCATCCGCGAGCTCCTGCATGGTAAAGCCCGACAGGCCGCGATCCAGGGTGAGGTCGATCGCCTTGCGCTGGATGGTGAGCTTGGTGCGCTCCTTCTTCTCCTGTAGGCCCATGGCCAAGCTCCATAAGTTGGACGCTTTGCTATTACGTCCAACTTTAGACTATTCTGCACTGGAGTACAATCTTGGAAAGAGAAATTCTGGCATGCTGGCGGGATCCACCCACACCCTTCCGCGTAACCCGCCAATTGGGGCAGCGGCCAGAAGTCACCCGCGGGTCGGCACGGGGGTAACTGGGCCCAAGATGCCCAAATGGGGCACACGACCCCCAATCGCCCACGACCCTACCCGTGGGTAACTTGCGCGACGCGTGCAACGCCGTGCGCAGGCGTGACACGGGGCCCGACCCCTGGCACGCTGACGTGTCGAGAGAACCGTCCCCCTGACACGCGTCCCCCTGACACGTGTCGAATTATATGTACTTTTCAGAGGATTCTCTATATGGGTTTCAGAGGATTGATGCAACTGCTTCCCTCGGCATCACAATTGGCAGGCGTCGCGGTACCAGGCGAAGCTCTTCTTGTGGCGACTCAGATCACGTATGTCGTCGTCGGTACGGCAGTCGTCCTCGGTCGCGCCGTTCGCATCCAGCTCCTTGGGTACCAGTATTCGGCCTTGCGTGCGTTCTCCCCCGAGGCAGGCAACGCAGGGCGGAGTCGATCCACCCAAAGCGGAGAGCCTCCTCAGCGTGACAGTCCCCCGTCACCTGTCACCTGCGTCACCCCTGTCACCCCTGACCTTAGCCAAAGACCTCGGGCAGGTGACGATACAGGCTGTGGGCGATGCCGTCGTCCTCGTTGGAGTCGGTCACCTCGTCGCACACGGCCTTGAGCTCGGGCACGGCGTTGCCCATGGCTACGCCGATGCCAGCGTACTTGCACATGCTGGCGTCGTTCTGGCCGTCACCGAAGGCGATCATCTCGTCTGGCGAATAGCCCCTAGGCTCAAAGGCCTCGCGCATGGCACGGGCCTTGTCCACGCCCTTGGGCGTGAACTCGTAGTAGAAGGGGCCCGTGAACATGGAAGCCAGACGGCCGCCAAAGGGCGAGGCGAACTCCTCGGCATGGGCCTTGAGGTAGTCCGGGTCTGCAAGCGTCAGAATCTTGTTTGGCTCCCAGTCCAGCGTGGAGGCCATGTCGCGCTTCTCGGCAAGGAGGAAGCCGTTGCTATGGGCCTCATAGTCGTAGACGTTGAAGTCCTCGCCCGCGTTGGCCGCGTACGAGCCGCCGGCAAACTTGATGTTGCAGTCAAAGACGTTCTCCACGTACATGTAGTCGCCGTGGTCGATCATGGCGCGGATGCGGGGGAACCTCTTCATCTGCGCGAGAACGGCGCGGGCGTCGTCTACGGAGATGGCCTGGTTGAACCATACCTCGCGCGTCTCGCAATCCACCACCTGAGCCCCGTTGTAGCTCACGTAGAGCCCATGGTGATGGCGCATGTCCAGCATGTCGGCAAAGCGGTCGAGCCCGCGGGTGGCCCGGCCCGACGCCAGCACCAGACGCACGCCTGCCTCCTGCGCCCGCATGAGCGCATCGTGGGTCTCGGGCGTGATGACCTTCTGGGCGTTGGTGAGCGTGCCGTCGATGTCCAGCAGGATGAGCTTGATCATTTGGGGCTCCCTTCGGGTGGCTTGCGCCAGATTATAGGGATGCCGCGGGTGCCGGGCGTTCCGCGGCGTTTCGTTCCCCGCCCGGAGCGGGGCGGCGTGCCCGGCCCTACAATACGCACTGGAGCGACGCTACGAGGGGGGGCGAGCGTGGACAAGGACGGGAACAAGGCCGGAAGCTCGGACAGGCGCGGGGACAAGCGCGGCAGGCACCGGATCCTCAAGGCCCTGGCGTGCATCGCGCTGGGTATTACCAGCGCCGTGCTGGGCGTGACCATCTCCGCCTGGCTCATGGTGACCTTGGCCATCCACAGCGGGGTCACGGGCGCCACCATCACCGCACTCAAGCTCCTGGCCTTTGGGCCGGCGGGGCTCACGGGCCGCGCGGTGGCGTTCGTAGTGGTCGCGGTCGCGCTCGCCGTGGGCATCTACCTGGGGGTATACAGGCTGGCGCGCGCGATTGCGAGGCTCGTGGCCCGGCGGCGCGAGCGGGACGGAAACGCTCAGCCACGGGACGGCGCTGAGTCATGAGGCCGGACGAGTACTTCGACTCCCAAGGGCGGGCGGCCACCCAGCGCGGGCGCGTGCTCACCGACGACCTTGCCTCCGAGGTCCTGGCCGTGGTGTCCGAGATCCCCGAGGGGCGCGTGGCCACGTACGGCCAGCTGGCCCGCATCATCGGTCGTCCCAAGAACGCGCGGCTCGTGGGCAGGATCCTGAGCCAGGCGCAGTACTTCGGCGACTACCCCTGCCACCGCGTGGTCAACCACGCGGGCCGGCTGGCCCCGGGCTTCGACGAGCAGCACGACCGGCTCCTGGCCGAGGGTGTGGGCTTTCGCGATGCGGACCACGTGGACATCCGGCACTGCCAGTGGGATGCGTAAGGGCGGCCAGAGCGACAGCCCTTATCTCTAATGCTCTGCGTTGACCATTTGTATATACTCCGAGCACGCCAGCGTCCGCACAGTCGAGTACTTAAAGGCATCCGCATCGCGCGTGAGGATGAACTTCACGTTGTTTAGTTCGGCAGCAGCCCTTACCTGTCCATTCTCAAAGTCAGGCTCGCTCGAGCTAGCGGCCAATATGCACTCCTCCTCACCGACCGGCGCTACCACAAGAAGATCCAGAAGGAGATTGACGGCCTTCTTGGCGTTCTCTTTCCCATAGCGCCTGCAGAGAATGTAGTAGACGTCCTTGAGCGAGCCCGACGTCGCCAGACCCAAGTCTCCCCCGCCATTGCAATACTTGAGCGCCAGGCATGCCTCGCGCGACTCCGGACGACCGTCGATAAGGGCATCCAACAGGACGTTCGTATCGAAGAGAACCCGGCGCGCATTGAAGTTTCGGCTGCTAGCCTCAGGCATGCTTATCCTCCAGCATCTGGGTTATTGCCGCCCGCATGCCCTCCTCGCTAAGCCCGACGATCCAATCGTCGTCCACAAGCTGACCGCTCAGGGAGCTTCGGAAGTCCATGAATGCCCTCCAGGTGGCGTCCTGCTCCGTGAGCGACTCACTCTGCTCGGGACGGGGGACCTCACCCGTATTTGCGATGCTCTCCCACACCGCCTTGATGACGTCCCCCGCCGTAAGTCCAGCTGCCCGGATGTATGCGCCAGCCCGCTTCTTTACGGCCTCGTCCACTCGGCCGGAAACAATTGCCGTAGTCATATCTGCTCCACTTGATACGTATACGCGTTTACGGTATTCTAGCACAAAGGCACGGCATAGGTCTCGCCCTTCTGGCGCAGACCAAGATTTTAGGTAGCAAAGACTCGTTGTCGGCTAGGGCGCTGCTCTTTCGTCGCGCCCAGCCCCAACGTTGGAGCGCCACCCGCAGAAACCGCAACCGAGATTTGACTGCTTAGCCCTTGCGCACGAAGAGGAAGTCGCAGGGTTGGCCATCCTTGCAGAGGGTGTGCTCGCGGCGGAACTCGATGCCGGGGATGCTTCCGTAGTTGATGTCGTCCGCATGGCAGAAGGCGGGTCCCAGCTCGGGTGCGCCGTACTTGGCAAAGAACCCCGGATAGATGCACTGCAGGCACTCGAACTGCAGGTAGTCGCGGCTTTGGCTCTCGGGGTGCCAGACGTAGCGCCACCCGGTGCCGCTACCCTTGGCGAACATGCGGGGCAGCATCTTGCCCAGCAGGCTGAAGACCCACGGCTTGGAGAAGAGCTTGCGATATGTGGGTGCTGTCGTGGTCTCCACCACGTCCCACATGGCCTGGCTCACGCGGTCGAAGGCGGCATCCTTCGGCATACCGGCCTCCTGGAGCGCCTCGTAGACGGCCAGCGCGCTGAACATGTTGCAGAGGTGAGCGTAGTTGCCGGCATCCTCGAGCTCGCGGTTCTCGGCAATGAGGTCGGTCATACGAGCGGTCACGCGCTGCTGGATGGCTGGGTCAAGCGCAGGGAAGAGCCGAGCGCAACGGCTAGCCCCGATCATCGGCTGTGGCTCGTAGACCTTCTTTGCCATGGTGCCTCCGTCACATGCGATTGCTCGAGCGGCGCAAATAGTTAAATAGCGCTTACTATTATGTTACGTCACCAATTAGGAGAAGCTGATTGCGCCGTGCACGAGTGGCAGATTTCCGTCCGAAAAGGCTCAAAGGGAGGAGCCGCGCGCAGTGGAGCTCGAATCTATGCGAAACTCTGCGGCCGATACTCGGGGTGACCAAGAATAATCATACACTTGGTTGTACATAGCGCCGTTACTTTTTGCAAAACCGCAGGATTGCTCCCACCGAAGATAGCCAAGTGTATGATTATTTTCGGCCACCTCGAGTAGCTCATGCATTCAGCATGCAACATTGCCGCCAGATGACCTCTCGGACGGCGGTTGACGCTGGCCTACCGCAGCTGGCTCGCCATTTGCAGGCGGGCCTCCCGAGTCCTGCATCTGCCCGAATGTTATGGCCGTGAGAACAACCTGATAACAGCAGCTCAACACGTTCCCTCGCTGGTGTTGGGCGGGCTAGGATTCTCCCTCAGTACGGATAGCGGATGTTGAGGGATGGCAGTCATGAGCTCGACCGAGACCGAGAAGACCCAGAAGACCGACTCAACGGCGACCGAAGCTCCGGTGGCGGAGGCCCCGACCGCCGCGGAGGTGCTGGTGCGCTGCCTGGAGGCGGAGGGAGTCGAGTACATCTTTGGCATCCCGGGCGAGGAGAACCTGGAGGTCTGCCAGGCCCTGGCCGGATCGAGCATCAAGTTCGTAACCGTGCGCCACGAGCAGGGCGCCGCCTTCATGGCAGACGTGTACGGCCGCCTTACCGGCAAGGCCGGCGTCTGCCTGGCCACGCTGGGCCCCGGCGCCACCAACCTCATCACCGGCGTGGCCGATGCCAACTCCGACGGCGCCCCGCTCATCGCCATAACCGGCCAGGTGGGGACCGAGCGCATGCACCTCACGTCCCACCAGTACCTGGACCTCAACGGCCTCTTTGCGCCCATCACCAAGCGGACCAAGCAGATCGTGCGGCCCGACTCCATCCCCGAGGTCGTGCGCATTGCCTTCAAGTACGCCCAAGCCGAGAAGCCCGGCGCAGCCCACATCGACTTCCCCTGCGACATTGCGGCCATGCGCGTGGAGCCGGGACCCGCCACCACGCCCATCGCGCCCCCGCGCGTGCGCGCTGAGTACCCCGACACACGCGACGTCGCCGCAGCGGCTGCCCTTGTCAACGCCGCCAAGAGCCCCATCATCCTGGTGGGCAACTCCGCCGTGCGCGCTGGCGCTGCGGAGGCCATCACGCGCTTTGCGACAAACGCACGCATCCCCGTGGTCACCACCATGATGGCCAAGGGTGCCATCCCCTACGACTGCCCCTACGCCATGGGCACCGTGGGCATCCCCCAGAAGGACTACCAGAACGAGATGATCGACGAGGCGGACCTCGTGCTCTGCATCGGCTACGACCTGGTGGAGTACGCGCCGCGCAAGTGGAACCACCGGCCCGAGCGTCCGCTCGTGCACATCGACGCCACGATGGCGCACGTGAACAGCTATTACCAGCCGTCCGTGCAGGTGGTGGGCGACGTGTCCGCGGCGCTGACCTGGCTGGGCGAGCAGTGCGACCGGCACGAGGAGCCCGTGCGCGTGCAGGAGCTGCGCGCGCGGCGCAAGCAGGAGTTCCGCGAGATCGCGGCGAGCGACGACTTTCCCGTAAAGCCTCAGCGCGTCCTGGCCGACGTGCGCCGCGTGCTTGGGCCTGATGACATCTTGATATCCGACGTGGGCGCCCACAAGATGTGGATCGCACGTCACTATGGCTGCTACAAGCCCAATACCTGCATCATCTCCAATGGCTTTGCCTCCATGGGCATAGCCGTGCCGGGCGCCATCGCGGCCAAGTTGGTGCATCCTGAGCGCAAGGTCCTGGCCGTGACCGGCGACGGCGGCTTCATGATGAACTGTCAGGAGATCGAGACCGCCGTGCGCCTGGGCGTGCCCATCGTGGTGCTCATCTTCCACGACGATAGCTACGGCCTCATCAAATGGAAGCAGGACGACCGCTACGGCGAGCATCGCTTCGTGGACTTTGGCAACCCAGACTTCGTGATGTTTGCCCAGAGCATGCATGCCAACGGCTACCGCGTGACGCGCGCCGAGGAGCTCCAGCCCACCCTGGAGGAGGCCTTCGCCTCCGGCAAGGTGTGCATCATCGACTGCCCGGTGGACTACGGCGAGAACGAGAAGCTCACGCAGCGCCTGCAGGGCCTAGCCGAGGAGCTCGAGGGATAGGGGTGTCACAGAAGTGTCTGACACTTTTGTGACATCGTACTCGCCCCACTCGCAGCCCACGTTCGCCGCACGGATGTCGTCCACGAGCGCGAGGTTGCCGCCGCGCCTCTCGTACAGCTGCACGCGGCCCACGCCGTTGCCGCCGTTCCACAGGCGGCTGTAGCGCTTGGCCCCGTCAGGCGCCTCGTAGTTGACGAGGAGCATGTCCTCCTTGCGGCAGGTCACATCCGTGACCATCCGCGCGACAAAGGTGTCCTGCTCCACGTGCCAGACCACCTCGTCGCCCTTCTCGCCGCAGGCGAAACTCGTGCGCGAGCCGGTCCACGGCTTGGAGAAGTTGAACTCGTAGGTGCGCCCCTCGTACACCATGGCCCCCAGGAGCTTGCGGTCCAGCGCCACTGGGCCCACCTTGGGTCGGCCGCCGCCGATGTCGAAGGCACTTCTCTCCAGCGACTTGCCCGTAAGGGCGCTGGTCAGGTGGGACGACGCCAGCCAAACCCAGGGAGACGTGAAGTCGCTCCCCCAGTTCTTGTCGGCGTATCCGTAGCTCGTGCTCGGATCCACCACGTAGGTCTGGCCGTCCAGCACCACCGTGCCGGAGAAGCGGGTCTTCATGCCCTCGGCGTGCCAGTACATCTGAAAGGCCTCCGCCGCGCGCATGGGAGCCGACGCGCCGTAGCCCACGTTGAAGGCTATGTCCTTCTGCAGTCGCAGGTCCCAGAGCATGCTACCCGCGTCGCACATCCACTCGGGATGGGCGGCCGCCTGCTCGGGCGCTACCTCCACGCGACCGATAAGGTCCGTCTCGCAGCAGATGCAGTCGTCCGCCGCCACGTAGAAGGGCACGCCCCGGCCCACCTCGACCTCGTCCCACGAGAAGAAGCGGTGCAGCTGCCGGGCGTCCTTGCCCCAGGTGCCGGCCTTGACCATGAGGTAGGAGGGCCGCACGCCGGCGCGCTTGTTTGCGGGGAGCTGGCCAAGCACGGGTAGGCCCTGCGCCCCCTGCTCGCCTTCGTGCGCGAGGGCCGGGTTGACCAGGAAGAACTCCACGAAGAAGGCCCGCTCCTCCCCCGTGACCGCGTGGTGCGCCGTAAAGGAGTGCCACCACCAGTCGTAGCCCTGCCGCGCAAACCCACCGGTCAGCATGCAGGCGTCGCGGGCTATGTCGTGCGTATTTGCGTCCATGCGCAGTCCTCCCGTGCCTCAAAGCACGATAACGTGGTCATTCCCGTAGGCTTCGAAGGCCCGGTCGTGCGACACGAGCGTCAGGCCTTCGCTGCATGCCTGCGCAAGCAGGATCCGGTCGAATGGGTCTTTGTGAACGCCCTCGATTGGCAGTCGCGATGCCTCGAGCATATGCTCCGGCCGCAAGGGTAGGATGCGAAACCCACTGGCCTCGCAGTCATCCAGGAACGTGCCGGCATCGATCAGCATCTGGTCGGGATGGGCCTGGTGCTTGAGCATGACCTCCCACACGGAGATGACGCTCAGATACCAGTTCTGTCCCGGTGCCTCCATGAGCGTCCGCGCTGCCTTGGGCAGCCTGTCCGAGCCCGCAATGAGCCAGAGCGCCAAGTGGGTATCGGCTAGGTATCCCATCAGAGGTACTCCCCAAAGAGGTCTGCTATCTCGGCGTCACCATCACGCATGTCCCATTCGGGGCACACGACCCCATGTCCGCGCTGCTTGGCGACGCCAAACGCCAGGCCGGGCCGAACGGAATCCTCGTAGCGCAGGATGCGCAGAGTGGGCTGGGTTCGGTTCTTCACGATAATCTCGTCGTACTTGCCGGCCAGAAGATCGGCCGAGTACTGGGAGAAGTGGGTCTTCATGTCGTGAACGGTCGTATCGAGCGTCACCGCCATATCGCCCTCCATACATGGTCATGTAGACTTAGTCATGTGGACTAAGTCAATATACCTGCACGAACGTGTCCGGGGCAAGACCGCGCCAAAAGTGTCAGACACTCTTGGCACGCTCGCGACAGAAGGACTCGACCCGCCGCATGAGTGCGGGATCTGTCTGGGCCATGCGGTTCTTGTCCACGCTTTGGACAAACTCCCTATACCCTGGGTCCGCCATGGGGTCGCCCGAGATGGAGGCGAGAAGGGCGTCGCGCTTGTCCCAGGTCTCCAGGGCGTAGTACGCGCTGTCGGAGGTAAGCCAGAGCGTGGAGTGGGTGTTGCGGTACTGGTCGGCCACCTCAACGAGCTCCACGTTGGGGTTGGTTATCTGGCTCGCGTGGGCCGGGATGCCCGACCGCCACGCGGGCACTGCCTCGTCGTCGGTGCCATACACGCACATGAAGGGCACGTCAGTAGCGTTGATGCCGTCGACGGCCGTGACGTCCGCCGCTGGACCGAAGGTGGCATGGTAAGCCACCCAGACCCAAGGTTTGAGCAGGGGTGCCACGGGCCCGGCATAGGTGTCAAAGAGCACGTCGGTCGTCTCGATGCCAGAGTTGAAGGCCGAGAAGGCCACCGCAGCCCTAATGTCCAGCTGCTGGTCTATGCCATCGGCAAAGGCGCTGGTAACCGCATGGCCGCCCATGGAGTGACCCACCAGCACGCAGGGCAGGCTGGCCAGGTCCGGCTGGTCGGCTATGTAGGCAACGGCCGCCTCCAGGTCCAGCCGCTGCTGGTTGAGGCCGCGCACGGAGTCTCCCCCACTCGCGCCCGCGCCCGTGCCGTCGAAGGCAAAGACGGTCCAGCCGCGATCCTGGAAGTAGGTGATGAGGGGGAGCATCTTGTCTGCATTGCTGTTGAGGCCGTGGACGACGATGGCCAGGCCCACGGGCTTCTCGCTGGGCGCGCCATCGCCGGACGCCGGGTACACGTAGCCGGCGAGCGTCACGTCCCCGCTGGGGAAGCTGACCTCCCGACGGGGATGCGTGGCGGCGTCCACGTCCGCATACGTGATGTCCGCTGCGTCGCGAAAGGCCGGCGGCCGCCTGTAGCTCGAAACGTGCGTGTAGAAGGTAGCCGCCGCGGGTACGACCACCAGCCCAGCCACTGCCACGCCGAGCAGAACCCAAGGCCACTTGCGCTGGACCTTCCCAGCCGTCGTCATCTCAGTCCCTCCAATGCCATGCATGCACCGCAATCCCCGCTGGCCTCAGATTTCCCGAATTGAGGGTGTGACAAGAGAACCGTCCCCTCGACAACAGTCCCCTCGACAACAGTCCCCTCGACAACAATGTGACAAAAGTGACAGTCAGTTTTGTCACATTGTTATAGGACGCCAACTTCGTGGTGCTATGATTCAAGAAGTTAGATTCGACTAACCCACACCGAGGTGAACCATGGCCCAGGAGCGAACCCTTGCCGGCGTGCCGGACACGACCTACATCCCGTTGGTCGCGCGCATCTACGTGTCCAAGCGCTTCCCCGACTACTTCCGCGACGAGCAGGCCCTCGCGCTGGAGGAGCAGATTCCCGGCGAGGCCATCCAGGCCAACTCGGGCGAATACGAGTGCATGGCCTCGGTGGCGCGCAGCCACGTGATCGACGTCAAGGTGAGCGAGTTTCTTGCCAGCCACCCTACGGGCAATGTGGTCTTCCTGGGCGGCGGCTTGGAGACCACCTGGGGCCGCGTGGGCGTGGCCACCGCGCGCTGCTACCAGGTGGACCTGCCCGGGGTCATCGAGGTGCGCCGCCGGGCCCTGGGTCAGGCGGCAAACGAGGAGCTCATCGCGGGCGACATGTTTGCCATGGAATGGGCGGAGCACATCGATGCCACGCTCCCAACCCTGCTCGTGGTCTCCGGCGTGTGGCAGTACTTCCACGAGGACAAGATCCTGGGCATGATCGCCGACCTCAAGCAGGCCTTCCCCGCGGGCGAGCTGGTCTTTGACGCCACCGACACCGAGGGCCTCAAGTTCACAAACAAGTACGTGGAGAAGACCGGCAACACCGATGCGCGCATGTACTTTGGCCTGGACGACCCGGCCGACTTTGCCCGCCGCGCAGGCTGCGAGCTGCTGAGCGTGGAGGGCTTCTACGCCGATGCGCTCAAGCTGGGCCGCAGGCTCTCGCTCCGCACGCGGGTCTTCATGTACTTCGCCGACAAGTGGGGCCGCGTGAAGGTAGTGCACCTGCGGCTCAACCCGGGCAGCAAGGCATAGGCCCCGTGTCGAGAGAACCGTCCCCCTGACACGCGTGTCAGGGGGACGGTTCTCTCGACACACCGATATTGGGTTAGCGCACGCCGCGCTGACCCTGGGACAGGGCCCGCTGGACGTTGCCGCGCACCACGTCGCAGGAGTGGGTAAAGGCGGCCATCTCGTCGTCGGTCAGCTTGACCTCGACGATCTGCTCCACGCCCTTCTCGCCAATGACACAGGGCACGCCAATCTGCACGCCCGTCTGGCCAAACTGGCCGTCGAGCAGCACGGATGCGGGCAGGACCTTCTTCTCGTCGCGGAGCACCGCCTCCACGAGCTCGGCCGCGGCACGCCCGATGCCGAACTCGGTACAGAGCTTGCCCAGGATCACGGTCCACCCGCCCCGGCGCACCTGCTCCAGCACCTCGTCGCGCGAGAGGCCAAAGTCGTCGAAGCCCCGCCCACCCACGCGGATCAGACTGTAGGGAATCATGGACGACTCGCCGTGCTCGCCCATCACGAAGCCCTGGACCGACGTGCGCGAGACGCCCGTCATCTGGGAGATCACGCGACGGAGGCGCGCGGTGTCAAGCGAGGTACCCGTGCCAAAGGCCCGCGTGGCGGGCAGGCCCAGGCCGCGACGCAGGTAGTCGGCGATGACGTCGCAGGGGTTGGTGATGCTGATGAGGATGCCCGGGAACTTGTACGGCGCGAGAGAGTCCAGCAGCTCGTCACACATGACGATGGAGTCGTCGAGCATGGCCACGCGGTCCTGGCCGGGCTTGCGCGCCATGCCGATGGCACACACCACCACCTGCGAGTCCTCCACGTCGGAGTAGTCGCCGCCGCGGACCACCACCTCGTGGTTCATGTAGCTCACGGCATCGTAGGCATCCAGCGCCTGGGCCTCCGCCTTGCCCTCGACCTTGTCCACGAGCACGATCTCGTCGGCCACGCCCTCGTACACCAGGGCCAGGGCCACGTGCGACCCCACGTGACCGGCTCCGATGATAGTTACCTTGCGCTTCTGCATGTGCTTCTCCCTTCCCACGGCCACTCGGGCCCAGATGTATCTGTGTATAGGATTCTGCACCGGCGAGTTGCGGTTACGTTGCGGATTTACCTGCTCGACATGCTCGTGTGGCCGGAGGCTTCTGCTAGGCCTCGCCCTCGCTGTCCCCGCCCGGGAGGCGGCTGAGGTACCAGGCGTAGCCCCCAGCCACCACGATGACGAAGACAGTCGCAAAGACGTGGAGCCCGTCCGGGAAGTTCTGATTCCCCAGCACGGAAAGCACGTCGATCAAGCTGTGCGCCGCGATGCAGGGCCAGAGGCTACCGCTCTTGTAAAAGAGCATGACAAAGGCAAATCCGATGGCTGTGGCATAGGCTATCTGGAGGAAGGTCCCGAAGGTCGCGTGGCCCATGAGCAGGTTGACGATGTGGCCCATCCCAAAGGTGAGCGCCGAGACCACGATCGCCGAGGTCAGTCCGTCCTTCTCCATGGCGCGGAAGAGGAAGCCACGGAAGATGATCTCCTCGAGCCACCCAACTAGCGCCATGGATGCCACAGCGCAGAGCAGGCTGGCACCGGTGGCCTGCGGGGCGATGCCCAGCCAGAGGTTGACGCTGGCGACGAGCAGGAGCGGAATGAAGAAGAGATAGGGCTTGGCGGGCGGCAAGCCGGTGAGGCCGTACTTCTGCCAGGTGCTTGTTGCCCGCAGGAAGGCCAGCGACAGCAAGGTGAAGGCTGCGAGGGCCACAAGACCGGCCCAGCTGTTGCTACCGAAGTTTGCCCGCAGGCTCCCGATCACCACCACGTAGGCGACGATCCAGGCGATGGCAAAGGCGGACTCGTTCTTCTCGTAGAGCTTGAGCATGGCTAGCCCTCCTCGCTCATGGCGCCCGTGAGGGCGCCGGCCAGCATTTGTGTGCATTCCTGCTCGTCGTAGGCCATGGCGTTGTTTGCCAGGAGGCTCGCCATGCCGTGCGCCGTTACGAAGAGGAGCTTGAAGGTCCGGCGCGCCTGGTCGCGTGTGCAGCCGGCGGCATCCTCCACCAGGGCGAGCATCTGGCCCACCTGAGGGTCGGCGATAAGGTCATCCACGCTGTGGTCGCCGAACTTGTTGGTCTGGAAGAGAAGGCGGAAGAGCTGGGGCTCCTCGGCACCAAAGCGCACGTAGTTGAGGCCCAGCTCCGTGAGGGGGTCGTGCGACCCCCTCCCCCTGGGCATGATGCGGCGCGTGTGGTAGTCGTCGGCCATCTGGTAGACCGCCTCGCGCAGGGCCTCCACCGTCGCGAAGTTGCGCATGACGGGCTGCGTGGAGCAGCCAAGCCGCGCTGCGACCGCACGGGCGGAGAGGGCCTCCGCCCCCTCCTCGCGCACCAGCTGGAAGGCGGCGTCGAGGACCATCTGTCTTGTGACCTTGGGCCGTGGCGGCATGGACGGGCTTCTCCTTGGTGACGCACGTTGTGTAACGGTTGTTATTATACACAAGCACGCGACATTGCTCAGCGCCCCTCGCGACTGCCGCGGAAATAACGGACAGAAGTTTGGCGACGCCTTCCAGAATCCTGGGCTTTTGTCGCCTTGCGGGGTATCCGCCGGCAACAACTGTCCGTTATTTCCCGAGCGCGGATGGACCGGCGGGACCGCGGCCTAGAGGGACCGCGAGTAGCGCACCCGTCGCGGCATGGCCACCTACCTCCCCTGCTCCCGCAACCAGCCCTCCACCACCTCGCGGTTGAGGGCGGCGATGCGGCAGAAGTGGGGGTTCACGTCCAGCGGGTTGCCCGTGGGGCTCTCGTTGGCGTTGCGCACCATGCACATGGCACAGAAGGGCTTATTCTCGCAGTCCAGGCACTGGGGGAAGTCCCGCATGCGAAGACGGCGCAGGTAGAGCACCTCGGGCGACTTCTCCCAGATGTCCCGCAGGCTCTGCTCGCGCAGGCTGCCCAGGACCCGGCTCTGCCAGCCGGCGCAGGGATAGACGGTGCCGTCCGAGACCACGGAGAGGGACGACACGCACACGCCGCACACGGGATCGCAGCTTATGTCCCTAGCGCGCTCCGCCGCCAGGTCGGCCTCCAGCACGCGGCGGCGATACTCGGCATCGTCATTGATGACGGCCTGGACCAGCGGCCGCACCTCCTCCAGCGTCAGGCGGTGGTCCAGGTTGTCGGTGCTGCGGTCGTAGCGGGCCATCATCACCCAGTCGCACACGGTCTTGATGTCACGGGCCGCACCCCACCGCAGCACGTCGTCCATGCCGTCCTTGTTCTCCCGCATCACGGGGCAGTTGATCATGAGGGGGACGTCGTTCTCGCGCAGGCGCTCGATGGCCGCCACGGTGCGGGCGTGCGATCCCGGCAGTTGCGTGATGGCGTCGTGCACCTGGGGGTCCATGCTGTAGAGCGAAACCTTTATGTTTGCGATGCGGGCGGCCTTGATGGAGGCAAGGATCTTGTCGTCCAGCAGGGTCAGGTTGGAGAGGATGCGGACCGAGAGGTCGTGTTCGCGCGTCATGTCCAGCATGCGGCAAAAGTCGGGGTGGGCCAGAGGCTCGCCGCCCGAGAGCGTGAGGGCGAGAAGGCCCATCTGGTCGCCCTGGTCCAGGATGCTGCGGTAGAGCTCCAGGTCCATGGCCTGGGTCTTGTACGCATGCGGGATGTAGCAGTGCACGCAGCGCTCGTTGCAGCGGCTGGTTATCTCCAGCTGCAGGGAGACCAGGTGGGGATGGCCCTCAAAGTGGTTGGAGAGGTAGGTCTGGGAGTCCCGGATGGCCATAGCCAGGCTAGGGGCCGCGTCCTTCTCGCGCGCAGGCCTGCCCGACCACGACCGCGCGTAGCTAAAGGGCGGGTCCTTGCGGTCCAACTCCTCGGGCGTCCGGCCGCTCACCACGAAGCCGTCGCGCTCCAGCATGCCGTAGAAGTCCACGACGTCGTCTCGCAGGCTGGCCGGAGGGTTGCGAAAGGCGGGGGCGATCCTGGCAACAAGGTCGTCCAGACTCTGCGCCTCCCGCGAGAGCGCGTCGAGAAAGACGGCGCCCACCGCATCCACGACCTTGTCGGCAATGACGCCCTCGTTGACGATGTAGCCCACGTCGTCGTAGTGGCGGATGAAGGTGTCGTGCTTCTGGCGATAGAGCATGGCGTGTCTCCGTTGGCAAGGGGCGGAACCGGCAGAGTGGCACCGGCGGGGCGCGAGGGGGCGGGACCGGCGGGGCAGGACCGCAGCGGCCCCCGCCCCGCCGAGGTTGCTGGCGCGGCAGTCTAGTAGGTCATCTCGCAGCAGCTGTTGGGCTTGGTGGACGGCTGCAGGCACGAGGCCGCATACGTCTTGCTCTCCTTGCTCTCGGCCACTACCTGGGGCTTTGCGTACTCCATGGCACACCTCCCTTCGGGCTCGGCTGTGGCCATTCAAGCACGTGACAGAAGGTCTGACCCCACCCCTGCGGGTGGGGTCGGAGACCTCTCGTCCCTGCTACGCCTTGTGCTGGTGTGTATCGAGGGCTGTGGTAGTCGGCAGCCTAGAAGGCAAATAGGTCGTCTGCCACCACCTGCGACTGGACGTTCCTCGCGTAGGTGTTGTCTACCAATCCGTACGGAGTCACATAGGTGGTATGGATGGCATACCGCGTACACGTTGCTGTGATAAGGTCGCTCACCTTGTTGCGCATCGCTTGGTCTCCGGCCTTAGTAATCGCATACCTCGAGACCGAATACTTCATCTCACAGACGTTGATGACCTGATCCTTGCGCACTATGAGCAAATCAATCTGCGAGCCAAAGAGGCCCTTCTCGGGATCTGCCGCACAAGACCACGAATGGGACTCGGTAAGGACTCCCGAAATGCCGAGCGCGCGCTTGATCTGGGCAACATGCTCAAGGCACACACGCTCGAAGGCTTGACCACACCAGGCGTTTCGGGCTGGCGTGTTGGTCTGATGCTCCCAGAAGTGCTCGTCGGTGACTCCCCCTTCGATAAACTTGTAGTAGAAGAGGGTGAAGTTGTCGATGAGCTGGTAGAGCGTGTCGCGCTCCTTGCGCCCAAACTGGGTATAGCGCCTGATAAACCCGCAGCTCTCAAGCTCAGCGAGCATACTGGTGAGGTTGCCGGAGTTCGCCAGACGGGCGGCACTCGCAATCTCCTCGCGCTTCATGCCAGCCTTGTGCTTCCCAAGCGCCGAGACGATACGCAGATAGTTCTCAGGATTCTTAAAGATGGATGCATACAGATATTCGAACTCGTTTTCCAGAATGGGCGTCTTCGCGAAGAACATCGCGTCGATATTCTGTGCCAGGCTCTTCGACCGATCAAGTTGCGCCCAGTAGTGAGGGACACCGCCCATGACCATGTATCCCTCTATGATCTGATGCCGGTTCATGCGGACACCCATTGCCTGGGTCATGGCCTCGCACTCGGCGAGAGTGAACGGTTGCAGGTTAATCTTGGTGGTCAGACGGTTGTAGAGGCCACCTTTGTTGTGAATGACCTTGTTCAGCATCCAAGAAGTCGCAGACGCGCACACCACTAGCACGACATCCCTACGCGCCGACGCCCACGCATTCCAAAAGAACTCCAGAGCAGCCATGAGGCCCGACCTTGGAGTGTCCATCCAGGAAAGCTCGTCGAGAAAAACCACCTTCCTGTCCCCGTCACAGCTTTCAACAAAACGCCCCAACAGCTCGAAGGCCTCCAACCAGCTCTTAGGCGTCGGAGCGTCGCTCATCCCTGCAGCCCTCAGGGAGACGCCAAATGCGGTGAGCTGGTCTTTCATGCGCCCAGCTGCAAGCCCCGAATGCTGAAATACGAGACTACCCGCATACGCCTCTCGAACTAGCATCGTCTTGCCAACCCTTCGGCGCCCGTACACCGCCACGAACTCCGCCCGGTCCGATGTGAGCGTTGCGCGAAGGAGCTCGAGCTCGCTCTGCCTGCCGATGAACATGCCACACCCCGTATTGGTATATTTCGCTATAAGCCCATTCACTTGCACACTTACAGCGTATTATAAATCCCTACGAACGGAGCTCTACAACCCTTCGCCGCCTCAAAGTCGACGGCAACAGCCTGGCACCGCACAGACCAGTACCCCTGACCCCACCCTTGCCCCACCCCTGCGGGTGGGGCAAGGCCGCGCCGCCCGTGGTGGAATTGGTCGACTCGACGAAGGGAGCGCGCATGTGGGTCGACCTTGACGACGGCTGGGTGGGGCTAGGCGGCGACTGGATAGAGATCGTGCCCAACGGCTTTGGTGGCTACACGGCCTACGAGTGGGGGCCATTCGACGACCTGGGTGCAGGTCTGGTGCTGCTGCTCTGTGGCGGACTCGTGCTTGGCGGCATGCTCATGGCCGGCTACGCCTTCTTCGCAGCAGCTGCCTGTATCGCCTTGGGTCTCCTGGTCTCGGCGGTACTGGGAGCCTTGCTGGGACCGATTGCCGCGGGAGCCGTCATGCGGGTCGTGCTCTGGTATGCGTGGGGCAACCTCGTAGCCGCTCTGGGGATCATCATGACGGGCGAGGGTGACGAGAAGGTCCTCGCGCTCTTTGGCTGGCTGGGCTTTGCCATCGTGGGGCTCTTCCTGCCCTTGGCTGACTGGAACGAGGACCTCGACGGAGCCCCCTTCGTGCTCAACGCCATCCTCACCGTGGCCATGTACGCGGCCCTTATCGTCACCTGGTTCTGCGTGTTCACAGACGACCCCCGCGATGGCTTCGAGCTGGCCCTCCGCATCATGCTGTTGCAGCTGGGCCTGGGCATCCTCGGGGGCCTCGTGGCACGGGCCTTCGGAGCGGCGAAGGCAATCGGCAGCCGCGCCGACAACAAGAGCGGCAACAAGCGCAGCGAGAAGGGCGGTGATAAGGGCTCAGACAAGGGCGCGTGGCTTGCCGGGGCCGTCGTGCTTGTTGCCGCCGGGTACGGCCTCATGCTCATAAGCTCCCAGGTCCCCATGGGCTTTGTGGTCATGCTGCTGGGGCTTGCGGCAATCACGGCCTTCTCCCCCGAGGCGCTCACGCGAGGCAAGGCGTCGCCAGCCCTCATGCTGGTGCCCTTTGCGGTGGGCTTTCTCCTGGAGCAGGTTGCGCTCTGCGTGGCCTTTGACGCCTTTGCCCTGGATTTCTCTGGCCTCGTGCGTGGATCCATGGCGCTCCTGAGCATGAACCCTGTGGCGGGTGCGCTCGCGGGGCCGGCGACGCAGGTGTGGCTGAGCTTTGGGGCGCTCACGGAGCTGGTCCTCGAGCTGCTGAGTCGCCTTCTCTCCTTCATCGCTGGCGAGCACCTGGACCTTGTTGAGGCCACCTATGCGCTGGAGGGCCCCGGGCGCGCCATCTTCGACACGTTCACCTCCGGCGTGCTGGCCCTTGTCCTCATGCCCCTTGCCGTGAGCGCGGGCCTCGCCCTGCGCCGGAGGCTCGCCAAGGCGTAGAAGTAAGGGTGCAAGGGGGATGGCCCCCTATTGCGCAAAGGGGGGTAGCCCCCTATTGCACGGCGTCGTGTAATAGGGGGCCACCCCTTCCTGCACGTTGTCTTTCCTGCACGTTGTCTTACATGAAGCTCCGCTTCTGGTAGAAGTCCTCCCAGGGCTTGCCGTTGATGCAGATGTCCGCGTGGGCGCTGCCGCCGCCCAAGGCAAGCATGGCTTGGAAGGCCTGCTTGAGGGCCTCCCGCACCTGATCGGGCGAGGCGCCCTTCTTCTCGTTGTGCTCCACGTTGATGCGGAAGGAGCCAAACTGGGTAATCTGCGAGGTGTCGTAAATGTTCACGTTGGCCGTGACGCCCGGGAGGTTGAACCGCGTGGCCTCCCACATGATGGACGCTGGCCCCTCGTAGTACTCAGGTTCTGCCGCCAGCGTCAGGCCGGCCTTCTTGCACGCGGCAAAGAAGGTGGCCGGGATGTCCTCCAGGTCCCCGACGGGCAGGCCATCGTTCCACTGGATGTAGTACGTCGTCTTCTTTGAGAAAAGCCCCATCTTGATTCGCTCCCCACTAAAGTACTTGCATCAATTTCTCAATGTCACAAAAGTGACTGTCACTTTTGTGACATCAGTAGTCCTTGGGCCGGCCGCAGCTGGAGCAGGTCTTGCGGAGAAGCCCCTTGAAGTTGCCGCCGCAATAGACGCACTTGCCCTGCTTCATGCGCTGGATGCGCACGCGCTGCTGCTCCGCCTGGCGCTTGCGCTCGTCCTCCTCGCGCTCCCGCTGGTCGGCCGCGGCCTTTGCGGCACGCTCTTGGCACACCACCTGGTACTGCCCTGCAACCAGCTGGCGGTAGCCGCCATAGTCGGCAAACCAGAGCATGGCGCCAAGCAGGCAGTTCTCGAAGAGACCCATCACCTCGCCACCCGCCAGCACGCGCTCGAGCAGGTTGTTGAGCACGTTGCGGGTCCCCTCGTCCTCGTCGTCCCTATAGAGGCCCCACCCCAACACCGCGATGAGCAGGTTGAACCGGTAGTCGCCCGAGTACTCCGGATCGTTCCAGAGCGGGGCCATGGCGTTGAAGGCGTTGGTGACGTTTTCACGGTAGGCACTGGGCTCGCTGTAGGCCGCCTGGATAAAGGCATGTACCTGCGCAAACCCGGGATGCACCTTGAGGACGCTCTGCGATACCTCCGAGAGCGCACCGCCCATCAGCCCGATGATGCATGGCTCGGGGTCCTGGGCAAACCTCGCGGCGGGCTCCCCGATCAATGCCTCCATGCTAGCCAGGTTGGCCGTGGCCTTTGCGCTCGAATCCGCCTTGTACCAGCTCTGGGGTACGAACATGGCCTTCTCCCCTCTCCTGTCTTCCGTCAGCCCTAGTAGAGCCGGTCGAACTCGGCCAGGATCGTGTACAGGTCGTCCGAGTAGCTCTTGAGCTGTCCTGCCACGTAGAGCCGGTAGCGCGGCGACGTGGCCCCCGCGTCGCGCACCTCTACCAGCCCGTAGCTGAGCATCTTGCACTTGATGACAGATTCCATGCGACTGCCTCCTGCTGCCCGATTGCGGATGTTGGGCCGCATTCAAGCACGGCATGGCGCGCCAGACCCCACCCGTACGGGTGGCCTGCCACGACCGGCCCTGATATATCTTGTAAGCAGCTAGGCGAGGCGGGCCAACGCCCCTCTTGCTGGACGCACAAGAAGACCGGGAGGCGCCGAGGTGGGGACGACGCAACGCAGACGCATGGCATGGGCCTGCGCCGCCGTGGCACTGCTCCTGGTAGTCTCGGCATGGCGTCGGTGGATGCTGGAATCCGACAGCTCCGGATGGCTCGTCCCCCTCGTCATGTACGTCATCTACGTGCTGCTTGTGTGCCTATGGATAAGATCCATCCGCAGGTGCATGACGCAGCAGGTCATGAGGCGCTGCGTCTGCGCCGAGGGCATCCTCATGTTTGCCGGTGCCACCATGCGGTTCGTGCAGGACACCGTCCTTGTTTCTAACATCTATCTCATGCGAGAGAGCGGCTACTTGGCCCTCATCCCCCTTATGGCCATCCCCCCGCTGGGCTGGCTGGGCACGCTGGGACTGGGGCACAGCAGCACCTACCGGCCCAACCCCCGCTGGCACTGGCTGGCGGTCCCGGTGCTGGCCCTGGTCTTTCTGGCCCTCAGCGACTCGCAGCTCCACCTCATGTGCGTGGTGGACCCAGCGGACCCCCAGCCCAACCTGCTCTTTCACCCCGGCTTTGGCGCCTACCTGCTCGCAGCCTGGTACATAGGGCTCACGCTCGCACGCATAGGCCTCATGACCGCACGCAATAGGTCCCTGGGGGCCAGCCGCAGCCCATGGCCCACCCTGCTCGTGGGGGCATGCATGGCGGCGGCCGCGGCGCCCTACATGCTGAGCTCCTTTGCGCCGGACCCAGACTTCGTGGAGTTCTTCGCCCGCGTCTTTCTCTTTGAGGCCCTGCTGTGGGCGGCTACGAGGACGTGCTGCACGCCTCCACGATTGCCCTCCAGCTCTTGGATGCGAGCGGCGCCCGCCTGACCGGGTCCGCGGACGCACCCGCCATAGGGCGGGACGACTTCCTGGCCCTGACGCGCGGCGAGTGCGTGGAGACCAGCCCAGGCCTGGAGCTGCGCGCCTTTGGCGTGCGAGACGCCTGGTGCGCCTGGAGCCAGGACGTGCGAGAGCAGCGGCGCGCCCTCGCCCAGCTCCAAGACGTGCGCGAAGAGCTCTCCCAGCGTGGCGACGCGCTGGCCCAGGAGCTCCGCGTGCGCGGGGAGGCCGAGGGCGTGCACAGCCGCGCCCTTATCTACCAGGCCCTGGAGGAGCGGATACGCCCGCAGCGAGAGGGGCTTGAGCGCCAGGTGCGGGAGCTGGGGCAGCGGCTGCAAGATAGCGACCGCCCCCTTGGCCAGGACCAGTGCCTGCGGATGCTCGGCCAGATCCTCCAGGAAGGCTCGGAGCTCAAGACCACCTGCATGAGCGTCCTTCTGGCACCTGGCGACGGGGCTGGGGAAGACGGAAGCTCCGGCCGGCCCGCCGGGCGCTCAAGCCAGCCCGCAGAGCGCGGAGGCACATGATGGCCGTGCTTGTCTGCATGCTCTGCCTTGCCCTGGCATGCGCCCTCATGATCTGGACCTGCGCGCACCCGGCCCGCGTGGTGGGCCTCGCATCCCTCACCCGCGCCGCCGTGGACACGCTCCCAAGCGGCATCTGCCTAGGCAGCGCTAGCGGGGTCCCCATCCTGGTAAACCACCGCATGGACCAACTTGCCTGCGAGCTGACCGGCCATTCCATCCTTGATGCGCGGGCCTTCTGGCGGGACCTTTCGGAGCTGAGCTGCGCCAGGCTGCTCGACGGGGACCAGCTGGGCGCGCGTGCCCTGGAGGTGGCCGCCCCGGATGGAAGCGTCTGGCAGTTCGTGCGCTGCAAGACCATGGGCAGGCCAAGCTACCTGCAGATCCAGGCGATTGACGTGACCGCTATAGCCCGGGCCAGGGCGGAGACCTCCGCAGCCAACGAGCTCCTGCGCGAGCAGAACGCCCGCCAGCAGCTGCTCCTGCAAGACGTCGAGAAGATCAACCTCAAGCGGGAGACGCTCTCCGCCCGCATGCAGGCCCACCGCAGCCTGGGGGAATGCCTGCTCATGACCCAGAAGGCGCAGGAGCAGGTCAAAGCCGGTTTGGATGAGCAGGCTCGGGACGCCCTTCTCCTTAAGCTGGTCGGCCGGTGGGACGCAGTACTCCGGGGGCTTGGCCACGCGGAGCCCACGGAGAAGACTGGCGGCTCCGACCTCGCGGAGCTTGAGGGCGTGGCGGCGCTCATAGGATGCCGTGTCGTCTGGTCCGGCGAGCTTCCTGCAGAGAAGGTCGCGAGGTCGCTGGTGCTCAGCGCCGTGCGCGAGGCCCTGAGCAACGCAGCGCGGCACGCCCATGCCACGGCCTTGAACGTGTGCTGCGAGCAGCAGGATGGCTGGACCGTCGCGCACATCTGGGACAATGGCCAGGACGCCCAGGCGGGAGGCGCCCCCGCCAGCCTGACCGAGGGCGCGGGTCTGGCCGACCTGCGGGCTAGGATCGAGGAGGAGGGCGGCGTGCTCCGGCTGGACCTCAGCAGGGGCGTGTCCCTGACCGTGCGAGTGCCGGAGGCGAGGTGACGGCCATGGTGAGGACCATAGTGGTGGAGGACTCGCTCTTGGCGCGGGAGGCGGTGGTGGACCGCCTGGCGCAGCTGCCGAACGTCACAATCGTGGCCACACTGGAGAACGCTGCCAACGCGGTGGTGGCCTGCGCCAGGCGCAGCATCGGCCTCGTCCTCATGGACGTGTGCACCCGCGACGACGAGTCCGGGCTTGCGGCTGCCGCCCGCATCAAGCGGGAAAGTCCCTCCACCAGGGTGATCATCATGACCTCCATGCCGGAGCACACCTTCCTGGCCAAGGCGCAGGCCGCCGGATGCGACAGCTTCTGGTACAAGGACCTGCAGGCGGTAGGGCTTGTCGACGTGGTCGAGCGCACACTGCGGGGCGAGCGGGTGTGGCCCAGCGAGGCCCCGGTGGTGTGGCTTGGCCTGGCTAGGAGCTCGGAGCTTACGGCGCGCGAGTTCGACGTGCTGCACCAGCTGGCACGCGGCCTCAGCTACGAGCAGATAGCCTCGGAGCTGGGCATATCCCTCAACACCGTGAAGTACCACGTGAAGAACCTCCTGGCCAAGACGGGCTTCGAGAGCACGTTGGCGCTTGTGGTGGAGGCCGTGGACAAGCGTCTGGTCCTGCCAAAGTACTGAGGGCACACCGCACAGCAGCGCGTCGAGAGAACCGTCCCCATAGCACGTCCCCATAGCATGGTTCAATGCCGGTAATCCCCACCCAATCGCCCTGCACCTAGCCCTCCACCACCTCGCAGCTGAGCGCACCGATGCGGCAGAAGCGGGGATTCGCCTCAAAGGGCTTTCCCGCAGGAGAAAACCAATAGGCATGGCCCTTTGGCCCAAGACGACCCGCCCGTTTATGGATGAGCGGGGCGTCCAGCAAGAGTGACCTCACCAGAAGGCGCAGAACGGCCGTTCCGAGAGGCAATGGACTCTAGGGCCATCGGCCACCAAGACGGGGCTTAAAACGCCTCTGACGCGTTTGCCAAGGTAGACGGCTCACGTCATGCCTCAGTAGGCGCTTCCGGATGTGCCTCGTACCCGCGGTGGAGCACGAGCATCCACAAAACAGCAGCTAGGAGGCCCTGCCTCGAGGTGCCATCTAGCCACCGAGCTAAAGACACGAGCAAATCCATGGGTATCTATCTGCACTTTCACAGGGCGCCTTACTGCCCATACGCACCTGCGGCATCCAATAATCCGTCCCTATAAATCTACTCTTGCTTGTAAAAGCGCAGTTTCATTAAGTTTCACTAACGAAGACATATGCTTATAGGGACGGTTTTTTGGATGCCGCAGGTGCGTATGGGCACAGGAAGACCCCTTGTCCATGCGATGCGGTTGTCCCCAAGCGTAGGTATGAAAACGGCCGCCTCCCCGTCACGCAGGCGTGGGTATCGCAACACGTGGCTTTCGCGTGGGATAGGTTTCTGTAGATGGTTAGACTTTGTTGGCAGAATATAACTTATGTAATCACACATGGGGAGCGAACTCGTGAATGGGACCCTGAGGCGCCTACAGCCCCTGATGCTTGACGTCCTTTACCTACGCTACGACGACGATGATGAGGTCATGCGACGTTGGCTGCATATGGAGGGGCTCTGCGAGCAATGGGCAACGGAGGAGGGCCTGGTTGGCGGAGCGACAAACCCCATGTCGTCTACCATGATGCTCTGCTATGCAATGTGCGCGCCGCACAAGACGCTGGGACGCACGCTAACGCACGAGGATTTCATGCACATGGACCAAGGCGCCATGGACGACTCGCTGGAGTCGTTGGGCTTCACCAACTGGAACAGGCTCGAAGGCGTCCGTCCTCTCATGGGTGGCATCCACCTGATCATACGAGGCTACCAAGCGCTCTGCGACCGCCTGCGTGACGGAGCCTGGGGGCACACTTGGCACCTCCGCACCAACCCGCTGCATCGGGTGCATGGTGTAGCGTACGCGATCGGCTTCTGCCCCATGTACGACTTCACCTGCGGATACGGCTACTTTGAGGCGGTCCGTTGGATGTGCGCCCGCGACCAGCTCATGCCACCTGTCTTCCATGCGCATCTCGTCCGGCACAAGACCCCCCGACGGCGACGGTGCATGCGAGTACTGATACGTGGGAAACCGCACACCCGAGGCTCTAGCCGACGTCGAGTCCAGGTGGGGGAGGTTGGCGAGCTGGCCAATCGCGAGAAGCACGATAGGGGTTTCTCGCAGTCTCTCCGCAGAGAGGAAGGCCCGATGCGATCATCGTACGATCGATGTACGGAAGCCCGAGCCTCCACGGACCTCGTCCGCTAGATAAGCTCTGCCAACACCTTGACGAAGAAGAGTGTGACCACCACGAGGATCATCGGCTGGGTCACCTTGGCCCCGCCTTGGCTGAAGCTGCGGGCGCCAAGATAGCTTCCCAGCACCAGAAAGACGCCCGAAAGCAGGCCCAGCGGCACATCGACGGCCCCGCCCGCAAGCATCACGACAAGACCTGCGAAGTTTGATGCGAGCGTCACCACCTTGCAGATGCCATTGGACTCCTCGAGCGTCAGACGTGCGAGCCCCGTGAGCAAAAGCAGCATGAAGGTACCCGACCCCGGTCCGTAGAACCCGTCGTAGAAGCCCATGAGGGCGGCCACGAGCGCAACCAGAAGCATCGTCTTGCGAGAGGAGCGGCGCACGCCGTCCGCAGCGGGCGCAGGACCTTCCCCTGCGACGACCCCCACGGCCTGGCCTGTCGCGTCCTCCGGGGACGTGGACTCGTCGCCTGCAGCGTCCGCCTTGCCAAAGCCATGGCGGAGCACGTAGACCGCCGTCAGAGGCAGGACGACCAGCAGCGCAACCATGAGGACCTGCGGATCAACCAGCAGGACGGCACGGGCACCCAGCGCCGAGGCAACCAGCGACACAACCACGCACACAACGGCCTCGCGCCAGGGGACAAAGCCATTCCTGGCGTACTTCCACGTGACCACAGAGACTCCCAGCATGGAGCTCAGCTTGCCCGTACCGAGGGCCACGTGCACCGGTAAGCCGGCAATGAGGTAGGCAGGCAGCGAGATAAGCCCGCCGCCGCCCGCGACGGCATCCACGAAGCCAGCGGCGGCACAGAGGCCGCAGACGATGACGAGCGTGGGCAGATCAGGCATGAGGTCCTCCTTGTGCGACAGGCGCCACATCAAGATAGCAAACCAAAGGGGGCCACGGCCCGAAAGGTCTGAGCCGCAGTCGGGTCTCCCGTTCCGCGGCCAAGCAAGCCTGTACCGGGCAGACCACGGCGCAGCGGATGGATGGGGCACTGTCCGGCATCCCGGACGGGTTCGCGGGGAGGCTGCTGGAGGTTCCCGTGGGCACCGGCGTCCTCACCATACCCCTCTACCGCAGGCTCCCCCACGCCCAGGTCACCTGCCCAGACCAGTTCTCTATGTACATTCCGCCCATGGACTTCACCATCCACCAGTATCTGCTTGCCACTGACCCCGCGATCCTCTTCGCGGCGGGCACCGCACAGCAGGTGGCCGCGGTGTTACCCGAGATACGGGAGATCCTGGGCGAGAAGCCCCTCAAGTACATGTTTAGGTCCGGGCGGGGCTCACCTGCGCGACCTTGCCTTTACGCCCAGGCCCGGCGAGCTTGCGGCGAGTGTTGCCGAGGCCGGTATCAGAGATTGCGAAGTGGCCGCCCAGCACCTTGACGCCTTGTGTCAGGCCCCCATTGCGCCAGCTCCGCTGGGTCGTCGAGGTAGAAGCTCCTGAGACAGGAAGGTAGGCCATCGTGGCGGACGGAAGCGGCGACATCGAGGTCATCGGCGCCTCGGAGCACAACCTCAAGCATGTGAGCGTGACCATACCCAAGGGCAAGCTCGTCGTGTTCGCGGGGGTCTCGGGGTCGGGCAAGAGCTCGCTGGCCTTCGACACCATAGCCCGCGAGAGCCAGCGGGCCTGGCAGGACTCCTACCCCCTCTTCCTGCGCAACAAGATGCCCCACTACGAGCGGACCCGGAGTCCCTAGCACTTTGTCGCGCTAAAACTGGACCTTCACGATGCGCATGCCCATGCCGCGGTCGCAGGCCTTGACCATGGCCCTGAGGACCAGGCCCAGCTGCGGGCAGATGTCCTGGTAGCCCCGCATGTAGCTGCGCGAGGAGACGCGGCTGAACTCCGGCCCCCACTGCGCGAGCTCCGTGGGGTCATCAAGGTAGAAACCAATGCTCACATCGCCGATGCCCGTCTGCTTCTGCCAGGTCTTGGCAAACATGCGGGCACCGAGCTTGTTGAAGGCGTCGAACACCACCACGGAGCCGGGGAACCGGCGGCCGATCTCGGTCAGCAGCGCGCGTGCCTGGTCGAGCAAGAAGTAGCAGAGGACGCCCATGGCAAAGAAAATTGCGCCCTCGCTGCCGTCCACCTGGTCCATCCAGGAGAAGTCGTTGAGGTCGCTCGCGATGTTCCGCTCACGCTCCCCTGCACCGAGCAGGCGGTCGCGCACCTGGATGACGTCGGGCATGTCCACGTTATAGCCGCGTGCCGTGCCGTTGTCGCAGTGCCTG
>CADAUA010000018.1 GCA_902791035.1 uncultured Coriobacteriaceae bacterium | reverse complement strand
CAGCTGGGCGATCTTCCTCGGCGAGTAGTACCAGTTGTGGCCGAACTTCTTTGCTGGGATCTGCCCGTTATGGACCATGCGCAGGACCTGGCGCTCGCACAGCCCTAGGTACCGCGAGACCTCCTGCGTGCTGAGCGGTCGGTTCATCTGGGAGAGGTCTGGTGTCTGCTCTTCCTGCATGCGTGTCGCCTTCCCTCATCTGGTGTCACCTCCCATCCTCCGATGGAGCGTGACGCCCTTGGGTTACCTGACGGTTCGTATGCTATCCGCTGGTGTCGGCACCTCTGGCCGCGTTGGCCGACCTGTCCCCACTGTCCGTATCGGCCGCAATGGCCCGGAGTTCCCCCAGGGCGCCACGATTCCTACACATGCGCCCAACTCCGAGGATACCCAAGGCCGGCTGAAAGTTCGTATGCTGCGAGCATAGTCGCGGACATTTGTCTCCAGGCGAGCACCCTTGCGGAACCGAGGGGCCGAAGGACGGCGGATTACACGCGTGAAGGCCAGCGGGAGGGGTTTCTAGGGCAGACGAATCGGCACATTACTGATGCGATGATCTTGCACGAAGACGCGTACCGCGACCGTTCACCGAACAGTTTCTCACGGCGAGAGAAAAGACAAAAATGGACTTCAAAAGAAACGAGGGACACGGTTTGCAGTACGTAAATAGTACGTCAAATAGTACGTATAAGAAAAAAGGTCAGAGGCTTAAGCCTCTGACCTGCGGTTTCGTGGTCGGGTGGACTGGATTCGAACCAGCGACCCCTTGACCCCCAGTCAAGTGCGCTACCAAGCTGCGCCACCACCCGTTTTCTGAGCTTGCCGCTCAGCAAGAAAGTAATCTACCACCACCCGTGCTCATAGGCAAGCGAGAATGCGAAAAAGATCTAGAACCCCTCACCTTCACGTGTCTTGCGGAAGACGATGCGCTTCTTGGCGTCCTCCCACTCGCGGCGTTCCTCCTCGCTAGTAAGCTCGAGGCCCCAGGGCACCACGGTTGGGCGGCCCGCGTCGTCCACGCAGACCTCTGTCAGATAGGCCTTGTTCATGAGGGCCCGCTCCCCCGTTGGAAGGTCCTCCACGAAGGACTCCACCCGGACCTCGAGGGAGGTGCGGCCCACGTACGTAACGTCCGCCTCGATGATCACGATGTCGTTGAGATGGGCCGGTCGCT
The DNA here is from genome assembly GCA_902791035.1 of uncultured Coriobacteriaceae bacterium. GTDB lineage: Bacteria > Actinomycetota > Coriobacteriia > Coriobacteriales > Atopobiaceae > CADAUA01. The sequence goes on along the minus strand of CADAUA010000018.1, from coordinate 32,818 downwards.
TGAAGGTGAGGGTGTCGACGGAGGCGGTGGTCACCTGCATGCCGCAGTGGCGCCTCGAACAGATGCCCGCGGCCTCGTCGATCCATTCCATGAGGCGGCCGCCAAAGAGCCGCCTCGCGCCGTTGAGGTCCTCGTAGACGATGTTGCGCGTGACCACCGTGTGCGAGAAGGCCGGAGGGCGGCTCCCGAGCGGGTGCTCCGCCAGCCCCAGGGCAGCCATCCTAGCGACCCTGGATCGCGGACACGACGTCGGCCGTGCTGGCCACCAAGGTCCCGTAGCACTTCCGCATGTGCTCTACTGCGCCTTCCTGGGTGCCGCAGAGGAAGGTTCGGGTGGCGTCCTCCGCCACGACGCTCGCATAGCCCAGGTAGTAGGCATCGGCCAGGGTGTGGAGGACGCAGATGTTCGTGTCCTCCCCCACTGCTATCACGGTGCTCACGCCGAGCTCGCGCAGGGTCAGGTCAAGGTCGGTCTGGAAGAAGCCAGAGTAGCGCCGCTTGGGGATGACGAAGTCCTTCCTGCCAGACCCTGCGGCCAGGGCCGGGTTTGGCATGGCCACCCCGGCGATACCATGCTCGCCCCAGAGGTCGAGCTCGCGGTCCACTCCCGGGATGTGGGCGTCGTCACAGAAGATCACGGGCATGTCTGCCGCGCGGGCGGCGTCGACCACCAGCTTGGCGTTCCCTACGACGCGAGCCTCCTCCGGGCTGGGGTTGTAGAGGGTGTCGTCGCCCTTGGTCACCAGTATGTCGATCACGAGGACTGCCGTGGTCTTGGGGTCTATGGTCATGGTCGTTTCCTTTCCGAAGCATTGGCTTGAGTCTGTACTAGGCGTTGCGGGTGGCCACCACGTCAACTCCGGTTCCCGCGACGTTTGCCAGCGCCACGTCGCCGATCCGCACCGGTGCCTGGACGGTCACGTCCCGCAAGGCCTCCATGACGGAGAAGACCGCCCCCTTGGGCACGTCGCCAGCCGTCTTGACGCTCACCATGTGCGCCGTAGCACTGCCTGCCACGGGTACGCTGCTCGTGACCACACGGGTGGGGTTGGTTACCTCCGCACGCGCGTAGACGTCTCCGCGCCGGCAGGAGTTGCCGGTCACCGTGGCCACGACGCCATCCACCAGCGTGACCTCGAGGGCACAGCCTCGGGGACAGCGGATGCAGGTGAGCCTTCTCTTCTCCTCGGTCATGGCTATGCCTCCTCGAGGGTAAGGGTGATCTTGTCGAGCGTGCCGTGGGCGAGAAGGTCCTCGCGCCTGAGGTCCACCTGCTCCATCTGGCCGGGCACCAAGATGTCCCGCTTGCGGCGCAGAATCCGCTCGCCATCCAGGTACACGCAGACCGCGCGGTGCTCGTAGACGCCTCCCACGCGAAAGCGCACGGTCAGGCGGTCGGGCATGCGGGCGGGGTCGATGCTCTGGGGCACCGTGTAGCGGATGCCGCCCGCAGCCTCCACGGGCACCTCATGGGCTGCCGCCAGCTCCCTCCCCGCTGCCTGGGCGTCCGCGAAGGCAGCCGCATGGGCGCCCGCCACGGCGGCCTCCTGGCTCACGTAGTCCACGAGGTCGTGCACGTGGAGGACGTTTCCGCAGGCAAAGATGCCCGGGACGGAGGTCTCCAGGCTCTCGTTGACCACCGGGCCACGGGTCACGCGGGAGAGCTCGACGCCGGCCTGGCGGGAGAGCTCGTTCTCCGGCAGGAGGCCTACGCTGAGGAGCAGGGTATCGCAGGGGTAGCGGACCTCGGTCCCTGGGATGGGCCTCAAGTGCTCGTCCACCTCGCTCACCCAAACGGCCTCCACGCGCTTCTCGCCCTCCACGCGTGTGACGGTATGGGAGAGCAGGAGCGGGATCTGGAAGTCGTCGAGGCACTGGACTATGTTCCTCTTGAGGCCGCCGGAGAAGGGCATGAGCTCGGCCACGCAGGCCACGTGGGCCCCCTCGAGCGTCATGCGGCGCGCCATGATGAGACCGATGTCGCCGGACCCCAGGATCACGACCTCCCGGCCGGGCATGAGGCCTTCGATGTTCACGAGACGCTGGGCGGTACCTGCCGTGTAGACGCCGGCCGGACGGAAGCCCGGAATGTTGAGGGCGCCCCGGGGCCGCTCGCGGCAGCCCATGGCCAAGACCACGGCCCCCGCCTGCACCTGCACGAGCCCATGCCCTGCGCTCACGCAGGTGACCACGCGGTCGTTCGAGATGTCGAGCACCATGGAGTCCAGGAGGAAGTCCACGCCCGCCTCCCTGGCGCGCTGCTCGAACCGCGCGGCGTACTCGGGACCGGTGAGCTCCTCGTTGAAGGTGATGAGGCCGAAGCCATTGTGGATGCACTGGTTGAGGATGCCGTCGAGCTTGACATCGCGCTCGATGACGAGGACGGAGCGGTCTGCGCCCTGGCGGGCGGCAATGGCTGCGGCAAGGCCCGCAGGGCCTCCGCCGATCACGACGACGTCAGCGTGCCTCATCGGGCATCACCGCCCTTCCCTGCCGGGGCCAGGTGCTTGTCGTGCCCCACGATGAACCCCGACCCAGGGCCGCACTTGGTCACGTCCTCCATGGCAAGCCCCGGCACCTCGCGAGCCAGGATCTCCATGATCTTAGGCGTGCAGAAACCCGCCTGGCAGCGGCCCATGCAGGCCTCGGTGCGGCGCTTCACGGCATCGAGAGACCTGGCACCTAGGGGCGCGTGGATGGCGTCTACGATCTGGCCCTCGGAGATGTGCCTGCAGCGGCAGACGATGCGCCCGTAGGCCGGGTTCCTGGCGATAAGGTCCGCCCATTCCGCGGGCGTCAGGCGCTCCAGGTTCACGGGGGCGTCTCGGTGGCCGTCGAAGGAGGGGTTTTGGGGCAGGCCCAGGATGTCCGTGACGATGCCTGCCACCATGCGGCCCACGGCGGGGCTCGCGGAGAGGCCGGGAGACTCTATGGCCGCGCAGTCAACGAAGCCGGGGGCGCCCTCCACCTCTCCGATTACGAAGTCGTGGCCGGGCTGGTGGGCACGCAGGCCGCTGAAGGAGGTGATGGTCTCGCGCAGGGGGACGTCCTTCACCGTGATGGCGGACTTGCGGCGCACCTCGTCGAGCCCCTCGGACGTGGTGTCCGTGCCCTGCTTGTCGTCTATGTCCTCGGCGGTAGGTCCCACCAGGAGGTTGCCGGCCGTCGTCGGCGAGACGAGCACGCCCTTGCCCATCCTCGTGGGCTGGGCAAAGATCGTGTGACGCACGTGGGTGCCGGCAGTGGTGTCCAGCACGAAGTACTGGCCGCGGCGCGGGGTGATCGTGAGCTTCTGGGCGCTCACCTGGTTGTGGAAGCCGTCGGCGTAGACGCCCGCGGCGTTCACGACCACATGGGCCACGACCTCGCCGTCGGGTACGCCCAGGTGCCAGAGGCCGTCCTGCCCCCGACGCACGGATCCTACCGGGCAGTCGAAGCGGAACTCAACGCCGTTTGTGGTCGCGTTCTCCGCCAGGGCGACGTTGAGCTGGAAGGGGTTCACGATGCTGGCCGTGGGGGCATAGAGGGCGGCCACGGCGGCGTCCGCAATGTTTGGCTCCATGGCGCGGAGCTCGTCGCGCTCAACGATGCGCAGGCCCTCCACGCCGTTCTTCTCGCCGCGAGCGAGAAGGTCGTCCAGGCCGGGACGGGCCTCGGGGTCGGTGCAGACGACGAGCGAGCCGATGTTGGCCAGGTCCACGCCCAGCTCCTCGCAGAGGCCGGGCATGAGGCGCGACCCCTCCACGTTGAGCCTGGCCATGAGGGAGCCTGGCATGGCATCGTAGCCGGCATGCACGATGGCGGAGTTCGCCTTGGTGGTGCCGCAGCACACGTCGTCCTCGCGCTCGAGGACGACGAAGCTGCCCCGCCGCCGGGAGAGCTCCCGCGCGATGCTGCAGCCACTGACCCCCGCGCCGATGATGGCGACGTCGTAGACCTTCTCTGCCATCCCCTCTCCCCTCCTGTCACAAAAGTGTCAGACACTTCTGTGACACAAACGTGCTATCGGTCGAACTGGCTCTCGTAGAGCTTGGCGTAGAAGCCGCCGCGCGCCAGTAGCTCGTCGTGCGTGCCGCTCTCCACTATATGGCCGTCTCGCATCACGAGGATACAGTCGGCATTGCGAATGGTAGAAAGTCGGTGGGCAACGACGAGCGAGGTCCTGCCCTCCATCATGCGGTCGAAGGCGTCCTGGACCTGAAGCTCGGTGCGGGTGTCGATGGAGCTGGTGGCCTCGTCCAGGAGGAGCACCTTGGGGTCGGCGAGCATCACCCGAGCGATGCAGAGGAGCTGGCGCTGGCCCTGCGAGAGCGACCCGCCCTCCTCACCGATCACGGTGTCGTAGCCCTGGGGCAGCTGCACGATGAACTTGTGGGCATGGGCGCGCTTGGCGGCATCCTCGACCTGCTCCTGGGTGGCATCGGGAACGCCGTAGGCGATGTTGTCGCGCACGGTGCCCTCGAAGAGCCAGGTGTCCTGCAGGACCATGCCAAAGAGCGACCGCAGCTCCGCGCGCGTGAGCTGGGAGGTGTCCACCCCGTCGACCCTTATGGTGCCCGCGTCCACGTCGTAGAAGCGCAGCAGGAGGTTGATCAGGGTGGTCTTGCCACAGCCCGTGGGGCCCACGAGGGCCAGGCGCTCGCCGGGTGCCGCGTGGAAGCTGATGTCCTTGAGCAGGGGCTTGTCCTTTACGTAGGAGAAGTCCACGTGGCTGAAGTCCAGCTCGCCCCTTGGCTCCTCCACATGCTCTGGCTCGGCGGGATCCGCCACCTCCTCCTCGGCATCGAGAAGGGCGAAGACGCGCCGTGCCGAGGCGAAGGCCGTCTGCACCTGCGTGACGACGGCGCTTATCTCGTTGAAGGGCTTCATGTACTGGTTGGCGTAGGCAAGGAAGCTCTGTACCTGGCCCACGGAGAGTACGGAAGGAGCACCCGTGATCACGCAGGTGCAGCCCACGATAGCCACCACGGCATAGGTGATGTTGTTCACCAGGCGGGTCGAGGGGTTGGAGAGGGAGCTCACGAACTGTGCATGCTCGCCCGAGGTGTAGAGACGCGAGTTAACCTCCCGGAAGCCTTCCTCGGTCTGGTGGCCGTGGGCGAAGGCGGATACGAGCTTCTGGTTGCCCACCATCTCCTCCACGTAGCCGCCCAGCTCGCCCTGGAGGGCCTGCTGGTCCTTGAAGCTGGATGCCGACCTGCGCGCGATGAGGCCGGCCACGAGTATGGAGAGGGGCGTCACGAGCACGACCACGAGTCCCACGGGCACCGAGATGGAGAACATGAAGCAGAGGGTGCCCACGATCGTGATTACGCCCGTGAAGAGCTGGGTCAGGCCCTGGAGGAGGCCGTCGCCCACCTGGTCCACGTCGTTGACCACGCGGGAGAGAAGGTCGCCGTGGGCGTGGGAGTCCAGCGTGGAGAGGGGCAGGCTGCGGAGCTTGTCGTAAGCCTCCACACGCAGGTCCCGCACCGTCTCGTAGGTGAGGCGGTTGGTGCAGTAGCCAGAGAGCCACTGGGCCACGCCGGCCATCACGACCACCACCGCCAGTCGTACCGTGAGGGGTGCGAGCGCCGCGAAGTCCACCTGGCCCGCGCCCACGATGAGGTCTATGGCCCGTCCTATGAGGATGGGGACGTAGAGCTGGCCGACCACGCTCACCGCCGACGCCACGAAGCTCAGGACGCAGGACACGGCATGGGGGCGCACGTAGGCCCCGAGGCGCCTGAGCACCTGCCCCGCCGGCATCCCGGACGTCTGCCCCAGGTCGTTGCGGTCGTTGCCGCCTCCGCCCATGTCGCCACGGACGGTCGCTACCATGGTGGCGGCGCCACCGGTTGCGGAGTAGGGGTTGGGCATCAGGCATCGACCTCCTCGGGACGCAGCTGCGAGAGGCAGATCTCTCGGTAGAGCGGGCACTCGCGCACGAGCGTGCGGTGCGGTCCCAGCCCTGCCACGCGGCCATGGTCGAGCACCAGGATCTGGTCTGCCCCCATCACGGCCGAGACGCGCTGGGAGACCACTATGGTGGTCAGCTGGTTGCGCATGCCACGCAGGGCCTGGCGGAGGCGGGCGTCCGTGGCAAAGTCCAAGGCGGAGGCAGAGTCGTCCAGGATCACGATGCGCGGGCTCCCCACGAGCGCACGTGCGATGGTCAGGCGCTGGCGCTGTCCGCCGGAGAAGTTCCTGCCGCCTGCCTCCACCACGGCGTCCAGCTGCCCCTCCTTCTGCTGCACGAAGTCGGCCGCCTGGGCCACCTGGAGCGCGGCCCAGAGCTCGTCGTCCGTGGCATCGGGATTGCGCCAGCAGAGGTTGGACCGTATGGTTCCGCTCACGAGCGAGGCCTTCTGTGGCACGGTGGCCACGATGCCCCGCAGCTGTTCGAAGGGGTACTCGCGCACGTCGTGTCCGAATACGCGCACGGTTCCCTGGGTCGCGTCGTAGAGCCGGGGCACGAGCGAGACGAGCGTGGACTTGCCGGAACCCGTGCCACCGATGATGCCGAGGATCTGCCCCGCTCCCAGGCGGACCGTCACGTCGTCGAGTGCGGGGACCTTGGCCCCCTCGTAGGTGAAGCCCGCGCGCTCGAGCTCGACCGCCATGCCGGACCCCAGCGTGGCGTCGCTCACGGGCACGGGCACGAGGCCCTTGTCGCTCACGGCGGGCTCGCAGTCCAGCACCTCGAAGACGCGCTTGGCCGAGGCCTCGCCGCGGGTGAAGACCGTCACCAGGTTGGCCACGTACACGATGGACACGAGCGTCTGCGTCATGTAGTTGACGAAGGCCATGACCTCACCCTGGGTGAGCTCGCCGGCATCCACGCGTGCGCCGCCTGCCCAGAGGATGGCTACCACGCCCAGGTCCATGACCAGCAGTGTCGCCGGGTTGAGGATGGCCGAGAGGCGCCCCACCCCGATGGCCGTGGTCGTCTGGGCGTCCGCCGCCTCGCGGAAGCGCCGGCCCTCAGACTCCTCGCGGCGGAAGGCCCGGATCACGCGAACACCCGAGAGGGCCTCGCGGGTAACGAGCGAGACCTGGTCCAGCCTGCCTTGCAGCTGCCTGAAGTAGGGCACGAGACGGTGCATGACCCACCAGAAGACGAGCCCTATCACGGGCGTGCACACCAGGAAGATGAGGCCCAGCTCCTCGTCGATGAGAAGGGCGGCCACCATGGAGCCCACGGCCAGGAAGGGCCAGCGGATGAGCTGTCGGATGCCCAGGGCGATGGTCACCTGCACCTGGTTCACGTCGTTCGTGAGGCGCGTCATGAGGGACGGCGTGCCAAAGCGATCCACGTCGGCCGAGGAGAGCTCCTGCACCTTGGAGAAGAGCTCGTTGCGCACGTCGGTGCAGGCTCCCTGCGACACGAGCGCCGCCATCTTCTGGCACACGAGCGTGAAGCAGTAGCCGATGGCCGCAAAGAGCACCAGGAGAAGCCCCAGCCGCATGACCTCGCCGGAATCGCGGTTACGGACGCCCACGTCGATCATGCGGGCCACGACCACGGGTGTGAGGAGGTCGAAGACCACCTCAACCACCTTGCAAGCCATGCCCAGAACCACCTTGAAGCCGTACTTGGGCATCACGAAACGACTCAGGATGCGCCTCACGTCTGGCCTCCTATTCGATACCAAGAAGGTCGGAGAGCTCTAGCCACTCCCCTTCCAGGTCATCTATGGTAGCGAGTGCGGAGTCGAGCTCGCCCTGCAAACGCGCGAGCTCGGCGTAGTCGGTGGGGTCGGCGGCGGCCATGAGGCCACGGATGCGGTCCGGCTCACCCTCGGCCTTGCGCAGCCTGCGCTCCACGGCGTCGAAGCGCTTCTTTGCCTCGCGGCGCTCGGTGTTGGAGAGGCCGGACGGGTGCATGCCGCCCTTCTGGGCCTCGGGTGCCACCACGGAGGCCTGTACGGCGTCCGTGGCCTGCTCGCGAGCCCGGTTGCGCTCGTCGAGGAGGCCCAGGTACTCGTCCACCCCTCCTGGCACGTGGCGGAGCTGCCCGTCGATGAGGGCGAACTGGTCGTCCGTCACGCGCTCCAGCAGGTAGCGGTCGTGGCTCACCACCAGCATGGTGCCGGGCCAGGTGTCCAGCAGGTCCTCCATCACGGCCAGCATGTCCGTGTCCAGGTCGTTGCCGGGCTCGTCGAGCACGAGCACGTTGGGCTCGTCCAGGAGCACGCAGAGAAGGGCCAGGCGGCGGCGCTGGCCGCCGGAGAGGTCGCGGATGAACTCCTCGAACTCGCTCCGCCTAAAGCCCAGCCGCTCCAGGAGCTGCATGGGGCTCTGCTCCTTGCCGTCCACCACGTAGTAGGACCTGTAGCGCTTGAGGAGCTCCCGCACCCGCCAGTCGTCCTTGTCGCCCAGGGCATCCAGGTGCTGGCTCATCCAGCCGAACCGCACGGACTTGCCTATCTTGACCGTGCCCTCACTGGGTTGGAGCCTTCCTGTCATCACCTTGAGGAGCGTCGACTTGCCGGCGCCGTTCTCGCCCAAGATGCCGTAGCGGTCGCCCGGCCCCACGATCCAGTCGATGCCGGAGAAGACGTCGTCCTCGCGCCGGCCGTCGTACGAGAAGCCCGCGCCCTTCATCTCTATGACCTGCTTGCCCAGGCGGCTCACGGCCAGGCGCTTGAGTTCGATGGGGTTTCTCAGAGGCGGGTCATCGGCCAAGAGGGCCATGGCGGCGTCGATGCGGAACTTGGGCTTGCTGGTACGGGCCTTGGCCCCGTGGGCCAGCCAGTTGAGCTCCTTGCGCAGGGTGTTCTGCCTGCGCTCCTCCATGACGGCGGCCATGCGCTGGCGCTCCACCCGCTGCTGGATGTAGGCGGAGTAGCCGCCCTCGAAGGGCTCAATCACCTGGTCGTGGACCTCCCACATGTGCTCGCAGACCTCGTCCAGGAACCATCGGTCGTGCGTGACCACCAGGAGTGCCCCCTCGCCCTCCGGCCAGCGGTGCTTGAGGTGGTCCGCCAGCCAGCGGATGGCATGCATGTCCAGGTGGTTGGTGGGCTCGTCCATGCACACCACGTCCCAGGTCCCCACCAGCAGGCGGGCAAGGTCGCAGCGACGCCGCTGGCCGCCGGAAAGCTCGCCCACCAGCCCCTCCCAGGGCAGGTCCCCTATGAGCTCGCGGATGATGGCGCGGGTGCGGGGGTCCGAGGCCCACACGTAGTCCGGCGTGTCCCCCACCACGGCATGGCTCACGGTCTCTGCGTCGTCGAGAGAGTCCTGCTGGCCGATCCAGCCCACGTGGATGCCGTTCCTCCAGGTCACGTTGCCTGAGTCCGGCTCCAGCTGGTGCGTCACCAGCGAGAGGAGCGTAGACTTGCCGTCGCCGTTCCTGCCCACGATGCCTATGCGCTCGCCCTCGTTTACCCCGATGGTCTGGTCGGCCAGCACAGGCTTGCCAGGCCACTCCTGGCTCACGTGCTCGAGGCCTATGAGGATTCCCATGTGCTATCTCACGTCCTTATCGGCTTCCCTGCGGGTGCGCTCTCATGCCTCGTGGCATGAGCTTGTGGCCCTTATGGCCATGGGGCTGCCCCCCCACGGCCATAGGGGCCCTTGGAGCGCGAGAGGCGCGACCCCGCCACGAGCCTCATCGGCGCGCCTCGAGGAGGTCGCGCGTGGCATCCAGCACGAGGGTGGCCACATCCGCCAAGGGCAACGTCTCGTGGGGCTCGGCGCCATCAGCAGTCACGAGGGTCACGCGGTCGGTATCCGACCCGAAAGTCGAGTCGGCGCGCGAGACGTCGTTCGCCACGATGAGATCGGCGCCCTTGCGCATCAGCTTGGCCGTGGCGTTGGCCACGAGGTCGTCCGTCTCCGCGGCAAAGCCCACCACTACCTGGTCGGTCCTGCACGTGCGGCATAGCTCCGCCAGGATGTCCTTGGTGCGCACGAGCTGGATTGAGTCCAGCTCCTCGCGGCCCTTCTTGAGCTTGTGGTCGGCCGGGTGGGCCGGCGTGTAGTCCGCCACGGCTGCGGCACAGATGGCGGCGTCCGCCGCAGAGAAGGCCTGCACGGTGGCGTCGTACATCTGGGCGGCGGAGGTCACGTCCACGCGACGCACGCCGGGCGGCGTGGCGAGCGAGGTCGGTCCGCTCACCAGCTCGACCTCCGCACCGCGGGCCACGGCGGCAGCCGCGATCGCGTAGCCCATCTTGCCGGTGGAGGCGTTGGCAATGTAGCGCACGGGGTCTATGGCCTCGTGCGTCGGGCCCGCCGTAATCACGATCCGCATGCCCGCCAGGTCGTTCGTGTCACAGAAGTGTCTGACACTATTGTGACAGCCCAGCAGGTCGAGGGCCGCTTGGGCGATCTGGTCCACCGAGGCCAGCTTGCCCTCGCCCACCTCGCCGCAGGCCAGAAGCCCCGTGGCGGGATCCACTATATGCACTCCACGTGCCCTGAGGGTCGCCAGGTTCGCCTGGGTCGCAGGGTTCTGCCACATGTGCACGTTCATGGCGGGAGCAACCACCACGGGACAGGCCGCTGCCAGGAGGGTGGTGGTCACGCAGTCGTCCGCGATGCCGGACGCCATCTTTGCCATTACGTTTGCCGTGGCAGGCACCACGAGCACGAGGTCGGACCATTCCGCAAGGGTGATGTGGGGTATGGGGGACTCGGCGTAGCCGTAGAGGCTCGTGGCCACCGGGTGCTTGGACAGGGCCTCGAAGGTGGTCTCTCCCACGAAGCGCCTCGCGTCCTCGGTCATGCACACGCGCACTTCGCAGCCCGCCTTCTGGAGGGCCCGCAGGACCTCGCAGGCCTTGTATGCCGCGATGCCGCCGCACACGGCAAGGAGGACGCGCGGCTCGCGTCCCTCGTGGCCCGTCAACCCTCGTCCTTCTGCGAGAAGGGCTCCACCGTGACGAGCATGCGCCGGCAGTAGGGGCACTCGGTGACCACGGGCCCATGCATGAGGTCGGAGAAGGAACTGGGCTGGAGCTTGACGCGGCAGACCGAGGGGACGTTGCCCTTGAGGGTCTCCACTGCGAGCCCCTTGAAGCGCCTGCGGGCCTGCTCGTAGCGGGCCATGACCTCGGGGGTGATCCTCTTGGCTGTGGCGTCGCGCTCGGCGGCGAGGGTGCGGATCTGGGCCTTCACGTCGGAGCTGCTCCGGTCGAAGGCAGCCTGCGTGGCCTCACGCTCCTGGTCCACGCGGGCTAGGGTCAGGTTGGCATTGCGCTCGGCCGTGAGGAGCTTCTCCAGGTCGGCGCGGAGCCCCTTGAGGGTGAACTCGCACTTCTCGATGCGCTTGGCCAGGCTCGTGAGCTGGGCCTCCAGGTCGCGGACCTCGCGGTAGTCCTGCTGGCGGGTCGCCGCCTCCGCCTGCACGCGGTCCGTCACCTCGCGGTAGTGGGCAAGGTCGCCCTCCACGTCGCCGATCTCTATCTCCAGGTCCTTGCGGCGCCCCACGATCTTCGTGAGCTCGCCGGCGACCTTCTTCCTGGCGAGGGCTATGGTCTCCAGCTTCCTCTCCTCGGGCATGGCCTTGAGGGTGGCGGCATGGCGCAGGAGCCTGAGGTCCAGGTCCTGGAGCTCCACGAGGGCGTAGGCCTCGTCGGTCTGTGGGTCAAGGCTCATGGTTACTCCCATCGGTCGGTTACGCTGCGGCCGGCGGCCTGCCTGCCGTGCGGAAGGTGCGTACGTACGAGATCGAGAAGGGCGGTCGCGAAGGCGTCCAGGTCCTGGGGCGTGACCCTCTCGTCGAATGAGATGCGAAGCGACCCCAGGGCGTCGTTCCGGGCGATGCCCATGGCCGAGAGCACATGGCTCGGGTCGAGGGATCCCGAGGAGCAGGCGCTGCCTGCCGAGACCTCGAAGCCCGCCTCGTCGAGCCCCAGGACCAGGGTCTCCGAGTCGAGGCCGGGGACCATCACGCTCACGACGCCAGGCAGCCGGTCAGCTCCCAGCGTGGCACGCGTGGTGGGCACTATTCCCGTGCCATCGGCGCAGAGCCGCCGGTAGAGGGCCTCGGCACGTCCCGCCACGAGCGTTCGCGTGCCCTCCAGGTCCGCGCAGGCGGCACAGGCGGCGGCTGCGAAGGCGAGCGCGCCGCGCACGTCCTGGGTCCCGGGCCGGATGCCACGCTCCTGGCCGCCGCCGAAGTTCTGGGGCCGGAAGGGCACGCGGCCGCGCACAACCAGGGCACCCACGCCCACCGGACCGCCGATCTTGTGTGCAGCTATGCTGACTGAGTCCACGCCAACAAGCTCCAGGGGGATCCGCCCGAAGGCCTGCACCGCATCGGTGTGGAAGGTGGCGCCCGCGTCGTGGGCCAGCTTGCAGAGCCCTTGGATGGGCTGGACCACACCGGTCTCGTTGTTCGCGTACATGACGCTCACTAGGGCGGTCTGGGGCCCCACGAGGCGGGCCAGCTCCTCCGGGGTCACGACCCCCTCGCGGTTCGGCCGCGCTATCCCCACCTCGAAGCCGCGGTCGCGCAGGAGCGGCGCCAGGTCCAGGGCTGAGTCGTGCTCGATGGCGGAGATCACCACCTGCTTGCGATGCCGGTCGCGCTCCCGGGCTCCCTCGGCGAGGCCCATGATGGCTAGGTTGTTTGACTCCGTGCCCCCGGAGGTGAAGACCACGTCGCTCGGCCGGATGCCCCCTCCGAGGCAGCGGGCCAGGTCGCGCCGGGCCCCATCGAGGGCACGGGCCGCCTCCCGGCCCAGGGTGTGGAGGGAGTTGGGGTTGGCCCCGGCGATGCGGCTCGCGTCGTAGGCTCGCTCCGCCTCCAGGGCCTCGACCCTGAGGGGTGCGGATGCCGCGTAGTCGAGGTAGGTGTATGTCTCGCGTGACGTCACGCCTGGGTGCGCCTCCTCGCAAGGCCCCTCAGGCCCTCGGAGCGTATGGCCTCGACCGCAGCGGTACGGTCCTCCTTGCCAAAGACGGCGCTGCCTGCCACCAGCACGTCGGCCCCGGCTTCCACGACCTGAGCCGCGTTCATGGCGGAGATGCCGCCGTCCACCTCCAAGAGGGGCGCCACGCCGTGCGCGGCAAGAAGGCCCTGCAGCTGGCGGAGCTTGCGAAGGGTCCCAGGGATGAAGGACTGGCCCCCGAAGCCCGGGTTCACGCTCATGAGAAGGACCATGTCCACGTCGTCCAGGAGGTCCTCGAGCATGCACACGGGCGTAGCCGGGCAGATGGCCACGGCGGCCTTGGCTCCCGCCGCATGGATGGCCTGCACCACGCGGTTGGCGTGAGCCGTGGCCTCCAGGTGGAAGCTCACCATGTCCGCACCGGCGTCCAGGTACTGGGGTACCACCTCGTCGGGGTTGGAGACCATGAGGTGGACGTCCACGGGTACCTGCGTGGCGCCCTTGACCGCACGAAGGATCCCGGGCCCGAAGCTTAGGTTGGGCACGAAGTGCCCGTCCATCACGTCGTAGTGGACATAGTCTGCCGTGGCGATGTCGTCGAGCTCCTGCCCGAGTCGCGTGAAGTCGGCCGAGAGCACCGAAGGTGCCACCAGCACGCCCTTGTCTTCCATAATCAGCCGTCCCTCCTGCCCATGCCGTAGAACTCCTCGTGCGGGGAGCGTCCCAGCATGGATGCCATGGCGTCCGCGATGGAGACGCCCTCGTAGAGTATGCCATGCACGGCGCGGGTGAGAGGGACCTCGATACCGCGCTCGTCTGCCAGCTCGCGGACGCTCCTGCAGGCACGGGCGCCCTCCACCACCATGCGGGTGCGGGCCTCGAAGGCCTCGAGAGACTCGCCATGCGAGAAGGCCTCGCCGAAGGTGCGGTTCCTGGAGTGGCGCGAGGTGCAGGTGACCACCAGGTCGCCCATGCCGGCAAGGCCCATGCAGGTCATGGGGTCGCCTCCCAGGGAGGCGACCACGCGGCCGATCTCTGCCAGGCCGCGCGTCATGAGGACGGCCAGCGTGTTGTCGCCACAGTCGAGGCCGGTACCCACGCCACAGGCGATGGCCACGACGTTCTTCACGGCACCGCAGGTCTCCACGCCGCAGACGTCTTGGCTCACGTAGGCACGGAACGTGGGGCACACGACCAGCCGCTGGAAGTCCTCGGCACAACCCTCGCTCTGGGATGCCACGACGGCGGCCGAGACCTTGCCCAGGCAGACCTCCTCGGCGTGGTTGGGGCCCGAGAGGGCGCACACGCGCTCCTCGTGGCCGAGCTCGCATGACGCCACCTGGTGCATGAGGTAGTGGGTCCCGAGTTCCATGCCCTTGGAGAGGACGAGGACCGGCACGCTGCTGTCCAGGTATGGGGCCAGATCGTGGGACGTGGCCCTTAGGTAGGCCGAGGGCGTTGCCAGGATCACGTGGTCGGCGTCCCGGGCCGCCTCCTCCATCGAGCGCGTGGCCCGCACGTTTGCCGGGAGCTCGTAGCCCGGTAGGTGTACCGGGTTGTGGTGGGTGCCGTTGATCCCCTCCACCACATCGTCGCTCCTGCCCCAGAGCACGACCTCTGTGGCCTTGGGGGCCACGAGACCTGCCATAGCGGTGCCCCAGGAGCCCGTTCCGATGACGGCCACCTTGCTCACTTTCCATCACCTTGGCCGGAGTCGGAGCCCACGCCGGACTTGTGGAAGGAGAACTTGGACTCCTTGCCCGTCGCCAGCTTCCTGATGTTTGCCCGGTGGGCCCAGAGGACCACGACGGAGACGAACGTGACGGGGATGATGGACACGAGCGGGAAGCCGAAGAAGGCGCACCAGAAGGGCAGCGAGACGTCGGCAGCCACGGAACCCGCGCTCACGTAGCGCGTGGGCACGGCCACCAGGACGAAGACCAGGAGAAGACCCAGGGCCACCGGCCAGTAGAGGCCGAGCCCCGCCCCAAAGCCCACGGCGATTCCCTTGCCGCCGTGGAAGCCCAGGTAGCAGGAGAAGACGTGACCGAGTATGCAGCCAAGGTAGACGCAGCTCATGCATGCCCCGAAGGCCGTCGTATGGTCCAGGGCCGCGACGTCGCCGCCCAGGGCGAGTGCCGCTATGGCATAGCGCGCAAGAAGCATCGACGCAAGGCCCTTGCCAAGGTCGCAGGCCAGGGTCGCTGCGGCAGCCCCCTTGCCGACGGAGCGGGCCACGTTCGTGGTGCCTATGTTGTGCGACCCCACGGCACGCACGTCAACCCCACCAGCCCTGGCGATGAGGAGGCCGAAGGGGATGCCGCAGATCAGGTATGCGACGACCGTGAAGACGAGCGTCCAGATGGCTAGCAGGCTCATTTCTCCTTCTCCACCCTCTTGCGGAAGCGCAGGCGAATGGGCGTGCCCTCCAGGTCGAAGGCCTCGCGGATGCGGTTCTCCAGGAAGTGCTCGAAGTTGTCGTTCACGAGGTCGGGGGCGTTGCACCAGAAGGTGATCACCGGAGGCTCCGTGCCGGTCTGCGTCGCGTACTGGATTTTGAGTCGGCGGCCCTTGTCGCTCACCGTGTGTCCGGCCTCGCGGATCTTGGCAAGAAGGTCGTTGATCTTGGGCGTGGGGATCTGGGAGGAGTGGGTCTCCGAAGCGTGGATGGCAGCCGCGACAGCCCTGTCGGTCGCGCGGCCGGTGAGGGCGGACGTCGTGACCACGGGTGCCCAGGGGGCGAAGTCCATGCGCTTGTTGTAGGACGACACGAGCTTGTCGCGCTTCTCCTGGGTGTCCATGAGGTCCCATTTGTTTAGCACGACCACGATGCCGCAGCCTCGGTCCACCGCCATGCCCATGAGCTTCTGGTCCTGCTCGGTGATGCCCACCTCGCAGTCGATCACGAGAAGGCACACGTCGGCGCGGTCCATGGCCTGCAGACCGCGGACCAGGCTGTAGTACTCCACGTCCTCGTGGACCTGGTTGCGCTTGCGGATGCCTGCCGTGTCGACCAGGCGGATGCGCTGGCCCTTCCAGTCGATCATGGTGTCGATGGAGTCGCGCGTGGTCCCCGCCACGTCGGACACGATGGAGCGCTGCTGGCGGCTCAGGCAGTTGACAAGCGAGGACTTGCCCACGTTGGGTCGGCCGATGATGGCCAGGTTGAGGACGTCTGCCTCCTCCTCGGGCTCGTCGACAGCCTCGGGGAAGGCGGCCACGATGTCATCGAGGAGGTCGCCGGTCCCGTGGCCGTGCGTCGCGCTGATGGGACGGGGCTCGCCCACGCCGAGCGCGTAGAAGGGCCAGAGGAGGTCGTGCTCGTTGTCGGGGTTGTCGAGCTTGTTCACCACCAGGAAGACGGGCTTCTTGACCTTGCGGCAGATGCGGGCGACCTCCTCGTCCTCGTCGGTCACGCCGACGGAGCCGTCCACCACGAAGACGATGACGTCGGCCTCGTCGCAGGCGATGATGGCCTGCTCGCGGATCCCGGGCGCGAAGACGTCCGTGGAGTGGATGGACTCTATGCCACCGGTGTCGATGAGCACGAAGTCACGGCCGTTCCAGTCGGCCAGGTGATACGAGCGGTCGCGCGTGACGCCGCGCGACTCGTGCACGATCGCGTCGCGGGTTTGGGCTATGCGGTTCACAAGCGTGGACTTACCCACGTTCGGGCGGCCGACCACGGCTACGATTGGCTTGGGCATGCGGTTCTCCTTGCTGTACGTTTGGGTCTCAAGTCTAGCACGGTGTACCCAAGGGGCAGCGTCGGCAAACCGCGGGCAGCAAAGCTCACACTCAGCTCAGGGCCTCCGCCAGGGCGTCTGCCATCTTGCCGGGGCTAGGCTCGCAGACGACCGGCAGGCCCCCGCGCTCGCGGATCACCTCCAGGATGTGGTCCTGGGTGTCCCCATCCAAGGTGACCCTGTCGAAGTTGAACATCACGCTGGGGAGGACCACGACGTCACCAGAGAGGTCCTGGGGCAGCTGGGCCAGGAGGTCGCAGCTCACGATGAGCCCCGTCACGTTGACGTCGCCACCGTAGTAGTCGTTGCGGATGGGCCAGACCCGTGCACGTCCACCCGACCAGGCCTCGCAGAAGACCTGGATCGTGCTCGCAGCCGCCTCGCCACACACGATAAGTGTCTCTCCCCCCCGGTCCGTCCTCCGGCCCAGGGTCTCGAGGGCGTCGCGCAAGTCGGCCAGCCGCTCGCCTTCTGCCTCGCAGACGTCACGGGCCTCGTCGAGGAAGCTCCGCAGCATGCCGATTCCGTCATAGA
Organism: uncultured Coriobacteriaceae bacterium; assembly: GCA_902791035.1. Classification (GTDB taxonomy): domain Bacteria; phylum Actinomycetota; class Coriobacteriia; order Coriobacteriales; family Atopobiaceae; genus CADAUA01. The sequence continues at coordinate 15,714 of CADAUA010000018.1, read as the reverse complement.
ACTGGGGGTAGCCGTCGTAGTGCTCGGCCGCGGGCACCGGCAGGTCTGCGTCCACGTAGAACTCGTCGGAGACCTGGAAGCGTGTGATGCCCAGCTCGCGCCGGGCACGCTCCTGGTAGGGCTCGAGGAGCCTCACCACGGCGCGCGACGCCTCGGGATCCTCGCTGTAGGAGCGGGAGAACTCCTTGGAGTACTTTGTGTAGCCCATGGGGACGAGGGCGATCGAGGTTATCTGCGGGCGCGCCTCCACCCAGTCCAGGGTGCGCCTGAGCTCCTCACCGTCGTTGAGGCCGGCGCAGAGGACCACCTGTCCGTGCACCTCGATCCCCGCCTCGCAGAGGCGCTCGAGAACCTCCATGCCGCGCTGGGCATGGGGGCCTATGAGATGACGACGGACCTCGGGCGAGACCGCGTGCAGCGAGACGTTCATGGGCTCCAGCCCCATCTCGATGATGCGGTCCACGTCCTCGTCGGTCACGTTCGTGAGGGTCACGAAGTTGCCCTGGAGGAAGGAGAGACGGTAGTCGTCGTCGCGCAGGGTGAGGGAGGCCCGGGCGTCATCGGGGAGCATCCGCATGAAGCAGAACTTGCAGGCGTTCACGCAGGTGCGGATCCCGTCGAAGAGGACGTCGGTGAAGTCGATGCCCCAGTCCTCCCCAGGCTCGCGCTCCAGGGTGCACTCGTTCTCCGTCTGGTCGCGCGGGTCGAAGACCACGAGGTCGCACGCGCCGCCATCCGCGTACCAGCGCCAGTCGATCACGTCATGCGGCACGATGCCGTTGACCTCGTCGATGCGCATGCCGGGCTCGATCCCCGCCGCCCAGGCGGGGCTCCCCTCGGCCACCGAGGCCACCCAGGCACCCAGGGTCTCCCCCTGGGCGGAGCCGTAGTCGGCGCGCTGCGCGTTGTAGTCCGGGTGCTCGCTCATGGCCTCGACTCCTGGCCGGTGCCTGAGTCGCCATCCCTCTCTATCGCGGTCGCCCCGGAGAGCTCGGCGATCCGAGCGCAGACGGCCCGGATGTGCTCGGCCGGCGTTGAGGCCCCGGCAGTCACCCCGATGAGGTCGGCACCCTCGAACCAGACGGGGAGAAGCTCGTCCTCCCCCTCCACATGGTGGGTGCCCGGGCAATGCTCGGCCGAGATCTCTGCCAGGTGCCGGGTGTTCGCGGAGTTCCGCCCGCCGATCACGACCATGACGTCCGCCTTGCGGGCCAACTCCTCGCAGGAATGCTGGTGCCCGCTCGTGGCCTCGCATATGGTGTTCGTCACCCGGAGGTCCTCCACCCGCGGTGCCAGGGCGCCCACGACCTCGGAGAGGCGGGCCCGGGAGAGGGTGGTCTGAACCACGACCCCCACGCGCTTGGCCACGGGAAGGGCCTCGGCTTCGGTAGCCGAGTTGACCACGCAGGCCTCGGCACCTGCCGCAACGGCATGGGCCAGGGTCGCCTCGACCTCGGGATGCCCCGCCTCGCCGACCACGACCACCTGGTAGCCGTCGCGCGCAAGGCGCTCCGCGGCGAGATGGGCCTTCTTCACGAAGGGACAGGCCGCGTCCACGACCTCGGCGCATGACTCGCGCGCCTGGGCCTCCACGGCAGGCGTGACCCCATGGGTGCGGAGGACCAGGGTGCAGCCGGCAGCCTCCGCGGGCGTCTCCACCACCCGGACGCCGCGCCCCTCGAGCTCGGCCACCACGCGGGGGTTGTGGATGAGGGGTCCCAAGGTGCATACGGGAGCCTCGGACCGGGCGGCCGTCTCTCGCACGAGCCGCAGGGCCCGCTCCACGCCGTAGCAGGCCCCTGCCTCGCGGGCCACGGTCACACGCGGCATGGCTACCACTTCCCGGGGTGCTCCTGGCGGAGCTCCTGGCAGAGGGCCTCCACGCTCTTCCACGCGGCGTCCTCCATGGCGGCAACCTGGGCCTTGCGACCCTTGACGCCCAGGTCCTCGAAGTGGACGGGGTCCCCCACCTTGAGCCACACGCGACGGAAGTGGTGCACGTGGCTGCCGCGCGGCGTGATGTCCGCCGCACCCACTATGGCCATGGGCTGGACCTCGGCCTTGCCGAGCGAGGCCATGAGGGCGTAGCCGCCGTGTACGGGGGTGTCCGCCCATTCCTGGTCGTTCTTCACGCGGGTCCCCTGCGGGAACACAAGCACCGACTCGCCGCGCTCGAGGGCCGCACGCACGCGGCGGATGGACTTCATGTCTGCCGTGCCGCGCACGACCGGGATGCCGCCAAAACGCGAGATCGCCCAGGTGAGGAACTTGACCTTGTTGAACTCGTCCTTGTAGACCGCGCGGACGCGCTGGCCGTGGAGCCAGAGGTGCACGACCACTACGACGGGGTCCAGCATGGAGCAGTGGTTCATCACGATCACGCGGGGACGACTCTCGGCCACGAGCTTGTGGTCGTCCTCGATGGTCCAGCGCCAGCGCAGCTGCGTCCACACCCAGCAGGCCGAGCAGGCTATGCCCATGAAGGCGCGGGCCGGCCAGGGGAAGTCCCGCATGCCGTGCTCGAAGTATGCGTCGAAGGAGTTGCCCCGGAAGGCTCGCATGCGGCCATCGGGCTTCCTCCCCTCCGCCTTGCGTGCCGGCGCCGGCTGGGTGGTGGCTGCGGGCTTCTCATCGGCCATTGCTAGCGTCCCTTTCATGGAGCTCGGGCGAGAGGGCCACCACAGAGGCGATGACCTCGTCGAGCGTGAGCGTGGAGGAGTCGATGTGGTGGGCGTCCTCGGCGGGGCGCAGGGGCGCCACGGCGCGCGTGGAGTCCAGCTTGTCGCGACGCTGGAGGTCCGCCAGGATCTGGGCCTCCTGGGCGGCGTCCGCCTTGGCGGAGGCGTCCTTGGCGGCGTCTCCGCCCTCGCGCTGCACTGCCCTGCGGTGGGCGCGGGCGGCTGGGTCTGCGGTCAGGAAGACCTTCACCTCTGCTGCGGGGAAGACCACGGTGCCGATGTCCCTGCCCTCGGCCACCACGTCGCCCGTCTCGCCCGCCTTCCTCTGCAGGGCCACCATGGCCTCGCGCACGGCGGGTACCGCCGAGACGGCGCTAACGTTGCGGTCCACCTCGGGCGTGCGGATCTCCGTCGTCACGTCGCGCCCGTTGGCGCTCACGGACTGGCCGCCCTCCAGCACGGGCCCGAAGTCGATGCGGATGTCCCGCGCGACAGCGGCCACCGCGGCCTGGTCGGCCACGTCCACGCCCAGGCGCAGGCACTCCGCCGTCACGGCGCGATACATTGCACCCGTGTCCAGGTAGGTCAGGCCGCAGCGGGCAGCCAGGGCCCTTGCCACGGTGGACTTGCCGGAACCCGCCGGCCCATCTATTGCCACGATCATGAGTCTCTCCCCTCAGTCGGGGCGTCGGCCTCCCGGGCCAGGCGCTCCTCCGTACCCCAGATGTCCCGCATGTCATACATGGTAGGGCATGTGCAGCGCGCAATGACCTCCTCGGGCGTGAGGTTGAAGCCACCGAGCGCCAGGTTCTGGCCGTTCGTGGTGAGGAACAAGGACGCCACGTTGGCTATGTGCACGTTCCAGAAGGTCTCGTAGGGTAATTGGTAGGCCCTTGCCATGAAGCCGCGGAGGAAGCCACCATGCGTCACGCAGGCCACGCGGCCGCGCACTCCCACGAGGCGGGCAACCACGCGGTCGGCCCGCTCGAAGAGGTGCTCGAAGGACTCGGCTCCGGGCGCAGGTACCGAGCGGCCGTCTGGCCCCAGGGGCCAGGGGAAGACGCCCTTGGCCACCCCGAAGGTCCCACCGAAGGACCGACCCTCCAGCTCGCCGAAGTCTATCTCGATGAGGTCGTCCCAGGGCTCCACGGCACATCCGATGCGCTCGCCCGCCATGCGGGCCAGGTCCTCGCAGCGGCTGATGGGCGAGCACCAGATGACGTCCGGCCGGAAGGCCTCGAGCGCCGCGATACCGTGCTCCCGCTCCTCCTCGCCATGGGGCGTGAGTGGGACGTCGCGCCTGCCCGAGAAGAAGTGCTGGGTGTTGGCCACCGTCTCCGGATGGCGCATCATGAGGATCCTGCCCTGGTAGCCCATCATCCCCTCACCCCCGCGGCACGCTCCACGGCATCGGCCTCCGCGCGTGTGAGCAGGCGCCAGCTCCCCTCGTCCACGCGGCTGAGCGTGAGCGGGCCAAAGGCGTCGCGATGGAGCGCAAGGACCTTGTGTCCCACGGCCCTGAGCATCTTTTTCACCTGGTGCTTCCTTCCCTCGTGGATGGTCAGCCCCACGACCGCATTGGGGTTGCCCGCACCGTCGTGGCCGGCCCCGCCTGGTGCCACCCGGCGGAAGAGTGGGTCGCCGGGGCCTATGAGCTCGGCCCGTGCCGGGGCTGCCGGGCCGTCCTCCAGCATCACTCCGGCCTCCAGCCGCTCGAGGTCGTGGCGCGATGGCGTGCCCTGCACGAGGGCCACATAGTGCTTCTCCACATGGTGCGAGGGGTGGAGGAGCCCCTGTCCCACGTCGCCGTTTGTGGTAAAGAGCAGGAGACCCGTCGTGTCGGTGTCGAGCCTTCCCACCGGGTAGAGGCCTGGATAGAGGTCCTGGGGCACGAGCTGGGCCACGCAGGGGCGGCCCATGGGGTCGCTCATGGTGGTCAGGAAGCCGGCGGGCTTGTTGAGGATGAGGTAGATGGAGTCATCGGCGATGGAGCAGGGTACGTCGTCAACCGTCACGACGTCGCGGACGGGGTCCACCTTGCTCCCCAGCTCCGTGACCACCTGACCGTTGACCCGCACGCGACCCTCGGTCATCAGTCGCTCTGAGCCGCGGCGGCTGGCCACGCCCGCCCTGGCCAGGAAGCGCTGGAGCCGCATGGGATAGAGGCCGTCCTCCCGGTACTCGTCACTCATCGGCGTCCTCCCCACGCGACCCGGATGAGCCTGGTGCCTCGCCCCCGTCCTCGTAGTCTTCCAGGAGGGCCTGCTCCTCGTCCAGGTCGTTCGCCGTCTCCTCCAGGGTGGACTCCATCGAGCGGCCCGAGAGGCGCTCGCGAATGAACTGCTTGGACTCCTCATCGGGCGCGAAGTCCTCGAGAGGCGGCAGGTCCTTGAGGGACCTTAGCCCGAAGCGCTCAAGGAAGAGCCGCGTGGTGCCAAAGAGCACGGCCTGGCCCCGGTCCCTCTCGTGCCCGACCTCCCGCACCAGACCCTTCTCCTTGAGGGAGCCGATGACACCGTCCGAGTTGACGCCTCGGATGGCCCGGACGCCCTCGCGGGTCACGGGCTGGTGGTAGGCGATGACGGCCAGCGTCTCAAGCGCTGCCTGCGAGAGGCGCCGCTGGTCCCAGCTGAGCACGTAGTCCGCCACCAGGTCGTGGTAGGCGGGGTGGGTGAAGAGCCGCCATCCTCCCGCCACCTCGCGTAGCTGGAAGCCACGGTCCGCCTCCCGGTACTCCACCGCGAGCTCTGCCAGGGCCTGCTCGGCATCGCCGGGGTCGCAGCCCACCGCCTTGGCCAGCGTGGTCGCGGCCACGGCGTCGTCGCTCACCAGGAGCAGGGCCTCTATCGCGCCCTTGACCGACGTCCCTGGTATCCTCTCGAGCTCCGTCATCAGAGCGTCTCTCCCTCCTCGAGCCCCTCCAGCACGGACTCGTCCATCTCGTAGGGCTCGGCACCCTCCACGTGCTCGATCTCTATCTCGCCGAAGGTCTCGGCCTGGCTCACGAGCGCCAGGCCCCGCTTGTAGAGGTCCAGGATGGCCAGGAAGTTGGCCACCACGGCCTCGGGCGTGGTCTGCCCGTCCAGGAGCTCCGAGAAGGTCGTGTGGCCGCGACTGCGCAGGAGGCGGTCCACCGATGCCGTGGTGAGGGCCACGGGCAGGCGATGGGGTGCCACATGCTCGGCCTCCAGGAGGAAGGTCTCCCGGTGGGAGTCTATGTCCGCGCAGATGACGGCCAGGCTCCGCAGCGTGATGCCCTCCAGGTAGTCCGGCATGAGGTTGAGGAACTGCGGGTCCGGGCCCACGGTCCGGGGGAACATCCTCCCCTCTGCCTCCGCCCGGGCGGCGAGGGCCGCACCGGCGTTGCGGAACTGCTTGTAGGCGATCAGGCGTGCCACCAGGACCTCCCGGGCCTGCTCGGGGGCCAGACCCTCCAGGTCGTCGTCCTCGTCATCCTCCGAGCCGGCTCGGACCTTCTCGGCTCCCGCGGGCACCAGCGAGGCCGCCTTCATCTCCAGCAGCGTGGAGGCCACGAGCACGAAGTCCGAGGCCACGTCGAGGTCCAGGTCCCCCATGCGCTCGACCTCGGCCAGGTACTGGTCGGCCACCTCCGAGATGGAGATGGACCCGATGGCCACCTTCTGGCGGCTCACCAGCTGCAAGAGCAGGTCGAAGGGGCCGGAGTATGCCTGTGTGACCACGCGGTAGCCCATGGTCACGCCCCCAGGAGAAGGCCGATGAGGGGGTAGGCCGTGGCGTCGAGCACCCAGCCGATGGGGTCGATGCCAAGGTACTGAGGCAGGACGTACATGCATACGAGGAGGATAGCCATCGAGTAGCCCTGCATGCGGTAGTAGGCGGCACGCGCCTTGCCCTTGAGGAAGTAGAGGATCACCTTGGAGCCGTCGAGCGGCGGCAGGGGTATGAGGTTGAAGCACATGAGCATGACGTTCACGGACACGTAGGTCGAAAGCACCGTAAGGACGCCCATGGCCAGCTCGTAGCTAACCGAGCCCGCCGCGTAGGCGTCAGCGAGGGGGTCGAAGGCCAGGTTGAAGGCCAGCGCGCCAAGAAGGGCCTGCGCCAGGTTGGAGGCAGGTCCCGCAAGGGCCACCAGGAGCTCGTCGCGCCGGGGATGGTGGAGGTTGTGGGGGTTGTAGGGCACGGGCTTGGCATAGGCGAAGACGGGCCCGCCCGCAAGCGACATGAGCAGGGGCAGGACCACAGACCCCACCGGGTCCAGGTGGGCCGCGGGGTTGAGCGTGAGGCGGCCGGCGTTCTTTGCCGTGGGGTCGCCCAGGCGGTAGGCGGCATAGCCGTGGGCAACCTCGTGCACGATGGCGGAGAACATGACAAGCGCCAGCGTGACGACGGTCTGAATTATGCGCGAGGGCGTGAGCATGCGGCCTCCGACCTACCTCAGGGCGTCCGATACGCGGCAGAGCAGCCAGTCGAGCACGAGAAGGCCCACCGCCATGAGGGCGAAGTCTCCGCGGAAGGCGCCCCCGAAGGGGCTGGCCACCACGAAGGAGCCTGCCAGGGGCGCAGGCATCAGGCGCTGGACGAGGCCGTTCGCCGCCAGGAGCTCCACGCGGGCCTGGCCCTGGGCAAGGCAGTCCAGGAGCACGAGCGCCACGACGAGCCATGCCGCCACGCGGCTGGCCAACGCGAGGGCACGGAGGAACCCGGAGCCCGCGCCACGCTTCCCGTGCGCCCTACTCGTCATCCGCCACGCCCTCCTCGATCCTCTCCGTGAGCTCCAGCCACTCCTCCTCGAGGGCCGGGATCTTCTTGGAGAGGGCCTGGTACTCGTTCATGCAGGCGTTGAAGCGCTTGGTGTCGTTGTAGAGCTCCTCGTCGGCCATCTGCTGCATGAGCTCGTCGTAGCGCTTGTGGGCGGGTTCGAGAGCTGCCTCGACCTCCTTCAGGCGCTGCTTGGTCTTCTTCATGGCCTTGTTGCGGCGGTTGCGCTCCTCGGCCTCGGCCCTGCGCTGCTCCTTGGTCTTGACGTTGCGACCGGTCGTGGTCTCGGGCTCGGCAGCGCCCTGGGCGAGCGGCGCCGCCTTGCCGGAGGCGGGGGGCTCCTCACCCGCGGCAAGGGCCTCCAGCTCCGCGCGCTTGAACTGGTAGTATTCGTAGTCGCCGTCGTAGAGGGTCACCTTGTGGTCTCGCACGTCCACGACCTTGTTTGCTATGGCGCGGACCAGGTGCTCGTCGTGCGAGATGAGGACGATCGTACCCGGGAAGTCCTTGAGGGCGGTCTCCAGCACGTCCACGGAGTCGATGTCCAGGTGGTTGGTGGGCTCGTCCAGGAGCAGGAGGGGATCCGGTGCCACCAGCATCTTTGCCAGGGCGAGGCGGGCCTTCTCGCCGCCGGAGAGGACGTTTACGCGCTTGAGCACGTCGTCGCCGTGGAAGAGGAAGGCGCCCAGGAGCTTGCGCTCCTCCGGGGTCGTCCAGCCAGGTGCCATCTCGTCAATCTCCTGGAGGGCGGTGTTCGTGGGGTCGAGCTGCTCCAGCTGGTGCTGGGCGTAGTAGGCCTCGGTCACGTTCTGGCCCAGCTCTATGGTGCCCGTGTCGGGCTTGAGCTGCCCGTTCATGAGCTTCATGAGGGTGGACTTGCCTGCGCCGTTGGGGCCCACGAGGGCCACGTGGTCCCCACGGTAGAGCTTGAGGTCCACGTCGGAGTACACGTGGTTCGAGCCGAAGGACTTGGAGACGCCCTCGAGCGCCACCACCTGGTCGCCGGTTCGTGGCGGGTCCGGGAAGGAGAAGTGCACCTTCTTGGTGCCCTCGGGCAGGATCACGAGCTCGCTCTTGATCTGCTCGATCTTCTTCATGCGCTCCTGGGCCTGGGCGGCCTTTGTGGGCTTGTAGCGGAACTTGTCGACGAAGACCTGCATGTGGGCAATCTCGCGTTCCTGGGCGGCGCGCTTGGCGCGCATCTGCTCCAGGTTGTCCTCCCGCTGCTTGAGGTAGCTCGAGTAGTTGCCTGTGTAGGTGGTGATGCGGCGGTTCTCCACTGCCGCCACATGGGACACGCAGGCGTCCATGAAGGCGCGGTCGTGGGACACGAGGAGGACGGCGCCGTCGTAGGTGGCCAGGAAGTGCTCGAACCACTGGACCGACTCGAGGTCCAGGTGGTTGGTGGGCTCGTCGAGGAGGAGCAGGTCGGGGTGGCGCAGGAGCAGCTTGGAGAGGGCTATGCGCATCTGCCAGCCGCCCGAGAAGTCCGCCGCCGGCTTGTCGAAGTCCGCCACCGGGAAGCCCAGGCCCGCCAGGATCTGCCGTGCACGGGCCTCGAGCTCGTAACCCCCCAGCCGCTCGAAGCGGTCCTGGGCGTGGCCGTAGGACTCGAGGAGGGCGTCGAGCTCGGGGCCGGGCTTGGTGGTGGAGATCTTGTGCTCCAGCTCGGAGACCTTGCGCTCCACCTCCTTGACCTCGTGGGCGGAGTCCACGACCTCCTGGAGGGCGGTCTTGGCGGAGTCGATCTTCGTCTCCTGCTCCAGGTAGCCAACCGTGGTGTCCCGGGCGAAGGATACCGTGCCCTCGTCAGGGGTGTCGAGCCCCATGATGATGCGCAGGAAGGTCGTCTTGCCCGCGCCGTTGGGGCCCACAAGTGCCCACCGCTCGCCGGCGTTGAGCTGCAGCGTAGCGGCCGTGTACAGGACACGGCCGCCGAAGGACTTTGTTATCTTGTCAGCCAGTGCTATCAAACTTGGTAACTCCTATGGTCGTGCGGACGCTTCGTGGCAAGCCGCCGGCAGAATGCGCCGGCGCTTCGGACGACCGCCTACTTCTGTGCCGTAAGGTGGATGGCGAAGCCGGCGATCTCCTTCTTGAAGTACACCAGGAAGTAGGAGCCGTCGGGGTTCTTGGCGCAGTGGTTCCAGTCGATCTCGGACCCATGGGCCTCGAACCACTTGGCAGCCGCCTCCACGTCGTTAACGTGGAAGCCCAGGTGGCCCTTCTCGCCGCAGCCATGGCCGGGGAGCATGACCTCCACGAAGTCGCCGGCAAACTCAGAGATGGGGGCGATCTTCATGTGGGCGAGACCGATCAGGTCGTGGAAGTCGGCAACGATCTGCTTGGCCTCCTCGTCGCTCGCAGCGTTGACGCCGATGTGTGCAAGGTACATGTCAAAGAGCTCGACGGGGTTCTCGCTGGTCTCGGCCATGGTGTCTCCTCTCGTGGTGGTGCATATGTGCACGATTATACGAGCAGGCGCCACAGGCAGGGCGTGTGGATGGCCGGGTATGCTCTTTCTCCACCAGCAGGCGTTCGTGGGGCTTGGGTAGGGCTCAGCCTCCGCTGCCCGTTTGCGACTCGCATATGGGCTCCGGCAGCGACCGAGAGGTCGCGTCGTCAGCGGCGGGCGGCAGACACGTGGGCTTGCGTCTGGTGCGTCTGGTGCGTCTGGTGCGTCTGGTACGTGTGGTATCGTTTCCTGCGGTTGGCGCCTGGGCGACGCAGCTCGCACTTGCGGGGGCCATCGTCTTGGCACAGGCATCTCTGACGCAAATCTCACAGCTCAAGGGATCTGATGGGTTGAAGACAAACACGACGGCGAACTCCGACCTCCACTGGGTGGCCTGCCCACTCGAGCGCGTGTACCGCTGCGACGCCGTAGGCCGTTGGGCAGGCGGCCTGGCTCGACACTTCCCCGCCTGCGTGGATCACTTCGTTTCTGGGGATACCGCGTACCTGGGCTTCGCGGAGTCTGCTGAGGCCCTCGATGCTCTGGGCGAGCTGGAGGACCTAGGGATATATCCCGAGGCATCCGCCTTTCAGGTATACTCGACCGACGAGCTGCCGGCACGTCGGTAGTTCGGCATACCTGAATCGAGCTACGACGCTCTAGGCCCTCTTATGCAGATACCTCCGGACGAACTCCTGAGCCAGGGATCCCTGCAGCATCGAGTCGAGGACCTCGCCGCGGCCCACCCATCGCCAGGCATCAACCTCGTGGTCTGGCCGCACATCCGCCGATGCCGCATGGCAGGCGAAATTGACCATCAGGGTATTCGAGGGTGAGAAGTACTCGCTCGAGTTGAACTGTAGGTCCGTGAGTTCCAGCCCGACCTCCTCGGCCACCTCGCGCCGTACCGTCTTCTCCAGACTCTCCCCTTTGGGGACGTAGCCCGCAACGAGGATCCCACGCTTGCCGTACTGGTCTATCAGGAGCACTCTCTCACTGCTCGGGTCCAGCACGATCATCGAGCAGGCCGTGGAGAAGCCCGGATAGCGCCAAGTCCCGCAGACGGGGCACCAAGGCTCAGGGCCGTCCTCCGGTTGCTCCCGGAGCACCAACCTTGAGCCGCAATGAGGGCAGAAGGGCTGCGAGAAGCGCTCGTCCGCATCGAGGGGAACCTGTTCCATGCCAGTTCCTTTCCGTACGCGACTGCGCCAGCATGCACCTAGTCCTGCTTGCCTGCAGAAGCCGAAGTGGTGCCCGAGGAAGCCGAAGTGCCGGAAGCACCAGTCGTGTTCGACGTGCCGGAGGCCGTGGCCGACGTCTGGTCGGAACTGCTCCCCTCGGAGCCGCCCTTCTTGCCCAGGAACTCGTCGGCACCCTTGAGCCGGAGCTTCATCCGCACGATGCGCGTCACCGACTCGTCAAGCCGCTCCTCTGAGATCTTCCCTGTCTGCACGGCAGAGAGTACCGCCTGGTATGCATCGAGGAAGCCCATAGGTTCCACGATCATGTCGCATCCGGCTTGGATTGCCTGTACCGCGGCATTCCCGCTCGTGTAGTCGCTGTAGATGGCCGAAGTGTTCAGCGGTGCGGTGAGAACGACGCCCTCGTAGCCCAGCGTGTTCCTGAGCTCGCCCGTGACCACCTTGGTGCTCAGGCACGCCGGCGTGTCGTCGCCGGAGACCTCCACGAAGGAAGTCGTGCCCACCATGACCATGGGAGCCCCAGCGTCGATGGCCTCCTGGAAGGGCACGATGTCCTTCTCTCGCAGATCTTCCACCGTGGCCTGGCTCTGCGTGGACTCGTTCTCGGGGTCGCCCGCCACCGCGCCCTCGCCCGGGAAGTACTTGACGCAGGGCAGGACGTCGCACGAGAGGTATCCCTGTACCTGCGCAATCACGCGGGAGCTCACGTCCTGGGGGTTGGAGGCGAAGGTGCGCTGCTGGTAGGACCCGTTGCTCGTTGAGACGTCCGCCATGGGGGCGATGTCGACGTTGAAGCCCAGGTCCGAGAGGTAGCTTCCGATCGTCGTGGCGTTCGCCCTCGCATCGTCGTCTGATGCGGTGTCTGCGGCGTCACTTACCTTCTGAACGTCGAAGTTGCCGTCGTTGGCAATGGGCGCGACCTCCCCGCCCTCCTCGACGATTCCCAGGAGCAAGGGCACCGCCGCACTGTCCTGGGCGTAATCCTGCATGTTCGAGAGCAGCTTCTGGACCTGGCTCTTGCTCTGGAGGTTCTTCTTCCCGTAGATCATGCCGCCTACGGGGTAGATATCGTAGTAGGCGGCCGTATAGCTGCCGGCATCGGTGGCAGCATTCACCTGCATGAGGGTCTCGGGCGACACGAAGAAGAGCTGGGACACCTTCTCCTTGGTGGTCATACCGTCCACAATTTGGGACGTCCTCGAGTTGATCTCGTCCTCGCTCAGACCGGAACCCGAGTACTGCTCGCTGCCCTGGGGCTCTGCTGCACCTGAGCCGTCCTCAGCAGCCTCTGCCTCCATGGCGGCCTGCCGCTCAGCTTGTACGTTGTTTCTCTCCTCCCCGAGGGAGGTGTACTTCAAGACGGCATACATGCCCACAAGGCCCAGAGCAAGAATCACCGCAGTGGCGAGGACCACGCCTATGTTCTGCAGGGTGCGCTTGGAGCTGGCCTTCATGCGTCCGCCTTTCGTGCCTCTTTGGTTGCGGGACCACTATCACACAGTCATAACGATTGTAGCTGGGAATCAATCCCCCGTCTCCAGAAACGCGCCGGTCTGGCGGTTCCAGAGATGCGCGTACTCGCCGTCATGCTCCACCAGGTCCTGATGGCGCCCGTCTTCCACCACACGGCCCCCGTCCAAGACCACGATGCGGTCGAGTGCCGCCGCGGTGGACAGGCGATGCGCCACCACGATGGACGTGCGTCCCCTCATCAGGTTTACAAGCGCCTCCTGGACCAGGTGTTCGGACTCGCTGTCCAGTGCGCTCGTGGCCTCGTCGAGCACCAGGATGGGGGCGTCTGCCAGGATGGCTCTCGCGATGGCAACGCGTTGCCTCTGCCCTCCGGAGAGCTTAATTCCACGCTCTCCCACCATGGTGTTCATGCCATCGGGCAGCCGGTCGATGAACCCGAGGGCGTTTGCCTGCCTTGCCGCCTCGCGGACCTCCTCGTCTGTGGCATCGGGCCTGCCATAGGCAATGTTGTCACGTATGCTCCGATGGAAGAGAAGGGCCTCCTGAGGTACGTAGGCGATATTGTGACGTTGGCTCTGCTGCGTGCAGCGGCTCACGTCCTGGCCGTCAACGAGAATCCGTCCTTCCTGGATGTCCGACAGACGCAGCAGCAGCTTGGTCAACGTGGTCTTGCCCGAACCGGAAACGCCCACCAGGCCTACTCGCTGACCTGCGGGTATGTGCAGGTTGAAGTCCCGGAACACGAGGTCCGTGGACTTGGCGTCGGAGTAGCGGAAGGTGATGTGCTCGAAGTCTATGGAGCCCTTCTCCACCTCCAACCGCTTGGCGCCGGGCACGTCCGCGACCAATCGCGGCTCGTCCAGGATTCGCGTCATGTCCTCGGCGTTGCCGAACGCCTGGTTGAGGCGCTGCATGGTGGAGCTCATCATGTTGAAGCGCATGGTGAGCGAGTAGGGTTCTCGTGACCTGCCAGAAGTAGTGCAAGGTGCGTCGCGCCACTGGCGACCGGTGTGCTTCCCTCCCTTTTGCCATCTGTTAAGCCTTTCGAACGCATGTACTTGTCTGTAGGCTGATAGCATACCCCATAACTCGTCTCCATAATTTGAGAATTGGGGCTTTACGAACGCCAGAACTTTGGTATAGTACTTTCTCGCACGGGCGATTGGCTCAGGGGTAGAGCACATCCTTCACACGGATGGGGTCGCTGGTTCGAATCCAGCATCGCCCACCATACAAAAGACGAGGTCAGACCTAGTGTCTGGCCTCTTTTTTTATGCAAAGCATGTGACGAGTACAACCCACGTGCGCAAAATAGGGACAAAATCAGGCTCGCCCCTTCCCGGCGATGCCTATGCTCTCAGCAGCTCCCCAACCACCTGGGCCATCTCCTCCTCTGTGTCCACCGTCACTTCCGGGCTCACGTCGACGGGCGGTTGCGGGTAGTGACGCCGGTTGAACCACACGGTGTGCCAGCCAGCTCGTGCCGGGCCCATGATGTCGTTCTCCCATGTGTCGCCAACGAACCAGGCCTCGTCCGCAGGCACAGCAAGCCTCCGCAGGGCCTCATCGAAGATCCCTTGCTCGGGTTTGGTTGCCCCCACATCGCCGGAGACGACGATGAGGTCACGCGGAAACCATTGGACCAGGCCCAAGCACTCGATCTTGTCCCACTGGTGACGCGCGTTGCCGTTGGAGACGATCGCGATTGGCATACGGGCCCGAACGCATTCGTCCAGCATGCCGCGCACCGTTCCAGTAAGTTCAATGTGTGACTGATAGCTCTCGTAGCATTCCTGGATCTTGAGCGCCTCTGCAGGACTCACCGAGATGCGGACATCTCCCAGAGCCCGCCAGATCCGCCGCACTCGCATCTCAAGGAAGTCGCACTCCCCTGCCAGATGCTCCTGGTACGCTTCGTCCGACCTGGCGCGGAAGCGCTGGAAGAGGCGCTCCGAGAAGACCTGAGGCCCCAAGAGCTCATCACAGGCCTTGTGGAAGGCCCAGGAGAGGTCGTAGAGGGTGTCATCCACATCGAATGCGATGGCGGAGGGCCTCTGCATGCCGTAAGAGCCGCAGCTACACACGTTCTAGGGCCTTCTTCACCTGACCAGCCACCACTAGCACGGCGAGCGCAAGAACGGCCGCAACGCAAAGGAGGATCACCGACGGGACAATAGGTGCAGCGAGGGCACCAGCGCCCGCGCCTGCCGCGGCATCGGCAGCCGTAACGATACCGCTCGGGACCAGGAGTGACTTGGCATTGGAGGGAACGTTGGCAACGCGTGCCGCCTGAGCACCGAGGAGGGTCGTGATGAGGCCTCCAACTAGGACGAAGGCGTCCGTCACGTCGGCATCCATGACGAGAAGGACGACGCCCAGCACGGCAACTGCGAGGCCCGCAAACATCGTTACCAGACTGGTCATCTTGAGCTTCCGTGCCTCAGGCGACATATTCAACCTCCGTTATCGGGGAACCCATATGATTACAATCTACCCCACACGACGGCTCGTGGCACGTGTGACCTCACGGTTCCCGCTCGGTACGGAAAACCTTTTGGGTTCCCCAAAAAAGATGCTTGACCGAGTTCGCTGGTCTGTTATAGTAATTCCCGCACCAACGCACGGGGAATTAGCTCAGTTGGGAGAGCGCATGACTGGCAGTCATGAGGTCAGGGGTTCGAATCCCCTATTCTCCACCATGTGAACTGCGGGCGGCGGCTTTGGTCGCCGCCCTTCTTCTTGTAGACGGGCCTATGGCGCAACGGTTAGCGCAGGGGACTCATAATCCCTGGGTTGGGGGTTCGAATCCCTCTGGGCCCACCACACACGACGCCCCTTTCGCCACACCGCGGGAGGGGCTCATTTCTTGACAGAGCAGCCGAGTGCTGGTCGAATCCAGGATAGGCTATGCGTCTCTACAGTCCCCACCCCGGAAGAACGAGACACTTACGGGACCTCAAACGTCCAAAGTGTCCCGATGTGGGAAGAATCTGCCGCTTAGGTAGGGCTAAGCGTCGCGATTGTCCCCATTTGGGAAGCCTCACCCGCTTAGAGGCGGCCAAGTGGTAGTGTCCACGGAAGTGGTGTAGGAGCCCACCGGCACCGGTGGGAGGAGAGGCGGGCATCGCCTAGAATCCGTCGTTGCGTAGGAGACGGAGGGAAA
>CADAUA010000017.1 GCA_902791035.1 uncultured Coriobacteriaceae bacterium | reverse complement strand
GACCGCGTTCCTGACGAGGATGAGGTCCCTCTTGAAGTCGATGTCGCGCCACCTGAGCCCGCATATCTCCTCGCGCCTGAGGCCGGCGGAGAGCCCGAGCCTCACCGCGATCGTGAGCTCGCTGTCGACCATGGTGTCGAGTGCGGCGAGCAGCCTCTGGCGCTCGGAGTCGTCGAGGGCGTTGGGCTCTCGGCGGCGCCTCTTCGGGGCCTTGAGCGACTTCGTGAACGGGCTCTTGGCGAGCGCCCCGGTCTCCACGGCGTAGGACAGGGCCTGCTTGAGCAGCCGGTGGTCCTTGGCCACGGAGTCCGGGCACAGGCCGTCCTCGGTGAGGAGCCTCCTCTGCATCGAGACGATCATGTCGGCGGTGATGTCGTCGATCCTGACGTCGCCGAGGTACCTGCAGATGTGGGCCGCCGAGGAGCGGTACCCCGCCGCGGTCGTCCTCTCGATCTGCCCCGACCCCTCTATCCCGGAGATGTACTTCTCGAGGAACCTCTCCAAGACGGCCTCGTCCTCGTCCATGACGAGCAGCACTCGGAACTTGGCGAGCTCCGCCTCCTCCTCGAGTTGTCTGTGGAGCTGGGCCGCCTTCTTGTTCGCGTCCCTCTTCGACGTCGCCTCGAAGTTCCTGGAGAGGGTCCTCCACTTGTCCCCCTCCTTGTACCTGAAGCGTGCCTGCCAGTGTCCGCCCCCACGGTCTCTCACGGAGGGGTTCGAGTACTTCATCGGCTTCATAGGCTATGTCCTTCCGTCGACTTGGGCGTTCGGGAGTGGCCACAAAACCCGGCTCCGATTGGCCACAAACTGGCCACAAACGTCCTTCCGTTGATGGAAGCGACAATACTTGACGGAATCGTTCCTTGTTGACAAAACCGCAGGTCAAATACCGAAAAGAGACTTGACGGCCAGAACGGTAAAGCCTATCTTTGAGCGCTGGAACTTTTTCGGGACCGAGAGGTCGCTGGTTCAAATCCAGTCAACCCGACCACGAAGGTGCAGGGGCCGGAGGCAGTTGTCTCCGGTCCTTTTTTTTGTATGCCGGGGGCAGCCAAGCTGGAGATGCCTGAGAATTACGAACAAATGTACTTGACAACAAGAACGAGCGTTCTATACTGGTGCCATGCGACGAGAATCTCCGACATGGATGGGGGCATGGTACGATGAGGGCGGCGAACTTCGCATGGGCGGGAACGAGCGCGTTGAAGGTTGATGACATGACTTACACCGCTGAGGACTACTGGAACCTGCCGGACGGCCAGCGCGCGGAGCTCATAGGAGGCGAGCTCTACGACATGGCATCGCCTACTTGGACGCATCAGAGGCTGGTAGGGGGACTGTATCGCGTCGTCAGCGACTACATAGATACCAAGAAGCTATCTTGTGCGGCGATCGTATCGCCCTTTGCCGTGAACTTGAATGCCGACGACTCCACGTTCGTGGAGCCAGACGTCCTCGTTGTCTGCGATAAGGGCAAACTGTCCGACCGCGGGTGCGAGGGAGCGCCAGACCTTGTGGTGGAGGTCGTGAGCCCCTCCAGCCGGCACATGGATTACGCGGTCAAGAACGCGCTCTACAGCGAGGCGGGCGTGCGGGAGTACTGGATCGTGGATCCCGAGCGCGGGCGCACGACGGCCTACCGCTATGAGGAGGACGCCGCGCCCCAGATCCTGCCCTTTGACGTGCCCGTGGAGTCAGGCATCTGCCCAGGCTTCCAAGTCGTGATGGCAGACCTGACATAGGGGCCGCGGGTGCGAGGCTACTCCTGCGCCATCACGCTGCCCGTCGAGTAGTCGATCCGGTAGCCCTTGGCGGCGTTGTAGACCTCCAGGCGCTCGTTGAGCGCGCCGTCTGAGGAGAGTACGTCCACCATGACAGAGCGGCAGATGAGCTCGTCGCCCTCATAGATCGGGGTGGCAACGTATTGGACCGTGACGTCCGGGTAGTAGCCCAGCCAGCTGCGGATAGCCGTCTCGAACATGTCCATGCCGCCCTGACCATCATTTGCGCCCACGTTGAGCATGCGAGTACCTGTGACCAGGTTCCGGACATCCTCGCTACCGCCCAAGGACTTCGCGAGCAGGTGGCAGCGGTTCCAGAACCAGCCATGATAGGTCCTGCCGGTGGGAAGGGCGATGTCTGCCTCGAAGTTCTGTGCGGGCCAGCCGGCAGGGTTGGGCATCTCGCCCCGCTTGCGAGCCTCTCCCTCGTCCATCATCTGACGTGTGATGCATGCGCGGACTTGCTGCGTGCGGCCCAGCGCGTCAGGCTCGGAATAGATGACCTGTCCGGGCTCGACCGGACTCGCAATCTGCGCGTCGCCCACCAATCGCACGTAATTGGGGCTCTCGACCTCCGACCAGGCGGTATAGACGGCCGACTCTGATGGCACGCCTGAGCCGAAACTGTTGTCTTGCGGCTCCACTGGCATAGGTGCGGAATCATCGACGCTGTCGGACCTGGCGTCCGTATCGGGAGCCGCGCCCTTGTCCCCGCTCTTATCTGTGCCCAAGTCCTGATTGAAGTTGTTGGAAGTAGGCGTGGACTGATCGGAGGTCTTTGCCAAACTTGGTGTCGTAGAGCGTGCTGCCATTGCCGAGCAAGAGACGAGTGCCATGGAGAGCAAGAGGCATGCCACTGCGGCACGCCGTCCAGCAACTCTCTGTCGACGCCCTGCAGCATTATCGACAAACACGACAAGAATGAAGGCGATTCCAAGGCAGGCGATGATGCATACAAGTATCGAACTCAGCATCGACCCTCCCACAACGGCAGTTGATTGCGTTCCAACTGAAGATGATAGGCTCTGCAAGCTCGTCGCGCGTACAATGACAAGGTCACCCAGACGCAAGGAGGTCCCATGTCCATCAACGAGAAGAGCTACGCATACGGCTCGTCCAAGTCTTCCATCCGCGAGATCGCCGCCTATGGCAGCCGCCGCAAGGCGGAGATCGGTGCAGAGAACGTCTTTGACTTCTCGCTGGGCAACCCCTCAGTGCCGGCGCCGGCCGAGGTGCGCGCCTCCATCGAGCGGGCGCTCGACCTGCCCTCGCTTGAGCTCCATGGCTACACGCCGGGTCCGGGCATGCCCGCAGCCCGCAAGGCCGTGGCCGACTCGCTCAACCGTCGCTACGGCACGAGCTACGAGGCGGGCGACCTCTACCTTAGCTGCGGCGCCGCGGCCTCGCTTACCATCACCTTCAACGCGCTCGTCAACCCCGGCGACGAGATCATCGTGATCGCGCCCTACTTCCCCGAGTATCGCGTGTGGGTCGAGACCGCGGGTGCCACGTGCGTGGAGGTCATGGCAGACGACAAGACCTTCCAGGTGGACACCGAGGCCGTGCGCGCGGCCATCACCCCGCACACCAAGGCCGTCGTGATCGACAGCCCCAACAACCCGGTGGGCGTGGTCTACACCGAGGAGACCCTGCGCGCGCTGGCCGAGGTCCTGCACGAGCGCGAGGAGGCCTTGGGCACCCAGGTCTACCTCGTGTCCGACGAGCCCTACCGCGAGATCAGCTATGGCAAGGCGATCCCCTGGGTGCCCTCGATCTACGACCGCACCATCGTGTGCTACAGCTACTCCAAGGCGCTCTCCCTGCCGGGCGAGCGCATCGGCTGGGTGCTGGTGCCGGGCACCAACCCCGAGCACGACGTGCTCGTGCCCACGGTGGCGGGCGCTGCCCGCAAGCTGGGCTTCGTGTGCGCGCCGGCGCTCTTCCAGCGCGTCCTCATGGACTGCGTGGACGTGCCGAGCGACGTGCAGGCCTACGCCGAGAACCGCAAGGCGCTCACCGAGGGCCTCAGCAAGCTGGGCTACGAGTACGTGGAGCCGGATGGCGCCTTCTACCTGTGGGTCAAGGCGTTGGAGCCGGACTGCGAGGCCTTCTTCCAGCGGGCCAAGGCCCTGGAGCTCCTGCCCGTGCCGTCCACGAGCTTTGGCTGCGGCGGCTGGGTGCGCGTGGGCTACTGCGTGAGCCACGAGACCATCGTCAACTCCATGCCCGCCTGGGCCAAGCTCGCCGAGTCCTACCGCTAGTGTCACAAAAGTGTCAGTCACTTCTGTGACATTAGAAGATTGATATTCATGCCGGAAGGGAGCCCCATGGCCGTGCCCATAGCCTGCGACGTCCACACGCACACGCTCTTCTCGCGCCACGCCTATTCCACGGTGGAGGAGGACGTGCGGGCGGCGGCCGAGCACGGCATGGGGCTCCTGGGAATAACCGACCACTTCTCGTGCATGCTCTTTCCCACCCAGGAGCTGCACAACTTCCAGTACTTCCAGAACATGCACTGCTGGCCGCGCGAGTGGCATGGCGTCCAGCTCCTGCGCGGCTGCGAGGCGGACATCGTGAGCCTCGACGGCGCCTTCTTTGGCGGGGACATCACCTACACCACCAACCCGTCGGGCCGGCCCATGAGCAGGCCGCGCACCCTCAAGGAGATCGCCTTCGCCGAGTGCGACTACGTGGTGGCGAGCGTGCATGACGGCACGTTCGCTCAAGGCGCCTCGCGGGCCGAGGTCACGCGCATGTACCGGCGTGTGATCGAGGAGCCCAAGGTGCTCGTGCTGGGCCACATCGGCCGCACCGGCCTGGACTTCGACCTCGACGAGGTGCTCGCCGCCTGCCGGGACGCCGGCGTGCTCGTGGAGGTCAACGAGTCGAGCCTGGTGGGCGAGAAGCGCGCGGGCTCGCTGGATCGCTGCCGGCAGATCGTGGAGCGCTGCGCCGAGCTGGGTGTGCCCATGTCGTTCGGGTCCGACGCGCACATCTCGTGGATGGTGGGGCGCCACGATGCCACCGACGCCCTTCTCGATGAGACCCACTTCCCGGCCGAGCTCATGGCCTGCCGCACGCCCGAGGCCTTCTTGGCAGCCCTGTCACAAAAGTGTCAGACACTTTTGTGACACAGGATGCGCTGGACGGTCCTGTAGCCTATCCCAGAGACCATCTGGATCTGGCGTAGCGAGAGTCCCGCCTCCCTCAGGCTCTCCAGCCCGGCGTTGCGCTCCTCTGGTGGCAGGCGCTTGAGGTCCGTGGGGTCCCTCCCGTCGAGCGCACCCACGGCGAGGTCGTACATCTCGTCTGCCGCCACGCGCGTGGGGCCCTCGAATCGGTAGCTCCTTTGATCTGGTGCAGAGCTGAACTCGATGAAGCCGCCCCTGCCCCCGAGCAGGTCGAGCACGAGGGCGGTGTCGGAGAGGGTCGGCTGACCGAGATACTCGTGGTAGCTGCTCCATGGATAGTCGGCAGCTGCACATATGCCGGCATTCTGCGGGTTTGCGTGGATGTAATGAACCGCAGAGAGGAGGTAGCCGTCGTCCTCGATGGGGCTGCTATAGAAGCGTGGCTGAAAGACGGCACCGTCACGCCCGGCACGGCTGTTGAAGCGGCGCGCGTAGGTAGCGGCCAGCACCTGCATGGCCACGCTGAGGTTCCCCTCCCGATCCGAGAGCAGAAGGTGCACGTGGTTGCCCATGAGGCACCAGGCATGTATGCCCAGCTCGGACTTTTCTGCGACGTACGCCAGAATGCTCAGGAATGCGCGGCGGTCCGCGTCGGTCTCGAAGAGCAGCTGCCCGCCGTTCGCCTTGAGCACCACGTGATAGTAGCCGGACTCCGAAACCGTCCTCTCCGCGCGACCCATGAACGCCCCCTCCGCCGTAGGTGGGGAGGACTATACCGCGTATTGGCCATGCACGGATGTTCTATTTTAGCATCAAATATGCAATGTCACAGAAGTGACTGACACTTCTGTGACACAAACGTGCAGACGGCTTTGTGCCACGGCCCCAAAGGGTGCTAGAGTTAGCCCAGTCGAACGCTAACGAGCCCAAAGGGACGCACCAATGCAACTGGACAGCCTGGAGATCGGCAAGGACGCCATAGTCGCCTCGGTCGACTGCGACGACAAGCACCTCCGTCAGCATATCTTCGACATGGGCCTCACGCCTGGCACGGAGGTCACCATGGTCAAGCTCGCACCCATGGGCGACCCCATGCAGATCCGCCTGCGCGGCTACGAGCTCACAATCGCCAAGGCCGACGCGGCAAACATCACCCTGCGCGACGTCCATGCCGCCCACAACGCCGAGCGCGTGGAGCTCTCGTGCGGCGTGAGCGAGCACCCTGCCATCGGCGAGCCCACGGCGGACGACAAGCGCTTCTCGCCCAAGGCGTCCGGTTGCGTGACCCCCAAGGGCGAGCCCGTGACCTTCGCCCTTGCCGGCAACCAGAACTGTGGCAAGACGACCCTCTTCAACCAGCTCACGGGCTCAAACCAGCACGTGGGCAACTTCCCCGGCGTCACGGTGGACCGCAAGGACGGCACCTTCAAGACCCACCCCGAGGCCACGGTCACGGACCTTCCGGGTATCTACTCCCTCTCGCCCTACACGGGCGAGGAGGTGGTGTCGCGCGAGTTCATCATCGAGTCCAAGCCCGACGCCATCATCGACATCGTGGACGCCACCAACATCGAGCGCAACCTCTACCTCACGCTCCAGCTCATGGAGCTCGACGTCCCCATGGTCGTCGCGCTCAACATGATGGACGAGCTCTTGGCAAACGGCGGCTCGGTGGACGTTAACGCCCTGGAGAGCCTGCTGGGCGTGCCGGTGGTGCCCATCTCGGCCGCCAAGAACGAGGGCATCGAGGAGCTGGTGGAGCACGCCATGCACGTGGCGCGCTTCCACGACCGCCCGGGGCGCATCGACTTCTGTGAGCCCGACGGGCCGGACGGCGGCGCCGTGCACCGTTGCATTCACGGCATCGCCAACCTCATAGCCGACCACGCCGACCGCGCGGGCATCCCGCCGCGCTTCGCCGCCACCAAGCTCATCGAGGGTGACGAGCGGGTAGCGCGCTCGCTTGCCCTGGAGCGCAACGAGTCCGACGCCGTGGAGCACGTGATCTCCCAGATGGAGGAGGAGTCCGGCGCCGACCGTCTGGCCGCTCTGGCCGACATGCGCTTCGCCTTCATCGAGGACGTGTGCGCCCGCTGCGTAAAGAAGCCCCACGAGAGCCGCGAGCACGAGCGCTCGCTCAGGATCGACCGCATCCTCACGGGCCGCTACACCGCGGCGCCGACCTTCATCCTCATCATGGCGTTGGTCTTCTGGCTCACCTTCGACGTGATCGGCCAGCGGCTCTCCGACCTTCTGGACGTGGCGATAAGCGCCTTCCAGGAGTGGTTTGCCTCGGCGCTGGCCACGACCAGCCTCAACCCCGTGGTCCAGTCGCTCCTGGTGGACGGCATCGTGGCCGGTGTGGGAGCCGTGGTGGTCTTCATGCCCATCGTCGTGGTGCTCTTCATCCTGCTCTCCATCCTGGAGGACTCGGGCTACATGGCCCGTGTCGCCTTCGTGATGGACAAACCCCTGCGCCGCCTGGGCCTCTCCGGCCGCAGCTTCGTGCCCATGCTCATAGGCTTCGGCTGCTCGGTGCCAGCCATCATGGCCACGCGCACCCTGCCCTCCGAGCACGACCGCAAGATGACGGTGCTGCTGACGCCCTTCATGAGCTGTTCGGCAAAGCTGCCCATCTACACGCTCATATGCGCGGCCTTCTTCCCCCGCCATGCGGGGCTGGCCATGGTGGCGCTCTACCTCATGGGCATCCTGGTGGGCATCGTGGCCGCCCTGGTGCTCAAGCACACCACCTTCCGCGGCGAGCCGGTACCCTTCATCATGGAGCTGCCCAACTACCGCATGCCCAGCCTCAAGACCACCATGATGCTGGCCTGGGAGAAGGCCAAGGGCTTCCTGACCAAGGCCTTTACCATCATCTTCCTGGCCAGCGTGGTCATCTGGTTCCTGCAGACCTTCGACCCCGGCCTCAACGTGGCCGCCGACCAGTCGGAGAGCATCCTGGCCCTGCTGGGCAGCCTGATCGCGCCGGTCTTCGCCCCGCTGGGCTTCTCCGACTGGCGCATCTCCACGGCGCTCGTCACGGGCTTCGTGGCCAAGGAGAGCGTCATGAGCACCATCAGCGTGCTGCTGGGGTCCTCCGCGGCGCAGCTGGCCAGCGTGTTCACGCCCCTCTCGGCCTTCGTGTTCCTCACCTTCGTGCTGCTCTACACCCCTTGCGTGGCTGCGATAAGCGCCGTCCGCGGCGAGCTGGGCGGCAAGTACGCGGCGCGGGTGGTGGCCCTGCAGTGCGTGGTGGCCTGGCTCGTGGCGTTGGCCGTGCGCTTGGTTGGGACGGCGATCGGCCTCGCATGATGTCACAGAAGTGTCAGACACTTCTGTGACACGCGGCTGGCCGTGACCGCACTTCGCGTGGCGCTCGTACTACGATGGGACCAACAGGCTGGCCGCGGTACGGCAATCACGGCCGCGAGGGTCCCGGGCGGAAGGGGCATCATGGCACGCACGATCACGGATCCCGCTGAGGCGGCGGGTGAGCTGAGCGAGCTCTTCGAGCAATCCAAGCGGGCGGTCTTCTTTGGCGGGGCGGGCGTCTCCACCGCGAGTGGGATCCCGGACTTCCGCAGCCCCAACGGCCTCTACAACCAGCGGGGATACAAGTACCCGCCCGAGGAGATGCTCTCGCACTCCTTCTTCGTGTCCCACACGGAGGAGTTCTACGACTTCTACCGCCATGTCATGTGCGTGCCCGAGGCCCGGCCCAACCGCTGCCACACCAAGCTCGCGGAGCTCGAGGCCCAAGGGCACCTGGCGGCGATCGTGACCCAGAACATCGACGGCCTCCACCAGGCCGCCGGCTCCAAGCGCGTGATCGAGCTCCACGGCTCGACCCACCGCAACGTGTGCCGCAAGTGCGGCGCCGTCTACTCCGAGGAGTGGGTCCTGGGCACCACGGGCATCCCGCGCTGCGACAAGTGCGGCGGTGTGGTCAAGCCCGACGTGGTCCTCTACGAGGAGTCCCTCAAGGAGCGCGACATCATCGACGCGGTGAACGCCATCTCGGAGGCCGACCTCCTCGTGATCGGCGGGACGTCGCTCGTGGTCTACCCGGCGGCGGGGCTCGTGAACTACTTCGGCGGCAAGCACCTGGTGGTGTGCAACCTCCAGCCCACGCCCCAGGACTCCGGCGCCGAGCTCGTGTGCGCCTGCGACATAGCCAAGGCGTTCGACTTCTAGTACCGGGCGCTGGGCCGCGCGAGGCCACGCGGCGCCCGGCGTGATCCGCCTCGTGTACGCCGGGCGCCCCTCAGCCGAGCCCAAGCTCCGCGGACATTCGGTGAAGTGCCCGGTGCATGCGGCCTCTGTGGAGGTCGGAGGTCAGCGGCAAACGCATAACGGCTACAATATCTTGGATTCTCAAGAATTGCTACCGTGTCGCATGCAGCTGGGCACGGGCGGGGGAGGGCGCCCCGCGAATCCGGGTCGTGGGAGGTAGACGGTCATGCTCAGGGAGAACTACGCCACGTGGCGCTGTGGTTCGCACGAGATCTCGCTCGCACGCCCGCGCATCATGGGCATCTTGAACGTGACCCCGGACTCCTTCTCGGACGGTGGCCAGAACCTCGACCACCAGAAGGCAATCGCGCGTGGCCTGCAGATGCTCGACGAGGGGGCGGACATCATCGACGTGGGCGGCGAGTCCACGCGTCCGGGCCACACCCCCGTGTCCTCCCAGGAGGAGGCCGAGCGCATCGTGCCGGTGGTCCGGGCGCTCGTGGCCGAGGGCGCCATCGTCTCGGTGGACACCCGTCATGCCGACGTGGCCAAGATGTGCGTGCGCCTGGGGGCCTCCATCATCAACGACGTGTCGGGCTTCACCGACCCCGACATGGTCCAGGTGGCCGCCTCCACCAACTGCGGCTGCGTGGTCATGCACTGGGACCAGGAGGGTCTTGGTTCTCATGTGGCCCGTCGCGAGGTCCTTCTCGACGAGAGCCGCCCCGTCCGCGCCACGCCGCGCCAGGTCACGTCGCAGCACCGCTTTACCCTGCCCGATGAGGCGCCCATCATGCGTCAGGTCATGGGCTTCCTGGGCGACCAGGCCCGCATCCTCATGCGCGCCGGCGTGAGCCACGACCGCATCTGCGTGGACCCGGGTCCCGGCTTCGACAAGTTCGCCGACGAGGACGTGGTCATCCAGCGGGCCACCCGCTCCATGGTGTCCATGGGCTATCCGGTCCTCTGCGCCGTGTCGCGCAAGCGCTTCGTGGGGGCGGTCTCTGGCGTGGACGCTGCCTCGGATCGCGATGCGGCCACCTATGGCATCTGCATCTCGGCCATCGCCAGCGGTGCGCGGATCCTGCGCGTGCACGACGTGGCGGGCACTGCGCAGGCGATAAACGCCTACTGGTCCGTGTCGCACAAGGACTCCCGCCAGGGCTTCGTGGCGCTGGGGTCCAACGTGGGCGACCGCCTGGCCTACCTCACCCGTGCCGTCCAGCTGATCGACGACATCCCCCTTACCTGCGTGGTGTCCGTGAGCCACGCCTACGAGTCCGAGCCGGCCTATGGTCTGGTCGATCCCGTGGCAAACGCCGTGGCCGAGATCCGCACCGAGCTGCACCCGCTCGTCCTTCTCGACCACCTCAAGTCCATCGAGGACGCGCTCGACCGTACCCGTGAGGCTGACCGCGACCCCAAGGTGGCCGGTAGCGAGCCGCGAACCATCGACTGCGACCTCGTGTGGGTGGAGGGCGAGGAGCACGCGGGCCGCAAGCTCGTGCTGCCGCACCCGCGCCTGGGCGAGCGTGACTTCGTGATCCTCCCCATGGAGGACCTCATGCACGACCCCGAGCGGTTCCTCCGTCATGGCGGTGTGAACGTGGTGGCGCGCGAGGACCGCGTGGGACACGTGGTGGACGACCTGGGCCCCATCACCTGGGAGTAGCGAGGCCACCATGGACAAGGACATGGAGCCCCGGCCCGTCGAGGCTGCGGGCGGGTGGCACGACCTGGTGGAGGCCGCACGCGCGGGCGCGCCCCACGGCACATACGCGTGGAGCCAGGATGCGGACGGCAGCCTGGTGGTCCAGGTGGTGCTGGTGCCTGGCGTGCCCATGGCCTACCTTGCGGGCGTCCCCTACGTGGCCACCCTGGCCGTCTGCGAGGCCCTGCGGGAGCTGGGCGCCGCGGGCGTGGGCATCGGCTGGCCCTTCGAGGTCGTGGGCCCGGATGGCCGCGTGGCCGGCGTGGGGACCACGGCCGGCTACGGCGATGGTGGCATGTTCGTGGTGGCGGACGTGGCGTTGGACCTCTCGCCCGTGGAGGGCGTGGAGCTGCCGGAGGCGGGGCGCGTGGCCGCGAGCCTGCGCGACCACATGACGTCGCGCGTGGATGCCTGGGCGGCGGTGGTCAACGCCGGCGGCGCCAAGGCCGGGCCCATCTCGCCCGTGGCCAGCGACTACTACGATGCCCTGCCCCTCATGGGGCAGGGGGTGGAGGTCGTGTACCCCAACGGCCGCGTGTTCGCCCGCGGGACCCTGGCGGGGCTCGACATGTGGGGTCGCGTGACGGTCCGCAACTCCCTGGGTCGCGACATCGAGTTCTCGCACGAGCAGGCGGGCGTCCGCCGCCCCACCGGGCACTAGGGGAGTACCCCTTTCTGCCCACCGGGCACTAGGGGAGTACCCCCTGCTGCCCGCTAGTTCCTCTCCTGCTCATGGAGCCAGATCCGGTGGATGCCGCGTAGGGTGAGGTCCGGGTCGATCGCGTCGAATACGTCGGTCGCGGCGCTCACGGTGCGGGCCAGGCCGCCCGTGCCCACCACGGTCGCGGTCGGGGCACCCAGCTCGGCCCTGATGCGAGCCACGAGCCCCTCGGCCTGGGCCGCCGCGCCTACCACCAGACCTGCCTGCACGGCCTCCTCGGTCGTGGCGCCCAAGGTGTGGCCCGGGGCCTCCACGGGCACGCTGGAGAGCTTTGCCGCGCGCGAGAAGAGCGCGTCGGCGGAGAGCATGAGCCCGGGCGAGATAGTGCCGCCCCGATATGCCCCGGTGGCATCCACGACGTCGATGTTCGTCGCCGTGCCAAAGTCCACCACGATCACGGGTGCCCCGTAGGTCTCGCGTGCGGCGATGGCGTTGGCTATGCGGTCGGCACCCACCTGCCTGGGGTCGGGCATGTTCACGACCATGCCGTAGTCCTGTCCGGCCGTGACCATGAGGGGCTGGTGTCCCAGGTGGGCCGTGAGGCAGCGGCACCAGGCGCGCGAGAGCCGCGGGACCACGCAGGCCACGCCGGCGGCGGTCACGCAGCCGAGGTCGAGACCGTCCATCATGAAGTCCGTGAAGATGCGGGCATGCAGCATGTCGGAGGTGTCGGTAGCGGTGGTGGACATGCGCCAGCCGTGCACGGTGCTGCCGGCATCGTCCAGGAGTCCGATGGTCGTCTGGGTGTTGCCCACGTCGATGGCGAGGAACATGTGGCCTCCTGGGTTTGCGGACCTAAGCTTGCGGACCTAAGCTTGCGGACCTTCCGATTATGCGACAAATCTTCACGCAGTGCCCGCGTTCAATCTGCTACTATCTAAAAGCTTGACTGCTCCGGTCGGAAACCGGGCAGCACCACACCCCTCGCCTGGTCGGAAACCAGGCCCAGCAAAGGAGCCATCCATGAAGCAGAACATCCATCCCAAGTACATGCAGTGCACGGTGCGCTGCACCTGCGGCAACACGTGGGTCACCCGCGCCACCGTTCCCGAGATGAGCATCGACCTCTGCGACAAGTGCCACCCCTTCTACACCGGCCAGCAGAAGCTCGTTGACACCGGCGGTCGCGTCCAGCGCTTCGCCGACAAGTTCGGCGGCGCCGCCCAGGCCCAGCTCGAGAAGGCCAAGGCCGCCAAGGCCGCCAAGGCTGCCAAGGCCGCCGAGGCCGAGGCCGCCCGCAAGGCCGCTGCCGAGGCCAAGGCTGCCGCCAAGGCCAAGCGCGCTGCCGAGTACGCCAAGAAGGCCGCTGCCGAGGCCGCCAAGGCTGCCGCCGAGGCCCCTGCCGAGCCCGCTGAGGCCACCGAGGCCCCTGCCGTCGAGGAGCAGGCTGCCGAGTAGCGCCTCTCGCCGCCATAGCGCGTACGAAAGAGGGGAGGTCGACCTTGTCGGCCTCCCCTTTGCGTTTCTAGCCAGCGGATTCTAGCCAGCAGCTGGGGCCGGACGCTGGGCGTCGGGCGGTTGCGCGGTGACCGGTCGACTACCGGGTCGGCGAACCGTCGCGGTGGGTCAGAGGACCTCGATGCCCAGCTGGCGCACGGCATCGCACGACTCGGGTCGCCGGTCGTCCGTGATGAGCCCGGTGAACTCGGAGAGCTTGCCGTAGCGGTACCCGCCGTGGGTCATGAACTTGTGGGAGTCGGCCATGAGGTAGGTATGCTCGGCAGACGCCATGGCGGCGCGCTTGGTAAGCCCGTCCTCCTGGTCGAAGGTGGTCACGCGGTCGCCCTCGGGATCCAGCACGAGGGTGCCCATGAAGGCAAGGTCGAAGTGCTGGTTGCGCAGGCTCTCGACGGCCACCGCCCCCACGAGGCCGTTGAGCTCGGCGTTCACCTGGCCGCCGGGGCACTGGGCGCTTATCCCCGCGTCCGCAGCCACCGTCTTGAGGACGTCGAGCATGTTTGACACCACGATGATGCGGCGTCCGCTCGCGGCCAGGAGCCTGGCCAGATAGAGGTTGGTCGTGGAGATGTCCAGGAAGATGGTCTGCCCGTCCTGGATGAGGGCGTAGGCCTTGGCGGCGATCTGCTCCTTCTCCTGACGGTAGTCCTCCACGCGCTGGAAGACGTCGTGCGTGGGCAGGGCGCTCACGCTCACGGCGCCGCCATAGACGCGGCGGCACTTGCCCTCGCGGTCCAGCTGCTGCAGGTCCTTGCGCACGCAGTCCTCGGTCACCTCGAAGCGACGGGCCAGGTCGGTCACCGCAACGCGGCCCTGCGCTTCCAGCATGCTGAGGATCTCCGCTTGACGCTCGCGCTTGAACATGGCTTTCTCCCTGTATTGCTTGGTTTGAACCAATAAAACTCAATATAGCAAAGCGAGAAAGGTGCGGGTGGCGACGAGCGGCAGGTTGGGGCCGACATTCCGCGCCAAATGCACCACCGCGGTCGGGATAGCGCGCCATATGCACCGCCGCAATCGGCATAGCGCGCCAGATGCATCGAAAAGGGGCCTCGGGGGGGGTCAAAATGGTGCAACCAGTGCGGGATGTCCGCAGTGCCGATGCAATCAGCGCGGTATCCTCGCGGGGGGCGGCCCGCGGAGGAACGCAGGCCCTACTACTCACGGGAGGTGCCGGGGGTGCTGTCAGACGTTCCGTGCGCTTTCCCTGCTTTAGTGTGTGTCCTCAAGGTGAAGAAACCGATTGCCTACGAAGAAGTGATCCTTATCAGTCAAACGATATGAAACAATAAATACTGAGAACCACCGATATTACTATCTTCCTGAGGGGGCACCGCATGCTGACCGAGCGCACGCGCATCATCAAGGAGTCGCTCTTTGCCCATAACCGCCAGATCTCGCTGGAGCGCGGCAGGCTCTACATGGAGAGCTACCAGGAGACCGAGGGCGAGCCGGTCGTCATGCGGCGCGCCAAGGCCTTCCGACACGTGCTGGAGAGCCACCAGATCGTGATCGACGACCACGACCTGCTGGTGGGCAACCGCACCCCGACCCCTCGGGCAGGTGTGCTCTCGCCCGAGATGAGCCCCTACTGGATCATGGACGAGCTCGACCAGTTACCCGTGCGTCCGCAGGACCGCTTTGACGTCTCCGAGGAAGACAAGGCCTACTTCCGCGAGGTCCTCTATCCCTACTGGAAGGGCCAGACCCTCAACGACTGGTTTACCGCCCACCTGGAGCCGGAGGTCGCGGCCGCCCAGGGGCAGAAGGTCTTTGCCGTGGCCCAGACCGACAAGGGCCAGGGCCACATCATCGCCGACTTCGAGGAGGTCCTGCGCCGCGGCCTGGGAGACATCCGCGACGAGGTGGCCGACTACGCTGCCAAGACCCCCGAGAACGACTTCTACCAGGCGGCCCTTGTCTGCATGGACGCGACCATAGCCTACGTGCGGCGCTACGAGGGCATCGTGCGCGAGAAGGCCGCCGATCCCGCGACCGCCCCCACCCGTGCGGCCGAGCTCTCCCGCATCGGTGACGTGCTTGCCCACATCGCCATCCAGCCCGCGCGCGACCTCTACGACGCCCTCCAGCTCCTGTGGCTCGTCTCGGTGGCCCTGCAGCACGAGTCCAACGCCAGCTCCCTAAGCCTGGGCCGCGCCGACCAGTACCTCCTGCCCTACTACCGCGCCTCCGTGGCCGCTGGTGCCACCCCGGCGCAGGTCCGCGAGCTCCTGCAGTGCTTCTACCTCAAGTGCAACACCGTGGTCTTCGTGCGCTCCACCGAGAGCGCCAAGTTCTTCGCGGGCTTTCCCACGGGCTACAACCTGGTGGTGGGCGGCGTGGACGCCGAGGGCAACGATGCCTCCAACGAGCTCTCCGAGCTCCTGCTGGACGTCCAGCGCGACACCCGCCTGCCCCAGCCCAACCTGTCCCTGCGCATCCACAGGGCGACCCCGGAGCGTCTGCTCCACAAGGCGGCCGAGATCGTGCGCCTGGGCGACGGCATCCCCCAGAGCTTCAACGACGAGGTCAACGTCCGGGCCTTTACCAACCGCGGCGTGAGCCTGGCCGACGCCCGCGACTACGCCGTGGTGGGCTGCGTGGAGCTCTCCATCCCCGGTCGCATGTATGGCCTGCACGACATCAGCATGTTCAACATGATGAAGTGCCTGGAGATCACCATGCGGGCGCATCCCGAGGGCTTCCCCAGCTTCGAGGCCCTCACCGACGCCGTCAAGGCCACGATCGACCACTACGTGGCCCTCATGGTGCGCGGCTGCAACACCTGCGACCTGGCACACCGCGAGACGAGCCCCACGCCCCTCCTCTCCACCCTCGTGCACGACTGCCTGGAGAACGGGGCCGACATCACCTCCGGTGGCGCGCGCTACAACCCCTCCGGCGTCCAGGGCGTGGGCACGGCCAACCTTGCGGACTCCCTGGAGGTCGTCCGCAAGGCGGTCTTAGAGGAGAAGGCCCTCTCCTGGGCGGATCTCCTCGCCATGCTGGGCCGCGACTGGCAGGGTGCCGGAGACGAGGTCTGGCGCCAGCGCTTCGTCAACCGCTACCCCAAGTACGGCAACGACGTGGACGAGGTGGACCTTATCGGTGCGGACTTCCTGCGCCACTACGGCGAGGAGGTGGCCAAGTACGAGAATCCCCGCGGTGGCCACTTCCAGCCGGGCTCCTATACCGTGAGCGCCCACATCCCGCTGGGTGCCGTGGTGGGAGCCACGCCCGACGGCCGCCGCGCGGGCGAGCAGCTGGCCGACGGCGGCCTCTCGCCCATGGTGGGGCGCGACAAGAGCGGTCCCACCGCGGACCTCATGAGCGTGGGCAAGCTTGACAACGTCCTCGACTCCAACGGCAGCCTGCTCAACGTCAAGTTCACCCCGTCCACCCTGGCGGGGGAGGGCGGCCTGGAGAAGCTCATGGCCTATCTGCGAGCCTTCTCGCGCCTGGGGATCCAGCACATCCAGTTCAACGTGGTGGACCGTGCTACCCTGATAGATGCCCAGAAGCACCCCGAGAACCACCGTGACCTGGTGGTGCGCGTGGCGGGTTACAGCGCCATGTTCGTGGAGCTGGGGCGCGAGATCCAGGACGACATCATCAACCGAACGGAGCACGTGCTCTGATGCCAGCCGCCACCCCAGCTGCCACTCCGCAGGACCCGCCCCGGGCCGCGCCCAGAGCTGCCCTCTACACCAACGTCCAGCGCTTCTCGATCCACGACGGCGGGGGCATCCGCACGGTGGTCTTCCTCAAGGGCTGCCCCTTCCGCTGTCCCTGGTGCTGCAACCCGGAGAACCTCTCCTTCGAGCCTGAGGTCTCGTGGAAGGGACGCCTGTGCATCCACTGCTCCATGGCGGAGGGCGGGGACGGCCTCGTGGACTGTCCGCGCATGCCCCACGAGTGCCCCACGGGAGCCAAGGAGCTCATGGGCAAGCCGGTGGACGTGGACGAGCTGTTCGACCTTGTCATGCGCGACGTGACCTTTTACGAGGAGTCCGGCGGTGGCGTCACGCTCTCGGGCGGCGAGTGCCTGGCTGGGCCCAACCTGGGGGCGGCGCTGGAGCTTCTTGCCCGCGTGCACGAGGCGGGTGTGGGTACGGCGGTGGAGTCAACGCTGGCGGTGCCGCTCTCGACCGATGCCGTGGCGCGCCTGGCCCAGGTGGTGGACGTGTTTCTCGTCGACTTCAAGGTAGCCGACCGCGAGGGGAGCCGGCGGGTGGTCCTTCTGGACCCGGAGCTTCGCGACCGGAACCTGCAGGCTCTGTCCGCGGCTGGAGTGGACCTGGGGGAGCGCGTGGTGGCCCGCATGCCCATCGTACCCGGCTATACGGACGGCCCCGCCAACGTGCGGGCCAACGCTCGCCGCGCCCGGGAGCTTGGGATCCGCCGCGCGGACGTCCTGCCCTTCCATCAGTTGGGCGAGGGCAAGTACGACTCGCTGAACAAGGACTACGCCATGCGCGGAGTCAGGCAGCTCTCCGACGGGGATGTGGCTGGGATCGTGGCCATCTGCCAGGAGGAGGGGCTTGTTACTGTGGTACGAGGTGAGTGACGTAGAAAATCTGGATAAAACAATAAAAAACGATTTTAAATACCGCCATTTTGCGCTATAGTGAAGCCGGCAACAAGGGGTTTGGGCTCCTACGGGAGCAGACATGAGGAGAAGACCATGGAACTGATTCTGGACACCGCCGACGCCGCCGCCGTCAAGGAGCTCAACGAGACCCTGGCCATCACGGGTGTGACCACCAACCCCACCATCATCACCAAGAGCGGCAAGACCCCCGAGCAGGTAGCCGACCAGATGCTCGAGGTCCTCTCCGACGACCAGCTCTTCTTCATGCAAGCCGTGGCCGAGGACTACGAGGGCATCGTGCGCGACGCCCGCACCATCTGCGCCCTGCGTCCCAAGAACATGTACGTGAAGATCCCCGTGACCCCCGCCGGCCTCAAGGCCATCAAGACCTGCAAGGCCGAAGGCCTGGGCGTGCTGGCCACCGCCATCTACTCCGCCGACGAGGCCTTCCTGGCAGCCATGAACGGTGCCGACTACCTGGCCCCCTACGTCAACCGCATGTGCAACTACGGCGACGGCGTGGCTCAGGTCAAGGACCTGCTGCAGATGCTGGCCGTCAACGGCCTGCCCGCCAAGGTGGTGGCCGCCTCCTTCAAGAACGGCAACCAGGTGCATGAGCTCATCAAGGCCGGCATCCAGGCTGTGACCGTGCCACCAGAGGTCGTGTGGGGCATGGTCAAGCACCCCGGCACCCAGATCGCCGTGACCGAGTTCACCGAGGCCTGGCAGGCCGCCTTCGGCCGCACCACCTTTGCCGCCTAGGTCCGTGTCACAAAAGTGTCAGTCACTTTTGTGACATTACATAGTTGATATAAGAGGGGAGGCCGGCGAGCGTCGGCCTCCCCTCTGTGCCAAGGGTGCCAGACACCATTGGCACGGTAACTTTGGTACGCGGCTAGACCAGCTTGAGGCTGGGGCCGCCCGCGGGCGCCGGCGGCTCGGCAGGGCCTCCGGGCTGCCCTGCCTGCGCCATCATCTGCTTGAGCTGCGCCACACGCTCTGCGGCCTCGGCCTCTGTCTCGTGGTGATAGGTGCACTTGCACTGGCTCACCAGCACGCGCATGGCCTTGGCGCGCAGGGCGGCCTCGCGCACCATGTCGAGCTGGCCCATGGAGCGGAGCTGCGAGAGGATCTGGTCCATCTGGTCGGCCGGCATGCCCAGGAGCTGGGGGTATTCGGAGGGGTCCACGTCCAGCTTGGCGTTGCGGGCGTAGGCGTCGAGGGCCGCGTCTTGGGCTGCCATCTCGCGGGCCTGCTGGTCGAAGTACTGGTCGAGGGCCATGCTGTTTGCCGCCATGAACTGCTCGAATCCCTCACCGGCCTGGCTGGCCTGCTGCTGGAACTCGGCCATGAGCTCCTGCTTTACGGCGGCCACGTCGCCCGGGGTCACGCTCTGGTTCAGGCGCTCGGCGAGCTTCTCGGCGCAGCGGACGGGCTTGTCCTGCTCGGCGTTCTGGGCGGCCATGCCCTCGAGCTCCTGGCGGACGGCCAGGCGCAGGTCGTCGGCGTTGGTGGCGCCGGGGAACTCCTTGGCAATCCAGGCGGTGTCGAGGAGCTTCTCGGGGCCCGCGCCGTGCTGGGCCAGGAGCTGGCCCAGCATGAGCTCGACCTCATCGTCGGTGGTCTTGGGCACGGTGACCTCGATGGACACGGGGACGTAGCTGGAGAGGGTGTAGATGGGGCGGCCGTTCACCATCATGGGGGCCGGCTTCTGGATGGGCATGCTTCCTCCTAGCGGGGCGTTCGGTAGTCGTGCGGATGTGCGCAACGAGGAGCTTATACCCAAGCGGGGCCGTCGGAATAGCCCTGCCCATCAGGTGGTATCCTCTTAGGGTTGAACACATCTGCCGCGTCACCACGGGCAACCCACATGGGCCGCGCGCCGCGGCCCGCACCCAAGGAGCACTGCCATGGAAGACAAGCTGAGGAAGCTCATACAGGCGTATGAGGAGCTGGAGCGCAAGATGGTGGACCCATCCGTCGTCTCCGACCCCAAGGAGTTCGCCCGCGTGGCCAAGGAGCACGCCAACCAGGCCGAGCTGGTGGCCAAGGCCCGCGAGTACCTGGGCGCCCTCGACGACATCGAGGCCGCCAAGGAGATGCAGGACGAGACTACCGACCCCGAGGAGAAGGAGATGCTCCAGATGGACATCTCCGACAACGAGGCCAAGCTACCCGGCCTGGAGAACGAGATAAAGATCCTACTGATCCCGGGCGATCCCAACGACGAGAAGGACACGATCGTGGAGATCCGCGCCGGCGTGGGCGGAGACGAGGCGGCCATCTTTGCCGGCGACCTCTTCTCCATGTACCAACGCTTCGCCCAGTCCCGCGGCTGGAAGACCGAGGTCCTCTCCGCCAGCCCCGGCGAGGCCGGCGGCTTCAAGACCATCGAGTTCAAGGTCACGGGCGAGAAGGTCTTCTCGGTCATGAAGTACGAGTCGGGCGTCCACCGCGTGCAGCGCGTGCCCAAGACCGAGAGCCAGGGCCGCATCCAGACCTCCACAGCCACGGTGGCAGTCCTGCCCGAGGCCGACGAGATCGACATCCAGATAAACCCCGAGGACCTGCGCATCGACACCTACTGCTCCTCGGGCCCCGGCGGCCAGGGCGTGAACACGACCTACTCGGCCGTCCGCATCACCCACCTGCCCACGAACACCGTGGTCCAGTCCCAGGAGCAGCGCTCGCAGATCCAGAACCGCGAGGTCTGCATGCAGATGCTGCGCGCCCGCCTGTACGAGATGGAGCTGGAGAAGCAGCAGGCCGAGGTGGGCGCCGCCCGCCTCTCGCAGATCGGCCATGGCAACCGCTCCGAGAAGATCCGCACCTACAACCAGCCCCAGGACCGCGTGACCGACCACCGCATCGGCTTCAACAGCACCTACACCGCGGTGCTCCAGGGCGACGGCCTGGCGTCCGTGATCGACGCGCTTGCCGCGGCCGACCGTGCCGAGAAGCTCGCCGAGGCCGTGTGACGTCCCGGCGCCGTGTGTCGCAGAGGCGCTGTCACAGAAGTGTCAGTCACTTTTGTGACATTTCATAACTGATGTAAAGGGCGTCGGCGCCGCGCCGGCGCCCTTGTTCGCGGGGAGGGTATGTGGGGGAGACCTGGACCATACAACGCGTGCTCGACTGGACGACGGGCTACCTGGGCCGCAAGGGCGAGGAGCGGCCGCGCCTCTCAGCGGAGTGGCTGCTCAGCTACGTGACGGGCCTATCGCGCGTGGAGCTCTACACGAACTTCGACAGGCCCCTCGACCGCGAGGAGCTGGCCGAGATGCATACGGCGGTGGCGCGTCGTGCCCAGGGGGAGCCCCTGCAGTACGTGACGGGCGAGATGCCCTTCCGCCACATCGTCTTGCGTTGCGAGCCGGGCGTGCTGATCCCCCGGCCCGAGACCGAGATTCTGGTGGATGCCGCCGTCGAGGGCGTGGACGCCGCGCCGGAGGAGGGCTACGTGCCCGAGGGCTATGATCCGGACCCGGTGCCCGTGGCAAGAGTGTCGGACACTCTTGGCACGGATGCGCCCGGGGAAGATGCGGACGAGAAGGACGACGGGGAAGCCGAGGTGGACGCCGAGGCGAACGCCGAGCCCAAGCCTGCCGCCGGGCCCGAGGAGCCGTCTGCGCCACCCGAGCCTCTCACCCGCGGCCCCCTGGTGCTGGATCTCTGCACTGGCACGGGCTGCATCGCCCTCTCCATCGCGGGCGAGCGGCCGGCCACGCGCGTGGTGGCCACGGACCTCTCGCCCACTGCGGTGGCGCTGGCCCGCCGCAACCGCGACGCCCTCGACCTGACCGACCGCGTGGAGGTGCTCGAGTGCGACCTGGCCTCCGCCGTGGACCCGCGGCTGGCGGGGCACTTCTCGGTGGTCGTTTCCAACCCGCCCTACATTCCCACGGAGGTGCTGGAGCGGGAGGTGCCGGCCGAGGTCAAGGACTTCGAGCCACATCTGGCGCTCGACGGCGGGATGGACGGGCTCGACATCTTCAGGCGGATCCTCGCGGGTGCGCCTAGCCTTCTGGCACCGGGCGGCATGCTCTGCGTGGAGCTCTTCGAGGGGTCGCTCGCCCAGGCGGCCGACTTGGTCCGCAAGCAGGGTGGATGGGCCCGAGTGGAGGTGCGCGAGGACCTGACGCACAGGCCACGTGTGCTCGTGTGCGTGAGGGAGGCCTAGCATGGGCGCAATCGTGACGGTCGACCAGCAGAACCCAAGTCCAGAAGTAGTGGATCGGGCGGTCTCCTGCGCAAAGGCGGGTGGCGTGCTGGTCATGCCGACGGACTCCGTGTACGGCATCGGCTGTGCGGCGACGGCGGACAACCCCGCCCACATGCGCATCTTCGACATCAAGCACCGCGACCGCGCACAGACCCTGCCCTGGCTCGTGGCGGACGTGGAGGATCTGGAGCGCTACGGCCGAGACGTCTCTCCAGCGGCCTTCCTTCTCGCACGCAAGTGCTGGCCTGGAGCGCTCACCTTGGTTGTGCGCGCCTCTGGTGAGGTGCCAAAGGAGTACGTGCTGTCGGCGACGCAGACCATCGCCCTGCGTCTGCCGGCCTCGGAGCTCGTGCGCCAGATTGCGCGTGGCATGGGAGTGCCTATGGCCACTACCAGCGCAAACACGCACGGTGCCACTCCGGCAACGTCAGGCCATGGGGTGGAGGCGCGCATCGTGGAGGCGGTTGACCTCACGCTGGACGGGGGCCCGGCGCCCATTGCCGTCCCCTCGACGATCGTGGACTGCACCACCCCCGAGCTGCGGATCCTCCGCGAGGGCGCCATTCCGGGCAACAAGGTCCGCGAGCTCGTGAGCTAGCCCGCGGACGGGCTGCCCGCCCAGCCTCGCCCCAGCTCGACACCGAATGGTAACCGCGGCATCGCCGAATCAGCGTCCCCCGCCGTCGGTCATCGCGCTAACCTTATGGCGTAACCACGAAGCCCCAGCGAGAGGACGCACATGCGCATCGCAATCGGTTCTGACCATGCAGGATTCGACCAGAAGGCCCCCATCGCCGAGCATCTGCGCGCGCAGGGCCACGAGGTCATCGACCTTGGCCCAACCTCGGCCGAGCGCTGCGACTATCCCGACTATGCCGACAAGGTCGCCCGCATGGTGGCCCGCGGCGATGCCGACCGCGGCGTCCTTATCTGTGGCACGGGCCTGGGCATCTCGATGACCGCCGACAAGGTACCCGGCATCCGCGCCACGCCGGTCCAGACGGTGCAGTTTGCCCAGCTGGCCCGCGAGCACAACAACGCCAACGTCATCGGCCTGTCCGGCCGCTTCGTTCCGCTGGAGACCAACCTCCAGATCGTGGACACCTTCCTGGCCACGGAGTTCGCCGGTGGCCGCCATACCGCCCGCGTGGAGAAGATCATGCGCGAGGACGACCCCAGCTTCCCGGGCGTGGGGGACGACTTCGGCCTCTAGTGCCATCGACCTGTCGCGCCATCGCCCGCTGCGCCACGGGGCCGCCTGCGGCCCGGCCGGCCGAACCAGCTTCAAATCCAACCCACCACCCAAGGAGGCAACCCATGTACCTTGAGCACCTGCGCGAGTCCGACCCCGAGCTCGCAAGCGCCATTGACGACGAGCTCACCCGCCAGCGCCAGTCCATCGAGCTCATCGCGTCCGAGAACTTCGTCTCGCTGGCCGTGATGGAGGCCGTGGGCTCCCCCCTTACAAACAAGTACGCCGAGGGCCTGCCCGGCAAGCGTTACTACGGTGGCTGCTGGGCCGTCGACGTGGTGGAGAACCTGGCACGCGACCGCGTGAAGAAGCTCTTCTCCGCCGGCTACGCCAACGTCCAGCCCCACTCCGGCGCCCAGGCCAACTACGCGGCCGAGGCCGTCTTCCTCAAGCCCGGCGACACCTTCATGGGCATGAGCCTGGACAACGGCGGCCACCTGACCCACGGCTCCGGGGCCAACTACTCCGGCAAGCTCTACAACGTGGTGTCCTACGGCCTGAATCCCGAGACCGAGCGCATCGACTTCGACGACGTGGCTGCCAAGGCCGAGCAGTACAAGCCCAAGCTCATCATCGCCGGTGCCTCGGCCTACCCGCGCATCATCGACTTCGAGCGCTTCGCCCAGATCGCGCACGACAACGGCGCCGCCCTCATGGTGGACATGGCCCACATCGCGGGCCTCGTGGCCACCGGCCGCCATCCCTCGCCCGTGCCCTTTGCGGACGTGGTGACCTCCACCACGCACAAGACCCTCCGTGGCCCGCGCGGCGGCATCATCCTCACCAACGACCCGGACATCGCCAAGAAGGTCAACTCCGCCGTCTTCCCCGGCTCGCAGGGCGGCCCGCTGGAGCACGTGATCGCCGGCAAGGCCGTGGCCTTTGGCGAGGCGCTCCAGCCCAGCTTTGCGGCCTACACCGACGCCGTCCTGGCCAACGCCAAGGCCCTGGGCCGTGGCATGGAGTCCCGCGGCCTGCGCCTGGTGACCGGCGGCACAGACAACCACCTCCTGCTCGTGGACCTCACGCCCGCGGGCGAGGTCACGGGCCGCGATGCCGAGCAGGCGCTCGACCGCGCTGGCATCACCGTGAACAAGAACACCATCCCCGGCGAGAAGCGCTCGCCCTTCGTCACGTCCGGCATCCGCGTGGGTTCCGCCGCCGCAACGACGCGCGGGTTCACCGAGGCCGAGTGCGAGCGCGTGGGCGAGCTCATCGGCGACGTGGTCCTGCACTTCACGGACGACGCCGTGATAGAGCGTACCCATGCCGAGGTGGAAGGCCTTCTGGCCAATCACCCGCTCTATCCCGAGCTGGGCTAGAGCATAATGATGCGTGAGTAGGTTACGAATGGGCACCAGGAGCACTCTCCTGCTGCCCGGCACCCGGCGCCAGGGGAGTACCCCCTGGCGCCCATGTGCCTCCACATGAAGCAAGAGGGGAGAACGCTCATGGCAGACTACGACGAGAGCCGCCTCACGGTGGTGGACCACCCGCTGGTGCAGCACAAGCTCTCAATCCTGCGCAACAAGACCACGGGCACCAAGCAGTTCCGCGAGCTCGTTACCGAGCTGGCCATCTTCGAGGGCTACGAGGCCATGCGCGACTTCCCGCTCGAGGACGTGCGGGTGGAGACCCCGCTCGAGGTCACGACCTGCAAGCAGATCGCGGGCAAGAAGGTCGCCATCATCCCCATCCTGCGTGCCGGGCTGGGCATGGTGGACGGCATCCTGGACCTGGTGCCCTCCGCCCGCGTGGGCCACATCGGCATGTACCGCGATCCCGAGACCCACATACCCCACCAGTACTACTGCAAGTTCCCGCCCGACATCGACCAGCGCACCTGCCTCGTGGTGGATCCCATGCTGGCGACCGGCGGCTCGCTCACGGCTGCCATCCAGTTCCTGCGGGAGGCCGGCGTGCAGGACATCCGTTGCCTCACGCTCGTGTCGTGCCCGGAGGGCGTCAAGGCCGTCCTGGACTTCGACCCGGACGTGCGCCTCTACACCTGCTCGGTGGACCGCCAGCTCAACGAGAACGCCTACATCCTGCCCGGACTGGGCGATGCCGGCGACCGCATCTACGGCACCAAGTAACACCCGACGTGCCAAACACGGGGGAGTACCCCCCGTGTTTCCTCTGCGCGCGAGAATAATCACAAAACCCCACGTTACGGCACATTTTCGTGCCGGTGTGAAGGCTTCGTGAAAGAGGCCTGAACCCAGTGGGTAGAAGGACGTGCAGCTAGCGAGGGTCATTTGAACATCGGGAGTCCCGTTTCCTGCCGCGCTGTAGCGAGGAATCTGGAACTTGCCCACCGCAATGCCTAAAATGACCCGCGTTCAAATATTGGCAGGCGGATCTCTGGCCAGAAGGTCGGCATGGATGGAACGAGCAGCATGAGCGAAGGCGCGGCGGCGGTTGCCGCAGGGCTCGCATCGGGCGCGGCGGGAGGTGGCCTCCTGGCCGCTCTTGCCCTAAGGTGCCCCGCTCGTCGTGGGGTTCCTCGCGTCGGTGCTGGTCTTTTGGGGGTCGTGCTCTCGTTTGGTCTCGAGTCTGTCATGCTGCTATTGGTGCAGCATGAGGCACAGGCGGCGATCGTGCCGTTCGGGGCTGGCCTGGCGGCCGGCTTCCTGGGCATGGTCGTTGCCGGGGTCGTGATTGCCGAGCGCAGGCGCGCCCGGTTCAAGGGCGACAAGAGGGAAGGCTAATCATGGGTGACGCGTTTCAGCAAGTCTCCGACTCGATGGGCGAACTGCTCAGCACCTTCTATCCCACGGCGGCCGTGGGCGACACCACGGCGGGCCTCACGGTCTACACGTTCTGGATGCTCCTCGCCTGCGTGCTGCTGCTCGTCGCCATGGGCGTCTTCGTGAAGAAGGAGGCCGCGTCCACCGACCTGGTCCCCCACGGCTTCTTCATGAACGCCATGGAGTACGGCGTGGACTTCGTCCGCAACGACGTCTGCAAGGCCACCCTGGGCGACACCTGGCGCAGGCACTTCCCCTTCCTGGCCACGATCTTCTTCTTCGTGCTGTTCGGCAACTACATCGGCATGCTGCCCACGCTGAAGCCCGGCACCGGCTCCACGGGCGTCACGGGCGCCATCGCCCTCATGTCGTTCGTCTACTTCATCGCCGTGGGCATTAGGAAGAAGGGCGTGGGCGGCTACCTCAAGAGCCTGGCGCCCGCCGGCCTGATGCTGCCCATCCGCGTGCTGGTGTGGGTCATCGAGGTCTTCTCCACCTTCCTGCGCCTGATCACCCTGGCCGTCCGACTCTTCTGCAACATGTTCGCCGGCCACGTGGTCATGGGCACCTTCGCCATCATGTGCACGATCTTCGTGCAGCCCCTGGTGCACCAGATCTCTGCGGCCGCGCTCGGCACCGCCAGCATGTCGCTCCTGTGGCTCGTGCTCCTCATCATCATCTACGTGGTGGAGCTGCTCATCGCCTTCATCCAGGCCTACATCTTCACGCTGCTCTCGGCCGTGTACGTGCAGCTGGCCGAGCAGGAGGAGTAGGCCGGGTTCCGAGTGGCGTCTCGCGGGCGCGGCCCGCTGCGATAGGGACGTAGAGTTTCGTCCGCCAACAGGGCCGGGCGAAGTACAAAGGAGGATCTTGTGAACGTCATCGGTTATGGTCTGTGCGTTATCGGCGCGGGTCTTGGCATCAGCTTTGCGGCGCAGGCCGTCGCCAACTCCATGGCCCGCCAGCCCGAGGTCCAGGACCGCCTCTTCACCGTCTTCATCCTGGCCTCCGCGTTCATCGAGGCGCTGTGCCTGATCGGCTTCGTCGTCTCGATCATGTAGGCGGCGTGCGAGGACGGATTAGCTGAGGGGAGCTAGGGAATGTCTACCAGCAAGAAGGAAATGACGCGCAGGGCATGCGTTGCCGGCGCGGCGGGGCTCGTCGCGCTTGCCTGCCCCGCGATGGCACTCGCCGAGGAGCAGTCCGGTGGCATGGCCCTCCTGCTCCCCAAGCCGGCGGAGTTCGTGCCCGCGTGCATCGCCTTCGTCATCATCTTCGTCATCATGAGGAAGTTCGCGTGGCCCGTGGTCCTCAAGGCCATGGACGACCGCGAGAACAGGATCAGGACCGACCTCGACGACGCGGCCAAGTCCAAGGAGACCGCCGCGGAGTACGAGAGGGAGTACGAGCGGAGGCTCGAGGACGCCCGCCGCCAGGCCGACGACATCGTCTCCGAGGCCAAGCGCGAGGCCGAGGCCCAGCGCTCGGAGATCCTGGCCAAGGCCCAGGAGGACGCCGCCGCCACCATCGCCAAGGCCCACGACGCCATCAGGTCCGAGCGCAACAAGGCCATGATCGAGCTGTCCGGCTCCGTCGTGGACCTCTCCGTGGAGATCGCCTCCAAGATAGTGGGCGACGCGCTCACGGAGGACCAGCAGCGCAAGCTGGCCGAGAAGTACCTTGCGGAGGTGGGCGAGGACAATGGCGACGAATCCTAGGGACAA
Source organism: uncultured Coriobacteriaceae bacterium (assembly GCA_902791035.1). Lineage (GTDB taxonomy): Bacteria > Actinomycetota > Coriobacteriia > Coriobacteriales > Atopobiaceae > CADAUA01. The sequence continues at coordinate 10,655 of CADAUA010000017.1, read as the reverse complement.
GGAGAAGATCGAGGCGTACACCCGCGCCCTCATGGACGCGGCCCAGTCCGAGGACCGCGAGAACCTGGACCTCGTGCAGTGGAACCACGCCGTCAAGTTCTCGCCGGAGGTCCTGGAGACCCTCCTGGCCATGCACCAGGACGACGACATGCACCTGGTCGAGGAGGTCGCAAACGAGTACAAGTCGCTCCTCGACCGCGGCGACCGCACTCTCTCCGTCACGGTGACTACTGCGGTGCCCATGGACGACGACCTGCGCAACAAGGTCCGCTCCACCCTCCAGGCCAAGGCGAGCCAGCCCATCTACCTCGTGGAGCGCGTCGACCCCGCCATCATCGGTGGCCTGGTGGTCGAGGCCCGTGGCAAGCGCTACGACGCCTCGGTGCGCGCGCAGCTTTCCAACATCAGGGAGAAGCTCTCGTCCTCCTTCATCGGAAGTGAAGAATGAACAACACTCAGCAAATAAGCTCCGATCAGATCATGGAGACGCTCCGCGAGGAACTCGCGGAGATCGGCGCCACGGTCGACCGCCAGGAGTCCTCGGTGGTCACCTCGGTGGGCGACGGCGTCGCGCATGTGTCTGGTCTTCGGAGCGCCATGGAGGGCGAGCTCCTGCAGTTCGTGAGCTCCATGACCGGGCGCTCCGTGTACGGCTTGGTGCAGAACCTGGACCAGGACGAGGTCGGCGCCGTGATCTTCGGCGAGGCCGACACCGTCAAGGCCGGTGACGTCTGCAAGACCACGGGCCGCGTCATGGACATCCCGGTGGGCCACCGCATGCTCGGCCGCGTGGTCAACCCCCTGGGCCAGCCCATCGACGGCCTCGGCCCCATCGACACCACGCACCGCCGCCCCATCGACACGACGCACCGCCGCCCCATCGAGTTCAAGGCTCCCGGCATCATGGAGCGCCAACCCGTATGCGAGCCCGTGCAGACCGGCCTCCTGGCCATCGACGCCATGATCCCCATCGGCCGTGGCCAGCGCGAGCTCATCATCGGCGACCGCAAGACGGGCAAGACCTCCATCGCCATCGACACGATCGTCAACCAAAAAGACACCGACATCATCTGCATCTACGTGGCCATCGGCCAGAAGGCCTCCACGGTGGCGACCATCCGTCAGGCCCTCAAGAACCACGGCGTGCTGGACCGCACCATCATCGTGGCGGCCACCGCTGCCGACTCCGCGCCCATGCAGTACATAGCTCCCATGGCCGGCGCGGCCATCGGCGAGTACTTCATGTACAACGGCTCCAACGGCAAGCCCGCCTCCGAGACCAACCCCGGCGGCCACGTGCTGGTGGTCTACGACGACCTGTCCAAGCAGGCCGTGGCCTATCGTCAGATGTCGCTCACGCTGCACCGTCCGCCCGGACGCGAGGCCTACCCCGGCGACATCTTCTACCTGCACTCCCGCCTGCTGGAGCGTGCCTGCAAGCTCTCCGACAAGAACGGCGGCGGCTCGATGACGGCACTGCCCATCATCGAGACCCAGGAGGGCGACGTCTCGGCCTACATCCCCACGAACGTGATCTCCATCACCGACGGCCAGATCTACCTGCAGTCCAACCTCTTCTTCCAGGGCCAGCGCCCGGCAGTCGACGTGGGCATCTCGGTCTCCCGCGTGGGTGGTGCGGCCCAGCTCAAGGCCATGAAGCAGGTCTCGGGCACCCTAAGGCTCGACCTTGCCTCCTACCGCGAGCAGCAGGCCTTCGCGCAGTTCGGCAGCGACCTCGACGCCGCCACGCAGCACCAGCTCACGCACGGTGCCCGCATGACGGAGCTTCTCAAGCAGGGCCGCTACGACGCCATCGACGCGGTGGACCAGGTGCTGGTGCTCTTTGCCGGCAAGGAGGGCTACCTGGACGACCTGGAGCTCGACGAGGTCCTGCGGTACAGGGACGAGCTTATCAAGTACATGAACGAGCGCCACGAGGCGGTTCGGCGCGAGATCCGCAAGGGCAAGATGGACGACGCCCTGCAGGAGCGGATCAAGCTCCACCTGGATCACTTCAAGAAGTTCTACCTCGAGGAGCACCCGCGCAAGTCCGACGAGGACGAGCAGACGGTGCCGGACGAGAACGCCGCCGGCACAGAGGCGTAGGAAGCGGCAGATGGCAAATCTTCGCGAGATAAAGAAGCGCATCAACTCGGTGCAGGCCACGCGGCAGATCACGCGCACGATGGAGATGGTCTCCACGGCAAAGATCCGTCGCGCGCTGGAGCGGGCCGAGCAGGCGGCGCCCTACAAGGACGCCATCAAGCTCATGCTGGCCAACGTGGCGTCCGCGAGCGTGGACGTCACGCAGCCCCTCCTGCTCCGGCACCCGGAGGAGAGGAGCGTGCTCTTCGTGCTCATCGCCTCCGACCGCGGCCTGGCCGGTGGCTTCAACATCATGCAGGAGCGCTACGTGCAGCACGAGATGGCCCGCCTCAAGGCGCAGGGAATCCAGTGCCAGCTGATCACCTGCGGCAAGAAGCCCACGGAGTACTTCACCTACCGTGGGGTCGAGCCCATCATGAGCTTCGTGGACATGTCGTCGGAGCCCACCATGGACGAGGCGGACAGGATCGCCTCCTACGCCATGGACGGCTACTCCCAGGGCAAGCTGGACCGCGTGACCCTGGTCTACCAGCACGCCAAGAACCGCGTGGAGCAGACCCAGGTCATCGAGGACGTCCTGCCGCTCTCCACCGAGGACCTTCTCCTGCCAAACAAGCCCCGGCGTGCCGAGGCCATGGAGCACGTGGGCTACGAGACCTATACCGAGTTCGAGTTCGAGCCCTCTGCCACCAAGGTCCTGGGCTACCTCACGCCTGCCTACATCCGCACGGTCATCTACCATGCGCTCCTTGACTCCGCGGCGGCGGAGCACGGCGCGCGTCGTCGCGCCATGAAGTCGGCCACCGACAACGCCAACGAGGTCATCACCAACCTGAGCAGGACCTACAACAAGGTCAGGCAGGGCTCGATCACCACCGAGCTCAACGAGATCATCGGCGGCGCTTCCGCATTGGAGGACAACAATGCCTGACAACAAGCAAGGCTCGGTCTCCGTAGAGGCCCTCAGCCAGAACATGCGCCGGCACAGCGCCGGCGACGGCACGGTAGTGAGGGTGGTGGGCCCCGTCGTCGACGTCAAGTTCGAGGACAACGTGCCTGCCATCTACAACGCCCTCACCGTGGATGCCGAATCCCCCTACGGCCACGTGCACACGGTGCTCGAGGTCGAGTCCGAGCTGCCCGGCAACGTGGTGCGCACGGTGGCCATGAGCAGCACCGACGGCATGCAGCGCGGCATGAAGGCGCACGATACGGGTGCTCCCATGATGATGCCCGTGGGCGAGCAGACCATGGGCCGCGTGTGGAACGTCATGGGCCAGCCCATCGACGGCAAGCCCATGCCCAGGGGCATCTCCTACACCCCGATCCATCGCCCCGCCCCCTCGTTCGACCAGCTGTCCACCGAGACCCAGATCTTCGAGACCGGCATCAAGGCCATCGACCTCCTGGAGCCCTACGTGCGCGGCGGCAAGACCGGCCTCTTCGGCGGCGCCGGCGTGGGCAAGACGGTCCTCATCCAGGAGCTCATCAACAACCTGGCCCAGGAGCATGGCGGCACCTCGGTCTTCACCGGCGTGGGCGAGCGCACCCGCGAGGGCACCGACCTCTTCCTGGAGATGTCCGACTCCGGCGTCATAAACAAGACCTGCCTGGTCTTCGGACAGATGAACGAGCCGCCCGGAGCCCGTATGCGCGTGGCGCTGGCGGGCCTGACCACGGCCGAGTACTTCCGCGACCAAGGCCAGGACGTCCTTCTCTTCATCGACAACATCTTCCGCTTCTCGCAGGCGGGCTCCGAGGTCTCCGCGCTTCTGGGCCGCATGCCCTCCGCAGTGGGCTATCAGCCCACGCTAGCCACCGAGATGGGCGACCTGCAGGAGCGCATCACCTCCACCAAGGAGGGGTCCATCACCTCGGTCCAGGCGGTCTACGTCCCGGCCGACGACCTCACGGACCCGGCCCCTGCCACCACCTTCACGCACCTGGACGCCACCACGGTCCTCTCGCGCTCCATCTCGGACCTGGGCATCTACCCTGCCGTGGACCCGCTGGCCAGCTCCTCCTCCGCCCTTGACCCCTCGATCGTAGGCGAGGAGCACTACCGCGTGGCCACCCGCTGCCAGGAGATCCTGCAGGAGTACTCCGACCTCCAGGACATCATCGCAATCCTGGGCATGGACGAGCTCTCCGAGGAGCAGCGCCTCACCGTGAGCCGCGCCCGCAAGATCCAGCAGTTCCTCTCGCAGTCCTTCCACGTGGCCGAGAAGTTCACGGGCAACCCCGGCGTGTACGTGAAGGTCGAGGACACCGTGCGCTCCTTCGCCGCCATCGTTGACGGCGAGTGCGACGACCTGCCGGAGCAGGCCTTCCGCTTTGCCGGAAGCATCGAGGACGTGCGTGCGCGTGCCAAGAAGATGGCCGAGGCCGAGGCCGAGGCCAAGGGCGAGCAGGGCAAGTAGGGAAGCGACGCATGGCAAACCTCACCGTACAGATCGTGCGACCCGACAAGCTCGTCTACGAGGGCACCATGGCCCATGCGATCCTCGTGACCCCCACGGGCGAGCTGGGCGTGTGGCCGGGACACTCCGCCATGATCTGCGCCCTGGGCGATGGCGTGGTGCGGCTCACCCGTCCCGACGAGCGGGGCGGTGGCGTGCGCAAGGTGGTCATCTCGGGCGGCTATGCCGAGGTCAAGGACGACGTGGTCATTGTCCTGGCCGACCACGCCCGTCTGGCCGACGACATCGAGCCCGAGGTGGTTCGCCAGACCATGGAGGAGGCACAGCGGCACCGCGACGCGCTTCCGGAGGGAGACCACCGTCGCGCGTACTTCCAGAACAAGATACACTGGTGTCAGCTGCTGCTCGAACAGTCGGACAAGGCCAAGGTACAGAAGAAGTAGCCTTGGCTCACAGGGATTGCTTCGAGTGGACGGGTCTGCCTCGCGCAGGCCCGTCTCGCTATGGAGCCTGTACGGAGGGTGCATGGACGTCATACAGATCGAAGGTGGCCATCCCATAACTGGCACGGTCGCGGTGGAGGGTGCCAAGAACTCCGCCCTCAAGCTCATGGCTGCCACCATCATGGCGCCAGGCGTGACCACCCTGCGCAACGTCCCCAACATCGCGGACGTGCACGTGATGGGCAAGGTGCTCAAGTGCCTGGGGGCAAAGATCGAGGTCCTGGGCGTCCACGAGCTCAGGATCGACACCTCCGGGGTCGACAAGTGGGAGACCCCCTACAGCCTGGTGGCGCAGATGCGCGCCTCCACGGCGGTGCTGGGGCCGCTCCTGGCCCGCTTTGGCAAGGCCATCGTGGCCATGCCCGGCGGCTGCAACATCGGCGCCCGCAAGATAGACATGCACATCCTGGGCCTGGAGGCCCTAGGGGTGGCCTTCAGGGTGGACCACGGCAACATCCACGCGACCACGCCGCACGGCCTGGTGGGCGACACCGTGACCTTGGCCTTCGCGTCCGTGGGCGCCACCGAGAACCTCATGATGGCGAGCGTCCACGCCAAGGGCACGACCGTGATCGACAACGCGGCCCGCGAGCCCGAGATCGTGGACCTGGCAAACATGCTCAACGAGATGGGGGCCCACATCAAGGGCGCCGGATCCCCCGTCATCGAGATAGAGGGCGTGGCCGAGGACCTGCATCCCGTGGACCACACGGTCGTGGGCGACCGCATCGAGGCGGGGACCTTCCTGGCCATCGGCGGCCTCTGCGGCGAGCCCGTGACGGTCAAGGGCTTCGAGCCCCGCCATCTGGGACTCGTGCTCAAGAAGTTCGAGCAGATGGGCATCCATGTGGAGCGTGGCGACCGGGAGGCCACTTGCTGGCGTGAGGGCCAGATCGTCCCCACGGACATCCAGACCCTGCCCTTCCCGGGCTTCCCCACCGACATGCAGGCACAGACCATGTGCCTTTTGGCCATGGCCAATGGGTCGTGCATCATCACCGAGAACGTCTTCGAGAGCCGTTTCATGTTCGCGAGCGAGCTCCAGCGCATGGGGGCGAACATCGTGATTGAGGGGCATCACGCCATCGTGCATGGGGTTCCGGGCTTCTCGGGTGCCCAGGTCAAGTCACCCGACCTGCGTGGTGGGGCGGCGCTAGCGATGGCGGCGCTCGTGGCCGATGGCGTGACCACCATCTCGGACATCCACCACATCGACCGTGGCTACGAGGACTTCGTGGGGAAGCTGGTCTCGCTTGGCGCCAAGGCCGAGCGGGCGAGTCTCCCAGACGTCGACCTTCTCGCCGACTAGGAGCCTAGGTAAGGGGGCGCCTCCATGGCACGCTTCAAGGACTCCGGGGACCCTCCGGCGCACGCTGCCCAAGACACGGGCTACCGCCGGGCGGACGTGTCCAGATACCAGGCAGAGAGGCGTAGGAAGAGACGGCTGGGTGTCGCGGGGCGGGTGCTCATCGTTGTCGCGGCCGTCCTGGCAGTGGGGGCGGCGGCCCTGGCGTTCTGGACCAACGACATCCAGCGGCGGATGAACGACGAGCAGGTCGTGGACACCGAGCTCCGCGAGAGCCTGGCCGAGGAGAAGGCCCCCTCGGACCCCTACTACGTCCTTCTCCTCGGTACCGACGGACGTCCCGGCGAGACGGACTACCGTGCGGACACGATCATACTGGCGCGCGTGGACCCCAAGTCCAAGCGCGCCACGCTGCTCTCGATTCCCCGCGACACCAAGGTCACGTGGAAGGGCGAGACGATGAAGATCAACGGCGTGCACACCTACGCGGGTGCCGCCGGCATGGTGCAGATAGTGAGCGAGCTCTTCGACGTGGACATCGCCCACTACGCCGAGGTCTCCTTCGACGGGCTCTCCACCATCACGGATGCCATGGGTGGCGTGGTCGTGGACGTGGATCAGTACATGTTCGATGACGAGAACTTCGACGTGGTCACGGAGCTCCAGCCAGGCGTGCAGAGGCTCGATGGCGAGCAGGCCCTCTTCTACTGCCGCTGCCGTCACTTCGTGGATGGCGACTACACCCGCATGCGGCACCAGCGCACCTTCATCAAGGCCATGCTCTCCCAGATCATGAGCTCCTACGACCCCGTTACCATCGTAAACCTGGTCAATGCCACGGCAGACGTGGTGACCACCGACCTCACGGTCTCCCAGATCGTCGACCTGGCTACGGAGATGCAGGGACTGGACGTGGAGACCGGCATCTATACGGCGTTCGTGCCTTCTGTGGCCGAGGAGATAGGCGGCGTGTCGTACGTGATCGCCGACTGGGATGCCACGGCCGAGATGATGAAGGTCATCGATGCGGGAGGCGATCCCTCCAGCTTCGACGAGGGGCTCTTCGGCTACCAGAAGGGCGATCGCTACGGATCTGACGAGGACGACGCGGACGATGGCGCCACGGACGACGACGCCACGGGTGCCAACGAAGCCGACGCGACCGAAGGCACTGCGATGACTGGCCAAGGCTCCTCCACAGGTTCAGGCTCGACGTCCCGTTAGGCTGAGGTTTGGGTACAATCCGTCAAAAAACGAGGGACGCCGCTGCGCGTTCCCTATGGATGCACGGAGGTTCCCCAATGATGAACACAGGGGTCATGGAAGACCATTCCCTCACGCGGGCAGGGGAGGACTATCTCGAGGCCATCTACTGCCTGGCTGTCGAGGGACCCGAGGAGGCAGGCGTGCGGTCGGTGGACGTGGCCGAGCGCCTGGACGTGTCCAAGGCGAGCGTGAACAAGGCCCTCTCCATGCTCAAGGAGCAGGGGATGGTCAACCAGAACCGCTACGGTCGCGTGCTCCTCACGGACACGGGTCGCAGCTACGCGCGCACGGTGTGGCGCGCCCACCGCGCGCTGCGGACATTCCTCGAGAAGGACCTGGGCGTCGAGGCGGGCACCGCGGACGAGGAGGCCTGCCTCATGGAGCACGTTCTCTCGGCCGACACCATGGAGCGCCTGATCTCCTACCTCGAGGGTCAGGGAATCCAGATCGAGTCCTGACGGCGCGGCCCCATCACCTTCGCCCAAGAATGTGGACACCCTGTGGCCCTCCGCGCGCAAGCGTGCGGAGGGCCGCCTTCTGTGCCCGCTCGCCCCGGGGACTGCATCAGCTGGCCCCCTATGGGGTATGGTTCAATCGCCCAGTAGCGGCGCACGGCCGTCTCAGCAGAAGGGAACAACATGAAGGCAGTCATACCTGCGGCAGGTCTAGGGACGCGCTTTCTTCCGGCAACGAGGTGCACGCCCAAGGAGCTCCTCCCCGTGCTCGACAAGCCCGTCATCCAGTATGTGGTGGAGGAGGCTCTCGAGCCGGAGGGCGTGACCGGCGTGGTCATCGTCAACTCGCGCGAGAAGCCCGAGATCGAGCGGTACTTCTCGGTGGACGAGGACTTCGAGCAAATGCTCCGATCCCGTGGCAAGGACGGCCAGGCAGACCGCGTGCACGAGGCCGCGTCGCTGCCCGTGTCGTTCGTCTATCAAGACAATCCTCGCGGTCTGGGGCATGCCGTGCTCTGCGCCGCCGGTGCGGTTGACGACGGTGAGCCCTTCTTCGTCCTCCTGGGCGACTACTTCGTCCCCGACCGTCAGATGTGCGTGCGCATGGCGGAGGTCTCGCGCGAGCATGGTGGTGCGTCTGTCATCGCGGTGGCGCCGGTGCCCGCCGACCAGGTGAGCCGCTACGGGATCATCGCCGGCGAGTGCGTGGGGTCCTACCCGGGCACCGAGGCCTCCGGCGAGGAGGAGGGCGCCGTCTGGAAGGTGAGCGGCCTCGTGGAGAAGCCCAAGCCCGAGGATGCGCCCTCGCACCTCTTCATCGTCGGTCGCTACCTGCTGAGTCCCCGCATCATGGAGCTCCTGGCCACCCAAGGCCCCGGCGCCGGCAACGAGATCCAGCTCACCGACGCCATGGAGCGCCTGCTCGCCGAGGAGGAGATGTACGCGCTGGTGGTGGATCCCGAGGAGGGCTGCGACACGGGTACCCCGGCCGCATGGGCGGCAACAAACGCCCGTCTGGCGCTCGAGGACGAGAAGACCGCGGAGGCCTTCCGGGAGGCCCTGGGAAGGAGGGGCGCGGAGCTCCTTGGATAGACGCGCGAGCATACTCCGCTTTGGCAGCGACGGCTGGCATGCCCGGCTGGACGACGACTTCTCGGAGGAGAACGTCGTCCGGCTGGCCGATGCCCTCGGCGTTGCTTGGGCCGGCGCCGGTGCCGTAGGTGCCACCGTGTACGTGGGCTACGACACGCGCGAGGGTGCCGACGAGCTTGCGCGTCAGGTTGCGGGCGTGCTGGCCTCGTGCGGGCTCGCGGTCCGCGTGTCGGACCGCGCCTGCCCCACGCCTGCGATTGCATGGGCGTGTGCACGCGACCGCTCGGCCATAGGGGCGGTCGTCCTCACCGCAAGCGAGCGCTCCTGCGAATATGGGGGCTTCCTGGTGCGCGCCTCGGATGGCGGCCCGGCTCCGCGGGAGTTCCTGGATCAGGTGGAGCAGCTGGTCGGCGCTATGCCTCCCAGTGCCAGGGGTGCCTTCGAAGTCGTGGACGTGATGGGCCCATACCTCGCCAACCTGCGGGGGCTGGTTGATGGCGATGCCATTGCCTCCGCGGGCCTCAAGGTATTGGTGGATCCCATGTATGGGGCGGGTGTCGGTTGCCTCGGCGGCGTGCTCGAGAGCCTCGGATGCATGGCGACAGAGATACATGATGAGAAACTCGCCGACTTCGGGGGGATTCATCCAGAGCCGGCCGATCCCTGGGCCGATGCCTGCGAGCGAGCGGTCAGGGCCGGGGGCTACGACGCCGGGCTCCTGCTCGATGGCGATGCCGACAGGGCGGCCATAGTGGACGAACAGGGCAGGATTCTCTCGCCCCATCTCGTGACCCCGCTCGTGCTCGGCCACCTCGTTGAGGATCGGGGGATGACGGGTAGGGTCGTGACCACCCTCACGTGCTCCGCATATCTGTTGAGGCAGGCGGAGCGGCTTGGGCTGGAGCTGGTGACGGTGCCCGTGGGATTCTCCGGTGTCCACAGGGAAATCCTGGAGGGAGATGTCCTGTTGGGCGCAGAGGAGTATGGGGGCGTGGCCGTGCCCGCTCACCTGCACGAGCGCGATGGGTTGCTCGTGGCGCTACTTCTCGTGGAGATGATCGCCCAGCGTGGCCAGGGGGTCTCACAGCTGGCAGCCGGACTGGAGGCATCCGTGGGGCGCATGCGTTACGCCCGCCGCGACGTGCGACTGGACTCGGCATCCACCCAGGCCCTCCGCAACGTCCTGCCTGGGCTAAATCCGCCCGAGATGGCGGGGAGGGCTCCAGTCGAGGTCTCGCACGCCGACGGCCTGCGCCTGACCTTTGCGGACGACTCCTGGGTGCTCGTGAGACCATCTCGGACCGATCCGGTCGTAAGGGTGTACTCGGAGGCTCCCACGGAGGGCGAGCGCGACGAGCTGCTCGACGCCTCCTGCGAGCTGGTTCGCGCCGGCCTGTGAGCCTCCCGTCCCCCGGTTTGTGGAGGAATCGTGTACATGCCCGGCGAGGCCCCGCAGGGGCCCGCGGGGGCGTATATTCATTCCTCGCGCGGCGGCGGCACGGAGCCG
>CADAUA010000016.1 GCA_902791035.1 uncultured Coriobacteriaceae bacterium | reverse complement strand
GCTCTCGCGCCAAAGTGTCGGGACCCGGTTCCGGCGGCCTTCTTTGCACCCCTTCGATCTGGTGGCCCTTCCCCTTGCAGCAAACCCATTCTAGCATATTAGAAACGATTGTTCGGGGAAAATTTGTTCTTTTTTGAATGCAGGAAGCCCTGGGGTCCAGGAAGCCCTGGGGTCTGACCCTCTGTCACGTTATGTTGTCTCGGCGTGCTGAGGCACATCACAAAGGGGCCGTCGGCATCACCCGGCGGCCCCGCAGCGGTTTTCCCGTCTTCCCGCAGCTAGCTCTGGAGCATGTGACCTTTGGCAAGCGCACCAACCGTGCGCATCAGCCAAACACCCGCTGGAAGACCTCGAGGTTCCTGCCTGCAGGCACCACGAAGTCGATGGCGTCGAAACCCTCCCTGTACTCATCGGCGACCTGCCTCAAGGCGCCTGCCACCACCCACGGGTCGTTCTGGAAGGCCCCGCACCCAAAGGCCCCCAGCACCATGACGTCCACCCCCTCCGCGGCAGCCACGGCCAGGATGTGTCGCGCGCGGCTCACGTGTAGGTCCCGGAGCTGGTCTGCGCTTATCCGCACCGCCTTGCCCGCCTGGGGGTTGTGCCTGTTGCCCGGGTGCTCGCGCAGGTTGGGCGCGGCGCAGGTGATAACGTCCACCGTGCGCCAGTTCTCGCGCGGCATGGGCGCGGGGTAGCGCACGTCCGACTTGAAGACTACGATGCCCGGCGTATAGATAAGGGCGTCCGTGGCCAAGGGGTTGCCCGCATCGCGGTTGGGCTGGTAGTAGGCATCCCACAGCTGCGGCTGGTCGAGCATGGGGTAGAGTGTGGAGCATCGGCAGAGACACTCCTCCTGGGCGGTGCTGCCGTTGCGCACACCGCCGCCGGGCTGGACAGGCGATGCGAAGTTGAGGACGCAAATCCGAGCGCCTGGGTGGCGCCGCTCGAGCGCTGGGAGGATCCCAAACGTCGTGCCCTCCACGACGCGGACCTCGCCATCGCGCCTGGCCCTCGCGCCCGCCAGCGGGTTGGGCCACTGGCTAGCGCCAAAGAACCGCGTCTCGTGGACGCTCGCCCCTATCGCCTCAACGAGCGCGGGGTCCGACGCGCACCTCCGCTCCGTGTCCGCGAAGATCTCCACTAGGCGTGCGCGCCTCTCCTCCCGTTCTGTCCAAGACACATGAGCCTCCTTGCTCTCGCAATGCCCTAAGGCGTCATCCTCGGTAATGTGCCGGATACGGGCATCTATGCCGTTACGGATACACGCGAGCGCTGCGTTCCCTGGTGCATCTGGACGAAGGTGAGGCTGGGAGGGTAGACGCCCGCGTCAAAGCTGCTCTACGAGAGAGTAAGACGAAAGGGGCGCTCGACCAACTCACCTTGCCCCGGTCATCCGTGCACCCTCTAACACCTAGACGCGCAAAGCGTCAGCGGGTGCCTTGTTTGCGCTGGTACCGTGCCATTTGCCGCATCGTACCTGTATGTAGGTGGACAGAGTGCATACTGCTGAATCATAACACGTGTGGTGCCCAAAGGCAATCGTACACTTGGCATCATACATGGTAGTTGCGAGATATATATGTGCAGGTAAACGAATTACGATGGTTAGCATAGCAATTCCAAGTGCGTGATTGTTTCCGGGCACCGCAGGTATCTGGGGAATGCGACCCAAAGAAGTATGCATAAGATGACTACGAAATTGCATAAATGAGCCGTGGAGTCGCAAGACCTCGGCGTCTTACCGCAAATCCCGCTCTAATCCAGCCACCAGATGCTTGGCCAGGCCTAGCTGACCTTCTGGCTCGCGAGGGATTAGCAGTGGCGCATGGCCATTCAAAGAATCGAGGGCTGTCGTTCGGTTTGTAGGAACGCAAGCCGTTGACCTGCGGAAACGCTACTTGCTGGAGCATGCGGGGCTGCGAGATGCTGGGCATGGACATCCGCGACGTAGCGGAGATTGTGATCGAGGGCATGAGAGCGCACGCGGCGGAGCTGCAGCTGGCGGGGGACGCTGGGGAGGCGTAAGCGCGGGGGCGAGGAAGACTGCTGGAGCGAGAAGTGCTGGGCTGAGCGCGGGGTGCGCTGTCCGCGCTCAGCCCAGTCCGACGAACACGAGGGCAAGACGCTACTTGAGGTCGAACTCCTTGCAGAGGGCCTCGAACTTCTGGGAATCTGAGATTGCCTGTGCAAGCTCATCGGAGCGCCCGGCCTCTTTGAGCAACGACGAGAGGCGAGCTAGGAGTTGCAGGGCCTTCTCCTGCCCTTGCTCGATTCCCTGCTGAAGCCCCTGTGCGCGACCCTGCTGGCGCCCCTGCTCGAGACCCTGCTCGAGGCCCTGCTGGCGCCCCTGCTCGAGACCCTGCTGGCGCCCCTGCTCGAGGCCCTCGGCGTGGCCTTCCGCAAAGCCCTCCTCGCGTCCGCGATCATGCTCGTCTTGCATCCTCAGCTGCATGTCCACGTATTCTCGCCTCCGATCCTCAGAAGAGAGCACGTCGGTAACGGCGCGCTCGATGTCCTTCGCAAGCCCACGCTCAGGCACATTATGCCCCGTCATGTAGTCCAGGACGCCCTGCAGGTCATCGCTTATGGCACCCAGGGTGCCCTTGGCGTTGAGGTACACCCGCGCGCTGCCATCCCAGGGCGCGAAGGAGCCGTCTTCCCTGCAGGCCTGACAGTACGTGTACCTCCTGAGTCCTCGTCCAAAGGGGTCGAAGGTGCAGAAGAAGATGACGAAGGTGTCGGGAAGCTCTTGGTAGCTGGTGCCCTTGTCGAGCTGCTCCGTGTCCAGCACGGCCTGGTAGTACCTTGCGCGCTTGACGAGCTGGCGTGCGCGGTACTGCTGCATCTCTATGTCAAACACCCTGCCGTTGCCGTCTTGCACGTAGGCGTCCAGCCGCACCGACTTGCCGCGGTCCGACGGTCGGGACTCGCGCTGGGGCGTGATGATCTCCACTCGTTCGATGGGGATGTCCAGGATGGACTCGAGCAGGCGCCTGCAGAGATCGGGGTTGGACCTGAGTACCGCCCCAAACATGTAGTCGTCGGTAAAGTCGAGGCTGGGCCACAGGCCCTCGATGGCCTCGCGATTGCTGTCGGGCATGTGGTTGACGTGCGTGGTCTGGTTCATGCTTGCTCCTCTTCCGTAGGTGACGTGGTGGAACTCAACGACGTGTGTCATTACGGATCGGGCGAGAAATGCCTCATGAGTCCTCCTCTCACAAAACGATCCAGAAGCCAGCAGGCTCTCGCGCCAAAGTGTCGGGACCCGGTTCCGGCGGCCTTCTTTGCACCCCTTCGATCTGGTGGCCCTTCCCCTTGCAGCAAACCCATTTTAGCATATGAGAAACGAATGTTCGACGAGAAAATCAAACACAGACGGGTGTGCCAAAGGGCCTGGCGCCGGGCCTGCCGGCTTACCGCCTTGCGTAGACCTTCGAGTACACGGCCGCGTCCACGACCAGGCAGGCGGCGCTTATCAGCACCACGTAGAGGAGGATGGTCTCGGCACCCATGGCGTTGCCACCCACCATGGCCTCGAAGCCAAAGACGTCGCGGATCGATGCTACGAACTGCCCCTGGTCAAGCCCGCCGATTCCCGCATCGATGTGGTCCAGCAGCCCTCCCATGAGCGACTGGCGCATGAGGCAGCAGATACCGCTCGTGGGCCAGAGGTTGCAGAAGGTCTGCACGGGCGTGGAGAACTGCGCGACCGGTATGTAGGCGCCTATCACGAAGCCGGCCGCCGCGGAGAGGATGCCCAGGAAGGCGCCGCATGCGGAGGTGGACTTGAAGAGGAGCATGAGCGCCATGGAGACCGCGGTGGAGGAGAGGGTGCCCAGGGCCGTGAGCCCATAGAGCGCCGCGACGTCGGTCGCGGTCCAGTGCATGCTCCCCATGCCGATCAAGGCCAGCAGCCCCATGGTGAGAAGGACGAGCGTGACGCTGAGCGCGCAGACGGCGGCTCCCACGAAGTAGCCCAGGATGACCTGCCAGCGGCTGGCGGGCGTGGCCAGGATGTCGCGGTCCTTGAGCTCCTCCCGGTCTTGGACGACCACCTGCAGGGTGCCAAAGGGCACCGTGATGACGGAGGACCCCAGGATGCCGGAGAGCAGCAGGCCGTTGACCAGGCTGTCCACGTCGTCTGCCTGGATGAGCGGCGCCAGGGCACCCATGCTGGCCGTGATGCTGTCTACGTAGTTGCCCCGCAGGAACATGACGTAGAGCGCGAAGACGATCAGCGGGGCCAGCATGGAGAAGAAGACCGTCTGCCTGTTGCGGAAGAAGACCAGAACGTTGCGCGTAGCGAAGCCCCTAAATGCCCTCATGCTCGAACTCCTTTCCGGTAAGCGCCAGGAAGACGTCGTCCATGTTGCCGCCCACCCACACCTGGCGGGGCCTGGTGTACTTGGCCTTGAGGTTGGCGGGCGTGTCGTCCTCGATCACGCTGCCCTTGTCCATGATCACCACGTGGTCCGCGCCGTCGGCCTCCTCCATGTAGTGGGTGGTGAGGAAGAGCGTCATGTTCTGGCTGCGACGCAGCTTGGTCAGGTAGTCCCAGAGGTTGCGACGGCTGCGCGGGTCGAGGCCGGTGGTGGGCTCGTCCAGGAAGAGGATGCGGGGCTGGTGCAGGAGGGCCCGCACGATGTCCACCCGGCGCCGCTGGCCGCCAGAGAGGGTGCCGTAGTCCTGGCCCAGGATGTCGTCCAGGTCAAAGGGCCCGCGGAAGGGCTCGACGCGGGCTGCGGTCTCCTTGCGGGAGAGGCCGTAGTAGCTGCCGCGCGTGTAGAGGTTCTGGGCCACGGTCAGCCGGTCGTCCAGGACGGAGTTCTGGAACACGATGCCGATGCTGCGGCGGATGGCGTCGGCCTCTGCGTCTATGTCGTGCCCCAGGATGCTCACGCTGCCGGAGGTCTTCTGCAGGATGGTGCAGAGGATGTTTATGGTGGTGGACTTGCCGGCGCCGTTCTCGCCCAGGAAGGCGAAGAACTCGCCCTCGTCCACATCAAAGCTGATGCCCTTGACGGCCTGGTGCTGGCCGTACGTCTTTACGAGGTCTCGTACCTCGATGGCAGCCATGGCCCCTCCTTGGTCTTGCTTGCGGCCTCATCTCCAGACCGCACTCTACCGGGGGCGGTGGGAGGGGAGGGGCTCGTTGGCGGCAAGATGCACTCTGGGGCGGGCAAGATGCACCGGGCACCAAAGGGTACTCCCCTAGCGCCCACTTTCGGGCACTAGGGGAGTACTCCCTGGTGCCCACACCCCTAGCGCCCGCTGCGACGCTGGGCCAGCCGCTCGTTGATCCTCTCGTCGTCGCGCTGGTAGCTGCGGCGAATCACGGCCCACACCAGCACGTATATGGCACAGAAGGCCCCGAAGATGACGGCGCCTCCCAACGGGGTGTCGTACCAATGGAAGAGCTTGCCTGCCAGCATGACGATGCCCCCAAGCAGCACCCAGTGCAGGAAGATGCGAAGGCGCCAGTGGGGGGCGGACTCCAGGTCAAAGAGCAGAAGACCGGGCAGGGCCGTGAGGACGGCTATGAGCACCAGCGAGAGCGGCAGGTACCAGGGAAAGGCCACCGACGCTGCCGGGTTCGCAGCCCAGCCCACAACGCCGATGACGGCAACGAGGACCAGCTCGCAGAACGCCACCAGCAGCACCTGCAGGAGCGTGTATCGCAGCCTCTCGCTCACAGTCCCAGCCTCCTCTTGAGCTCCTTGACGTACCCGCGCGACACGATGAGCTTGTCGCCGCTCAACAGGGTGGCCAGCATGCGGCCGTTCATCTCGCTTCGCACGGACTCGATCATAAGGACGTTGACTATCTGCGACTTGGACGACCGGAAGAAGCGCTTGTCCAGCATGGCCTCCAGCTCGTACAGGCGCATGCCCAGCTCGTAGGTCTGGGCCTTGGTGTAGGCAAAGGTGCGGTCGTCCACGGTCTCGAAGTAGTAGACGTCTGAGGGGCTGAGCAGGAACTGCTGGCCGTCGCGGCTGCCCACCAGCATGCCGCGGTGGCCCTGCAGGAGGCTCGCCGCCAGCTCGACCTCCCGCGTGATGTCGTGGACCCGCAGGTTCGCGGCCTCTTCCTCGCTGCCTGGTATGACCGTGATCCGCACGCGCAAGGTCCGTGTCCTCTCTGGTGGGCGGCGTCCGCTCGGCACCCAACCGGCGTCCAAGCCAGACCTCACGTGGAACCTTACACCATCGCGCACAGTCGCAGGGCCGCGGGCAGGGGACAGCGTGACAAGGGGACGGTTCTCTCGACACGGAGTGGCGGACTCACGCTGTCGCTAAAGAACTAGCCGCGCGAGACAAAGCATCCATTGCGCGCTGCCCTGAAGGCGGCCACCAGCCGCGCCGCCGCCTGGCGCGAGTGCGGGTTCTCGGGGTGCATCATGTCATAGGCGTGGTACCAACCGGGGTAGATGTCGCAGACGGCGGGGACGCCGGCCGCGCGGAGGGCCCGCACGTAGGCCAGCGTCTCGTCTAGGAAGGGCTCGGCGTCGCCCACGTAGGTGTAGCAGGGCGGCATGCCCGCGAGGCCGCTTGGGTCGGCGGGCGGCATGTAGGCCCTCGCGGGGGAGGCGTAGGGCGGCACGGGCATGTTGCGGTCCAGCCCCCGCAGATAGAGACACCATCCCAGGTGGTTGCGCCGCGTGTTCCACACGGGTGCGCGGTTGTGGGCCGAAGAAGGCGTGTCCTCGCAGTCCAGCATGGGGTAGATGGGCATCTGGAAGGCCACGTTTGCCGTGCCATGGTCGCGCGCCCAGAGGCAGGTGGCCACGGCAAGCCCGCCACCGGCGCTCTCGCCGCCCACCACCAGCTGGTCCGGACGGATGCCCAGCTCTGTCGCGTGGTCCCGCATCCAAGCCAGGGTGGCCACGCAGTCCTCCAGCGCCGCAGGGTAGGGGGCGCGCGGCGAGAGCGCGTAGGCGGGGGAGACAAGGACAGCGCCCGCCTGGCTGACCAGGTTGATGGCAGGGCTCATGTAGACCATGCGGGGCATGCCCAGAGCGTAGCCGCCGCCGTGGATCCAGAGGATGCCAGGTGCGGGCCGATTGGCGCGAGAAGCGCTGCCGGGTAGCTCCTCTCGCCGTACCACCAGCGCGCGGACGCGCTGTTCATTCGAGCTTACGGCGTGCCATTCCTGCGTGACGCCTGGTGGCTTGCGTAGCGAGAACACGTGGCGCCCTTCTGGTTGCGGCCTGCGGGGACGTCTCAAGGGTAGCCGCTTGCCCGAGGAGACGGAATATCGGGTGCCGAGCTTGCGTGTCGAGAGAACCGTCCCCCTGACACGTCTCCCCCTGACACGTCCTGACGAGAGAACCGTCCCCCTGACACGCCGAGCTTGCGTGTCGAGAGAACCGTCCCCCTGACACGTGTCTCTCGGTCTGCGGGGTAGCCGCGACGTATCCCAGTTACCAGCAACAGATGCCTATTGTGGCTGCTTCTGCAATGTGGTTGCCAGCGGAATGCATGGCGTCAGAACGTAACACCTGCGGTGCCCAAGGGCAATCATACACTTGACGCCTCAGCATGTGGTTGTAAGTCATATATACGCAGGTCAGAGAATTGCTATGGTCGGCATAGCGATTCCAAGTGCGTGATTGTTTTCGGGTACCATGAGTAGCCAGGCAGGATCGCCTCCCATCGGATGAGTAGAAATTGGCCATAAATGCATAAAACGGCCACACGCCCTACGGTTCCGCGCCCTCGCGCCCCAAACCCTGCTCGAACTCGGCCACCAGGCGCTCTGCATCCCCGCCGCAGCTGCCGCAGCCGTTGCAGATTATGCGGCTCTCGCACTCTGCGCGCCGGTCGCAGCGGTAGCGCGGCACGTATAGCTCCTCTGGCGGTACGGGCACGCCGATGGGATAGCGCAAGTCCCACACGATGGGCTTCCCCTCGTGGCGCAGTCCGCTCCGCCAGGCCTGCCTACGCTGCTCCTGCTTGCTAGCAAAGTGGTAGGTGCGGCCGTCCTTCTCGAAGGCGTTGCCCGTCTCCAGGAAGGCGAACCTCACGCCTGCTGCCACGCACTCCTCGTAGAGGCCGCGCACCCACTCGTAGCGGCACACCCGCGCGCCGTCGTAGTTCTCGCCACCGCAGGCCACCTGCCCTATCTGCCCCTCGACCAGCCACCGCGCCAGGCTCACCGGCCCCACGAAGGGGGCGCACATAACGCCCTTGTGCCTGGCGGGGAAGCGCATGAGGATGGGCACGCGTGCGTCGGCGCGGCGCTGGTCCTCGGCCGTCGCGTTGAGCATCACGTTGGGTCAGCCGTCTCCCCAGTCGCCCGTCAGGCACTGCTCGATGCGGCTCGCACGCTTGGTGAGCAGGAAGTACTTCACGTCCGGCCGCTGGCGCATGACGTCCCAGGCCTCCGGCCGCTAGGCGTCCGCCTCCTCTAGGAAGAAGTCGCTGGTCATGCACACGCGGATGAGCTCGGCCGCCTGTATGCAGTAGGACCCGTCGCGGCGGCGCTGCAGGGGGTAGTCGAGGCCGGCCTTGGTGCGAAAGATGCGGCTGGCGTTGCCGCCCCGCTGGCCGTCCTGGTAGCGGACGTAGCAGGGCTCGCAGCCCTTGCTTATCTTGTGGCAGCCATGCCATGGGTTCCAGATGTCGTGCATGGGTTGTCACCTCCAGCCGCGCCGCGTTGCCGTATGGCCACTTTACCGCTGCACGCGGCAGGGGTGCGATGGTTGTCCCCGGTGGAAATAGTGTCCGGTCCATGCAATAGCCTGCGTGCGGAGTCGTATCGGCAGGAGCCGGCAGCAAGAGAGCTGGGCGATTACGCAACTGAATATAGTTGCAAATGGCTCATTCACAATGTAAAGTACCGGGAAGGAGAGCTTGTGGGCAAGAAGGAGAAACTCATCGAGCGGCTCAGGTCGCACCCACGGGACTTCACCTTCGAGGAGGCAGAGACGCTCTTGGGCTGCCTAGGCTACGTGCGCGACAACAAAGGGAAGACCTGCGGGTCGCGTGTCGTGTTCTTCAACCCAGAGCTCGGCACGCAGATCTTGCTCCACAAGCCGCACCCGCGCAAGGAGCTGCTGGCCTACCAGGTCAAACAGCTGCTCGAGGCATTGGAGGGGGAGAACCTCATATGATGCAGAACACCATGATGTACAAGGGCTATGTGGGCAGCGTCGAGTTCTCCGAGGAGGACTGTGTCTTCTTCGGAAAGGTCCAGGGCATCCGGTCTCTCTTGTCGTACGAGGGCCGCGACGGCGCGGAGCTCCTCGCGGACTTCCACGGTGCCGTGGACGACTACCTGCGCGGCTGCGATGAGCGGGGCGTGGCGCCAGAGGTGGCCTACAAGGGCAGCTTCAACGTGCGCACCAGTCCGGAGACGCACCGGAAGGCGGCTATCTACGCCTTCAATCATGGCGAGTCCCTCAACAGCTTGGTCAATGAGGCGCTGGAGGAGAAGCTCGCGCAGGCATAGGAACCGCTGTGACCCATGCCCCGCGCGCATGGGTGGCCCATCCGTACGGGCATTTGAAACGTGCGCGTGCATGCGTCACCATTGGCGCATCACGAGAATAGCCAGAACAGGAGCACGCCATGCAGAACGAGCAGCTTTCCCTCACGCAGGAGTGGGACAAGACCTTCCCCCAGTCCGACGCCGTGAGCCACGAGAAGGTCACCTTCACAAACCTCTACGGCATCACCCTGGCCGCCGACCTCTACCGGCCCAGGGCCGCCGCCCCCGATGCGCGCCTGGCGGCCATCGCCGTGTGTGGGCCCTTTGGCGCGGTGAAGGAGCAGGCCAGCGGTCTCTACGCCCAGCATCTGGCCGAGGCGGGCTACCTGACCATCGCCTTCGACCCCAGCTTTACGGGCGAGTCCGGCGGTGCGGCCCGCTTCAACGCAAGTCCGGACCTCAACACCGAGGACTTCATGGCCGCGGTGGACTACCTCTCCAACCGCCCCGACGTGGACCCCGAGCGCGTGGGCATCGTGGGCATCTGCGGCTGGGGCGGCATCGCCCTCAACGCCGCAGCGGCCGACCCCCGCATCAAGGTCACGCTGGTCTCCACCATGTACGACATGACGCGCATCAGCGGAAACGGCTACTTCGACGCCGACGACTCGGCCGACAAGCGCAACGCCGCACGCCGCGCGATGGCGGCCGTGCGCACGGAGGAGTACGCCTCCGGCCAGCACCGCCGCGCCGGCGGGTGCCTGGATTACCCCGCGCCGACCGACACGCCCCTCTTCGTGCAGCAGTACTCCGCCTACTACAAGACGCCCCGCGGATATCACGCCCGCTCGCTCAACTCCAACGAGGGCTGGAACGTCACCGGCACCCTGGCCTACGCCAACGCCCGCTTCCTGCATTACACCAACGAGATCGAGAACGCGGTGCTCGTGATCCACGGCGAGAAGGCCCACTCCCGCTACATGGGCGAGGACGCCTTCGCGCACATGATGGACGGCAACCCGCAGCCGGAGAACAAGGAGCTCTACATCGTCCCTGGTGCCACCCACTGCGACCTCTACGACGGTGGCGAGGGGAACTTCATCCCTTGGGAGAAGATCGAGGGCTTCTTCGGGCGGTATCTGTAGGGGGGACGGCGCTGGGCTGTTTGCTCTTGTCGGCGCGTACCCGCCTTTGATGCAAGGCAAACTGGTCACGGAACCTGTCAAGTGACGCGGTCCCGTACTGATGGGAGCATGTCTGCCTGCTATCCTGCGAGCCACCGTGCCATGTCGACCACCCTGATGCCCTCGACGTCGTACTCATCATGCTTGGTGTTGGCTAGGAGGATCTTTGGGTAGGCGTCGCGTATCCTGAGGAGGGGATCTGTCTCGCGTTCGAGCGTCCCGGGGCTGCTGATGTCGTCACTCACCTGTATGTAGAGCTTCTCCGAGGCCCTCATGGCTACGAAGTCAATCTCCTTCTTGTAGAGCTTGCCGACGTACACGTCGTAGCCCCTGCGCATGAGTTCTATCGCCACGATGTTCTCGTATACATGGCCATAGTCCATGTTGCGGGTGCCCAGCACTGCCCACCTAAAGCCCTGGTCGGCAAGATAGTACTTGTCCTCGGTTTCCAGATAGCGCTTTCCCCGTATGTCGTAGCGCTTGACCTTATAGAAGAGGAAGGACTCACACAGGTAGCCGATGTGGCTGCCCACCGTTACATGGGAGGAAGGCTTGCCGCCGCCCGTCAACGCACCGGAAATGCTGTTCGCGCTGGTCAGGTTGCCTATGTTGTCCATAAGGAACTCGGCAAGCGCGTTGAACCCGGCAACGTTGGTGATGGAGCGCTCTTGCACAATGTCGCGGTTGACTATCGTATTGTAGACCGCCCTTACGTAGCTGGATCGTCCCTGGTTGGTGTCATAGAGATAAGACCCGGCCATACCTCCGGTCGTAACGTATTCATCGAACTGCGCGTTCACGTCGCCCTCGTCGAAGTACTGACGGAACTCCTTGAAGCTGAAGGGGTACACGTGCACCTCAACATAGCGGCCGGTGAACAGCGTGGCTAGGTCGGACGAGAGCATGAAGGCATTGGAACCTGTTAGATAGATGTCCCACTGGCCCTTCGAGTGGATGCTGTTTATGGCGAGTTCGAAGTTGTCGCAGAGCTGGACCTCGTCAATGCAGAGCACGTTGACGAGGTCAGGTTTGAGCCTCTCCTGCACGTACTTGTGCAGCGCGTGGTACTCCTTGAGCGGCTCGTTTCCCAGATCTGTGAGGTCGATGTAGACGATGTTGGCGTCTGGCTCCTTCTCAATCGAGGAGAGGAACGAACGCATGAGCTCGGACTTGCCGGAGCGTCGGACACCAGTGATGACTTTGATGTCCGGAGTTCCCCTGAGGGAATGGAGCTGCTGTAAAAGGTCTAGGCGTGGTATGAGCTTCATGGCAGACACTTTCAAAAACGGTAAACTTTGCAAGTTTTGAAAGCGTAGCACAGATCTGGCCCTCAGTAGTCGTACGGGCCCGACGCTAATAGGACTGCATGGCCACCGGGCTTCCATGTCGGGCTGGGGCGCGAGCAGGACTGGGCAAGCTACGTGCCCCTTTGGGCGGTTGGGGCGTTTGTGGCGTAGGGATGCGACGGGAGCCTCCGCGAGCGGGAGGGGATAGTCTAGTCGTCGTTTGAGCGCCCTCCCGCAAGCTGGCACCACTCGTCCTCCAGGATGGACAAGAGCTTCATGAAGAAGTGGAAGGACAAGAAGTTTGCCGCCAGGTGCAACCGCCCGCTCATCCTCAATGGCTGCGAGATGTTGGGCATGGACATCCGCGACGTGGCGGAGATTGTGATTCAGGGTATGCAGGCACACGCGGAAGAGCTGCAGCTGGCGGGCGCCGCCGCGGAGGCGTGAGGGCACTGGGGGAATGTTCCCTGTGGCCTTCTTGCGAATCAGGGCTCGGTGGCCGGGGTGTGTCGAGCTAACCGCTCACTTGCGCGCAGCTGCCTATAAAACCTAACAAGGGAATTGTCCAATCACCGTTTGGACAATTCATTGATGAGCAGTGCACGGGGCAAGCGTTCCAGAGACTCGTGCGAGAAGGGCCAAGCGCGCCTGTGGTCTCTGTCGCACGGGTCTCATAGAGGAATCCGGTTCAAGCGACTGGAAAACACCGAACGTGATTGCCGGAATTTACCGAATGCAGATGCCGGATTTTACCGCGATGACGAGGGGCTTGAGGCGGACGTCATCAGCGAGCTTGCTGACTGCTGATGGGCGGGCATTGAGGTCAAGGTGAGCGAGGATAAGGTCGGCGAGGGCGTGGACAGCCTCGTTCCGCTGAGAGACAAGCTCCAACGCAATCCCAGGACGCGCGTGCGCGTAGGGGAGTATCCCCTTGGTGCACTCGATCCAACCGAAGGCGGAGCCCCGCCGGGAGGACGTTCCGTGTCGATAGGGTCATTGACCCTGTTCTCTTACCTGCGTAAATGCCACCAGGCGGTGACCCAACCGTGCGATTACGCGGCTGGGGAGCGCGATTCTTGCCGGTTGGGTCGCCGGTGCTGCACGTTGTGTCAGGGGGCGGTTCTCCTGACGCGTGAGCTCCGCCAGGCGCGTACGCGATCTTGCGAATTGGGGCGGTCGGGTCGTTTATGGCGCAGAAGGTGGGATGTCTCATCAATCGGTGGCGGTGATGCCGCTGCTTGGTACCTGTGCTAACGATAGTGTCTGCGTTTGGGGAGTGGCCGCAGGCGTCTGACAAGTTGCCAGCCCGCTCTACAAGCAGAACCCCATGTACAGCGGCAGGTACTCCCGACCGTCTTCGACGCGCAGCTGTTTGGGGTGCAGCACGTACTGCGTGCCCACTCTCTTGCCAAACTGGTTGCGAAACCGGTCGAGCGACGTGGTCCCGTACTGCTTGGGGGACTTGACCTCTATGGGGCTCACGCGTGGCTTGCCCGCGGCGTCCGCGTACGGCCGCACCACGAGGAAGTCTATCTCCATGCGCTCCTCGCCCTCCCTCTTGCCTGACTGACTGTAGAAGAAGAGTCTGTGTCCTGAGGCCACCAGCATCTGCGCGGCCACGTTCTCCACGAGCATGCCCTCATTGATGCCGATGTCATCTAGGAGTATCGCTCGGTACACCTCCTCGCTGGTCTGGTGGTTGTCCGAGAAGGCCAGCGTAACCAGCAGGCCAGTGTCGGCCATGTAGCATTTGAGGGACGTCTGCTCCATGTTGAGAGCGAGACCCACGCTGGGGTCTGCTGCGGCGTAGCAGATGTTCGCGATTCGTGCGTCCCCCAGCCAGAAGAAGGCCTCCTCGTACTCCCGCATGCGAGCGTTCTTGTCAAGTGATGCGAGGGTGAACTTCTTCTCATGCTTGGAAAGCTGCCCGGGAATGCCGTCGAGTACGGACGTGACCTTGAACTCATAGCCGTGGGCGAAGCGTGCCACGTCGTTGCGGTAGAGCTCCAGTATCCTGCGCTTCTCAAGGTCGACTGGCTCGAACGTGCGCTGCTCCACGTAGACGCTCACAGGCTTTGGCATACCTCCTACCAGCATGTATTCCCGCAGCAGGCGCATGGCGCGGCGATGCAGGTTGTCGGGGAGGGGGCGACGAGCCTCGAAGCATGTGCGAATAAGGGTGGCCAGCTGTTCTTCGCCCATGCCCCAGCAGAACTCCTCGAAGTCGAGGGGCTCCAGGCGCAGGACCTCCTCCTCTGAGGGGAGGACGATGCCTTGCACGTTCTGCTTGATGGAGAGGAGACTCCCCGTCTCGATGTAGTCGTAGCGGCCGTCAGCCACCAGGTACTTGATGAGCCCGCGGGCGAGGGGAAAGGACTGGATCTCGTCAAAGACCACGAGCGTCTCCCGCCGGTAGAGGGGAACGCGATAGTAGGCGGAGAGGAGCAGGAAGAGGGTGTCGAAGTCGTTGCGATTGTCCTCGAAGTACTGCTTGACTTCGGCTGAGGCTTGAAAGAAGTCGACTACCAGGCAGGAGCGGTACTCACGGGCACCAAAGTTCGTGACGAGAGTGCTCTTTCCCACGCGGCGGGCGCCCTCCACGAGAAGGGCGCTCGTGCCCTGAGAGCGCATCTTCCACTCGACAAGCTGGTCATACGCCTTGCGCCTGAGCATGGAAACCTCCGAAATCACGATGCGCAATCCATCAATGACGCTATTTTACACGAGGCGTAATCCATTTGAGTCGATTGGATACACTATACGCAATCCATTAGTGCCTCGAAGCAGGGATGCGAAGCGTGGACCATGAGGTATTAGGCCTTCTGCCTGCGCATACGCAAGGAGAAAAGCGTGCAGCTGGAGGCGGGGCGTACCCGCCGCTGCGGCTGCACCCCCAGGGAGGGCCCACGCCTGGCAGCGGGTACGGCCTCGGCGTGACCTCCTACCACCGCGTGGCGTAGATGGCGCCCACCCGCACCTGCCGCGGGTCGAGATGCCCTTGCTGCCCGTATGCGCCGCGATGTCGTGAACCTGATCTTTGACCATCTGGCATTCTTCCAGTCCTTCAGTACTGTGAAGGTCTACACCCCCATGGAAAGTGACAATATGCGCGGTAACTCATTAGAAAATCTGGCATAAGCGCAAAAAAGTCATTAGAATAACTGCCACACGTCGAACTATTGCATTGGGGGCGGCCATGAGGCGAGCCATCTCGGACACCCTGTTGGAATGGAAGAGCAGGCCAGGCAGACACCCCCTGGTGCTCTGTGGGGCAAGGCAGGTCGGCAAGACCTACGCGCTCAAGGAGTTCGGCACAGCCAACTATGCGCAGGTGGCCTACATAGACCTCATGTCTGACGAGGCCAAGCGCGTCTTTGGGGGCGGCTACGACGCGGCCCGTTCTCTCGAGAACATCTCGATCTACTGCGGCGTGCGCGTGGAGAAGGGCTCCACGCTCGTCATCATCGACGAGATCCAGGAAGTCCCCGAGGCGCTTTCGCTCATGAAGGCCTTTGCCGAACAAACGCCCGAGCAGGACATCGTTGCCGCCGGTTCTTACCTGGGCGTCTCGCTCCATGCTGGGAAGTCGTTTCCCGTCGGCAAGGTGGAGCTCGTGGACATGTATCCCATGAGCTTTCGCGAGTTCCTCTGGGCGATGGGGGAGGAGCAGCTTGCTGACCTTCTGGACACCCGTGACTTCGAGAGGTGCTCCCTCTTCTCCGATCGCCTGGAGCGCCTTCTTAGGCAGTACTACTACGTTGGCGGCATGCCCGAGGCGGTCGCGAGCTTTGTGGGCGGCAACTCTGACTACACGGCGGCGCGTAGGGTCCAGAACGGGCTCCTGCTTGCCTACGACCATGACTTCTCAAAGCATATCTCGGACGAGCGGGAGCTTGAGCGCACGCGCCTAGCCTTTGCGTCCATCCCAGCCCATCTTGGCCGCGAGAACCACAAGTTCGTGTTTGGACACATTGCCCGGGGTGCGCGTGCCCGCGACTACGAGACGTCCATCCAGTGGATTGTGGACTCGGGCCTTGCACATCGCGTGTATCGTGCCGACAAACCGGGAGAACCCCTCAAGTTCTATCGCGACCCCTCGGCCTTCAAGCTCTATCTTCACGACGTGGGGCTTCTCGGTGCGGCCATGGAGGTGGACGCGCGTGACGTGCTGCTCTCGAACAAGGCCTTGGAGGAATACAAAGGCGCGATGACGGAGCAGTACGTGTGCCAGGAGCTCGTGGCCGCTGGCATCTCCCCCTATTACTGGACGGCGAGCTCGGGAGGCACGGCGGAGCTGGACTTCCTGTTCTCAAAGGACGGCGCGATCATCCCGCTCGAGGTCAAGGCGGAAGAGAACCTCCAGGCAAAGAGCCTTCGCCTGTTCTGCTCCACCTATGGGCTGCATGGTTATCGAACGTCCATGTCGGGCTGGCGCGAGCAGGACTGGATGACCAACGTGCCCCTGTGGGCGGTTGGGGCGTTTGTGGCGTGAGCCTATGGAGGGCGACTGAGGAGGTGCAGTCTCTTGGCTAGCTTGTCCCTACAGTCCCTCGAAGTAGGCCCGGACCTTGTGGGCGATGAGCTGGCGGTGCTCCGTGAGGAAGTGCTCGTAGTCGCCCGCATCCATGTCGAACACGCCCGCCGGGACGCAGTTGGCCTCCATGCACGCCGCGAGCTGGGCGGGCGTCTCCGCGTCGCCAAAGTAGCCCGTGCCCGCCGCGCACGCGTCGCGAGCCTCGCCGAAGTAGTCCCTGGGCGCCCGCTTGCCGATGGCGATGTTCATGCGCTTCTCCAGGAAGGCGTAGTTTGCCACCTGGTTGTAGAGCCCCTTGCTCGCGCCCAGCTCCTGCTGCAGGTAGGCCTTGGGGAAGATGTGGAACAAACCGCACGCGGTGGAAGGGGCGTGGGCCGCAGACAAAATGTGTCGGGTGACAGGTGCGGCGAACGCGTAAAGGGAAGGCCGAATGCGCCAGCTGCCTGTTCGAACGGTGTGACCACGCTGCATGGGGCATATGCGAGACTCCCATGGGGCCGGCCGTCATAGTAGAGGCATGCACAAGAGGCAGCAAGCAGAACACGCCATGATGGAACAGCTTCGGATGCCCTGTGCCAACTACCGGATGCAGCATGAATAGAGTGCGCGCTCGTGTGGTATGATTCTCTCAGAGTCGCCGAAAGGCGGGTCTTCCAAGTTGCGGAGGGGCGTCCCTCCGCTTTTGCTTTCTAGAGGCGCGGAGGGGCATCCTTCCGCGCCTCGCTTATCAGAGGGGATGAATGGCGGGGGAGGGTGCGGCGTTGAGCGATCTAAGCATCTTCGTGGATGAGTCTGGAGGTCAGGGAGGCCATTCAAAGTATTATGGCATCACCCTCGTATTTCACGATCAGTCAGATGACATTGCTGAGCGCCTGGACCAGCACAGGCTTGCTCTGCAGGTTCGAGGGCTGGCCGATGTCCCCTTGCATGCTGGTCCTCTCTTGACAGGGCATGATGACTATGAGGGCATGAGCCTCAAGATACGCAAGGCTTACCTCTCGATTGCATTCATGGATCTGCAGCACCTCCCCATAACATACACGACCTTCCTCTACCGGCGTAGCGAGTTTGCCGGTCGAGAGGCCATCGTTACGCGTATGCGTCGAGACATCGTCAACCTGATCTTTGACCATCTGGTTTTCTTCCAGTCCTTCGATAGCGTGAAGGTCTACTACGACGATGGACAGGAGGACGTAGCGCACGCAGTCCATGCTGCGGTCGAGTATGCCCTCTCCAAGAACGGCTTGATGTACCGCAGAATGCATGCTCCGGACTTTGTGCTGGCCCAGGCGGCAGACCTTCTGTGCACCATCGAGCTGACAGCGCTCAAGTACGAGAACGGTGAGGCGACCAATACTGATCAAAAGTTCTTTGGCTCGGAGCGCAACGTTAGAAGGAACTACCTAAAGGTTGCGCGTAGGAAGCGGCTTGAAGACGCAGGATAGGAGACCCCTCTGGCGTTAAGATCCGCCGCCCCCTACAGCCCCTCGAAGTAGGCCCGGACCTTGCGGGCGATGAGCTGCCGGCGCTCCACAAGGAAGCGCTCGTAGTCGCTCGCCGTCATGGTGAACACGCCTGCCGGGATGCAGTTTGCCTCCATGCACGCCGCGAGCTGGGCGGGCGTCTCCGCGTCGCCAAAGTAGCTCGCGCCCGCCGCGCACGCGTCGCGAGCCTCGCCGAAGTAGTCCCTGGGCGCCCGCTTGCCGATGGCGATGTTCATGCGCTTCTCCAGGAAGGCGTAGTTGGCCACCTGGTTGTAGAGCCCCTTGCTCGCGCCCAGCTCCTGCTGCAGGTAGGCCTTGGGGAAGATGTGGTGCACGTCGCCTACGGTGGCTACGAGGTCGGGCACCTTGATGCCGGCGGAGAAGAGTGCGGGGTCGTTATTGTGCTCGTGGTAGAATTACATCAATCGCGGTGGAAGACTTCGGTCGACACCTGGGAAGGCCCGATGCGTCGGGCCTTTCTTATGTGAGGGTGTTATTGCTAGAAGGTTCTGACAGCCGAGCTTGACCGCTCCCCGGACGCGCTCTGCCCCTTTCAGCTCCGTTGTAGGATACTACGTACTCTGAGGGCTCCCGCGTCATGGTGCGGGAGCCGGCCCAAGCAACCAATGGAGCAGGAACATGGCAAGGCTCGAGGACCTACAACCCAAGAGCGTGGTGCGCGGCGTTATCGGCGACGAGCCGGTAACCGTGGTGGCCGTGGAATGGCATGGCAACATGTCGCTCACCCTCACCTACCGCACCGAGAAGGGCATCCTCGGCGAGACCATCCTCTCCCGCATGGACGAGGGCCATCTGTCCCTCGCTGGCGCCACCCAGTGGACCTTCGACGCCGATCCCAACGGCCTCAAGCTGGCCTCCGAGGCCTACCGCATCCACCTGGCCCACCTCTTTGACCCCTACCTGGCCGTGCGCACCTCGGCCATCGACCCGCTGCCGCACCAGATATCCGCCGTCTACCGCGACATGCTGCCCAAGATGCCCCTGCGCTTCGTCCTCGCGGACGACCCGGGCGCGGGCAAGACCATCATGACGGGCCTCCTCATCAAGGAGATGCTGGCCCGCGGCGACCTCAAGCGCTGTCTCATCGTGAGCCCCGGTAACCTGGTGGAGCAGTGGCAGGACGAGCTCTACCGCAAGTTCGGCCTCTCCTTCACCATCCTTACCAACGACATCCTGGAGGCCGCCGTCACACGCAACGCCTTCCAGGAGAACGACCTCTGCATCGCCCGGCTGGACAAGCTCTCCCGCAACGACGAGGTTCGCGGCCGCCTCAAGGAGTCCACGTGGGACCTCGTGGTGGTGGACGAGGCTCACAAGATGAGTGCCACCATCTTTGGCGGCGAGGTCAAGTACACTAAGCGCTACACCCTGGGTCAGCTCTTGGGCTCCATCACGGAGAACCTCCTCCTGCTCACGGCCACGCCCCACAACGGCAAGCCGGAGGACTTCCAGCTCTTCATGGCGCTGGTGGACCCGGACCGCTTTGCTGGCGCGCGCCATCGCAGGGCCCCCAAGACCACGTCACCACAGGACCCGCTCTTCGTAATGGAGAAGTCCCTGCCCCCTGGCGCTGGCAGTGGCAGCAATCCCGCCAAGCTGGACGTGTCCGACGTCATGCGCCGCTTGGTCAAGGAGCAGCTCGTGCGCTTTGACGGCAAACCCCTCTTCCCGGAGCGCCGCGCCTACACCGTGAGCTACTCGCTCTCCCCGGCGGAACACGACCTTTACGAGGCCGTCACGGCCTACGTGACCACGGAGTTCAACCGCGCTGACCAGCTGGACGGCAAGCGCCGCAACAGCGTGGGCTTTGCCCTCACCATCTTGCAGCGCCGCCTAGCCTCCTCGCCCGAGGCCATCTACCAGTCGCTCCGCCGTCGCCGCGAGCGCTTGGAGGCCCGGCTTACCGAGGTGGCCGACAAGTCCCGCAAGACCGGCTCATATTCCAGCATCTTTGGCGATGATGACGAGCCCTTCGACGAGGACGACTTCACGCCCGAGGAGCTCGAGGGCCTGGAGGATGCCTTCATGGACTCGGCCACCGCGGCGGCCACGGAGGAGGAGCTCAAGGCCGAGATTGCCACCCTCAGGCAGCTGGAGCGCCAGGCCAACGACGTGCGCATGAGCGGCCTGGACCGCAAGTGGGACGAGCTCTCCCATTTGCTGCAGGACAACGCGAACATGTTCTCCCCAGACGGTAGGCGTGAGAAGCTCATCATCTTCACGGAGCACAAGGACACCCTGGACTACCTGGCCACAAAGATCCGCCAGCTCCTGGGTAGCCACGACGCCGTGCTCACCATCAAGGGCGGCATGGGGCGCGACGAGCGCCGCCGTGCGGAGGAGACCTTCAAGCAGGACTCCGCGGTGCGCGTGCTGGTGGCCACGGACGCCGCGGGCGAGGGCATCAACCTCCAGCGCGCCCACCTCATGGTCAACTACGACCTCCCTTGGAACCCCAACCGCATAGAGCAGCGCTTTGGCCGCATCCACCGCATAGGCCAGACCGAGGTCTGCTTCCTGTGGAACCTCGTGGCGGCGGAGACCCGCGAGGGCCAGGTGTTCAACCGACTCTTCAAGAAGCTGGAGGAGGAGCGCCAGGCCCTGGGAGGCCAGGTCTTCGACGTGCTGGGAAGCATCTCCTTTGAGGAGAAGCCCCTGCGCGAGCTCCTGGTGGAGGCAATCCGCTACGGCGATAGGCCCGACGTGCGCGACCGCCTCAACCAGGTGGTGGACAGCTCGCTCGACCACGAGGCCTTCCAGAAGCTCTTGGACGAGTACGCCCTCACGGCGGACGTGATGGATGCCAGCCAGGTGGCGAGCATCCGGGAGGACATGGAGCGCATGGAGGCCCGCAAGCTGGAGCCCCACTTCATCGAGTCGTTCTTCCTCGAGGCCATGCGCAAGCTGGGCGGTCGCGTGAAGAAGCGCGAGGAGGGCCGCTACGAGGTGCTGGAGGTCCCCTTCCCCGTGCGCTCGCACGACATGTACATCGGCGTGGCGGACCCCGTGCTGCGCAGCTACGAGCGCATCTGCTTCGAGAAGAAGCGCTGTGCCCGCATAGACGGCGTGCCGGCGGAGCTCGTGTGCCCGGGACATCCCTTGCTGGACGCCACGGTGGCCGTGGTGCTGGAGCAGGGCCGCAGCATCATGCGTCGCGGCAGCATCTTGGTAGACGACGACCCCGCCTGCGACGTGCCACGCCTCCTCTTCTACGTGGAGAGCTCCGTCCAGGATGGCACCCTCACCAAGTCGGGCGAGCGCAGGGTGGTGAGCCGCGCGGTCCGCTTTGTGGAGACCGACTACGACGGCAACGCCACGGATGCCGGCTACGCCCCTTACCTGGACT
This sequence comes from uncultured Coriobacteriaceae bacterium, assembly GCA_902791035.1. Classification (GTDB taxonomy): domain Bacteria; phylum Actinomycetota; class Coriobacteriia; order Coriobacteriales; family Atopobiaceae; genus CADAUA01. Next base: position 21,400 of record CADAUA010000016.1, on the reverse strand, counting down.
ACCGTGCCCCCACGCAGGAGGAGCTGGCTCACATAGGCGGGCTTGCCGACGAGCTCTCCTGGCTCCAGGGCAAGCCCGAGGAGATTGCCACCGACTATGCCATCCAGCACATCGTGCCCGACCATCTGGGCGAGGTGCGCTCACGCGCGCAGGCTCACGTGTCCAAGGTGAGAAAGGCCGTGAACAAGCGCCTCAAGGACGAGATTCAGTACTGGGACTCGCGCGCCTGGGAGCTCAAGGACCGGGAGGACGCCGGCAAGAGGAACGCCAAACAGAACTCCGCCCAGGCACAGAAGCGCGCGGACGAGCTCGCCGAGCGCCTGGAGAGGCGCAACAAGCTGCTGGACCTCCAAGGCCAGCTCAATGCCCTGCCCCCGCGTGTCATCGGCGGCGCCTTGGTGCTGCCGGCATCCAAGCTGCGCGGCAGAGGGCAGGACGCGCAGGAAAACAGCACGGACGCTGAGGCCAAGCGGGACGTGGAGCTTCATGCCATGGACGCTGTCATGGCCATCGAGCGCGAGCTTGGCTACCAACCCCACGACGTGAGCGACCAGCGCAAGATTGGCTACGACATCGAGTCCGAGGTGCCCCCGGCCCTGCGCACGGCAGGCGAGCCCATCCTCCGCATGATCGAGGTCAAGGGCCGGGCGGAAGGGTCCGACAACGTGACCCTCTCCAAGAACGAGATCCTCTGTGCCCTCAACAACCCCGACGGCTGGTACCTGGCCGTCGCGGAGGTGGACGGCAGGGCCATGCACGTCACCTACCTCAAGCGGCCTGTCCTGCGGGCTCCGGTCTTTACCGAGAACTGCACCAACTACGACCTTGGTCGCCTGCGCAAGTCGGCCCAGGTGGTGCTGGAGAGGACGGTCTCATGGTAGGAGAGACCAGCGTCATCGCAAGCGGCCGAAGTGCCGCTACCGAAAGCGAGGAAGCATGACCACGAAGAAGCTCATAGAGGTGGCGCTGCCCCTCGACGACATAAACGCGGCCTCGGCGCGCGAGAAGTCCATCCGCCACGGCCACCCCTCCACGCTCCACCTGTGGTGGGCCCGCCGGCCCCTGGCCACGGCCCGCGCCGTCATCTGGTCCTCTCTGGTGGACGACCCGTCCAGCCATCCCGAGGAGTTCCCCACGGAGGAGGCCCAGCGCCGGGAGCGTGAGCGCCTCTTCAACATCCTGCGCCAGCTCGTGGTGTGGGAGAACTCCAACAACCAGGACGTGCTTGCCGCGGCCAAGGCGGAGATCCAGAAGTCCTGCCACGGGGACGTGCCGGCCCTGCTGGACCCGTTCGCGGGCGGAGGGGCCATACCGCTTGAGGCCCAGCGCCTGGGCCTCAAAGCCTACGCCCAGGACCTCAACCCCGTGGCCGTGACCGTAAACAAGGCCATGATCGAGATCCCGCCCAGGTTCGCGGGCCAGAGCCCCGTCAACCCCCAGGACCGCGCCGAGCTGGTGCGCGACAACTGGGAGGGCAACGCGGGTCTTGCCGCGGACGTGGAGTACTACGGCCAGTGGATGCGGAACGAGGCGGAGAGGCGCATCGGCCACCTCTACCCCAAGGTAAAGGTCCCCACCGACCAGGGCGGAGGAGAGGCTACCATCATCGCCTGGCTCTGGGCCCGCACGGTCAAGTGCCCCAACCCGGCCTGCGGCGGCACCGTGCCCTTGGTGCGCTCCTTCGACCTCTCCAAGAAGAAGGGCAAGGAGTGGCACGTGGACCTGCGCTGCCATGGCGGCGAGGTCGAGTTTGCGGTGGAGAAGGGCAAGGCCACGCGGGAGGGGACAGTTCAACGTATGAGAGGTGCCACATGCCCTCATTGCCGGATGCCTATCGAGTTTGAATACATACGCGGTGAGAGCTGCGCAGGTCGCATGAGCGCACAGCTAATGGCTGTTGTTGGTGAGGGACCTAAAGGGCGAATTTACGCAAACGCTTCTCAGGAACAGGCTATAGCCGCTGATGTACCGGAACCAGAGAGCTGTCCTCAAACCAAGCTGCCTCCTCAGGCACTGGGGTTTCGTGTTCAAGCATATGGTTTGACAAAACATAAAGACTTGTTTACCAACCGACAGCTGACAGCCCTGACCACGTTCTCGGAGCTGGTGGGCGAGGCGCAGGAGAGGGCCACTCAGGATGCCATCGCCGCCGGCATGCCCGATGATGGCGTAGGCCTGGACGCGGGCGGCACCGGCGCCCGCGCCTACGGCGAGGCAATAGGGGTCTACCTGGCCTTTGTGGTTGATCAGCTAACAAATCAATGTTCGTCTATCTGCGGATGGAATGCTCCAAATACGCAGATGAGAACCGTGTTTGCAAGGCAGGCAATCCCGATGACTTGGGATTATGCAGAGAGTAACCCTTTTAGTAATTCATCTGGCTGCTTCAATAATCTGTTTATGCTTGCACTTCAGGCTTTTCCTAACCTTGCACCAGCCGGATGCAAGGAAGGGTCTGCTCGCCAATTCGACGCCCAGAGCGACAACGGCATGCGCAGCATCATGGTGTCCACGGATCCGCCCTACTACGACAACATAGGCTATGCCGACCTGTCGGACTACTTCTATGTGTGGCTCCGCCAGTCGTTGCGTCGGACCTATCCCAAGCTCTTCTCCACGATGCTCGTGCCGAAGGCTGAGGAGCTCGTGGCCACGCCCTACCGCTTTGACGGCTCTAAGGAGCGCGCGAAGGAGTTCTTTGAGGATGGCATGCTCCAGACCTTTAGGCAGGTACATGAGTATGCCCGCGAGGACGTGCCCGTCACCATCTACTATGCCTACAAGCAGGGCGAGGCGGACGAGTCCGAGGGCGATGCCAAGGTCGCGTCGTCGGGCTGGGAGACCATGCTTGGCGCCATCATCAGGGCGGGCTTCTCGATTACGGGAACCTGGCCAGTGCGTACGGAAAAGCCCGGGCGAACCATTGGCAATGGCACCAACGCCCTTGCGTCGTCTATCGTCCTCGTGTGCCGCAAGCGGCCTGCGGACGCCCCCGCGGCCACGCGCCGAGAGTTTGTGGCCGCCCTCAAGCGGGAGCTCCGGCCCGCCCTGGACAAGCTCCGCACCTCCAACATCGCACCCGTGGACCTGGCGCAGTCCGCCATCGGCCCCGGCATGGGGGTCTACTCCCGCTACTCCAAGGTCCTCGAGGCCGACGGCTCAGAGATGACGGTGCGCTCGGCCCTGCAGGTCATAAACCAGGAGCTTGACCTCTACTTCTCCGACCAGGACGGCGACCTGGACCGCGAGAGCCGCTTCTGCGTGGAGCTCTACACCCAGTGCGCCTTCAACGAGATCAGGTTTGGCGAGGCGGATGTGCTGGCCCGCGCCAAGAACACCTCCATCGAGGGCTTGGCGGACAGGGGCGCCCTCCACGCCAGCAAGGGCATCGTGCGCCTGCTCACGCGCGAGGAGCTGGGCCCGCACGTGGACACCACCTTCACCTGGCTCTTCACCCAGCAGCTGGCCCGCGCCATGGAGGCGGGTGGCGTGGACGCCTGCGCCGCTCTGGTTAAGGACGTGCTGGACAGCTCAGCAGAGAACGCCAAGGCCCTGGCATACCGCCTCTTTACCATCGCGGACAAGAAGGGCTGGAACCAGGAGGCCTTTGCGTACAACTCGCTGGTTACGGCCTGGCCGGAGATCCAGTCCCGCGCGGCGCAGCTGCAGGCGCAGACTCCGGTGCAGGGCACGCTCGACTTTGGCAGCGACCTCTAGGGGGATTGAGCATGGAAAACTACCTGATGGTCTCCAAGGGCTTCGACGTCCTTCTCAACTCCATGGTGCCCTACATCACGCGCGAGCTCATCCGCGAGTACGGCGAGGACTGGTGGAGCCAGGGCGTGCTGGCCGACCTCACACCGGAGCAGCGCCGCGACCTGCCTGCCACGGGTACGGGCAACCAGCTCATGGACTCGCTGGACATACTGGCCTGCCTGCGGGTGCTGGACTTCCAGTGGAACAAGGTGTTTCGCAAGAAGCTGCCCCGAGACTGCCGCACCTGGGCCATCGAGCTCAAGGGTACGCGTGTGAAGTGGGCACACCATGGGGTACAGGACTTTCCGGAGAACGACACCTGGCGTGCCCTGGACACTATGAGCCGCCTGTGCGAGCAGATTGATCCCGATGGCGCGGTGGAGCTCAACGCCCTCCTGCGCGAGGCTCGCTACGGCAGTGCGCAGGGGTCCGTGGCCACCACGAGCAACGCCCATGCGCAGGAGGGCACGGGTGCCAAGCAGGTGGCGGAGACCGTGCCCGCGGAAAACCTGCCCAGCTGGCGCGACGTCATGGAGCCCCACCCGGACGTGGCCGAGGGCCGCTACATAAAGGCGGAGTTCGCGGCGGACCTGGCACAGGTGGCGCGGGGGAGCGGCGCCCTGGAGTACCGCGACCCGGTGGAGTTCTTTGGCCGCACCTACGTGACCGAGGGCATGAAGGGGCTTCTGGTCCAGTCGCTCCGCCGGGTGGCGGGGCTGGGCGGCGAGCCCGTGATCCAGCTGAAGACTGCCTTTGGTGGCGGCAAGACGCACAGCATGCTGGCCCTCTACCACCTCATGCGCAACCGTGGCAACGTGACCCAGCTGGCCAACGTGAGGCCGGTGCTGGATGCGGCTGGCGTGAGCCAGATTCCCGAGGTGCACGTAGCGGTGCTCGTGGGTACGGCGCTCAACCCGGCAAAGGCCAGGCGGCCGCAGACTATGCCGGGCATCACCGTGAACACCCTGTGGGGCGAGATGGCCTTTCAGCTGGCGGATTCCGCAGGCAGACCGGAGCTTTACGAGTACGTGCGCGAGGCGGACCGCAAGGGCGTCTCGCCGGGCTCGCAGGCCATGACGGAGCTGTTTGACTCCTGCGGGTGTGCCCTCGTACTGGTGGACGAGCTGGTGGCCTATGCAAAGAAGCTGTACGGGGCCGAGAAGCTGCCTGCGGGAACCTTCGACAACTTCATCACCTTTGTGCAGGAGCTTACCGAGGCCGCACGCGCGAGCAAGTCCAGCCTGGTAGTGGCCTCCATCCCGGAGAGCGACCGCGAGATTGGTGGCGAGAGTGGCCAGCGGGCGCTCGAGGCCATAGAGCACACCTTTGGCCGCATGGAGTCCATCTGGAAGCCCGTAAGCGCAAGCGAGGGCTTTGAGGTGGTGCGCAGGCGCCTCTTCCTGGACTGCAAGGACCCTGCCAAGCGCGACGAGGTGTGCAACGCCTTCTCTAGGATGTACACGCAGAACGCGGCGGACTTCCCCGTGGACGCACGGGAGCTGGACTACCGCGACCGCATGATCAGCTGCTACCCCATACACCCCGAGGTCTTTGACCGGCTGTACGAGGACTGGGCCACGCTGGAGACCTTCCAGCGCACCCGTGGCGTGCTGCGGCTGATGGCGGCCGTGATCCACGAGCTGTGGATGAACCAGGACCAGAGCCCCATGATCATGCCGGGCTCCCTGCCGCTGGACGTGCCCAACGTTCGTGACGAGCTCACCCGCTACCTGGACGAGAACTGGAACGGCGTGGTGGACTCTGAGATTGACGGCAAGAACTCCGTGCCCTACAGGAACGACCAGGAGAACCCGCGCTATGGGCGCGTGCTTGCCTCGCGGCGCGTGGCCCGCACAATCATGCTGGGCAGTGCGCCCGATGTGGGTGGGCAGAACACGCGAGGTATCGAGCAGGCGCACATCCGACTGGGCGTGGTGCAGCCCGGGGAGAACGTCTATACCTTCAACGACGCCTTGCGCATGCTCAAGAGCAAGTCGTCCTTCCTCTACAGCGATGGAAGCGACAACCGCTACTGGTACGACACGCGGCCCACGTTGCGCAAGGTCATGGAGGACCGCGCGCAGCAACTGAGCAAGACGGACGCCATGTACGAGGTGGAGCAGCGGCTCAAGAAGTTCCGCAGGGTGGCTCCCATCGAGGGGCTGCACGTGTGCCCGGCAAGCACGCTGGACGTGCCGGACGAGAAGTCGCTCCGCATGGTGGTGCTGCCTCCCACGGCGGCGCACAGGAAGGGCTCTGAGGACTCTGAGGCGCTCCGGCTGGCGGGGGAGATCCTGGCCTTGCGCGGCTCCGCCCCCAGGCGATACAAGAACATGCTGGTCTTCATTGCCTGCGATGGCGGGCAGGTGGCCTCGCTGGAGAAGGCGGCGCGGGACTACCTTGCTTGGAAGAGCATCTCCAACGACCGCGAGCAGCTGAACCTGGACATGGCACAGCAGCGCGAGACCGAGCAGGGCATGGCGCGCGCTGATGCCATGCTGAAGACGCGCATCCAGGAGGCATATGCCTGGCTCTTGGCGCCGAGCGTAGACCTGGCATCCGGCAGCATGGACATCCGGTGGGACGTCGACCACATCGCGGGTGGTAGTGAGGACGCGGTGCAGAAGGCGACGCGCAAGCTGGTGGGCGACGAGGCCGCCATCAGCAAGTGGGCGCCGGCCCTGCTGCGGATGGAGCTCGATCGCGTGCTTTGGAAGGAGAAGCGCCACATCCAGGTAAAGCAGCTCTGGGAGTACCTGTGCACCTACTGCTACCTGCCCAGGCTTGCCAACTACGGCGTGCTGGAGGACGCGATTTTGCGCGGCCTGGGTTCCGAGGAGTTCTTTGGCATCGCAGACGGCGTGGGCGACGACCGGTACCTCAACCTCACGTTGGGGCAGCCGAGGACCTTCGTTAACACGAGCGACTTCCTGGTGCGGCCGGCCGTGGCGGCGGAGCAGATCGACCGGGAGCGCGAGGACAAGCCGCCTGTGGGGCTGGGACCTGGTCCAGTAGTGCCGGTACCGGTGTCCGAAGGTGGGGGAGAGTTTCCGCCGCAGCCCAAGCCGGGTCCTGTGCCGCCGCCCAAGCCTTCGCTGCCCACGTCCTTCTATATGAGCGCCAAGCTGGACAACACGCGCGTGAACCGCGACGTGCGCACCATCATGGAGGAGATCGTGAACCAGATCTCGCAAGTGGACGGTGCCGAGGTAGAGCTCACGCTGGAGGTACGTGCCAAGGTGAAGGACGGCATCTCCGTGCCCGTGACCCGCGCAGTCTCTGAGAACTGCAACACGCTTCACATCAAGGACTATCGGTTTGACGGATAGGGGACTGCGGGCGGGGCATGGTTAGCATGCCCCGCCCACTTATAGATTGCGAGGCCTTGTTTTGGCAGACGAAATCCAGTGCATCGATCGAGAGGTCATCGCCGGGCTGCTGCTGGCCCTTGATCTTGATGAGGTCCCCATCACATATGGCGATCTCTCGGCATTGATTGAGTCCCATACGGGCCGACACATCAATCCACATAGGGGATTCAACGTGGTGCTGGGGCGCATACAGGATGCTTGCGTGGAGAGTGGGGTCCCTTGTCTGACTGCGCTGGTGACAAACAAATCGGGTGTGCCGGGCGAAGGCTTCATCTTTTACTGGCGGAAGCTGCATCCCAACGACACGCGTCCGGATGACGAAGCTCTTCTCGCGGAACAAGCTGCCTGCAAGGCCCAAGCGGATTGGTCAACCCTGCTCGAATACTGCAAGATGGGCAAGGGCTACCACTGGTCCAAGCTGGCGACCGTGCCAGATTTGGACGGTATGGCTGTAAGCGTCCTTGTCGGTATCCTTGACCAGTACTACGAGCGGCTTCCCCAGCTCCGAACCGACGCACAAGACAACGAGCGCTACAAGTGGGAGGCAGCTGGCTGGTTCAAGGAGCACTGGGATGTTGACGCCCCTGACTTTGCCCAGATGCTAGAGGTCTCTCTCCAGAAGACAGAGAACCTCCTGACCGGATTCAACTACTTTCCGCGCGGCATGGTTGAGGTCTTTGCTCGCAATAGCCCAGAGAAGGTGCGCGAGGGCTTCAAGGCACTCCTCCAGGATGATCAAGAGCTGACTCAGCGTGTCCGCAACTTCATGAGCGCAGCAGAAGATGAACTTCATCATGAAAACGCTGCTCGTGCTGAACGGGGAGAAAAGCTGGCCAAGCATGACTTCCAGGATGCACACGCCATAAGTGTCTACCTGTACTTCCTGCAGCCAGAGCGCCACTACATCTATAAAAACACCTCCTATGAATCATTCGCAGCGCTGGTTGGGGCCGACGTTCCACATGACAAGATAGAAAAGGTGGCTGCATATGAGCAGATGTGTGACCGGCTGCTGACCTACATCAAGGCATGTCGACCCGAGGTGATTGAGCGCAGCGATGAGCTATTAGGCGATTTGGCGGGTGCTGACCCCGCGCATCACCTGTTGGCGCAGGACATTGTGTACTTTGCGAGCTGGGGAATAGCACGTACATGGGTGTACGCCCCCGGGGAGAACGCAAAGTATTGGGACGATTTCCGTGATGCCGGAATCATGGCCATTGGCTGGAACAAGCTGGGGGATTGCTCGGCTTTTTCGAGCAAGAAGGAGCTGAAGGCCAAGATCGCGGAAACATACGAGCAGGAGAGCCCTGCAGTGGCCGCAGCAATCATCTGGTCGTTCGCAGATGAGCTGAAGCCCGGCGATGTTGTGTATGCACGTGAGGGACTCCGGCGGGTGATTGGGAGGGGAGTTGTGAAGTCCGACTATCGCTACGACGATAGCCGAGACGGCTACAAGTCCGTTCGTGACGTGGACTGGAGCCCGGTCGAGCCTTTCGAGGTGAAGGGCCAGTTCCCGCGTATCACCCTCTCGCAGCTTAATGAGAGTACTTCGGTAAAGGTGAGCGAGCTGACTGATTTGATGGACGGGGCACTGGATCAAAGCACAGCCAGCAGTGGGGCGGTAGGCCAGCAAGGTGTTGAGGGGCATGATGCAGACTCAGGGCGTGATACAGCGTACTGGTGGATTAACGCAAGCCCGAAGATCTGGTCCTTCTCGGACATCAATGTGGGCGAGGAGCAGAGCTATACCGTCTACACGGATACCGGTCATCCGAGGCGGATCCACGAGAACTTCCTAGCAGTTAAGATGGGTGATCTGGCTGTTGGCTACGAGGCTACTCCTGTAAAGAAGGCAGTGTGTCTCTGCACGGTGTCTCGCGACAACGATGGACAGAATATATATTTTGAAAAGGTGCGCGACTTTGCGGAGCCTGTGCCTTATGGCGAGATGAAGCAGGATCAGATACTTGCAGACTCGCAGTTCATGAAGCAGCTAAACGGCAGTCTCTTCGCGCTCACAAAGGAGCAGTTTGAGCGTGTGTTGGAGCTTGCTGGGGACGACGAGCCAATCAAACCGGCTTCGGATGCCGAGCCATACAGTGACGATGACTTTCTTCACAGTGCCACAAAGGGCAAGATCTACATCTCCGAGGACGAGCTCGCAACAATGAAGCGCCTGCTTGAGCGCAAGCGCAACCTCATCTTGCAGGGTGCCCCCGGTACCGGCAAGACCTTTTGCGCCAAACGGCTGGCATGGGCAATGATGGGGGAGCGGGACAATTCTCGCATCGAGTTCGTGCAGTTTCACCAGAACACGGCCTATGACGACATGATGGCTGGGTACCGGCCAGCGGATGGCGGGGGATACGAGCCCGTTGAGGGTACCTTCCTCAGATTCTGCGACCGAGCTGCAAAGGACCCGTCGCACAAGTGGTTCTTTATCATCGACGAAATCAACCGAGCCAACATCTCCAAGGTCTTCGGCGAGATGCTTATGCTCATCGAGAAGGACCATCGAGGCGAGAGCGTGCGTCTGCCCATACTGCAGAGGTCGGTGAGCGTACCCGATAACCTCTACATCATCGGCATGATGAATACCGCCGACCGCGGCTTGGCACTCATAGACTATGCGCTGCGCAGGAGGTTTGCCTTCTTTGAGATGAAGCCGGCCTTTGCGAACGAGGAGTTCATTAAGGACTTGGCCGCCGCACACAACGATAAGCTCGTCGCGCTTGCACAACGCGTGAGCAGACTCAATGATGACATTGCAGCCGACCCAGCCTTTGGTCCGGGTTTCTGCATTGGCCATAGCTACTTCTGCCTCCAGCCGCCAGTGAGCGATGACGATGTGCGCGATGTAGTCGAATACGAGTTGGCACCTCAGCTTCGTGAGTACTGGTTTGACGATGCGGCTCGTGCGGACGCCGAGATTGGCAAGCTCGAGGCAGTGGTCTAGGTGGGCGCGGCCTCTCTGGAAACAAAGCCCGAGACGGTCCTCGTACGCAACGTCTATTGGCTCATGGCCTATGCCTTTAGGGCTGTTGACCTGCGGGATTATGCGCAGATTGGCGCGGAGGACTTTCGGGGGATGGAGGACCTGCTGGCAGCCATTCTGCTCTTGGGGGTGGAGGCGCAACGGCGTCGTGGGTTCGACCGAGGATATCGTCTAGTTGAAGAGGACGGCTGGCGGATCCGCGGGCATGTTGACTTGAGGAAGACCGCTGGGTTGGAATTGTCGGGAGAGCTGGGCGCGCACTACGACTACGACGAGTACGACGAAAATACGCTGCTCAACCGCATCATGAAGACCTGTCTTGGAGCCTTGCTGCGTAGCACCATGGTCTCGGCGGGGAGGCGTAACCGGATTGGGACAGCTCTTGGGTGGTTATGCGATGTAGGCGAGGTTGACGATCCCAGGCGCATACCATGGGGTAGGCTGCGCTACCACCGCAACAACAGAAGCTACCAACTGCTGATGAATGTGTGCTATCTGGTTGTAAACAGTTTGATTCTGACGCAGGAAGCTGGGCCGTTGCGCCTCGCGTCCTTTGACGACAGCCAGTGGTTCAGCACGCTCTATGAGCATTTTCTGCTTGAGTACTACCGGCGCCACTTTCCCCAGCTGGGCGCCCATGCCGAAAGCGTCAAACCAAGCGCCTTGGCTCCGGCCTTTGTGCCTGTCATGCTAACGGATGTGACCTTGTCTTACGCTGGTAAGACATTGATCTTGGACGCCAAGTGCTATGGGAAGATCCTCTCCATGCACTATGGACGGGGTATTCTCTCGGCCGATCACGTTCGCCAGATTTACTACTATGCGACGCATGCTGGCTCTGCGGAGGATGTTTCCGCGGTGCTTGTGTACGCCGGTACCGGGGAGCCGGTTAGTGACGCAGATTGGATAGATCAGGGCTATCGATTGGGTTGCCGCGTACTTGACCTCGGCCTTCCCTTCGATGACATCTCGTCAAAGCTTGATGCTATTGTTTGCGATGCGTTTGGGGATATCTCTAAGACTTGATGAGGCTCTTGTCGGGGACGATTAAGAATGCGGACTATGGAGGTTGCAGTGCTCAGCTTTGATGACGCACTGGATCGTGCGAGGGAGCTCTATCCCGACTATCACATCGTGAGCGCCTCGGAGACGCCGACCCTTTGGGTCTTTGGCTGGGCGCCAGCGGACTGGGCCGAGGAGATTGGCTGTGGACCCATCACCGTGTCCAAGGATGGCGGGGAGACCCGTATGCAAGGCTCACTGTGGCCGGTCCAGAACAGTGAGCCCGTGACGGAGGTCCCGTGGGTTGGGGACCAGCCGACCGAAGCGGAGTTAGCGGCGGCGGAGGAGCGATACGGGAAGGCACTGGAGGATCCCGAGAAGGGGCTTCTCCATATGCCGGATGGCCATTACGAGCTGGCTCTTGCTGACGGCTACGATGCCGACGACCCCTACGCCCAGGCCACGCTAATCCAAGCAGCCCGGCATGCGGATACGCCACAGGTCCTGGCAGGCTTCACCTGGCTGCGCTTGTCGGCCATGTGGCAGGTCGCTGCTGCGAGCTTCTCGCTTACCATCACGCGTGATGACGGCGTCGTGGTGCTTCTCCTGGAGCCGGGCATCGGCGGCTCGACCGAGTATCGCCTAACGCCCGAGCGCTCCAAGCGGCTGGTTGATGGCCTTGTGGCCTCTGGCGTGGGCCAGCTCCACGGCAGCTATCCCAAGAATCCGTGCACGATAATCTGCGACGGTGGCTACTGGGACCTGGACTACACCGACGACCGCCAGCACGGCTTTGCCAGCGGCAACGCTGTGTGGCCCTGGGAGTTGGACTTCATGTGCCGCGCGCTCGCCACTGCTGGTCTTCCCATGCTCTTTGGCGACGGCTGCCTGCGCTACGAGGAGCCCGCACCGGACCTGCCCCGCCGCCGGGCCATCAGGTCCTCCTGGAAGACCCACCGCATGCCGCGTACGCACAAGACCATCCCGCTGGACATGACCCTTACGCAGGGCGAGTTCGAGCGCCTCGCCTGGGGCGTTGTGCCCGAGGACATGGACCACCGCTGGTTCGTCTACTTCGACGGGGAGGCCTTCTGCTTCCACCGCAGCTGGACAGGCTTTCTCATCTACCGCGTGCTAGTGCGCGACGCCCGGGACGGTAGCGGCTATGAGCTCTACGAGGCAGTGGTAAACGCGAGCCCCAAGCAGTACACGCCCGCCGACGACCGCGAGGAGGTCCGCCGCCTGCGCGAGCTCCTGCACGCCGCGCTCGACGGCGAGCTGTAGGGGGAGTGCCTCAACCGGCCACTGAATGAGTCCCTGCCAATTAGGTCAGCTCATGTCTTCCGTCGGATGGCCAAGAACAAGCAGGTACGCGCACGTAGGAAGTACCTCGAAGTTCTGCTCCCGCGCTTGGAGGCGGCTGCACGAGGAGGGCTATCGGGATAGTCGCCTGTGGGTGCCCGACCAAGTGCTTGGCGTCTATGGCGACATGCGCTGTGGCATGGCGTCAGATGTCCTGCGAGAGCCGTGGAACCGCTTGAGCCCAAGCGTCAGCACAAGTGAAATCTGGCTATAGATGGCGCCGAAGCCGGGTCCCATGATAGTCACGGGTATCCCGGCTCCGACTTCCGTATCCCCCTCGGGGGTGGCGTTGAGCTTATTGTACTCGGTTGCTGGCGCAGAAACAACGAGAGAGGCGGCCCGTGACGCGTGGGAGCTCTGGCTTGAGCTGCCCGCCGTTGGATATGGCCCTCACGCAGGGCGAGTCCGAGCCTCTCGCCTGGGGCGTCGTGCCCGAGGACATGGAACACCGCTGGTTCGCCTACTTCGACGGGGAGGCCTTCTGCTTCTACCGCAGCTGGACGGGCTTTCTCATCTACCGCGTGCTGGCGCGCGACGCCCGGGACGGTAGCGGCTACGAGCTCTACGAGGCTGTGATCAACGCGAGCCCCAAGCAGTACACGCCCGCCGACGATCGCGAGGAGACTCGTCGCCTGCGCGAGCTCCTGCGTGCCGCGCTCGACGGCGAGCTGTAGGGGATGGCTCAACCAACCACCGAATCTGCCTCCGTTTGGTACAAGTCCTTCCTTCTGGAGACTGGCGGGTCATCCCAAAATGGGGTATACAGTAAAGTGCCGAAGCGAAAGCAGAGGCTCCAAGAGCCGGGGGTTATCCCCCGGCATTTCTTGTCTATAGGGCGCGGTTTGGCAAGGTGCTTGCTGTGCTCATCGGCGAGGCGGGTCAGCAAGTCTGGCACCCGCGGCGACTTCAAGCGCAACTATCTCAAGCAGGTTCGTCGCAAGCTGCCGTAAGACCCACACCGTGGTCCGTTGGGCTGGGATTCCAAGTACCATCCCCGCATTACTACCCACGGGAGGAAACGCATGCTCAGCCTTGATGACGCACTGGCTCGTGTGCGGAAGCTCTGTCCTCACCATCACATTACGAGTGCCTGGGAGACCGAGGAGCTTTGGATCTTTGAATGGATGCCGGAGGATTGGGATCCGCGGGTGGGGCTTGGGCCCCATCGCCGTGACCAAGGATGGGGGCTGGGATCGCACGGTGATCGTGCCGGAGGGCCGGTCCGAGTGGCGCGCGTATCTCGAGCATCTGGATGCGGAGCGGATTCCTTGGGTTGGGGACCGGCCGACCGAGGCTAAGCTGGTGGCGGCCGAGGCGCGCTGCGGCGAGAGGCTGGCGGATCCTGGCGACATCCTCTTCCCTTTGCCGGATGGCGGCTGCTTGCTGATGGAGCTTGTTGAGACGGATTTGGACTACGTCACGGATGCAGAAGATTGTGACCTTGAACTGGAGGAGAATGGCATCTTGCCGCCAGTAGCCGCGCTGGCAAAGAGAAATCGCTGGTCGTATAGTTGAGCCATAGCATGGGAGACGAGCCTAGGCGGGGTGATGCGACGTGTGCCAGCCGGATGTGAACGCGCTCAGCCAGCGCACGGGCATCAAGCCCGATGTGCTTGTCTCCATCCAGGACCTTGCCCGTGCGCGTGGCATAAAGCGTGTCGTGCTGTACGGCTCGCGTGCCCGCGGGACCCAGCGCGACCGGAGCGACATCGACCTCGCGGCCGATGGTGGCGACGTGCTCAACTTCATCTTTGATGTGGATGAGGAATCGCCTACCATTTTGAAGTTTGATGTGGTGGACTTGGGGTCGCTCGCCAATGCGGAGCTTCGAGCCGACATCGAACGGAATCAGGTGACCGTCTATGACGTCGCGCAAGCTTGAGACATTCCACAAGACGCTGGCTCACCTGCGCGAGCTGGAGTCGGACCCCGGTCTATATCGTGACGTGGAGAAGGCTGGCTACGTGTCCTTCTTCGAGCAGTGCTTCGAGGCAGCTTGATAGAGGACTGATAGCCAGGCGCCCTGCCGCGGTACCCGGGGTCCAAGCGGTGGGGGCACCTGCAAGTGACATGTCAGTTGCAGGTGGGCGGGGCTTGGTGCGCTGTTTGTGTTTCCGCAGGTAGCGGGCTTGTTGTCCTTGTCGCTCGAAGGCGGGAGGCACCTGCAAGTGACATGTCACTTGCAGGTGCCCACAGCCGCTCAAACCGTCTCAGCCGCTCCCGCCGCTCCCGCCGCCGTCGCGTCTACGCGTCCTTGTTGCAGACCAGCCTACCCTGAGCGTAGACCTGCCGGATGTTCTCTGGGTTGGAGAGGTAGAGGATGCGCGCCAGCTGGTCCTGGGGCTCGTCGAACACGCCAAAGCCCGTGAGATCGGACCACCGCCGCTTGGTGTCTATGACCTGCAGGTCGAAGGCCATGCCGGGCTCGAAGTCCCCCACGGGAAGGCCCAGCGCCTCGCCGCCTCCCTTGGTGGCAAGCCAGAAGGCCTGCACGACGGAGATGCGCGAGTCGGGCACGCCGCCGCGCTCGGCCTCCGGTACCAGCGCGTTGACGCCGGTCTCAAGCTGCCGGGAGCTCATGACCGCCTGTCGGATGCTCTCGTAGAGGTTGGGGCTGTAGCCGCCGGAGATGTCGGTGCCCAGACCCATGCGCACGCCCTGCTCGCGCAGCCGCCGCACCGGCGCCACGCTGCTGCCGAAGTAGGGGTTGGACATGGGGCAGTGGGCCACGGCCACGCCAAGCCGCTCGAAGAGCTCGCCCTCTTCCGGCGTGAGGAAGCAGCCGTGGGCCATGATCGAGTGGTCGCGCAGGAGCCCGAAGTCCTGCAGCGCGTAGGGGTCCTCCTTGCCAAAGCGTGCGAGCACCGTGTCGTGCTCCCACTGGCCCTCGTTGCAGTGGGTCTGCACATAGCAGTCGTAGCGGGCGGCCAGGTCGCCCAGGCCTTTGAGCACCTCGTCGGTGCAGCTGGGGATGAAGCGCGGCGTGATGACCGGCCAGACGCCCTGCGGGCAGTCGTGCTGCATGCCCTCCACCTCGTGGATAAGGGTCTCGGTGTCCGCCACGGCACTGGCGGCGGAGGCGTCGCGATAGTAGCTTGGGTTGGCCTCGGGGTCGTCCATCACGGTCTTGCCCACCAGGGCGCGCTGGCCCTTGTCTACGCAGATGCGCGCCAACTCCACCGTGGCCTCCAGATGGGCGCTGCCCAGGTAGACCACGGTGGTGGCGCCGCGGGCAAAGAGCTGGTCCACGAGGTCCGCATAGACCGTGCGGGCGAAGTCCAGGTCTGCGAACTTCGACTCCAGCGGGAAGGTCTTCTCCTGGAGCCACAGGTAGAGGGGCTCGTCGAGCGCCAGGGCCGACTGGGGCCACTGGCACGAGTGCACGTGGATGTCCACGAAACCGGGAAGGCCCACGCAGCCTGCCGGCAGCTCGGTGAGCGTGCCCGCCTGGCGGTAGCCGGCCACCAGCTGCGCGTAGTCCGCGTCCGCCGGCAGGGCCACCCGCGTGATCACGCCGTCCTTGTCCACCTCTATGAGGGCGTCCTTGAGGTACTCCATCTGGCCGTAGACCGGCGTGTGGAAGAAGGTCCCCAGGTACGCGCCCGAAACACCCTGCGCCATTGCATTCCTCCAAGCCCAAGGGGCCCGGCGCACGCGGCACCGGGTCCCATCCAGTATCACAAATGCAACGGGCCAAGGGCGACAGACACCCTTGGCCTGCCAGGTCCTATGCCACCACGCCCAGGATGGGGTCCTCTATCTGCATGGTAAGGACGTTGATGAACCCATGGTCGGTCACGGCCAGCGTGGGCAGGGCCGCCAGGCAGATGAACGAGAGGAACATGCAGGTGTAGCGGATGATGCAGCCGCGCTTGGCCAGCTCCTCGTTGAGGGCGTTCTTCTCGGCGGCAAGCTCGTCGCACGAGAGGTCGGAGAGAAGGCCACACACCGGGTAGGCGATGTCCTTTACCACCACGCCATCCTCGCAGTAGCACTGGCCGCCACCGATCTGCACTAGGTGGTTCACGGCCAGGGCCATGTCCTCGAAGTTGGTGCCCATGACGATGATGTTGTGGTTGTCGTGACCCACGGAGGAGGCGACGGCGCCGCTCTGCAGGTGGAAGCCGCCCATGAAGGCCTTGCCCACGTTGCCGTTCTTGCCGTAGCGCTCCACCTGGGCTATGTAGAGCACGTCCTGGCTCACGTCGCAGTGCACGTAGCCGTCCGAGCAGTCAAGCTCAACCTCGCGCGGCTGCGTGATGGGGATCCAGGGCAGGGTGTCCATGACCTTGACCTTCACGCGCTTGGCACCCTCGGGCGCGGCCATCTTGAAGCTGTCCGCCGTGATGGGGTGCAGGAGCGTGCAGGTGTTGAGCACGCAGGGCTTGTGGTCGGCCACCGGGTAGTGCACCAGCAGCTGGCCGTCCTCGACCACCTGCTTGCCCGCGGACCACACGCTCCTTACGGAGAAGGTGTCTGCCGTGTCGCCCGTCACGAGGTTGATGTCCGCCCGCTTGCCGGGTGCCAGGCCGCCGATGGTGCGGTCCAGGTCGAAGCCGCGCGCCGCGTTGACGGTGACCATCTGGATGGCCTTTACGAAGGGCAGGCCCGCGCCCAGCGCCACGCGGATGTGGTGGTCCAGGTGGCCGGTCTCCGCCAGGTCGCAGCAGTGGAGGTCGTCCGTCACGATGGAGGCGTAGGTGGTGTCCACGCCGGACTCCACCAGGAACTTGGTCTGATCGGCCAGGGTGCGCGCCGCCGAGGACTCGCGCAGCATGGCGTGGCAGCCGCCGCGCAGGCGCTCCACGATCTGCGGGCCGTCCAGGGCCTCGTGGTCCGTGGAGGCGCCGGCCGCCAGGCAGGCGTTGAGGTTGGGGCCAGTCATGTCGGGCAGGTGGCCCTGTGCGGAGAGGCCGGGCGCCTTGACGGCATCGAGCGACTTCATGAGGTCGGGGAAGCCGGCCAGGATGTAGTGGCCCACGCACTCGGAGATGCCAACGGCGTCGGGGCGCTTGAGGGCCTCGGCGATAATCTCCGCGTTGAAGGCGCCGCCGCTGGTCTCCAGTGCGGGCGAGAAGGGCACGTGGCTGGGCACCACGAAGTAGAGGTTGAGGTCGGTGGCCTCGTTCTCCTCGATGATGGCCTCGATGCCCTCGAGGCCTGAGACCACGCCGATCTCGTGCAGGTCGGTCATGATGGAGGTGGTGCCGTGCTTGAGGACCGCCTCGGCGAAGGGGCGGATGGAGAGGTCGGAGCTCTCCGGGTGGATGTGGCCGTCTATGAAGCCGGGCGTGATGTAGGCGCCGCCCGCGTCGACCACCTTGGTGTCGGGTCCTATGCAGTAGTCCACGTCGCCCACTGCCGCGATGGTCTGGCCGCAAACGGCAACGCCGCCGTCCAGGATCTCCGCCGTGTAGACGTTGACCACCTTGCCGTTCTTGATCACGAGGTCAGCCGGTGCCTTGCCTGCCGCCACTTCCAGAAGCCGAGTGTCCATAGCCCTCTCCTTAAGTCGGCCCGTCGGACGTGCCAATTGCATGCCGCGCGAGGCAATTGTCATCCAGCGAGACACAGACGGGCCCGTGCATTCGGTGGAAGGTGACAGAGTGACGCGATGTTATCGGTGCGTGAACGTAGGCGACACATTACGACGTGAGGCCTATGCAGGCCTGACGGCGCTGTACGGGCCGTCGGAGGTGTGGCTTCGCTGGTTGTCCTGTCTCCATGCATGTCGGAGTCCTTGTAGCTGGGTTGCTCGCATGAGCTGGGGTTGGTTGGGACGGACGACTACGAGGCGGCGAGAGGGGTGCCTCATGTCGCGTTGCCAAGGTCAGTTTGCCCCTTTGAGTGCGGATGATCGCGATGCATACTCGGGGGTGGCGGAATAAAGTCAGCGTTCAAATGCTTCGGACTCCACTTTTCCTGTTTGTAACCCCTCTGAACGCTGACTTTATTCCGCCACCCCCGAGTATGGAGCGCAAACCTATGCATAGGAGCGTGCTGATCGGACTGGACTGGTCGAGGCGGGGCGCCTTTTGCTGCGGAACGGCGCCGTAATGGCGGGTTTCTCCTGTGGAACGTCCCGTCTTGGTGCTGATCTGCCGCACGACCCTGTAGGCTGAGGGCATACGAGGCGATTCGAGAGGCATGGCATGACCCCAGAGCAGAAGTACGGTCCCTTCGGGCCGGGTGAGGACCCGACGTTCCAAAAGACGAACAACGTCCGCGAGCTGGGCGGTTACCAGACGGTCGGTGGCCGCACGGTGAGGCACGGGCTCATCTGGCGTTCCGCCGCCTTGGCGTGGCTGTCGCCGGCGGAGCGGGAGGGTCTGGTGCGGCTGGGCTTACGGTTCGACCTTGACCTGCGCAGTGGCGTCGAGGTGGAGGAGCTCCCCGATCCGCAGCTGCCTGGCGTGGCCTACGAACGTGTCTGCGCCATGCTCGATGCGCGCAACGACGAGGTGAACTTCTCGCCCGAGGGCATCGCGCGCATCCTGGAGGCGCAGCAGGAGGCGCGGGGAGGGGCCGCCGTGCCCATGGCAGGCTCCGGGGAAGTCAGTATGGACTCACCCCAGGCGCAGCAGGTGATGAACGAGCTCTATGTGGGCATGGCATTTGGCAGCGCGGCCTACCGGGCGCTCTTTGCCCACCTGGAGGCGGGGGACGTGCCGATTCTCTTCCACTGCACCGCTGGTAAGGACCGCACGGGCGTGGCAGCGATGCTGGTGCTGCTGGCGTTGGGCGTCAGCGAGGAGGACGCCCTGTACGAGTATCTGCTCACCAATGCCTACCGGGTCGAGAAGATTCTCGAGTTCGCGCGGCAGGAGCTGGGTGACGACGTGGGCGACGTGCCCGAGTTGCCCGAGGAGATCCTCATGCGCGCCGGTGTGAGCGAGCGGATGGGCCGGGCCGTCCTTGGTGCGATCCTCGCGCGTTACGGCTGCTACGAGACCTACTTCGAGGTGGAGTACGGCCTCGATGCCGCGCGGATCGCGGCCTTGCGCGACCGCTTCACGGAGTAGGGTGCTTGTCTGGGGTGCTTGTCTGGGGTGCTTGTCGTCGCGCTGGCGCCTTGCGGGACCCACCTGCAGGTGACATGTCACTTGCAGATGCCACGCGCAAAGGGCACAGTTTGCAAAAGCGCAGGTAGATAGGTTGTCGACCTTGTCGCCGCGGGGGCGGATGCACCTGCAAATGACATGTCACCTGCAGGTCCGCTTCTTGGCGAGTGGCGCGCGAATGGTATATGGCCGATAGCATTTGGGTAGGTAAGGGCCAGACAGACACAGCCCCGTACAGAAGGGACCCGCCATGACCATGATCGACTCCCTGGCCGCCCGTCGCAGCGTCTACGCCCTGAACAAGGACCTCCCCGTCTCCGAGAGCAAGGTCGTAGAGGACATCAAGCGCATCACCGAGCTCGTGCCCGACGCCTTCAACATGCACAGCCAGCGCGTGGTCGTGGCGCTGGGCGAAAAGCAGGACCAGCTCTGGGACGCGGTCTTCGACGCCTTTGGCGGCAAGGTCGCGCGCGAGAAGCTCGACGGCTTCAAGGCTGCGGCCGGCACCGTGCTCTACTTTACCGACGACGACGTTGTCCACGGGCTGCAGGAGCAGTTTCCCCGCTACGCCGAGAACTTCCCCTACTGGGCGGCCCAGTCCAACGGCATGCTACAGATTGCCGTGTGGTCCGGCCTGCGCGACTTGGGCATCGGTGCCAACGTCCAGCACTACAACCCCGTGATCGACGATGCGGTGCGCGATCTCTTCGGCCTGCCGGCCAGCTGGGGCCTGGTGGCGCAGATGCCCTTCGGCGGCATCGTGGCGCCCGCAGGCGAGAAGACCGGCGAGAACGTGGACGACCGCGTGGTGGTCGCCCGCTGAGCCGGGGAGAGTGGCAAGTAGGCAGGTGACAGGCGCGGCCGGTCCGGGACCTCCGGGCCGGCCATGTCGATGACCACGCCGTCCTCGTGGAAGAGCCACCAGGCCCCCTTGGCGTGGCAGGTTATCTCAGTCACGGCGCGGCTGGCGTAGGGGACGGCGATGCGGCCGTAGCCGGTGGCCACCACGCGCTCCCGGGTGGCGTTGATCCCGTGGGCGGCAAGGGCCTGGCGGGCCTGCTCGGCCGCCTCCACAGACGAGAAGCCCGTGGGCGCGAGCAGGGTGAGCGCAAGGGTGTCGTCCTCGAGGACGGCCACCTTGGTGGCTGTGGAGCCAATGTCTATGCCGATGCCTCGCATGGGGCCTCTCCCGTCGTCTGCGCGGCCGCCTGGCCCGGTCCGTCTGTGTACAGACAAGAGCTTACACAAAGTAAGGCGCCCGCACACAAAGTGGCGTGTGGGCGCATCGGCGCGGCCCGCCAGCGGAGCGTGACAAGAACTCCGACCCCGCGTGACAAGAACTCCGACCCCGCGTCACGACCCAAGGCTAGCTGAGGGCCTCGCGCTCGTAGGGACTCAGCTCCACCAGCCAGCCCCTGTTGCCCAGGTGCGCACTTATCACCCCGTAGGTGCGGTGGTTGACCATGGTGTCCTCTACCGTGCCACCTAGGTCCACGATCATGGTCAGCTCGTCGATCACCTCGTCGTCGCGGTGGCACACCTTGAAGAGCCGGCGCGGCCGCTCGTCGCGGGCAATCACGTAGCCGCGGTTGGTGGACCGCACGTCCACGCCCGCCTCGCGCAGAAGCGCCACGTCCTGCACGATCACCTGTCGGCTCACGCCGCACTCGTGCGCGAGCGCCAATCCCGTCACGGGATGCTGCGCCCCCGCCAGCAGGTCCCGGATGAGCCTGCGCCTCTCGGTTCCCTCCTGATGTGGACCCAAGAAAGTAGACACTCAACCCCCGCATGAGAGCGGTCGTTCCTCCCGGAGAAGGGAGAGAGCGTGAGGGACGGGAAGTTCACAGAGG
>CADAUA010000015.1 GCA_902791035.1 uncultured Coriobacteriaceae bacterium | reverse complement strand
CTGTCTGGTCGATCTTTCGATCGCAGTATCCGGTTCTCAAGGTTCGCCGCGCGCCGCCGGCTCCGTGCCGCCGCCGCGCGAGGAATGAATATACGCCCCTTTTTCCGGATTGGAAGTCACATGGGGTGTCTACACATTTCCTACATATATCGCTAATCTTGCCGATACTTCTTGTAACCTCTCTTCCCACGTATCTGCTTTCTTGTGGCGGTAGACGGCAGCTCGTGGCGGCAGGCGGTACCACAGCGACCGCCACACGAATGGCGGGCAACAGGGATACTCCCCCTGTGCCCGCCAGTCAGTCCTTCTTCCTAGATCTTCCTAGACCATGCGCTCGGGATGGAAGACCTCGTCAAAGGCCTCCGGCGTGAGATAGCCCAGCTCCACGCAGGCCTCCCGCAGGCTCTCCCCCTGGGCGAAGGCCCTCTGCGCCACCTTGGCCGCACGCTCGTAGCCGATGTGAGGATTGAGGCAGGTGACCAGCATGAGGGAGCGGTGCAGGTTCTGGTCCATGCGCTCACGGTCGGCTCTTATGCCGCTGGCACACCGCTCGTCGAAGGAGCGGATGCTGTCTGCCAGGAGGCGGACCGACTGCAGGTAGTCGTAGGCGATCACCGGCATGAAGACGTTGAGCTCGAAGTTGCCCTGACTCGCGGCGAAGCCTATGGTCGCGTCGTTGCCCATGACCTGAGCGGCCACCATGGTAACGGCCTCGCACTGGGTGGGATTCACCTTGCCGGGCATGATGGAGCTGCCAGGCTCGTTTGCGGGGATGGTGATCTCCCCCAGCCCCAGCCGGGGGCCCGATGCCAGCCAGCGCACGTCGTTTGCGATCTTCATCATGTTTGCCGCCAGGCCCTTTATGGCCCCATGGCTGAACACCAGCGCGTCCTTGCCGGTGAGGGCACGGAACTTGTTCGGGTCGGTCTTGAAGCCCTCGCCGGTGAGTGCGGAGACCTCCTCCGCCACGGCCACGTCGAAGCCCGCCGGGGCGTTGAGCCCCGTGCCCACGGCCGTCCCTCCGAGGGCCAGGCGCCGGAGCGGCTCCAGGCTCGCCACCAGCTCCTCGCGCGACGCCTCCAAGAGCCCCCGCCAGCCAGAGACCTCCTGACTGAAGGCAATGGGCACCGCATCCTGCAGATGGGTGCGCCCGCACTTGACCACGCCGGCGTTCTCGTCCTCGAGGCGGCGGAAGGTCGCCACGAGCTGGTCGATGGCGGGCAGGAGCTGCCCCGTCACCTCGGTGACGGCCGCGATATGCATGGCCGTGGGGAAGGTGTCGTTGGAGCTCTGGGACATGTTGACCGTGTCGTTGGGATGGAGCCGCCTCTCCCCCGCGAGCTGGTTGCCGCGGTTGGCCACCACCTCGTTCACGTTCATGTTCGACTGCGTGCCGGAGCCGGTCTGCCACACCACCAGGGGAAATTGGTCGTCGAGCCTGCCGGAGAAGATCTCGTCGCAGACCTGCCCTATGAGGTCGGCGTCTCGTCCGTCCAGACGGCCTAGACGCGCGTTCGCCCGCGCGGCCGCCTTCTTGAGGACAGCGAAGGCCCTTATTATCTCGCGCGGCATGGTCTCCGTGCCTATGGGGAAGTTCTCATGGCTGCGCTGGGTCTGCGCACCCCAGAGCGCCGAGGCCGGCACCCGCACCTCGCCCATCGAGTCGTGCTCGATGCGGAAGTCCTGCCCGCCGGCCATGGCTACTCCCCCTCGGGGGCCGACAAAGGCGACTGGTCTGCAGGCTCGTCCGCTCCGGACAACATACCCTGGGGATCTGCAGGCTCCAGCTCCTCCGCAGGCTTGGGGGCGCCCGTCTCGGGAACGTCCGTCGCAGGGGCATCCGGCGCAGGCTCGGCCTTATCGCCCTCCTCGGGTGCCATGGCCTGCGCCTCCTGCTCCGGTACCGTCTCCTCGGACGAGGCGCCATCGCTCGCGTGCTCGCGGCGCTCCAGTCCGGACAGGATCGCAGACACGACCTCGCCTTGGTCGCGGGCCGTCACGCCCAGGTCGGCACGGACGCCCCGGAAGCGGGGGCTCCTGCTGTATTCCTCGGCAAGGCGCTGGTTGCGGTGGGCATCGCAGAGGGCGCCCAGCTCGTTCTGGATCTCGTCGAGGTAGCGGCTGGCATCGGCCCGCTCCGTGCCCAGGACCGCGCCCAGGCGGCTGGCCACGTAGTGGATCTCCTTAGCGTCGCGACGCGCCACGAGCACGGCCTCGAGGTCGTGCAGGTCGAGACCAAAGAGCGCGGCGTCGAGCGCGGCGAACTCCTCGTCGAAGCGCGCCTGGAAGTCCTCGGCGGTCACACCGTCGGCCAGCACTCCCTTGCGCCAGTGGAAGTGCTCGAGGTCCTCGAGGACCGAACGGAGCTGCTTGCGCGCCGAGCCCTTGCGCATCACGGAGAGCAGCGTGTCGCACTCCAGCTTGCGCTCGTTCCCGCATGCCATGGGCAGGAGGCTGTTCTCTCCGAGCTCGCCCGTCTCCACCAGGTCCGCCACCGCGGCAGAGAAGATGTCCAGCTCACGCAGGTGCACGGTGGCCTCCATGAGGCCAGAGATCGCGCTGATCGCGCGCGTGTTCTGCTTGCGCGTCTGCCAGGGCTCCAGGAACTGGAGGAGGGACCGCATGCGGCGCGCGGCCACCCGCATGCCCAGAAGGGCCTCGGCGTCATCCGGACGGTCGAGGAAGGCCTCGACCTTGGCCCGGAGCTTGCCCGCCGCCTCGGAGACCTCGCGGTCCACGGCCGTGAGCGCCTCCCAGCGCACGGCGTCGGGCCCCGCCACGAACCACTGGAGGGAGCCCTTGAGGTCCTCCCCGTCGCGCGAGAGCTCTATGGCTGCCACCGAGCCCTTGCCCATGCGCAGGCCATAGCCCAAGAGGCGCCTGGCCACCACGTCCATGCAGGGAACATGCCCCACGGCAATCACGGTCCTGGCATCCGACGCCTCGACGTCCGCCAGGAAGGCGTTCACGTCCTGGGAGTAGAGGTAGGGCTTTACGGTCACGCCCTCCACACCGGTGGAGTCAGCTACAATGCTCGCGGTCTCGAGCGCGCGCACCGCCGGGCTCGACCATATCTCCGGGGTGCGGATGTCGCCCAGGAGCGAGAAGGTCCTGGGGAACGCGACCTCCAGCGTGCGACGGCCGCCGCGCGTGAGCTTGCGATCCTTGTCGCTCTGGTCGGGTCCGGCCTCCTCCGGGTTGCCGTGCCTCACGAGAACCAACGTCTTGACCATCCGGGTACCTCCCAAGCCGCCATTCCGTACGTCAAAGGTAAGCAACACGTAAGGATACCAGAGCCCGGCATTTGGCTCACCATGCTTGCCCGGCGACGCTCCGGACGTCATGTAACGGAAATGGGCGGGGACACGCGCCCCCGCCCTTCTTGCCAGCCTTGCCGAGGCTTCCCTCGACTAGAAGTCCGCGTTGCCCACGGTGCGCGGGTGCGGCAGGACGTCGCGGATGTTGTCCACGCCCGTGAGGTACATGACCAGGCGCTCGAAGCCCAGACCGTAGCCCGCGTGCTTGCAGCCACCGTAGCGGCGCAGGTCGCAGTAGTACTTGTACTGCGCCGGGTCCATGCCCAGCTCGTGGATGCGACGCTCCAGCACGTCCAGGCGCTCCTCGCGCTGGGAGCCACCGATGATCTCGCCGATGCCCGGCACCAGGCAGTCCATGGCGGCCACGGTCCTGCCGTCGTCGTTGAGGCGCATGTAGAAGGCCTTGATCTCCTTGGGGTAGTCCGTGACGAAGGTCGGGCGCTTGAAGTGCTCTTCGGTTAGGTAGCGCTCGTGCTCGGTCTGCAGGTCTATGCCCCATGACACGGGATACTCGAAGGCATGGCCGGCCGCCTGGGCCTCCTCCAGGATCTGCACGGCCTCGGTGTAGGTCACGCGGGCGAAGTCGCTCGTGGCCACGTGGGTGAGGCGTGCCTCGAGGCCCTTGTCGACCCACTTGTTGAAGAAGGCCATCTCGTCCGGGCACTTGTCCATCACGTAGGTGATGACGTACTTGAGCATGGCCTCGGCGTTCTCCATGTCGCCCTCGAGGTCGCAGAAGGCCATCTCGGGCTCCATCATCCAGAACTCCGCGGCGTGCCGGCGGGTGTTGGAGTTCTCCGCGCGGAAGGTGGGGCCGAAGTTGTACACGTCGCCAAAGCTCATGGCAAAGTTCTCGGCTTGCAGCTGGCCGGAGACGGTGAGGTTGGTGGACTTGCCGAAGAAGTCCTTGGAGTAGTCCACCGTCCCGTCGGGGTTCTTGGGGACGTTCGCCAGGTCCAGCGTGGTCACGCGGAACATCTCGCCCGCGCCCTCGGCGTCGCTCGCGGTGATGATGGGCGTGTTCACGTACACGAAACCACGCTCCTGGAAGAACTGGTGGATGGCGAAGGCGGCCACGGAGCGCACGCGGAAGACGGCGCGGAAGAGGTTGGTACGGCTGCGCAGGTGCTGCTGGGTACGGAGGAACTCGCGCGTGGCGCGCTTCTTCTGCATGGGGTAGTCCGGCGCGCAGGTGCCCTCCACGGTGATGGTGGCCGCCTTGAGCTCGAAGGGCTGGGGACGGTCGGGCGTGAGCTCGAGCGTGCCCGTCACGCTGAGCGCGGCGCCCACGCCGGTGGCCGCGATCTCGTCGTAGTTGGGCAGGTCGCGGGCCATGACCACCTGCAGGTCCTTGAAGCATGAGCCGTCGTTCAGGACCACGAAGCCGAAGTTCTTCATGTCGCGGATCGAGCGGACCCAGCCGGCCACGGTCACGACGGTGCCGCCAAGCTGGTCCGCGTCCGCGAAGAGCTGGGCGATTCTGGTACGTTCCACAGGACTCTCCCTAGATGTCGGGGTTGTTTGCCACATAACAGTATCGCATTCCGCACGCTGGCGGCCCTGGGCGAGCGTGACAGAGGGTCAGACCCCATGGCGGGCCTAGCCCTCCGGCAGGTACTTGTTGAGCTCAGCATCCACCTTGGCGTTACGGCTCACCTTGGGGTTCCGGACCAGGTTGCCCCGGGCCATGATCATGTCCACGTGGCGTAGGGCCCGCAGGTCCTCGAGGGGGTTCTCGGCGCAGACGACAAGGTCGGCGCACTTGCCTGCCTCCACCGAGCCGGTCTCGCCGCCGATCCCGGCCAGGGTCGCGTTGCCCAGCGTAGCCGTGTGGAGGGCCAGGGCACGCGAGGCCCCCACGTAGTGGCGGAAGTACACGAGCTCCCGCCAGAAGTCGTACTGGGTGATCCAGGGGCAGCCAACGTCGTTGCCCAGCGCCACCGGCACGCCGGAGGCCAACGCCGCGCGTGCGCAGTCGATGATGCCCTCGAACACCACGTTGCCGTTGAAGCGCTCCACGTCGCTCGCGTTGCTCACGGACTGGTCAAAGAGGGCGTACGGGAGCGCCGGGCTTATCGTCGTGGTGAGGAAGGCCCCACGGCTCAGGAAGAGGTCCATGGTGTCCGCGTCGGGCTTGGCACCATGCTCGATCGAGTCCACGCCGTTCTCCAGAGCCACACGCACGCCCTGAGGCGACTCCACGTGCGCCGCCACCAGATAGCCCAGCTTATGGGCCTCGTCGCAGCAGGCGCGAACCATCGTGGGGTCCATCTTGAGCTCGCCGGGGACGCCCTTGGCCTTGGCGTCCATCACGCCGCCGGTGATCATGAGCTTGACCAGGTCCACGTGCTGGGCGTTGACCTTGCGGACCAGGCTCACGGCCTGCGGGATGGACTCGGCAGGCACGGCAACCGAGCCCGCCATGTGGCCACCCGGTACCGAGATGCCCTCGTTTGAGGCCAGGATCCGGGCGCCCAGGCGCTTGCCCGAGGCGATCTCGTCGCGGACGCGGGTGTCCAGGTCGCGCAGGCCTCCCACCGTGCGCACCGTGGTTACGCCGCTCATGAGCTCGATCCTTGCGTACTCGGCCACGAGCGCGTGGGCCACCTTGGGACCGATGGGGTTGCCAAAGATGGTCTTGACGAGCTTGGTGTTGTCCCGCTGCTTCTTCTGCGGTTTGCCGTTTCCGGCCAGATGGACGTGCATGTTTATGAGGCCGGGCATGAGGAAGCGGCCGCCCAGGTCCACCTCCTCGAAGCCCGAGGGAGCAGGACCTGCCGTCACGTCCACGATCTTCTCGCCGTCCACGAGGACGGTCACGTTCTCCTTGGGCTCCATGTCCTTGGTGCCGTCCAGAACCGTGGCGTGGGTGAGAGCGTAGCGCATGGGACTCCGATCGTTGCGATGGGGACAGTCGGCCTTCCATCATACGCCGGGGCATCCGTTGACAAGGCCACCCAACCGGCGAGCGGCATCCGAGGGCCCGTGCCAACCCTGGGCAGCGGTTGGACGGTGTCTCCGGGAGCGGTGCAACCAGCGCGCTATCCCCGTGGCTGGCTTTGGTTATCCTCTTCCTTGGGCACTGCGACGTCATCACGAGAGGGAGGCCCAATGGCAACGAACTGGTCAGACGACCCAGAGGAGCTGGAGCGCCAGCTGGAGGACGCACGCGAGGAGCTGGGCTGGGCGCTTGGCGACCAGCTGGTGGCCACCAGCACGGATGCAGACCTGGCAGACAAGGTCGGCGCGCTCCGGCTCAGGGTCAGGCGGCTGGAGGACCGCCTGGCCTGGGTGCTCAGAACGCGCGAGCCTGGCTTCGAGCCCACGGACTACGGCCTCCTCGCCAAGCAGGTCGCGGCCCTGGCGGAAGACGGCACCCCCTGGGTCTCCGGCCTCGCCAACGCCTCCTCCGCCATGAGTGAGGCCCTGCCCGCCACCAACTGGGTCGGCTTCTACCTGACCAGTCTTCGCGCCGATGGCACGCCCGAGCTCGTGGTGGGCCCCTTCCAGGGAAGGCCCGGCTGCACGCCCATCGCCTACGGCAGGGGCGTCTGCGGCACGGCGGCGCAGGCCGACCGGACCCAGCTCGTGCCGGACGTCCACGACTTCCCCGGGCACATTGCCTGCGACTCGGCATCGGCATCCGAGCTCGTGGTGCCCCTGCACGCAGGCGGCCAGGTGATCGGCGTCATCGACCTGGACTCCCCCGTGGCGGGCCGCTTTGCCCAGGCCGATGCGGACGGGATGGCCCTTGTCGCCAGGGCGCTCGAGCCCGTCCTCGCAGGCGTCCTCCCCCTCCGGCAGGGGCAATAGGACGGGCCACGCCGCGGGACGGCCGGGCTCGACAGCACTAGAATCGTGACGACAGCAGGAGCAGGCAGACCTCGAGCCGCCACGCGCGGGCAAGGAGCAGGCATGGAAGACTACAAGCGCCAGTTCATCGACTTCATGGTGGAGAGCCACGTCCTCAAGTTTGGCGACTTCACCCTCAAGAGCGGCCGCAAGTCGCCCTTCTTCATGAACGCCGGCGCCTACGTGACGGGCGCCCAGCTCCACAAGCTGGGCCTCTTCTACGCGCAGGCCATCAAGTCCGCCTTCGGTCTGGACTTCGACGTCGTCTTTGGCCCTGCATACAAGGGCATCCCCCTCAGCGTGGTCACCGCCATCGGCTTGGACGAGCTCTACGGCAAGGAGGCCCGCTACTGCTCCGACCGCAAGGAGGCCAAGGACCACGGTGCCGACAAGGGCAACTTCCTGGGCACCGAGCTCCACGACGGCGACCGCGTGGTCATGGTCGAGGACGTGACCACCTCCGGCAAGTCCATCGAGGAGACCTATCCCAAGCTCAAGGGCGCGGCGGATGTGGAGGTCGTGGGGCTTGTGGTCTCGCTCAACCGCGAGGAGGTCGGCCGTGGCGGCGTCGTGACCGCCCAGCAGGAGATCCAAGACAAGTTCGGCTTCCCGGTGACGTCCATCGTGAGCATGTCCGAGGTGCGCGAGGCGCTCGACGGCACCGTGATCACCCCCGACCTCAAGGCAGCGCTCGACAAGTACTACGCCCAGTACGGCGCCAGGTAGCCAGAATGGGCACTAGGGGGTACTCCCCTGCCGCCCGGTGGAAATCCCCACCGGACGCCAGGGGAGTACCCCCTAGTGCCCGAAGCCCACTCCTAGGCGCTCTTCATCACCACGGAGCGCACGATGCCGGCCGTGTGGTCGCAGGCATCCAGCACGTACTCCATGCGGTCGAAGATGCGTAGCCAGGTGATGCCGTCCAATGCCTCCGTGGCCTCCTCGTGGAAGAGCCGGTGCAGGGCGGACTCGTATACGGTGTCGCCCTCGTCCTCGATCTTGCCCACCAGTATGGCCTTCTGCATGACCACGGGATCCTTCTGGTAGTCCGGCAGGTGGTCGATCATCTCCTGCATCTCGCGCACGGCAGTGAGGGTGAGGTCGGCCATCTGCACGGCCTCGCGCCGCATCTGCTGCTTGTTGAAGAGGTCCAGACGCACGGAGACGCCCTTCATGTCGTCCAGGATGTCGTCCATGGCCAAGGCCAGCTGAGAGATGTCCTCGCGGTCGAAGGGCGTGATGAAGGACACGTAGAGCTGCTGCATGATGGCGCTCACGTGCTCGTCGCCTCGTGTCTCGTAGAGGCGCATGCGCTGGATGCGGCTGAGCGACTGGGGGAAGTCGCTCATGATGCTCGCATACTCCTCCGCAGCCTCGACGATGAGGGCCGCGAAGTCCTTGAGACGGGTGTAGAACTGGTCTTCCTTCTTGATGGCGGGCATGTTGCGCTCCTTTGCTGCGAGGTCTTGGTATGGGTCGCACGGACGGCTGGTGGTCGGCCGCGCGGAGTCTTCTAGAACCAGATGAGGAAGAGCTTGGCAAGCACGTAGCCGATCACGCCGCAGCCAGGGAAGGTGAAGACCCAGGTGAGGACCATGTCCTTGGCGATCCCCCAGTTGACCGACCGGGGATTCTTGGCGGCGCCGGCGCCCATGATGGCCGCGGTCTTGGTATGGGTGGTGGAGACGGGCAGGCCCGTGAGCGTGGCGATGAGCAGGCTCACCGTGGCCGAGACGGAGGCGGCGAAGCCCTGGTACTTCTCCAGGGGGACCATCTCCATGCCGACCTTCTTTATGATCTTCTTGCCACCCACTGCGGTGCCGATGGCCATGGTTGCGGCGCAGAGCACCTCGAGCCACAGGGGGAAGCCGCCCACCTCCTGGATGGACTTGCCCATGGAGAGGGCAATGGCCAGCATCGCGGTGGACATGAACTTCTGACCGTCCTGCGCGCCATGCATGAGGGCCACGCCCGCCGCACCATAGACCTGCATGCGGCCGAAGAAGTCGTTGGCCCGGCGCCGGTCCGCTTTGGCGCACATGATGGGGATGACCTTTGCGATGGTCCAGCCGGCCAGGTAGCCCAGGACGGTCGAGAGGACCAGGCCGTAGATGACCTTGGCCCACTCCCCCATGTTCACGCCGTCGAGGCCGCCCGAGACGGCCAGCGCCGCGCCCGTGAGGCCGGCGATAAGCGCGTGGCTCTCGCTCGTGGGGATGCCGAAGATCCACGCGCCCACACCCCAGGCCACGATGCCCACCGTGGCGGCGGCAAGCGCGATGAGGGCGGCGTGGGTGTCGCCACCAAAGTCCACCATGCCCGACATGGTGTCTGCCACGGCGGTGGATATCAGCGTCATGGCCACGAGGCCCACGAAGTTGCAGATGACGCTCATGAGGATTGCCTCGTCGACGCCTATGGAGCGCGTGCCCACGGGCTCCGCGATGGCGTTGGCGGCGTCGGTCGCGCCGTTCACGAAAATGGTGCCCAGCACGAGCACCATGACGACGGCGAGGAACGGGTTGGAGGCGAGGGCCTCCAGAAACTGGGCGAAACTGACCATGCGACCCCTTTCCCTGATGTCTCCATCTTATCGGAAAGGGGCCGCATCTTAATGAATTCGTAAGCTCTATGTAAGCCTTATGTAAGGCATAACAGCCATCCGCAGCATCTTGGCACCGCCTAGCGCTGCCCGGCCTCCTCCTCGGCGGCGATGGCCGCGAGGTGCTTGGCGCGCTCCTTGGAGCCGATGGCATCGACCTTCTTGCCCGAGGGGTACTTCTCGAGCCAGAGCTTCCTGGCCTCGGGGCCCCAGGCCTTGGCGTAGGGCAGGGTACGCTCCATCAGGGTCTCCGCGGACTCCTCGGCCGTGTACTGGGTGGACTTGGCACCGGAGGCCTTGACCATCTGCGGCAGGATGCCCGGGTTTTCCAGCATGGGGCAGGGCTGCAGCATGTTGTCGTTCCAGGGGTAGCGCTCGCGGTACTGCTGGAAGATGGGCTGGTTCAGGCAGTCGAGCCAGCTCTGGTCCTTGATGTTGGCGTTGGAGTAGTGGATGAACACGCAGGGCTCCACGTCGCCGCGGGCGTTCACGTGACAGTAGAGACGCCCGCCGGCGATGCAGCCGCGCACGTACTCGCCGTCGTTCTGGAAGTCCATGGCGAAGATGGACTTGCCACCCTCGAAGCCGCGGACCTCGCGGATGCGGTTGTACATGTGCTCGCGCTGCTCCACGGTGGGCATGAGGTCCGCGCTGGCGCCCTCGCCCACGGGCATGTAGTGGAAGTACCAGGCCCAGCGGCAGCCGTGCTCGATGATGTTGTCGAAGTACTCGTCGGACGAGACGACCTCGACGTTCGCGCGGGTGTATGCCGTGGAGGTGCCAAAGAGCAGGCCGTTCGCATGCATGAGGTCGAAGGCGCGCATGACCTCCTGGTAGGAGCCCTCGCCGCGGCGACCGTCGTTGGTCTCCTCAGAGCCCTCGACCGACACGGAGAAGATGATGTTGCCCACGCGCTTGACCTCGTCGCAGAAGGCCTGGTCGATGAGGGACGCGTTGGTGAAGACGTTGAAGAGGCAGTCGTCGTACTTCTCGGCAAGACGGATGATGTCCTTCTTGCGGCAGAGGGGCTCGCCGCCGGTCATCATGAAGAAGTGCGTGCCGAGGGCGCGGGCCTGCGACACGAGGGAGTCCATCTCGTCGAAGGTGAGGTTGAGGGCGTTGCCGTAGTCCGCCGCCCAGCAGCCCACGCAGTGCTTGTTGCAGGCGGAGGTCGGGTCAAAGAGGATGATCCAGGGGACGTTGCGCTGGTACTTCTCGGAATTGGCGATGCAGTCGCGGTAGCCGCGGAAGGCAGACTCGTAACCGCCATTGAGCACGGCCGCGCGCAGGACGTTGGGGTCGGTCTCGTCGATCACGCG
The DNA here is from genome assembly GCA_902791035.1 of uncultured Coriobacteriaceae bacterium. Taxonomy (GTDB): domain Bacteria; phylum Actinomycetota; class Coriobacteriia; order Coriobacteriales; family Atopobiaceae; genus CADAUA01. The sequence goes on along the minus strand of CADAUA010000015.1, from coordinate 58,111 downwards.
GAAAATCCAGTCCTCCCACTTGGAACCGGGGTACAGGGCGGACTTCATACCCACCACGGCACCGGGGTTGGTGTCCTTGAGGAGCTTGGCCGCCATGTTGATGAGCTTTTCGATGGCCCCCTCGCGCGTGTCGCTGGTCATGGACTTGATGACCTGGTTGAACGCCACTTCGAAGGCCTTGCGCTCGGCGGCGTGTGCGATCTTGGACTGCATCCTTGCCTCTCCCTTCGCGTGGGTCCCACCGACCGCTGTCTTGATGGGCTGTCCACGCAGCTTATAAGCGTTTTCAAACCGGGGTCGATTTTCTTATCGACACACCGCGCGGACAATGGTCATTTTGAATCTTCGTGATATGATATCTATACGTCATGTCGCATAAGCTGACGAAGGGTTCTATTAATGTCGCAGAAAACCGGTGGCCAGGACCTCAGAGTTGTGAAGACTCGGCGCAGCATCGAGGAGGCGTTCCTGCGGCTGCTCCGCGCCAGGCGGTTCAACCAGATTACCGTGCAGGACGTAGTGGACGAGGCTCTGGTGAACAAAGGGACCTTCTACCGGCACTACCACGACAAGTATGACCTCGCCGACCAGCTCAAGCGCGAGCGGATCCGGGCCTTTGGGGAGGTGGTGTCGAGGCACACGCCGGCCAGCCCCCTTTCCGGTGCGACGATGGGACTCATGGGCCCCATGTTGGACACTCCGGAGAGCGTCCTTGACGATCTGGCCCTCCTGCGACAGGTCCCTTCTGACGTGGACGTCGAACAGGGTATGCGCGCAACCGTGGCCAATGCCCTGCGCGAGGACATATGGACCCGCAGCGCCGACAGCGCTGAGGCTGTGGCCTGGGTCATCACCTTCCTCATGCTGGGATATCCCGAATACCGCCGCACGGAGGGCGGAGCTGCCTCTCTGGACGACTACATTGCCACGATCTCCCACGCCACAACCCTCCTCTAGGAACCTTGAAGTAGAGCTTTCGCTCAATATGACGTCAAATCCGAGCTTTTCGGTGTCGCCCATGGCCCTCTGAATCGTCCTCGGCCGCCGAGACGCCCCACAAGTCGGCCAAACTTGTACATAACATTGTTCTTTTAAAGAACCGACACCGAAAAGCTCGGATTTGACGTCATTCTTGGACGATCCAGAACTTCGCGGCCATCCTCATAGGTCCAAGGGAATTTCTGCGACTTCCCAAAGTCGTTCGCCGCCAATCGGGGCATACTTCCTCCACCCCGGTAAAGGAGCAAGAATGCCCAAAGAGATCGTCCTAGCAGGCAAGTCGCTCGATCACGCCATGCACGCCGCCCACGAGGGAGAGCTATGTCTGGCGAGATGCCAGAGGCGCAACTTCACACCTGGCAGCTGCGCTTCAACGCAACAGGACATTGACGACCTCGGCCTGTCGATGGTCCGCTTCTATCTCCCGTCCGAGGAACCCCTTGACATAAGCGTGACTTCAAAGTCGGAGATGTTCCAATCGGAAGGTCTGGGGCACCACCTCATGCCGCAGCGACTACCGCAGGGTGCACTCGTACGCGCGGGCGGGCACGTACTCATGCCGTCACCCGAGGCCTACTTCGTGCGAAGGTGCGCGGACATCCATGACATTCCCGAGTGCCTCGCCCTAGGCATGGAGCTCACCGGTCGCTACTCGCGCGAGACGCCCGGCGAGCACGGCGAGCATTGCACCTACTTCTGTCAGCCCCTCACCACCGCGCGTAGGATTGCTGGCTACGTCGAACGAGCCAAGGGGATGCGCGGCGCACAATACGCGCGTCAAGCCCTCCCCTGGTTGCTCGATAACTCCTTCTCGCCGATGGAGACCCTCCTGGCTACTTTGCTCGTCCTCCCGCCACGTCATCGTGGGGCCAATCTCGAGCCTCCGCAGCTCAACCCGGAGATGCCGGTCCCGCCGGAGCTCCGTCACCTGACCCGCAGGGACACCTTCAAGCCCGACCTCTACTGGCCCCAGTACAAGCTGGACGTGGAGTACGACAGCAACGAGCGCCATTCCACTCCCGAGGAGCGGGTGATGGACGATGAGCGCAAGTCGGACATCGAGTCTTTGCGCATCCGGGTAATCCCCATGCGCACGGAGGACCTTACCAGCCGCGATGCCTTCGAGCGAAAGCTCGGCCAGATCGTCCAGCACATGGCAGACCACGGCGATGCCAAGTCGCGCAGGCGGCTCCGTCGCCTCCACAGCCGGGATGCCCTCGATGCGATCGACTCCCTGCGTCGCGAGCTCCTGCCCCCGCTCGAGTGGCTGGCCACGGGAGTTGGGGCTTCCCCGTCGGAAGGTACCGGCTACGCCGACATCCCTGCGCCGGATGTCGACGCCCTCCTCGTGGATCCCGACGTCCCCTACGACCTTCCCCCATCGCCCATCGATGACCTGCTCGGCAGCCCCTATTTCCCCTGAGCGGTCGGCGGTGCCGCAGCCGCGCCTCGGACGACCCAAGCGGACCGAAGAACGTAACGCGTCCGCAATCGTCAAACGTAACCGCCGTCCTACAATTGGGTAGGCACTGGACGCGATTGGGGGTTCGCATGATTGACCAGATTACCGTCTTCCTTCCCAACAGGCCGGGTTCGCTCGCAGACATGAGCGCCATCCTCGGCAAGCATGACGTCCAGGTGATCGCCCTCATGGTGGCCGACTCGACCGACTTCGGCATCGTGCGAATCATCGTGGACAAGCCCCAGGTGGCACTCGATGCCTTCGCGGAAGCCGGGCTCCACGCGGCCACGACCAAGGTCGTAGCCATGGAGATCCCCAACGTCCCGGGTGGCCTGGGCTCCGTGATCCGCGAGCTCTCCAGCGCGGACCTCTCCATCCAGTACGCCTACAGCTGCTCCGTGGGCGGCCGCGCCGTCGACATCGTAAGCGTGTCGGGCGACCCGGTGCAGGTCAAGCTCGGGCAGTTCGGCATCCCAGACCTCAGGCTCGAAGACCTCACGTAGCGGGCCGGGGCGGTCGCAGGGCCGGGCCGCCATCCCTTACCGCAGCGAGCTAGGAGTTGTCCGCCTCGTCCCAGTTGACGAGCTCGTAGTCCTCCACGAGATTCCCCTCGCCCATCGAGACAAGGACGTCCACCACGTCCTTGTCCCACTTGGTCTTGTAGTCCACGGCGGCCGTGAGACCGCTCGTGCTGTAGCACTTGACCTGCAGATACACGCTTTGGCCGGCGACCTTGGTCACCTCGACCTCGGGATCCCACACCGTGACGTCGCGGATGCCGCGCTTGTCGGTCCGGGCCGCGTAGGCGTAGCTGCGCCTGAGGAGCCCGTACACCTCGGCGTCCTTGTCCACATACTCCAGGCAGGCCTTGGGATAGCCCGAGACCTCCGCGAGCTTGGCCCGCTTGCCCCACCAGGTGCTCGTGGTCTCGCCGGTGTCCTTGGCGTTGGTGAAGAGTGCCGTCGCGAACTGCCTGGCGACCTCGGCACGCTTGGCGTCTGCCACTGCGGCGTCGCGCAGGTCCGTCGCCTCCTGGGCCAGGGCCGTCGCCGAACCAGCGCTCTCGTCGTCGGCCGCCGCGGCATCGCGTGCGGCCTCTATCTGCTCGTCCGTGACGGTGGACATGTCCGCCACCGCGTACGCGAGCGAGCCCGTGACCTTGGGACTCGCGTTGCCGGAGTCGTCGGCCCAGATGGAGATGGTGACCTCGGTGCTCGGCAGCGCATAGAGCGACCCGTCGGCCAGGATCGGCGACACGTCCGCCCGCACCGTGTAGTCGCCCTGCACGAGACTCAGCCCCGCGCCCGACCCGCTGACGTAGGCCGTGTGGTCCACGGCGTTGCCGTCCAGGTCGGTACCCGTCACGTGCAGCGGGATGCGCGTGGCCCTCTCGGTGTAGCCCGGCGCATCCAGGGGCACGGTGACGTCGTAGACACGGTGCGCCTGCTCGTATGCCTCGCGCTCCGCCTGGGCCCGGATGGTTCCCGCGTACCAAAGTCCGGCCCCCACCACGGCCACGCCCAGCGCGCAGGCCAACACGACAACAAGGACGCGCGACATCCGGCGCTCCCGTTGGTCGTTCTGGGTGGCATGCGTGTGGGCTACGGGCAGGGGTGCTATGGGGGTGTCCAGCTGCGAGAGACCCTCGGCCCAGGGCTCCGACGCGAGCTCGAACTCGTCTTCGGATCCGGGCTCGGGCATGCCGTCGGGCTCTGGCTCGGCATCGACTTCGGGCTCGATACCGCTCTCGTCCCCTTCGTTCGGCTCTTGCTCGATGCCGGGCTCGGGCTCGGCGTCAGGCTTGGGTTCCGCCTCTGGGCCGGGTTCCGCCACCGGGTCGAACGCAGTCGCCGCTTCCGACCCAAGCCTGGGCTCCGCCGGCTCCTCCGCCGGGGAGTAGGGAACGGCCATGGTGGGCTCGTCGGGCCCTATGGGTGCATCGGGCTCGTCGGGTGCATCGGGCTCGTCGGGCCCTATGGGTGCATCGGGCTCGTCGGGCACATCGGGCTCGCCAGGCTCTGCTAGCGCGTCGTCCGCCTCGGGCGCATCGGGCTCGCCAGGCTCTGCTAGCGCGTCGTCCGCCTCGGGCACATCGGGCTCGCCAGGCTCTGCTAGCGCATCATCTGCCTCTGGTGCCTCGGGCTCTGCGGGCTTGTTGCCCAGCACACGGTCAGCCGCCGCCCAATCCGGCTCGGCAGCGTCCAAGGCCCAGTCCTCGCACTCGGCGAACCCCGCCGCCGGCACGTCAACCCCATCATCGGTAGGCCAGTGCGGCTCCCACGTCTCGCGCTCGTCGGTCTCGTCAGCCATGTCCACCTCGATTCCCGGCGCACCTGTAGCTACACTCTAGCCTAATGGCGTCGGAACTGGCAGGCCAGCCGGCAGACGGTCGGCCCTCTGCCACGCCGACCGCCCCGCCCTCGCCCCAAGGAGACCCATGACCGCCCAAGACATCCTCGAGTTCCTGCAGTCGCGCATCCACAGCACCATAGTGGCCACGGTGGACGACGACGGTCTGCCCGTGACCTGCGTCATCGACATGATGCTCGCGGATGCGGATGGCCTCTACTTCCTTACGGCACGGGGCAAGGCCTTCTACCAGCGCCTCATCGCCCATCCCTTCGTGGCCCTGACCGGCCTCAGGGGCGAGTCCACCATGACGTCAGTCTCCGTGAACCTGCGCGGCGACGTGCGCCCCATCGGCACCCGCCGCTTGGGTGAGATCTTCGAGAAGAACCCCCCACATGGCACAGATCTACCCGACGGAGGCCTCGCGGGAAGCCCTCGAGGTCTTCCAGATCTGGCGGGGGTCGAGCGAGCTCTTCGACCTCTCGCAGAGGCCGATCTATCGCCAGTCCTTCTCGTTTGGCGGGCAGGCGTCCAACGCCCACGGCTACTTCATAGACACCAACAAGTGCATCGCATGCGGCAGGTGCAACGAGGCCTGCCCCCAGGACTGTATCAGCCACGACGGGGCGCGCGCCATAGACCAGAGCCACTGCCTGCACTGCGGCCGCTGCCTGGAGGTCTGTCCCGCGGGCGCCGTCGAACGCCGCTAGCCGTCCCGGGGCGTCCGGATCCAGGACGTCCGGACTAGACCCGGATGGACTCGACGCCCCGCTCCTCCATGCGGCGGCGGATCTCCTCGATGATAGGGATGCCGGCTGAGCAGCCTATGCGGGTGGCGCCGGCGCGAATCATAGCTATGAAGGTGTCGGCATCGCGGATGCCGCCCGCGGCCTTGACCCGCACCTTCTCGCCCACGTTGGCCTTCATGAGGGCCACGTCCTCCACGGTGGCGCCCCACTTGGAGAAGCCCGTGGACGTCTTGACGAAGGTGGGCTCCACCTCCCTGGCGATGCGGCAGAGCGCGAGCTTCTCGTCGTTCGTGAGCAGGCAGTTCTCGAAGATCACCTTCGATGGCACGCCCGCCTCCTTGCAGACGTCCACGATCCGGGCCATCTCGTCCCGCACGTAGGCCCAGTTGCCTGCCTTGACCTGCGTGAGGTTGACCACGTAGTCGATCTCGTTGGCCCCGTTGGCAATGGCGTCTTTGGTGTCGAAGACCTTGGAGGCGACGCTGGTCTGCCCCAGTGGGAACGAGATGGCCGCGCCGGTGTCTATGTCGGTCCCGGCCAGCTGACGCGCACAGAAGGCTGACTGCACCTGGTTCACGGCGACCATCCTGAAGTGGTAGCGCTTGGCCTCGTCGCAGAGCCTGGTCATGTCCTCCTCGGTGGCGTCGGGATGCAGGTTGGTGTGGTCCACGAGCCTGCAGAGCTCGTCCAGGGTCCATTCGCGCATGGGTCCTCCTCGTGGTCGCCCTTGTTTCCAGCCTGATGGTAGCGCCGCAAGAAGGTCGAGCACACTGGCGAATCGGGCACCGGCCGTTCGGCAGGCGAGACGCCATTGCGGGGCCAGATGGCAGGCCCACGCCATATAATCTGTGCATCACGGCCCGGACGCACGGCAACGCTACCCAAAGGAGCAGCCATGGATCTCTTCGTCCCCTTCTTGCTCGGCCTGGCACCCATCATCTGGTTGGTCGTGGCCCTCGTGGGCCTCAAGATGCAGGCCCCGGTGGCAGCGGCGGGCGCCTTCGGCTTTGCGGCCGTCCTCTCCTTGGTCTTCTGGCAGATGACCCCGGTCAACATGCTCACCGCCGCCCTCGAGGGCGTGCTCATGGCCCTCTGGCCCATCGTCATCGTGATCATTGCGGCCGTCTTCACCTACAACGTGACGGTCCACACCGGCGCTATCGAGACCATCAAGGTCATGCTGACCTCCGTGAGCTCCCACCAGCGTGTGCTGGCGCTTCTGATCGGCTGGTGCTTCGGCGGCTTCCTCGAGGGCATGGCCGGCTTCGGCACAGCCGTGGCCATCCCCACCTCCATGATGATCGCCCTGGGCTTTGACCCCATGAAGGCGGTACTGGTGTGCCTTCTGGCCAACGGCGTGCCCACCATGTTCGGCTCCATCGGCATCCCCACCACCACGCTGGCCTCCATCACCGGCCTAGACGCCACCAACCTGGCCCTCACCCAGGCCCTGCAGGCGGCGCCCTTCGTCATCGCCACGCCCTTCCTCATCGTGATGCTCGTGGGCAACGGTCCCAAGGGCATGCGCGGCATGGTGCCACTCACCCTGCTCTCCGGCCTCTCCATGGCCATCCCCGAGATCGCCACCGCTGCCGTGGCCGGCGCCGACCTGCCCATGGTCGTGGCCTCCGTGGTCTCGCTCGTGGTCACGTTCGCCTCCGCCAAGGCCTTTGGCCACAAGATCGACCTTCTCCACCCTGCCAAGAACCCCAACCATGGCGCAAAGATCGAGACGGCTGAGGCCCTGCGCGCCTGGAGCCCCTTCATCCTGGTCTTCGTGGTGCTGGTGGCCACGAGCAAGCTGGTGCCGCCCATCAACGCGCCGCTCAGCTCCATCAAGTCCACGGTCAACATCTACCAGGGCGACCCCACGGCCACGCTCACCTTCTCGTGGGTCAACACGCCGGGCGTCCTCATCATGATCTGCGGCATCGTGGGCGCCCTCATCCAGGGTTGCAGCGGAGCCGAGATAGGCCAGGTGCTGGGCCAGACCTGCAAGCAGATGTCCAAGACCATCGTGACCATGCTCTTCGTGCTGGCCTGCGCCAAGATCATGGGCTACTCCGGCATGATCGCCAGCATCGCGGCCTTCTTCGTGGGCACGCTGGGCGGCTTCTACCCGCTGGTGGCGCCGCTGCTGGGTGCGCTGGGCACCTTCGTGACGGGCTCCGGCACCAGCTCCGAGGTGCTCTTTGGCAACGTGCAGGTGAGCGCCGCCAAGGCCATTGGCGCAGACGAGACCTGGCTTGCCGCAAGCAACTCGCTCGGCGTCTCCGCCGGCAAGATGATCTCCCCGCAGAACATTGCCATCGGCTGCTCCACCCCGGAGCTCCAGGGCAAGGACGGCGAGGTCCTGGGCAGGATCGCGCCCTACTCCTTCGCCTTCATGGCCCTCATGGCGGTCCTCACCTACGTGGGCGTGCTGCTGGGCTGGTAGCAGGCGGCTGCCGCACAGCAATAAGGGCTTGTCGCTAGTTGCAGGAAGGCCGGGGGCAAGGCTCCCGGCCTTCCTTTGCAGGAGGCAACCGGCCGGTCAAGTCACCTACGTATATGGCCGTAGGCAACTTGGCGTTCTCGCACGAAAGCGGCCCCTATGTCCCAGTTACCCTCGGTTGCATACGTAGGTGACTTTGGGGCAGGTTCCGCGAGCTCAGCCGTTTCGCCGGCCGCGACGGCGCTCGTCCTGCTCTATGCGCTGCTTCCAGCTGCCGTCGATGGGGGCCGCCGTGGCGCGCATCTGGCACACCGCCTCGCCCACCACCTCGTAGTTGAGGGCCGTGCCCGCGGAGTCGCTCACGTACGTGGCCGCACGATCCGCGCCAATGCCCATGCGCGCCGCCGTGGCGATGGCATCCATGTTTGCTCCTAGGAAGAGAAACTCCCAGCCGTACTTCTCCTGCTCGTGGCTCACCATCTGGCGCACTCGCTCGTAGGTGTAGCGCTGGCTGGCGTTCTCCAGGCCGTCCGTGGTGATGACGAAGATGGTCTTGCCCGGCCGGTCCTCGGGGCGCGCATACTTGTGCACGTTGCCGATGTGATGGATGGCTCCGCCCAGCGCGTCAAGGAGCGCCGTGCATCCGCGCACGTAGTAGTCGTTCTCGGTCATCCGGGGCATACGCTCCAGGGGCACGCGGTCAAAGAGGACCTCGCTCACGTCGTCAAAGAGCACGGTGGACACCAGCACGCGACCGCCGGCCTGGCGCTGCCTTTGCAGCATCGAGTTGTAGCCGCCGATGGTGTCGCCCTCCAGCCCTCCCATGGACCCGCTGCGGTCCAGGATCATCACGAGCTCGGTGAGGTCGAACTTGTCGCCTGTGCGCCTCTGGACTGCGTCGTGCCCCTGCTGCTCCATCATGACTGCCTCCTGCGTCAGGCGCCGGCCGTGCGGTCGGCGCTCCCTGCTTGATGGCGCAAGTGTCGCAGGCATGCCCGCCCGGATGGTCGCTTCCAAAGCGACATCGCGGCTGGGCGTCATCGGAGTCTGACCTGTTGTCACCTACGACAGAAGCGGCTGGTCGTACTTGAAGAGCAGGGCATTCACCTCAAAGATGTCGTAGATGCGGCTCTCTATGCAGTAGCTCACGATCACGTCACGCAGGTTGTTGTTGGTAAGCGTGAAGCCCGCGCTGGCCAGGAGCTCGCGCGCCTGCGCCATGCTCAGCCTCAGTGCTATGGCCAGGGCCAGGATGGTCTGCTTCTTGGGTATGTAGGCCTCGTTGCAGCGGATCTTTGAGAAGAGCTTGCGATCCAGGTTGGCCCGCTTGTAGACCTCCGCGTCCGTCATGCCGCTCTGGTCGATAAGGGCAAAGAGCGTGGCCTGGAAGCTCTGGCCCATGCTGCTGATGGCGTCCTCCAGAGAGCTGGGCGCTGTGGCCACTGAGAAGGACGGCGCAGCTAACGGTGCCGGTGCGCACTCCTCGAGCTTTGCCCCACCATCCGACGGCTCCTCCTTGAGCCTTGCACCCCTGCGCCTTTGCCCAGGTGAGAAGGGCCGCGCGCCTGACGCCGCGTCGCGGCTCTCCCCAATCTCCGTGGCCAGCTGCTGCTCGTAGTAGTTCTCGTCGATGTACTGGTCAACTTGATCCACCAGGCCCGAAGCCAGCTGGTAGGAGTCGCGCCCAAAGACAACGAGCGTGACCTCCAGGTCCGAGTGCTCCAGGTGGTCGCGGATGGCTGAGAGCGCCACCTCGAGCGCCGCGCTCTTGGGAAACCCGTACGCACCCGTGGAGATGAGAGGGAAGGCAATGCTCTTGCACCCAAGCTGGTCTGCCAGCACGAGCGAGTTACGGTAGCAGGCACGCAGGGTATCTAGCTCCCCATTACGGCCGTCCACCCAGGCCGGACCCACGGTGTGGATGATGTAGGTGGCAGGAAGGTCAAAGGCAGGCGTCACAGCCGCCTGACCTGGGACGAGGGCACCGATGCCCCGCCGCGCCGCCAGGAGCCGCTGCTCCCCCGCCGCATGGTAGATGGCGGCGTCGGTCCCGCTGCCAAAGGTGGGCTGCGGGTTTGCCGTGTTCACGATGGCGTCGGCGTGGACCTTGGTAATGTCGTTGCGGATGATCCTGAAGGGCATGTGCCTCCCCCTTCTGCCGGGGTGGCGACCCCGTCGTGCCTGTCTTAGGTACGCCTAGCATAGTCAAATGCACCGGACCTCATGCCTCCATGACGCCCAAGTGCGCTTATGGCTGGTAAACGCGCCTGCCCCTCGGGGGTGCGCAGCTGAGGTGGGCGAGCGGCAGACGATCGCGGGCCCTTCCCGTCAGAGGGGAGCAGGGCCAAACCTCTGCCGAGCCTCGCGCAAAAGGTCTTCCACCTGCAGGCTTTCCGCTTAGCCCATCTATCAGCCGACAGACAATCGGCCCTGGCGGGCGGCTTTGCGCCCCTCATGTGGGCGTCGGCAGCAGAAACCGGCCATCGTGGCGACTCGCTACTCGGGGTGCGCCGAAAAAAGTCAACGCCCAGAGGGGTCAGGAGCACATTTTTCTGCCCGCGCCTGCCTTGAACGCTGACTTTATTTGGGCCGCCCGAGTAGTCGGCCCGCCGCGCACCGCCCGCATGGGTCCAAGTGGCACGAACGGCACGAAATAACGAGTTTGCCACGCTCTTTGGAATCAACCGATGGGCTAGAGCGCGGAGCCGACGCACCAAACCATAAGGATCCGTTCGGCCGCATGCTCATCGCCCAGGCAAAGGTCGAGCGCATGACGTTCCTCACCCACGATGTGCTTCTGCCCTATTACAACGAGCCGTGCATCTGCTTTGTGTGGCCCTTGCAGATGTAGTTCGAGCTCAAGGAAGCGTTCTTCATGGCACAGGCATGTTGGACAGAGCGTTGAGCCGTCCAATGCAGTCAGCCTCTAACATAAATAAGCCGGTTAACCAAATCAAATGGCTAACCGGCTCTTTTTCGTGGAGCCAGCAATGAGACTCGAACTCATGACCCCCGCTTTACGAGAGCGGTGCTCTACCGACTGAGCTATGCTGGCGTGCTGTTTAACTATAGGGGCGAGGCCGCGGCTTTTCAAGCACCAATTTTTCGCAGCCCCACCGTGCTAGGAGTGTCAGACACTTTTGGCACGCTTGCGTGAGAGGGTGGCCCAGAAGGTGGGCACGCCGTGTTCGTGCAGGTAGCCCTCGCCGTTTGTGTCGTCGTACACGTCCAGGAGCTCAAGCCCGGTCCGCAACTGCCCGCCAATCTGCTCGCCTATGGTGTGCGAGAACTGCACGCCAGAATCCGTGGCCTCAAGCTCGGCCATCTGTTCCGCGTTAGCCAGCGGGTCAAAGGGCAGCCGTCCCACGATGTGGCTCTCGTCGTCCACGTCCACCACGAAGTTGAAGCCGTTGTCCAGCCCCGCAAGGAGCCGACCGCCCGGCACGAGCACGCGGGCAACCTCGTCCCACACATGCTGCACGTCCTGGATGTAGCAGTTGGACACCGGGTGGAACACCAGGTCGAACGACTCGTCCTCGAAGGGCAGGCGCTCCGTCATGTCCGCCCGCACAATCGTGATGTCGTAGCCCTCGCGCTCGGCGACCAGCAGCTCGCTCTCCAGCTGGCGCTCCGAGTAGTCAAGCACCGTGCACACGGCGCCTGCCGCAGCAAGAACGGGCATCTGCTGGCCGCCACCCGCGGCAAGCCCTAGCACGCGCCTGCCCTGCAGGTCGCCAAACCACCAGTGCGGCACCGGCAGCCGCGGGGTAAGCACCACGTCCCACTCCCCCGCCGCGGCACACGCAAAGGTCGCATGGTCGATGGGCTGGCCCCACTCCCAGCCCTGGTCCACCCAGCGGTCGATGGTCTCGGCGTTTATGTCCTGATAGCGCCTGGCCGGCATACCGTACGCCCTTGTCCGCGGAGCTGGCCTTACAGCAGCCGGATGACCCCGCGCACCAGGCGCTCGAAGTCGTCCGCGTGCTTGGCAGCCTCCTCCAGCACGGACTGGTGGTTGGTCTCGCTCGCCCCCGCCATGTTCGTGGCCAGGGTGAGCCCCAGCACGTTCATGCCCAGAGCGTTGGCCATGATGACCTCGTTAACCGTACTCATGCCGGCGTAGGACACGCCCATGCCCGCGAGCATGCGCACCTCGGCGGGCGTCTCGAAGCTGGGTCCCAGGAGCCCGGCGTAGACGCCCTCCTCCACGGAGATGCCCAGGTCGTCGGCCACACCGCGCGCGATAGTGCGCAGATAGGCGCTGTAGGCCTCGCCCATGTCCACGAAGGGAGTCTCCACGTCGCGCAGGCCGTCCCACTCGGCCAGGGGGTTGCGCCCGGTGAGGTTGATCTGGTCGGTGATGATGCCCAGGCCCATGTGGGCGTTGCCCTCCACGGCACCCGTGGCGCATGCGAAGATGATGTCGTGGCAGCCCAGGCGGTGGGCATGGCGCACCAGGCAGGTCACCTGGCCGGCCGTGTAGCCCTGATAGAGGTGGATGCGCCCCGGGTATACCACCACGGGCACGCCGTCCACGGTGCCCACCGTGGCCTCGAAGCGGTGGCCCGCCACGGGCTGGGCCTCTTCCGGAAAGTCCTCGATGTCGTGGTAGTCGATGCGACGGACCGGCTTCACGAGCGTCTGCAGGTGGCCCAGGCCGCTTCCCAACACGATGGCCACCGGGTGCTCCACACTCGGCTTGCAGGACTTGACCACGTTCTCATCAACCACGCAGATCCCCTCCTCCACAAGCAGGCGGGCAAAGGTGCCCTCCCCCTTGGTCAGCGTTCCAGTGTAGGTACCATCGTAGATTACCCCATGGCCGCAGGAGGGGCTCTTTGCCTTGAGCACGGCGAGCGGTGCCTGGGCGGCGATGACCCGGGCGGCCTCATGCGCGGAGCCGCGCGCGAAGTCCGAGGTCACATCGGTGCCACCACGAAGGAGGACGCGGCCGTCTGGCTGCTGCTCTGCTGGCGGACGCGGCACGGGAAGGCCGCTCGCCGTCTCCGGGCACACTGGGAGCGCGTCGACCTTGTCTGCCAGAGCCCGCACCGCCGCATTGGGCTTGGTCCCGCCGTCGTAGCGCACGGGACGTCCCAAGAGACAAGCGCTTATCGCCACGCGCATGGCCTTCCTTCCTCGGTTCTGATCGACCGGCGAAACCCATTCTCTGCCCGAAGTCCGGTCATATCAAGAGTGGGTGAACCCCCGCAGGGGTCTACCCTCCCCGCCCGCACGCCGGTAGTCCCCTCTAGGGGTCTACCCTCCCCGCCCGCACGCAGGTAGTCCCCTCTGGGGGTCTACCCTCGACCATTCCGAATTACCTTCTGGAAAGAAACACCAGTTGACGGAAGGTATCCGATTGATACTGTCTATGCACAAAATATGGGTGGTCCCCCTTGGAGGACTATCGTCGGCAAGTATGGTAGTAGCCCCCTCCGGGGGTCTACCTCCCGGTTCTTGAGACTTGCCCGCAGCAAGAAGCCCCAGTTGGAAGCGCGCGTCCAGGAGATGTCCCCAGCATATAAAAAGTGGGTGGTCCTCGATGGAGGACCACCCACTTTGTAGGCCGGACTACCGGCCGCTATAAGCAGGCCCTATGCCTGCAGGGACTCGATCTGAATCGACGCCTTGGAGAAGAGCGTGTTCACGTAGGTGGTCCACTCGGAGGACACCTGGCTGGATGCCGTCGAGTAGTTGCTGTAGGCCACGTAGTAGGCGGCCTGGGCGGCGGCGTAGGTGGCGGACTCGTTGGAGATGGGGTAGGAGCTCAGCGCAGCATAGTAGGAGCCGTCGGTGCGGGCCCAGGTGTTGTTCGTGGCGTCCCACTCGTCGCCCAGCAGGCTGATCACGTAGGTGGCGTAGTCCTGGGTGGCGGTGTCGGTGTTGCCGTCGTCGGGAGCAGTCGGGGCATCCGGCATGGTGGGCAGCTCGGTCGTGACCACGGAGTCGCGGAGCTTCTTCATGAGGGCGGAGTCAGACACGATCTTCTTGACCGTGTCCTCGGGGATGCCGTAGTTGGCCGCCACGGTTGCGTAGTCGGTGGTCTGGAGCATGTCCTGCGCGTACTGGTCGCGCTCCTCGTCGCTCACGGAGAGGCCCTGGTCGGAGGCCACCTGCAGCACGATGGCATTGCGCGCGTAGGCCAGCACGTCGTCGGCGGAGGGCACGGCGTAGGTGCCGTCGTCCTGCTTGGCGGCGTCGAGGGAGGAGCTCTGCTCGATCACCTCGCGCGCGCTGACGTTCGTGGTCTTGCCGTCGTAGGTGTAGCTCGCGATCGGGCTGTCCAAGTCGCCCTCGGAGATCGTGGTCTTGCCAGAGAGCGAGACTGCGCCGCCCCCGCCGATCACGAAGTGACCGAGCAGGACGCCTACGGCCAGCGCTGCCACGGCGATGACGATCCAGATGGGGGTCGCGAGGCCCTTCTTGCTGTTTGCCATGCGAATTGCCTTTCGGATAGGTTTTCCAAACGACGGGATTGTACCGCGCGGCCAGCCGGGGCCCCACGCGGCGCGCAGGGTTCCAGCGAGTGGGCACAACCCTCGCCCTCCCCTGAAATGCTGACACAGAGCGTGACAGGAACTCCGACCCCGCGTGACAGGAACTCCGACCCCCTGTCAGGCTACTTGCAGGCGGCCAGGATGTCGGCGGAGAGCTGGCGGATGTAGCCGCTGCCGTTCTTGGAGTCGAAGCTCACGCGGCCGACCAGGGCCTTCTTCGTCGCGTCCGACGCGTCACCGCGCGCGAGGCCCAGGAGGCCCACCAGCATGTCGTGGTACTCGGCGTCACCGTGGTAGCACTGGATGGCCTCGTCGAGCAGGGGCCAGGCCTGGTCGGACAGCTCCGGCGAGGTTGCGCCCAGCGCGCACAGGAAGAGAAAGGCCGCCAGGCGCACCATGGCCGAGCCATCGTCAAAGAGGGACGCCTCCGCCCCATCGAAGCCCTCGGCCACCTCGGCCGCATGCGTGGGCGCCAGCGTAGTGAGCGCATCCAGGACCTGCCAGCGGGTCTGCGCCTCCGGCTTGTAGAGTGCCTCCACGAGCGCGCCCACGTGCGGCGCCAGGAGCTCCGGGTCCGCCTTGGCCACCTCGGCGATGCGCCGGGAGACGTCTTGCCGGTGCCTGCGGCTCGACGATCCCAGCTCCTCCACCAGCACACCCACGAGCTCGGGCGACATGCCCGCCAGGGCCTCGTCTGTCTCTGCCATGCGACTTCCTCTCTCACGTGCCCAAACATGCCACACGCCGCCGGACCTGCCACGGCGGCGTACTTGTCCTATCGCAAGATACCCGCAGATGGCGGGCCTTACTCGCAGACTCGCGCACCTACTCGCAGAATCCGTCCACGACCACCGTCCCGCTCTTGGGGTCGGTGTGGATCTCTATGAGGCCGAGCTTGGCCGCCTCGCGCAGGAGCGCCGTGAACGACCGGTAGCCGTACGATGTCTCGGAGAACTGCGGCTTCTTGCGTCGCATGGTGTCCTTGAGCCGCGAGGCCAGGATGAAGCTGTCGCTCTCCCGCTGCAGGGCGTCGATGGTCTCGAAGAGCAGCTGGTAGCACTCGTGCCTCTCCTTGGGCACCTTGGCCGTGAAGTCCGGCACCCCGCCCGCCCGCTGCAGGTCGTCGTAGAAGATGAACTCGTCGCACACCTCGGCCAGAAGCGGGCTCGTGCTCTCGCGCATGCCCACGCCGATGACCGTGCGACCGTACTCCTTGAGCTTGGCCACGAGGGGCGAGAAGTCCGAGTCGCCGGAGAGGATGGCGAAGGTGTCTATGTGCTCCTTGGTGAGGCACATCTCCACCGCGTCCACCGAGAGCCGGATGTCGGCGGAGTTCTTGCCGGTGTGGGCCCGGTCGGGAATCTCGATGAGCTCGATGCCCAGCTCGTGCAGGGGCGTGATGGAGTCCGGGAAGCGCTGCCAGTCGCAGTAGGCGCGCTTGGCCGTGATGCGCCCCTTGTCTACCAGGCGCTCCATGATGAGCTTGATGTCGGGCGCGGGGCCGGGCTCCTGATGGCCGCCCTTGCGCCGCTTGCCCGTGCCCAGGGCCAGGTTCTCGTAGTCTATGAGGACCGCGATCGAGCTCTGGGCGGTGTCGGTTCCTGTCATGTACTGAACGGTTTCCCTTCCTGGCGCGACGCCCGTGCGGCGCCGCGCGTGAGTGTCTAGTTGCCAGGCCCGGACGGCTGCGCGGATGCGTCCGCGGCGTCCGTCCCGTCCGCGCCGCCCTGGGCGGGCTCCACCAACGACCAGTCGAGCCCGGCGGCCGTGGCCGCGGCCTCGTCCTGGTAGAGCAGGGTGATCGCCTGCGTGCCCAGGCGCGACCCGCCTATCTCGCAGAGGGTGTCGTAGAGCGTGAAGGCGGTCTCGGCCCCGGGCAGGGCCAGGTCCATGTCCTCGGCCTGCTGGCGGGCCAGCGCGATGTCCTTGCGCATGTGCTCGCAGAGGAAGCCGGGGCGGTAGTCGCCGTCGAGCGACTTGGGGGCCAGGCGGTCCAGCGCCACCGAGCCGCCCATGCCGTGGCCGATCATGTCCAGCACCTGGGCCACGTCCAAGCCACCCTGCTCGGCGAGGGCCATGGCGTCGGCGTAGCCCACCATGCAGGACGCGAGTGACACCTGGTTGCAGAGCTTGGCCACCTGGCCCTTGCCGGCGCCGCCCATGTAGTAGACCTTGGACGAGAAGGTCTGGAGCAGCGGGAGCACCGGCCGGGCGCGCTCCTCCGTGGCCCCGATGATGAGCGTGAGGGTACCGGCCTCGGCACCCGACTGGCCACCCGTAACGGGGCAGTCGAAGGCGAACTTGTCCTCCACCTCGCAGGCATCGTGGATGTCGCGCGCGAGCTGCGGGGACGACGTGGTGAGGTCGATGAGGTAGGCGCCCTTCTTGGCCGCACGCACCAGCCCGTCCGTGGCCAGGTAGACGTCCTCCACGTCGCCGGGATAGCCGAGCATGGTAAAGACGACGTCTGCCTCGCGGGCGGCCTCGGCGGGCGAGTCGGCCCAGTGGGCCCCGCGGGCAAGAAGCCCCTCCGCCTTGCACCGGGTCCGGTTGTAGACCGTGAGGTCATAGCCGGCGTCCAGTATGTGCCCGGCGATGGGGGCACCCATGATGCCGGTGCCGATAAGGGCTATCCTGCTCTTCTTGGTCAGAACCACTTGACACTGCCTCCCGACGTTGGCCAACAAGACCGAGCGGGCACCCCCGCCACGGCACCAGCCGCGCGCGGACGTACCCGACCCGTCTTTACCTGCTACTTCTCGTCCGTATCGCCACGCACGCGCCGGGCGATCCTGCCCGTGAGCGAGCCCTTGGAGAGCTCGCGACGGTCCTTGCCCCAGAAGATGAGGGCCACCATGCCCGGCCCCACGTGGCTGCCCAAGATGGGCGAGACCTGGCTGCGGATGACCGTCACGTCCTCGCAGCCCTGCTCCTTGCGGACCTCGTTCTCCAGCCAGTCCGCGTCCTTCTCGGCATCCGTGGACACGATGGCCAGGGGCAGCGTGGTGTCGTGCGCGTAGTTCTCACGGAAGTCCGCCATGATCGCACGGAGCGCCTTGCGGCGGCCGCGGCACATGCCACGCAGGGTGAGGGCACCGTTCAGGTCGTAGGAGAGCTCGGGCTTGATGTCCAGCTTGCCGCCGATGCTGGCCGCCGCGGGCGGGATGCGGCCACCGGCCGCCAAGGCGTCGAGGTTCTCCAGCGTGAAGTAGCCGTGAATGAAGTAACGGGCGTCGGACGCCCAGTCGTAGAGCTCCCTGGCGCTCAGGCCGTCCTCCGCCAGGCGCACGACCTCGATGGCCAGAAGCTCGCCCGCCGCCGAGTCGCAGCGGTTGTCGAGCACGTACATCTCGTAGCCGGGGTAGTTCTGGCGGATGAGCCCCGCTGCCTGGCGCGCCGCGTCTATGGAGCTGGAGAGGCCCGCAGAGAGGCCCATGTACATGCAGGGCAGGCCCTGCTTGGCGTACCTCTCGAAGACCTCGTAGTAGCGGCCCGGGGTCACCGCGGCGGTGTGGAAGTGCACCGTGGGGTTCCTGCGCATGTACTCGTAGAACTCGTGGGGGTCGCTCGTGGCCCACGAGTCGTCGACCTTCTCGCCCTCGGGCGTCACGTACGTGAAGGGTATGACCTCCACGCCCAGCTGGCGCGCAACCTCGGGCGCGTAGTCCGCCGTGGAGTCCACGATGATGGCGCACTTGCGCTTCTGATGGTAGGCGCGGCCGGCGCCACCTGCGTCGGCCGCGTTCTCCTCTGGCGCCTGCGTCTGGGCAGCGTCCATCTGGGGGGCCGCTGTCGGGACCTTCTGGTCGTCAGTCTTACTCATGCTCCCCCTCGACCTTGGGCTTGATAATCCCGTAGCCACCGTTCTTGCGGTGGTAGATGACGTTGACGAGCCCCGTGGTGGCGTTCTGGAACACATAGAAGTCGTGGCCGATGAGGTCGGTCTGCACCAGCGCCTGCTCCTCGGTCATGGGCTTGAGCTCGATGTACTTCTCGCGCACGAGCTGGTCGTCCTCCTCCTCGGGCGCCGGCTCGATGAGGTCGGCCAGCTGCTCCTGGCTCATGCCCGGGGTCTTGGGCGCGGACGCGCGCTGGCGGCGGTCCACCACGCGGGTCTTGTACTTGCGCAGCTGGCGGGTCACCTTGTCGGCCGCGTCGTCGATGGCGGCGTACATGTCCTCGGCACTCGCCACCACGCGCACCACGCTGTCTCGCACGAACACCGTGACCTCGCAGGACTTGCGCTCGGGGTTGGACGGGTTCTTGTCAACACGCAGCACGACATCGCAGGTCATGGGGGATATGTCGAACACGCCAAGCGCGTCGCCTATCTTCTTCTCCACATGCGCGCGCAGCGCGTCGGAGACGGCGACCTTGCGTCCCGAGATCTTGATGTCTACCATACGTGCCTCCTTAGGTTGCCGGACACGGCCAATGGGGATGGCCGTTATGGGTGTCTTACCCCAAACCAACGCTCGCATGACAGTCGTGTCGGGTCTCGTAGGGATTACGGCCCGCGAGCGGCCCGCCCGGTTACCGCGCCCGCCCAGCCTAGCGGCCGGTCAGCTCCGCGGTCGCGGCCTCCAGCCCGTCGAGCTCGTTTCCGGCGGTGAGCGTAGGGAGGCTCCCCACCCAGCGGGCCCGGGCCACGTCGAGGACGCCGTTGGTCCGCAAGGTCCCCATGGCCGTGGCCACGGCATCGGCCAGCTCGGCGTTCGAAGCATCGGTGGCCACGCTCACGGGCGTCGGGTCCTCCAGGATGCCCACGAAGTGCACCCCCTCGTACGTAGGTGCGAGGTATGCGCCGGCGCCCACCTCGCAGGCCACGTAGTCCACCTCGCCCGCGGCCAGCGCGTCGAAGGCGTCGTTCAGGTTCGCGTACTCGCGCTCGCTCGTGGCGAGCCCCACGGAGGCTAGGGTGCGCGCCGAGGACGACGACCCCTGCACACCCACCGCCCCGCCAGCCAGGTCCTCCGCGGTCGGCGCGGCGTCGCCGAGCGAGAAGACCCCACAGGCGGTTTGCGCATACGTACCCGCCAGGGCCGTGGCCTCCCCCGTGGGGCGCACCCCCATGACGACGTCGCAGCCGTTGGCGAGGGCCGCCGAGGTGCTGCCCGCAGTGACGAAGCGCACCTTGAGGCCCAGCTCGTCCGCCAGGGCCGAGGCCACGTCCACATCGAGCCCGCGTGCCACACCGTCCTTGTCCACCATGCAGTAGGGGGCCTGTGCCGAGGGCTGCACGAGTCCCACCGTGAGGAAGCCCTCCTCGTGCAGGGCGGACGCGCTCACCTTGGGTTCCAGGGCGTCGGTGGCAGCGGCACGGGCCTCGTCCACGCCCGGCGTGGCGTCCCCGGGGAGCGGCAGGTCCCCCAGCGCTGCCAGCGCTGGCAGGGCAGGCAGGTCTGGCAGGGCAGGCAGGTCAGCCAGGCTCGCCCCGTCCACGGCACATCCCGCAAGCGCGAGCGACAAGAGCGTCGCGAGCATCGGCCCCGCAAGCATCGTTCCCGCCACCCGCCGTACCTCTCGCATCCCTGGCTCCCTCCCGAGACGCAGGCGTCTCACCCAGCTGACCTGGTCTTTGCCCCCACACTCGCGCACTGGGGCTGTCGCTTCGGGGCTACGGCCCCCCACGTTGGCCCTCTCGCCCGCGAGGCCGGATGCCTCTGGTTTGGTATGACGGGCGGTGCGACTTACTTCTAGGACGAACCATGATCGCCGGCGCGCTCACGCCCCGGCTTACGTGGATCCCTTCGGCCTCGTCTGCCATGGACTAGGACGCGCGCCGCGGCACCCGCCCGCAACCACAGACCTGGGATGAGACGGGTAGGAATTATAACCTTTCATGTACTCGGGGCATGCCGTGGCACGCACGTCCCACCACACCCCCACTACCACACGCGGGCAAAGGCGCATGCCACCACGCTCTGGGCCCCGTGCGCCAGGAGCGTGCGCGCGCCCTCCCGCACCGAGGCACCGGTGGTCACCACGTCGTCCACGAGCAGGAGCCTGAGCCCGCTCACGCTCTCCGTCACCCGCATGCTCCCTCCCAGGTTCGCCGCCCGCTCGTCGCGACCCAGCCCGCGCTGGTCGCGCGCGTGGGCGCGCACGAGCACGTCGGCCAGGGGCAGGCCCAGCTCCTCCGCCAGGGCGCGGGCCACGAGCTCCATGTGGTCGAACCCCCTCCGCGCGTAGGCCTCGGCGGTAGCCGGCACGAAGGACACGGCGTCGGTGGCTTGCGCGTCGAAGCGCGGCAGGCCGTCGCGTGCCGGCCAGGCGGAGGCCTCGTCGAGGGCGGTCGCCATGGCGGCTGCCATGACCGGCGCCAGGCGCAGCTCGTGGTGGTCCTTGAGGGTCACGACCATGCGCGCCGCGGCCCCGTCGAAGCCCATGGCGCAGATGGTGGCACGCGGCTCCCAGTCGCCCGCGCAGCCCGTGCACACGAGCGAGCCAAAGGGCGCCCCGCAGCAGGGACAGGCGGTCCCCTGGCAGATCCAGGGCAGGCTGTCGCGGCAGTCCTCGCACAGGAGCTCCCCAGGCATGTCGCAGCCCACGCAGCGCGTGGGCCACAGGAGCTCGGTCAGCCCCTCGCGCGCAAGGCGCAGGACGCGCCTGCCCTTGTCCCCGCCTTCCCCGGCGCGCGGCACCGACAAGGCGGCCTTGTCGCCGGCCGAGGTACGCGGCCCGGCCAAGGCGCACCGTCCGTACGGCTCGACCGGTCCGTACGGCTCGTACGGCTCGACTGGCCCGCACGGCTTGGCCACCCGCTCGTCTGCAGGCCCGGCTACCGGCTTGCCTACCCCATGAGGAGCCCCCACGCGTTCTCCCAGAGGGCGGCATAGGTCTCCTCGCGCGTGGCGACCCCAGCCTCCTCGCGGGCGTCGGCCAGGCAGGCGGCCGAGAAGGCCACCATGGCCGGCTCGCACTCCTCGCCCCGCAGCGGCACGGGCGCCATGTAGGGGGCATCGGTCTCCGAGAGGATCCTGTCTGCCGGGCAGGCCGCCGCGGCATCGCGGATGTCGTCCGACTTCCTGAAGGTCGCCGCCCCACCAAAGGCCACATGGCAGCCCAGCTCCACGAAGGGCCCCATGACCTCGGGCCCCGAGGTGAAGCAGTGCAGGTCGCATCCTTGCTCCGGCACGCCCTCCTCCTCGAGGACCCGCACGGCCAGCCGGTGGGCCGCGGCCGTGGGGTCGTCCTGGGCGTCGCGGATGTGGAGCTCCACGGGCAGACCTCGTTCGTGGGCCATGCGGAGCTGGCGGCGGAAGGCCCCCTCCTGCACGTCCGCGGGGACCTCGTTGTAGGGGCCGAAGTCCAGGCCTATCTCCCCCACGCCCACGCAGCGCGGGCTGGCGAGAAGCGCGTCCAGCCGCGCGAGCGCGTCCGCGTCCAGCTCGGGGGCACCGTAGGGATGGGCACCCGCGATGATCCGGATGCTCTCCACGAGGTCGGGCAGGCGGCCCGTCCAGCCTGCCGGCACGGGCGGCACCATGCCGTGCGCCGCACACTCCTCCAGTCGCCGCGCCCCACGTTCCACCTGGGCGTCCAGCCAGTCGAGAAGGGCCTGCGGCGTGGGCCACTTGCGCGGCAGCTCGTCCACGGGGTCCACCGGGACCACGAGCAGGCGCACCCCCGCGAGCGCCGCACGGCAGACGGCGACGGAGGCGTCGTGCCTGCGTAGGCAGGTCAGGTGACCGTGCGTGTCGGCCAGCGGGGCGCCGGCCGCAGGCAGGGGACGTGGCCTCCCCTTGCGGTCATGGAAGAGGTGACCGTCCTCCAACGTGAGGGCATCGAGCCCCAACGGTTCCTGCGACAAGTGCGACCTCCCTGTGGCATCCTGCATCGAGTGGCGACCATCCTAGCAGGACGAGGGCGCCAAAAGCCCCACAAGTCGACCTTCCAGGCAACAATCTTCGCGAGTTTGTCGCCGCGCGGTGCTTGCCGCGGGCTCTAGGGGGTACTCCCTTGGTGCCCACCCGCACGCGAAGTGTCACTTGCAGGTGGGTTGCCGTTGGTTGCACTTCATATAATTGCAGGTAGATGCGTTGTTGCATCCATGCCCTCTCCGGGCGAGGCACCTGTAACTGACATGAGCAGCAGGGGGGTACCCCCTAGTGCCCACTTCCCTAGTGCCCGCGAGACCACGACACGCAGTGCTTGCCGCGCGTTATCAGGCGCCTCACACAAATGTAATCGACAAGTCACAATTCGCTCTTAAGGTTTTCCCAAGCTTTCGTCGGCTGGCCCGCTGCGTGCCGACGCCGCGACAGGCTCTGGCACGCGCACTGGCCCGCTCGCCCCTCCGGGGGACACCACAAGGAAAGGTCGTGTCATGAAGCGCACAAGGCATCAGCACCCCAAGCACCTGAAGCAGCCCGAGCAGCCCCAGAGGTCGCTCACGAGGACCGCGGTCTCGGTCGTGGCGGGCGTCATGCTCGCCACGAGCTTCACCGCCGTGCCCGCCCTTGCAGAGGAGGGCACGGACCTCGAGCCGACCAAGACGGCAGCCGAGCAGGCCGTGACCGCAGGGCTGGAGTCCACCCCGGCACCGGTCGTCGTGACCACAGCCGCGAGCGTGCCGGTGGGAGCCAGCGCGGAACCGGCAGCAGCCGAGCCAGCGCCCGATACCACGGCGGCAGCCGAGGAGAGCACGACCGCCGAGTCCGCCGCATCGCCCGAGGCAGAGCCCGCAGCTACCGAGGCCACGGCCACCGCCGAGCCCGCAGCGGAGGTTGCCGCCGAGGCCGCGCCCGCCGAGGTCACGGCAGCCGAGGCAGCCACCGCGGCCGACACCACCCCCGCGGCCGACGTCAAGCTCGACGGCATCAGCTTCACCCGCACCGACGACACCTACGAGCACACCGACCCCTCCATGATCTCCATGACCGACAAGCGCACCTTCGAGGTCGAGGTCGGCGTGGACGGTGCCACCACCGACCAGCTCCAGCAGCTCATCGACGACGGCAAGGCGACCTTCTCGCTCACCCGCACCCAGGAGGCGGCCGACGCCGTGGCCGACCCCGCTACCTATCCAAACAAATACCTCGGCACCACGCTCGACGAGTGGATGACCGTGTCCACGAGCACCGCCAAGTCCACGAACTTCTTCACGGACATCCAGCTGGCCGCCGTGGAGGACGGGGGCAAGTCCAAGCTCAGGCTGACTTTCGGCAACGAGTACTTCTTTGGCATGAACGGCATCGACGTGCGCTCCCGCTCCACCGTGCGCTCCGAGATCCTCAACTACCTGGGCACCTACCAGCTCCGCTGCGACCTCGACGGCCAGGCCGTCTCGACCGACGTGGTCCTCAAGCCGTTCGACGAGTACTACACCCAGGCCGAGATCGACGAGGAGCTCCCCAAGCTCGTGGCCGAGGCCAACGAGAACGGCATCTACGCCAAGGTCGAGAAGTTCGGCACCTCCGCCGACGGCCGCGACATGAGCGTCGTCTTCGTGGCCGGCAGCGCCCAGGACCTGGACGACTACCAGGCCCTCAAGGCCCGCATGGAGGAGGACCCCTCGGGCGTCCTCGCCGAGGTCAAGGCCGGCACCCTGGACTACAAGGTCCCCATCTTCTACAGCAACGTCCACGCGGACGAGCTCTCCGCGGCCGACGGCGTCATGCAGTTCCTCAAGGACCTGGCGGAGAACAAGCCCATCACCTACAAGCGCTTCGAGAGCCTGACGGACGCTGGCCTGGAGGAGCTCCAGAAGGAGATGGACCTCGACGGCACCGTGTGGTCCGACCTCATCAAAGACAAGGTCACCGGCATCGGCTACGTCCGCGGCAACGACGGCGAGAGCAACGGCTACGGCACCCCCTACGGCACCCGCTCCAACGCCGGCCTCAACGACGGCTCCGCCGACCTCTCCGACGACCAGATCGCCGAGTACTACAACGTGGTCGAGCAGGTCTTTGACCCGCAGGAGATCCTCAAGCACGTCTTCTTCATCCTGGTGCCCTCCGAGAACGTGGACGCCCGCGCCGACGACGTCCGCACGAACGGCAACGGCTTCGACCTCAACCGCGACAACACCTTCCAGACCCAGCCCGAGACCCAAGCCATGAGCGGGCTCATCACCCAGTGGGATCCCATCTCGCTCCACGAGTTCCACGGCTTCTACCAGCAGTTCCAAATCGAGCCCTGCTCGCCCACCCACGATCCCAACAACGAGTACGACCTCTTCATCGACACGGCCATGGCCGAGGGCGAGTACTTCGCCAGCACCGCCCTGGCAAACAACCCCACCATCAACTCCGCCCAGATCCCCATGCGCGACTACCTCAAGCGCCAGGCTGACGGCTCCGTGATGTGGGACTACCCCTTCGACGACATGTCCAGCTCCTACACGCCCCAGTACGCCATGATGCACGGCGCCAACGCCTACACGGTGGAGCTCCCCGTGGGCAACAGCGACGCCGTCCACGCCATCGCGGCCGGCTGCATCGGCAACGCCCAGTTCGTGATCGACAACCTCGACCACATGTTCTCCAACCTCCTCGAGCGCTACGTCCGCGGCGTCTACAACATCGATGCCGAGACCATCCGGCCCTACTACGTGAGCCAGTACGACGAGGCTGGCGCCGAGGCGGACGTCTTCCGTCCTCAGGACAATGAGAACCACAACTTCTTCCCCGAGTACTACGTGATCCCCATGGACGCCCAGAGCCAGGAGGACCGCGGGTCCGCGCGTGACATGGTGGCCTACCTGCTCCACAACGGCGTCAAGGTCAAGCAGCTGGACGAGGAGACGACGGTCAACGGCACGACCTACGCGCCCGGCACCATCGTCGTGGACATGCACCAGGCCAAGCGCAACATGGCCAACGCCGCCCTCTACCCCAACCTCGTGATCTCCGAGTGGACGGCCGGCTCCCTCTACTCCGAGCCCATCTCCAACTTCTCGGACTTCCGCGGCTTCGACATGGACACCATCCGCACCGTGGGGGCCTTCTCCGCTGCCAGCCTGAGCGACGTGACCGAGGCGCCCTCCGTGTCCACCTACGTGTCCGGCACGGGCCCCGTGACCGTGATCCGCAACGACTCGCTCCAGTCCATCCTGGCCGTGAACGACCTGCTCAAGCAGGGTGTCCAGGTGGGTCTCATCACCGAGGGCCAGCACGAGGGCGACTACGTGGTGGCCAGCTCGGACTTCTCCAAGGTGAGCGACAAGTACGTCCTCTATGCCACCCAGGGCACCTCGACGCCCACGGCCAAGCTCATCCGCAACGACATCAAGGTCTACGTGCCTAAGGCCTACAGCGACGACACCACCAGCTCGGTGGGCATGGTGGGCTACTCCAACCGCCTGAACACCAGCGGCAACTGGGACCTCTTCGCCCTGGCCACGCAGATGGGCTTCACCCTGACCGACGACCTGGACGAGGCCACGATCATCGTGGGCAGCCAGAGCCCCTACAACGCCAAGGACGTCGCGGCAAAGATCAAGGCCGGCGTGCCCTACATCGGCTACACCACGAGCGCCCTGCGCTTCGTCCAGCGCAATCAGCTGGCCGACATCAAGTACACGAGCTCGCGCGGCGGATTCGACGCCCTCGACACCGTGACCTTCCCCGAGGACAGCATCGTCACAGCCACCTACCGCAAGGAGGGCGACTACATCATGTACGGCTACGGCGGGAACTACTTCGTCGCCGTGCCCGAGGGTGCGCACGTCCTTATCAAGACCACGACCGACCAGCCCATCGAGGGCTTCATGACCACCGATTGGCTCGAACAGTACAAGGGCCAGATCCAGGCCATCAGCATCCTCGGCGACGACGTGAGCATGGTCCTCTTCGCCAACACGCTGACCAACAAGGCCCACCAGACGGACGACTACCGCTACCTCACGGCCTCGCTCTACAGCCTCTCCGAGGGCCAGGAGTTCCCGGAGGTGCCGGTGCCCGCGGAGCCGGAGGTGCCCGGCGAGCCGACCGGGCCCGAGCAGCCCGCAGGCCCGACCAAGCAGGCCAGCACCTACGTGCCCAAGCACATGGCCAAGGCCCCGACGGTCGCGACCACGACCATCCCGGCAGCCGGCGACCGCGCGCTCGTGGCCTCCGACGTGGCGGAGATCGTCTTCCTGGCCCTGGCAGGTGGCAGCATGCTGGTGCTGGCGCGCCGTCGCGAGCAGGAGTAAGCGACAGACAAGGGCGGGCACCAGGGGGTACTCCCCTGGTGCCTACCCGCACGCGAAGTGTCACTTGCAGGTGTCTGGCAATTGGTTGCACTTCATATAATCGCAGGTAGGCACGTTGCCTGCTCCGCAGCCGAGCCGGACGAGGCACCTGCAACTGACATGAGCGCCAGTGGGCACCAGGGGGTACTCCCCTGGTGCCCACTGCTCTAGGCCAGGGCCCGCCAGAGGGCGACAAACCCCTCGGGCGGCACGGTCTCCGCGCGGCAGGTCGGGCTTATTCCCGTGGCTGCGAAGGCCGCGTCGAGCGCCGCGGCGTCGTAGCCACGCGCCCGCATCGAGTTGCGGATGGTCTTGCGCCGCTGGGCGAAGGCCGCGTCGATGACCTCCCCCACCGCAAGCGCCTCCCCGACCGGCACGATCGGCGAACGGTCGATCCGCACCACGGCGGAGTCCACGTGCGGCGGTGGCATGAAGTTGCCCGGTCCCACCTCGAAGCGCCCGGTCACATGCCCCAGCAGCGCAAGCTTTGCCGTGTAGGCGCCGTAGTCGCGCCCGCCCGGCGCAGCCGCGATGCGGTCGGCGACCTCCCTCTGCACCATGACGACCGCCCGCTCCAGGCAGGACAGCTCCTGGAAGAAGCGCAGGATCACCGTGGCTGCCACCTGATAGGGCAGGTTGGCCACGAACTTGTTGGGCGCCGCGACCGCGGCATCGCCGCCGGCCACGAGCATCTCCACCGGCACGCGCAGGGCGTCTCCCATCACCAGATTGAGCCGGCCGCCCGTGCCGGAGCAGGTCACGGCCAGCACCTGCTCCAGCTCGCGGTCGGCCTCCACGGCCACCACCGCACCCGCCCGGTCGAGAAGCGCCACCGTG
Source organism: uncultured Coriobacteriaceae bacterium (assembly GCA_902791035.1). GTDB lineage: Bacteria > Actinomycetota > Coriobacteriia > Coriobacteriales > Atopobiaceae > CADAUA01. The sequence continues at coordinate 30,600 of CADAUA010000015.1, read as the reverse complement.
AGCGTGCCGATGCCGGGACCCACCTCGAGCACCACGTCGTCGGGCCCCAGCTCCGCCAGGCCGCAGATCCTCTCGATCACGGCGTCGTTCACCAGGAAGTTCTGCCCCAGCCGGTGCTTGGTGGCCAGGCCGAAGCGCTCGAGGACCGCTCGCGTGGCGGTGGGGTTGGCCAGGGACGACGCCGTCATCGCGCCACCCCCGCGGCACAGGTCGCGACTGGCCGCAAGGCGCGCGACCTATGCCCTGCCGGCACGCCAGCCCTTGTCACGCTAGTTCTTCTTTGCGGCCAGGCGCGGGAAGAGCGCCTCGCCCTTGGTCACGGGCACGCCACCCGCAAGGCCACCCCACTCGCAGGCGGCGGCAAGGTCGTCGGTGTCCGCCTCGGCCTCGAGCGACATGCGGCGCAGGACCTCGGCCGAGGTCTGGGGCATGAGGGGCTCCAGCAGGTGGGCGGAGATGCGGATGGCCTCCAGGAGGTTGGTGATGATGTCGCGCAGCTCCTCCGCGCGGGCCGGGTCCTTGGCCACGGCCCAGGGAGCGGAGTCCTCGATGTAGTGGTTGGCGGCGTGGACGAGCTCCATCACGACGTCCTTGGCACCGGCGTAGTCGAAGCGCTCCATGCGCTCGGCGTAGCGGCCCTCGATGCCCTGGGCGATGGCGCGCAGGGGGTTCGTCTTGTCTGCCCAGCCCTCGGCCAGCTCGGGGGTCTTGCCGTCGAAGTACTTGGCGCTCATGTTGAGGGCACGGCTCACCAGGTTGCCCCAGCTGTTGGCCAGGTCGGCGTTGTAGACCTGCTCCATGCGGTCGAAGCTGATGGCAGAGTCCTCGCCGTGCACCACGTCGGTCATGAAGTAGTAGCGGTAGCCCTCCACGCCCAGCATGTCGATCACGTCCTGCGGCGCGATGGCGTTGCCGCGGGACTTGGACATCTTCTCGCCCTTGCCCGTCTCGGCGTTGCGCACCATGAGGAAGCCGTGGGCAAAGACGTGCTCCGGCAGGGCCTCGCCTATGGCCATGAGCATGGCCGGCCAGATGACGCAGTGGAAGCGGATGATGTCCTTGCCCACCACGTGGTACTGGGCGGGCCAGCGGCGCGCCAGCTCGGCCTTGGCCTCGGGGGTGTCCACGCCGTAGCCCACGGCCGTCATATAGTTGAGAAGGGCGTCGAACCACAGTGCGCGAGACGGAGAGGTCCTGCAGGCCGCCTGCCACGAAGGAACGGACCTCGTTCATGCGGAAGTCCGGCTGCACGAAGTCGGGGTGCTCGTCGTAGAGCTTGAGCAGGCGGTCCTGGAAGGCGCTGAGCTTGAAGAAGTAGGACTCCTCCTGCACGCGCTCCAGCGGGCGGCCGCAGTCGGGGCAGAGGTGCTGGCCCTCGGTGTGGTTGGCCTCGTCGGACTTGGCCACCTGGGTCTCGGTGAAGTAGGTCTCCTCGGGCACGCAGTACCAGCCGTCGTAGGAGCCCTTGTAGAGGTAGCCGGACTCCCTCATGCGGTCCCACAGGTACTGGACGGCGTTGACCTGGCGGGGCTCCGTGGTGCGGATGAAGTCGTCGTTGGAGATCTCCAACGTGCGCCACAGGTCCTTGAAGAGCGGGGCCTGGGAGTCGCACCACTCCTGGGGCTCCATGCCGTGCTTCTGCGCGGCCTCCTCGACCTTCTCGCCGTGCTCGTCCATGCCGGTGAGGAACTTGACGTCGTAGCCGGCGGCGCGGCGGTAGCGCGCCTGCACGTCGCAAAGGATGGTGCAGTAGGCGGTGCCCAGGTGTGGCGCGGCGTTGACGTAGTAGATGGGGGTGGTGATGAAGTAGCTGGGCTTCTCTGCCATGTGGGCTCCTAATGACGGACGATGGCTGGTCGTAACCCGATGATTGTATACCTATCGCACGCGGGGGTCTGTCACGCGGGGTCTGTCACGCGGGGTCGGAGCTCGTGTCACGCGGGGTCGGAGCTCGTGTCACGCGGGGTCGGAGCTCGTGTCACGCTAGGCGCGCGCGGCAAGGATGGCGTCGTAGGCCTGGGACTTGGGGACCGAGAAGTCCTTGGCCAGCCGCCTGGCCAGGGCGCTCGGCGCCTCGCCCGCAGCCAGCCCCTGGGCTATGGCCTCCTCCAGCGTTGCAGGCCCCGCCGTGGCGGCTCGCCTGCGCGCGTCCAGCTCCTCAGCCGAGGGCGCCGCGATTACCACCACGCACTCGCCGCGCACCTCCTCGCGCTCGGCGATGGCCCGCGCGAGCTCGGGCGCCAGGCCGCGCACGCACTCCTCGTGGATCTTCGTGAGCTCGCGGACAAGGGCCACCCGCCGCTCCGGGAAGACCTCCGCCACGTTGGCAAGGGTCTCGGCCACGCGGCGGGGCGACTCGTAGAGCACGAGCGTCCCCGGCACGAGCGCCAGCTCCCCCAGGCGCGCGAGCTGGGCCGAGCGCTTGCGTGGCAGGAAGCCCTCGAAGAAGAAGTGCTCGCTCGCCAGACCCGAGGCCACGAGGGCGCAGGTCACGGCCGAGGGGCCGGGCACCACCTCCACGGCGAGGCCGGCATCGAGCGCGGCGTCCACCAGGCGCTGGCCGGGGTCGGACACGCCCGGCATGCCCGCATCGGACACGAAGGCCACCCGCTCCCCCGCACGGATCCGCTCGAGCGTGGGCGCGATGCGGGCGGCCATCACGTTCTCGTCGCAGCGCTCCAGGCGGACATGCACGCCCAGCGCCTGCAGGAGCTTGCCCGTCACGCGCGTGTCCTCGCAGAGGACCACGTCGGCCGAGGCCAGGGTGTCCACCACCCGTGGCGAGGCATCACGCAGGTTGCCTATGGGCGTGCCCACCACGGAGAGAAGCCCGCGTGCGCTGCCGGCCGAGGTCGCACCACCGGTCCCCTCGCCCCTCTCGCCGGGCGCGTCCTTCTCGCTCGCCGCCCCCTGAGTCGTCACGAGAGCATCCCCCGCTGGAAGGTGGCCAAGGCCACGCGGGCGTCCCACCCGGCCAGCCTGCCCGTGGTCTTCCACGTCTGGAAGAACCAGGCGGGACAGCTGCCGTAGGCCGCTATCTGCTCCGACGCATAGATGCGCTCCAGGGCCACCCGGCCCTCCGGCGTGATCGAGCTCTCCGAAATCGGCAGGGCCGAGGACCACTTGCCCACCATGACCGGGAGCCCCGACCGCGAGGCCTCTGCCAGATGGCGCTTCTCGCTTTCCACCAGCCTGCGGATGCCCGCCGGGCCAGCACCGTCCACGCCCTCGGCGCTGGGGTCGTCGAACTGGCAGTCCAGCCAGACGTTCTGATAGCGCCGCTGCGACATGAAGCGGTCCCAGATGTTGTGCATCCCGCCGTCGGGAAGGATGACCACGGGATCCGGGCCGGCCGCAGCCCGGATGATGTCGTAGGCCTCGCGATAGTAGTTGCGCAGCATGTGGATGGGCGTGCCTTCCGTGAGGGCGAAGCCCTTGTCGATGCCCTGGCGCACCTGCGGCCGCGCCGCGTCCGCCACCTCGAAGCCAAAGAAGCCCATGCGCGACGCGTAGCGCTTGGCGAGCGCCGCGACCACGTCCAGGTAGCTCGAACGCGCCAGCCGCACGTCCGAGAGGCTCTTGTCGTAGCTGCCGTCGGCCTGGGCCCAGCCGGGACGTATGCCCAGCACGAAGATGACCTTGAGGCCTATCTCCTCCGCGCACTCGAGCGCGCGGTCCACCTGGTCGATGCAGCCCACGTAGGGACCCGGGTCCGGCCCGTCCTCGCCATAGACGTACCAAGGCACCACGATGCGCACGGCGTTGAAGCCGCGCGCCGCTATGCGCGTGAAGTCGTCCTGCGTCACGAACTCGTCGCGATGGCGCCGCACGAGGTCTGCGTAGCGGTCGTGTCCCAGGGACTTGGCGAGCACCGACTCGTCGATGGCACCGGAACCCGCAAAGAGGTCTGGCGTGACCCACGACTCCAGCGCCAGCCAGCCCGTGAGGTTCACGCCCCGCAAGGTGTCCTGACCCATGCGAACCTCCCGTCCACACGAAAGCCCAAGAAGCGACCGTCCGCGACGACCCCTCCGGGGACGTCACCCGACTTTCAGAAAGTATACCCACGCCACCGGACACGAATCGGCCCGGACGCGAACTCCCTGCTACGGGCGGTAGCTGGCGCAGTTGAGCGGCGTCTCGTTGCAGTCCACCTGCGAGACGGGCAGGCCGCGCGCCACCAGACGCTCATAGAGGTAGTGGGCCAGGTTCTCGGCCGTGGTGCGGAAGGGCAGGATGGTCAGCGAGAAGCCCTCGCCCTCCAGCGCCTCGACGGTGGCCGGCTTGAGCGTGCCCTCCTCCACCAGGAAGGTGTGGTCGAGCCTGGCGCACTCCTCGCGCACCACGCGTTTGAACTCGCCGAAGTCGAGCACCATGCTGCGCTGGGTGCCCGACGCGCCCAGGTCCTCGCTCGAGATGTAGGCCACCACGTGCCAGCGGTGGCCGTGGAGGTTCTCGCACTTGCCGTGATAGTCCGCCAGGAAGTGGGCGGAGTCGAAGTCGCATTCGGTCTTGAGCTGGTACATGGGCGTGTCTCCTCTCTCTTTCTACCAGACCTTATCACTCCGTCGCGGGGGTCTCGTGGCGCGGGGTCGGAGCTGCTGTCACGCGGGGTCGGAGCTGCTGTCACGCCCCCGACCTTCTGTCACGCCTCCGCTTGCTACAATCGGTTCAAGTCCCTCGCATCCGCGGTTCCCGGCGAGGGGCCTAGCCCAGGAACCCGAGAGGAAGTCCCATGCCCGCAGACGTCGTGATCGTGGGTGCCGGCCCATCCGGCATCTTCTGTGCCCTCAAGCTCCTGGAGGAGCGCCCGCAGTCCCACATCGTCATGCTCGAGAAGGGCCTCCCCGTGGAGCGCCGCCACTGCCCCAAGGAGCAGGCCGGCCACTGCCTCAACTGCCAGCCCTGCAACATAACGACGGGCTTCTCGGGCGCGGGGGCCTTCTCGGACGGCAAGCTCTCGCTCTCCTACGAGGTGGGCGGCGATCTGCCGCAGCTCATCGGAGCCCAGCGCGCCCAGGACACCATCGACACCGTGGACCAGCTCTACCTCAAGTTCGGCGCCGACCCTCACGTGGAGGGCCGCGGCCACGATGACAAGGTCCGCCAGATCCGCCTGCGCGCCATCAAGGCCGGCCTCAAGCTCGTGGACTGCCCCATCCGCCACCTTGGCACCGAAAAGGCCCAGGAGCTCTACGCCGCCATCGAGCGCCACCTGCTGGACGCCGGGGTGGACATCCGCTTTCGCACCGAGTGCCGTGACCTCGTGATCGAGGACGGCACCTGCCGCGGCGTCGTCGCCAAGGGGCCTGCCGGCGAGGAGCGCATAGACGCACGCAGCGTGATCGTGGCCACCGGCCGGCGCGGAGCCAGCTGGCTCGAGGACGCCTGCACCCGCCATGGCATCAGGCACGAGCCCGGCCCCGTGGACATCGGCGTGCGCATCGAGATGCGCAACGAGGTCATCGAGGACGTGAACGAGGTCCTCTACGAGGGCAAGCTCATAGGCTACCCCGGCCCCTTCAAGAACAAGGTCCGCACCTTCTGCCAGAACCCCGGCGGCTTTGTGGCGCAGGAGAACTACGACGGCGGCCTGGCCGTGGTCAACGGCCACTCGTACAAGGAGCGCAAGTCCGAGAACACGAACCTGGCCATCCTCTGCACCCATCACTTCCGCACGCCCTTCAACCAGCCCATTGCCTACGCGCAGAACATCGGCCGCCTCTGCAACATGCTGGGCGACGGCCACATCCTGGTGCAGCGCTTCGGCGACGTGCTGGACGGCAAGCGCACCTGGCCGGAGGAGCTCTCCCGCTCCAACGTGCGACCCACGCTGCCCGATGCCGTGGCGGGCGACATCACCTCGGCCCTCCCCTACCGCACAATGATCTCCATCGTGAGCTTCATGCAGGCCGTGGACAAGGCCATACCTGGCTTCGCGTCCGACGAGACCCTGCTCTACGCGCCGGAGCTCAAGTTCTACAGCAACCGCATAACCATGGACGACCGCTTTGAGACCAACGTGGCCCACCTCCACTGCCTGGGCGACTCCTCCGGCTGGACCCGCGGCCTCATGATGGCCTCCGTCATGGGCTACCTCATGGGCGAGCGCCTGGGGGCGGAGCTGTGAGTCGCGAGGGCGTGACAAAGGGTCAGACCCCGGTGGCAGTGGGGACAGACGACGATGACAAAAGGTCAGACCCCACGCAGCCGGCGCTGGACCAGGTGCGCGCGTACTTCTCGCGAGACCACTTCGCGGCGGCGGCCGGCTGCGTGATCGACGATGCAACGCCAGGCCACGCCGTGGTGCGCATGCCCCTCCGCGACGACCTCCATCGCAACGCGCAGGGCAGCGTGATGGGCGGCGCCATCTTCACCCTCGCGGACTTCGCGCTGGCAGTTGCCAGCAACGTGGGTCAGGCGCCCACCGTGAGCGTGAGCAACCAGATAGAGTTCCTGTCTGCCGCGCGCGGCACGCGACTCGTGGCCACCTGCGAGGCCGACCGGTCGGGCCGCGCACTCGGCTTCTACACGACCGACGTGTACGATGAGTTGGGCACGCACGTAGCCCGCATGACGGCCACGTGCTTCCGCCGGCAGCGCCCCTAGGCCCTGCTGGCGCTCGTTGGTCAGTGTCTTGGGAGAGAAGCGCATGGTCAGGGCAGTCATCTTCGACATGGACGGTCTCATGTTCGACACCGAGCCCATTTGGGGCAAGGCCTGGCACCCGGCGCTCGCGCGCTTTGGGCTGGCCTATCCCGAGGGCCTCGCCGATGCCTGCCGCGGAACGAACGGTGCCGTGCGGACGGCCACGGTCAACCGCATGTGTGGCATCGACTACGGCAACAAGGTCGCAGCCGCCCTCGACGAGGAGACGGCGAGGCTACTCAAGACGGAGCTCAGGATGAAGCCCGGCCTGGTCGAGCTTCTCGACTGGCTCGATGGCCACGGCGTGCCCCGTGCAGTCGCCTCGTCCAGCTCCGTCGAGATGATCGAGTCCAACCTGCAGACGGCGGGGATCGCGGACCGCTTCCAGGCCACGGTGAGTGGCGTGGGCATAGGCCACAGCAAGCCCGAGCCCGATATCTTCCTTGCGGCCGCGGCGGCGCTGGGCGTGGAGCCCTCACGCGCGCTCGTGCTCGAGGACTCTTATGCCGGCGTGGAGGCAGGCCATCGCGGAGGCTTCGTGACGGTCATGGTACCGGACATGATGCCGCCGACCGACAAGACCCGCGCCTGGGCCGCCGCCACGTGCGGGAGCCTGCTCGAGGTGCGCGACCTTCTCGCCGCCGGCGCGCTCTAGGGCCAGGGCCCTAGAGCCAGGACCCGCCAAGAGTCCTGTCAGGCCGGATTCGGAAGGCCCTCCCGCTTACGGCCGGCTAAGCGTCCCGAGCTTCCCGACGCGGGAAGGACCTCCCGCTTACGGCCGGCTAAGCGTCCCGAGCTTCCCGACGCGGGAAGGCCCTCCCGCTTACGGACGGCTAAGCGTCCCGAGCTTCCCGATGCGGGAAGGCCCTCCCGCTTACGGCCGGCTAAGCGTCCCGAGCTTCCCGACGCGGGAAGGCCCTCCCGCTTACGGCCGGTTCGGCGCCTAGCGCTTCTCCCCGCCCTTGTCGCCGTGGCCACCCTTGCCGGAGCCGTCGTCCCACCACACGAAGGGAAAGACGATCGGCAGCACGAAGAAGCCCATGGGCACGCCAACCAGCAGCATGAGCAGCATCACCGCGCCCATAGCCACAGCCAGCCAAACCACGTGCCTACCGCTCGTGGGCACCAGCCCGCCCTCGCGGCCAAAGAGGGCCCAGAAGCCCAGCACGAACGCCACAGGAAGAAGCACCAGTGCCAATGCGCTTGCCCACCAGGTAGTGGCCTGAGACATATGAACCTCCATGACAAGGCGCACCGGCCGCGCCGCAAGTCTTCATTGACCTAAGATGCTACCCGCCGCCCTCGCGTCATTACCCCCACCCCAAGACGTCACATGCCAGAAACCCAACTCCCGCCTCCCATCGCTACGATGTGTCCAGCTGTTGGACGATTCATCGCAAACAAGAAGGGCAGGCACCCCATGGCGTTTGTCGCAGAGCCAGTAGACCGCACGGGCACGGGAAGCCTTCAGGACGCCCTGACCCCCCAGCCCATCCGCGACGCGGGCTATGCGAGCCTGGGCGGTGCTGAGTTCGACTTCAAGACGGCCCCCTGCATCCGCCAGGCCTTGGCCGCATATGCCGAGGGCGGCTGCTACGACTTCAACTGGCCCATCGACGGCTACCGGGAGCGGGTGGCCTGGTGGATGGCCAACGCACGCGACTGGGCCATCGACGGCCAGTGGGTGGTGCCCACCATGGGCACGATCTTCTCGGTGGCCACGTGCATCCGCATGTGCCTGGGACCGGACGACGCCATGATCACGCAGCCGCCCGTCTACTACCGCTACGAGCAGGCGGCGACCCGCATGGGCCTGCGAACTGTGCACAACCCCCTGCTCCTGGACGGCGACCGCTACACCATGGACCTGGACGGCCTGGAGCACCTGATGGCCAACCCCCGCAACAAGCTCCTGGTGGTCTGCAACCCCACCAACCCCGTCGGTCGCGTGTGGACGCGCGAGGAGCTCATGGCCGTCTCGGAGCTATCCGCCCGCTATGGCACCATCGTGGTCTCCGACGAGATATTTGCGGAGGACGTCTTTGACGGCCACCGCACCACACCCTACGCCTCGCTCGAGCCAGGCTGTGCCAATGCCATCACCCTCACCTCCCTTGGCAAGTGCTTCAGCTGCACGGGCCTCAACTTTGCCAACGCCATCGTGCCGGACGCCGCCCTGCGAGACCGCTTTGAGAAGCGCCGCACGGCCGACCACTTTGGCAGCATCGACCCCTTTGGCCGCACCGCCCTCATGGCGGCCTACACCCCAGAGGGCCTGGCCTGGCAGCGCGACACCCTGCCCTACCTGGCCCAGAACCGCCGCATCGTGGCCGAGGCCCTCGAGGGCGCGCACCTGGCGCGCGTCTTTCCCACCGAGGGCACCTTCGTCTGCTGGGTGCGCTGGGACGGCCTGCCCCTTCCCGGCGACAAGATCAACGCCTTCCTGGAGCAGCGCGCCCTGGTGGAGGTCGAGCCTGGCCCGGAGTACGGAGAGGGGCTCCAGCGCTTCAGCCGCATCAACCTGGGCGCCATCCACGCGCAGACGCAGGCCGCCATGGGCCGCATCGTCTCTGCCGCCGCCGCGCTCCCTGCTTCCAAACCCGCCCCACACCGATAGGAGGCCAAGCCGTGCTAGGAGAGGGCATCCCCTACACCCATATGACCAAGGACGAGGCCGTGGAGCTCCTGTCGCGCCTTGCTGCTGGCATAGCCCAGTTCGTGGGCCCCAACTGCGAGACCATCGTCCACGAGGTCTGGGAGAACGGCATCCGGGCACTGGCGGTCTATAACGGCCACGTGAGCGGACGCGCAGTGGGTTCCACCTACTCGATCTTTGGCATCGACACCACCTTTGGCACGAGTACCCTGCCAGAGACGGTCTTCGAGGACGACAACTGCCAGGAGGTCCGCATGCCCGATGGGCGCCGCCTCAAGGAGTCCACCTGGCTGGTGCGGGGCGAGGGCTACATTCTTTCGCTTGACGTGACCTTGGACGCGACCGAGGTGGACCGCACCGTGCAGCTCCTGCAGGCCTTGGGGGCGGTGTCGGGCGACCTCCACAAGACCATCTATCCCAACGGCCAGCCCATGCGCGACGAGGCGGACCTCATGGAGTTCTGCATAGTCGAGATGGGCAAGCCGGCAGAGGTCCTCAGCCGCTCGGAGCGCATGGTCCTTGTGCGCACCCTCAAGAACCACGGGTTCTTTGACTACCAGCGCAGCGTTCCCGCCCTTGCGACACGCCTACATGTGTCCAAGAGCACCATCTACAACTACCTCAATGCCATCCAGAAGGAAGAGGGACCAGGCGGAGCAGTGCCAACGGCCTAGGTCTCGGCATTCACGTTGCAAGTCAGAGTTTAGTAGTTGGAAACACTTTCAACACTTTGGACGATTAGTCTACTTTTCAACGACTTGTCCAAGTCGCATGGACGGAACCGGAGGCAGGATGGGCAAGTACATCGCAAAGCGCGTGGCCTTTGGCGTGCTCACCATCTTCGTGGTGGCCACGCTCACCTTCTTCCTCATGAACATGGTCCCGGGCGAGCCCTTTACCTCAGACAAGCTCTCTGCCCAAGCCCAGCAGCTCATTCTGGAGAAGTACGGGCTGGACCGTCCTGTGGGCGAGTAGTACCTGGACTACATGTCTGCCCTTCTCCATGGGGACCTGGGAACCTCCATCGTGAGCTCGGGCTACTCCGTGAACCAGATAATCGCGGACAAGTTCCCCGTCTCCGCCCAGGTGGGCCTTATCGCCATCGTGTTCTCGTGCCTGGTGGGCATCCCCTTGGGAATCCTCGCCGCCTACAAGCGCGGCACGGCGGCAGACCGCGTGGTCACCACGCTCTCCAGCCTCTTCTCGTCGCTTCCCGGCTTCCTTCTGGCGGTGGTGCTTCTGTATGCCTTTGGCATGTGGCTGCACGCATTGCCCACCTCCGGCCTCAAGAGCTGGCAGAGCTACATCCTGCCGGTGGCGGCCCTCAGCGCGGGACCGGCTTCGGTCCTTACCCGCATCACCCGCGCCGCCCTGCTCGACGTGCTCTCGCAGGACTTCACCCGCTTCCTCAAGGCCAAGGGCATGGGCACGCGCTACATACTCTTCAAGCATGCGCTCCGCAATGCCGCCATCCCCATCGTGACCACGCTGGGGCCACTCACCGCGGGCATCCTGGTGGGTAACCTGGTGGTGGAGACGGTCTTCTCCATACCCGGCCTTGGCTCCTACATGGTGCGTTGCGTCTCGCAGCGCGACTACCCCGTGATCATGGGCACCACCATCTTCTACACCACCTTCATCGTGGCGATCCTTCTGGTGGTGGACATCGTGTACGGCCTTATTGACCCTCGCATCAAGCTGGACGAGTAAGGGAGGCCACGCAATGACCCAAGCAGGCCAAGCTGCCCGCGCCCAAGCCCTGGGCCTCGACGCGCACGCATTTGACCCCGAGCCCTTTGACCTCAACGCAGCCCAGGAGCTGCCTCAGGAGGAGCCCATCTGGAAGCGCCGCCTTGCGGTATACACGTCAAACAAGGTGGCCCTGGTGGCGACGGTCCTGCTCCTGGCCGTGGTGCTCTTTGGCTTTGTAGGGCCCCTCTTTGTTGACGCCTCGTATGACCAGGTCTTTCGCGGAGAAGAGAAGCTGGCGCCCTGCGCCGCCCACGTCTTTGGCACGGACGAGATGGGCCGCGACCTGCTGGTGCGCTGCATGTACGGCGTGCGAATCTCCATGTCCGTGGGCCTGATCACCGCGGTGGCCGTGCTCGTCGTGGGCTGCCTCTACGGCTCCATAGCGGGTTGGTGCGGCGGCAAGGTTGACCTGGTGCTCATGCGCATCGTGGAGATAATCGACTCGCTGCCGGCCCAGCTGGTGGTGCTCATCATGGCGATCTCCCTCAAGGCGCCCATCGACTCCCTCTTTGAGGGCATGCCGGACGGCTTCTTCAAGCAGGCGGGATCGGGCATGTTCTGCATCCTGGTGGCCTTTGCCCTTCTCTACTGGACGGGGCTCGCGCGCATCGTGCGTGGCTCCATCTTCCAGCTCAAGAACGAGGGCTACGCCATGGCAGCCCAGTCCATGGGCGCCAAGGGGCCACTCATCGTATGGAGCCACCTGCTACCCAACAGCTCCCCGCTCATCATCGTGGAGATGACCCAGCTGGTGCGCGACGCCATCTTCTCAGAGGCCTTCCTCTCCTTCATCGGCATGGGAGTCTCCGTTCCCATGGCCTCGCTGGGCACCCTCATCAACTCGGCACGAGACAACATGATGCTCTACCCCTACGAGATGATCGAGCCCGCCGTGCTCATATTCCTCATCACCTGGTCCCTCTTCGTCATAGGCGACGCCCTTGAGGACGCCCTTGACCCCCGCATGCTCTAAGGAGGCGGAAGATGGCATTTGGCAGCAAGCAGACCACGGCGGAGGTAGACACCGCCTTGGTGCGGAGCCTCCAGAAGGTGGAGGCAGGCCAGCCCCTCCTGCAGGTGCGCGACCTCACCGTTACGGTGCATGCCCGCAAGGGAGACTACGACGTGATCCACGGCGTGGGCTTTGACGTGCGCACAGGAGAGATCCTAGGCGTGGTGGGCGAGTCCGGCTGCGGCAAGAGCCTCACCATGAGCGCCGTCATGAGGCTTCTGCCCTCCAACCTCGAGACCACGGGCGGGACCATTGCCTACCGTGGCGTGGACCTGGCCCGGCTTCCCGAGCGCGACATGGAGGTGATGCGCGGGGGCGACCTCTCCATGGTCTTCCAGGACCCCATGACAGCCCTTGACCCCCTCTACACCGTGGGCTCCCAGATGCTGGAGACCATAGAGAGGCACCTGGACAAGCACGGCCAGGAGGCACGCGAGGTGGCGGTGGACTACCTGCGCCGCGTAGGCCTCTCCGAGCCCGAGAAGCGCATGGACCAGTACCCCTTTGAGCTCTCCGGCGGAATGCGGCAGCGCGTGATCATAGCCATAGCGCTCTGTTGCAACCCCAGCCTGCTCATCTGCGACGAGCCTACCACGGCACTGGACGTGACCATCCAGGCCAAGGTGCTTGACCTGGTGCGCGACCTGCAGCGCCAGATGGGCAACTCCGTGGTCTTCATCTCGCACAACATGGGGGTCATCGCCACCCTGTGCGACCGCGTCATCGTGATGTACGGCGGGCGCATCGTCGAGCGCGGGACAGTGGACGACATCTTCTATCGCACCACCCACCCCTACACCACGGGACTTCTGGCCTGCATGCCCACGCTGGAGGGCCCGCGCGAGGAGCCGCTGGTCCCCATCCCGGGCATGGTGCCAGACCCTCGCAAGATGCCCCTGGGCTGCCCCTTTGCTCCCCGCTGCCCCCACTGCATGAAGGTGTGCCGCCAACAGGTGCCGCCGGAGTTCGACCTGGGTGGGGACCACGCATGCACCTGCTGGCTCTGCGCCGCGCGGGGCACGTCCGGCAAGCTGCTCCAGACGCCCGCCGTGGCGGGCCCGCTCCAGAAGGAGGCCCCGCATGCCTAGCACAAACGACGCAGCACCGCTGTTGGAGGTCACAGGCCTTGCCAAGGCCTTCCCAATGCGGGTGGGCCGCCACAAGCAGAAGGTGCCCGTGGTGGAGGGCTTCTCGCTTTACATGCAGCGAGGGGAGTCCGTGGGCCTTGTGGGCGAGTCCGGTTGCGGCAAGACCACCGTGGGACGCACCATCTGCGGCCTCTACGAACGTGACGGCGGCACCGTGCGCATAGACGGCCACGAGGTGGGCGCGAGCAGGGAGGACGAGGCCCTTGTTCACAAGACCATCCAGATGGTCTTCCAAGACCCCTACACCTCGTTGGACCCCCGCAAGACCATTGCAGACATCCTGGCCGAGCCCCTCAAGGTCCAGAGGCTGGCACCCAAGGACCAGTGGCGCGAGCTGGCAGGCAAGGCCGTGGAGAGCGTGGGGCTCAAGCGGGACTGCCTGGACCGCTACCCCTTCTCGCTCAGCGGGGGACAGCGTCAGCGCATAGCCATCGCCCGAGCCCTCATCTGCGACCCGCAGCTGGTCATTTGCGACGAGGCCGTGAGCGCGCTCGACGTCTCCGTGCAGGCGCAGGTGCTCAACATGCTGGCCGACCTCCAGGCCAAGACCGATGTGGCCTACCTCTTCATCAGCCACGACCTGGCCGTGGTGCGCCACCTGTGCTCCCGCATCGTGGTCATGTACCTAGGTCGCATCGTGGAGGAGGCGTCAACCGACGAGCTCTTCTCGCACCCCAGGCATCCCTACGTGGAGGCGCTCCTGTCCGCCGTGCCGGAGCCCGACCCCCAGCGTGCCCGCGCCAAGCGTCGCGTGGAGCTGGAAGGCGAGCTGCCTCCCCTCACAGACCTACCCCAGGGCTGCATCTTCTCTACCCGCTGCCCCTTTGCCACCAAGGAGTGCCTGGCTGCGCGGCCGCAGCTGGAGGAGTGCGCGCCCGGCCACCGCGTTGCCTGCACCCGTTGGCGGGACCTTCAGCTCAAGGGCACGGACGAGCTGGTGGAGGCAATCGCGGCACCCGCGGCCCCGGCTGCGGAATCCTAGCGCCATCACATCTGGTCTCACGCCGGGCTCGCCCGGCTGACGTTGCAATACCGTCCTCAAGGGAAGGGACAAGAACATGAGCAAGAACATCTCCAGAAGGTCCTTCGTTGGCGCAGGCTCGCTCGCGGCGCTGACGGCGGCGCTGGCCGCCTGCGGCGGCTCGTCCGACTCCGGCTCCGGCGATGCTGCCTCCGGCGAGCCCAAGGAACTCAACGTCTTCAGCAGCATCGCCCCTGCGGTACTGGACCCCCAGAACGACTCGAACTCCGACGATGACGAGATCTTCCTGCCGCTGGGCGAGGGCCTCTTCCGCTACGACTCCGACGGCACCTCCCTGGTCAACGGCGTCTGCGAGTCCTACACCGCCTCGGACGACGGCCTCACCTACACCTTCACCCTGGGCGAGTCCAAGTGGTCCGACGGCTCCGACGTGGTGGCAGGCGACTTTGCCTACGCCGCCCAGCGTCTCTTTGACCCCGCCACCGCCTCCGAGAACGCCTACGGCTTCCTGAGCTACATCAAGGGTGCGGCCGAGTTCTACGGCGGGGAGGGGTCTGCTGACGGCCTGGGCGTAGTGGCCAAGGACGACAAGACCTTGGAGGTCACCCTGGCGTCGATGCTTCCCGAGAACGTGGTCAAGGGCCTCTTTGCCACGTCCGCCTTCTTCCCGGAGAACCAGAAGGCCATTGAGGAGGGCGGCGACGGCTGGTCCACCGACCCCGAGCACCACCTCTCCAACGGCCCCTACAAGCTCTCCGAGTTCAACCCCGACGAGTCCGTCGTCATCGTGCGCAACGACGCCTACGTGGGCAACGCTTCCGCCGTGCCAGACACCATCACCTACCACCTCTATGCCGACGCCTCGGCTGCCAATGCGGCCATGAGCAACGGCGAGCTCGACTACTACAAGTACGCCCCCACGGACCTGATCGCCCAGATCGGCGACAAGGCCGACCTTGTCAACAGCGAGACCATCGGCACGGCCAGCCTTCACTTCAACTGGAACTGCAAGGCCTTGGACGACGTGCGCGTGCGTCAGGCCATCTTCCTGGCCATCGATGCGGGCTACGTCAATTCCATCTTGGAGGACGGAAACGCCGTGGAGTCCACAGGACTTCTGGGCGAGAAGTACCCCGATCCTGCGGGCGGCTCCTTCCGTACGGCGGACAATGCCCTGATCGAGCCCTACAGCGACGCCGCTCTGGAGCAGGCCAAGCAGCTCCTGGCAGACGCTGGCTACCCCAACGGCGAGGGCATGCCCAAGCTGGTCTACCTCACCAGCAACAGCACCCGCGGCACCGCGCGTGGCGAGTTCTTCCAAGCCCTGCTCAAGGACCAGCTGGGCATCCCGGTGGAGGTGGGTGCCTACGACATCCCCACCTACCTCTCCATGCTAAGCGGCTCCGACTGGGCCTTCTCCTACATTGCCGTGGCCCCCACGGTGCCCAACCCACTTGAGACCCTGGCCAGCTACATCACGGACGCGGCCCAGTACGGGATCTCCATCCCCGAGTACGACGAGCTCTACGCCCAGGTGACGGCGGAGCCTGACGCCCAGAAGCAGTCCGAGCTCATGCACCAGATGGAGGAGATTCTGATTAAGGAGCAGTTCGCCTTCAGGCCCGTCCTTGACACCTACAACCTGACGCTCTACGGCAAGGACACCACGGACCGCGCGACCAACCCCATCGGCAACGCCCTGCACAACTACCTGAGCAAGACCAGCTGGTAAGGCGGGCCGCAAGCTCGCCGCGCGTGCAAGAAGGGGCTACCCCTTCTTGCACGCGTGAACTCGCAAGCCCGGCGGCCGTCCCTAAACGTCTGGGGCGGCCGCCCTTCTCGCAAGGAGGTCAGATGGCTTTCTCCTCTAGCATCATGGACTCGACGTCCTGGGTGGACCCGGCACTCGAGGCCCTGAGCCTGCCGCTTGGGCGCGGCGCGGACTTCTCGGAGCTCTACTTCGAGGACAACGTGCAGACCCGCCTGAGCCACGACGGGTCGCAGATAAGCGCATCCAGCGTCACCCACATGCACGGCGCAGGACTCTACCTCATGAGCGGGACCGAGACCCGCTACGGCTACACCAACGGCACGGACGCCGCCTCGCTGCGGCGCCTGGCCGAGGGCCTTGGGTCCATGGTGCCTTGGCGCGTGGAGGCGCCCGTCTCGACCGTGCAGCCCGTGACCGAGATTACCTACGAGCCGGCAAACCCCATCCTGCGCAACCCGGACGAGGTGCCCACGGCAGACAAGAAGGCCATGCTGGACCAGGCCATCGCCATCGCGCACGCCTACTCCCCCAAGGTGGTGGACGCCCACGCCGACTACCAGGACCGCATGCAGGACGTGGCCGTGCTCAACTCCGAGGGCACCTTCTCGCGTGAGAGGCGCGTCGTCACCACCCTGCGCTTCTTCGTGACCGTGTCTGACGGTGTCAAGTCCTCCGGCAACTGGACCAACTACTCCTTTGCCGCGGGCTTCGAGGCGCTTGACTCCGAGGAGGCCCTGCGCCAGATAGTGGAACCCACCGTGCAGACGGCCCTGGACGGCCTGGTGGCCAAGCCCATCAAGGCCGGCTACATGCCCGTGGTGGTGGACTCCGGCACCTTCATCCACGAAGACTGCGGCCACCCGCTGGAGAGCACCCACCTCAAGGGCGGCGTGTTTGCTGGGCTGGTGGGCCAGCAGGTGGCATCCCCGCTGGTCACGGTATGCGACGGAGGCGTCATTCCGGGATACGTCGGCACCAACGCCATGAGCGACGAGGGCGTGCCCTCAGCCACCAACGTGCTCATAGAGGACGGCGTGCTCAGGAACTACATGATCGACCGCCTGGGCAGCCGCCAGCTTGGCATGCCGCAGACCGCGGCCGGACGCAGGCAGGACTACCGCTTTGCCCCCGTGGCCCGCATGACAAACACCTACGTGCGCCGCGGAACCACGCCCACGGAAGACATCATTCCCAGCGTGGACTACGGCCTCTACGTGCGCGAGGTGGGCGGCGGCAACGTGGACCCCGTAACGGGCAAGTTCAACTTCCTGGCCAGCTCGGGCAACATCATCGAGCACGGAGAGCTCACGGACCCCATCAGCAACGTCAACATGAGCGGCCGCTCCATCGATGCCCTCAAGCGCGTGGCCGCCGTGGGCGACAGGTACTTCCGCGACACCGGTGCCCTCTGTGGCGCCGATTCCGGACTTATCTACGTGACCGCCTTCATGCCGCGCATCCTTATCGACGGCATGCAGGTGGGTTAGGGGGCATCGATGACAGACGTTTGCATGCAGCTGGCAGGTCTCGCGCGCAAGCACGGCGTGCCAGGTCTTGAGCTGGAGGAAGAGTGGTCGCGCACCCAGGAGGTCACGGCCACAGAGGACGGAAGCCTGGGCTGCTCCAGCTCGGAGCTGGCCCAGCGCTATGTGCGCACGGCTGGCGACCACGTGGGATACGCCCGCAGCGAGGACGCCTCCGAGCCGCTGGAGGACCTGGCGGCGCGCGCCGTGGCAGAGGCCGGCGCGGTTGACCTGTCCGACCCCGCGGGCATGCTGGCCAGGCCTCGCGTGGGCGAGGCCGGCGCGGGGAGGAACCCCGAGCTCGAGGAAGCCGACGTGGCTGCCATGACGGCGATGGCGCGCCGCTGCGTGGGCAGGCTGACGGACGTTGCCGGCGAGCACTCCACCATAGAATGCATGGTGCGCCACTACGCCTGCGCCCGGAGGGTCAGCAACTCGGAGGGCCTTTCTCGCCTGGCGGAGCATGCGCACTACATGGTGAGGATGACCTACATCGCGTTCGGCAAGGGCGAGCAGCACTGGGTGCAGTGCCGCAGCTTTGCACCCAGCCTTGACGACGTCGACGTGACAGAGCTCGTGGGGCGCACCAAGCTTGCGGGCGAGGCCTCGCTCGACGGCGGCACCGTAGAGACCGGCGACTATCCGGTGGTGATCTCTCGCGACGTCATGAACCAGGTGCTGGTGGGCATGTGGAGCGTCTTTGGCGCTGAGAAGGTCGCGACCGGGCAGAGCTTCCTTGCAGGCAAGCTGGGAAGCCGCGTGGCGTCGCCGGCGCTTGGACTGGCCGAGACGGCGGAGCCCGCCTTTGGCGGCCCCGGCTGCCTGGGAATCGACTGCGAGGGCGTGGTCCACGGGGCCAGCAGCATCGTGGAGAAGGGCACCTTCGTGCGACCGGTGAGCAACCTGGAGTGGGCCGTCAAGATGGGGCTGCCCTCCTCCACTGCCAACGCCAACCGCCGCGACAGCCTTGGCCGCATCGTGCCCAACGACGTCTTCACGGCGCCGGGCAACCTGTATGTCGTTCCTGGGACGGAGGACCTGGACGGGCTTGTAGCCAAGGCGGGGGACGGAGTGTACCTCACCGACATCAGCGACATCTACCACTCCTTCAGCTTCGCGTCTGGAGGGGTGAGCACGCCCTGCCGCGGGGTGCGAATCCGCAATGGCAAGCTTGCAGAGCCCATAAGCGCGGTGGCCTGGTCGGACAGCCTGCAGAGCCTGTTCGCCAACGTGGTGGCCTGCGGCAACGCGGTCGCCTGGTTTGACATGGAGGACCTGGGCGCACTGTGGTGCGGGTCCCCGGACGTGCTGGTGAGCAGCATGCACCTGGCCGCCGCCGAGCTCTAGGCCCTGGGCCAGCCGGCGCCTCGCGCGCCTCGCAACAGCGGGGGTCAGACCTGTCGCTAGGGTCTGACCCCCTGTCACGTTGGAAGGCTTATGGCGAATCCGACGCGCAAAGTGGGGTCTGACCCCCTGTCACGTTGCGGAGTTGATAGGTTTCCTGGGGCGCTAGAGCAGGGACAGACCTTCTTGGAGGGGATCTGCGCCCTCGAGCACCAGCGTGCCGCGCCCGGTCACAAAGGCCTGCCCGCACACCGTAGGCACTATTCCCCCGCGCCCGTCGGCCGCAGGCCCCACCTGCACCTCAAACGGAATCCCGCTTGGCCCGCGGTTCTCCAGCACTCCGCCCAGCCCCAGTACGCCGTCACGCACAAGCAATGCCGCCAGAGCTGACGACCCCGTCCCCGTGGGCGACCGGTCGTACAACCCCCGCCCAAACATCGTGAAGGTCCGCGTGCGCACCCGCCTGCCGCACACCACGGGCTCGCTTGCCAGAATCAGGCAGCAGCCGTTGCGCCGGATGCTCTTGTCCCCGTCCTCGGGATGCGCCACGTCCAGCCGGCTCGCCGCCTCATAGAGCGGCCCCGCAAGCTCCAGCAGCTCGCCCACCCGCGCGCTCTCCAAGTCCACGCCCAGCTCGGACGCCCTCACAAAGACCATGAAGGCACCGCCATAGGCCACCTGCACCCCCACACGACCGCGCAGTCCGCCGTCAAGCCAGAAGTCCCCCTCGCACGCGAACGAGCGGTCGTTGACGAAGGCCACCTGTCGCACTTCTCCGCCGGCAACCTCCACGCCAACGTCCACCGTGGCCGAAGGCGCATCCACTCGCAGTGTGTTCCACCCCTCGCAAAACTCCCTCAGGCCCAGCTCCACGGCCGCCCGTCCCAGGCAGAGCGTGCCGTGGCCGCACATGGTGCTCGTCCCCTCGGTGGTGAGAAAGACAATCCCAAGGTCGCTCGCCGGCCGCACGGGCGGGCACATGATTCCCCCATACATGTTGCTGTGCCCACGCGGCTCGCACAGGGCAAGCCTGCGAAGCCCGCCCAGCTCCCTGCCCACGTAGCGCCGCCTCTCCTCCATGGTGGCACCGGGCAGGTCCATGGGCTCGGTCAGCAGCCGGAAGGGCTCGCCCGCGCAGTGCAGGTCCAGATAGCCAAGCTCTTGTCTCACGCCAGCCTCCAGCCCGCCAGCCTCCGGCTCAAGCCCCGCATCCACAGGGGCAGCGCACAGCCGCAATCGCTGCGTCCGCTCACGCGCGGCCCTCTGCCATCGCGGCCTCGATCTGGTCTGGCGTGCGCGGGATTCCGCCAGAAAGAAGCTCCAGCCCTTCGTCCGTGACCAGCACGTCGTCCTCCAGCCGGATGCCAAAGCCCAGGTCCTTGAGGTAGACGCCCGGCTCGCTGGTAAAGACCATGCCCGGCTCCAGCACCCCGCCGATCATGCCCACGTCGTGCACCAGAAGCCCAATGTGGTGGTCACCCGGGTTTGCGCCCGCCCAGTTGCGAGCCGACGTCACGTTGATGGGCTGGTCAGGACCTATGAGCCCGGCGCCTCGCAGCTCGCTCGCCAGGATCTTGCGCGCCTCGGCGTTGGCGCCCGCCACCGGCATGCCCGGCCCCAGGTGCGAGAGGATGGACTCCTGCACGCGCAGCACAACCTCGTACCAGTGGCGCTGCTCGCTCGTGAAGCGGCCGCTCACGGGCATGGTGCGCGTCACGTCCGAGCTGTAGTGCCCGCAGGTGCAGGCCACGTCGGCCAGCAGCAGGTCGCCCTCCCCCATCTGCCTCCCGCGGCCGTCGTAGTGCAGCACGTTGTTGTTGGGGCCACTCGAGATGTCCAGCACGATGCCGTTGCGCCGACATCCGCGCCGCATGGCTACGTAGTCAAAGATGGCGTGCACCTCGTACTCGCACATGCCAGGTCGCACCGTGTGCATGAGCTCTCGCAGCCCCTCGCCCGTGATGCCAACGGCCTTGCGCAGAAGGGCCTGCTCCGCCGGGCTCTTGACCTCCCGCAGCTTGAAGACCTTGTCCGCAGCGGAACCCAGCTCCATGCCGGGGAAGGAGTCGCGCAGGTAGCGCAGGTACTGGTTGGATGCAGAGCGCGGCCTGGGCACCTGGCTCGCGTCCAGCGAGAGGACCTTTCTCACCCCAAGCACCGTGAAGCAGGGCAGCTCTATTGCCGTCCTGAAGTTCTCCTGGTACATGACGTTCTGGATGCCCGTCAGCGCCTGGTAGTCACCAATGGCGGGCGGCTTGCCAAAGTAGGTGAGCTCATACTGGCTGGAGCGCGGCACGAAGAGCGTGGCGTGCGCGACGCCACCCAGCTTGAGCAGCGCCAGCACGCAGTTGGGCGCATCCACGCCCGTGAGGTAGTAGAAGTTGCGGTCCACCTCAAAGGGATAGTCCACCTCGTCCCACATGGGAACCGTCTGGCCAGAGAACGCCAACGCCAGGCTGCCCTCCGGCAGCTCCTCCGCCAGCGCCTCTCGCCTTGCCGCGAACTCCTCAGCCGCAATTCCCGGCTCCTCCATGCTCGTACCCCCAATTTGTACACGCCAACCGCAGCGAGCGGACGCGCGGACCCCCGCCAAGCGCCAGGCCAGCCCTCCATCCCGATGATGCCACGGGTTTGCGCCCGTAGTCCTTGTCATGGGGCAACCATGCGCGCATAGCAATCCAGAGTTCCATTTCTGGAAACATCTTGCAAGTACTGCACGATTAGTCTAATAGCCAGCACCACACGGACCGCAAGAGCCTATGGCATTGCGCCCTCGGAAAGGAGGAGACCTTGTCTGCATCAAGGCTTCTGGAAACGGACTCATGAGGCAAGGGCCCGAGCTCTCTTGGTGGGACCTGGAGGGCCTCGACGCGTTCGGGTGCGGCGCGGCAGACATGTATGTCTTGGATGTGGCGCTGTCAAGCGCGGAGAGCTAGGGTAAGTAGCGGGGCCTGTCCCCGCCGTCACGCCCGGGACGAGGTCTGTCCCCGCTGTCACGTTATCGCGAAGAGGAGAGGCACATGCGCATCGCAGCATTCGAGGTACGGTCGGACGAGCGCGACGAGTTCGCACGGCAGGCAGCACGCGCCGGCGTGGACGAGCTGACGCTCCACACCGAGAAGCTCGACGTGGAGCACCTGGACCTCGTGCGAGGCTATGACGCCGCGCTCGTGCTGGGCATGGTGCGCTACGATCGCGAGCTTCTCGAGGCACTGGCCACCCGCGGCTGCCGCGTGCTGGTCACGCGCACGCGCGGCATGGACCACATCGACCAGCAGGCGGCGCTCGATGCTGGCGTGGCAGTCGCAAACACCTGGTACGCGCCAGACAGCGTGGCGGACTTCACCCTCATGCTCACACTCGTGGCCCTGCGCAAGTACAAGCCGGCCGTCTATCGCCAGAACGTGAACGACTTCTCCCTCGGTGGTCTGCAGGGGCGCACGCTCGCCTCGCTCACGGTGGGCATCATGGGCACAGGCGCCATCGGGTGCGCGGTGGCACGCCGCCTTGCGGGCTTTGGCAGCCGCGTGCTGGCTTACGACACGAGGCGCAACCCCGCTATGGAGGGTCTGGGCACGTACGTGGAGCTGGACGACCTCCTCTCCCAGTCGGACGTGATCACCTTCCACCTGCCGGCCACCGAGGAGACCTACCACATGGTCTGCCACGCAAGCATGGCCAAGATGCGCGACGGCGTGGTGCTGGTGAACACCGCCCGCGCGAGCCTCATGGATGTGGACACCCTCATCGACGGCATCGAGAGCGGCAAGATAGGCGCCCTAGCCATGGACGTCTTTGCCGGCGAGAGCGAGATCTACCACGAGTCGCACGTGAACGACATCATTGCCAACCGCGACATGGCCTATCTGCGACAATTCCCGAACACGGTGCTCACGCAGCACATGGCCTTCTACACGCGCGAGGCCGTGGAGGAGATGGTGTCACACGCCATGGACGCGGCGCTTAGGTTGTACGGGCAGGAAGTGCGGGACTAGGCGCGTAAGACCTGGCCAGCACCATCACTCCTCCCGGGCATCCGTCACGTTGATGCTCACGAGCACCTGCTGCTCTGGGTGCTTGTCTTTGTATACCGCGGCGATGCGAGCGCGGAACACGTCCGCATGTCCGAAGTTGAGCAGGAGCGAGATCGTGGAGTTGGAGTCCCTCGGCACGTAGCCGATCTTCACGCCGGCCAGATAGAAGGCCACAGCGTTCGGGTCGTAGGGATTGTCCGGCTCGGGCACGAGCGTCAGCTCGACCCCGGGCTCGAGCTGCGAGAACACCTCCAACCCGTCCCAGTGCGAGAACCCCGCCACGTTGCACAGCAGATACTGCTTGCCCCTCTCGTACATGGTGCCTCCTCTCTTGGACCTTACGTTGAGAAGAGCATGCCAGACCGACCGGACATTAATTCCGCCGCAGGTAGATTGGGTAAACTGGGGTCTGTTCTCTTGTCACGCAGATAGATAGGGTCAGACCTTTTGTCACGCACATCGCTCCAGATAGATAGGGTCAGACCTTTTGTCACGCACATCTGGGGGCGCTGTCACCGGAGTCTGACCTTCTGCGCTGTCACCGGAGTCTGACCTTCTGTCAGATTCTTGGCGAGCTGCCGCACCCTAACAGACCGTCCGGACAACCCCAACTCGCCAGAGCCCCAGTAGGGTGCAGAATCCCGGCCCTAAGGCGGGTTTCTTGCACCCTAGCGGCAAGCAGGCAGGCCAAGGCCACGCGAGGGCCCCAGTAAGGTGCAACCCGCTCGCCCGAGCTCTCGACGACAGTAGGGACGAAGGTTGATGACAAAAGGTCAGAACCTCATGAGACCCCTGGGATTACGATGTTGGGCGACGAGAGGAGGCCACGATGTGCCACCGCATGGCACCTATGCTCTTTGCCGAGCTCCAGGACGCAATCCGCGCGCTGCGCGAGACCGGTCGTGCCACCGTGCCACACCGCGCGCCTGGCATCGTCGTCCCCGACGCCTACCCCGGCTCGCAGCTGCCGCTCTTCGTACCGGACGACAAGGGCGACCTGCAGGTAGCCACCCTCACGTGGGGACTACCCACCCAGGTCCAAGGCCGCTCTCGTCTGGTCTTCAACACCCGCATCGAGACGGCACTCGCCCAGGCACGGTCCGGCTCGGGGCTCTGGGCCGGCCCCATAGCGCGCGGCCGCTGCGTCGTGCCCGTCCACGCCTTCTGGGAGCGCTGGACCCAGCCCGACCCCAACGGGGACCCGAGCCAGCCCAAGCGACAAGTACGTTACCAGCTGCACGGACACGGCGTCTTCCTCATGGCGTGCGTGAGGGAGGGAGACCGCTTCTCGGTGGTCACCACCAGGCCGAACGCGGACGTCTCGCCGGTGCACGACCGTATGCCCCTGGTGCTGGCGCCGGGCGAGTCCCGCGTGTGGCTGGGGCCGGACTTCGCGACCCTTGCCGACCGCCGCAACATCGCCCTCGACCATCAGGCGTGACACGAACTCCGACCCCGCGTGACACGAACTCCGACCCCGCGTCACGCACGCGAGGCGGTGGGTCTTGTTACCATGGTGGGCATCAAGACATCGCAACCACGGAGGCACCGCATGAGCGCCACAGAAGCAACCCCCAGGCTTCGCTTTCGCGAGGATGGCACCTTCAAGGTGCTGCAGCTGGCGGACATCCAGGAGAAGCCCTCGGTGCGGCCCGACACCATCAAGCTCCTCGAGGCCGCGCTCAACGCCTCCGACCCCGACCTCGTGATCCTCACCGGCGACCAGATCCGCGGCTACGACCGCACCTTCGACAAGGTGGCCGTTCGCGGCCACCTGGACGAGACCGTAAGCCACACGATCGACCGCTTCATGGCGCCCATCGTCCGCCGTGGCCTTCCCTTCGTCGTGACCTTTGGCAACCATGATCGCGAGTGTGGCCTCACGAACGAGACCCAGGAGGCCATCTACCGCAAGCTCCCCGGCTGCCTCAACGGTACCGGCGCCGTACGCCAGCTCGCCCCCGGGACCCTTGCGCTCGACGTCCTGCCCAGCGAGGGCACGGGCCTCTCCGGCCACGCCGCGCTGGTAAAGGGTGCCCCGCGGCTCCTCGTCCTTGTTGCCGACTCGGGCGCTGGCAGCATCACCGGCGGCTTTGCCCCCTTTGACCCCCAGGTCACGGCCTGGATGACCTCCCAGGTGGACGACGCCCGCAAGCGGGCGGGACGAGCCGTGCCCACCGTGGTCTTCCAGCACATCCCGCCGACCCAGGTCTACGAGTGCCTCCGCCCGGCAACGAGCAGGGAGCGCGGCTGGCTGGGCTTCCGCTCGCACAAGGCAGCAGCGCCCTACGTGCCGCTGGAGTCGGCACGGATCTCGGGCGACCTCGGCGAGACCGTCTGCTCCCCCGACACCGACTCGGGCGAGATGGCGGCCCTCGAGGCCACGGGCGACGTCTTTGCCGTCTACTTCGGTCACGACCACAAGAACACCCTCGTGTCGCGCTGGCACGGGATCGACCTTGGCTACACCCCCTGCTGCGGCTTCAACTCCTATGGCCCGGGCACCGACCGCGCCGCGCGCGAACTCACCTTCCACGAGGTGGACCCGGCAGCCTACGAGACGCGACTCCTGCGCTACCGCGACCTCGTGAGTGCGACCACCGAGAACCCCTTCGTGGACATGGTCACCGAGGTCATGCCCACCACACCGGACCAGCTCCATCACGACTTCATGCAGGCCCTGGGCCTCCTCGTCTTCGCGGGGACGCTCACGGCAGGAATCGTGGTGGCAATAAGCTCGTCGCTCTCGGACGACGAGTAAGGTCCGTGTAAGCGGGCGGCAGACTCGCGCGCCCGCGGGGGTCGCAGGGCCATGATGGGTGGAGGCAACCCAAGGAGGCTCCCATGGCCAGCCGCGACCTCACCAAGCTCGACCTGCGACGCACCATACTCGTCACGCTCCCCTTCATGGGGGCGCTCACCTTCTGGCAGGCCTACGACGGGCTGATTCCGCTCATGCTCAAGAACACCTTCGGCATGGGCGACACGCTCACGGGCTTCTTCATGGCGCTCGACAACATCCTGGCCCTCTTCCTCCTGCCACTCGTGGGCACCCTGTCCGACCGCACGCGCACCCGGTGGGGTCGCCGCACCCCCTACATCGTGGTCGGCGCCAGCGTCGCGGCGGTTCTCACACCCCTCATCGCCCTTGCCAACCGCTGGCAGAACCTGCCCCTCTTCCTCGTGGCACTCCTTGCGGTGCTGGTGGCGCTCTCCGTCTACCGCTCGCCCTCCGTGGCCCTCATGCCCGACGTGACGCCCCGACCCCTGCGCTCCAAAGCCGACGCCCTCAACTCCCTCATGGCGGCCGTGGGCGGCGTGGTGGTCCTCGTGGGCATAGCCGTGCTCGTACCCGCAGAGAAGAACCCCGACTACGTGCCCGTCTACCTGGTCATAGCTGGGATGCTGGCGCTCACGACCATCGCCTTCGCCGCCCTCTTCCGCGAGCCAGCCGAGGTGGCGGCCATGCACGCCGAGAGCCTGGAGCTGGGGATCGACGAGGACGCCCAGGCTGCAACCGACACTGGTGGCAAGGAGCGCGAGGCAGACCCTGGGCGGCGCCGCTCGCTTCTCGGCGTCCTTCTCGCCGTCTTCTTCTGGTACCTCTCGAACAACGCCGTGACCAGCGGGATCTCGCGCTACGCCGAGGTCATGTGGGGCATGGCCGGCGGTGCCTATGCCCAGGTGCAGACGGTGGCCACCGTGGCCGCGCTCGTGGCCTACATGCCTATGGCCAGCCTGTCGATGCACGTCGGGCGCAAGCGCACCACCTACGTGGGGTTCGCCCTCATGGTTGTCGGATGCCTGGCCATCCGGGCCGTCGGGGGTTTCTCGCCCGTGGTCTACGTCCTGTCGGCGGTCTTTGGCATCGGGGTCGCCACCGTCTCGCTCACGGTCTACCCCATGGTCATGGAGCTGGCCACGGAGCGCACCACCGGACGCTACACCGGCTACTACTATACGGTGAGCATGGCGGCGCAGATCGTGACGCCGATCCTCTCCGGTGCGCTCATGCAGTTCGTGGGATACGAGCAGCTCTACGTGTACGCTGCCGCCTGCGCCGCGCTGGGCTTCCTTCCGCTCGCCTTCGTGCGCCACGGGGACACGATGACGGTCGAGGAGGTCGCCCGCCGCCAGCACTCCGGGGTCTGACCTTTTGTCACCGGCGTCTGTCCCGGCTGTCACCGGGGTCTGACCCTTCGTCACGTTCCGTCCACCCACCGGGCGCGACGTGGTCGTACCATAGTGCCCATGAGCACAAGCAGCCAGACAACAGACGAGAAGTTCCGCCAGATGACGGAGGCACCGGTGCAGAGGCTCGTCCTCACGCTGGCCGGCCCGGCCATCCTGGCCAACCTCGTCACCGCCATCTACAACATCTGCGACACCTACTTCGTGGGCACGCTGGGAACCTCGGCCGAGGGCGCCGTGGGCATCTCCTTCGTGGCCATGACCCTCATCCAGTCCGTCGGCTTCGGCCTGGGCCAGGGCACGGGCAACGCCATGGCCCGCTACCTGGGTCGCAAGGAGCGCGAGAAGGCCTGCGTCTTCTCGAACACCGGCCTCGCATGCACCCTGCTGCTGGGTCTTGCCATCGCGATCCTGGGCAACGTCTTCATAGACCCGCTCTGCATCCTCGCCGGCTCGACCGACACGATCCTCCCCTACGCCAGGGTCTTCGTGGGAATCATCCTGCTGGGTGCGCCCTTCATGTGCTCGACTCTGCTCCTCAACTTCCAGCTCCGCATGGAGGGCGAGGCCTTCTACTCCATGCTGGCCATCATGTCGGGCGCCATCCTCAACACCTTCCTCACGCCGGCGCTCATCTACGGCGCGGGCATGGGCATCGCCGGCAGCGCCACCTCCACCGTGCTCTGCGAGTTCATGAGCTTCTGCATCCTCTGCTTCGAGATGAACAAGATCGGCATCACCCCCATCTCACGCCGGTGGGTGCGGGTGCCGGACCGCGCTATGGTGCGCGAGATCTTCAACGGTGGCTTCCCCTCGTTCATTCGACAGGTGATGCTGGGCATGGCCACCACGCTGCTCAACGGCGCGGCGCGACCCTTCGGCGACGCGGCGATAGCGGCCATCGCCATCGTGCAGCGCGTGAGCGGATTCGGCAACTACGTGCAGATCGGCATCGGGCAGGGCTTCCAGCCCACCGTGGGCTACAACTACGGTGCCAAGAAGTTCGACCGCATCCGGGCCGGTTATCGCTTTGCGGTGCGGACGGCGCTCGCTGCCGTGG
Organism: uncultured Coriobacteriaceae bacterium; assembly: GCA_902791035.1. Classification (GTDB taxonomy): domain Bacteria; phylum Actinomycetota; class Coriobacteriia; order Coriobacteriales; family Atopobiaceae; genus CADAUA01. The sequence goes on along the minus strand of CADAUA010000015.1, from coordinate 2,479 downwards.
CCGCCATCAGCGTGGTCACGTTCGTCTTTGCGGAGCCGATCGTCGGGCTCTTCTCTGACGATCCCGAGGTCATCCCGATCGCCGTGTTGGCCCTGCGACTGGAGAGCGTGACGCTGCCGCTCACGGGCTCGGCCATGATCACGAACTTCCTCCTGCAGACCACGGGACGCATGTGGCGGGCCACCATCCTAGGCGCCTGCCGGCTGGGGCTCGTGCTGGGGCCGGTCGTACTGGTGCTGCCGCCCATGCTGGGGCTCCTGGGTGTGCAGCTGGCCCAGCCCGTGACCGACCTCATCACGTTCGCCATCGGCCTGCCCATGGCATGGTCGATCCTGCGCGAGCTCCGCCAGGAGGAGCGCACCGCCTGACGCGGGGTCGGAGTTGCTGTCACGCGGGGTTGTCACGCGGGGTCGGAGTTGCTGTCACGCGGGGTCGGAGTTGCTGTCACGCGGGGTCGGAGTTGCTGTCACGCACGAGTTGCTGTCACGCGGGGTCGGACTTGCTGTCACGCACGACCCTAGCCCTTGAGCCAGGTGTACTTCTCCACGCTGTAGAGCGGCACCCAAGGCAGCAGGATCGGCACCGACTTCACATAGCGCTGATACTCGGGATCCGCGCCGTAGTTCCTGTTCTGCCGGATCTCCAGCCGCCGCGCACCACCAAACATGATGTACACGATGCCGAGCCAGCCCACCAGCATGGCCAGCCACTGCCACACGCCGGCCGCAACCGTCACGCCCGACACGAAGACTCCCGTCCAGTTGAGCACCTCGCCCAGGTAGTTGGGGCAGCGCACGAAGGAGTAGAGGCCCTTGTCGCAGAAGCGGCGCGGGTTGACCTTCTTCTGCGCGGACTTCTGCAGGTCAGCGGCAGACTCCAGGACGATCCCGCCCAGCTGCAGCACGGCGCCAATCACGCACGCCACGTCAGCCGCGGCCCCCGCCTGCATGCGGAAGAGCACCGGTGACGCTTCGCACGCGTAAAGCACGGCAACGCTGGCCCAGACGACCGCCTGTACCGGCTTGCCCAGGCCCGACCCGTCGTTCACCTGATCCTTCATGAGCTTGTTGTACGCGGCACTCCTACGCTCGCGCGCCAGCAGGTAGCCGCCCAGGCGCAGGCCGTAGACCACGAAGAGCACGGCCTGCACGATCGAGACCGGGTTCGCGCCCGCCCCGTACATGACCAGCAGGGCCACGCCGATCGCCGCGACCGAGAAGCCGTAGCCCAGCGAGATGAACCACACGAACTTGTGCCAGCCGACGGAGCTCACCACGAGCGAGAGGATGACAAGAACGACGAATCCCATGGCTTTCCTTACCTTGCGACCTTTGATGTAGAGTGATTGTATCGCTGTTATCTTTGGAGGACGCGCATGGCCAGGAAGTCCGACAACGCACGCGGAAACGAGCAGATAGACAAGGGCGTGGTCCCCGAGGGGTTCACGCTGGGGCTCGCCCTGGTGGATGCGTTGCCGGTGGTGCTCTTCTGCCTTGCCTGCGTTGTCGCGGGCCTGCGCCTGCACAGCACGGTCTTTGTGGTCGGCGCGGTCGTGGCCTTCATCGGAGGGGCGGGGAAGGTGGGCTGGAAGCTCGTGATTGCCCTAGCCCACCGCAACGTCTCCTGGCTCAGCCGCCAGATGCGAGTGGTCATGCCCGCGGGATTCGCCCTGATGCTCGTGGGGCTGCTTACCAGCGGGCTCGACGGGTCAAGGCTGCTGGCAGCGGTCACGGTCTTTCCCACCTGGGCTTTTCTCGTGTTGTGGGTCATATGCATGTGCGGCATGGGATGGTTCGCGGGCCATCTGGACCCCACCGACGCCCGGTCCAACTGGATCGAGCAGCTGACGAACACCTGCGGCCAGGCGGCCCTCCTCGCAGCTTTGCTCCTGATGCCCTAGCGGCTCTCCGTGACAAGTGCTGACAAAAGGTCCGACCCCGCGTGACATCCAAACACAGGGGGTACTCCCCTGTGTTTCCAATCTGGACCTGGCATGGTCCAACTTTTTGTCCGGACCCCCTTTGAAACACAGGGGAGTACCCCCTGTGTTTCTCACACGAACTCCGACCCCAGGGGCAGGGGCAAGAAAAGTCGGGCCGGGAGAACCTCTCTCCCGGCCCGGCTGGCCTAGCTACTCGCTGGCAACGTCACGCGTGGCGACAAGAACTTACGCCTCGGCGTACATCTCCTTGAGCTTGAGCAGGTGCGCGTAGCGATCCATGGCGGCCTGCTCGTTGCGGGCGAAGAGCTCCTCGGCGCGGCCCGGGAACTCGCGGGTCAGACGCGCGTAACGAGCCTCGTTCATCAGGAAGTCCTGGTAGCCACCCTTCGGCTCCTTGGAGTCCAGCGTGAACTTCTTGCCCTCGGGGGCGGCGGGGTTGAAGCGGAAGAGGTTCCAGTAGCCGCAATCGACGGCGCGCTTCATCTCCTCCTGGCAGTGCATCATGCCGCCCTTCTTGATGGAGTGCATCTCGCAGGG
>CADAUA010000014.1 GCA_902791035.1 uncultured Coriobacteriaceae bacterium | reverse complement strand
CTCATGCAGGGCGGTGCTCAGAAATGATGCGCAGGAACGGTGGCCAGCCTGCTCAATTTCTGGTGGCCATTTTGCTCATTTCTACTTGACAAAACACAGTCATCCCGGGTGCGGGGAACCGGCCCCAGAGGTCCCGTTTCTGCACCCGGGACGGGGCTGGCATGGTTCCGACGGCCCCGCCGCTCGTCCGGGACGCATCGCGGGTGCAACGGTGGGCGGCAACATGGGGCGCCTCCCGTCTGCGGCTCTGCCCTCCCCGCAGCTGGGCGCCGGTGCCGCCCAGGCCTTGGGCGGCATAGAATGTCGCGCCACACCGGCGGTGTCCGCGTGCGGGCGGCGCTCCCTTCGAACTGGAAAGGAGCAAAGCCCATGGACATAGATGAGCTCGTCGATCTTGTTCTGAAGTTCCTCCAGGCGGCCTACTGGGCCGCCGCCACAGCGAGCGTTCTGCGCGACCTGTGGAAGGAGCGTAAGCACCCAACGGATGACGTGAGAAAGTGAAAGTAGGGGGCCCGCGGCAACGGGCCCCTGAAATCGTAGCCAGCGCCGCCCGCCCAGGTTAAGCGACCGCGGGCATCGCCGGTGCACCTATCTTATACCCCGCTGGCTGGCGTGCCAAGCCTGGCTGGCTGCGCTCGCGTTCCGCGCTGAGACCGCCACTGCATAGAGCCCCATGGATCCTGGGCCTTATAGCTTGGCGGTGCGTTTCGGCGACGCCTCGCCATCGTGGGTGCCACCAGAGCCTCTCGACCAAGAATGCGCCCGAACGTCTGCGCTGGCGTCAAAATAACGGACAGAAGTGTTCTAGGCGACGCCTCGACTCTTACATATTCGCAGGTAGAAGCCTTGCGGTTCCGTGGCGCTGAGAGAAACTGTCCGTTATTTCCGCTCGGTGGTGGCACGAGTTGGACACCCTCTGCCACGCCATCGAGTGCTTCAGTTATTTCCGCTCGGTGGTGGCACGAGTGGGGATGGACGCAGAATGAATCAGGCCGACTTCGCACCGCGAAATGGCCTGCACGTCTTCCGTGCAGCCATGCCTAATGAGTATGGCATGCGATATACCATACGCCCCAGCTAGCTATTTCTTGACTCATCTGAGATGACTTTGGCCTTCGAAGCGATCGCTCAATACGCGACGAGTGATGCAGCGCGTGTGGGACCCTCTTCACTCGTACTGGCGGGTCCGTCCGTAGGCGCGTTTTGATTTGCATGCACAAGGTCTGTAATATCGGGGGAAGCAAGGGCGAACGGAGGCATCAAATGTACCTAATGCACGAAGACCGCGTCGTTCTTGAGGCCCAATACGATGCCAAGAGGCACGAGTTCGTGCGGCCGTTGACCATGCTGAGCTGCGCGGATGCGCCTATCGGTACGCTCGACACATATGGTCGGGTCACACTTGCGACGCTGAACGAGTGGTGGCACAACAGGGCTATTCCTGCGTCAAGGGATGATATCGAGAGGTTGCTGCGGCTGCTCGGCGTGGACGACAGTCGCACGCTCTTGGAGGACGGACTCGGGCTCTCGCTCTCAGATACGTATTGGATAAAGCCAGAGGCGGCGGACCTCTCCTGGGCCCAGGTGAACTTCTTTGAAAACGACTTCCCAGATGATCTCGCCAAGCTGACGCTGGCCGAGTCGCCAGGCACGATGCCGCATGGAGCCCGCGGGGCACGTCCTGCGGCGAACCCCTCGTCATCGGCGAACGGCGACCTGATGAAGGGCTGGGTCATCGAAGACGGCAGACGATACCTCCTCAAGGACGGTCGTGGCTTTACTGCGCAGGAAGTCTACAACGAGCGCGCCGCCTCGCGCCTTTACGAGACGATGATGCAACCGGATGAGTTCGTGGAATACGAGATCTGGCGTCGAGGGGATCGCGTCTATTCGGCGTGCGAAGACTTCATGTCCGGGGGCGAGGACCTGGTGTCGGCGGCCGAACTCGTCTTTGCAACGAAGCCTCTTGGGTCGATGAGCAACTACGACTGGTGCGTGGCCGCCTTCGAGATGACTGGGGTCGAGAACGCGGAGCTTATCATCTGCAGGATGCTGGCCTGCGACTTCGTTCTGGCAAACTACGACAGGCACTATGGCAATTTCGGCGTCGTGCGGGACGCGCGCAGCAATACGTTTGTGAGGATGGCGCCCATATACGACTCCGGCAACTCCCTCTGGTGCAACAGGCGATTCCTCGAAACCCTGGCCGATTATGCCTACGAGGCAATGCCGTTCGCTTATAAGGGCGTGGACCGCGTGAAGGCGCGCCCCGAGCGGCAACTTGGCATGCTGCGCAACTGGGACTGGTATGAACCGCACGTGTTTGATGTGGCGCCAGACATCGTGGAGCAGACGCTCCTAGAGAACGACGCGATGTCTGGCAAGAGGGCCTCGCTGGTCTGCGAGGCAGTGAGGCGTAACGTGCAGACGGTGCGGGTTTACGCGGATCGCGCGGCGAGGATGTAGCTACAGCCGTGCCTTGCTCACCTGAGCGAGTCCGGGGTGAAGCTGCGCCCAATGCCATGGGAGCTTGCGCGTCAAAAGGGATAGCCCCTTTTGACGTGCCGCGGTAGTTTGGCGAATCCGTGCGGGTCGTAGTGTCCCGAAAGAGTTTCTTGCCCGCTCGTCCCAGAGTCAGAAAACGCCCAGCTAACTGGACTAAAAGAGTGTATGCCAGCTGTCTTTCAGACTGCTAAGCTTTCAAATAGGTATCGACCTGCCCGCACGTTGGGAGGGTCGTTCGCGCGAGCGGCCAGCAACCGCCCGCCGCACAAAGCGCTTCACCCGGCGGCGCCTGCGTCGTCGACCGCACCACAAACGTAGCAAACGCCTGCGCTGCACCCCAGCGGCACGACAGGCGGAAGGTCAGGGGGTCGCCAAGATGATAGGGAACGTTCGCAAGGCCAGGCACTTGAGCGCAGCCGGCAAGCTGCTCGCGCTGCTACCCGTGCTGGCCGTGGTCCTGGTCTTGGTGGCTACGTTTGGGCACGTCGGGATGGCCAGTGCCGCGGAGACCGACGCGCCCGAGACCGTTGCGGAGACGGAGGTTGACACCGCAGCCGACGCCACCGCGGCCAAGGCTGCGGCACCCGCGGTAGAAACCGAGGATGAGAATCTCGTTGGCGACACCGCCTATCCGACCAACGCAACCGCCACCGCAGTCTCAATCCAGGACGACGTGAAGGTCAACGGTCAGTTCATCCTCAAGGCCACCATCGACGGCACGGAGTACACGGGTGCCGAGGCCGCCGCCAGGCTCGCCGCCGCCGGGTACACGGTCACGTGGTCCAAGGGCAACACCACCTACAACAACGGCCTGCAGGTCAAGTCCGGTGATACGAACGTTCCCGCCGTCGAGCAGAATGGTGGCTGGATCAACGTCGCCTACACCTCAGGCTCCAAGGCGGAGTACACCGTGACTGTCTCGAAGGATGGGGCGAGCACCTGACTGCTTCCAAGACCGTGGGCTACGCCAACGCCTTGGAGAACCCCTCTTTCGAGACAAACACCACGCCCACGAACATGCTCGGAAACGACGGCAACCCCTCCTCGAACACACCTGGTTGGAAGACCACCGAGGCTGAGAACACCATCGAGGTTCTGAGCACCGACCACCCGAACAGTGGCTTCCTGCATTCCCACGAGTTCACCGCGGACGACGGCAAGTGGTTTGCGGAGATCAACGCGAAGTCCGCGAGCGCGCTCTACCAGGACGTGCTCACAACTCCCGGCCAGACCATGAACTGGCAGTTCGCGCACCGCGCACGTACGGGTGCGGGGAATCCACAGGTCGGGGACTCCGACACGATGGCCCTCATCATCGCACCACTGGAGTTCTCCGAGGGGATCACGACCGATAGCCAGCTTAAGGCCCTCAACAATGGGCTTAACAGCGGTGCGGGTCATAGCTTCAGGATTTCCAGCACCGATGCGTACAACAGGTACACCGTCAAGAGCGTGACGCAGGACAGCCAGGGAAGCACCTACGTCGTCCATGACAACACGACCAACAAGGACTACTCGATCTACAAGGTCGAGGACACCTCTACAATCACGCAGGGGTCCTACACGGAGACCTACACGGACTGGTGGGGTCGCACCCAGACCAGGACCGTCAACTATCTGAGCTCCTCCTGGAACAGGCGCTCCGGCAGCATCACCGTTCCCGAGGGCCAGTACACCTCCCGGTTCTTCTTCATGGCAGTGAGCTCCGCGGTGAAGGACGGCAACGGTGGCGACTCCATCGGCAACTTCGTGGATAACACCTGGTTCAGCCAGGATCCTCTGCCGCCTGCGAGCGGTACCGTGCGCATCACGGTGGAGAAGGTCGTGAAGGGCCTCTCCCAGGCCGATGCCAACGCGTTCTTTACCGCCCACGCGAGCGACCTGATCTCCCAGACCGTCTATGACGGTAAGACTGCGAGCGGGACCGGTACTGCGGAGACAGTAACCCTGACCGGCGTGACCGCCGTCGATGGGGGCTATAAGGCCACTTACACTAAGACGTACGAAGACGTCGAGACCGGCTCCTCCAAGACCTTCGTGACGAGCGAGAATGCGGGCAATGTAAGCGTTACGGGCTACGACCTCAAGTCCACGACCGTGACGGACAGCAACAACGACAAAGCATCCAACAACAGCATTGCAACTACCGTGACCTCGGGCAACTCGGACACGAGCTCGGCGACTGTCACGATCACCAACGAGTACACGCCCTCCAACCGGACGCTGACCCTCACCAAGGTCGTCGACAAGGGTAACGCCAACAAGGAGTTCACCTTCACGGTGTCCGCGAAGAAGGGCGACGCGGACGTTGCCCTCACCGTGCCGGATGGCGGCAGCGCGACCGTGGCGAACGGGGTCGTTACGGCTGAGCTCCACAGCCAGGAGTCCGCGACCATCACCGTCCCCTATGGCGCAACCGTGTCCATCGCTGAGACGGGCAGGGACGGCTACACCACGAAGTACACGGTGGGTGACGGTGTGGCTACGGCGTCCGCCGACGGCAAGTGCACCGTCAGCGATATGACGGCCGATACCACCGTGACCGCCACCAACACGATCAAGCCCGTCGAGCTGACCATCCGGAAGGAGATCACCGGCGCGCAGGCCGACCTCACCAAGGGCTACACCTTCACGGTCGCCAAGGACGGCGGCGGCTCGTACACCACCGGGGAGCTGCACGACAGGAAGGGCGAGAGCGGAACCGGCGACAGCGTGACGCTCGGGGGCGCAAGCGCGACCGGCCTCGAGCTCAACTGGGGCGATAAGGTCACCGTAACCGAGACCGACAACACCGGCTACACGACCACCTATCAGGTGACCGTGGGCAGCGGAGACGCTACCAGCGGCAACGGCAAGGCCACCTCGCAGATTGCGCTCGATGCCGACTCCACCACGGTAGTGTTCACGAACCAGAAGGTCTCGACTCCCGTCACCGCGGTGCTTACCGGCGGCACCCCGGCGGCCCTTGGCCTCGTAGCCATCGCTGGTCTCGCGATCGCGGGCGGGTTCGCGCTCGCGCGGAGGAACGCGGCCCAGGCCGCGGCGTCCGCGCCGGCGCACATGGCCGGCCGTCGCAAGCGGCGCTAGTGGGACGCGGCGCCCAGTCGCGCCCGCACGTCAGAGGAGATTCCGAGGCCCTAGGAGGCTGTGAAACATATGAAGCTTAACCGAACTCACAGGGAGGGCGCGGCCGGCCTGGCGGGTTCCCGCGCGGCGTGCAAGCCGCTCGCGGTGCTCGCGTGCGTCCTTGTTGCCGTGTTGGCGCTTCTCGTGGCACCGGTGCGCGCGCTGGCCGACGAGGCGACGGGCGCGGGCGCGACTACAGCCGCCGCCACGACCGCAACCACGGAAGCTGCCCCCATCACCTCGCTGGACATCAAGCAGGTCTACAGCACGTCGGGCCAGGTGCCGGCCGCGTGGACGGACGGGACCTTCGAGTACGAGCTCCGTGCGCTCACGCCGGGTGCGCCGCTCCCGGCGGGTGCAGCCGACGGGATCTGGCGCTTCACGATTACCGGCACGGCCGACAAGAGCATCGCGCTCGTTACCCGCGCGGGGGAGGCTGCCGAGGACGCTATCAACTTTGATACGGTGGGCAACTACGAGTACGAGCTTCGCTGCGTGACCGAGGCCACTGACGAGCACCTTTGGATGGACGGCAACTGGTATCGCCTGACCGTGAGCGTGGAGAACGACACGACCGGCGACGGCATCCACGTGGCGCGGCTCGTGGTCAAGGACGACCAGGGGACCAAACCCGACCACATCGAGTTCGACCCCACCTACAAGGGCGAGCCCGCGCCGGTCGAGCCGCCGACCCCGACGCCCCTCGGCCCCATCGCCAACACCGGTGACGCCAACTGGGGCCTCGCGACCTTTAGTGGGATCCTCGTGGTCGCGGCCGTGGCCTTTATCGCGGTGGGCTTCTGGCTGCGCCGCCGCGGCAACAAGGCCGACGATGCGCCGGACGGCAGGTAGCCGCGCCGTACCCGCGCCGCAGCCGCGCCGTAGCCGCACCGCAGCCGCGCCGTAGCCGCACCGTACCCGCGCCGCAGCCGCGCCGTAGCCGCACCGCACCCGCACCGCAGCCGCACCGTAGCCGCACTCCTCACAATCAAACCTTCCCGGGGTCGCGGAGAGATCCGCGTCCCCGCCCCCGCTGGAAATAACGGACAGAAGTTGTTGCCGGCCGCGTTCGAAATTGATTGCACAACGCATAAGCGCAGGTAAACAGCTTGTCGCTCGTGATGTCCGCCAAGAAATGTCCGTTATTTCGACGCCCGCTGGATTTGCACGCCCCGCTTGATATTCGCTTGCGTGCCCCAAGCTCGGATAGCGCGCTATGCCTGCAGCGTCGCGGCACTTAGAGCGAGAAGGACACGGTAAACCACTTGGGGGTGCCTTCGATGGTGGGCGCGGACCAGCGGGTCTGGGCGTCAAGAAGTTCGGCGCGCGCACGGGCACGCGACCGGTCCGACACGGGGATCTTGTCGCCGTTGGAGAGCTCGATCTCGTTGGCGTGCATGGTCTTGACCTGCAGCGCGTTGACGGCGAAGCTCCGGTGCACGCGCACGAAGAAGTCCGGCAGGTGATCGAGCTGCGCCGTAAGGCCCACGCGGATGCGGGCGCGCGTGGTGGGTCCCTGGATCCACGTGTAGTTGCGGTCGGCCTCGAGGTACAGGAGCTGCCGCGTGTCCACATAAAAGATGTTGCCCTCTGTGTCGCGGAACATCGAGCTCGTGCCAATGGGCGCGTTGGTGGAGGGGGATTCCGCGGTGTCGCCGGTGGTGGCGGTGGTCGTGCCGGTGGGGGCGGTCACGGGGCTGGCGGTGGAAACGGTGTCGACGGCGGGGCTGGCGGCGGTCGTGGACTTGGGGTCGCGTGCGGTCGTGGTGGGGGTTGCCGAGGCGCCAGCCGAGGTGCTCGCAGCCGGCTTGGCTCCCCCCAAGGCAGGTGATGCGGCGGAGGTGCGCGGATTCGCGGACTTCTTGTCGCTGGGCGGGACGGGGATGCGGAGGAGTATGTCTCCGCCCGACGGCTTGGACGACTCGAGCGTGATGCCGATGAGGCTGAGGTGTGCGTGAACGAGCGCCGGCTCGCCATCGGTGCGCTGCCATACGCAAGAGATGAGCATCGAAACGCGGCCGGCGCCCATGAGGCTGGTGGCGCGGAGCCGCACGCAGGGACAGCACGTGATGATGCAGAAGTCGGGGCCCTCGTAAGCGATGCGACGGAGGTTCTCGCGCGCGTCGTAGCCGGTCACGTGGCCGCGGATCCAACCGATTAGATCTTCGATAGTGCCAGCGGACGGGAGTCCGGAGTGCCCCTCGGGTGGATAAAAGCTGTATCTTTGCGCGCCGGGCATGATGGCAGCGCCGTGGGTACCGGCGAGGACGTGCTTGAGGATGCTGCCACTCAGCTGCAGGCACTGATTGGCAAAGTCGCTCATCACACACCTCCACGGCGGTTTTGATTGGATAAGAGATGAATGCTCAGGACACAAAGCTCAGGTGGCGCGTGGCCGTAGTCCGCATATTGCACAGAGTACACGAGACGCAGGTCGGGCGTGTTGACTAAGTGTTAACGGAATACTTGTCCCCAGAACCGCGGCGTTTGTCCCGTCGAAAGATGTGGAATGCAAGATGGTCGCGGGCCTTTCCCGTGTAGGCACGTTCCGGGCGGGGGGCATGCGGAGGGCAACGGTCGCGGCGAGGATGGCATATTTCCGGACAGCCGCGGGATTAATTGTAAAATATTGAACAATACACTTTTGTAGACCCGCGCAGTGGCGAATATAGTTAACTGAGTTTACGGCAGGGTGTCGCGGGAGGTCGGCATGCGGCAGTACGTGGTGGATGCGTTCACGAACGAGGTCTTCTCGGGCAATCAGGCGGCGGTCTGCGTCATGGACTCGTGGCCGAGCGAGCGCCTCATGATGAGCATCGCGCGCGAGAACAACTTCTCCGAGACGGCGTTCGTGGTGCACGAGGAGGGCGCGCCGGCGGAGCGGTGGCATCTGCGTTGGTTTACCCCCGGGGCGGAGATCGACCTCTGCGGGCACGCGACCCTGGCCACGGCCTATGTGCTGTTGCGATTCGTGGCGCCGGACGCGGAGCGAGTGGAGTTCGACACGCTGGGCGGGCGGCTCGTGGTCGCGCGCGAGGGGGACCGTCTGGCCATGGACTTCCCGGCGTACGCGCTCGTGCCCGTGGAGGTGACGGACGCCATGGAGAAGGCCATCGGGGTGCGACCGATTGCGGCATTTATGGGACGCGACCTTCTTTGCGTGCTGGGCTCGGCGGCTGCGGTGCGCGAGGCGCAGGTCGATCAAGAGAAAGTCGCCCAGCTGGACGGGCTGCTCCTCCACATTACTGCGCGTGGCGAGAAGGACGGGCCTTACGACTGCGTGAGCCGGAGCTTTGCGCCCAAGCTGGCCGTGGCCGAGGATCCGGTGTGTGGGTCCGGGCATTGCCATATCGTGCCGTTTTGGGCTCATGAGCTGGGGAGGAGCGATCTGGTGGCGTATCAGGCGTCGGCGCGCGGCGGGGAGCTGTGGTGCCGGATGCGCGGGGACCGCGTGACGCTGGCCGGGCAGGCGGCGCTCTTTTCCGTGGCGGACCTGTACGTGTAGGGGGCGCCGGGCGCGGGGTCTCGACGGAGTGTACTGACGCACATGGCGCGTACGGCACGGAAAAGAGGGCGATTCTAAATGGGATACTCGGAGGGGTCGAGAAAAAGTCAGCGCTCAGAGGCCAGGGGTGCCGCCAAGACGTGCTGGCATGGCTCTGAACGCTGACTTTTTTCGGACCCCTCCGAGTATCGTCGGCAGACAGGTGCATGAGAGGAACTGATTCCCGCAGGGCCACGGGGGTCAGACCTTTTGTTATCGCCGCAGGATCACAGGGGGACAGACCTATTGTCACCGACATCTGGGTCGGGTCTCACGCCACCGCCTCGGGTGTCATGCTGCCGGCTCAGGCACGGTTACCCGCGGGTACAGCCGTGGGCAATTCGGCCCGCGGCGTCTCTTGGAAGCGTCAACGCCGAGTTGCTCACGGGTACGGCCGTGGGCAATTCGGGGGCTCGCGCCGCGGGTGGTCGGACCCCGTGCGACGCGAGCCTCGGCTCTCGGCCACGGATCGCGCGCCACGCGCGGCCGACCATCATGCGGGGCTTTCGTTGCGTGTCCGAAAATGGCAAGTCTACAGCCACTGAGCTGGTACAACGGTTTCTGTGCGAGAAAGGAGCCCCATGCTCGACGCCCAGCCGCACGTCCAGCCCGAGCCCCGGCCCGAGACGTTCGACCCAAAGGCCTGCTACGCGGCGCTTCTAAGCCGCGACGCGCGCTTCGACGGGCACTTCTTCGTGGGTGTGAGCTCCACAGGCATCTACTGTCGGCCCACCTGCCGCGCCAAGGCCCCCAAGCCCGAGAACTGCACGTACTTTCGCACGGCGGCCGAGGCGGAGGCGGCGGGCTACCGACCTTGTCTCCAGTGCCGGCCCGAGACGGCGCCCGGCCTCTCCCCGGCCGATGCCATGACCTCCCTCGCGCAGCGGACGGCCCGCGCGATCGAGGACGACCCCGCTGACATCGGCAGTCTCGAGGAGCTGGCCGGCCGCCTGGGATACACGAGCCGGCATGTCCGCCGCGCCTTCGAGCAGGAGTTTCACGTCTCGCCGCAGCAGTACCTGCGGACCTGTCGGCTGCTGCTGGCAAAGAACCTCCTCACCGAGACCGACCTGCCCGTGGCCGAGGTCGCGCGGGCGTGCGGGTTTGGCAGCGTGCGGCGGTTCAACGACGCGTTCGTGGGGCATTATCGCCTGGCGCCGACGAGCCTGCGGCGACGCGCGACGACCGGCGGGGTGGTCTCGGCAGGCGCCGCTGGCGCGGCTGTGGGCACTATTCGCGTGACGCTGGGATATCGGCCGCCATATGCATGGGGGCGCATACTGGACTTTCTTGCGGCGCGTGCGATTCCTGGGGTCGAGAAGGTCGACCTGCCGGAGGGGGTGCCGGATGACGATGCCGTGGGCAAGAAGGCTGGTCGGTTCGACGCTGCGCCCGACCACCCTGGCTCCTACGCCCGCGCGGTCCGTCTGCCAGCGCATGTCGGCACCCTCGCCGAGGGTTGGATTCGCGTGACCCACCATCCCTGCCGGGACGCGCTCGTCCTCGAGGCCGCCGACACGCTTGCGCCAGTGTTGCCGCAGGTCATCGCCCGGGTCAAGGACCTCTTCGACCTGCGCTGCGACCCGGATGCCATCGCGCGCGGCCTCGCGAGCATGGCCGATCTCGACCTGCGACTGCCTATCGCCGGCCTGCGCGTGCCGGGCTGCTTCGAGCCCTTCGAGATGGCGGTGCGCGCGGTGCTCGGCCAGCAGGTGAGCGTTCGGGCGGCCACGACGCTGGCCGGGCGGGTGGCGTGCGAACTGGGCACGCCGGTGGAAACGCCCCTCGAGGGGGTGGTACGCTGTTTCCGGGGCCGGGTGACCTTATTGCCCTCGGTGATAGCCTCGGCGACGCGCTCGGGCAGCTGGGCGTCACGCGTCAGAGGCAGCGCACGATTGCCGCGCTCGCGGAGGGGTTTGCGAGTGGGACGGTTGCGACTGGCTACGGCCCGGATCCGGAAGCGCAGACGGAGACCCTCCTGGCCATGCCCGGCATCGGGCCCTGGACAGCCAACTACCTGGCCATGCGCATGCTGCGCTGGACCGACGCCTTCCCAGCCAGCGACCTCGGCGTAAAGAAGACCCTCGCGCCGCGGACGCCGCGGGAGATCGAGGAGCTCTCGCGCGCGTGGAGCCCGTGGCGGGCGTACGCGACGATGAACCTGTGGGGCATCGAGTAGGACGAGCACGCTAAGAGGAGATAAGCGCACGGTCAAACATCAAGGAGGAAATCATGGCACACGCGGGAGCCCCTCGCGCCCTTACCACCGTCGTTCTGGACACGCCGCTCGAGGAGGTGCTCGTTGCCGCGAGCGACAAGGGCGTGTGCGGACTTTGGTATCACGACCAGGCCCATTACGGCGGCACGTGCCTGTCGGAGCTGCCCGGAGTGCGGGTAGTGGAGGCGGAGGAGCTGGATGCGGTGGCGGTCGATTCGCTGGCAGCGGCGCACTTGGTGCAGGTGCGCGACTGGCTGGCACGGTACTTCGCGGGGGATAAGCCCGTGTCGGATGAGTTGACCTTTGATCTTCGGGGAACGGTCTTCCAGGAGGCTGTTTGGGCGGAGTTGCGACGCATTCCCTATGGCCAGACCACGACCTATGGTGTGCTGGGCACGCGCGTTGCGGCCCGGCTGGGCAAGGAGCGCACGTCGGCGCGGGCTACGGGCGGGGCCGTGGGGAGAAACCCGGTGAACATCATCATCCCCTGCCATCGCGTGGTGGGGACGAGCGGCTACCTGACCGGCTACGATGGCGGCCTGCCGCGCAAGGTCGCGCTGCTCGCTCACGAGGGCGTGGCGCTCGACGGCCTGCGCCTTGCACGGAGGTGACGCGGGGTCGCGGTGACGCGGGGTCGGAGGTGACGCGGGGTCGGAGCTTGTGTCACGCTCTTGGGCTCTCGGGGAAAGACGGGCGGTGCCTGGCGGGTTGCCTACGCCTGGGGATGTGGGCAACCTGGCTGTGCGGCGCAAGTCGGCACATCCGTCGCCAGTTGCCTACGCCTGCTGACGTGGGTGACTCGTCCGGCGGTCATCCTCCTCGGAATAGCGGACAGAAGTTGACCCCGCAGTTCCAATCGCCGGATCGGCAAAGAAGAACCCGCAGGTAGAAGCCCTGCGGGTTCTTGGTGCTTACAACATCTGTCCGTTATTCCATGCAGGGAACCGGAAGCGTGACAGCAACTCCGACCCCGCGTGACAGCAACTCCGACCCCGCGTGACAGACCCCGCGTGACAGCAACTCCGACCCCAGCCGACTCGGGGCTAGAGCACCTTGCTCAGGAACTCCTGGAGGCGCGGGCTCTTGGGGTGGCCAAAGACCTCGGCCGGGTCGCCCTGCTCGGCGATCACGCCGTCCGCGGTAAAGATCACCCTGCTGCAAACCTCGCGGGCAAAGCCCATCTCGTGCGTGACCACGACCATGGTCATGCCCTCCTGGGCCAGGCCCTTCATGATGTCGAGGACGTCGTTGACCATCTCGGGGTCGAGCGCGGAGGTCGCCTCATCAAAGAGCATGATGCCGGGGCGCATGGCGAGCGCGCGGGCGATGGCCACGCGCTGCTTCTGGCCGCCGGAGAGGCTGCGCGGGTTGGCGTCGGCCTTCTCGGCCAGGCCGACCGTGCCCAAGAGGCCCATGCCGATCTTCTTGGCCTCGGCCTCGCTCATGCCCTTGACGTTGATCGGCGCGTAGGTCACGTTCTCCAGCACCGTCATGTTCGGAAAAAGATTGAAGTGCTGGAACACCATGCCGATGTCCTGGCGCACGGCGTCCATGTCGCACTTGGGGTCGGTGATGTCGTGTCCGGCCACCACGATGGAGCCGGACGTGGCCGTCTCCAGGCCGTTGAGGCAGCGCAGCAGGGTGGACTTGCCGGAGCCGGACGGGCCAATGATTGATATGACCTCGCCCTTGTGGATGGTGAGGTCGATGCCCTTGAGGACCTCGTTCTTGCCAAAGGACTTATGCAGGTCCTTGACCTCGATGACCACGGGGGCCTCGCTGGCGGCGGCAGCCTCCACGGGCTTCTCGATGGTTGCGCTTGTCATGTTACTTCAGCCTCCTAGAAGCCTTGTTGGCCAGCCACGTGAGGATAGAGATCGAAATCAGATAGAAGGCCGCGGCGATCATGAGCGTTTCGGTTACGCGGAAGTTGGCGGCGTAGATCTGCTGGGCCTGGTAGAGGAGCTCGGCGAAGCCGATGGCCAGCAGCAGCGACGAGTCCTTCACCATGATGATTAGCTGGTTGATGACCGACGGGATGGCGATCTGCACGGCCTGGGGCAGGATGACCTTGCGCATCGTGAGGCCGTAGCTGGCGCCCAGCGAGCGCGATGCCTCCATCTGGCCCGGGTCCACGGCCTCGATGGCGCCACGCACGATCTCGGTCACGTAGGCGCCGGAGTTGAGGCAGAGGGTGAGCACGCCGGCCACCCAGATGTTCATGGGCACGCCCGTAAGCTGCGGGATGCCAAAGTAGAAGAAGAAGGCCCACACGAGGATTGGCGTGCCACGGAAGAGCCACACGTAGAACTTGGCGATCCAGTTGAGCACGGCGTTGGGTGACACGCGGAAGAGACCAAAAATGATGCCGATGGCCAGCGCGAAGGCGAAGGAGATCAGGGTGATGAGGACGGTGTTCTTGAGGCCTTCCACAAAGGCGGGCAGGGACGACTTGACGAGGCCGAGGAAGGACGTGTCGGTCTCGGCGGTGGAGCCGGAGCTGGCCGTGTCGCCCAGGTACTTCTCGAGGATCTCGTCGTACTTGCCGTTTGCCTGGATCTTTGCCAGGCCCTCGTTGAAGGCCGCGAGGAGCTCCTGGTTCTTGCCCTTGGCCACGAGCGCGCCGTAGGAGCTGCCCTGCTCCTTGTCGGTCACGATCTTGAGGTCCTGGCCCTGCGTGATGCCGTAAGCGATGATCGGGTAGTCATCAAAGACGGCCACTGCCTGGCCGGCCGCGACCAGCTGGTACATGGTGGACGCCTGGTCCACGGAGTAGACGTCAAAGCCGTACTGGTCGGCGATGGACTTGGCGAAGCTCTCGCCCTCGGCGCCGGTCTTTGCGGTCACGGTCTTGCCGGCAAGGTCCTCGTAGCTCGCGATGTCGGAGCTCTTGGGCACGGCCATCTGGACGCCGGAGTCGAAGTAGGGGTCCGAGAAGTCGTACATCTGCTTGCGCTCTTCAGTAATTGATGCACCGGCGATGGCCATGTCGGCCGTGCCGGAGGTCACTGCCTGCAGCGCCGCGTTGAAGCCCAGGGACTGGACCTCGTAGGTAAAGCCCTCCTCCTCGGCCACGGCCGCGAGGATATCCATGTCGATGCCCACGAGCTCGCCGCCGTCGCGGTACTCGAAGGGGGCAAAGGTCGTGTCGGTGGCCACGATGTAGTGCTTTCCGGCCACGGCGTCCGAGGTGGCGCTGGCGAGCGCCGGGGTGGGCAGTGCGGTAACAAGGGCCGCGATGACGGCGACTGCGCCGGCAAGGAGCGCCCGCGCACGGTGGCGGAGGCGCTTGGCCGTCCCGAGTTGGGCCTGAGCTTGGCAGGACATGGTTTCCTCCTGGATCTTGTGCTGTGGACAGGTGTGACTACAAGTGTCGCAGGCGAGCTTTGCTTGCAGGTTTCATAAACAATTCTTGAGGTGGCTGCTATTGTTAGAACCCCGGAAACAGCATAACAGCGGTCTGGCATGTGCACAGGCCCGCTGTCGCCGGGTCGCTTGGGGTCGCCGCTTGGGGTCGGAGTTCTTGTCACGCCTTGGCTCCTGCGGCGCGAGTGGGGTCAGTTTCGTTGTCGCCGAAAACAAGGTGACAGTTTCGGTGGCGTTTTAGTGAAGTGCCGCACAATGGGTTAACCTTTGCTAACTTGAGTGAGGCCGGAGCGGCGCCAAGACTCCGAGGTTCAAGGAAGAAGGCCGGCCGATGGTCGTGATTACCGTTCTGTGCGACGCGGACCGAGAGGGCACCACGCTGCGCACGCGCGCCAAGCATGTGGCGGCGGAGTTCCCGGGCGACGTGCGGGTGGACGTAATGGACATGGCGCCGGCGGCGGGCCAGCGGATTTGCGTGAGCGGTGTCGAGCGGCTGCCGGCCCTCATGCTGGACGACCACGTGGTGCTACAGGGCCAGGTGCCTAGGCTGAGCCAGCTCGAGGCGCTGGTGGCCGACGCTGTTGCGCGCGACAAACGTTTGATGCGACATGGTATCAAGAATGACTTGCATCTGCCGGACGCTGACGTCCCGCGCTGCGGCGAGTGCGGACACGACTGCGCGCTAGATGCGCCTGCTTGTGCGACCGGCCGCGTCAAGGCGCGCGAGCTGGGCGTTCAGGTGCGCGGCGCCGCGATGGCGCGCCGCGGCTAGGGGTGGCGGGCTTGTCGTTCGTGGATGGGAGCATCCTCTTCTGGGTTGCGATTCTCTGCACGTGGAGCGTGCACAGCTACGTGATTGCCGTGAGCTCGCGCAAGGAGGCCCGTGCCATGGTGCGCAAGGAGGAGCGGCGCGTGCGCGTGGCGCGGATGCTGCGGTCGCGCGACCTGCGGCAGCTGCCGTCGTGCATCGTGATCCATGTGGACCCCGTCACATTGGAGCCGCTCGCCCCGCCCGAGCCGTGAGGGACCGGACGGAAGCGGTGGGGCGCGGCGCTGCGTCGTGCGTGACAAGAGCTCCGACCCCGCGTGACAAGAGCTCCGACCCCGGCGGGCCCGGCTAGCCCAGCGCGACGTCGAGCGCCATCATCACGGTAAAGCCCAGGGCAAACATGAGCACCCCCACGTTGGAGTGCTCGCCCTCGGACATCTCGGGGATAAGTTCCTCAACCACTACGTACATCATGGCACCCGCGGCGAAGCTCAGTAGGCAGGGCATGAGCGGGATCAGGTGGCTGGCAAAGGCGATGGTCAGCGCCGCGCCAGCCGGCTCTACCGCGCCGGACAGGAAGCCGTTCGCGAAGGCCCGCCCGCGCGACTCTCCCTCCGCATGCAGTGGCAGCGAGACGATAGCCCCCTCGGGGAAGTTCTGGATCGCGATGCCCAGCGAGAGCGCGAGCGCCCCCGCGACCGTCATGTCCGTCTGTCCCGCCAGCCAGCCAGCCCACACCACGCCCACGGCCATGCCCTCGGGGAAGTTGTGGATGGCCACGGCCAGCACCATGAGGGTCGTCCGCTGCAGGTTGGTACGCGGGCCCTCGGGCTCGGAGTCGGTGGCGCCCATGTGGAGGTGGGGAATCAGCGAGTCCAGTGCCAGGAGCAGGAGCACGCCCAGCCAGAATCCCATCGCGGCAGGTAGGAAGGCCAGCTGGCCCATGCCCGCCGACTCGGACTCCTCCATGGCGGGGATCAGCAGGCTCCAGATGGACGCCGCCACCATGACGCCCGCGGCAAAGCCGGTGAGCGCCCTCTGCACGCCGCGGCCCAGGTAGCCGCGCATGAAGAAGACCATGGCCGAGCCCAGCGTGGTACCCAGGAAGGGGATGGCAAGCCCCAGGACGACCTGCGCGATCTGTGGCATACGGACCTCCCGTGCTCGTTTGCGCGCTTATTGGCGTACTTGTCGCCCGCGCTTGTTGCCGGCATTGCGGTCGCCGGACGCACCTATGGTACGCCGGGCAGTCGCTGCGAGGTGCGGCGACGCGACGGAGCTTGTTGACGCCGGGCGACGCCGATCCACGCGGGTTGACGCCGACCCACTAGCATACACTCTGCGCGCATACGGCAACAAAACGCCAGTTCGGACAACCAGTGTGCTGCAGAGTGTATGCTAGCCAACGCTCTCGGTTCGCGCGCCTGGCCCGTGCCAGGGCATCTTCATGTACACGTCGCCGCGGGCCAGCTCGTCGAGCATCTGGGTCAGGTGGGCCCGGCGGGTGGCCTCGCGCTTTGGGCGTGTGATCCAGCCCAGGTAGTCGTTGCGCTGATAGGGCGGCCGCGCCAGGTAGGCGTCCATGAGGCTCGCGGCCTCGAGGGCCTCGCGCACGTAGTCCGGCATGGGACGGCGCTGGCGCGGGGCGCCCTTCTCGCCATGCGGCGCCGCGGCGCGCTCGGCCGGCTCCTCGCGCAGGCACCACTGGGCCATGCGGGCCACGAGGTCGAGCGGGAGGCCGTGCAGGTCGCGCGGGTCGTCTGCCAGCGGGAAGCGCGCCGTGCCCTTGCTCATCGAGAAGCCCGCGAGCTCGTCGGCAAAGCGCACGATGCCATCGGCCCCGGGGTAGACCGACACGAACCCCTTGCCGTAACCAAAGTGGAACCGTCCGCGACCCAGCGCGTAGGTCGCGATGTCCCAGCCCATGCCCTCCTCGGCCTCGGGAACGGCGGCACGCACGGTGGCCCGCAGGGCTTCGAGGGCCGGTTGCGCCTCCGCCGGCGCGGCCGCGATGTATTCGTCTACGGTGAGGGGCTTGTCGGTGGGCATGGGTCTCCTCTGGGCGTTCGGTCGGGGTGGAGGCCGCTCCTATTGTCCCACGGTTACCGCGGGGAACCTAGGGCACATCAAGGTGGCTACTTTCCGACGGGCGGCGGCGAGCGTAGGCTGATGGCGATGACTGCGGGAGGAGGAGCGCGATGCCGGACAAGGACAGCAACAAGGACCTCGAGTACTGCACGCGTTGGCTGGCGGAGGAGCGAGTGGGTGCGCGGGATGCGGAGGGGTTGCTGGCGCAGGCAACCAGCGACGACGAGCTCTTCTCGCTCTACCGCGCGCTCGCGAACACGCGCGAGCCGGACCCGGTGCCGGACGAATGGCTGGCGGCGCAGGACCGGATGCTGCGGGCGCGGATCGCTTCGGCGGGCGTGACGGATGCCCGTGACCTCCCGCGTACCGCCGCTGACCAGCGCATATCCCTCTGGCGCGGAGACATCACACGCCTGCGGGTGGACGCGATCGTGAACGCCGCCAACTCCCAGATGCTGGGCTGCTGGGTGCCCGGTCACCACTGCATCGACAACGCCATCCATACCTTTGCGGGCGTGCAGCTCCGCGCCAAGTGCGCGCGGATCATGGCGGCGCAGGGCCACGAGGAGCCGACCGCCCAGGCCAAGATCACGCCGGCGTACAACCTGCCGGCGCGCTACGTGATCCACACGGTGGGGCCCATCGCGCAGGGGCGGCCGACGGCGCGCCATCGCATGGAGCTCGCGCGCTGCTACCGGGCCTGCCTAGAGGCGGCGGTCGGCGCGGGGTGCACGAGCATCGCCTTCTGCTGCATCAGCACGGGGGTCTTCGGCTTTCCGCAGGAGGAGGCGGCGCAGATTGCCGTGCGAACGGTGAGCGAGTGGCTGGACGAGCACGTTGCGACGGGCGTGGCGATCCCGACGGTAGCAGCGGTGACCCCAGCGGCCGGTGCGGGGCCCACGCATGTGGTCTTCAACGTCTTTACTCCCCGCGACGAGGCGATTTACCGCGATCTGCTGGGCTAGAGCCATCGCAGAACGTGAGTGCCTTGTAACGCGATCGGTTCGGCCTGTGTGTTCGACGGCGGTTCCAACCCGGTCGGCCGTGATGTAGTGCCGACCGAATCCGGTCTGGCCCATGCGCCCGACTGCCAAGCGGCATCGCTGCGGAGCTGCGAATCTGTACCTGCGGTGGCACTTCTGCGCGTCGCGGGCGCAGTGATACTCGGGATGCCTCGGAAAAAGTCAGCGTTCAGAGGCACCAGATGCACGTTTTCGCGAATGACCATGCCCTGAGCGCAAACTTTTTTCTGGCCACCCCGAGTATCGCAAGCGGAAACAGGCGTTTCCGTGCCGTTGCGCGACTAGCTAGCGCCCCGCGAGCGCCACCAGGTCGTCGGCGGTGCGAGCCATCTGCTCCTCGCGGCCGATTGTGGGCTGACCATCACCGTCCTGCGCACCGTAGTCACCAAAGTAGGAGTGGCAGCCACCGGGTATCACATCCTCAACCATTTGCGGGACGTTTCCACGGTACTTCTCGTACGACCCGCGATTGAGCACGCCGTCGGCTGTGCCGTAGACGGACTCGACGGCCAGACCCGTCGCGCTCAGGTCCTTCGTTGAGTAGGCCGCGCAGAGAAGAAGGCCAGCGTACTCGTCTGCGTGGGTTGAGGCGTAACTTGCAGCCATGGCACCGCCGAGGGAGTGGCCGCCCAGATACCATCGGGAGACCTCCGGGAAGGCGGCCTTCTCGCCGTCTGCGGCGTTTGCATCGAATACGGCCAGGTTGAATGGCATGCGCACCAGTACGCAGGTAAAGCCGCGCTCGGCGCAGGCGTGCATGAGCGGAGCGTAGGCGCGCTGGTCCACCTTTCCGCCAGGATAAAAGATGAGACCGACTCCTGCGCCGGGGGCTGCGGCTGCGGTCTTGCTCGCGGCCGGCGCGAAGACCAGGTCGCCGTCGTCTTGCTCGGTCACGGTCACGACGTCGTCGCTGGCAAGCGCCACCAACGCCGTGTCCGACGCGTGGTAGTAGGTGTTCAGGTAGACAGCGGCGGCCACGACCAGCGCCGCGATCACGCCAGCCACGATCGCGAGCACGCGCTGGCGCCGGAGATGAGTCGTGTGTGCGCCGTGGGTTGCCGGGGTGGAGTGCCCGCTTTTACCTGTCATGGGGATCCTCTCGTAACGATATCGTCCTCAAGGATAACCGTACCGCTCGGCGTTGCGCGGGGCGCGTGCCGAGGTTCCGGCTGCTGCCCGGCCCGTTCCGCATGCGCGTCGCATCTTGGGCCCGTTGCGCGCCCCGCCGCAGAGCTCTAAGCTAGACCAGGCAATCCTGCCAGGCCCGCCTGCCGCCCGGCCTACCCACCTACTCAGGGAGGTCCTTATGCCCAAGGTCGATCATATCGAGGTCCGCGGCGCGCGGGTACACAACCTCAAGGACGTAGACGTCGACATCCCGCTCGGCCAGATCGTGGGCGTGGCGGGCGTCTCGGGTTCGGGCAAGTCGTCGCTCGCGCTGGGCATCCTCTACGCCGAGGGTTCGCGCCGCTACCTGGAGTCCTTGTCTACCTACACGCGTCGCCGCATGACCCAGGCCGAGCGCGCCGACGTGCGCGAGGTCCGCTACGTGCCCGCGGCCCTGGCCCTTCGGCAGCGGCCGGGCGTGCCGGGCATACGGTCCACCTTTGGCACCATGTCAGAGTTGCTCAACAGCCTGCGGCTCATGTTCTCGCGCTTGGGCAGCCACCGGTGCCCCAACGGCCACTACGCACCGCCGAGCCTTGCCGTGGCGGCCGACCAGCCCATCACGTGCCCGGTGTGCGGTGAGAAGTTTTATGGTCCGAGCGCCGAGGACCTGGCCTTCAACTCCACAGGCGCCTGCCCCACGTGCGGCGGGACGGGCGTCGTGCGCACGGTGGACGAGTCCACGCTCGTGCCCGACGACACAAAGACCATCGACGAGGGCGCCGTGGTGGTGTGGGGCTCCCTCATGTGGTCCCTCATGGCCGACATGGCTCGCGACCTGGGCGTTCGCACGGACGTGCCCTTCCGCGACCTCACGCCCGAGGAGAAGGAGATCGTCTATCACGGCGCGCAGGAGAAGCACCACCTCCACTACCTCAACCCCAAGACCGGCCAGTCCACCGAGATGGACTTCACCTATTACTCCGCCGTCAACTCCGTGCTCAACTCGCTAGCCAAGGCCAAGGACGAGAAGGGCATGAAGCGCATCGAGAAGTTCCTGCGCGAGGACGTCTGTCCCGACTGCGGGGGCACGCGCCTCTCCGCCGCCGCCCGCGCGCCGCGGCTGCGCGGCATCGGGCTCGCCGACGCCACGGCCATGACGCTCGCGGACCTGGTGGACTGGGTTGCCGGCGTGCCGGACTCGCTGCCTGCGGAGATGCGCCCCATGGCGAGGTCGATATGCGAAAGCTTTGATGACACGTCGCGCCGCCTGCTCGACCTGGGGCTGGGATACCTGAGCCTGGACCGCGCGGCGGCCACGCTCTCCACGGGCGAGCGCCAGCGCGTGCAGCTGGCCCGTGCCGTCCGCAACCGCACGACCGGCGTGCTCTACGTGCTGGACGAGCCCTCGATCGGCCTGCACCCGCAGAACCTCCGTGGCCTCACCGGTGTGATGGACGACCTCGTGGCCGACGGCAACTCCGTGGTGCTCGTGGACCACGACACGCAGGTCCTGCGGCACGCGGACTGGATCGTGGAGATGGGGCCCGACGCCGGCGCGGACGGCGGACGCGTGATCGCCCAGGGGCCGGTGGCGGCCGTGGCGGCGGACCCGGCGTCGCGGATCGGGCCCTTCCTGGCTGGCGATAAGGACTCGCGTGTCCGGCCGGCGATCCCGGAAGACGAGCTCTTCTCGCTGGGCGTCATCCACCTGGAGACCGGGGGCATCCACACCGTGCGGCCGCTGGCGGTGGACCTGCCGCGCGGGCGGATGACGGTGGTCACGGGCGTCTCGGGCTCGGGCAAGACCACGCTGGTGCTGGAGAGCCTGGTGCCGGCCCTGCGCACGATGGTGGCGGGCGAGCCGTTGCCGGCGCACGTGCGCGAGGTGGACGCTCCCGGCATCACCCAGGCCAAGCTGATCGACGCGACGCCCATTGGCATAAACGTTCGAAGTACCGTGGCCACGTACGCGGGCGTGCACGACGAGCTCCGCAAGCTCTTTGCACGCACGCCGGGCGCGCGCGAGCTGGGGTACAAGGCCGGCGACTTCTCGTACAACACGGGCAAGCTCCGCTGCCCCACCTGCGATGGCACGGGCCAGATCTCGCTCGACGTCCAGTTCCTGCCCGACGTGGACATAACCTGCCCAGACTGCCGAGGGTCGCGCTACTCTCGCGCGGCCTGGGAGGTCGTGCGCGTGGGCAAGGACGGCCTGCCCCACAGCCTGCCCGAGCTCATGGACATGAGCGTGGACGAGGCGCTGGACGCGTGCCGTGGTATCAAACTTTTGCAGCGGCGGCTGGAGGTCCTGCACGATCTCGGCCTGGGCTACCTCACGCTTGGGGAGGAGACGCCGGGCCTCAGTGGCGGCGAGGCGCAGCGGCTCAAGCTGGCGAGCGAGATGGGTCGCGGCCAGGAGGGGTCGGTCTTTGTCTTCGACGAGCCCACGATCGGCCTGCACCCGCTCGACGTGCGGACGCTGCTCGTGGTCTTCCAGGGGCTCATCGACCAGGGTGCCACGGTCGTGGTCATCGAGCACGACCTGGACGTGATCCGCAACGCGGACTGGATCGTGGACATGGGTCCCGGCGGCGGAAAGGACGGCGGCCGCGTGGTGGTGGCAGGCACACCCGACGACGTGCGGGCCTGCCCGGAGAGCGTGACGGGACGGTTCATCTAGCGGGTGCATGGTGCTGGGCGGGTGCCGGGTAGCTGCGTCGCGAATGGGCGGTAGGGCGGTGGGCGTCCGATCGGGTGCTCTTGGCTGCGGCTCGCGGCATGCCTGGGCCGCCCTTGCCGGGAGCCGCTGTTTTCGCGCCTGTTCGCACGGGCCAGCACGGTCGGCACTCGTTGCGTGAACGTTGCACGGCCGGCCGGGAGGCAGGCGAAGTAGAGGATTGGGCGAAAATGACATCAAATCGGAGCTTTTCGGTGTCGTCTCGTTCGTCGGGTGGTGGAGAGGTGGCTCTGGTCGCCACACAACTCGGGTAAACCTGCGCCGGAGGGCCATTGCTAGAGGATGCGACACCGAAAAGTTCCGATTTGACGTCATAATTTGAGTTTGCCCTACTTCGGGTGGACTGGAACGGGCGGTGCATTAAAGCAGTAGGGGACGAGCGGCGGCGGAAGAGGGACAAAGGCATGAGCGAGGACGAGCGCGGGACGGTTACCACCTCAGATGGGGTGGTTGCAGACAGCAAGGTCATTGGCTTCAGCGACGTGGTGCGCGCGGGTGACCACCTGGTGCGCGGCACGGCAGCCGACGGGCTCATCCGCGCCTTCGCCGTGACGGCGCGCGCCACCGTGCAGGAGGCGAGCGAGCGCCACACCGCGAGCCCGCTGGTAACGGCCGCGTTGGGGCGCCTCATGATGGGCGGCCTCATGATGGGCGCCATGGAGAAGGACGACCGCGAGCTCATCACCCTTACCATGTCCGGCGACGGGCCCATCGGCGGTCTGACCGTCACTGCAAACAACCACGGCCAGGTAAAGGGCTACGCCAACCACCCCCATGTGTGGCTGGACCTCAAGGAGGGGCCGGGCCACCACCTGGACGTGGGCGGCGGCATGGGCGCGGGATCGCTCACGGTGGTGCGCGACCTGCCGGGCATCGAGCCCTATTCCAGCAGCGTGCCCTTGTCCACGGGCGAGGTGGGCGACGACCTCACGTACTACTTCGCCGTGAGCGAGCAGGTGCCCACCTCCGTGGGCGTGGGCGTGTTGGTGGACGTGGACCTGAGCGTGCGGCAGGCGGGCGGCTTTATCATCCAGCTCATGCCCGGTTACGATGACGCGCTCGTGGACCAGATGCAGGCCAACCTCGAGGGCGTCAAGTCCGTGACCGAGCTCCTGGAGGAGGGCCACACGCCCACGAGCATGCTCGACCACCTGCTGCGCGGCATGGGCTACCAGGAGCTGGACGCCATGCCGGTGGAGTTCCACTGCGGGTGCAACAAGGACCGCGCCGCCCGCGTGGTGCTGGCGCTGGGGCGCGCCGAGCTGGAGGACATGATCGCCAAGGGCGAGCCGGCCGAGGTGCACTGCCACTTCTGTGGGCGGGAGTATCACTTCGAGCCGGCCCAGCTGCAGGAGCTCCTCGGGCCAAGAGTGCCTGACACTCTTGGGGCAGACGCTCTTGGCACGGAGGGGGAGTGACGGAAGTGGACTCGACCGACCTTATCCGCGCGTACGAGCCAGTCAACGAGCAGGAGGTTCGCGACAAGGACCTCATGCTGCGGCTGCTGGATGCGGAGGACGTGTGGACGCGAGCCAACGACCGCGCGCACATGACGGCCGCGGCCTGGGTGATAAGCCCGGACGCGTCGCAGGCGCTCATGTGCTGGCACCTGATCTATCGCAGCTGGTCCTGGCTGGGCGGGCACGCGGACGGGGAGCACGACCTCCTTGCCGTGGCCCTGCGCGAGGTGCGCGAGGAGAGCGGGCTCACGTCCGTGCGGCCGGCCATGGAGGTGCCGGCGTCGCTCGAGATCCTCACCGTGGCCGGTCACGAGAAGCGCGGCCGATACGTGAGCTCGCACGTGCACCTCAACGTGAGCTGGCTCATCGTGGCCGATCCCGCGGAGCCGCTGCGCGTGAAGCCCGACGAGAACAAGGACCTCCGCTGGTTCGCGCCCGAGGACGCGATTGCCGCCAGCACCGAACCCTGGATGCGCGAGCGGGTGTATCCCAAGCTGGCGGCGGCCGCGCGTCGCTGGCGCGGGGATCTCTGACGCAAACTCTGACGCAAACTCTGACGCAAACTCTGACGCAAGGAGCGCAGCATGCAGGACGGATACCAGAGACCCGCGGCGCACGACAACGTGGGCGAGACCGTGTCGGGCCCGTGGCGCATCTTCGTGATAAACCCCGGGTCCACCTCCACCAAGGTCTCGCTCTTCGAGGGCGGGGCCTGCGTGCTGGACACGGACGTGTTCCACGACTCGGCCATGCTCCGCGGCCTCGGCACCATAAACGACCAGCTGGACTACCGCATGGGCGTTCTCTGGGACTTCCTGCGCGAGAACGGCGTGGACCTTACGGGCGTGGACGCGGTGATGGGCCGCGGCGGCGGGTGCTACCCCGTGCCGGGCGGGATCTACGCCATCGACGACCGGCTGGTGGAAGACACGCGCGCGTGCAAGGGCGGGCTCTATCACGCCTCCATGCTGGGCGTGCAGATGGCGCGGCGGGTTCAGGAGCGCTTTGGCGGTCTGGCCCTCATGACCAACCCGCCCGTGGTTGACGAGCTCTGCGACGAGGCGCGCGTCACCGGCGTGCGCGGAGTCTATCGCAAGGCGGTGAGCCACGCGCTCAACCTCAAG
This sequence comes from uncultured Coriobacteriaceae bacterium, assembly GCA_902791035.1. GTDB lineage: Bacteria > Actinomycetota > Coriobacteriia > Coriobacteriales > Atopobiaceae > CADAUA01. Next base: position 17,204 of record CADAUA010000014.1, on the reverse strand, counting down.
GCCGTCGCGCGCCGGCACTGCGATGAGCAGGGCATCCGCTACGAGGACCACAACTTCGTGGTGGCTCACATCGACGGCGGCATATCGGTGACGGCGCACCGGCGCGGCCGCATGGTCGACGGCAACGACGCCGGCGGGGGAGAGGGGCCCTTCACGCCCACGCGCATGGGGTCCATGGCCGTGACGGACGTCCTGGACCACCTGTGGGGACTGCCGGCCGAGGACGTGCGCGGCCTCTGCTCGCAGGCGGGCGGGTTCTCGTCGTGGTTCGGGACGTCGAGCTCCGATGCGGTGCATGCGCTGGTGGAGGAGGGCGACCCCACGGCGCGGCGCGTGTGGACAGCCATGATATATCAGACTTGCAAGTGGATAGCCGCCATGGCGGGCGCGCTGGGCGGGCAGGTGGACGCGATTCTGCTCACGGGCGGGCTCCTGCGCTTCGACGACGTGGCGGACGGCGTACGCGATCGCTGCGGCTGGATCGCGCCCGTGTTCTGCTATCCCGGCGAGCTGGAGCAGCAGGCCATGGCCCAGGCAGCCTGCGACGTTCTGAGCGGCAAGGAACAGGCGCTCGTCTATCCTGGCCGGCCCGTGTGGGAGGGGTTCGCGGACTAGGCGTGGGCGGCGCCACCCGGCGGCGGCGCGGCGCGGCCCGGCGGCCGGGTGGTGGCCCGGCCCGGTGCAGTGCCGCACGGTGGTCCGACCCGGCCCGGCGGCCCCGAACCCGCTTGTGCGCAACGAGAAAAAGCTCTCACTTTCGCCCGCCGCACTCGTATGCTGGTGGTGCACACGACGCGGGAGGGAGCTTTCCATGACAGAGACGGCAGAGACGATCTACGACCAGCGGCTGGCCGCGGTCGAGCGGCAGATGGCGGCGGACGGGCTGGACGCCCTTGTGGTTGGCGACGGCTTCGACGTGGCCTACCTCACGGGCTTTACGGGCGGTGACGGCGTGGCGGTGCTGGTGCTCACGCCCGGCGCAGACGACACGAACTTCTTCGTGACCGACCGCCGCTACGTCACGCAGATGGCCAAGGAGTGCCCGGCCTACGAGGTCCGCGACTGGCACAAGGGAGTGCCGGGCTACTACGGCACCGCCGGCCAGGTGGTCGCCCAGCTAGCCACAGCCGGCGCGACCCAGGCCAGCGCGACCACCGCTCGCGTGGGCTACTACCCCGACACCCTGAGTCATGCCAACTTCCTGCAGCTCACGGCCCAGGCGCCCGACGTGGAGTGGGTTGCCGCCACGCCCTACATCAAGCACATGCGGGCACACAAGACCCCCGAGGAGATCGCGACCATCCGCGAGGCCTGCCGCATCAGCATGCTCAGCTTCTATGCGCTTCTCGACCACATCCGGCCCGGCGTTACCGAGAAGGACGTGGACAACGCGCTCGAGCGCGAGTTCCGCGCGCACGGCGGCTCGGGCTATTGCTTTACCACCATCGTCGCGTCCGGCCCCGAGAACGGCGCCTGCCCGCACGCCACGGTGACGGACCGCGTGCTGCAGAAGGGCGACTTCGTGACCATCGACTTTGGCGCGGGGTACAAGGGCTACTGCTCGGACATCACCCGCACCGTGAGCCTGGGGCCGGCGAGGCCGGAGCTTCGGCACATGTTTGATGTGGTGACCGAGGCCAAGCGAGCCGGCCACGAGGCGTTGCGCGCGGGCACCACGCCGCACGCCGTGCACGACGCCATAAACGCGGTGATCACCGGGGCGGGCTACGAGACGCCCCACGGCTTCGGCCACAGCTTTGGCCTGGCCATCCACGAGTGGCCCTTCATCTCGCCGAGCGACGACACGCCCTACGAGGCCGGCACGATCACGACCATCGAGCCGGGCCTCTACGTGCCGGGCGTGGGCGGCGTGCGCCAGGAGGACGACTACCTGATCACGGCGGATGGCTCCGAGCGGCTCACGTTCATAACCGACGAGCTCATAGAACTGTAGCGCGGCGGGCGTGGTCGGCGGCCGGGCGACCCGCTGCCGGCCGGGCGACCCGCTGCCGGCCGGGCGACCCGCTGCCGACCGGGTGCGCCGCTAGCATGCACTCTGTGTAGAACGCGTGCGGATAACTGGGCTTTTATCTAAGCCTGTTACAGAGTGTATGTTAGCGGCGTGCACTTGAACCGAACGGAGCGAGAGGAGCGGTCCGATGAAGCTCTTTGCCTATGCCCTACGGCCCTACGACGAGCTGGGCTACCTCGAGGAATGTGCCCAGGAGATGGGCTTTGAGTTTGACTGGACCGCGGACTACCCGAGCGACAAGAACCTGGATCTTGTGGCTGGTCACGACGCCCTGAGCATCATCACCAACCCCATGCCGGCGGAGCGTCTGGACGCCCTGTACCGGCTGGGCGTGCGCAACATCGCCACGCGGTCCATCGGCTACGAGCATATCGACGTGGCGCACGCGCACGGGCTGGGCATGCGGGTGGGACACGCGGCCTACCCGCCCGAGGGTGTGGCCAACTACGCCATCATGCTCATGATGATGGCAGCCCGTCGCGTCAAGTTGATTGGCCGCATGGCGTCGGCGCAGGACTTCTCGCTGCAGGGAAAGATCGGGCTGGACATATCTTCTGCAACCGTCGGCGTGGTGGGCACAGGTCGCATTGGTGCCACGGTGGTGCGCCACCTGCAAGGTTTTGGCTGCAAGGTGCTTGCGTACGACCCCTATCCGCGTGACGACCTAGCAGGTCTGGCTACCTACGTGGGGCTGGAAGAGCTCTTGTCCGCGGCGGACATCATCACGCTGCATGCGCCAGGCTCTCCGGAGAACCGCCACATGATTGATGCCGCGGCCTTTGCCGCCATGAAGCCCGGTGCGGTGTTGGTGAACGCCGCGCGCGGGTCGCTCGTGGACACGGCGGCGCTTGTGGACGCGGTGGAGTCCGGCCATCTTGGGGCAGCCGCGCTGGACACCATAGAGAACGAGTCCAACCTCTACTACCACGACATGTCGCGCGAGGTCCTGCCCAACCGCGACCGCGCCGTGCTGGACGCCTTCTCCAACGTGATTGTTACTCCGCACATGGCCTTTTACACGCAGGAGGACGTGCAGCAGATGATGGCAACCTCGTGCAGCGCGCTGCTCGCCTTCTCCCGCGGGGAGGACTCGCCGTACGAGGTGCGGTAGATGCGCCGGGCGACGCGACTGCGCCGTGAGACGGGCGGGCACCAGGGGAGTACCCCCTGGTGCCCGCTAGCCCTCCCAGAAGAGGTCATCGAGCGTGCGGCCGAGCTCGCGGCAGATGGAGATACAGAGCTTGATGGTGGGGTTGTAGTCGCCGCGCTCGATCGCGTTTATCGTCTGGCGAGAGACGCCTACCAGGTCGGCCAGGCGCTGCTGCGAGTAGCCCTTCTCGGCGCGCGCGGCCTTCATGCGGTCGTTACTCATTCGGCGTCGCCCTCACCGGGGTTGTCGCCCTCGCCCGAAGCGCCACCCTCACCGGGGTCGCCGCCCTCGCCCGCATCCTCAGCCGCGGCCTCGTGCGCGTCGAGGGCCAGCCGCACGAGGATTGTGACGCCCACCGCCAGGAAGCAGAGCCCGAACGCGATGCCCCACAATTCGCCATCCTGGAGCGCAAGTACGAAGTTGAGGGCTCCGGTGATCGCAAACAGAATGCCGGCGGTCCGGGCGTTCTTCTCGTGCACGCGGAAGTAGGCCCCGTGCCAGACGTCGTAGACCATGAAGATGGCGGCGCCGACAACGAGCGTGAGGAACATGTAGTCGGCGGCGCTCACGGGCAGGGCGGCGGGCTCGTCGTAGATCACGCTGCCAAGGCCCATCAGCCCGGCCATGGCGAACACGGCGATCTGGTAGCCCTTGCCCATGACGGCCACCTGCCGCTCGTCGTAGTCGCTGCTCTTGTCCTTGAGGGCGATGATGGCGCCAACAAATACCAGTGCTACCACGAAGATGCCAACGATATCCATGAGGGCCTCCAGTCCCGCGATGTCGGATATACTTGACATCTAGAAGGTACGGCCGGGGCCGCGCTGTGTCAAGTATATTTGACAACCTTACAAGCTCCTTACGTCGTCCAACCCTTACGCTGTCCCAAGCTGTTTGACCCTGATGGGTTCGCAAGGTGATTTCCGTGAGCGAGAAGCGCGTGAGCGTGAGTGTGGGACGGCCGGGCCGGCGGAGGCGGCGAGGGCTTGCACCCCAACGGCACGCCGACGCGTCCATCTTCCCCGGATAGGCCAGTAGGGTGCATGCGCCTCGGGGCTTGGGATGGTCTGTGCACAATTGGGGCGGGCGCCAGGGGGTACTCCCCTAATGCCCGTTTTTGGCCACTAGGGGAGTACCCCCTGGCGCCCGCCGAGCGCGAGGAGGGCGGCGGCGAGTGGGATGCGCTCCTGCTCGATGCGGCGTGGCCCGTCGAAGTCCGGCGAGGTCAGAAGCTCGTACAGCTCCAGCTCTTCGGCCGCCAGGTGCGGCACGGACTGGGCGCGGTGGTCGGCTAGCGGCTGCTTGCCCGCAGTCATCTTGGTGCCGAAGCACCGGTGCTCCTTGTAGGCCGCCACGTCCATGAGGAGGCTCTCCATGGGCAGGCCGGCCGCGCGATAGGCGTCCAGGATCTCCAGCCCGGCGGCGTCCATGTCGCCCCAATAGAGGAGGCGCGGAGCCGCGGCCACCCAATCAATTTCGGGAAGCGCCGCCACGCCCGCGCGTCCGGCGCCAAAGACGCAGATACCGCCAGCTACCTGCGGGAACGCAAGGTACGAGTCGCGGTTCTCGACGACCACCACGAGGCTCGGCGCGTAGGCCGGCCGGCCGACGTCGCCCGCAAGGTGGCTGTCGTAGCGCCGCCCGCCGCCGGCCAGGTAATCGGGGTCCAGGTAGGCGAACTCCACGAGCGTGGGCCTGCGCTCCACGAGACCTAGGTCCCCCTTGCCGCACAGCGTGCAAACAAGCCCGCGCCGTCCCGCCGCGTCCAGCCACTTGGCATGGAAGCCCGGCAGCGGCACCTGGCGCGGCGTCAGACCCGTGGCGTCGTGCGCGGCAAACCAGTCCGCCGCCGCAACCAGGAGCTGAAAGTCCAGCTCAGCCCAGCCGGTCGTGAGCTTGAGCACGCGCTCGAAGTCCTTGTCGGCCACGGCGGGGAAGTGCTCCGCAAGTTGCGCCGCCCGCCTGCGCGCCAGCGCGAGACGGCGTTCCACCTCGCGTCCGGCGATGCGTGCGCCCGCATCAATTGTTGGCACTATCACGTGCGTGGGCACCCGCTGCAGGCCGCCCGCGCGCCGCGACTCCCACATCACCTCGAGCCCCATGCGCGCCGCCCAGGCGGAGAGCTCCGAGCCGTAGGCCACCACGGCCCCGATGCCGTCGACGAGGTCCTTCTTGCTGAGCGTGCCCAGCGCCACTGCGAGCGGCCAGCGCCCGGTGGCGTCGCCCGCCGCCCCGCTCGCGCCCACGGCCGCACCGCCCGCACCCGCCGCCACGCCCTCGCGCGCCTCGCGCACGGCCACGGCCCACATGTCCTGCTCTACGGCCCGCGTGACCTGCGCCCGCACCCGGTCGATCCCCTTGAGCATGCCGGCCGCCTACCCGCGCGCGAGCGGGCTCACGAAGGAGTGCCCCTCGCGGCTCTTTGTGATGCAGACGTACTGGTCGGCCACGGGCTCCACGGCCTGGACCTTGCTCGTGGGCACGGCGATCACGATCTGGAAGCCCAGGCCCCTGAGCGCGTTTATCGCCCGCCGTGTGAAGTGCTCGTCGGCCTTGATGAAGGCCTCGTCGAGAAAGACCGGCGAGAAGGACGGCAGCCCCTCGGCGTTGCGTCCCAGGCAGAAGAGCAGGGCCGCCCCCAGGATAAAGGCGATGAGCTCCTGGGTCTCGCCGCCGGACTTGGCGTCGAGCGACGAGAACGTGTTGTCGGGCTTGCCGGACTCCTTGGGGTAGCGCGCGAGCACCGTGATCCGCACCAGGCCCTTCGTGTTGAGCGCGCCGCGGTCGCCGCGCGCCAACTCCTCGCGCAGCCGTTCCATGAAGTCGCGCAGGCGCTGGTGGTAGCGCTCGCCGGCCATGGCCTGCTCGGGCTTGGTGGCCAGCTCGGAGAACTCGTTGAGCTCGCGGCGTAGGCGGGCGGTCGCGGCGGCAGTGCGGTCGCGCACCAGGATCTCCAACTGACCGTGCTCGGGGCCAAAGTCGAACTGCCCCATGATCTGGTTGATGGGCCTCATGCGGCCGCGGATCTGCCGCAGGTCCTGCGAGAAGGCGTCCGAGAGGGGCACGAGCGAGGCCCCCACCTGAGAGTACATGGTGCGCAGCCACTCGTTGCGGGGCTCGTTGAGCTTGTTTGCCTCCAGCTCCTCCAGCATGCGCAGGTAGTCGGGGTAGGAGGCCACGCCCACGCCGGTGGGGTCATCCTCGCCCAGCCACTGGGTGTGGTAGGTGGAGAAGATCTTCTCCAGCATGTTCTGGGCCTGCGAGGTCTGCTTGCGCGCCACGCCCAGAGACGAGCGCACCTCCGTGCGCACGCGCTCGCACACGCGGGGGAAGGCATCGGCCAGGTCCCGCCAGCTGGCTCCGCCGGCCAGGGGTGAGAGGCCCTGCTCCTGGTCCTGCAGGAAGGCCCGGACCACCGCCTCCTGGCGCGGCGTGGCCACAAGGCCGGTGTGCCCGGCCGCGTCCAGCGAGGTCCGCGCGGTCTCCGCCCGCGCCTCGAGTGCCGACAAGAGCGTCTGCGTCTGGCCCAACGCGTGGCGGCCAGCGCCGATGCCCTGCTGTAGCTCCATGACGGCGCGGTCCAGCGCGTCGCGGCGTTCCACCAAGCGACGCAGCGCGTCGTCGCCCTCCAGGCGGCGGACCTCCTCCTCCAGCTCGCGTACCTGGGCGCGGGCGGCCTCCACGTCCACGTCGTCCCAGGCGTGGTGGGCCATCCAGCGCGCGGCGTCACAGCGACGGTCCAGCAGCTTCTGGGCATCGCTGACGTCCTGCGTCTGGCCGTTCAAGTCCATGAGCTGGCGGGTCAGGTCGTCCTTCTGGGCCTGAAGCTGGGCTATGAGGTCGTCGTTTGCGAAGCCGATGATCAGCGTGGTGCGCGGGTCGTAGCCGTGGGCGCCGCGCATGCCCTCGCGCGTCTGGCCCGCGGGGTCGATCCTGCGCTCGCGGCCACCCAGTTGGTCGGGGCCGTCCACGCAGCGCCAGTCGTTCTCCGGCCGGCTCATCTGGTCCCACAGCCAGCCGGCAAAGGGCGTGCCGGGCTTGACCTGCATCTTCGAAGAGAGCCAGCCGCGCCGGCCTTGCCCGCCGTGACGGCTACGTGCCAGGTCCACACCCGTAAAGGTCACGCGCCGGCCCAGCTTGAGGCTGTCGATGGCGCGGGAGAGGTCGTCCAGCCGGCGGGCGTCCACCAGCACGCGGGTGGCCAGGCCGTGGTAGCCGATGCAGGCCGCCAGGCGCCAGTCCTCCTGGCCGGGTGCCATGTCCATGAGCTCGGCTGCGTAGGGGAGGTCGGTCGCGGGCACGCCCAGGGCTTTGGTCATGGCAGCGCGGGCCTCGCCCATCTGGGGCGTGATGCGCGTGCGGTTGCGACGGTAGAAGTCCAGCTGCCGGCTGGTCTCCTCCAGCTGCGCGCGGACCTTCTGGGCCTCCACGCCGAGGGCGACCAGACGGGCGTTGAGCTGCTCGTTTGCGGCGTCTCGGCCGGAGAGAAGGACGCCGGCCTCGCGGGCCATGGCGGTGTAGGCCGGCTCGTCGGCCGGCAGGTCCTGGCGCACGATGGCAAGAAGGTCGGCCAGCTCCTTGCGGGCGGACGCGCGGGCTTTGGCCTGCGCCCGTGCGGCCTCGAGCTCCTGGCGCCTGCGGTCGAGCGCGTCGCCGCCCTGCTCGGCCACCTCGCGGCGGACCTCCTCCAGCTCGCGCTGCTGGGTGGCCAGGTGCACCTCCGTGCGGGCCAGCTCGTCCTGCTGCTCAGCCTCGGTGGCGTGCGCCTCGTCCGTCGCGTGGGCCAGGACCTCCAGGTGGCGGCGTGCCAGGACCAGGCCCAGCGGGTCCGCGACGGCCGACGGCGTGACAGCAGCTCCGACCCCGTGTCCCGGCGCCGTGCCGGCCACCGGGCCCTCCATCAGCAGCGACTCCAGCAGCCCCGCCCGCTCGGACTGCTGCGTGTAGGTGGTGTAGATCTCGCGGATGCCGGAGAGGGCCTCGACCTTGCGGCGGATCTCGTCCATCTGGCGCCACACGCCCTCGCCCTCGTCGAAGGCGGCCAGGGCCTTCTGGGCGTAGTCGTAGGTGGTGGGCTCGTCGATCACGAGCTCCTTGAAGAGGGCATCCACGTCGGTGATGGGGTAGCCGCCCTGGATGCGCTCGTGGAGCTTCATGGCGTTGTCGCCGTCGCCGGCGTCGCCGATGCCCAGCTCGCCGTACACGTAGGTGAGGAAGGCAGACACGGTGTCGTGCTGGGTGGCCGCGGGGTAGACCTCCGCGAAGGTGCGCTTGCCGGGCGCCTGCGTAAGCGCCGGGCCCAGGAGGCGCGGGTCCAGATCCTGCGGGGCCGTGAGCATAAAGGTCTTCAGGTCTGCCTCATCGCCGCCCTGTGGCAGGTACCAGAAGCGCGCGGCGCTGAAGCCGGCCCCCGACGTGTCCGCGAAGCCGAGGACTACGGCCGACCACTGCGGCGTGGCGGTGGTCCTCAGGAAGCTCTCGTGCTCCTCGCCGGTGTCGGGGTCCAGCACGTCGTCCTGCTTGCCCAGCACGTAGGAGTAGATGGAGCGCTGGGAGCCGCCGCGCGCCCGGCCGTGGGCCACGGCGTTGCTCGCGGAGTTGAAGCGCACGTTGTTTCGCTGGAGGACGGCCGTCTTCGCATCAAGGAGTGTCGACTTACCCGTACCGGACTCGCCTGTGATCATGATCACGGGGGCGGTGCCGTCCGTGCGGTTGGTCGCGAGCGCGAAGTCGTGGTAGCCACAAAAGGTGCCCCAGTTGACGACCTGCATGCGGGCCAGCCGCCACTGCTGGGCAAAGAGACCGGCCATCATGGACTCGGGTGCTGCCACGTCAGGCCTCCTCGGGTCGAGGGTTGGGAGTGGCGGGGGCGGAGGCGTCGTCGTCCTTGTCCTCCGACACGCCAAAGGCAGACAAGAGCTCGCGCGCCCGATCCAGGCCGAACACTGCCGGCAGGATGGGCATTATCCGGTAGCGGTCCTCCACGCCGGGGACCGCCTTGAGGTAGCCGTACACGCAGAGGCGCTCGATGGCCAGCCGAACCGCCTTGGACACGCGGGCACCGTCGCGATCGTCGGCATAGGGACCGGCTTTGAGCATGCCCTCCAGGTCCTCGCGGTCCACGAACCAGTTCTCCTCGCCGCGGGTCTCGAGGGCGTGCTGCTGCACGCGGAGGGAGATCAGCAGGATGGAAGGGTCGCGGGTGAGAGGGACGGGCGTCTTGAGCGCGAGGAGGGGGCTCTTGCCGGCCACGCCCGCCTGCACGGCCCAGGCGCAGCCGTAACGCTCGCTCAGCTTGAGGGCCAGGCCCAGGTTGGCCAGGGCGCGGGAGATTTCGCCGCGGTTGGCCGCGATTGTCGCGTAGTCGCGCGGCTGGTCCAGTTCGCAGACGTAGGCCTGCTTGAGAAGGACGGTGAGGGCGCGACGGATGGGAACGGGCAGGTCGCCGGGGTCGTCGTCGGAGAGGGCGTCTTCGAGGGTCGTGGTCTGGGGGAGGTCGCCAAGCGAGAAGGCCGCATCTATGCCTTCGAGCTCGGGGGCGGCGGAAGTCGAGTTGGTTGCACCGGTCGTGCGGGGCAGGTCGTCCATGTGCTCACATCCTCTCGCTGGCTCGGGTGGCCTGGCTCACGGTCACTCGGATGCGCGGGCCCAGCCAGGTCACGTCGCGGCCGGTCAGGTCCACGCAGTGGTAGGGGACGGCCCGGGCGCGCTCGGGGTCTAGGCCCAGGCTGGCCGCCAGCTGCACAAAACCCGCAATCTCGACGGGCCGGCGCCGCTCGGCCGGCAGGGCGTTGAAGCCCTCGGCCAGGTCCACGCTCCGGGCGTCCAGGGGCAGGGCCCGCAGAATCGCCTCCAGGAGCTCCTTGGTGAGGGGCCCGCCCACGCGGCGGAGCTCCTCCATGCTCAGGGTCACCTCGGCCGGCGTGCCCTGCGCGAGCTCGGGCGGTGGCGCGGCCACGCTCGGATTGGCCAGGCGGTTGGCCACGCTGGCAACGTCCCAGCGCTGGGTGCTCGTGAGGAAGGGCGCCCTCGCGCGGGGCGAGGCGTCGGCCGCCCAGGCGTAGGCCGCGGACTCGAGCTGCTTGAGCACGGCCGTGAGCTCGCGGTCGCGCGTTACGTCGTGCTGGGCGATGGAGCGGCCGATCACGCGGCTGGCCCGGGTGTTCTCGGTGTTTACCTGGGCGATCCCGCGGGAGATCTGGCCCCAGCCGTCCTCCAGCGCGGCTGCCTGGGGGAGGGGCTTGCCGTCGCTGAGGGGCGCGTTTGCCACCAGCTCCAGCTTGGCCACCACGCCCTCGGAGGTCGAGGAGTCGCCGATCACGCGCACAGCGTCCAGGAAGGAGCGGCCGTGCTCGGTGTTCGCCACGAGGTCGCGGCCTTGTTCCAAATAACCTTTTATGACCTCGCCCACGGGCCGGTCGTCCTCGCGGAAGCGCTCGATGAGCTGGGTGGCGTTGCCGTGGACGTCCTCCTCCAGCCGGCGGAGGTCGTGGGGGAGCTGGTTCATGAGGTCCTGGAGGTTGCGGACCACGTCGCGGGCGCGCTCGGGGGTGAGGGGCTCGGCGCCACCACGGGCCTTGTACTCGTCCAGCTCGGCCTGAGCCTGGGCCAGGCGCTGGACCAGCACGCGGTGGCCGGACTCGTAGTCCGTGGAGAAGAGCACGCTTGCGCGCTCGATGGCCTCCACCAGCGTGTGCATGCGAGAGGCACCCATGACGCCCTCGGAGGAGTTGAGCCGGTCGATCACGGAGATGGCCTCCGCTGCGTCCGAGGTCAGGCGGTACTCCGTGCGGCCGTCGGGCAGGACCGTGGACTCCAGCCAGTTGTACTGGTCGATGAGCTCGCGGCAGAGGGCGCGGCCGGACTTGAGCTGGCCGTCCTCTATGGGGAGGTCGGGGATGGCGCGCCCCTGCATGGAGGCGAGGGCGGAGTCGAGCAGGGCCCAGAGCTCCTCGGCCAGCATGGGCTGGGAGGTGTCGGGGAAGGCGACCTTGACGAGCGAGAGATAAATGCGGGCGTGCGGGTTGCGGATGAGGCGGAGGGTGGACTTGGCGAAGGCGGGCGCCAGCGAGCCGTACATGCTGACGACGTCCGATGCCATGCGTGGCCTCCCTTCTGCGGCGGTGGCGTTGCTCATGCTGGTGGGTCTCATTGTAGGGTGTGCGGGACGGGCGTGGGCACGGGACCGGCGGTGCGGTGGGGGTGCGCGGCGCGGGGTGCACCCTACTGGCGGTCTGGCGGCCCTTGTCCCTGCTGAGTGGCCGCTAGGGTGCACGTAGCCCCCGTTTTCGCCCGCAGGCTGCACCCTACTGGTGGTCTAACGATGCCTGTTCGCGCAGGACGGGCAATAGGGTGCGCTAGATTCCCGCTTCGTTGGGAATTCTGCACCCGAACGCCTCACCTGCGCATTCCTCTTCTCCAGACAGCTCAGTAGGGTGCAATTGGGCGTACCTCACCCGTGCCAAAAGTGCTTGACGCCCTTGGCTCGCATGATACTTATCGTAATAAGCATTATTATAATAAGTATCTTGTAGGAGCACCGTTCTTGGATGGTGGGCACATGTTTGTAGGACGAGAGGCGGAGCTGCGCTCGCTGGAGGGTCTCTATGCGCGCGCGGCCCAAGGGTTCCAGATGCTCGTGGTCTACGGCCGGCGCCGCGTGGGGAAGACCGCCCTCCTGCAGCGCTTCTCGGCGGGAAAGCCTACGCTCTTTTTTGCCGCGCAGCAGCAGGCCGACGTGGACAACCTGCGCGACTTCACGCGTGTGGTGGCCGGCCACTATGACCTGCCGCAGACCATGCCGCCCTTCCCTACGTGGGAGGATGCCTTCGAGTTCTTGGCCAAACGAGCGGCGGGGGAGCATCTCGTGTTCGTGTTCGACGAGTTCCCATACGCCGCGGAGGCGAACCCGGTCTTGCCGTCTGCCCTGCAGATAGCCATCGACCACTCCTTCCTGCAAACGGACTGCCTCATGATTCTCTGCGGGTCCAACCAAGGCTTCATGGAGGGCAAGGTCCTGGGCGAGAAGAGCCCCCTCTATGGCCGTCGCACCGCCCAGCTCAAGCTGCAGCCCTTCGACTACCTCGATGCCGCGCGCATGCTTCCCGATTGCACGCCACAGGAGCGCGTGTCGTACTATGCTGCTTTTGGGGGCACCCCCTACTACCTGGGTGCACTCGACGGGTCGGCTACCTTCGAGCAGAACGTGTCGCGCCTCTTCTTCGAGGGCACGGGCCTCATGTACGGCGAGCCAACCATGCTGTTGCGCCAGGAGCTGCGCGACCCCAGCACGTATAGCTCGGTCCTCCGTGCCATTGCGGGTGGAGCCACCCGTGCGAACACAATTGCGGATCAGGCGCACGTGCAGACGTCGAGCATTACGGCATATCTGCGCAACCTGTGCGAGCTGGGAATCGTCGAGCGGGTGGTGCCCCATGGCGAGGCGGTGCGCAGCAAGAAGAGCATCTATCGCGTGGCCGACCCAGCCTTTGCCTTCTGGTTCCGGTTCGTGGCGCCGTTTGCGACGGCGGTGGAGGCGGGCCTTGGTGGGCAGGTCGCCACGCGCGTGCTGGTCGACCAGCGGCGGGCGGACTACGAGGGACACATCTTCGAGCGAGTGTGCCAGCAGTGGGTGGTGCGCCAGGCGCAGGCGGGCACGCTGCCGCTGATGGTGACCACGGTGGACTCCTGGTGGGGGACGGATCCGGTCGCGCGCGAGACGTGCGACGTGGACGTGGTGGCCGCGGACGACTTTGGCAAGAAGGACGTACTGGTGGGCGAGTGCAAGTGGCGCGAGTCGTTCGACGAGAGCGATGCCCTTAAGACGCTGCAAAGACGCGCGCCGCTGGTGGGGGACTATGAGCGGCGCTGGTACTACGTCTTCTCCAAGTGGCCGGTGGGCAAGGCCAGCCGGCGGAAGGCTGGGGCCGCGACTGACGTGCGGTTCGTGAGTGCCGCAGACCTGTACGACGCCTAGCGCGCCAGGTAGTCCGCCAGCTCGGCGAAGTCCTCGCGGGCCTCGTGGAAGTAGGGGAGCATGGCGTAGGCGTGGATCATGCCTGGCCGCTCGCGGACCGTGCAGGCCACGCCGTTGCGCGCGAAGGCCGCGAGGAAGTTGGCCTTGGCCCCGTAGAGGACCTCGCTGGTGCTGTACACCAGGTGGACGTCGCGCACGCCGGTGAAGTCGCCCTTGGAGATGTGGATCATGTAGTCTGGCACGTCGTCGCGGCCATGCCGCTCCAGGCGCTCGACCTTCTCCATAAAGGCGTAGTCCACCATGGCGTCGGACGGGTTGTTTGCCTGCATGAGGGCGCGCTCGGCGTCGTTCCAGGGGACCTCGCCGGGGGAGACCGCCACGATGTGGCGCGGCATGGGGAGGCCCGCGCCGGTCGCGTTGTTATGCGCGGCAACGCCCAGCGCCAGCGCCCCGCCGGAGGAGAACCCGCAGGTACTCACGTTGCCCGCGCCGTAAATGCCCAGCATGAGGCGGTAGCATTCGAAGGCCACGTCGTAGGCGTCGGTTATGCAGTGCTCGGTGCAGAGCGGGTAGTTGGGAAACCACACGTCGCAGCCGGTGCGGTGGGCGAGCTTGACCAGCACGTCCACGTCGCCCTTGTCGGGGCCTATGAGCATGCCTCCGCCATAGAAGTAGAGAATCGCGCGCTCGGCCGGGGTCTCGCTCAGCTGCACCACCAGGCACCGGCTGCCCAGGACGTCGCGCTCGCTGTAGACGGCCTTGGTGTCGCGCGGCATGTAGAAGCCGCGGGTGCGGTTCATCTTGCGGACCTCGGCCAGGAACTGGTCCTCGGGCAGGGAGTACTTCTTCTTCACGCCTGCCGCCCGGACGGCCAGGCTGAACAGCTTCGCACCGATGCTCATGGGTGCCTCCAATCGTGGATAGTTAGCATTGTATAACACTTGAGCGGGGTGCGAGGCGGGAGTTAGGTGGCGGTAACTCCCGGGGCTGAGGGCGTTACGTGTGGTGGCGGGCGGCGCGGCGTTCGGTGGTGCGTGCCTGTTACATCAATACAGAAATTTAAAAATGCCAAAATTGCCAAAGAAAACAAAAACTACAAAAATAATCAAGGACGGAGACAGGGGCTCTCAACCCCGACCCCAACCCCAATCCCAATCCCAATCCCAATCCCAATCTCAAGCGTTGATTCGGGAGATGCCTATGACAGTCGATAAGAACCCCTTTACCCCCGGGTTTGGCCAGGTGCCGCCGTTTCTGGCGGGCCGGTCATACGTGGTGGACAACGTGGTGGACGCCTTCGACAATGGCCCCGGCGATCCCAACCTTACGGCCATCTTCACTGGCGCGCGCGGCACTGGCAAGACGACGCTCCTCACGCTTCTGGCTGATGAGGGACGCGAACGAGGCTGGGTGACGTCGCGCGTATCTGCCGTGCCGGGCATGCTCGAGGATATTCTGCAGCAGGCGGTTCGGTCGGCCGAAAAGTTGCAAGGCAAGCGCTCAGGCATCCGTCTGACCTCTGTAGATGTTGGGCCTGTGTCAGCGACGTGGGAGTACAAGGACGCCGCAGCCATCCAGGCAGCTCCCAACTGGCGCACGAGGCTGGAGACCCTGCTCGATGAGCTCGAGGACAAGGGCCTTGGGCTTATCATCTCCGTCGACGAGCTGCAGGCGGGCTTCCCGGAGATGGTGGAGCTGGCATCCACCTATCAGCATCTGGTGGGGGAGCGGCGTAGGGTCTGCCTGCTGATGGCGGGTCTCCCGTACCAGGTCTCACGCGTGCTCAACGACAAGTCCATCTCGTTTCTGCGTCGCGCCAGCAGATACCATTTGGGGCGCATTGACGATGCCGATATCCGCACTGCGCTTGCGGAGACGGTGGCGAAGGGTGGCAGGTGCATCGAGTCGGATGCACTCGATGAGGCGGTGGACGCCATTGGCGGCTTTCCCTTCCTCATGCAGCTCGTGGGCTATCGCATGTGGACGCAGACCGAGGGGGACGTGATCGACATCACGGCTGCCCGGCGTGGCGTGGAGCGTGCCCGCGAGGAGATGCGTGCGAACATCCTGGAGGTCACGTACCAAGAGCTCAGCAAGGGAGACCTGGCGTTTGTGGATGCCATGCTGCAGGACGATGGCCCTAGCCGCGTGAGCGACATCCGCGAGCGCATGGGGAAGAGCACAGGCTACGTGGCACAGTACCGGCGCCGACTTCTGGAGGAGGGCGTCATTGGCGAGCGCGGGCGCGGTGTGGTGGATTTCGAGCTGCCGGGCTGGCGCGAGTTAGCCAGGGAGAAGCACGAGGGGTAGGGGGGCGATGCCCGTTCCCAAGGTGTTGGACCAGGGCGCGGGTGGATGGGCACAGGTCCCGTTGGCGGGTCTGGCTAGCATGCACTCTGCGCCGATGTGGGTGCAAAACCGCAGTTGATGAGGGCGGAATCGCGCAGAGTGCATGCTAGCTGTGGGCCATAGCGAGCGAGGGGTAGGAGTACGCCGGGGGCTCCGCCCGCCCCCCTAGACCAGCTCCGCCATAACCACGGCAAAGCCCGGGCAGATCCCCGACTCGACGGGAAGGTCGAATGGCAGGATCTGCGGTGCCGCGTCCTCCTCGTAGCGGTAGACCATCGTGCGCCGGAGCTGGGGATCCACGATCCAGTACTCGCGGACTCCCGCCGTGCTGTAGAGGTTGAGCTTGACCACGTAGTCCCTGCGCGCGTCGCTGGGCGAGACCACCTCGACCACGAAGTCCGGCGCGCCCTCACATCCGCGGTCGGAGAGCTTGCCCTTGTCACACACAACAAGGACGTCCGGCTCCACGAAGGTGGTGTCGTTGGCGAATAGGTTCACCGCAAAGGGGGCTATGTCCGCTTCGCAGGGCAGCTTATGGGAATCGATATAGTCGCTTACTGCTCGGAACATTTCTCCGGCCAGCCTTTGATGGGCGCGGTTCGGCGAGGTCATGTCCCACAGCTCGCCGTCAATCAATTCCGCGCGGTGTCCCTCCGGCAGGTTCCAGTAGTCCTCGGCAGTGCAGGTTCCCTTGGCATCCACTGCAGCCTCCCCGGCATCTAGCGCGTTGTTTCCCCGAATCATAGCATGCCCCCCTTGAGCCCTGTCTGTATGTGGATGGATACGATAGAACACCCGTACGAGTGTGTCAAGTACAATTGTTCGCAATTTTCTGGCGAGTTTGCGGGACTGCAGCATGCGAATCGAAAACTGCCAAAGAAGATGTCGCACTTGTTGGAAAATATCCTGCAAAAGCAACATGATGAGAATGAATCACATACTCCAGATCGCCGAGCTCTCTGAGACCGAGGGCGTCTTTACAACCGCCCAGGCAGCGCGTGCTGGCATCCCGCGCGACGCTCTTTCGTATGGCGAGAAAGCCGGGCGTATCGTGCGTGTGATACGTGGGGCTTATCGGCTCGCTGGCACACGCTCGACGGAAATTGACGAGCTTTCAGCCATTTGGAAGCTGACTGCTCCTGCCCTCTTTACCTATGAGCGGGCTCAGGCCAACGGTTGGGACGGTTTTGTCGTTGGCGGGGCATCGGCAGCCTCCCTGCTAGGGCTCGGAGACTTCTACTTCTCTCCGTATCAGCTCTATGCTCCACAGAGTTTAACACGCGGCTTTCGCAAGCGCACTTTAGCGTGCGACACGTGCTTCGGAAGAGTCTGGATAGTGCCCGCCTCGAGCAACTTCTTTCCGACGGAGACATGCCCAAGAAGAGGGCCGACATGTACCTAGGCACTCTCGCGTTGTTTGCGAAAAGAGGTGGACGCGAATGATGGCATACAGGTCGCCTGCTGCTCTGGAGATGGCGGTGAAGGAGGCGGCAAAGGCCTCAACCCTGGATACCGCAGGGCGGTGTCTGGTTTCTATTCTCACCGGCTGCTATGCCGAGTCTTTGAGGGGGGGGGAACCGCGAGTTCGTACTCAAAGGTGATGTGGACCCCGTTTAGTGGACAAACAATTCCGCTAGGCGGCCAGTCCCTCTAGTTTCTTCGCATAGGCGGCCGGGGAGATTCCACCGAGCCTCCTC
>CADAUA010000013.1 GCA_902791035.1 uncultured Coriobacteriaceae bacterium | reverse complement strand
TTTCCCTCCGTCTCCTACGCAACGACGGATTCTAGGCGATGCCCGCCTCTCCTCCCACCGGTGCCGGTGGGCTCCTACACCACTTCCGTGGACACTACCGGGGGCCTCGAGTAGGCAGGCCCCGCCCCAACCTGGTGGCCATCCATGCCACCCCGCCCCTCGAGTAGGTAGCTGGAGCTCCGGACCAGGAGGGCACCCGCAGCCTGAGATCCTCGAGTAGGCAGGCGGCATGTCACTTGGGAGCCTTGCGGGATGGCCCTCCCAAGCGGGAATTACCTACTCGGCTGTCAAAGCACACGCGCGCCCCTTCCCTCCCGGAAGGATCCCACCCAAACAAAGGGCTCGTGCGTCATGGCGACCCCAAACGCAACAGGAAACCTACCTACTCGAGGCAATCCCCGTCCTTCCATCCCCCGGCGGCACGCAAGGGAGGCCCGGACGGCGCACGCCATCCGGGCCTCCCTAGGGAAGGGGGTCCACTATTGAGAGTGACTACCTACTCGGCGACCTTCTTTGCGCGCCGCACGGCTAGCACGCCCCAGAGCGCGAGGAGTGCCGCCACCGCCACGTCGGCCACGCGCACGGCAGTCACCCAGGCAGGGGTGCTCGTGTCGATGTAGGCCGGGTCGTACGCCCAGCTGGCGGACGTGGTGTAGAGGATGTTCTTGGCAGCACGCTGCATGTAGATCACGTTGGAAGCCGCGGTGTCATCTGTCACCTGGTTGGGGCCTCCGGCGTAGGTGGAGAGCATGGCGTCAACACCATTGGCAAGGGCCATGTCGGCGTTCATGAAGCCATGGCCGTTGTTGCGGAAGAAGTCGGACACCACGAAGCCCCGGAATCCCCACTCGCCGCGCAGCACGTCCTGGTTGAGCGTGGAGAGCTCGCCCACCCACTTGTTGCCCAGGAAGGCCCAGGACTCCATGGCCGCATCCGCACCACCGACCTTGACGCAGATCTCGAAGGGCTTGAGGTAAATCTCGCGCAGGGCCTGCTCGGTGGTCCACACGCAGACCATCTTGCCGTTGCAGTCGTACACCGCAAAGTGCTTCATCGTGGAATAGACGCCCTCGGAGTGCGCACCCTTGATGGCGCTAGCCGCCATGTAGCCCGCCAGCACGCCGTCCTCGGAGAAGTACTCGTAGTTGCGCGCGGTAAAGGCGGACCGGTGTGTGTTCATTCCCGGGGCATACCAGCCGGTGATGTTCATCTCGCGGCAGGTCTTGCCCATGGCCTGGCCCCACTGTTGGGCGAGGTCCTGGTTCCAGGTGCAGGCAACCACGACCTCCACCGGGAACCCGATGGAGCCGGTGCCCGTGAAGTTGTTGTTGATGGCGGCAGGGCCGTCGGCGTCCACGTTCTGCACCTTGCCGATGGAGGGCACGGCGGCCGTCTGGTAGCCAGCAAGGGCGATGAGATCCTTCATCTCGCCAACGGACATCTCCTGGACCAGCTGGTCCCAGCGGGGGTCATCGTAGCTGGCGCCACGCAGGTCGGAGAGGGTGAGACCGGAGTCCACGCCCGTGGCAGGCATCTGGTCGGAGTCGTTCACATAGGCCATGGGGTCGTAGTTGGCATTGAGGTGGTAGCCCTCCACGTACTCGGCCGGCATGTCGAGGTCGGTCGGCGCTGCCGTTGCGGCCTCGAGGTTGGCAAAGTGGTCGGCACGCGAGAGGTAGGTCACGCTGCCCTCGGAGTCCTGGAAACGATTGGTGGCCGCCTCGACGTCGCTCGTGCGGTGGTTGTCGCCTGCGTAGGTGATGGTCTGGGACACGGTGTAGGTGCGCTGGTCAAGCACGGTGTGGGAGTCGGAGTTGACGGAGACCACGTAGTCGCCGGCCTCCAGCACGTAGGCGCCATCGCCAGACTCGTCGTAGGCGGCCAGGTCCTCCTGGTCGAACTCGATCGTGATGGTCTGGGACTCGCCGGGCTCCAGGAGCTTGGTCTTGTCGAAGCGCACGAGGTTGGCCGAGGCCTTCTCGATGCCGCCGTTGGTGTAAGGCGGGTTGAAGTAGGCCTCCACCACGTCCTTGCCGGCCACGGAGCCGGTGTTGGTCACGGTCACGTCAAAGCTCACGGTGGTGCCGTCCTGGCGCAGGTCGCTCATCCGCTGCGAGAAGGACGTGTAGGAGAGGCCATAGCCAAAGGGGTACTGCACGGTGGCGTCGTAATCGATCACGCCCTCGGCGGCCGCGGTCTCATAGTACTTGTAGCCTACGTAAATGCCCTCGTTGTAGTTGACGAAGGAGGGCGAGTAGTTCTGGGGCTGGCCGGCGTTCATGCCCTCCACAGTCATGTCCGTGAGGTTGGCGTAGTCGGTCTTCTCGGCGTTGTAGTAGTAGGGTGCGTCCTTAAGGCTGTATAGGTAGGTATCGTTGGTCTTGCCGGAGGGGTTCACGGTGCCGCGCAGGATCTTGCCCAGGGACTCGAAGCCCACGTTGCCCGCACCGGGCGCCAGCACCACGGCCTTGATCTGCGGATGCTCCTCGCAGAAGCCCAGCTCCATGGGATAGGCGGAGTTCACGACCACCACGACGTCATCGAAGTTGGAGCACACGAGGTCGACCATGTCGCTCTCGGTCTGGGAGAGCTGCAGGTAATGCTCGCCCGGCTGGAAGTCCGCGTAGTCAGCGGAGTTGTTGTCGTAGGTGGCCTGGGTCATGTCCTGGGGGATGTCGTTGTGGCCCTCGCCCGCCATGCGTGAGACCACCACGATGGCCACGTCGGAGTAGTCCTTGGCCCCCTGGATGAGTTCGTCCGGATAGGTGGAGGCGGGCGGCTCGGGCAGGTCCCAGTTCTGCTTGGCGATGGACACGGAGGCACGGTCGGAGGCGTAGGCCTGATAGAAGCCCACCAGGTCTTGGTTGACAGAGAAGCCCGAGTCCTCCAGGCCCTGGATCAGGGTCGTGATGGGAAAGAGCTTGTTGATGCCGCCTGAGCCGGCACCGCCGTAGACGGGGTTGGTGGATGCCCAGCCAAAGAGATTGACCTTGTCCACGTCCTTGAGGGGCAGGGTGGCGTCGTCGTTCTTGAGGAGCACGAAGCCCTCGTCCGCGATGCTCGAGGCCACTGCGGCGGCCTCGTTGGTGGTCTCCTGACTCACCTGGCCCTTGCCCTGCGAGAGGTTGATGAGCGTGTACATGGGACCCATGGCAATGGCAGTGGCCATGGCCACGGTACCGGCCACCATGCCGATGCCGGCGAAGGTGCGCACCAGGCGCTTGCGCGGCTTGGGCTGCTTGCGGCAGGCGATCATTGCCACGATGCCGGCTACCAGGATCACCGCAAGGGCAATCAGGTAGGGTTGGCAGGTTTGGAGAACTCCCAAGACGTCCTCCCACTCAATCTCGAGCATGTGGTACCTTCCTTTCCATTCCAGATGTTTCTAAACAATCTGTTAGGCAAAGATTAAGGCGTCCACATAAGACTTGTCCCATACAAGAGCCGCCGATGCAGACGTTCATTGACAGGTCTCGGAATTTGTATGGGACTTCTCTCCCCGGAAATGACAGGAGCAGACTTTGGCAGACCAGACGCGAAAGACCGACCGCAGGACCCTCTACACGCAGCGTGCCATCAAGGACGCCCTGCTCGAGGTCATAGGCGAGAAGCGCTTCGACAAGGTGACCGTGACAGACGTGTGCCGCAGGGCGGAAATCACGCGCGCCACCTTCTACCTGCACTACAAGAACCTGGCGGAGGTACTGGACGCGATCCTCGACGAGGCGCTCGCGGAGGACGACGTGCCGGGAACGCAGGGCGCTACGGACGAGGTGTGCCAGGGCGAGACCGCAGGACTGGTGCGGCTCCCCATGTGTCAGCGCGTCTCGTCCAACCCCAGGTACCTCCCACTCTTCAAGGATTCCTCCGTGACCGACTACTTGGTCGAGCGTCTCTACCAGACCGAGGGGCCACATCACGTGCCTGAACTCATGGAGAGGACAGGCCTCCCCAGGCACCAGGCCGAGTTGCTCGTTCGCTTCATGATCTTTGGCTCCTTCAGTGTCAACTCCGCCCTCGGCTGGAAGAAGGACCAAGAGTGGCGCGACATGCAGGACCTCATAGGCGCCTTCTGCAACGCAGGTGAGGCGGGCGTGTCCAGAAGGGGCGTCGAGTAGGCAGGTTGTCGTGACCCGGCAACCGACGCGGGGCAGCCATAGGGACCGGAATGCAGCAGGAACCCTCTCGAGTAGGCACACGGCATGCCACTTGGGAGCCTCTCGGGGTGAGTCTCCCGCACGGGAGCTACCTACTCGGCGGCCAAACCGCGCACACGCCTCTCCCCCGCAGGGAGCCACTTACCTACTCGAGGGGGTATGCGCCGTAGTGGCTCCTCCCCGTCGCGAGGCACCTGCCTACTCGAGGGGCCATGCATGCACACTCGGCTGTACAGGCGGAGCCCCAGGCGCCGCGATGGCACCTGGGGCTCCGCTAAACTCGCGCATCCCACCCCTCGCAGGGTTCCGTCCTTGTCACCCTGTGTTCTGCAGGCCCGCGGCGACTCCGGAAACGGTGCAGAGGATGAGATAGGTGTACTTGTCGCGCTCCTCCGGGCTCATCGACTCACCGCCCTGACGCATGCGGCGCAGGGCCAAGGCCTGCGTGACGGAAAGAACGTTCACGAAGGGCAAGCGCATGCGGATGACGGGGCCCAGCACCCGACGGTGCTCCAGGGGCCACGCGTCGCCCACGATGGCCAGAACCCACTTGCGGGTGAGGGCCATCTCGTCCAGGACCTTCTGGTCGAGGTCGGGCCTGTCACCCAGGGACAGATAGAGCTTGGCTATGCGCTCGTCCGTCTTAGAGAGGGACATCTCTATATTGTCGATGAAGGTCGTGAAGAGCGGCCACTCGTGGTAGGCCTCGCGGAGAAGGTCCAAGTCCCCCACGGTCTCGCAGGCGGTGCCCAGGCCATACCAGGCGGCGAGGTTCGTACGGGCCTGCGACCAGGAGAAGATCCAAGGGATGGTGCGCAGGTCGTCCAAGGACTTGGCCCCCAGGCCGCGCTTGGCGGGCCGTGACCCTATGGGCATGAGGCCGATCTCCGTGAGGGGCGTCACGGTGGAGAACCACTCGGCAAAGCCCTCGGTGTGGAGGAGGTCCAGGTAGCGCTCGCGGGAGGCCGCATCAAGCTGGTGGGCCAGGTCGGCGTAGCACTGGGTGGTCTCGGTGTTCTTCCACTCCACGGAGGGGGCGGACTGGAGGAGGGTGGCGCCGGCCACGGACTCCACGTGGCGACGAGCCAGGGTGGGGTCGCCGTAGCGAGCAAAGATGACCTCGCCCTGCTCTGTGAGCTTGAAGACGCAGTTGACGGACCCCTTGGGCTGGGCCAGGACCGCGCGGTTGGCGGGGCCGCCGCCGCGGCCCACGGCGCCGCCGCGGCCGTGCATGAGCACGAGGTCGATGTTGTTCTCCTCGGCCCACTGGGCTATGCGGGCCTGCGCCTCGTGCAGCACCAGGGTGGCCGAGGTGGGACCGGCATCCTTGGAGGAGTCCGAGTAGCCCAGCATGACCTCCATGCGCCGGCCGGTCTCGGCCAGGCGACGCTGGACGTCCGGCAGCTTGATGACCTCGTTCAGGGTGTCGACGGCATTCTCCAGGTCCTCCACCTGCTCGAAGAGGGGAATCACGTCGAGCACGGGCACGTCTGTGGCGTGGGCGAAGGCCAAGCGGGCCAGCTCGTAGACGTTGGCGATGTCCTGTGCGGACTTGGTAAAGGAGATGATGTATCGCCGCGCGGCCTTGACGCCGTTCTTGCGCTGGATGTAGCCGATGGCGCGGAAGGTGTCCAAGACCTCGCGGGTCATGGGGGCGAGCTCTCCGTGGCGGCCGTGCCTGCGGATGTCCTCGAGGGCGCGGGCGTGCACCAGCGAGTGCTGCCGGAACTCCATCTCCACCATGTGGAAGCCAAAGGTCTCCGCCTGCCAGATGAGGGTCTGCACGGGGCCGTAGGCCGTTCGGGGCGCCCCGCCCTTGGCAAGCGAGCGCTGCACCACCTTGAGGTCGGCGATGTAGGCGTCGGCATTCGCGTACATGATGTCCGCCGTGCGCACTATGGTGGCCCGCAGACGCTCGGAGATCACGATCATGACGGCACGGTGCAGCTCCGAGGTGCTTATCTCCTGGGCCTCGCTCGTGATCTTCTCGCTCATCTCCACCTGATGGCTCCAGAGGTTCATGAGCTCGTCGGAGGGGATTGTGTACTCGGCGTCCAGCGTCAGATTCTTGCCGATGCGGCGAGTTGCATCGGCCAGGGTCTCCAGCATGTGGACACGGAACTTCTCGCTCACCTGACGGCTCACCTTGGCGGTCACGTTGGGGTTGCCGTCGCGGTCGGAGCCGATCCAGCTGCCGGGGTGGAAGAAGGCCGGACACATGGGCGGGACGGAGCCGGCCTTCTCGCCCAGCTCCCAGTCGTCGAAGCGTCGGTAGACCTCGGGCACCATGCGGAAGAGCGTGGAGTCGAAGATGTTGATGATGGTGTCGGCCTCCTCCACGGGGGTCGGCTTCTTGCGCGCAATGGGGCTGGTGCGGATAAGGGCATCGATCTCCTGGAGCATCTTGCGCTCGTTCTCGGCCAGGGCTACGCCGCCCAGGCGCGGGCGCTCCTCCAGCAGGACCGAGATGCGGCGGATCTTGCCCTCGGTGGCCTTGCGGCGCGCCTCAGTGGGATGGGCGGTAAAGACCGGACGGAACTCCAGGCGGTTCAAGAGGGCTATGGCCTTGCCCCGACCGCACTCGTCCACCAGCTGGTGGTAGGCCACGGTGAGGTCGTTTATGGGATCCTCGTCCGCGCTCACCGGCACCTGGGACTCGCGCTCGCGCAACGACGCCACGCGGTAGTTCTCCTCGCAGATGTTTGCCAAGTGGAAGTAGGTCACAAAGGCACGCATGAGGAGGGTCGCGCGCTCGACCGGCTGAGCTTGGATCTTGGACATGAAGTCGTCAAAGGCTGCATCGAGCGCGGCCTCGTCCAGCTGGCCGTAGGTGATGCGGATAGCGTCGCCCAGCATGTCGTCGAAGGTCTCGAGGAGGCCGGGGTCGGACTCGGAGAGGACGCGGCGCACCAGCATGAGGAAGAGCTCCAGGTTGTCGCGCAGGGTCTCCGGGATCTCGACAGCAGCCAGCACATTGGCAGGCTGCGACGTTACCGCAAGTGGCTGGTCTGCCACGACATGCCTCCAAACTCTCCGAGCATCTTGACGTGCGACATGAGCGTATCGCTTGGCAAAAGTCTTGCCCCTCCCGCCAAGGCCTCCGAAACATCACAGATATATAGGGCTGCAGCCAGAGGTCCGCCACCGGGACATGGCCATCTGTCACCAGCATCTAATCTCTTGTCGCCTTCTATAACATACACTCTGTGCAACTGATTGGTCATTACCTGCTGTTTTTCTGGTTCATTGCCGCAGAGTGTATGCTATCTGTCTCGAGCCTACACACAGATGTCGCATGTTGCGCCCTGCGTGCGATGCCCGCAAATAGGGGCCACCCCTGTTGGCGACCCTTCGGCCAACAGGACGGTACAATCATGCCTTGTAGACAAACCCGGCAGAGGAGACGTGCCCATGCCGCTCGATAGAAGGCCAACAAGACGCGAAGAGGGGCCCGAGGACGCACCCTCGCCCACCCCGCGCCGCACCCCCCGCTACTCCGATCGCGAGAACGCAGCCGAGCCCCGCCGCCGCGCCCGCGCACGTGCAAACAAGAACGCCCGCCCCGGCGAGGCCAAGCAGCCCAGCTGGCTCTCGCGCACCATCAACCACTGGTGGGACCGCCTGATCTCCGCGGTCTTCTCGGGCTCCGTCGCCGCCCAATCCGAGCAGTACCTCCCCCACCGCACCACGCGCGACTACGTGTGCAACACCATAGGCCAGGCCTGCTGGGGCGGGCTCTTCCCCCTCCTCACCATCGTGTGCACCCAGTTCGTGGGCGCCGAGCAGGCCGGCCTCTTCTCCATGGCCATGGTGGTGGGCACGCTCCTGCTCTTCCTGGGCAACTACGGTGTGCGCACCTATCAGGTGAGCGACCTCGACGAGATGCAGTCCTTCTACGACTACCAGATAAACCGCGTGATCACCTGCGTGGTCATGCTGGCAGTCGGCCTTCTCTACTGCCGCATCCGCGGCTACGCGGCCGACATGACCCACATCGTCATGGCCGTCCTGGTCTTCCGCGCCACGGACGCCCTGGGCGACGTCTACGAGGGCCGCCTGCAACAGAAGGACAAGCTCTACCTGGCCGGGCTCTCCCAGGCGGTGCGGTGCGCGCTCGGCTTCGTGGCCTTTACCGTGGCCCTCTTCCTAACGCGCAACCTCGTGGTGTCGAGCTACGCCATGGCCATAGGCGGCATCGCCTCGGCCGTCCTTCTCACCATCCCGCTGGCCATCTTCGAGACGGACAGGAGCTTCCCCTGGAGCCTGCGCGGCGTGCGCGAGCTCTTCGTCCAGTGCTTCCCGCTCTTCGCGGCCCTCTTCCTCTACAACCTCATCGACTCCGTGCCCAAGTTCGCCATGGAGGGCGCCCTCTCCTACGACAACCAGCTCTACTACAACGCCATGTACTTCCCGGCGCACGCCATCCTCATGACCGCTGCCATCATCTACAAGCCCCAGCTGGTCCGACTGGCAAGCATCTGGGCCGACCCCGAGAAGCACAAGCGCTTTGACCTGCTCATCATCGCCATGATCGCCGTGATCGCGGCCATCACCGTGGTCATGGCACTCGTGATGGGCTGGGTCGGCATCCCCGTCATGAGCTTCCTCTATGGCATAGACTTCGAGCAGTTCCGCCCGCTCGTCTACGTGATGGTGGCCACGGGCGGCGTGTGCGCGGTGATCGACTTCCTCTACCAGATCATCACCGTGCTGCGCGAGCAGCAGGCCGTCACCCGCCTCTACCTGATCGCCTTCGCCTTCTCCGTGCCAGTGGCCATGCTGCTCATCAACTTCTCGCAGCTGGCGGGCGCCGTGCTCTCCAGCCTGGTAACCATGGCGGTGCTGGCGGTGCTGCTCGTGAGCGAGTACGCCGTCATCCGCCGCCGCGCCGAGAGGCGCCTGTAGCCGTCCCGGGAAGGATCTGCCCCTCCGGTGCGTCCTATCCTAGGACGGTGGGGAGGAAAGTTATCTTACGGCCCGACCGTAGACAAGGCCGAGCACATGCACCTCGTCCGTCTCCTCAACGTATTCGTACACAACGGTGAACGGCCGCACGACGAGCTTGCGAATCCCGCGCCCATACTCGCGCAGCAGCGACAAGGGCATGTCCGCCGTGCCCATGAGGGGAAAGCTCGCTAGCCGGTCGCATGCGTCCAAGACCTGCTCGCGCTTGCTCGCCAGGTCAATTTGCGCCATGTCGCTCACGAACTGCTCGGTGTAGAGGAGCCTAGCCACGTGACGCCACGCGCTTCTCTACCTCAGCGCGGGCAGCTTCTGTGCCTTCGTAGAAACGGCCGCCGGCGATGTCGCTGCGACCCCGCTCAATGGTCGCCCGTAGCACCGCCTCCTCCGCGGCATCGTCCAGGGCCTTCTGGAAGAGCTCCTCGGAGCAGAAGACAAAGGCTCCGTTGCCGTTCTCGGTGATGTGCACGACCTGTTTGCGGGCTATGTCCTTGATTTCGCGCTGGTTGTTCTGCAGTGCTGTAGACGAATAGATGGCTTCCATGTGACACCTCCTGTTTGAATGATAATACCAATCATCGTTGCAGCTATCATTGCTATTTACTCCCACAGAAACGGCCCCGCCACCACAGGGTGACGGGGCCGCAGGGTCACACGCGTTTGTCGCTTGTCGCCACAGCGCTTACAGCAGGCGGAGGGAGACCTCCTTGAGCTGGGCCATGGAGACCTCACTGGGCGCAGCGCTCATGAGGTCGGAGCCGCTGGAGGTCTTGGGGAAGGCCATGACCTCGCGGATGGAGTCGGAGCCCGTGAGCAGCATGCACACGCGGTCGAGGCCGAGCGCGAAGCCGCCCATGGGAGGCGCGCCGAACTCCAGGGCCTCCATGAGGAAGCCGAACTGCGCCTTGGCGCGCTCCGGCGTAAAGCCCAGGAGCTCCAGGACCTTCTCCTGCAGCTTGGCGTTGTGGATACGCATGCCGCCACCGCCGGCCTCGTAGCCGTCCATCACGAAGTCGTAGGTGTGCGAGCCAATGGAGAGGAGCGTGTCGCGGTCGGTGCTGTCGAGCTTCTCGATGTCGGCCTCCAGGGGCTGGGTGAAGGGCTGGTGCTCGGAGTCCAGGCGCTTGAGCTCGTCGTCCCAGTGGAAGAGGGGGAAGTCCACAACCCAGAGGAAGTCGTGGCCCTCGCGCGGGAGCTCCAGCTCGTTGGCCATGTGGTTGCGCATGCCGCCCAGGATCTCGTCGGCCACGAGACGCTTCTCCACGGCAAACATCACGAGGTCGCCCGGCTCCACGCCCATCTCGGCCTTGAGGGCAGCCATCTCCTCGTCGGAGAAGAACTTGACGATGGGGCTGGTCACGGAGCCGTCCGGGCGGAAGGCGATGTAGGCCAGGCCCTTGGCGCCAAAGGTGGCGGCCACGTCGGCCAGGCGGTCGATGCGGGCGCGCGGCCAGGTACCGGCGGTCTTGGCGTTGATGGCCTTGACGTGCATGCCGGGGGTCGCGGCGGCGTTGGCGAAGAGCTTGAACTTGGACTGGCTGAAGATGCCCGTCACATCGTGGAGCTCCATGCCAAAGCGGGTGTCGGGCTTGTCGGAGCCGTAGGTGTCCATGGCGTCCCAGTAGGGCAGACGGCGCAGCGGGGTGGGCATCTGCACCCCCACCTGAGCAAAGGCCTCGGAGAGGACCTCCTCCAGCTCGCCCATCACGTCGTCCTCGGTCACGAAGCTCATCTCGACGTCCACCTGGGTGAACTCGGGCTGACGGTCGGCACGCAGGTCCTCGTCGCGGAAGCACTTGGCCACCTGGCAGTAGCGCTCCACGCCACCCACCATGAGGAGCTGCTTGAGCAGCTGCGGGGACTGCGGCAGGGCATAGAAGTGGCCCGGCTGGGTGCGGGAGGGCACCAGGAAGTCGCGTGCGCCCTCGGGCGTGGACTTGAAGAGGGCCGGGGTCTCGACCTCCATGAACTCATGGTGGTGCAGGGCCTCGCGGATGGCGAAGGTGAAGTCCGAGCGCAGCTTGAGGTTGGCCTGCATCTTGGGGCGGCGCAGGTCGAGGTAGCGGTAGCGCAGGCGCACGTCCTCGGCAGTGTCCACGTGGTCCTCGATCTGGAAGGCCGGGGTCTTGGAGGTGTTGAGGACCTCGATGGCGTGGGCGAGGACCTCCACGTGGCCGGTGGCCAGCTTCTCGTTGTCCTGACCCTCGGGACGCTCGCGCACGGTGCCGGTGACCTTGATGGGCCACTCGGAGCGGATGGTCTCGGCGGTATGGAAGACCTCCTGGGAGCAGAACTCCGGGTCGAAGGAGACCTGCGTCACGCCGTCGCGGTCGCGCAGGTCCACGAAGATGAGGCCGCCGTGGTCGCGGCGGTGCCACACCCAGCCGGTGAGCGTGACCTCCTCGCCGATCTCCTCCGCGCGGAGCTCGCCGCAGGTGCGGGTGTGCATGGTGTGCTGATCCATGGGCATAACCTTTCTGTGTCACAGCCGCCCCGTGCCGTTGCGGGCGACTTGCCGTGAGTTGCCGGCGGGGGCGTAGACAGCGCCCCGTGGCAAGCGTTCGGAATTGTACTACGCGAGCGGGCCCATACGGTCGGCGAACGGACAAGTGCGCGATAAGTGCGCGGAGCCGAGATGTGCCGACGTGAGAACGTGACAGGCAGGAACGTGTCAGCAGGACCGAGGTGGCGTGACAGCAGGACCGAGGTGGCGTGACAGCAGGACCGAGGTGGCGTGACAGCAGGACCGAGGTGGCGTGACAGGTGTAGGCTCTTGTCAGCACCTACGAGAGGAGCCCGCATGTATCCCACCGCGATCTTCGACCTGGACGGCACCCTGCTCGACACCCTGGGCGACCTCCAGGCCGCCGTAAACCACGGCCTGGCCAGCCAGGGTCTGCCTTCGCGCGGCCTCGCCGAGGTTCGCGCCGCAGTGGGCAACGGCGTCCGCCGCCTGGTGGAGCGCTCCATTCCCGAGGGCACCCCAGCCCCGGTGCTCGAGGCCGCCTTTGCGGACTTCCGCGCCACCTACGCCACCCACTATGCCGAGCTCACCCATCCTTATCCCGGCATGGTCGATCTCGTACGCTCGCTGGGCGAGCAGGGGGTGGCCCTCGCCGTCGTGTCAAACAAGTCCGACGACGTGGTGCGCGAGCTCATCGACAGGTACTACCCGGGGCTCTTCTCCTTCGTGTCGGGCGAGCGCGCCGGCGTGGCCCGCAAGCCCGACCCCGCACTCGTGCGCCTGGCCGTCGAGGCCCTCCACGGCGACCCCGCGAACTACGTATACGTGGGCGACTCCGAGGTGGACCTGGCCACGGCCCGCGCCGCCGGCTGCCCCTGCATCGCCTGCTCGTGGGGATTCCGTGGTCGCGAGCGACTGGAGGAGCTCGGCGCCTCCCCCATCGTGGACGCGCCCAGGGAGCTCGAGGCGGCGATCCTGGCCGGTTGACGGTAGGTATCCTCCCCCAGCGAGCCCAAACTCATCGTGGGGCCAAACGCAAGACCTCGACCGTTCACCAACAAAACTTTCGGTCGACGGCAGGTTTGTAATGCCAGCGTCATGACGAGCCCCGACGGCGGTATAGTTTTCTGAAAGCACTGGCCGTTCGAGAAAGGACACGCCATGGGCAAGAAGGCAGCTGAGGCACTCGACATCAATTACGAAGACCTGGCCGAGTACCTGCACGTCAACCACTCGGTCTACATGAAGGTCGGGTCGAGCGTCTATTACCTCACGGACGTCAACTACGAGGCGTGGCGCGCGCAGGACACCTCCCGTCGCAACTCCAAGAACCACTTCGTGGACTGCTCCGAGCTCGTTCCCACCGTGGATGAGTTCCTCACCCTGCCGTTCGTGCACGGCAAGACCATCAAGGACGTCTTTGACCAGGCGACCTTCTACGCCTCGATCAAGGGCGAGAAGGTCGAGTAGCTCCGTCTAGCAGGCGTAGCACGCGAGGGGCCGACTCCCACAGGAGCCGGCCCCTTTCCTGTCATTCCATCAAACCTGAAATGTCACAGAAGTGTCAGACACTTCTGTGACAGACACTTCTGTGACAACCCTACTCGTGGGGACGCTGGGCCTCCAGGGTCTCGTCCACCTCGTGGTCGATCCCGTCCTCGCTCGCGAGCGCCGGGATCAGCATGCGGTAGGCGTTCTCGGCGGCACCCTGGCGCGGCGACCGCTTGGCGTAGCGCTTGACGGCGGCGGCGCTCTTGTTTATGGCCTGGAGCGTGCCCGCGCCGGCAACGCAGCCGCCCGGGCAGGCCATGCCCTCCAGCAGGTAGCCGGGGTACTTGCCCTTGGTGGCGTCGCGCATCATCTTGCGGCACTCGTCGAGCCCCTCGGCGTTCACGACGTTGACCTCGCGGTCCGGGTAGCGCTTGTGGATGGCGTTGACCACGGCCGTGGCCACGCCGCCCGCCACGGCAAAGCCGCGCCCGTCGGCCGACGCCACGTCGAAGTCGGACTTGTTGTCGTCCTCGAGCGAGAGGTAGTCGATCTCCTTGGCGTCCATCATGCCCGCCATCTCCTCGAAGGTGAGCACGAAGTCCACCTCGGAGCGGATGGACTTGCGCATGGCCTCGAGCTTCTTGGCTGCGCACGGCCCCACGAAGACGATCTTTGCGTGCGGGTGCTGGGTGCGGATCATGCGCGCCGTCAGCGTCATGGGCGTGAGGGCCATGGAGATGCAGTTGGCGTACTTGGGGAACTCCTTCTTTGCCATGACCGACCAGGCCGGGCAGCAGCTCGTGCCCATGAAGGGGAGCTTCTCAGGCACCTCCTCCAGGAAGTCGTCCGCCTCCTGGATGGTGCAGAGGTCGGCGCCCAGGGCCACCTCCTCCACGCCCGAGAAGCCCAGCCGCTTGAAGGCCTCACGGAGCTTGCCCACGTTGCCCTTGCCGCCGAACTGCCCCACGAAGGCCGGCGCCACGGCGGCGATGACCTCGTCGCCGGCGTTGATGGCCTGGATCACCTGGAAGATCTGGCTCTTGTCGGCGATGGCGCCAAAGGGGCAGTTGATCAGGCACTGGCCGCAAGAGACGCACTTCTCGTAGTCGATCTTCGCACGACCCTGCTCGTCGGAGCCGATGGCCTTCATGCCGCAGGCCGCGGCGCAGGGGCGCACGTGGTGGTGGATCGCGTTGTAGGGGCAGGTCTTGAAGCACATGCCGCAGTGGATACACTTGTCCTGGTCTATGTGGGCGCGCTTGTTCACGAAGGTGATGGCACCCTTGGGGCAGATCTCGCGGCAGGGGTGAGCCAGGCAGCCCTGGCAGGCGTCGGTCACGCGGTAGGTGTTGTCCTCGCAGGCATTGCAGGCGAACTTGATGACGTTGATCAGCGGCGGCTGGTAGTAGACCTCGGGCTCCATGGCCTCGGCGAGGCCGTCCGAGAGGCGGTTCAGGTGGTCAGCGTCCTGGAGGGGCAGGCCCATGGTCAGGCGGATGCGCTCGCCCACGATGGCGCGCTCCAGGAAGACGGACTCGCGGTAGGTGGCCACGTCGCCGGGGATGATCTCGTAGGGCAGCTCGTCGATGCGGTGGGCAACGTCCGCGTTGTCACCCACGGCGTAGGCCAGCTTGGCCACCTCGCAGAAGACGCGCCGGCGGATGTCGGTAAGGTTCGTGTACACGCCACGCATGGTATCGGCCATGGATAAACCCCTCTCCTAGGTTCGTGCATGGACGCCTCTAGTATGAAGCAATCTCACCCAAGACGCAGCTTCGCAAACGGGGGCGGTCCCCCAACTACGAAGCCGCCCAGCACACGGCCTGCACCCGCGATGCGGCAGACCTCCCCACAAGTTCCCTTTGAGGCTTACTTTGGCATCGCAGGTGCAGAATATCCCCTGTATACAGGCAAAACCTGCACCCGCGATGGTCGCAGGCCGTCCCAGGGGCGGTCACGGACGTCCGTGTGCCATCGCGGGTGCAATCACACCACCACAGCAGGAGACCCGGCCGGTTCGGAAAAGCCCAGGGCCGCAAAGCGAGCGGGCCAGGGGGTGCGGATGCACACCAGCTCGCCCGTCACGGGATGCTCGAAGCCCTCCTCCAGGGCGTGCAGCATGAGCGTGGGGCCCTTGCCCCCTCGCGCGGGGCGGCCATAAAGCGCATCGCCCACGATGGGGAAGCCCAGTGCCGAGAGGTGCACGCGGATCTGGTGGCGCCGCCCCGTCTCCAGTCGCACGGCCACCAAGGTGCGGCCGTCCCGCCAGGCGAGCGGCCTCACCACCGTGGAGCTGGACTTTCCCGTGGGGCTCACCCGCATCCGCCGGCTGTCGTGGCGGTCGCGGCCTATGGGCTGCTCGATGCGGCGCACGCCCTTGGGGAGCCTCCCCTCAACCACAGCCACGTAGCGCTTGTCCATCCCCCTGCCAGCCACCAGGGCGTCGAAGGACGGCTGGGTCGTCCGGTCGAGCGAGAAGAGCACGAGGCCCGAGGTGTCCCGGTCCAGCCGCTGCAGGGCCTGGGGACGCAGGCCCGGCCTGCCCGTCGCCGAGAGCCAGGCCGCCACGTCGTCGGTCAGCGTGCGGGCGCCCGTGCCATCGCCGTGCACGATGATCCCCTGGGGCTTGTCCCAGGCAAGTGCCCAGGCATCCTCCCAGAGGGGCCCGCCAGAAAGACCGCCCCTATCGACTGCCGAGCCTCCGCCGACCGGCACTCGCCCACTCGCCACGCGCCGCCCCCGCTCCCAGGCTGAACCTGAGGTTGCAGAACTGTCACCTACCACTCACAGAACACAGGATAGCGTCAGCGGCGCCTCGGCGTAGCCGGATGATATGCTTGGAGGCAAGGCTGGACCGCATGTCCCCCAAGCGCCGCGCCGACCGTCGGAGGCACCCATGGCCACATCAGACGACAAGCCCGAGAAGCCTGGCAAGCACCAGAGCCCGCAGGAGCCCCCTGCCCCCACAGCCGGCACCGCCGATGCCACCAGGCACCTGGCCCAGCCCCTCCCCGTGATCGGCCCCGACTCCTCCGAGGAGGACGTGGAGGCCAAGATGGCCTACGACGCCCTGCAGAAGAAGCGCAAGGCCCGCAGCCGCAAGCGCGTGGCCACCATCGCGGTCGTGGCCGCCGTCGTGGTCGCGGCCATAGCGGCCTGGGCCCTCTCCCAGCAGGGCGGTGGCGGCTCGGACGTCCCCACCACACCAGTGGCCTCGGCCTACCGTGGGAACTTCACCCAGTCCGTCCAGGCGCAGGGTTCCGTCCAGCCCGTCTCCTCCGTGGTCGTGACGCCCGAGGTCGACGGCATCATCGAGTCCGTCAATGTGGCCGAGGGCTCCTACGTGAACGAGGGCGACGTCCTCATGACCATCAAGAACGACGACCTCGACAAGGCCGTCCGCGAGGCGGACGTGGCCGTGCGCACGGCCAAGGCCCAGCTCCAGTCCGCCAAGTCCACCTATAGCGCCGTGGCCGAGGCCTACCAGACCTACCAGGCCGACGAGGGCCAGCTGGCCGAGGCCAAGGCCGGCATCGACTCCGCCCAGCTGGGCCTGGAGTCCGCCCAGTCGGCCTACGAGGAAGCCGTGGCCCGCGCCGCCAAGCGCACCGTCACCGCACCCTCCGCCGGCACCGTGGTGGTCATGAACGCCCAGGTGGGGGCGGCTCTCGGCGCAGCCACCGGCGGCATGGGCACAGGCGCCTCCGGCACCCTCATGCAGATTGCCGACCTCTCCCAGATGACCGTGACCGTGCAGGTCAACGAGGTGGACATCTCCAAGGTCGCCGTGGGGCAGACCGCCCGCGCGACCTTCTCGGCCCTGCCTGACGTCACGAGCGAGGCGCAGGTCACCCGCATAGCCACCATGTCCAGTGGCGAGGGCGGCGGCGACTACGGCTACAGCGGCTCCATCGTGACCTACAACGTGGATCTTCTCATCCCCGCGCCCGACCCCCAGCTCAAGCCCGGCATGACGGCCATGGTCGAGATCCTGATGCAGGACCTCCCCGACGTCATGATGGTGCCCACCTCGGCCCTCATGGAGAACGGCGACGGCACGGCCACCGTCTACCGCGCCACCGACGAGGCCATGACCGAGTTCGAGCCCGTGACCGTCACGATCCTTGCCCAGTCCACCTCCGAGGCGGCCGTCGACGGCGACCTGGCGGACGGCGACATGGTCCAACTCGTGAACGGCTGGGATTCCGGCGGCGACGGCGTGGCCTATCCCGACGACGCGACCTCGAGCTCCTACGCCACCACGGAGGGCTAGCCATGGCCACCCCGGTCATCGAGACCCAGAACGTCTACCGAATCTACGAGGGCGCTGCGGGCTACACGCCGGCGCTGCGCGGCATCTCGCTCACGGTGCCGCGCGGGGAGTTCCTGGCCATCATGGGCCCCTCGGGCTCCGGCAAGTCCACCCTCATGAACATCCTGGGCTGCCTGGACCGTCCCACCACGGGCACCTACCGCCTGCAGGGCATAGACGTCTCCGACCTCTCGGACGACGACCTAGCCCACGTGCGCTCCACCCAGCTGGGCTTTGTCTTCCAAAGCTTCAACCTGCTGCCCCGCGCCTCCGTGATGCGCAACGTGATCCTGCCCCTCCTCTACTCCCCCGTGGACCCCCGCGAGCGCGAGCTGCGCGCCATCAAGGCCCTGCGCGCCGTGGACCTGCCCGAGGAGTACTGGGACCACGGCTCCAACGAGCTCTCCGGCGGCCAGGTACAACGCGTGGCCATAGCCCGCGCCCTCGTGGCCGACCCGCCCCTGCTGCTTGCCGACGAGCCCACGGGCAACCTCGACACCGCCACCGGCGAGATGGTCATGCGTACCTTCCTGCGCCTCAAGGCCCGCGACAAGACGGTGGTCCTGATCACCCACGACGCCGAGGTGGCTGCCTGGGCCGACCGAACCGTCCACATCCGCGACGGCCGCCTGCTCACGGCGGAGGAGGAGCGCGCCTTCGTGGAGCGCACCGCCCGCGGGGCCCGTGCGGCCGCAGGTGCAAGCGACAAGGACGCGGCTTCTGCGGTGGTTCCCGCGGGGCCAACCACCCCAGCACCCATCGCCGGCCCCCGGGAGGCGAGCGCCCTATGAGGATCCGCGACCTTCTGGCCGAGACCTTCTCGGCAATACGCGCCAACCGGGCCCGAAGCCTCCTCACCATCCTGGGCATCGTCATAGGCATCTCGGCCGTCATCGCCATGACGGCCCTCATCGACGGCGTCAAGTACGCCATGGTGGCCCAACTGGGCCTCAACCAGTCGCGCCTGGTCATGATAAACGCCTACCCCAACGGCGAGCCCCTGCAGCGCTCCGACCTGCGCCAGCTGGAGAAGGGCATGACGGACTACGAGTTCCTCACGGGCACCGCGGGAACGAGCTCCTCCGTCTCCACCGGCCAGGTCAAGCTCGACGGCATCTACACCAACGGCGTCGAGGACAAGTACTTCGTGGCCATGGGGAGCAAGTTCGCGGAGGGCCGCGGCTTCTCCGAGGACGAGGTGGACGAAAGTGCCCTGGTGGCCGTCGTGAGCCAGGGCCTGGCAAACAAGCTCTGGGGCCAGGACGCGGACAGCGTGGTGGGCAAGAGCCTCTCCGTGGGCAACGACCGCTACTCTGTGGTGGGCGTGCTGGAGGACGCCAACGGCTATACGACCGGCAACGAGACGCTCTATGTGCCCCTCTCCACCTTCCAGACGCGCATCTACAACTGGGGCCTGGACCAAGTCTACGGCTACGCGCGCGAGGGGGCGGACCTGGACACCCTGGGCGAGCGCACCAAGAGCTACCTCGTGAGCTACTACCACCTCACAGGCGAGGATGCCGACGGCTACGTCTACATCC
Organism: uncultured Coriobacteriaceae bacterium; assembly: GCA_902791035.1. Classification (GTDB taxonomy): domain Bacteria; phylum Actinomycetota; class Coriobacteriia; order Coriobacteriales; family Atopobiaceae; genus CADAUA01. The sequence continues at coordinate 48,018 of CADAUA010000013.1, read as the reverse complement.
AGACCATGAAGTCCATGATCGACCAGCTGGACTCCACCATGGGCGCCTTCCAGCTGCTCATGACCGCCGTGGCCGGCATCAGCCTGGTGGTGGGCGGCATCGGCATCATGAACATGATGCTCACCAACGTGACCGAGCGCATCCGCGAGATAGGGCTCCGCAAGGCGCTGGGGGCCAGGAGGTCCGACATCACCCGGCAGTTCCTGCTGGAGAGCGTGGCACTATGCCTGGTGGGCGGGGTCTTTGGCATCCTCTTTGGCTATCTGGGGGCATGGGCGCTGGCCACCCTGGGGTCTGGGCTCATCACCAGCGGCATGGGCATGCAGATCACTCCGGTGGTCACCCCGAGCACAGTGCTTCTGGCCTCGGGCATCTGCATAGGCATCGGCCTCGTCTTTGGCTACGGGCCGGCGCGGCGGGCCAGCAGGCTGGACCCGGTGGAGGCGCTGCGGTACCAGTAGGGCTCGGGCCCTGCGCGGCCGAGGAGCGGGGCTATCGGGGCCTTACTGGCCCGGATCCGCGGCGATGTGTCACTTGCAGGTGTCTGGCAGTTGATTGCACTTCATATAATTGCAGGTAGATGAGGTGCGCGCTTGTCACCAGTGCCAGAGCGGGCACCTGCAAGTGACACTTTGCCGAGCCGGTGGGTCACATCGGGTCTCGCCAGGCGCTGGCGGGGCCCCGCCGGCGCTCCCGCCCCCGACGTGCATCACTAGGCCGTGGCCTTCTCCCTGCGCATGAGGGCGACCACGCAGGCCACGAGCACCACCGGGAAGACCACGCCCGAGAGCACGCCCACGTGGAGGTCTCCCCCGACCCCCTGGGCCACCATGCCCACCAGTGCCGGGCCGGAGGAACCGCCGGCGTCTCCCGCCAGCGCCAGCAGGGCGAACATGGCGGTCCCGCCCGCAGGCAGGGTCTGCGAGGCGATGCTGATGGCGCCAGGCCACATGATGCCCACAGAGAAGCCGCAGACGGCACAGCCCACAAGCCCCAGCATGGGGATGTTGGCAAGGCCTGCTAGGAGGTAGCAGACCACGCAGAGCAGGCCAGACCCCACCATGAAGCGCTTGAGGTCGAGCTTCTCGCCCGCCTTGCCATAGAGGGCGCGGCTGGTGCCCATGAGCACCGCAAAGGCGCAGGGGCCTGCGATGTCGCCCACGGTCTTGCTCACGCCCAGTGCCGTCTCGGCAAAGGCCGAGGCCCATTGCGCCATGGCGATCTCGGAGGCGCCGGCGCAGACCATGAGGACGAGCAGTACCCAGAAGACGCCACTGCGCAGGAGGTCGCGGATCCCCATGGACTGCCCCTCCTCCACGAGCCGCTCGATCGGGCAGGTCATGAAGTTGTAGATGTTATATAGCGGGATAAGGGCCCAGATGCAGGCCAGTACCCGCCAGTGCTCCACGCCGAAGACGGCGAAGAAGAGCGTGGACCCCGCGACCACCCCCACCGAGCCCCAGCAGTAGAAGGAGTGGAGGAGGCTCATCACGCCCTCCTTGTTGTCGAAGGGGCAGGCCTCCACGATGGGGCTCACCAGGACCTCGATGAGGCCCGACCCCATGGCGTACACGATCACGCAGGCCATGATGCCCACGAAGGGGTCCGGCAGGAGGTCCGGCAGGAAGGCGAGGCCCGCTAGGCCCGCCGCCGAGATGACCTCGGAGAGCACCACCGCACGCCGATAACCCACGCGGTCCACGAATTTGGCGCAGAAGGCGTCGATCAGGAGTTGCGTGAAGTAGAAGACCGTGGAGACGAGGGCAACCTGTTCGAGCGGGATCCCGTACTCGCGGTTGAAGGTGGTAAAGAGCAGGGGTGCGAAGTTGGACGAGATCGCCTGCGTGATGAAGCCCAGGTAGCAGGCGAGCAGGGTGCGGGAGTAGTTCTTCTTGGGTGTGGTCTGGGTCGTGGGGCTCTGGGGCACGGTCCACCTCCGGGTCTCATTTGGAATCCGAGACACGATACCCCATCTGCCCCGCCACGCACGCCAAAGGGACGACTGTTTGCGACAGCGGCGGGCCATCCCACGTGAGGGAAGCCCGCCGCTCATCTACCTTGCTGTGGTCTTAGGCGAGGAGGGCCTGGACGCGCTCCACGAGCTCACCTATGGGAACTTGGACCTGCTCGTGGGTGGACATGTCGCGAAGCGTCGCCACGCCAGCCGCCACCTCGTCGGAGCCCAGAACCACGCACACGCGGGCATGGAGCTTGTCCGCCTGCTTGAACTGGCTCTTGAGCGAGCGGCCCTGGTAGTCGGCCTCGGTGCGGATGCCGGCGCGCCGCAGGGCCAGCGTGGCGTCAAAGGCTGCGGAGCGCTCGTCGGCGCCAGTGCAGGCCACGTACACGCAGCTGGGCTCGGCACCCTCCAGGCTCACGCCCTGGGAGGCAAGGGCCAGCGCGATGCGCTCGAAGCCCACGGCAAAGCCGATGCCCGGCGTGGGCTTGCCACCCTCGAGCTCCATGAGGCCGTCGTAGCGACCGCCGCCACCGATGGCGCCCACGCCCGCACCCTCGACCTCCACCTCGAAGACCGTCCGGGTGTAGTAGTCGAGGCCACGCACCAGCGTTGGATCCTCCACGTAGGACACGCCCGCCGCGTCCAGGTATTGCTTGACCTTGGCGTAGTGGTCGCGGCAGTCGTCGCAGAGGTTGTCGGTCACGAGGGGGGCCGCCTTCATGACCTCGCGGCAGTGGTCGTTCTTGCAGTCGAAGGAACGCAGGGGGTTGATCTCCGCACGCTCGATGCAGTCCTCGCACATCTCGTCCGCGTGGTCCAGGATGAACTGACGGACCTTGTCGCGGTAGGCGGGGCGGCAGTTGGCATCGCCCATGGAGTTGATGGATAGCTTGAGCTTGGAAGGATCGAAGCCCAGACGCTTGTAGAACTCCATCAGCATGATGATGCACTCGGCATCCGCGGCGGGGTCGGGCGCGCCCAGCCACTCCACGCCCACCTGATGGAACTGGCGCAGGCGCCCCTTCTGCGGGCGCTCGCCGCGAAACATCGGCTCGGCGTACCACAGCTTGACGGGGGCGCCGCCCTGCGGCACGAAGTTGCCCTCCACCGCGGCGCGCACCACACCAGCCGTGCCTTCGGGCCGCATGGCCATGCGCTGCTTGGCCTTGAGGCCACTCTCGCTGCCAGACTCGAGCAGCCGGTCCATGAGGGCGCCAGAGAAGACGCGGAACATCTCCTTGCGCACCACATCGGTGGACTCGCCGATGCCGTGCACGAAGGTGTCCACCTGTTCGATGGCAGGCGTCTCGATCATGTCGAACCCGTACGCGCCAAAGAGGTCGCGCGCCACGTCCTGCATATGCTGCCAGGCACGCATGTACCCGCCGTAGAGGTCCTCGGTGCCCTGGATGCGCTGTCCCATGGATAAGCTCCTTCTATCGTGTGTCGTGCGCGCAAGAGTATACGCCCAAGCCAGGAGGTCCCGGCGCTCTCGCGACGGGGTCGTCAGTCGTTCGTGAACTTCTCGATGGCCAGGTGCAGCGCCTCGGCACATCCATCGTGGGCGTTGTCCGCCACCACCACATCCGCGACAGCCTTGACCGACGGTGCCGCGTTCCCCATGGCGATGGCCAGACCCGCAGCGCGGAGGGCAGCAACGTCGTTCTCGTCGTCGCCTACCATGGCCACCCGCTCCGGGCTGAGTCCGATGGCCTGGCGCAGATGCCCGATTCCCTCCGCCTTGGTACAGCCCTCTGCCGTCACGTCCAACCAGTTCGCGTCCGAGCGTGCCAGTACGATGCCGTCGATTCGAGAAAGGGCCTCGCGCAGGTTCTCGAACTCCTCGCCAGTGTCGGTGTGGAGCGAGACCTTGAGAAAGCCATCCCCATGGACAGGCAGCGCTGCATAGAGGTCCTCGTAGGGCGTGTATTCCTCCGGGTCGCGCCCCTTGGCGAAGGCCGGATGCCACCTGATGCGTCCTGCCGGCAGCCAGAAGTCCGCACCCGACACGCCAACGTAGGCCCCCAGACGCTCCGCCACCCTGACCACCTCCAGCACCCGGCCAGCCTCGATGGTGTGATGCCCCACCTCCCGGCCATCCAGATAGGAGATCGCACCAGAGAGGGCCGCGCAGGTATGCGGCAAGCCCATCTCGTCCATGAGGGAGAATATGCCCTTCGCGTCCCTGCCAGAGGCAAAGGCGACCGTCAGCCCCGCATCGACAGCATCCGCAAGCGCCTGGCGGCAGGCCTTGGTTACGGCCTTGTCTGGATTCGTGAGCGTTCCATCCAAGTCCACGCATACAAGGGCCGGTTCCATATGCACCTCCAAGAAGAACTGCGCAACCTGAGGCCACGCCCAGCGCAGACCCAGACGCCGCGAATGTCAGACAAGAACCTACCTCATCCCTGGGCGTCGGGGTACAGGAGCTGCCGAGGCGTGGGCTCGCTCGCCACGATGCGCAGGTACTCCGCACAGGTGACGCTGCGCACCTTGGAGTTCTGGAAGGCGGTCTTGTCCCTCGTGAGGATGAAGTCCACACCCTCCAGCTCTGCCGCTGCCCGCACTATGCCGTCCCCGAAGTCCGGTTCCCCCGATCGCATGGCCAAGTCGCACTCCTCAGCCCCTATCGGCACGACTACGAGAAGTCCCATGAGGTCGCTCACGCAGCGACGTGCTGCGGGCTCACCCCACATCCTTCCCAGAATGTAGTAGACGTCCTTCAATGCACCCGAACACACCAAGCCCATGTCTCCCCCGCCGTTGCAGAGCGAGAGGACCTCCCGGGCCTCGGCGCACTCCGGGCGAGAGCGATCCAGGACGTCGAGCAGGATATCCGTATCAAGAAGAAGCTCACTCATACTTGCCTGCCACGAAGTCGCGCACCTGCGCCTTGGTCATATTCGTGAATTCCGCGTTGGGCGGAAGCGAATCCGCAAGCTGGAGCAGGTCCGCCAGCAATGCCCGCTTGCGTCTGAGGGCTTCCTCCTCGTCCACGGGACCAGGCACCTGGCCTGTGGTGGCGATACCCGCCCACACGTTCTTGATGACCTCGCCCGGCGTGACACCCTTCTCCTTGAGATAGGCATCCGCCTTCTCCTTTACGGACGTGTCCACCCTGCCGGAAACCACCGCAGTCTTCATAGCTTCGCCCCCTCGGCTTCGTTTACGGAATACATTTCAGCACGAGGGGGCGATCATGTCAAGCCGCTTTCGAACAAATTTTCGTATGTCACAAAAGTGACTGACACCTTTGTGACAACACCGCTACCCGCGAAGACGTCTCACGACTGCCGCAGCCTCGCCCGTGGCCTTCTCGACCTGGCCGAAGTCTCCGTCCGCGAAGAGCTTGGGCTTGACCATCCAAGTGCCACCGCACGCGATGATCGCAGGGTCACCCAGGTACTCCTCCACGTTGGCCAGGCTCACGCCACCGGTGGGCATGAAGCGGTGTCCCACGAAGACCGAGGCCAAGGCATCGATGGTACCGCGCCCGCCGTACTGCGCGGCGGGGAAGAACTTGGTCACCGCGAGGCCCCGGTTTACGAGCGCCGTCACCTCCGTGGGCGTCACGCCGGCCGGGATCACGTCCACCTCGTGGTCCAGGCACCAGTCCACCACGCCCAAGTCGAAGCCCGGGCTCACCACGAAGGTCGCCCCCGCATCGACCGCGCGCCTGGCCTGCTCCACGTTGAGCACGGTGCCAGCACCCACGAGAAGGCCGGGGCACTCCTGGCTCATCGTATGGATGCAGTCTGCCGCCGCAGCCGTACGAAAGGTCACCTCGGCCGCGGGCAGGCCTCCCGCCACGAGCGCGCGGCCCAAGGGCACGGCATCCTCCGCCCGCTCCAACACCACCACGGGCACCACGCCCGTCTGGTAGACCTTGTTGTAGAACCCGTCCTTGTCCATGTAGTCAGACATGTCTCCCCCATCCGCGCCTGCTGGCGCCCAAGCAGTCTTCCGGTACCCAGTCCCGTCTACCGCGCAACGCGCGCGCCTGAACCCTTGCTCGCCGCAGCCCTTATCTCCGCCTCGGTCACGTAGTTGGTGTCGCCACGAACGCCAAGCTTGAGGACGCTCGCCGCGATCGCATAGTCGATGGTCTCCTGTTCCGCCCAGCCGGCAAGGAGGGCGTGCACCAGACCGGCGCCAAAGGCGTCCCCCGCGCCCACTCCCTCGAGCACGTGCACGTGATGCACCGGGGAGAGTGTGACCTCGTCCGACCCGGCGTCATAGAGCATGCCCATCCAATCCGAGTCCTCCACGGAGCGGATGTCGCGGATCACGGAGGCCACGACCTTACAGCCAAAGCGCTCGCACACGTCGCGCGCCACCCGCACATAGCCCTCGGTCTCCTCGATGCCGTGCTCGAGGGAGCCCACACCCTCGTCGATGCCCAGGCTTGCCGAGGCGTCCTCGTCGTTGGCTATGCAGACGTCCACGTAGGGCAGGAGCTCCCGCATGACGGCCTGGGCCTGCTCCGGGGCCCACATCTTGCCTCGGTAGTTGAGGTCGCACACCGTGGCGACGCCCCGCTCGCGGCAGGCCACGAGGGCCTGGCGGCAGGCCAGCGCCAGCTCGGGCGAGATGGCGGGCGTGATGCCGCTCACGTAGAAGGTCCCCACGCCATCAAGAAGCGCGTCCCAGCCGAAGTCCTCGGCCGATGCCATGCTCATGGCGGAGTACTTGCGGTCGTAGACCACGGAGTTGGGCCGCTCGGAGCTGCCCGGCTCGAAGACGTACATGCCCATGCGGTCGCCCGCACGGAGCACCCGCGAGGTGTCCACCCCCAGGGCGCGGAGGCCGCGGAGAGCGCGGTCGGCCAGGCGGTTCTGCGGCAGGACGGTGAGGTAGGCAGCGTCGTCCCCCTGGTAGGCCAGCGAGGAAGCCACGTTCGCCTCCGCGCCGCCGAAGTTGACGTCGAAGGAGGGTGTCTGCTCGACTCGCAGCCCCACCTGTGGGGACAGCCGCATCATGAGCTCACCAAAGGAAAGAACCTGACCACCTGGCAGACTGTACATGGCCATTCCTCTCTATCTGGTATGTTAGTTTCTATCTATGACTCTAGATCTTCTTTTCTGTACGTCAAGCGTTCTCTGGCATTTTTCGCAACTTGAGAAGAATATCGCCCTGATTCATGGTAAATCTGCCATACCAGTTTTGCTAGCAACTGATATGTTACATTTGCTGCAGTCGAGAGGAGTGACCATGGCCGACAAGAACGCGAGCCCCGCCATGGACGAGGGTGCCCTGCAGCAGGAGAGCGCCTACCGCATCCTGCGCGAGGGCATAGCCCGCTTCGCCTACAAGCCGGGCGAGCGCCTGGGGGCGAGCAGCCTCTGCCGGGAGCTGAACCTCGGCCGCACGCCCGTACGAGAGGGCCTGGTCCGCCTGCAGCAGGAGGGGCTCGTCCAGGCAAGGCCCAAGAGCGGGACCTACGTGAGCCTCATCTCCCCCGCCCGCATGGAGAGCGCCCGCTTCGTGCGCACGCAGGTGGAGCGCGAGGTCGTGGTGGAATGCTGCTCACGCGTGGACGAGGCCGGCCTCAGCCTGATCGGCTCCACCCTGCGCGCCCAGCGCCAGGCCATGGAGGAAGGAGACGTAGGGGCCTTCTTCGAGGCGGACCTGGCCATGCACGAGGCCTTCTTCACCGTGGCGGGGCGCCACCTGGCCTGGGAGTGGCTGCGCGCGGGCGACACCGACCTCCAGCGCTACCGCTGGCTCCGCATAGGCGCCAAGGGCCTGGACCGCCAGAGCATCCTGGCCCAGCACGTGGGGATCTGTGATGCCATCGCCGAGCGCCGCCCCACCGATGCCGCCTTCCTGGCCACCCAGCACCTGCGCGCCATGCTGGACGAGCAGCGCGAGGTCATGGCGGAGTTCCCGGGGTACTTCGAGGCCGAGTAGGCGACGCCAAGCGGGAGGCCCTTCCCGGCCCGGGACGGCCCTCCCGCTCAGCTTGTCGCCGGCTACGCAAAGAAGCCGAAGTAGTCGTGGGCGTTGTTGTAGCACACGTCCTCGATGAGCCCACCCAGGAAGTCCTCGTCCTCGGGAAGCCTGCCCTGGTCCACCCACTCCCCCACCGTCTGGCAGAGCACGCGGCGGAAGTACTCGTGGCGCGGGTAGGAGAGGAAGCTGCGCGAGTCCGTGAGCATGCCCAGGCAGTTGCCCAGGAGGCTCTGCTGGGCATACATGGTGAGCTGCCTCCTCATGCCGTCGTAGGTGTCGTTGAACCACCAGGCGTTGCCAAAGTGGATGCGCTGGCGCACCCCGCCCTGGAAGGCGCCCGCTAGGGTGGCCAGGGCCAGCCAGTCGGAGTCGTTGAGGCTGTAGAGAATCATGCGCGGCAGGTCGCCCACCTGCTGGGCGGCGTCCATGAGCCGCTTGAGCTGCAGGGCGAAGTCCGCCTGGTCTCCCACGGTGTCGAAGCCGGCATCGCGTCCGATGGTACGCAGGCCGAGGGTGGAGTCGTTGCGGAAGCAGTTGCCATGCACCTGCATGGTCCAGCCATGCCGCTCGTAGGCCCCCATGAGGGCAAGCGTCATGGCCGTCTGGTAGGCCGCCGCGGCATCCGCCCCCACGGACTCGCCTGCAAGCGCGGCGGCCACCGTGGCCTCCACGTCCTTCTCCCCCGCCGGCGCGAACGCAAAGCTGTTCATCCCGTGGTCCGCCAGGCGTCCCCCTACGGCGTGGAAGAAGTCCACGCGGGCCTCGGCCGCCGCCTTGAGGCTCTCCCAATCGGTGACCTCCACGCCCGAGGCGGCGCCCATGGCGCGCACGTAGTCGCCAAAGCCGGGGGCAGCCACATCGAGAAGGGCGTCCGGCCTAAAGGTGGGCAGCACCTTGAAGCCGTTCTCACCCTCCTCGTCCGCCAGGAGCCGGTGCCAGCACAGGTCGCTCGCAGGGTCGTCCGTCGTGCACAGGCAGCGCACGCCCATGCGCTGGATCAGCCTCTTGGCACGGAAGTCCGGCGTGGCCAGGAGGGCGTTGGCACGCTCCCAGATCTCATGCGCGTTGCGCTCGCAGATGGTCAGGTCTATGCCAAAGAACCGACGTAGCTCCAGGTGGCTCCACTCGAAGATGGGATTGCCCGCCGCCCGCTCTATGGTGCGCACGAAGGCCAGGTACTTGTCCCAGGGCTCGCCGTCTCCGGTGATCAGCCGCTCGGGCACACCGTTGGCGCGCATGAGGCGCCACTTGTAGTGGTCGCCAAAGCCGTGGTCGCAAAGCCATACCTGCGTAAGGTCCTCGTAGCCCTTGTTTTCGTAGATCTCCTGGGGCACCAAGTGGCAGTGGTAGTCGATGATGGGCATCTTCTCGGCATGGTCGTGGTAGAGCCTGCGAGCCCACGCGCTGGTAAGCAGGAAGTCGTCGTTCAGCAGCATCTATGCGCTCCTCTTCTCCAGGGCCTCCCAGAGGCCGTTCAGATACGCGCACCCCAGCGCGCGGTCGTAGAGCCCATAGCCGGCGCGACCGGTCTCGCCCCAGATCATGCGGCCGTGGTCGGGACGGATGTAGCCCTCGAAGCCGTTGTCGTGCAGGGCCGCCATGATGCGGAACATGTCGAGCGAGCCCGCACCGGTCCAGTGGCCCGCCTCGTAGAAGTCGCGGTTCTTGCCCGGCTCCAGGTAGCGGATGTTGCGGGCATGGACGAAGTGGATGCGGCCGCGGCGGGTGAACTCGGCGAGAATCGCATACACGTCGTTTGCCGGGTCCTCGGCAATGGAGCCCGTGCAGAGGGTGATGCCGTTGGCAGGACTGTCCACCGCACGGCAGAGCCAGTCCAGGTCCTCGCGGTTCTTGATGATGCGGGGCAGGCCGAAGAGGCTGTAGGGCGGGTCGTCCGGGTGGATCGCCATCTTGACGCCGCACTCCTCGCAGGTGGGAATCACGCCCTCCAGGAAGTAGACCAGGTTCTGGCGCAAGGTCTCCTCGTCCACATCGGCATAGATATCAAAGAGGTGGCGGATCTGGGCCAGGCGCTCCGGCTCCCAGCCCGGCAGCACGAAGTCGCCCGTGCCCTTAGCGTAGCGGTCCAGAAGCACGTTGGGGTCCTCGGGCACATCGGCCTCCTCGAAGGCCAAGGTGCTCGACCCATCCGGCAGCACGTAGTCCAGGTCGCTCTTGACCCAGTCAAAGACGGGCATGAAGTTGTAGCAGATCACCTTGACGCCAAAGTCCGCCAGGTTGCGGATGGTCTGGCAGTAGTTCTCTATATAGCGGTCGCGGGTGGGCAGGCCCGCCTTGATGTCGTCGTGGACGTTCACGGACTCGATTACCTCGAGCTCCAGGCCGGCGGCATGGGCCTGGTCCACCAAGGCGGCTATGCGCTCCCGCAGCCAGACCTCGCCCACGGGGACGTCCATGAGGCAGCCCACGATGCCCGAGACCCCCGGAATCTGTCGGATCTCCTGCAGGGTGATCTTCTCCTCGCCGGCGCCGTACCAGCGAAACGTCATCTTCATTGCGCGTCTCCAATCAGGGTTCATATCGTGTCAAGGCCGTCGCGCCAAGGGTGCCAGTCACTCCTGGCATGGCTCTAGGCGCGGACGTAACGTGCGATGGTGGCGGCCACCGCACCGGGGCCGGCCAGCTCCTCCAGCAGCATGGCCTCCACCTTGGAGCCCAGGCCGCATTCGTAGAGGTCCACGCCAAAGAGGCACTTGTCGGCCAGGATGGGCTGGCAGGCCGCATGTACCAACGTGGCGTCCGCACGGCCCAGGGTCACGCCGGCAAGGTGGGCCTGGAGCTCGGCCAGACGCGGGTCGGAGCTGGGCTCGAAGGCCTTGCCAGCGTCATCCACGGCCACCAGGTAGCGAAGCCAGCCAGCGATGGCCAAGGGGATGCAGACAAGCCCCTCCACGCTGCGCCCGGTCTCAACGTAGGCACGCAGGGTATGGCCAAAGCGCACGGGGACCTTCTGCGAGGTGTCCGTGGCAATGCGCTGCGGCGCGTCAGGCAGGGCGCGGTTGGGCAGGCGGCGGCCAAGGAGCTCGTCCAGGAAGGCGGCGGGGTCGATCACGCCCGGGTCCACCACCACGGGCAGGTCCTCCTCGTAGCCAAGCCGGCGCACCAGGGCCGCCAGGTCCGGGTTCTCCATCTCCTGCCAGATGCGCGTGTAGCCAAGCAGGCACCCATAGACGGCCAGCGTGGTGTGGAGGGGGTTCAGGCAGGCCGTGACCTTCATGGTGTCCGCGCGCTCGGCGGTCTGCCGATCGCACATGATCACGCCAGCCTCCTCAAGCGGAGGCCGGCCGTTGGGGAAGGAGTCCTCCACCACCAGGTAGTGGGCCTCCTCGGTGTTTGCGAAGCCCGCGGCATGGGCACCGCGCCCGGCGTCGATCAGGCCCAGGTCCTCCCAGCCCTCATCGGCCAGGGTCTGCGCCACCTCGGGCGAGGGGGCAGGGGTGATACGGTCGATCATGGTCCAGGGGAAGCTCACGCAGCGCTCGTCTGCCACCCACGAGAGGAAGTCGTCGCCCACATGGCCATGCTCGGCCCACCCGCGCACCAGGGTCAGGACGGTGTCGCGGAAGTGCTCACCGTTGCGCGAGAAGTTGTCGGTGGTCACCATGGCCACAGGAGCGGCGCCCGCCTCGAAGCGTGCGAGGAGGAGCGATGCCAGGATGCCCATGGCCGTCTGGGGCGCCGCCGGTCCGACCTCCACGTCCGCAGCCACCGCAGGAAGAAGGGCACCCGTGCCATCGGCCACCGCATAGCCCTTCTCGGTGATGGTGACCGTAACCAGCTGCAGGTCCGGGCTGGCAAACCAGTCCCGCGCCAGCTCCCAGCCCGCGGGGTTGGCCGGGTTGGCAAAGACGTCCAGGGCGGTGGAGCTGACCACGCGCTCGCGCAGGCCGCCCTCGGCGGGCATGACCACCTGCAGGAGGTCCTGGTTGTAGGGCGCGTAGACCTTGTCGCACATGAAGGGCCGGCGCAGCTCGAGCACGCCCACGCCGCGGTCCAGGAGCCCGGCATCGATCAGGTCCTGGGCCACCACTGCATGGAAGGCCCGGTAGAGGTTGCCGCCACCCACGTGCACCCAGCGCGGCTGCCTGGCGCCCGCCGCGCGCGCCGCCGCCGAGGCCTCCCCCGGCAGCGTCACGCCCATCCGCCGGAGCTCGTCCGTGCAGCCCCGCCAATCCCTTAGAGTCGTCATGTCCCATCCTCCCTAGCCATGCGTGCGTCCGAGGCACATGCTACGCGGAGACAGAATCGTTATCCCATTGGACAAGAGCGATGTCCTCGTACGGTCAACACCGATGACAGAAAGGACAATGACCCTAATCCATGCACAACAAATGCCTGCTAGAATCCTTGCACGAATCCCTTGCGTTACTTCCAAGAACTCCCTTGGCTCTCTAGGCAAGCAATACGCGTTTGGTCAATCCTTGCGTCCGTTACGACATATCCCCACGGGTGGGCCTCCCGCAGAATGCACTTGTCAGCAAGAAGGCCAGCGAGGGAGAGGAACCCACATGGCAAAGGACTACAAGGCGCTCGCCGCGGAAGTCATCGAGAAGGTGGGTGGCAAGGACAACATCACGTCCGTCACGCATTGCGTCACCCGCCTGCGCTTCGTCCTCAAGGACGAGGGCAAGGCCGATGACGCCAAGGTCAAGCAGACCAAGGGCGTGATCGACGTCGTGCACGGCAACGGCCAGTACCAGGTGGTCATCGGCACCGACGTCGAGGATGCCTACGACGCCGCCATCGCGCAGCTGGGCACGGGCTTCGGCCAGGGCGAGGTCCCTGCCGACGACGCGGACGCCAAGGACGACCGCAGCATAATGGACAAGTTCTCCTCCACGGTCTCCGGCATCTTCTTCCCCTTCATGGGCGCCTTCGTGGGCGTGGGCATGATTAAGGCCCTGCTGGTGCTCCTGGCAAACTTCTTCCCGGACTTCGCGCAGACCGGCGCCTACACCATCCTCTACGCGGCCGGCGACGGCTTCATGCGCTTCCTGCCCTTCGTCCTGGCGGCCTCCGCGGCAGACAAGTTCAAGACCAACCGCTACGTGGCCATGGCCATCGTCTTCCCGCTCCTCTACCCCACGATCGTCTCCGCCGTCACTGACGGCACCGCGATGGACTTCTTCGGCATCCCGGTGAACGTGCTCAACTACGCCACCTCCGTCATCCCGCCCGTCATCATGGCTTGGCTGCTTGCCAAGTGCGAGGGATTCCTCAAGGGCCACATGTCCAAGACGATCTTCTCCCTCTTTGGCTACATGCTCTGCATCCTGGTGCTCGTTCCCGTCGAGCTCATCGCCGTGGGCCCCGTCTTCCAGCTCCTGGGCCAGCTGGTCTCTGATGCCATCATGGCCATCTACAGCGTCGCCCCCATCGTGGCAGGCATGCTCTTCGCCGGCTTCTGGCCCGTCCTCATCATCTTTGGCATGCACGCGGCCTTTACCCCGATCGTGATGAACAACTTCTCCGTCCTGGGCTATGACTGGATCTCCCCGCTCTCCTGGGGCTGCAACTTCGCCATGGCCGGCGCCTGCCTGGGCGTCTTCCTCAAGACCAGGAACAAGAACCTCAAGGAGCTCGCAGGCCCCACGTGGGTGACCGCCCTTCTCGCCGGCGTGACCGAGCCCGCCATCTACGGCGTCAACCTCAAGTACAAGAAGCCCTTCGTGATCGCCTGCATCGCCTCCGCCTTCGCCGCCATCCCCATCGTCCTCGCCGGCGTCCAGCGCCTCGCCTTCATCGGCGTGAACCTCATCACGCTGCCCGCGCTCTCCCTCTTCCCTGGCGGCTGGGGCGTGCCCATCTGCGCTGCCATCGGTTTCCTTGGCGCGGCCATCGGCACCTACTTCTTTGGCTTCGACGACTCCATGATCACCGATCCCTCGCTCCTGGAGGACGCGGAGTAGCAAGTCGCCTAGCCTGCAGAGCCGCAGTTCAAAGGCTCTGACAACAAGGACGGACGCGTTCGGCAACCCCGGCGCGCCCGTCCTCGTCATACATCGCATAGGCAATGGGACAAGAGCGTCATCGACTCCTGTCCCATTGCGTGCTCATTTTCCGTGCACCAGGGTCCGATAGCCCCCCGGCGACATGCCGAACTGCCGGTCGAAGACCTTGTAGAAGAAGGTCATGTTGGAGTAGCCCACGTTGCGGGCCACGTCCGTCACGGAGAGCTCGTCGTTGGCCAGGAGGGTCCGGGCGGCCGCCATGCGCTGCTGCTGGACCAGCTCCTTGAAGGTGGAGTCGCACTCGCGCCGCAGGAGCTTGGTGAGCGAGCTCGTGGACATGCAGAACTCGTCCGCCGTCCCCTTGAGGGTACAGCTGCGATAGTTCTCCTCTATGTAGCGCAGGATGGGCACCACGCTGTAGCGGTCGCTCCCCAGCTGCTGCTCGGCGCCGCGCTCGTACACGTTCACGAGCTCCGCCAGCACCACCGAGAAGAGCGCCTCGGCCATGCCCTCCCCGTGCGGCGAGGGGTCCAGGCACTCGCACAAGAACTCCGTCATGAAGGTGCGCAGGCGCCGGTCCCCCTGGGAGCGAAAGAGGATGTAGGAGTCGTGCGCCACGCCCTTTGAGATGGCGTTGACGAAGAAGGAGGTCACCAGGCTCGTCGAGTCCATCCGGTTGAAGAAGCCCGCGTTGAGAAAGCCCTTCTCTATCTGGACGTTCACCAGGATGTCACCCTCGCGCAGGGGCGCGATGGTGTGCACCACGCCCGAATCCACGAGAAGGACCTGCCCGGCCCGGATGCCCATAAGGCGGTCGTTCACCGTCTCCATGCAGGTGCCGTCGTACATGTAGGCCAGCTCCACGAAGTCATGGAAGTGGAGCGGGTACTCGCGGAAGCGGGAGTGGCGCTTCACGCGCACGAGGGCGGCGCGGCCCTGCCGGGGCACATAGTCCACGCCGGTCAGGGGGCCCGTCAGACTGGTGCCGGTCCAGTAGGTGGACCTCATGACCGACACGCCGCCCATGTCCACGAACTCCCGGCCCGTGATTGGCGCGGGGCTCACGCCGTCGCGGTACTGCTTCTCGTGCTCGCTCAGCTGGCGCAGGTGCTGGTCCAACTCCTCCGGCGTCATGGCTCCCCCTCGTTTCGGATCGCATGGCATTAACCATAGTCGAGACAAGCCTGACCAAACGCGTAAGGTCTTCCAATGGGACAAACGACTGGTTTTTCGTGTGCAATACTCATCTCGGTCAACAGATGGCACCCGCATCATATGACGTAACGCACACCGATCGCCAGCCCCGGAGGCACGCTGCCGGGCCACTCCCCAGAGAGGAATCGCCATGCCCTTCGCATCTCAGTACCCGCGCATCACCCGCACCCGCCGCACGGAGGACCTGTGCGGCACCTGGGACTTCCAGTTCGACCCCAAGGCGGAGGGCGTGGAGGCCGGCTGGGCCAAGAACGGCCTCCCCGACCCCATCGACATGCCGGTCCCCGCCAGCTTCAACGACGTCTTTACCGACAAGTGGAGCCGCGAGTACTACGGCGACTTCTGGTACGCCCGCCGCGTCTTCGTGCCGGGCGAGTGGCGCGACAGGAACGTCGACCTCCGCTTCGACTCCGCCACCCACCGCGCCACCGTGTACGTCAACGGCGTCGAGCTGGCCAGCCACGAGGGCGGCTTCACCCCCTTCGCGGCGCGCATGAACGACGCCGTGCGCTGGGACGACTGGAACTACGTGGCCGTCCGCATGAACAACGTCCTCACCGAGCAGACCATCCCCCTGGGCGGCACGGCCACCATGCGCGACGGCACCAAGATCGCCGCCCCCTACTTCGACTTCTTCAACTACTCCGGCCTCCAGCGCAAGGTGCGCATGCTGGCCACGCCCACCGAGCGCGTGGAGGACGTCTCGCTCGTAACCTCGCTGGACGGGGCCGACGCCCTCGTGGACTTCCGCGTGGAGACATCGGGCAGCCACCAGGTGGAGGTGAGCCTGTGCGACCCCGACGGGTCCGTTGCCGCCTCCGCTATCGGCAAGGCGGGCCAGCTCCGCGTGCGCGACGCCCGCCTCTGGAACCTGCGCGCCCCCGAGCTCTACACCGTGTGGGTGCGCGTCACGGACGGCGAGCGGCTGGTGGACGAGTGGTACGACGTGGTGGGTCTGCGCACCGTGGAGGTGCGGGGCCGCCAGATCCTCGTCAACGGCAAGCCCGTCTACCTCAAGGGCTTCGGACGCCATGAGGACTCCCCCATCCACGGTCGCGGCTTCGACCCCGTGGTCAACAAGCGCGACTTCGAGCTCCTCAAGTGGATGGGCGCCAACTCCTTCCGCACCAGCCACTACCCCTACGCGGAGGAGCAGCTCTACGAGGCCGACCGCGAGGGCTTCTTCGTGATCGACGAGGTGGCCGCCGTGGGCCTCCTGCGCTCCACAAAGAACTTCGCGGACGCCGTGGCGGGTGCCACCGGAGAGACCATCTTCGACGACCCCAGGATCCAGACGGAGACCCTGGCGGCCCACCTGCAGGCCGTGCGCGAGCTCGTGGCGCGCGACAAGAACCACGCGTGCGTGTGCGCTTGGTCCCTCTTCAACGAGCCGGACTTCTCCTCCCAGGCGGCCGTGCCCTACGCGGAGAAGGTCTTCTCGCTGTGCCGCGAGCTCGACCCCCAGCGCCGGCCCCGCTCCTACACCAACGTGACCCGCTGCCGCGCCGGCATCGACAAGTGCACCCACCTGGCGGACTTCATGATGCTCAACCGCTACGACGGCTGGTACGTGTGCGGCGGCCCCCGCATAGAGGACGCCAGGCAGATCCTCATCGACGAGATGCACAAGTGGGAGGAGCTTGAGCCCGACAAGCCCTTCATGTTCACCGAGTACGGCACCGACACCATGGCGGGCGTCCACAAGCTGCCCAGCGTCATGTGGAGCGAGGAGTACCAGCTGGAGTTCTTCCGCGTGCAGCACGAGGTCTTCGACATGTTCGACTGGGTGGTGGGCGAGCAGCCCTGGAACCTCTGCGACTTCCAGACCACCGAGGGCATCATGCGCGTGGACGGCAACAAGAAGGGCGCCTTCACACGCGACCGCCAGCCCAAGGCGGTGGCCTTCCTCCTGCGCGATCGCTGGACGCAGATCCCCGACTACCGCGACAAGCAGGCCGAACAGCGCTAGGACGCGGCGCGCCGTACGCGGGAAACCGCCCCCTACCTCGCGCGGCCCCCTACCGGCTGCGGGACCTCCTGCCGGTCGAACTTCAAGTTAGTAGAGTGTGACTTAGCGAGTCGCAATTCGTTTACCTGCGGTTATATCACGTTGAAGCAAATCGCGACTCTACTAACCTGAGGCTCGACCGGCAGGAGTATGGCTGTGGTCCGTGCCAACGCGACGGGGGCCCATCCCCTTGGCACGCCCCTACCGACGAGCCCTCCTCTTGTGGAGCTTGTCGTGATGGTCGACGTCAAGCAGCGCGATAATGGTGTCGCCCTCGAATGTAATCGCCATGCGGATGTCCATGTTGACGCTGACCTCGAACTCACCAGTACCCTGAATTCGTTTGGTCCTAAGCGAGGGATGCCAAGGATTCTTTGCCAGAATCCTCAGCTTGGAATCGACGAGCTCCCGCTCCTCCGCACTTAGCTTCTTGTAGTGCCTGACGAAGTTCTTCTCGAGCTGGAGTTTGAAGGCCATCTAGACCGCCTTGTGCAGGTCAGCTATAAGATCCTCGACATCATCGTAAACATCGGCACTGCCGGCACCACGTTCCTCGCGCGCTATCGCAGCCAACGCCTCAAGCTCGTTCGCCTTGTCTTTGGGGTAGACCACGACAGGCACAAGCCTCACGGAGCCATGATCAACCAGGACCTCGAAGAGATCTCCCTTGGAGAGTCCGAGCTCGTTCACAACTGCCTTAGGAATGGTGACTTGCGACTTGTCTTTGAACTCCGTCAGCATGCCATCCTCTTTTCTAACTTTCTAACTTTTCAATTAGTATACCCGGATGGTATATCTGAGCAACAGATATCCCGCACCTATCTCACACCGTCACGACGAGCTTGGCCAGCACCTCCGCCAGCTCCTCGGGCCTCTCGGCAAAGCCACGCTCTACCCAGGTACCCAGGACGGAGAGCAGGGTGTCCACGATGAAGCGCTGCTGGTAGTCGGCGTAGCGGGGCTCTCCCAACAGGCGCACGAAGTTCTCCCCGCCCATGGCGAACGCCACGCGGCGCTCGAAGGCATCACCCAGCACCCACATGAGGTGGCGGTCGTGGAGCATCTTGAGCAGCTCGCGCGAGAGCGGCATGCCCGTAACGAACTCACGCACGTCGTCGGCGTAGTCGCGGCCCACGGGGTGGGTCTGCGTGTAGGTGGCAAGAAGCCCGTCCACGTACCAGGCTAGCACGTCCTCCAGCCGCGAGAAGTGCCGGTAGAAGGTGGTGCGCGAGACGTGCGTGCGCTCGCAGAGCATGGTCACGCTCAGCTCCGGGAGGTCCTTCTCGGCAAGCAGGGCCAGGAGCCCCTCGGCTAGCGCCCGCTTGGAACGCTCCGCCTGGCGCTCGGCAGCCTCTCGCGTCTTTGGCATGACAAAACCGCCCTCTCCGTTCCGCATATTCTCCGTGCTTGTGAAAGCATACCTCGCGGTACCTGCGGCACGTTACAGCTGTACCGTTTATTGGCCTGCAAGCAAGGAGGAAGCATGACGGAAAGAAGAGTCCAGGTAGTCACCGGTGGCACGTCCGGCATGGGCAAGGCCACGGCCATCGCCCTGGGCAAGTTCGGCCCCGTGATCATCGGTGGGCGCAACGAGAAGCGCCTGACCGAGGCGCTCGAGGAGGTCAAGGCGGCCGGCGTGGAAGCCTACGGCCACAAGTGTGACGTCTCCGACCTCGACTCGCTCACAGCCTTCGCCGCGGCGGCGCAGGAGATTGCCCCCATCGGCAACGTGGTGCACGCGGCCGGCATCGACTCCAACGGCGGCGACTCGGCCAAGATCCTGGCAGTGAACATGGGCGGCACCATCAACGTCGACAACGTCTTCCTTCCCCTCATGGACCACGCGGCACTCGTGAACTTCACCTCCGTGACCGGCTACTTCTACCAGCCCGGCCCCGAGGACCTGGCCATCTGGAACGAGGCCACCTCGCCCGCCGTGTGCGAGCCCTACCTGGCCTATCTGGAGAAGCGCGACCTCATCCCCGGCATGGAGTTCCTCGGCCGTGCCTACCTGGCCTACGCCGCCTCCAAGTCCTTCTGCATCTACCACACCAAGGCCAACGCCACCCGCTACGCCAAGCGTGGCTGCCAGATCTTCTCCATTGCCCCCGGCACCTTCATGACGCCCATGCTGCGCAAGACCATGGGCGACAACGCCGAGGCCGCCGGCGCCCGCACTCCCATGGGCCGCGTGGGCACGCCCGAGGAGATGGCCGACCTCATCCAGAAGCTCCTGGAGCCCGGTCACGAGTACCTCACCGGCTGCGACATCGTGATGGACGGCGGCATGGTGGCCGGCCAGATGGCCAAGCAGCTGGCCTAAGCCAATCCCGCGCTCGCGCACTTCAACAATAACGGACATATCTTGCCCGCCGGGACACCTCCTGCCTGCAAAACCGCAGGTGGCACACCTCCCCGACCCAAGATATGTCCGTTATTTGGCGGCGGGGACGACCACGACGCTTAGCCCTCCCAAGCGGGAGGAACATCCCCGGCGAGGCGACCTTCGAGCAAGGCGAGAAGGGAGCCCATCTACACAGGAGGGGTGGGTGCCAACGGCACCCACCCCACCAAACTACCTATCTGCACGGCGCTGGCCTGGGCCAGCGGCTTGCCGGGCTTGTTCCCGGCAAATCCTGAGCGCAGCGAAGCTTTGTCGGCAACAAGCCCGACAAGCCTCCGCGCCTAGTCCACGTCGATCTCGTGGACCCAGCCGAACTTGTCCTCCAGCTCGCCGGACTGGATGCCGGTGAGGGTCTCGCGGAGCTCCTTCATCACGGGGCCCACGTTCTCCATGCCGGAGGCGAAGACCGTCTGGTGCTCGTGGTCGTCAACCTCGCCCACCGGCGAGATAACGGCCGCGGTGCCGCACATGCCGCACTCCACGAACTCGCCGTCCAGGATCTCCTGGTACTTGACGGGACGCTGCTCCACGGTCATGCCCAGGTAATGCTCGGCCACGTCCACGAGCGAGCGGCGGGTGATGGAGGGCAGGATGGAGTCGGTGAAGGACTGCGGGACCACCAGGGTGCCGTCCTTCTTCACAAAGAGGATGTTGGCGCCGCCGGACTCCTCCACGTAG
Source organism: uncultured Coriobacteriaceae bacterium (assembly GCA_902791035.1). Classification (GTDB taxonomy): domain Bacteria; phylum Actinomycetota; class Coriobacteriia; order Coriobacteriales; family Atopobiaceae; genus CADAUA01. Next base: position 27,829 of record CADAUA010000013.1, on the reverse strand, counting down.
GTGCGGGTCATGGGGTCCAGGAACATGTTGTCCGCGTAGCCCTTGGCGTGGGCCTCCACGGAGGGCTTGAGGCTCATGGCGTAGTTGAGGCCGGCCTTGATGTTGCCGGTGCCGTGGGGCGCCGCACGGTCGTAGTCGGAGACCTGCAGCTTGACGGGGTGCACGCCGCCCTTGTAGTAGGGGCCCACGGGGGTCACGAGGATGCGGAACTGGTACTCGTCGGCGGGCTTGACGCCAATGACGTCACCCGTGGCAAACATGAAGGGGCGGATGTAGAGCGTGGCGCCGGAGCCAAAGGGCGGCACCCAGGCGGCGTTCGCGCGCACGACGTCCTCGACGGCCTTGACGAAGCGATCCTTGGGGAAGGGCGGCATCTCGATGCGCTCGGCGGAGTCGTACATGCGCTGGGCGTTCATGTCGGGACGGAAGCATACGATCTTGCCGTCCTTGGTGGTGTAGGCCTTGAGGCCCTCGAAGACCTCCTGGCAGTAGTGGAGAAGGCCGGCGCACTCGGAGAGCGTCACGGTATGGTCGGGGGTGAGGCCGCCCTCGTCCCACGCGCCGTCCTTGTAGTTGGACACGTAGCTGTAGTCCGTGTGCTGGTAGGCGAAGCCGAGGCTGCCCCAGTCGATGTCCTTCTTCTCAACCATCTTTGAACTTCCTCTCAGTGGGGCAAGTGCCCCCACGCCCTATGATGCGTATGCTCAAAGGTACGCCGGGCAACAAGCGCCGACGCATCTCTTAACACTCTCGTTAACCTCCTGGCACACGAGAGGCACGCCAGCCGGCCCCCCGCCCCGCCGCGAGGCCCGCGACCGCGGCTCGCGACCGCAGGCCAGGTCGCGTCGCAGGGTCTCAGGCGAAGAGCCCGTCGAAGCCGGTCACCGTCTCGTCTGCCGCCGACGTGTCCTGCACGATCCGCCCGCCGGCATAGCCCACCACGTAGAGCCCCGCGGCCTTGGCCGAGGCTATGCCCGTGGGCGAGTCCTCGATGGCCACATTTCCCTCAGCCTCGAACCCTAGGTGCCGCAGAGCCTCCAGATACGGCATGGGATCGGGCTTGCGGCGCTCCACCAGGTCGCCCGTCACGAGCACGTCGAAGCAGCTCGCGAGCCCCAGGCGATTGAGGGCAGAGAGGATGTCGCGCGCCGACGTGGTGGACACGAGCCCCGTGCGCACGCCCCGCGCACGCAGGCGGGCAAGAAGCTCGCACACCCCGGGCGACGGCTCAAGGGGAGCGTCACGGTAGATCCATGAGTTGTCGCCGCGGTGGGACCAGTACTCGGCCGCACTCACGCACAGGCCATGCGCCGCGAAGACCGCCGGGATGCTCTCCTCGCCCGTCGTGCCCACGAGGCTGTGGAGCTCCTCCTCCGTGGGTACGAAGCCGTAGGTCGAGAATGCCCTGCGGTCGAGCTCGAGCCCCAGGGGCTCGGTGTCCGCGCACACACCGTCGAAGTCGAAGAGCACGCAGTCGGGGCTAGTCGGGCGCCGCATGGGCATCTACTCCTCCACTCGCACCGTGGGCACGATCCCGTTCATAGCGCAGGAGTTTACCACCACGTAGAGGTAGCGCCGCATGGCACGGCGCATGGCACGCACCGTGGTCGCGCTCCGCAGGTTGGCGAAGGTTCCCGTGGCGGGCGTACAGAGCTGGATGTCCGTGCCTGCCGCGATGGCCTGGTCGTGGTCCATGTAGTAGTCGTCCACGCTGAAGTCAGACTCCACCACCCCGCCAAAGCCCCACTCGCCGCGGAGGAGGTCCGTCTGGAGCTCGGGGCGGCCGCCCGCCCAGGTAGCCCCCAGGAAGTTGTAGGAGCTCATGATGGCCAGGAGGGGCAGGGTCGCCGTGATCCGCTCGCCGGTGGAGGCGTCGATCATGGGCACCTCGCGCGCCGCAGCCGACTTGACCACCAGCTCGAAGGGCCGCACGTATATCTCACGCACGGCCTGCTCGCCACACCAGTTGAGCACGTGCTGCCGACGGCAGGAGTCCTGGTCGTACACGCCCAGGTGCTTGCACATGCTTACGACCCCTCGCGAGGCGCAGCCCGCCGCCAGTGCCGCCCCCAGCACGCCCGTGAGCTGCGGGTCCTCCGAGTAGTACTCGTAGTTGCGCGCCGAGAAGGGCGACCGGTGCAGGTTCATGGCAGGCGCGTACCAGGCGAAGTAGCCCGACACCAGGGCCTCCTCGCCCACGGCCTCGCCCATGCGGCGCACCAGGTCGGCGTCCCAGGTCTGGCCCACCAGGTACTCGCTGGGCCAGGCGCAGTGGGGCACGCCGTCGGTGGGGGTCTCGAGGCCGGCCGGGCTGTCGGTCCAGCGCCAGGCGGGCTTGCCGATGGAGTCGATGGCCGCAGACGGGTCCACGCAGCAGGCGTTGACCATCTCGCCCATAGTCAGCCGGTCCAGCAAGAGGTCCCAGAGGGGGTCGTCCAGGCTGCGTCCGCGCAGGTCGATGAGGTTGACGATGCCGTCCGCCCCGGTCGTAGGCATGGTCGACGCGGGGTCCTCGTGCGCGGTCGCGTCGTACTGCTGCAGGTCCAGCCCCACCTCGGCCGCGGTGCGCGCGTCCGGCACGGCGGGGAAGGTCCCCGCGAGGTCGGTGCGCGTGGCCAGCGGCTGGCAGTTAGCCTTGAGGTACTCGTCCAGGTCCGGGAAACGGTTGGCCAGGGCGGCGCCCGTCGCCGGGTCCTCGGTCCAGCTGCGTGCCTCGAGCTCGAGCTCGCGCGAGTCCACCACGGTATGGGCGTCAGAGCGGAGGCTGACCACGTGGGCACCCGCCGCCAGCTCCCAGGTACCGGTGCGGACGTCCCAGGAGGCCATGTCGACCACCGGCCAAGTCAGTTCGAGCTCCGCGGATGCGCCCGGCGCGAGCTCCCCCGTCTTGGCAAAGGCCGCCAGGCGGCAGGCCGGCACCTCGAGGCCGCCCTCGAACCAGGGGGAGCTCGTGTAGACCTCCGCCACATCGCGGCCGGCTCGGTCGCCTGTGTTCGTCACGCGGACACGGGCGGTCACGCTGTCCTTGTCGCTGGCAAGCGTCACGTCCTGGAGCTCGCGCGAGAAGGTCGTGTACGAAAGGCCGAAGCCGAAGGGCCACACGACTGCCTGGTCATAGTCTATGGCACCCGTCTCCCCCGCCGTCTCGTACCAGCGGTAGCCCATGTAGATGCCCTCGCGGTACTCGCAGAAGTAGGCACCGTCGCCCATGTCGGCGTTGCCGGGGTAGAAGCCGCTAACGTCGGTATAGGGATGCTCGCCCAGGCTGCCCGTGGTGGGGTTGGCCAGCGCGTCGCGTGCCCAGGTGTCGCAGGTGCGCCCGGAGGGGTCGACCACCCCTGTGAGGACCCGGCCGATCGCGTTCGCGCCCACCGCACCTGGGAAGCCCACGTGCAGGATGGCGTTGACCTCGAGCGGTCCGCCAGGCTCCACGAGCTCGCCCAGCTCGAGGGGCGTGCCCGAGTTCACGAGCACGGTCACGCTGGCGCAGGCCGCCTTGGCCGCGGCTATGAGGTCGCGCTCCTCGGCGCTGAGCTGGAGCGAGTGCTGGCCAGGCTGGTAGCGCGCGGTCTCTCGGTTGGGCACGAAGGACTCGTAGCGCGGGTCGGCCAGCTCCTGGCCCAGGTCGCGCGAGAGGTCGAAGCTCTCCCCGCTCTCGCGGCCGATCACGACGACGGCAGGCGTGCCGGCGAGGCGGGCCTTGAGCTCCTCGGGGTAGTCCTCCCAGGGGATCTCGCCTATGTAGAAGGTCGTGACATCCCGCAGGTCCATGGTGGTCACGCTGGTGCGCGGGTAGTTCGCCGCGTGGGTGACGATCCAGTCGCGCATCGCGGGGTCGGGCACCAAGCCCGCCGCCACCAGACCGTCGTAGATGGAGGTGCAGGGCGTGTCTGCCGGAACCGCACCAGCCCCCAGGCCGCCATAGAGCGTGTCCACCGACGAGCGGCCTAGGAGCGAGACCGCAGCGCCCGCGGGCAGCGGCAGGGTGCCGTCGTTCTTGAGGAGGACGATGCCGCCCTCCTCCACCTCCTCGGCCACAGCGCGGGCCGCCTCAGCGGCCTCCGCCGGGGAGTCGTAGGCCGGCTGGTAGTACTGGGCATCCCAATCGGCAGTTGACTTTGGGTCGAGGGAGGCCACGAGTAGGTCGGGAGCCCCGTCGTCCGAGGTCGCGACCACATCCCCTCCCGCATCACCCGAGCAGGCTGCAAGGGCCGAGCTCGCTATGGCCGCGCCGACCAGCAGGGCTTCTCGGCGTGTGATGTTGGACTGGGGCATGCGGTACCTCCTCCGGACGACCTACTCGGCACCCATTCTCGTCCGATTGCGCCGACGGGCGGGGCCGCAGTCGCATCCTGACCGACGACAGGCGCCGTTGGAGCCGACGAGCGACCTACTCGACCGCATCCCCGCCCCAGTTCCTCGCACACCGCGGCTCGAGTAGGTCAGAACCCGCAGACCCAGCGCCCAGCCCGGACACATCTCCCGTCGAGTAGGTCGCGCTCCCGACACCCCGTCTTCCTGTTCGGTCGGAGCGCCCCTCGAGTAGGTCACAGTCTCTCCGCACCAGCAGCCAACCCGGGCGGAAGCCCCGTCGAGTAGGTCGCCGTCCAACGGCAGCACTGGCCGAACCGGTCGGAGCGCCCCTCGAGTAGGTCACCACCCCCACCTCGCGACTTCCTCAGGCCCCTCCAACGATGAAATCCGGAACCCCTCAAGTCCCTCGCCAAGGAAACGGGCAAGGCCGACTGACCTACTCGACGACATGCCTATGCAACTGCGGCTCACCAGCCGGGCTCCCAGGGCGGCCGATGACCTACTCGAGGGGGCTCCTGTCGGAGTCGGCAAACGAACTCATGCCCCATGCGGCCCGACCGACCTACTCGAGGGGCGGTGCGGCATCGCAAGACCGCGTCGCAACAGCCATAAGAGGCGCCAGACCTACTCGACAGCGGTTACGTCAGTTCCGAGCGCGACACGGCCACCAGCTAACCGAAATAGCCGCTGTCGTAGAATGGACGAGTTGAACACGAGACCAGGAGGACGCATGGACAGGGACGATCAGCTGGACGAGAGCGACCGCAGGCTTGCAGAGGAGTTCCGCGCGCAGATCGAGGCATCGGGTTCCCGCACGGCCTTCGACGGCAACAAGACCGGCGATGTCGCCCAGGGGGTTGCAGCCGACCCCGGCCATGGACAGGATCCCGACGACGCCCCCTCCCCCGCCGACCTGGACTTCGCCTCGGCCATGAACGCCCTTCGCCGCGCCAAGCGTGAGGGCGACCCCGCTGCCATCGCCGAGGCAGAGAAGCACCTCCAGGACGTCTGCCGCGCCGAGATGGCCGCCTTCGAGTGCGGGAGGGACGCCTGATGAGCGAGGCCGTCGACGCCACCAGCACCACGCCCTCGGGCATCCGCCGCGAGGTGGCCGACCTCGGCCCCAACGGCCCCGGGGCCCTCGGCCGCCTCATTCCCTGGCCCGATGCCGAGACCTACCCCGACATCCCCGCCGAGGACGCCCTCGAGCTCTACATGGGCTGGGTGGAGTCACGCGGCATCGAGCTCTGGCCCCACCAGGAGGAGGCCCTGCTCGACATCGCGTCCGGCGACCACGTGATCCTGGGCACCCCAACCGGCTCCGGCAAGACCCTCGTGGCTCTGGGCCTTCTCTTCATGGCCAACTGCACCAACCGCCGTGCCTACTACACCGCCCCCATCAAGGCCCTCGTCTCCGAGAAGTTCTTCGAGATGGTGGACCTCCTGGGCCGCGACAACGTGGGCATGATCACGGGCGATGTGGTGATCAATGCCGAGGCCCCGGTCGTGTGCTGCACGGCGGAGATCCTGGCCCAGGACGCCCTGCGCCTGGGCGAGCACGCCGACATCGGCGCCGTGGCCATGGACGAGTTCCACTTCTACGGCGACCGCGACCGTGGCTGGGCCTGGCAGGTGCCCCTCCTCACCCTCCCCCACGTGCAGTTCCTCCTCATGTCTGCCACCCTGGGCGACGTCTCCGGCATCAAGGCCACGCTCGAGGCCCACACCGACCGGCCCGTCAGCCTGGTCACGGACGCGCCGCGCCCGGTCCCCCTCTCCTACGAGTTCGTGGAGACTGCCCTCGAGGGCACGGTCGAGCTGGCCCTGCGCGCCGGCGAGGCGCCCCTCTACATCGTGCACTTCTCGCAGGATGACGCCGTCCAGAGCGCCCAGGCCCTGGCCAGCTATGGCGTGTCCACCAAGGAGCAGCGGGACGCCGTGCGCGATGCCATCAAGGGTCAGCGCTTTACCACCACCTTCGGCAAGACCCTGAAGCGCCTGCTCCTCACCGGCGTGGGCGTGCATCACGCGGGGATGCTCCCCCGCTACCGCCTGCTGGTGGAGAAGCTCGCCCAGCAGGGGCTCCTCCCCGTGATCTGCGGCACGGACACCCTGGGCGTGGGCATAAACGTCCCCATCCACACCGTGGTCCTCACCCAGCTCACCAAGTACGACGGCCACCGCATGCGCCGTCTCAACGCCCGCGAGTTCCACCAGATCGCCGGTCGCGCGGGACGCTCCGGCTTCGACACCGAGGGCGTGGTGCTCGCGGAGGCCACCGAGTACGACATCGAGCGTGCCAAGGCCCTGACCAAGGCAGGCGGCGATCCCAAGAAGGCCCGCAAGGTCAAGACCAAGACCCCGCCCAAGGACTTCGTGGGCTGGGATAAGTCCACCTTCGACCGGCTGATAGCCGCCGACCCAGAGCCCCTGCGTCCCCGCCTCAAGATCACCCACTCCATGGCGCTGGCCGAGGTCGAGCAGGGAGGCGACGCCCTCGCCCGCCTGCACCAGCTGGTGGCGGACTCCGCCCAGCCCGCGGACGAGAAGGCCGCGCTCGACCAGCGGGTCGACGAGGTCTTTGCCACCCTGCTCGACGCCGGGGTGGTGCAGAGGGCCGAGGGCGAGCCCGATGCGGACGGGGTCCCCACCTCCTCCTACCTGCTCACCATGGACGTCCCCGACGACTTCGCGCTGGACCAGCCCTTGTCGCCCTTCCTCCTGGCCGCGCTGGAGCTGCTCGACCCGGAGTCGGAGACCTACGCGCTCGACCTCATCAGCATGGTGGAGGCCACGCTGGAGGATCCCATCAAGATCCTGCGCGCCCAGGAGCGCGAGGCCCGCGGCCGCGCCATTGCCGAGATGAAGGCCGAGGGCATCGAGTACGAGGAGCGCATGGAGCGCGCCCAGGAGGTCACTTACCCCAAGCCGCTGGAGGAGCTTCTCTCCGCGGCCTTTGCCCAGTACTGCGAGAAGGTCCCCTGGGCGGCGGACTACTGCCTGCGGCCCAAGTCGGTCCTGCGCGACATGGTGGAGACGGCATCCGACTTCAAGACCTACATCGGCCGCTACAACATCGCTCGCTCCGAGGGCACGCTCCTGCGCTACCTCTCCGACGCCTACCGGGTGCTCGACCGCACCGTCCCCGCCGACAAGCGCGACGAGCGCCTGGAGGACGTAATCGTATGGCTTCGCATGGTGGTACGCTGCACCGACTCCAGCCTCGTGGACGAGTGGGAGAGCGCGGGCGAGCTGCCAGACGTCACGGAGCTTGGCGCGCCCGGCGCCGACGAGGTGGTCCACGACCGCCACGGCCTCACCCTGCTCGTGCGCAACGCCCTCTGGGCCCGCGTGCGTCTGGCGGCGCTGGGCCGCACGGCCGAGCTTGGCGCGCTCGACGCCGACTGGGGCTACCGCGAGGTGGTGTGGGGCCGGGCGCTCGAGGGCTTCTTCGCGGAGCACGAGTCCATCCTGCTCGACGCCGACGCCCACAGCAAGGCCTACCTGGACATCGACGAGAAGGACGAGCGCAGCCGCCACGTATGGCACGTGCACCAGGTCTTCCGCGACTCCGACGACGACCACGACTTCGGCATCTGGGGCGACGTGGACCTGGACGCCACGCAGGATGAGGGTTCCGTGGTCTTCTCGACCTATCGGGTAGGATTCATAGACGACTAGCATGTCACAGAAGTGTCAGACACTTCTGTGACACCCGACCGCAAGACACTTCTGTGACACCCGACCGCAAGGAGGCCCCATGGCCCTCAACTACCAGCTGGCCCGCTACGTGGCCTCGTACGGCACGCCCGAGCAGCTGCCCGCCCCCACCACGCCGGAGGTCTCCTTCGTGGGCCGCTCCAACGTGGGCAAGTCCTCGCTCCTCAACAAGCTCCTCAACCGCAAGCAGCTGGCCCGCACCTCCGCGCAGCCCGGTAAGACCATAAACATCAACTTCTACGACGTCGACGGCGTGAGCTTCGTGGACCTGCCCGGCTACGGCTTCGCCAAGGTGAGCCAGAAGGAACGCGACCGCTGGGCCACCCTCATCAACGGCTACTTTACCCAGGAGCGCAGCTTCAACCTGGTGGTCTCGCTCGTGGACATCCGCCACGAGGCCCAGAAGCTCGACCTGCAGATGCTGGACTTCCTGCGCGGCGAGGACCTGCCCTACGTGGTTGCCCTCACCAAGGCCGACAAGCTCGGTCCCACCAAGCAGAAGGAGATGGCAGACCTTCTCTCCCGCCAGCTGGAGGTCCCGCGCGACCAGATGATTGTGACCTCCGCCGAGAAGGGCTACGGGATCCCGCAGCTCCGCAAGCGCATCGAGAAGGCCTGCCTGTAGGCCGCCTGGCAGCCTGGCCGCCTGGCCGCCGGTTGCCTGCAGGCCGCCTGGCAGCCTGGCCGCCGGTTGCCTGCAGGCCGCCTGCGGCGCGTCCTTGTTGCTTGGCGCACCCCGCCGGTTGGCGGCGAGCCCACGAGTCCCAAGGGAGAAGCCCATGCACGTGGAAGAGACTTACGTCCCCTACCTGGGATACCAGACCTACGTGCGCGTGGTGCGCCCTGACGAGCCCGACCCCGCCCGCGCGCCGCTCGTCCTCCTGCACGGCGGTCCCGGCTCCACGCACAACTACTTCGAGCTCCTGGACCCGCTGGCAGACCTCGACCATCGGACGCTCGTGACGTACGACCAGCTGGGATGCGGCCGCTCCTGGGACGACGCGATGGCAAACAAGCCCGAGCTCTGGTGCGCCGACACCTGGGTGGGCGAGCTCGAGGCGGTGCGGGAGGCGCTGGGGCTGGATCGCGTCCACCTGCTGGGCCAGTCCTGGGGAGGCATGCTGGCCATCATCTACCTCTGCGACCGGCAGCCGGCGGGCGTGAGGTCCGTCGTGCTTTCGTCCACGCTGGCCTCCGCGGCCCTCTGGAGCCAGGAGGGGCACCGCCGTCTGCGTTACCTGGCACCCGGCGAGCGCGAGGCGATCCTTGCCGCCGAGGCATCCGGGGACTTCTCGACATCCGCCTACCTGGCCGCCATCGACCGCTACATGGAGCTCTTCTGTGCGGGCGCGCCAAGCGAGAGGGACCCCGAGTGCCTGCGTCGGCCCAAGGGGCACGGACGCGAGAGCTACGTAGCCGGCTGGGGACAGAACGAGCTCATGCCGTCGGGGACGCTGGCGGGCTACGACTACTCCGGGCGTCTGGACGAGATCTGCTGCCCCGCGCTCGTGGTCTCCGGAACGCAGGACCTCTGCAGCCCGCTCGTGGCCAAGCAGATGGCCGACGGCATCCCCGGTGCCCGCTGGGAGCTCTTCGAGGGCTGCCGCCACATGTGCTTTGCCGAGGACCGGGCGCGCTACCTGGCCCTCCTCCAGGAGTGGCTGCCCGCCCACGACTAGCGGGATCGGGCACCGATCGGGCACCCACCGATCGGGCACCTCGGTCCTGCTGTCACGGCACCTCGGTCCTGCTGTCACGCTCTGGCTGTCACGCTCCACCACCAGAGCGTGGCCTTCGTTGCCATCGATAGCATACACTCTGCATGACGAACCGCCCGTTATCTGCGGCTTTCCTGAACATAGGCGGCAGAGTGCATGCTTGCTGCCAGGTGCTTTCGCGCAGATGTCGCATCCTGCGACTCCCGCGCGGAATCAGACAGCCCGCAACAGCCGCCGGCGTGACAGCAGGACCGAGGTGCCGTGACAGCCAGGACCGAGGTGCCGTGACAGCAGGACCGAGGTGCCCGTCGACGCTACCCCAGCACCCCGCGGCCAAGCGCGCGGAACCGCTCGATCATCTCGCCCGTGAGGCTCGCCCGGTCGCCCGTACGCTCCGGTGGGATCTCCTCGCGCCGGAGCCACACGGCCTCCTTGAGCTCGCTGTGGTCCACCACGATCTCCCGGCTGCCGTCCACCTCGGCCCAGAACCCCGCCAGCAGCGTGTCGGAGAAAGGCCAGGGCTGGCTCTTGTAGAACCGCAAATTCTTGATATGCAGCCCCACCTCCTCCATAACCTCGCGGTGACAGGTCCCCTCGAGCGACTCGCCGATCTCCGTAAAGCCAGCCACCAGCGCGTAGATCTTGAGCGACCGCCCCGCATAGCGCGTGAGCACGAGCGAGTCGCCGTCCACCACGCCCACGATCACACCCGGCTGGATCTTCGGGTAGACGATCTTTCCGCAGCTGGGACACACGATCTCGCGGCTGCGGGGCGCCAGCTCCATGGCACCCCCGCACCTGGAGCAGAAGCGGTTGTCGCCGTACCAGTTGAAGAGCTGCCAGCCCACCGCCGCGGCAAAGAGCAGGTGCTGGGGATAGGCATGCCGCAGCCAGTTGACCGCCTCGTAGGTAAAGCCCGCAGGCTCCACGACCTTCTCGTCCCGCGCCAGCCAGAAGTCCTCCTCCCCCACGCGGAAGAGAAACACCAGGTCGCGCGGCCGGTCAGGATAGTCCTCCAGCCGTGGCAGCTCCACCTCGTCGCCCACTGAGGCCTCGTCGGCCCCGCCGGCCCCGCCATGGCGCACGCGCACCAGCACCGACCGGTCGCGGTAGCGGAGCACGTAGCTCGTCGGCGTCGATGTGGCGTCGGCATGGTAGTGGTTGTCGTACACGTACGGTGCTATGTCCTGGATCATGCCCGAGCCTCGCTCTCGTGAGAGAATGTCTGCAAGCCATTCTTGCGCAAGACGCCCCCGCGCCTCGCCATCAACGGGAGCGAGAACAGGCGACAGCCACTTTTTCTCACTCCGCGCAACACGACCTAAGAGAGGACACACCATGGACTTCCTGCAGCTGGCCACCCAGGAGCGCTGGTCCTGCCGCGCCTATTCGGACGAACCCGTGAGCGACAAGGACCTCGGGCTCGTGCTCGAGGCCGCCCGCGTGGCGCCCACAGCCCATAACTTCCAGCCCCAGCGCATCCTCGTAGTCCGCAGCACCGAGGCGCTCGCACGCCTGCGCGCCGCCACCCGCATGACCTACGGCGCGCCAGTGGTCCTGGCCGTGTGCTACGACGTGGATCGCGCCTACCGCAACGGCGCCTTCGGCGAGCCGGACTACTGCGCAGGCGAGATGGACTGCTCCATAGCCTGCACCCAGATGATGCTCCAGGCCGCCGAGCTGGGCCTTGGCACCCTCTGGGCCCGCGGCTACAACACTGCCGAGGTGGAGCGGGCCCTCGGCATACCGGCCGACCTGCGCCTCGTCTGCCTGCTGGACCTCGGCCACCCCGCCGCCGACGCAAAGCCTGCCCCCGGCCACACGAGGCGCCTCTCCCTCGCCGAGCTGGCCTTCGAGCTCTAGGGGATCCATGGGCGAGGACACGCCGTGCCCTCGCCCCAAGCACCCTTGCCGCCCCGCGGCCCTATGCCCGAGGCCGGCTCGTGTCCCGCTCGTAGAAGTCCAGGTAGGCCTCCTGGAGCCTACGTGCCGTGGCGGGGTCCCGCATCCCCACCGGCCGCCCGTCGAGCGACCGCGCCCGCGTGCACAGCCTGCCCGTGTTCGAGATGAGAACCTCGTCCGCCTCCTGGACCTCCTCCAGCATGAAGGGCCGCTCCTGGGTGGGTATGCCCAGCTGACCAGCCAGCATGAGCAGGTGCTTGAGGGTGATGCCCGGGAGAATCAGGTTGTCGCGCGGGGGTGCCACCAGCACGCCATCCCTGATGATAAGGACGTTGGAGTGGGCGCCCTCCGTGACCCTGCGCTGCCCCAGGCCCTCGCGATAGAGCACGACCTCCTGGCAGCCCGCCTCCTTGGCCGTCTGAAAGGCCAGGATGCTCGGGATGAGGTTCAAGGTCTTGATGTTGCAGTAGTAGTAGCGCTTGTCCTCCAGCGAGATGAGGTCATAGGTCACGCTGGGATCGAACGGGCGACGCCCCACCACGTATGCCATGAGATTGGGCGTGGCGTCCTCCGGAAAGGCGTGCGTGCGCGGAGCCGTACCCCGGGAGCACTGCCAGTAGAGGAAGCCCTCGTCGCCATCGAAGGCGTCTATGCAGCGCCGGAGCTCGTCGTGCAGCTGCTCGGGCGTGAGCGGGAAGTCGTCTATCCGCAGCATGCGGAGGCTGTTGTAGAAGCGTTCGAAGTGGTCCTTCTCGGCGAAGATGTTGCCGTGCGCGAAGGTCGCCGCGTCGTAGACGCCGTCGCCAAAGTAGACGGCACGGTCCAGCATGGGCACCGTCATCTGCCGCAGGTCACCGATCCGGCCGTTGTAGTAGCCGACCTCTTCCATGAGATCCCCTCCCCGCCCAGAGTCGCCTTGCCAAGAGCGTCAGACGCCCTTGTCGCGACCCGCTAGTGCCTGTGCGCGCGACGCCAGTCCTCGATCTGTCCGCCAATGAGAGTGTAGTCCCGCTCGAAGAGCTCGTCGCAGATCTGCCGGTCCAGCGCGGGCCCGTCCACCTGCGCCAGGATCCTGTCATCCACGAACTTCTTCGACTTGCCCGCATAGCGTGGCATACCGTCCACGCCTTACCTCCCGGGCCAAATGCTACCACCTAGCAGGCGCAGAAGGTGGCTACACATCCCGCCCGCACCGGTGCTAGAGCACCCGGTAGCTCACGCCCTCGTCGAAGTGGTCCTCGCCCTCGATGGCCTTGAGCCGGCCCACCACCCAGTAGGTCACCGGCGTGAAGACCGCCTCGAAGCACACCTTGAAGAGGTACTGGTTGAGGATCATCTGCATGAGCACCGAGCCGTCCATGGTGCCTGCGAAGGAACCGGTGATGAAGATCGCGGAGTCGAAGGCCTCCCCCACCACGGTGGAGAGGATCGTACGCACCCAGAGGTGCTTGCCCTTGGTTGCCACCTTTATCTTCGACAAGATCATGGAGTTGGAGAACTCGCCAAAGAGGTAGCCCACGAGCGAGGCCGCGAACACGCGTGGTGTGGTGCCGAGGACCGTGGCGAAGGCCTCCTGGTTCTGCCAGAAGGCGGGGTACGGCAGGGCGATCGTGATCAGGTACACGGCCACGGCGATGGCGCACATGCCAAAGCCCAGCCAGATCACGAGACGCGCCCGCCTGTAGCCGTAGACCTCGGTGAAGACGTCACCAAAGATGTACGTGACCGGGAAGAGCATGACCGCGGCAGGCAGTGCCACGTCGCCAAAGGGCGCCCACATCTTGCCGGCTATGAGGTTGGAGAGGATGAGGAAGGTCACATAGAGCACGCAAATCACGAGGAAGGGCGCCGAGAAGGTGGTCCTCTCGGCAGTCCCCTGGTTCTTGTCCATGGGGTTTCTCCTTTGGTGAGGGGTGGGATCCGACGCAGCTGCGCCAAAAGTGTCGTGCCAAGAGTGTCAGACACTTATGGCACGGCTGGGCACGCTAGCGGTTGTCGACTCGCTCGGGATAGAGGTCGTGGTTGGCCAGACGGGTCCAGGCCACTTCCTCCCAGGGGGTGCCGGGCTTGCCGTGGTTTGCGTAGGGGTCTATGGAGAGGCCCCCGCGCGGCAGGAACTTGCCCCAGACCTCGATGTACTTGGGGTCAAGAAGGGCCACCAGGTCCTTCATCACCCGGTTGACGCAGTCCTCGTGGAACTCCCCGTAGTTGCGGAAGGAGAAGAGGTAGAGCTTGAGGCTCTTGGACTCCACCAGGTACTCGTCCGGCACGTAGGAGATGTAGATGGTGGCAAAGTCCGGCTGGCCCGTGATGGGGCAGAGGCTCGTGAACTCCGGGCAGTTGAACTTGACCCAGTAGTCGTTGCCGGGGTGCCTGTTGGAGAAGCGCTCCAGCACCGCGGGGTCGTAGTCGGACGGGTAGCGGGTGCCCTTGGCACCCAGGAGGGTCAGGTCCTCCCTCGTGCGGCGCTCGTCGGCGCCTTGGTTCTGAGCCATGGTCTTCTCCCTTGGTAGCCCTGGTTTTGTTTTGCGACAGGACGGTGCAATCGAACTGTCGCCGCCCGATGGAGCGGCGTGCGGGCGGTCACGGCGCAACACTATACGCCAACAAGGGCCCTGCCATCCGCTGCAGTCAGGCCTCCCGTCACTCCGCGGCACTGCGGATGCGCGCCACAAGCGTCGGTCCCAGCTCGCTGACCACGATGGCCACAAAGATAAGCGCGAAACCCACCACCAGCCGGGGCGTGAGCTCCTCCCCGTAGAAGATCACGCTGGCAATGACGGCAAACACGCTCTCCAATGAGAGGAGCAGCCCCGCGTCGGCCGCCGGCACCTTGGTCTGTCCCACGTTCTGGATCACGTAGCACAGGCACGACGACAGGAGCACCAGGTAGGCCATCGACGCTAGCACGGGCCCGGTAACGAATACCGCGAAGTCCGGCATCGGCTCCGTCACCAAAGCCATGACCAAGGCCGAGAGCCCCGTGAAGCCCATCTGCAGCGCCGTGACCGTCCGCACGTCGTGCGCGGGCAGCAAGTGCGCGCCCAGCGTGATCTGCAAGGCGTACAGGACCGCGCAGAGGAGCGTGAGCCAGTCGCCGAACCCGAGCGAGACGGAGAGGTCGTCCCCCAGGGAGAGGAAGCCCACCCCCGCCACGGCCAGGAGCGCCCCCGCCACGTTGTGGGTGGCGGGTCGCTGGCAGTAGAGCGCCCAGGTGAAGAAGGGTACGAGCACGGAGTAGACCGCCGTGAGGAAGGCGTTGCGCCCCGGCGAGATGTACACGAGCCCCACGTTCTGCACCGTGAAGGCCACCCCGCCGATGCCACCCAGAATGGCTGCCGCCAGCACGTGGCTCCCGTCGAGGTTGCGTGCCAGGCTCCGGTGGAAGACGACGGACAGCACGAGCCCGGCCAGCAGGAACCGCACCGCCATGAGCCAAGCGGGAGTCACGGCATCCAGCGTGTCCTTGAGCACGACGAAGGAGCCGCCCCAGATGGCGGCCGCACCCGCAAGGGCGATCTTCCAGAACCAGGCGGGCGGGTCGAGCCTATGTATGGTCCTCTCAGTCATGGGAAGGCATTATACACGGACAACAAGGCCTTCTTCCCCTGGGGCACCGCTCTCCGCCACATCCGCGAAGCCACCTCGCCCGGCGTGACATCGGGGTCGGGTCCCGTGTCACGCCTATCGTGACACGGAGCCCGACCCCACGTGACACGGAGCCCGACCCCACGTGACACGGAGCCCGACCCCCCACGTCACGCCGGGAGGCCACCCGCCACCACCCCTCGCACCCACTCCTTGCGCCGCTCACGGCACGCGAGAACGTTCTCACGGACACGTGCGCAAAATCGTCCCCTCAGGCTCCCCCACAGCCCCCGGATGCCATAAACTAGAGACTGGTCGATGCCGGCAGGGCGGCACGGACCCGCCTGCCCGGCACAAGGCATCCCGACGTCACCCGACGCCGGAAAAGTTCTGGAGAGGAGCTTTACATGCAGTATTCGGCAGAAGTGGAGCGTATGTGCCCCGTTGCCAAGGGTGCATACCACGGCCCCGCACCCATCCCCGAGGAGGGCAAGTGGGTCCAGGCCAAGGAGATCTCTGACATCTCCGGCTACACCCACGGCGTTGGTTGGTGCGCGCCCCAGCAGGGTGCCTGCAAGCTCAGCCTCAACGTCAAGCAGGGCGTCATCGAGGAGTGCCTCGTCGAGACCATCGGCTGCTCGGGCATGACCCACTCCGCCGCCATGGCCGCCGAGATCCTGCCCAAGAAGACCATCCTCGAGGCCCTCAACACCGACCTCGTGTGCGACGCCATCAACGTCGCCATGCGTGAGCTCTTCCTCCAGATCGTCTACGGCCGCACCCAGACGGCCTTCTCTGAGGACGGCCTGCCCGTGGGCACCGGCCTCGACGACCTCGGCAAGGGCCTGCGCTCCATGGTGGGCACCATGTACGGTACCGCCGCCAAGGGCGCCCGTTACCTCGAGCTCACCCAGGGCTATGTCACCCGCATGGGCCTCAACTCCAAGGACGAGATCGTGGCCTTCGAGTTCCTGAACCTCGGCAAGTTCACCGACGCCGTCAAGGCTGGCGTCGAGCCCGCCGAGGCCGTCCAGAAGGCCATGGGCCACTACGGCCAGTGGGACCAGGTCGCCAAGTTCATCGATCCCCGCACCGATGAGGAGACCCACGACCCCGAGTCCAAGTTCCCCGTCCACGAGTAACTTCTACACAAAGAAAAGGAGGCTGAATACACCATGGCAGTTTCTTTCGAGGGTTATGAGCGCCGCATCGCCCAGATTGACAAGGCGTGCGAGAAGTACGGCATCGACGGCCTTGAGGACGCGCTGAAGATCTGCACCGACCTCGGCTTCAACCCCTATGACATCACCACCGGCATTCAGTCCATCGCGTTCGAGAACGCCAAGTGGGCCTACACGCTGGGCTGCGCCATCGCCGTGAAGAAGGGCGTCAAGACCGCATCTGAGGCCGCCGCCGCCATCGGTGAGGGCCTGCAGGCCTTCTGCGTGCCCGGCTCCGTCGCCGACGACCGCAAGGTCGGCCTTGGCCACGGCAACCTGGGCGCCATGCTCCTGGGCGAGGACACCGAGTGCTTCGCCTTCCTGGCCGGCCACGAGTCCTTCGCCGCAGCCGAGGGCGCCATCGGCATCGCCAACAACGCCAACAAGGCCCGCAAGAAGCCCCTGCGCGTCATCCTGAACGGCCTTGGCAAGGACGCCGCCCAGATCATCGCCCGCATCAACGGCTTCACCTACGTGAAGACCCAGTTCGACTACTACACCTCCGAGCTGAAGATCGTCGAGACCATCCCCTACTCCGATGGCCCGCGTGCGCGTGCCGCCGTCAACTGCTACGGCGCCGACGACGTCCGCGAGGGCGTTGCCATCATGTGGCACGAGAACGTCGACATCTCCATCACCGGCAACTCCACGAACCCGACCCGCTTCCAGCACCCCGTGGCGGGCACCTACTTCAAGGAGCGCACGCTCGCCGGCAAGAAGTACTTCTCCGTGGCCTCCGGCGGCGGCACCGGCCGTACGCTGCACCCCGACAACATGGCTGCCGGCCCCGCCTCCTACGGCATGACCGACACCATGGGCCGCATGCACTCCTCCGCGCAGTTCGCCGGCTCCCTCCTCCGTGCCTGCGCACGTGGACATGATGGGCCTCATCGGCATGGGCAACAACCCCATGGTCGGCTGCACCGTCGCGTGCGCCGTGGCCGTCGAGGAGGCCCTCAAGAAGTAGGTCGCCTGACCTGCTCGCAGGGCTTGTCGCTTGGTCTTGGGGCCGTCACCTCCGGGTGGCGGCCCCTCTAGCAAACACAGGGGGTACTCCCCCGCGTTTGGCACCAAACGCGGGGGAGTACCCCCTGTGTTTGCTACCCCAAGAGTTCGATCAGGTCCTCGCGGCGCAGGCTTGCGAGACCCATCCCACCGCCCTCGCCCACCACCTGGCGGGCCAGCTCGCTCTTCTCCTCCTGCAGGGCCAGGATACGGTCCTCGATCGTGTCACGCACGATGACCTTATACACCGTGACGTCGCGGGTCTGGCCTATGCGGTGAGCTCGGTCGGTGGCCTGGTCCTGGGCCGCGGCGTTCCACCAGGGGTCAGCATGCACCACCACGGAGGCGCCGACCAGGTTGAGGCCGGTCCCGCCAGCCTTGAGCGAGATCAGGAAGACCGGCGTGGCGTCCGCGTTGAAAGCGTCCACCAGCTCCAGTCGCCGCCGCTTGGGCGTGGACCCCGTGATGGTGTAATAGGCGATCCCCCGTTCGTCCAGCTCGTCCGCGATCAGTCCCAGGTAGGTCGTGAACTGCGAGAACACGAGCATCTTGCGGTCTGCATCCACGCAAGCCTCCACCAGCTCCACGATGGCATCCAGCTTGCACGACGGGCCATCATAGTCCTCGAAGGCCAGGCGGGGGTCGCAGCACACCTGTCGCAGGCGCGTGAGCTCCGCCAGCACCTGCAGCTTCCCCCGGCCGAAGTCCCCATCGTCCTGCTTGGCGAGCGACATCCGCAGAGCCTGCTCGTGCGCCAGGTAGAGTCTGCGCTGCTCACCCTCCATGTGGGCGTAGACCACCTGCTCCAGCTTGTCGGGCAGGTCTTTGAGGACATCGGCCTTGAGCCGCCGCAGGATGAAGGGCCCCACCGCCGCCGAGAGCCGGGCGGCCGCCTCCTCGTCGCCATCCGCGATGGGCTGCTCGTAGCGGTCGCGGAAGCTCTCGTAGCTCCCCAGGAGCCCCGGCATGAGGAAGTCGAAGATGCTCCAGAGCTCGGACAGGCGATTCTCCACGGGCGTGCCCGTGAGCGCCATGCGATGCTGCGTCTGGAGCGCCTTGACGGCACGCGCCACCAGGGTCTCGTGGTTCTTGATGTACTGGGCCTCGTCCAGCACCTCCATCCAGAGGGGCATGGCCGCCCAGTCGGCCACGTCGCGACGCAGGAGGTCGTACGACGTCACATAGACCTCATGGTCCTCCCCACGGAGCTGGGCGCGCTCGGACGCCGTGCCGGCAACCACCGCCACGTCGATCCCCGGGGCGAACTTCTGGAACTCAGCCTGCCAGTTGTACACGAGCGAGGCCGGGCAGACCACGAGCGCAGGGCCGCTCCCCCGCCGGGCAAGAAGGACGGCGATCACCTGGGCAGTCTTGCCCAGGCCCATCTCGTCTGCCAGGATGCCGCCAAAACTCATGTCCATGAGGGCGCTCATCCACTGGAAGCCCGCCACCTGGTAGGGCCGCAGCCTCCCCCCGAGCGACTCGGGCACCTCATAGGTCGAGGGGTCAAGGGCCCGGAAGCCATCCACGTATCGCGAGAAGGACTCGTCCTTCTCGTCGTCCGAGAGCATGGAGTCGAGCAGGAAGGCCTTGTATGCAGGAATCTCCGCGCGTCCCCGGGCCAGGTCGCGTGCCGAGAGGCCCAGCTCCTCGGCCATGCGGTCCGCCTCCGCGAGGTCCAATCCCTCCAGGTCCACGAAGGACCCGTCCCTCAGCCGGTGGAAGCGCCGCTTGCGTCGGTAGCTGGCCAGGAGCGCGTGCAGCTCGTCCAGGGGCAGGTCCGTGGTGCTCACCTCGAGGTCTATGAGGTTGGAGTGGGTGGACACGCGCAGCTGGACCCTGGGGCGCCCGCGCGAGACCAGCCGTTCGAACGCAGGGGTCGCATACACGTCGCCCAGCTTGCGGAAGGCCGTCACGCCGTCAAAGAGAAGGGCGGCGATCGCAGCCGAGTCACGGGAAGAGATAGTAGCCCGGGAACCTGTGCCGCCCACGAGGTAGCGCAGGGCCAGCTGCCGGGCCTCGACCTCGCGGGTGACGTCGCGACCCGCCTCCACGCGCTCCCCCACCAGGCGGCCCATCAGGTGATGGCGCTTGTCGCCATAGACCGCCTGCACGTCGCAGGTCACGCCCCCGCTCCCGTAGTCCAGGTAGAACTCGATGCGGCAGGGCTTGGGACGCAGCGCCTCGAGCTCCTCAGGGACGTCCATGGGGAGGGCACCCTCCAGCGCGGGCAGGGCCGTCGCGGCAAAGCGCCCCGCGTCGTCACCCGCAAGGACGGGATGGCTGGCATAGGCCCCGTCGTAGACCTTGGTCAGGAAGTCCGAGACCGCAACGAGCCGCGGCGTGCACCTCCAGATGGCATCCTGCGCCACGGCGTAGAGCCCAGCCGCACCCTGGAAGAAGCCCGCTCGCGTGCGCGGCACCAGCTCGTAGGCTCCGTTGGTGGCCAGGAGGTCCAGTCCCAGGTCCGGGTCCCCGTCGCGTACCGGGAGGGTACGGGCTAGCGGACGTACGGCGCGTCCTTGCGGCGACACCGTCTCGAGCGTGACCTCCGAACCCACGAGAACTCCCATGAGCTCGTCGACCTCAGGCAGGGAGAGCCGCAGCTCCCTGCCCATGGAAGACGTACTTGAGCCAGCGGCATACCCGTATGGCGCGTAGCGCGACACCGAGAAGGACGCGCGGTTGAGCGCGGCCCGACGCAGGAAGGCCAGGAGGTCGCGTGAGCGGTCGTCGAACATCTGCGGGTCGTGCGTGAAGGCGAGCTTCTTGCCGTACTGGTGGAAGGCGCGGGCATCCACGTCGTGCAGGAGGTCGGACAGGCTCTTGACCACGTAGGTGCCCGCCGCGCCCCTCACCTGCAGCCTCAGCGCAAGGTCGTTGGCCCACGTGAGCGTGGGCACCAGACGCACGTCGCCCTGGGTCTCGGCCGTGGGAGCACCCGCCGGCAAGGTCGGGGCGGCGGCGGACTGGTCCAGGTAGACCCGCAGGGCAGCCGAGGTACGGGCATGCTGGGTGCGGCTGTAGCCCCTGTAACGCGTGGGATCGGCCACGAAGTCCAGCGCGACGGCGATGCTGTGCTTGCAGGGCCCGGCGTAGTTGTAGGCGGCGGGGCAGGTGCAGTCGTACGAAACGAGCTCGTCGGAGTCCTCGTCGAGCTCCACCTGGGTCTTGTAGCGCTCCGAATAGCCGGAGGCGGAGTCCACCTGGGCGGAGAGCCTAGTGAGGCCGTCGGCATACGAGCAGGTACGATGACGGATGCCCCCCTGCCGCGCGATGATGCTGCCCCGGCCCATGATGGCCGGACGGCAGGAGCGGGCTATGCCGTCGCGAGTGATCAAGCTGCGCCTTTCGGTCGAACCGTGCGTGACCCTCTAGCCTAGCACGCAACGGGGTCGGAGCTCGTGTCACGCGGGGTCGGAGCTCGTGTCACGCGGTGACCCAGCCCCGCATTCCGCGCCGGTTGCACCACCTTTGCCGGGAAAGCGCGCCAGATGCATCAAAAAGGGGCCCTGGAGGGCGCGAAAACGATGCAGGGAGCGCGCAATTCCCGCAGCTGCGATGCAAACGGCGCGCAATCCTTCCGGTCACCGGCAGGGACTCACGCCACTTTTGCGGGCACCGCTCGGCACGCCAGGCGCCTACGCGCTGAACACGTACTTGTCCAGACGCCCGAAGGCCTCCTGAACACGGGAGAGCGGCAGGGCCAGGTTCATGCGGATGTGGCACTCCCCATGGAAGGGGCGGCCATCCTGCCAGTCCACGCCCACGCGCCAGCCCGCGCGCAGCACCTCGTCAATCGTCTTGCCATGCGCCTCGCACCACTTGGTGCAGTCCAGGAAGAGCATGTACGTCCCCTCGGGCTTGGCCAGCTCAACGCCCTCGAAGTGCTCGCGGATGTAGTCCACCGCCCAGTCCACGTTGCCGCCCAGCACCTCGCGCAGCTCGTCCAGCCACTCCTCGCCATCGGCGCTGTAGGCACCGATAAGGGCGTGCATGCTGAGCACGTTCATCTCGTTGTAGTGGCACTTCTTCGAGGTGGCCACCACGCGGTCGCGGATATAGGGGTTGTAGATGATGTGGTAGCTGCCCACGAGACCAGCCAGGTTGAAGGTCTTGGAAGGCGCGTACAGGGCAACCGTACGCATGTGCGCGTCCTCGCTCACCGCCTGGGTGGGGATGTGCGTGTGGCCGGGCATGATCAGGTCGCTCCAGATCTCGTCTGAGATCACGACGCAGTCATGCTCGCGGTACACCTCCATGGCCTTCTCGATCTCCCAGCGCTCCCACACGCGTCCGGTGGGGTTGTGCGGGGAGCAGAAGACGGCGCAGTGGATGTGGTTCTTCTCGATCTTCTTGGCCATGTCCTCGAAGTCCATGCGCCAGACGCCCTGCTCGTCGCGGTACATGGGCGAAAGGACGAGCTTGTATCCCGCATTGGAGAGGCTGCCGGTAAAGCCGATGTAGGTGGGGCTGTGGAGAAGGACCGCGTCGCCCGGGGCCGCGAAGGACTGCATGGTGGAAACCACCCCGCCAAGCACGCCGTTCTCGTAGCCGATGCACTCGCGGGTGAGGCCGGTCGCGCCGTTGCGCTTCTCGTGCCAGTGGATGATCTCGTCGAAGTACTCGTCGCGCGGCTCGAAGTAGCCGAAGGCCGGGTGCTGGGCGCGCTTGACGATCGCGTCGGTGATGGCGGGACAGGTGGGGAAGTTCATGTCGGCCACCCACATGGGGATGGCGTCGAAGCCGGGGTCCGGGGCCGCGGGCAGGAAGCCGTTGGGCTCACCCTCGCCCACCGCGTCCACCGCGATGGCGTCCATGCCGTGCCTGTCCATTATCGACGTGAAGTCGTACCTCATCTGTGCTCCTCGCTGCTCGCCGCCGCCCACATGCCGGGATGCCGGCCGTACCCATCTGTCCGGCCCGAATCCGCACCTAAGAGAGGTTATCCCACTGGCTGGCCAGCGTGCGGCGCGCATCTTGGTTCCCAAAACCCGTCACACATGTCAGGGTGAGACGGAGAGGCCGGCGCTGCCCTGCCCTCCTTCCAATGCCTTTGCGCAAATCCAGGCACAAACCCATCCGCTAGAGCGGGAGGGCCAAGAAGCGCCGGTAGAGCTCCAGCTCCTCTGCGGTGTTGCGGCTCGAGCCCAGCGACACCGTGCCGCTACGCCCCTCGTCCGCGAGAAGCCCGGCGGCCTCCAGCATCCGTCGGCACTGGCGTGCCGTCCCCGCCGCCCCGTCGAAGAAGGCCTCGTCCGGCAGCCCCAACACCTTCGCGACCTGCCTGCGCACGAAGGGATAGTGAGTGCAGCCAAGCACCACGCTCCCCACCTCGCCGCGATATCCCCCCACCAGCCCCTGCAGGAGGTCCGTCACGTCCGGCTCGTCCAGGTGTCCCTGCTCGATGCGCGAGGCCAGCCCCGGGCACGGGGCGCACAGCACGCGCACGTCGCTCTCGCCGGCCACATGGCGCTCGAGCTCCTGGAACTTCTCGAGCCGCAGCGTCACCGGCGTGGCCATCACGAGGACGGCGCCCGGCCTCGCAGCCTCGACCGCAGGCTTGAGGGCCGGCTCCACGCCGATGATGGGCACGTCGGGATGCTCCGCGCGCAGCAGGGCCGCGCTTGTGGAGGTGGCCGTGTTGCAGGCGATCACGATGGCCTTGGCACCATCCGCCAGCATGCCGTCCGCGATATGGGCCACGAGCGCACGAACCTCTTCCACGCTCTTCTCCCCATAGGGCGCGTTCGCGGAGTCCCCAAAGAAGTGGAAGTCCTCGTGTGGGAGCTCGGCCGTCAGCGCGCGCAGCACCGAGATGCCGCCCACGCCCGAGTCGAACACGCCGACAAAACCCTCGCGACCCAACTCCCACCCCTCCTCAGAGACCGATGCCATAGAGAAGTGTAGCCCAGACAGGCACCACGGGCCCTCGGAGCCGCCAGTCTCCCGCATCGCCGCGACCGCCTTTGGGTACCATAGGCTCCGTGTGCGCCACAGGGGCGCCCCGACGACCGAACAGGAGCTCAGGATGAGCAACGCAGGCAAGAAGGTCAGTGTCCACTACGTGGGCACCCTCGACGACGGCACCAAGTTCGACTCCTCCCGTGACCGCAACGAGCCGCTGGAGTTCATCTGCATGGCGGGGCAGATGATCAAGGGCTTCGATGCCGCCGTGAACGAGATGCAGGTGGGCGAGGTACGCGACGTGCACATCCCCGCGGCCGACGCCTACGGACCCCGTCGTCCCAGCCTCGTGCAGACCGTCCGCATCGCCGACATGCCCGGCTCCGAGAACGTGACCAAGGGTATGCAGGTGACCCTGGCTGACGGCAACGGTTACCCCCATCGTGCCGTGGTGCTCGACAAGACCGACACCACCGTGACCTTCGACCTCAACCACGAGATGGCCGGTAAGGACCTCAACTTCAACATCGAGCTTCTCTCCGTCGAGGGCTAGCAATAAGGGCGCCGCCACCCAGCACGGATGGCGGCGCCCCTGTCAAGAACGTCAGACGCTTTTGGCGTGCTAGGAGCGTTCGCGGGGCATGAGCCACGCGTGGTGGTCGGTGTGGAGGAGCTTCTCGGCACGTTCGCTCAGAGGTGCACCCAGGTAGTTGGCGTAGCAGTCCTGGATTGACGGGTTCTCGTGCGAGAAGCGCAGCGCACTCCCGCGGTCGAGTCCCCAGAGCACCTCGCCACGCTCCCCAGCCAGCTCCTGCCCATCGTGGATGGGCTGGCCACCGCCACCGGCGCAGCCTCCGGGGCAGGCCATGATCTCCACGAAGTCGTAGGAGACCTCGCCCGCGGCCAGGGCATTGAGCAGACGGTTGGCGTTGCCCAGGCCACTTGCCACGGCCACATGCAGGGGCGTGCCCGCCATGTCGAAGGTGGCCTCCTTCCAGCCATCCAGGCCGCGCACGTCGCGGAAGGCGTCCGGGTCGGGGTTCTTTCCCGCAAGCAGGAAGTATGCCGTGCGCAGGGCCGCCTCCATCACGCCGCCCGTGGCGCCAAAGATGTGGCCGGCACCCGTGGCCGTGCCCAAGGGCTGGTCGAAGTCCTCCTCGGGCAGCGACCGCACGTCTATGTGGTCGGCGCGGATCAGGCGGCAGATCTCGCGCGTGGTCAGGCTCACGTCCACGTCTGGGTCGCCGCAGGCGTCGTTCATCACGGGTATGGCAACCTCGGCCTTCTTTGCCAGACAGGGCATGATCTCAACGCAGAAGATCCGGTGCGGGTCGACACCCAGGAGCTCGGCGTAGTAGCTCTTGGCGATGGCACCAAACATCTGGCCCGGCGACTTGGAGGTGGAGAGCTGGTCCGTGAACTGCGGATGGCGCGCCTTGCAGTAACGCACCCAGCCGGGACAGCAGGACGTGAACATGGGGAACCTCTTGCCCTCGGGATGGGCAAGGCGCTCCAGGAGCTCGGAGCCCTCCTCCATGATGGTGAGGTCCGCCGAGAAGTCCGTGTCGAACACGTAGTCGAAGCCCAGGCGCCGGAAGGCCGCGACCATGCGGCCCACACTGGCCTCCTCCCGCGTGAGCCCGAAGGGCTCGCCCCAGGACGTGCGCACGGCAGGAGCCACCTGTACGACCACGATCTTGTTGGGGTCGGCTACGGCGTCCATGACCTTGTCTGTGTCGTCGCGCTCGCGAAGGGCGCCCGTGGGGCAGTGCGTGATGCACTGACCGCACAGAGCGCAGTCGGACTCGGAGATGGGAGCCCCACCCACGACGCCCACGCTGGTATGGCTGGAGCGGTTGGTGAGGTCCCACACGCCCTCGGCCTGGACCTTCTCGCAGATGGCTATGCAGCGCAGGCAGTTGATGCACTTGTCGTTGTTGCGGATGAGGGGGAAGTCCTGGTCCCAGGGCTGGTGGGGCAGGTGCTTGTGGTAGGGCAGGCTGGAGATGCCCAGGTCGTTGGCCACGGTCTGCAGGGTGCAGTTGCCGCTGCGCACGCAGCTCGTGCACTCGGAGTCGTGCTGCGAGAGCAGGAGCTCCACGTTTATCTTGCGAGCCTGGCGAACCTTGGGGCTGTTCGTGTGCACCACCATGCCGTCCAGCACGGTGTTGTTGCAGGAGGCGACCAGCTGGTCGATGCCGTCCACCTCCACCACGCAGGCGCGGCAGGCACCTATCTCGTTCACGTCCCGCAGGTAGCAGAGGGTGGGGATGTTTATGTCCACCGA
Organism: uncultured Coriobacteriaceae bacterium; assembly: GCA_902791035.1. Taxonomy (GTDB): domain Bacteria; phylum Actinomycetota; class Coriobacteriia; order Coriobacteriales; family Atopobiaceae; genus CADAUA01. The sequence continues at coordinate 2,168 of CADAUA010000013.1, read as the reverse complement.
CCGGGCAGCGTCCAGGATGGACGTGTGCTCGGGCACGGTCACCTGCTTGTCGTCTATGGTCAGGGTTACCACTGCTCGATCCTCCCTCCGCGGAACGCGCCGTAGCCAAAGTGGTCGCACCGCAGGCAGCGAGCCGCCTCCTGGTGGGCCTCCTCCTCGGTGAGCCCGTTCTCGATAAGGTCGAAGTCGCGCTTGCGGTCATCCGCCTCACGCATGGTGAGCTCGCAGCGCGCGCAGCTGGTCTTGCCCTTGAACTGCACGGGCGGCAGCTCGACCTCCAACATGACCTTGTGGTCGAAGCCCAGGTAGTTGTCGATGTTGCCTGCGGCCACCTTGCCCGCGTTGACCGCGCGGATCACCGTGGCGGGGCCGGACTGGCAGTCGCCGCCCGAGAAGACCCCGTCGAGCCCAGGCACCGCGGAATCCTCCCCCACGGTGATGCGCCCGCGGTTGCAGGGCACGCCCTCCGCCTCGAAGGGCGCGGACTCGATGGCCTGGCCTATGGCCACGACCACGCGCTCGCAGGGGATGACCTCCTCCGGCGCCTCGGCCGCCCGCGGGGCAAAGCGGCCCCGAGAGAGACCGCCGATGATCTGGCGCTGCACGCGCAGGCCCGTCACGTACCCGTCCTTGGTCTCGATGCCGAGGGGTGCGTGCAGCTCCAGGAGCTCGCAGCCCTCTGCCTTGGCACCCGCTATCTCCTCGTCCTGTGCCGTCATGTCTGCCACGCGGCGGCGGTACACGATCGTGACCTTCTTAGCTCCCAGACGAACGGCCGAACGCGCAACGTCCATGGCCACGTTGCCTCCGCCGATCACGCACACCCGCTCCTGCGAGAAGTCCGGGCGGATCCCATCTCCCAAGGCTCGGAGCATCTCCACTGCGGAGAGCACGCCCACGGCATCCTCGCCGGGAAGCCCCAGCTTGCGGTCCATGTGGGCACCGATCGCCAGGTACACGGCATCATACTCGCCGCGCAGGGCCGCCAGGTCGTCCACCTTGGTGTCCACCCTCACGTCTATGCCGCAGTCCAGGATCCACTGGATCTCGGAGTCCAGCTTCTCGTGGGGCAGGCGGTAGTTGGGGATGCCATAGCGCAGCATGCCACCCAGCTGGTGGCGCGCCTCGTAGATGGTCACCTCGTGCCCCATGATGGCCAAGTAATAGGCGCACGAGAGCCCAGCGGGGCCCCCGCCCACAACCGCCACGCGCTTGCCCGTCTTCTCGGCAATCCAAGGACGATAGTCACTCTCCATGTGGTCCACCGCAAAGCGCTTGAGACCGCGGATGTTCATGGGGTCGTCCACCATGCCGCGGCGACAGTTCATCTCGCAGGGGTGCTCGCACACATACCCACACACGAGTGGCAGGGGGTTGTCCTTACGGATGAGCCGCACAGCATCCGTGTACCGGCGGGCCTCCACCAAGCTGATGTAACCCGGGATGTCCACACCTGCGGGACACCCCGCCACGCAGGGCACCTGCTCCGCGATGCGGAAGCCACAGGCGTGCTTCTGCACGTGATGCTCGAAGTCGTCCCTGAATCCACGAATGGCCGTAAGCGCCATCTCGCCGGCTTCGTAGCCGATGGCGCAGTCTGCGCTCAGATAGATGCTCCGTGCCGTACGCTCGATAAGTTCCAAGGTGTGCTCATCGGCCCTGTTCTCCAGCACGTCGTCAAGAAGGTCCGAGAGCGCCCGCAGGCCAACCCTACAGGGCGTGCACTTGCCACAGCTCTGGGTCGCGCACATGTTCACGTAAGCCGCCGTGAACTCCACCGGACACGGCGCCAGGGAGCTCACCGCCAAACGCCTACCCAAGGCTGCGTGCAGCTCGTCCATCACCGCCTGCTCCTCGCTGCGCTCCATCACATGAAGTCTGGCCATTCCACTCCTTTCCCGATGAATGGCAAATCATCTCTTCATGTTATGAGCAAGGCAGCAAACAGGAACGCAACCTTCCGTCAAAGGCCCCAAACAGTCGGCGCAGGCCCAAAGGGCCCAAGTAAACGGACCAGACCAGCACTCCCGACGAAACGAGAGTTACAGCCGTGAACTACCGCGCAAAAAAGGGAGGGCCCCGCAGCGTCTCGCTGCGGGGCCCTCCCCTGCGGAAACGGGACCGCCCCTCGGTGGTCAGCGGCGCCCTACCCTCCCACGGCCTTGCCG
>CADAUA010000012.1 GCA_902791035.1 uncultured Coriobacteriaceae bacterium | reverse complement strand
GAGGAGGCTCGGTGGAATCTCCCCGGCCGCCTATGCGAAGAAACTAGAGGGACTGGCCGCCTAGCGGAATTGTTTGTCCACTAAACGGGGTCCACATCATCCATGGACACGGCTGCGTGCTACCCCCCCGTCACGCGAAGATGCTTGAGCGACAGGTCGAGTATGGGCGCGGAGTGCGTGAGCGCCCCCGACGAAACGAAGTCCACCCCCAAGTCCACGAGCGTGGCGGCCTTCTCCTCATCCACGTTGCCCGAGACCTCCACCTGCGCGCGCCCGGCGATGATCCCCATGGCCTCGGCCATGGTGGCGTGGTCCATGTTGTCGAGCATGATGTTGTCGGCCCCCTCGTCCACGGCCTCGCGCACCTGCGCGAGCGTTTCCACCTCGACCTCCACCTTGCGCACGAAGGGCGCGTGGGCCCGCGCGGCCTCGATGGCCTGGCGCACCCCGCCCGCGGCGTCGATGTGGTTGTCCTTGAGGAGGACGCCGTTGGACAGGTTGTAGCGGTGGTTGCCCGCCCCGCCCACGCGCACGGCCTCCTTCTCGAAGACGCGCATGTTCGGCGTGGTCTTGCGCGTGTCCACGAGCTGGGTCTTCGTGCCCGAGAAGAGCGCCGCCATGCGGCCCAGCGCGTCACACCACCTCGGTCCTGCTGTCACGTCCGACCGTGACACCCCAGGACCGAGGTGCCGTGACAGCAGGACCGAGGTGCCACGGCGCGCGAGTGGGTACAAGTGGATAGACGCCCGCCGCCCGACCGAAGGAGCCTGCCATAACCGCCATCCTCCTGCTTGCATCGCTCGTCCTTATCGCCTGCGTGGCCCTCTCCGGCGCATCGCACAAGCTGGGTGTGCCGTCGCTTCTGCTCTTCATCCTGCTGGGCATGCTGGTGGGGGTGGACGGCCCCCTCCACGTGGACTTCGCCGACTATGCCCTGGTGGGCGACGTGTGCTCCATCGCCCTCGTCTTCATCATGTTCTACGGCGGCTTTGGGACCAACTGGCGCCAGGCCCGTCCCGTGGCTGCTCGGGCCATCATGCTCTCCACGGCGGGAGTCCTGCTCACGGCAGGGCTCGTGGGGGCCTTCTGCCATCTGGCCCTGGGGCTCGACTGGACGTCCGCCCTGCTCCTGGGGTCGGTCGTGGCATCGACGGATGCCGCCTCGGTCTTCTCGATCCTGCGGTCGCGCAAGCTGGCCCTGCGCGAGGGGACGGCCTCGCTCCTGGAGGTGGAGAGCGGCTCCAACGATCCTATGGCTTATCTCATGACCATGGTGCTCACAGCCGCGTCGGTGGCGCCGCCATCTGCGGGCAGCGTCGCGCTCACGGTGGCCCTCCAGGTGGGGGTGGGGCTTGCGGTGGGCTTTGGCGTGGCCTGGCTCGCCCGGCAGCTCCTCTCCCGCCACGTTCCTCCGGAGGGCATGGGGTCTGTCCTCATGGCCGGGGTGGCCCTTCTTGCCTACGCGCTATCCGCCCAACTGGGGGGCAACGGCTATCTGGCCTGCTATCTGACGGGTTTGGTCCTGGGCAACGGCGACCTGCCGCAGAAGGACCGCCTCGTGCACTTCTTCGACGGCCTCACCGAGATCGCCCAGGTGCTGATCTTCTTCCTCCTGGGGCTTCTCTCCACGCCCACGAGCCTGGTGCCCCACGCGGCACCCGCCTTGGCGGTCGTGGCCTTCCTCACCTGCGTGGCGCGCCCGGTTGCCGTGGCGGCCCTCCTCCTGCCCATGGGGTCGAGCCTGCGCCAGGTGGCGCTCGTGGCCTTCAGCGGCCTGCGCGGGGCGGCCTCGATCGTCTTTGCCATCATGGCCATGACGGGCGGCGCCGCCATGGGGGAGGACATCTTCCACATCACCTTCTTCATCGTGCTCGTGTCCATACTCGCGCAGGGGACCCTGCTGCCGCTCGTGGCAACGCGTCTGGGCATGGTGGACGACAAGGGCGACGTAATGCGGACCTTCACCGACTACGTGGAGGAGCGCGACGTGAGCTTCGTGGAGTCCGTGGTGCCGGCGGGCCACCCCTGGGCGGGGAGGTCGCTCGCACAGGTGGAGCTGCCGCCGGGGACACTCGCGGTTCTGGTGGCGAGGGGAGGGGAGCGTTTCTCGCCGGACGGGTCCACCGTGCTTGTGGCGGGTGACCGCCTGGTGCTCGCGGCCACGGACCCGCAGGCGGGACTCGACTGCGGTTGCGGCCCGGAGCTGCCCCAGGGCTGCCTGCGCGAGGTGGAGCTTGCGGCAGACGACCCGGCGGTGGGTCGGACCCTCGCCGAGCTTGGCCAGTGGCACCAGACGGACGGGGCGCTCGTGGTCATGGTGCTGCGCGGCGAGAAGACCCTCATCCCCAACGGCTCCACGGTGCTGGAGGCTGGCGACGTCCTGGTGCTCAGCCGCGCCTGACGTGGGGTCCGCGCCTGACGTGGGGTCTGACCCTTTGTCACCAAGGTCTGGTACGGGTGTCACCGGGGTCTGGGCTTTTGTCACCAAGGTCTGGTACGGGTGTCAGCGGCACAGGTAACAACGCGGAAAAAATGTTATCATATAAGCCCCTATGTTAAACATCAAACTTTATACGCAGCAGCGACGTGGGGAGTGATTGGCATGAGCGGACGTGCAAATCGTCCGAGGGAAGAGAAGAACGACCTCTCGGGCCGGGTGCTCAAGGCTGCCATCGTGGCCCTGCTGGTGGTACTGGTGGCGGGCGGTGGTGCGTTTGTCTTCTGGGCCACGCGGGGAGTGGAGGTGACCGTGAACGGGCGCAGCCTCAGCATCCCCGAGGGCCTGCCCATGGAGAGCCTGGTCGCCGTGAGCGGCGTTTCGGTGAGGCGGGGCGACTTCGTCTCCGTTGGCGGCAACGTGCTCCAGGAGGGTGGCGGCGACCGCTTTGGGCTGACCCTCGACGGCACCCTCCTCTCCTACGAGGACGCCCGGGACGCCAAGGTGGAGGCGGGCAGGGACTACGAGTTCTCCGACGGCGCGGACGTGACGGAGGATTTCGACGAGAAGGTCGTTGATGTGGCCCCGAAGCTGCGGCTGGACGGCAAGGCAGGTGCCGTAGCCTACGTCGAGCAGTGGGGACGGGCGGGCAAGAAGCGCCAGCACGTGGGCCGGACCTCGGGCGAGGCGGTGGACGTGGAGGTCCTGGAAGACCCGCAGGACATGGTGGTCCGCCTCACGAACGTGCACCCGGACGGCGGCCGGCGCCTCGTGGCCCTCACCTTCGACGACGGGCCCAATGCGAGCTACACCCAGGCCTATCTGGACATCCTCCGCGAGCACGGGGCGGTGGCCACGTTCTTTCAGCTGGGGAGTCAGGTGGCCTCCAGCCCCTCGCTCGCAAAGGCCGTGGCGGACGCGGGGTGCGAGGTGGCAAGTCATACGACCAGCCACCAGCAGCTGACCAAGCTCTCTGCCGACGACGTCTTTTCCGAGGTCTCTGGCGCCTTCGACAAGATCCGCGAGGCCACTGGCGTATCCACGAGCGTGCTCCGCCCACCCTATGGTGCCTGGAGTCTTGATGTGTGGCTGGGCACGCGGGGTACTACCTCGGCCATGGTCCTCTGGAACCAGGACTCCCAGGACTGGCGCAAGCCGGGCGTGGATGCCATAGTGCAGAACGCGACGGCCACGGTGGGCCCGGGCAACATCATCCTCATGCACGACGGCGGCGGTAACCGCGACCAGGACCTGGAGGCCCTGCCGCAGATCATCGACTCCCTGCATGAGCAGGGCTACACCTTCGTCACGGTGAGCCAGCTCCTGGCATCGGATTCCTCGATTCCGGCCGAAGTAGCCTCCGGAACCGTCACGATGCCGTCCGACGCCGCCTGGCCCGACGCCATAGCGTGACACGGGGTCTGACCCCCTGTCACGTGGACCCCCTGTCACGTGGGGTCTGCCGCGCAGGGCCCGACCTCTTGCCACACATGAGCTGGCCTCCTGCCAGCCTCAGGAAAAGAATTAACGGACACAAGTTGCGCCGTGAACCTGCGTATCCTGCGGTTTTGTTGCTCGGAAGTGGGTCGAGTGCCAACTTATGTCCGTTATTTGCGGCACCAGCATCGTCACTAGGCCAGGTCCGGTTGCCGCTGGGGCCGGAAGCGTGACACGGGACCCGACCCCGCGTGACACGGGGTCTGACCCCCTGTCACGCCTGTTCGCGCGCGGTTATTTTCTACTGAAAGTCAAAAACAGCCAGGACGCCCGCGCACATGGGCTATCATCGACCGACGGACGTCACGAGAGGAGCCTGGGTCATGGTCGATGGCACATACAAGGGCACGAAGCAGGTCATGCCACCCAACATCGAGGGCGTGGCCCTGTGCTTCGAGGGCGGCGGCTACCGCGCCAGCTACACGGCGGGCATGGCCAACGCCATCCTGGACCACGAGCTCTTCTTCCCCTTCGTGTGCGGGATCTCCGCTGGGGCCAGCCACACGGTGGACTACGTGAGCCAGGACCGTCAGCGCGTGCGCGACTCCTTCATCAAGCTCACGACCAAGCGCCCCGAGGCGGGAGGGCCCGTGTCCCTCCTCACGGGGCATGGCTACTTCAACGCGGACTACGTGTACGTGGGCTGCACGGAGGACGGCACCATGCCCTTCGACTTCGCGGCCTTCCGGGCCAACCCCGCCGAGGCCCGCATCTCGTCCTTCGACGCGGCGACCGGCCACACCGTGACCTGGGGCAAGGCCGACATGCGCACCCCGCGCGAGATGATGATGAAGGTCCGTGCCAGCTCGTCGCTCCCCGTGATCATGAAGCCCCACACCGTGATCGACGGTCGCCTCATGTACGACGGCGGCCTCGGCGCGGGCGCGGGCATCCCAGTCTTCATGGCGGAGGAGGCGGGCTACGAGAGGCTCGTCTTCGTGGCCTCGCGTCCGGCCGGCTACCGCAAGGAGCCCCCGACCGCGGGCGAGCGCAGGATCTACCGCTACGCCAGCAAGGGCAACGACCGCGTGTACCAGGCTCTCCTCACGCGTGGCGAGCGCTACAACGAGGCGCTCGACCACGTGGAGGCCCTGGAGCGCGAGGGCCGGGCCTTCGTGTGGCGGCCAGAGGTCATGCCCGTCAAGACCACGACCATCGACACACCGCGCCTGGTGGAGTCCTACCGCATGGGCCGCGAGCAGGCCGAGCGGGACATCCCCCGTCTTCTGGAGTGGCTGGCGCGCGCCTAGCCCCGTACCCCGCATCCCCGCACTCGAGGACGGGCGGGTCGCTCTTGTCGGCTAGGTCCTGGTACCCCCAATGTTAGGGGCGCGTGGCATATCCGGACGGGTGCCTGCCCGAGGGCGTACCATGTCCCTGATTCGTCACGCGGGCTGTCGAGCAGCCAGGGTCGGGGAGGTCGCCATGAGGGAGCGCGAGGGATACGTGCCGTTTGCAGGGTACCAGACCTACTACCGCATAGCGGGGGAGTGCGAGCCGGGCAGGCTGCCCCTGCTGGTGCTCCATGGCGGACCCGGCGCCGCCCACTACTACCTGCAGACCCTCGACGGCATAGCCCAGAGGTACGGTCGCGCGGTGGTCTACTACGACCAGCTGAGCTGTGGCCGCTCCAAGACCCCGCCCCTGCCCGACAGGTGGGGGACCGGGCTCTTCTTGGACGAGCTGGCCAACCTCCGCGAGGCCCTGGGGCTCGACCGCTGCCACATACTGGGCCAGAGCTGGGGCGGCATGCTCCTCATGATGTACCTGATTGGCGAGCCCTGGCACGCGCATGGCAGTGCCGGCGTGGCCTCGGCCGTGATCGCGAGCTCGCCCGCCAGCGCCCAGCTGTGGCTCCACGAGGCGGTCCGCCTGCGGTCCTACCTGCCGTGCCAGATGGACGAGGCCCTGGCCCAGGCAGACGTGGACGGCGACTACGACCGTCCCGAGGTGCGTGCAGCCACGGCTGAGTACTATCGCCGGCACGTGTCGGCAATCCCCGACGACGAGCGGCCGGACGGCCTCCACAACCCGGAGCCCGATCCCGTGGGCGACGAGTGCTACCACTACATGCAGGGGATGAGCGAGTTCGTCTTCACGGGGACCCTCAAGGACTGGACGGTCGTCGACCAGCTGCCCCGGATCAAGGTGCCCACGCTCGTGACCTCCGGCGCCGCCGACGAGTGCACCCCGCTCGTGGCCAAGCAGGTGGTGGACGGGATCCCCGGCGCGCGCTGGGAGCTCTTCCCCGACGGCACCCATTGGGTGCACGGAGAGCAGAGCGAGCGCTACAACGCGGTGGTGGAGCAGTTCCTGGAGGAGCACGAGTAGGGGGTTCGCATGCGCCTGCAGCAGCTGAGGTACGCCATCGCGGTGGCCGAGGAGGGGTCGATAAACGCGGCCGCCCACCGGCTCTTCGTCTCGCAGTCCTCCCTCTCGGTGGCGGTGCGCGACCTGGAGCAGGAGATGGGCATCAGGATCTTCGCGCGCACCACACGGGGTGTGTCCGTCACGTCGGACGGGGCGGAGTTCCTCTCCTACGCCCGACAGGTCCTGGAGCAGGCCGACCTCCTGGAGAGCCGCTACCAGGGCGAGAAGGGCAAGACCCGCAGGAGGCTGGCCGTCTCGTCCCAGCACTACGCCTTCGTGGTCAATGCCTTCTCGCGCTTCGTGCGGGAGTGCGACGACGGGTCGCCCTGCGAGCTCACTCTGCGCGAGACCCGCACGGCGGAGATAATCTCCGACGTGGCGGCCTTCCGGGCGGACCTCGGGATCCTCTACCTCGGGACGAGCAACGAGCGGGCCCTCAGCCGCCGTCTGGACGAGGCCGACCTGGGCTTCTACCTGCTCTTCCGCGCGCGACCTCACGTGTTCGTGCACGAGGGGCACCCCCTGGCCGCGCTGGGTCGGGCGGTGCGCGTGCAGGACCTGGCCCCCTGGCCGCGCTACACCTTCGAGCAGGGCCTGGAGAGCTCCCTCTACTTCAGCGAGGAGCCACTGGCGGCCCTTCCCCACGACCGCCAGATAGTGGTGAGCGACCGTGCGACCATGACGACCCTCCTGCGCGACTACGACGGCTTCCTCGTGTCCACGGGCGTGCGGTCGGACGAGATGTTCACGGGCATCGTGTCGCTCCCCCTGGAGACCGACGAGGTCATGAACGTGGGCTATGTGGTGCACGCGGAGCGCAGGCTCTCCGGGCTCGCTCGCTCCTACCTGGACTGCCTCCTGCAGACGGTGCGGGACTTTGGTGACGAGTCCGTGGTGCTGGCCTCCCGCTAGCGGGGCAGCGCGGGGGCGCTGCTACACTCGCGGCGTCTGACGTCTTGCGAGGAGGCAGCGGGTCATGAGGGTGCAGGTGCTGGAGCTCGTGGAAGGCGCACGTAGGGCGCGGGGCCTCACGGTGGTGATCGACGTCTTCCGGGCGTTCACGCTGGAGTGCTACCTCTTTGCCCGCGGGGCGAGCCGGGTGTATCCCGTGGGGGCGGTCGATGCCGCCCTGGCCATGAAGCGCGACCATCCGGACTGGGTGACCTTCGGCGAGCGCGGCGGCGCCCGCGTGGAGGGCTTCGAGCACGGCAACTCGCCGGCCGAGGCCGTGGGGCTGGACCTCGCGGGCCGCACCTGCATCCACACCACGAGCGCCGGGACCCAGGGCATCGTCAGCGCGACGGGTGCCACGGAGATCGTCACGGCGAGCCTGGTCAACGCAGCTGCCGTGGCTGAGTACGTGCGGCGGCGCGACCCCCAGGAGGTCTCGATCGTTGCCATGGGCAATGCCGGCGTGCGCACGGCCGAGGAGGACGTGCTCTGCGCCCGCTACATCGAGGCCCTTCTGGCCGGCCGGCCCTTCGACGTGCAAGGGCGTGCCGATGCCCTGGCAGGGACCGCCGGTGCCAAGTTCTTCGACCCGGCGCATCCCGAGTTCCCCCAGGCGGACTTCCCCCTCTGCGTGGCATGCGACCGCTTCGGCTTCGTGATCCGCACGGAACGAGACGGGTCCGGTCGCCTGGTCAACGTGCGGGTGGACCTCTAGGGCCGGCCACCAGGGGTGGGCACCAGGGGGTACTCCCCTTCTGCCCGCTGGGCGCTGGGGGAGTACCCCTGGTGCCCGCTGTCCGCTGGGGCCCCGGTCAAGCTCCACTTGTGGAGGGCGCGTGTGGATTCCGGTTGGCCCCCAGGAGGGCCATCGGGCACCCGTCGGCCAAGTGCGTGCCCCCTGAGCTGGGGCCGGGAAGATTCGTGGAAGATGGCTGGAAAACAGCTGTAAGTTCCAGGGAAGTTGGCTGCAAACTCCGCTCCCTAGTCTTCGTTCCATGCCGTCGCGACCGCGGCGGTTAGGACCTGGATTAAGGAGCAAGCATGAGTCTTACCAAGGATCAGGAATTTCTCGACACCGCGCTGGCCAGGGTGCGCCAGGCCAGGTACGGTCGTGCGTGGCGTGCCATAATGGCGGGCCTTCTTGCCGCCTCCATGGGCGCGGGGACCTTGGCGCCCTCCGTGGCGCTGGCATACCAGGAGAAGCCCAGCACGGTCTCGTACGCCACCGGTGCCGTGACCATCAATAACGTGGACTCCAACGTGACGGGCTTCGTGGGCTACCGGATCTTCAAGGCCAACGTGCTGGACGACACCTCCTCCTCCACGGGCAAGTCCGAGCGCAACGTGGCGTGGGCCAGCAGCGAGGTGCAGACGGCGGTCCTGGGCGTCATCAAGTCGGTCGACCCGTCCTTTGCCTCCACGGGCGCTCAGGACGCTGCCGCCTGGATCGAGGAGCACGTGAACGGCTTCCACACGGGCGTGGACGACTCCATGGGCCGCGTGACCGACGCCAGCCCCGATGCCACCAAGAACCGCACCTGGGCCGACTCCGGCACGGTGGCCACCAAGCTGGCCCTTGCCCTCAAGGACACCCCCAAGGTGGAGATCAGCGCCGGCGAGAAGAAGTCCCTCGACGAGGGCTGGTGGCTCTTCCTCACGAACGACGCCTCCCTCGTTGCGGGCGAGGGCAAGCACAGCGTGGGCACCTCCCCCGTGTTCATGCTCGTGGGCGGGAGCGACGTGGTGGTGAACGAGAAGGCCAAGGTCCCCACCGTTGACAAGGACATAAAGTCCGATGCCACAGGCGAATGGGGCAAGGTGGCCGACAGCGAGCGGTCGCAGACGGTCTCCTACCGCCTGACGGGCACGGTCTCCGGAAACGTCAACTCCTTCGACAAGTACTGGTACGCCTTCCACGACGAGTTCACCGAGGGTCTCACGCTGGACCGCACGAGCATCCACGTCAAGCACTACGCCAACGCCCAGGAGGCCCAGTCGGACCCCGACGGCACCAACGACGAGGTCGGCTCCGACGTGAGCCAGTTCTTTACCCCCACCTTCGACGACTCTAACGTCCTCACCGTCCGCACCGACGACCTCAAGGCCATCAAGGACCTGACCGGCAGCTCGGTGATCGTGGTCTACTACACGGCCTCGCTCAACGAGAAGGCCGTGATCGGTAGCACGGGTAACCCCAACGCGGTGGCACTGGAGTACTCCAACAACCCCACGGGTACGGGCAGGGGCGAGACCACGCCCCACAAGGTGACCGACTACACCTATCAGCTGGCGCTGCACAAGGTGGACCGAAACACCGAGGTCAGCCTGGACGGTGCCACGTTCACCATCAGGGTCGAGAAGGGCGACGACGAGGCCTCGACCGGACTCTACGTGCAGGCAGACGGCTCTCTTGCCAAGGATGCCCACGAGTTCGTGACCGCCGACGGCGGCAAGATCTCCGTCAAGGGCCTCGATGCGGGCACCTACCGCGTGAGCGAGACCGTCGCACCCAAGGGCTACGACAAGATCGACGACTTCACCTTCACGATCGACCCCACCTATGGCGGTGACGACGGCCAGCAGCTCACCGCGCTCGACACGACCGTCACGGGAGCCAAGGGCGACGTAATCGCGGGCGAGAGCGACGGCAGCCTCAACGACAACCACCTGGACGCCAAGTCCAACACCGCGACCGACGTCGAGACGGGCACGGTGCGCGTGACCGTCGGCGACGCGAAGATCACCAAGCTCCCGCTCACGGGCGAGGAGGGCATCGGCGTCGCGGTCGGCGTGGGAGCCGCCGGCGTGGTCATCTCCCTTGCGGGAGCCATGCTGCGTCGCCGTCAGGACGACCCCGCAGCATAAGGGGCAGAGATGCGACGCGCGAGACATGCCGGGCATGCCGGCGGGGGGAGGGGCCTTGCGGGCTGGCCCCTCCTGGGCCTCCTGCTCTCGGTGGCGATGCTCGTCTCGCCACTCGTGCTCGACATAGCCTCGCGCGTGGCCGCCCAGGCAGCAATCACGTCGATGGCGGCCGGCTCGGTGGCCCGGGACGACCCGGGGCTCCTGGCCTGCCTCGCCCAGGCTCAGGCCTACAACGCGGCCTTGGGTGGTTACGAGGAGCCCGGGGTGGACCGGGTCCTGCCCTACACGGAGCAGCTCCGCTTTGGGGGTGACGAGGCCATGGCCTGGGTGGAGGTGCCCAAGGCGGCCATCCGCCTGCCCGTCTACCACGGCACCTCGGAGGAGGTCCTGGGCTCGGGGGCGGGCCATCTCGAGGGATCCAGCCTGCCCGTTGGTGGAGCTACCTCGCATTGCGTGATAACGGCGCACTCGGGGATGCCCACGAGCAGCGCCTTCGACGAGATCAGGCGCCTTGAGGAAGGGGACGAGTTCTACGTGCACACGCTGGGCAGGACCTACGCCTACCGCGTATATGGCGTGGAGGTGGTTCTCCCGGAGGAGGTATCAACGTTGGGCCTGCAGGAGGGGCGTGACCTCTGCACGCTCGTGACCTGCACGCCCTATGGCGTGAACGACCACCGGCTCCTGGTCCATGGGGAGAGGGTGGAGGTGCCTGTCGAGGACGCGACCGTCGAAGTCACCCCCGTGGAGCCCACGGCGCTCGTCAACGTTCGGACGGTGCCGGTGGTGGCCCTGATGGTCGTGGGAGCCGCCATGGCCATTGCCAGACGAAGGCGTCGCAATCGGGGCGGAGGCCCGCCCAGGCATCTGGTTCGTATGGGAGACGGGCGCGCACGCAGGCCGAGGCGCCCCGTACGAGAGAGGAGCGGTGTGGCATGTCGGCAGATGGTTTTGGCAGAAAGGTCGGTTGGGCGGCACTTCTCGCCGCGGTGACGCTCACTGTCGTGGCGTACCTGCTGCCTGGGGCCGCGATGGCGGAGGACGGCGCGGCGACAGGCCGGAATGGCGCCACGGGGAAGCTGGTGGTCGAGTATGTGGAGGAAGGCTCGTCTCAGGCGTACAAGATCGAGGAGAGGGACCTTGCGACGTTCCCGGCGTCGGGAGACACGAGGCGGGTCGTCTTCTCGCCCTTCGACAACGAGCGGGGAGGAGGTGTCTGCCGCAGGGTCCAGGTGAGCGTGGATGGCATGGAGGTGGATGCACCGGATGCGCTTGGCGGCTCGGCGGAGGTGCCTGCCGGGGCGTCGCGGGTGATGGTCCGTAGCGTGCTCTCCTTCGCCCAGGAGGGCGAGCCCACCATGCTGCCCATGTCCGAGGACGTGCCGCCGGTCTTGGCGAACGGCGACGAATCGGCTGACGGTGGCGAATCGGCTAGGGATGGCGGTGCCGCCTCTGGGGTCAGGAGGCTCATGCGGAGGGTGCAGGCCGCATCCGCCTCTCCCGAGGTGGGCTCGCTCGTGATGAGCAGCCACTACCAATACCAGGGCATCATGGTTGTGAACTTCTACGGCTCGGACCATGGCGTGGTCTACTGCGCCCAGCGCACGAACTCCAACCACCCCCAGGACGGGGAGACCTATAACGTCGTGGACACGAGCGATCCCCGGACCGGTCTGGACGCCTACTGGCAGCGGGTGCTCGACTACGTGCTGGCAAACGGCCTGCGGGACGGCAACCTCTCGGCCAACATCGGGGGCTACACCGGCGAGGCCGCCCGCGCCCTCACGCAGGCTGCGGTGTGGTCTGCCATGGAGGGGGACCTGGAGCTCTTCAAGTCTGGGACAGGCCGCGTGACCCAGCTTGGCGCCAGCCAGTGGGTGGCGCTCAAGGCCTGGCTTGCCGAGGCCGACGCGTACGCGCGTGGCACGGCCACCACCTACGACGGCTGTGCGGTATACGGCTACTCGGCGGATGGCCACCAGCCGGTCGTAATCTTCGGCCACCTGCCTCCCGCCAAGGGCCAAATCACGCTCCAGAAGCACGATGCCGACAATACCGGCAAGTCGCTCGAGGGTGCCGTGTACGTGATCTCGACCGTCAAGGGGGACGCCTCGGCGGCGGTAGGCCAGTTTGTGACGGACGCCCAGGGCGTGGGACAGCTCCAGAACCGCTCGGGCGACGCCATGGAGAACGCCTTCGAAGCGGGCACCTACTACGTTTGGGAGGAGGAGCATCCCGATGGCTTCTTGCTCGACGAGACGGTCTACGACGTAGTGGTCATCGCGGGCCAGACCACGGCGGTGAACGGGGCCGAGGGCGTGAGCGACCACGAGGACGCGGGCTGGGCCTACGTGAGCAAGAGCTCTGCGAACACGGCGATTACCAGCGGAAACGCATGCTACGAGCTCGCCGGGACCACCTTCGGCGTGTACGATGCGGAGGGCGCCGAGGTGGCAACGCTGGAGGTCCAGGCGGACGGTACCACCCCCAAACAGAAGCTTGCCAGCGGCACCTACTGGGTTCACGAGAAGGCCGCGGGCAGGGGTTACCTCGTGAGCGTCTCCGGAGGCGAGCGCCCGGAGGCGGATGCCTTCGTCAGGCTGTTCGACGACGATGGCTGGAAAAAGGTTGAGGTGAAGGCGGGCAAGACCACCGAGGTCGACTTCTCGGACGAACCGGCAGGCGTCGAGGTGGGGCTCGTGGCCACGAAGGTCGATGCGACCACGGGAGTCGCCCTCGAGGGGGCCGAGTTCACGCTCTCCTACTACGACAACCTGGAAGGCGACGTATCGGGCAAGCCGAAGGTCAGCTGGGTGATGAGGACGGACGCGGAGGGCAAGGCCCTTCTCGACGCGGACCACCTGGTGTCGGGCGATGCCTTCTTCGAGCTCGACGGGAAGGTGGTGCTGCCCATAGGCACGGTGACGCTGCAGGAGACCAAGGCACCCGAGGGCCATGTGCTCGAGGTCGCCGAGGGCGTGCAGGAGCAGGACGGGGTGCAGGTCTTGGATGGCGGCGAGGGCGCTCCCATCCGCGTGCAGGTGCTGGGCTTGGGAGATGATTCGATCGTGGCGTCCTACGTCGCGCCGACCGTCTCCGACCTGGGAGAGCCGTCGATAAGGACCGAGGCCACGGTGGGAGGCTCGCACGTCTCGCCTGCCTCGGCGGACCTCAAGCTCGTGGACACGGTGTCGTACGAGAACCTGGTGGTGGGACGGACCTATGTCCTTAAGGGCTCCCTGCATCGCGTGGGGCCAGACGGGTCAGATGCGGGCGTGCTCGAGGACGCGCAGGGCAAGGAGGTGACCGTGAGCACGACCTTCTCGCCCGGGGAGTCCTCCGGCACGGTCGAGGTCGAGTTCCCGGGGATCGACGCCACCCAGCTGGCCGGAGGCAAGCTCGTGGTCTTCGAGCAGCTCTGGCAGGGAGATGCGATGGTGGCCTCACACGAGGACGCCTCGGACGAGGGGCAGACGGTCGAGATAGCGCTGGAGCTGCCTGTCTCGGGCCAGACCGGTGGTGTGGCGCTGCAGGCGGCCGCATGCCTGGCAGCTCTGGCTCTGGCGCTCGGGAAGGCGGTGCGCAGGCGTGGGATGCGTGCCTGAGGCCTGACGGGTCTGGTGATCTGGCCCGAGCTTGTAAAGACATCAGGGTTTGAATGACAAGGACGGCCGGTCGGCCTGTCCCGAACTGGCCGTCCTTGTCACTGCGTTGTCGTTTGCTCGTGACGCCTGTTGGCGATGCCAGGTCTCCTTGGGAGAGACGTGTGACATGCCAAGATTCTTTCGGATTGCGGCTCTGCCGTACAATGGGTATGTAACCGTCCCGCAGGAGGTGTCGCGATGTCAGAAGCCTTGTCCGAGGAGCCGATGCCCGTCGGCATCTCGTCGTTCGAAAAGCTTGTAACAAGCGGTTACTACTATGTGGACAAGACCCTGCTCGTGCGCGATGTGCTTCAGGATGCCGCCGAAGCCATCCTGTTCTGCCGCCCGCGCCGCTTTGGCAAGACCCTGAACCTAGACATGCTGCGCCGCTTCTTTGAGGTGCTGCCGGAGAGACGTGACGTCGCGTCGCTCTTTTCCGGTATGCGAGTGGCCGCCTGCGGGGATGACGTCCTGTGCCATCAGGGCCGGCATCCCGTCGTCTGGCTTACCTTCAAGGACGTGAAGTATCCCACGTGGGAGGGGGCGCTTGGGAGCATCGCCCAACTGGTTGCCGCCGAGTGCGGGCGCCACGACTACCTTGCAGACAGCGCTGCGTGCAAGCCCGGGGACCGTGAGCTGTTCCGCCGCATGCTGCAGGCAGATGTGGATGTCGTGCCACAGGCCCTCCTCGTCCTCACCCGCATGTTGGCCGCCCATCACGGCGCGCCCTGCGTGGTTCTCGTGGACGAGTACGACACGCCGGTCAACGAGGCGCTCCATCGCGGCTACTACGACCAGGCGATCGACTTCATGCGGGTGTTCCTCTCAGGTGGGCTCAAGGACAACCCGGCCCTCTTCCACGGCTACCTTACGGGCATCCTGCGCGTGGCCAAGGAGGGCATCTTCAGCGGGCTCAACAATCTCAAGGTCGACACCGTGCTGGATCGCAAGTTTGCTCCCTACTTTGGCTTCACGCACGAGGACGTGCGTACCATGTGCGATGCCTATGGCGCAGGGAACAAGTACGAGGAGCTCTGCGACTGGTATGACGGCTATCGCTTCGGGGACCGGGAGGTCTTCAACCCATGGTCGGTCATCAACTACTTCAGCTATGACCAGACGGCCCGTCCCTACTGGGTCTCCACGAGCTCCAACAGCGTGATCGCTGACGTGCTCGCACACGCCACGTCAGATGTGGAAAGGGACCTGGGGTCATTGCTGGAGGGCGGGTCAGTCGCCGTCCGCGTGAGCGTCGACGCGGTCTACCCGCGCATGTTAGATGACAAGTCGACCGCCTTCAGCCTGCTTCTCATGAGCGGGTACCTCACGGTCGCCGAGGGCTCTGAGGCGAATGACTTCGGGAGGTATCGCTTGCGGCTCCCCAACAGGGAGCTCGCCCTTGTCTACCAGTCCGAGGTCATCGATAGCATGTCGCGCTATGTGCCACGGGGCTTGGCCTTTGACTTCCAGGACGCGCTTCTGGACGGCGACGCGGAGGCCTTGCAGCGTGCCTTGGAGAGACTCCTGCTTCGGAGTGCCAGCTACTTCGACACCGCGAGCGAGGCGTTCTATCAGGGGCTGACGCTTGGCCTGGTCGCGACGGTGGATGGTCGCTATCGCGTTCTGTCCAATCGCGAGTCGGGACACGGCCGGTTTGACATCGCGCTCGTTCCGACGGATGCGGGACGTGGCCTGCCGGGAGTGGTGATAGAGCTCAAGGCTGCTGGCAAGGACGTAGATGAGGACGGCCTGCGGGCGCTCGCGGTTGCGGCACTCGAGCAAGTCCGCTGTCGCGAGTATGACGTGGAGCTGCAGGCAGGCGGCGTAGGCGACGTCCTAGCCTATGGTGTGGCCTTTGGTGGCAAGCGCGCCTGCGTGGAGGTCGGCTCCGCGGATGCCGGCGAAGGGGCCTAGTGCCATACTGGCGCTGATCCCGAGGTGCGTTTGCGACGATAGCCTGGTCCAGAAGGTGGGTACCCAGCTAAGGCGTCTGGGGGTGGCACATGGCAGGCAATGGGGACGGCGAGGCGGACAGGCTCGACAGGGCGCTGTCGCAGCTGGAGGTACGGCTCGGGGAGCTAGGGCTTCTTCGTGGTGACGGCACCACCATCTACGGTCTACCTGCGCTGCGACGGGTGGACCTCGGCCATGAGCCCCAAGCTCTCATGGACGCCGACGCCGTCCAGCGCCAGCTCGTCGCCTGCGCCCATGCCGTGCCGGCGGCGTCGGACGGCCTCTGTGCCAGCTGGGTTGAGCTGGTCTGGTCCTATCTGGGCTATGGGCTCGTGGCGGGGGATGCCACCGACATCTACCGTGACTGCTGCCACTACGCGGATACCGCCGACCTGCTGGTGGGCATGGTGGTGGCCGCGGCCGCGGAGCCGTACGGCATGGCGGGTCGCGCCCATGGGCACGTGGGGCTCTACGCAGGGGACAGGCGGGTCATGGACAGCGCGGGCGGACGCGTGCGTACGGTCCCGCTCGAACTCTGGCTCTCAACCTACGGCATCATGTGCGAGCCGCGTTGGGGCTGGCTTGCCGGCATCGCCCTCGATCAGCTCTGACTGCCTCATACTCTCCTGCCGCGCCTGTATGCCACAAGATGCGGTGTGTGGTGTGCGGGACGGCCGTGACTGCAGGGCGGCCGTGACAGGGATACCCGGGGGATGGAGGTGGCACGCTCCAACCACATGCCCAAGCTGGACCTGTGGGGCGAGCCGGCGGTCATGCACCTCCTCCACCAAAACCCAGGGGGCCTTACGCCCACGCAGATCGCGGCCAAGGTGCATCGTCATGCTCCTGCACATGGTCATGTACGCTCCGACCAGGGCTGCGGTGGCCATTGCCCAGGTGGTCGCCATGAATCTGACAAGCTTGGCCATAGTGCGCGTGGGCTTTCACTACCCGGATGCCAAAGGCGGCGTGGTGGGTGACGTCTCCCTCACGGCTAGCGCCTGGCCATTGCCTGCGCGCTCGCCAAGCACCCCGAGATGCCGGTGCTGATGCTGGTGCTGGTGCTGGACGACTCCTTCAGCGCCCTGGACTACGCCACCGACGCCAGGCTCTACGGCTCCCAGCTCGAGGCCGCCTAGGCGCGCGGGGTCGCTTCTGGGAATTGTGCGCGTTTTGCATCGGGGAGGGGGGATTGCGTGCCCGATGCACCGGAAACCCCTCCTTAGGAGGCCCTTCTTGGTGCATCCGGCGCGCTATCTCGGTTTGGTGCGCGAATGCGCGCGGAATGTCGATGGGCTATGATGCGCCAAGCAAGAAGGGAGTCCCGCATGGAAACAAGCACGCATGCGTCCGAGGTGGCCACGCACGTTCTGGCGACGCTGCCTCTTAGGGGTGACGAGCCCGAGCGATTCCGGGCTGCCATGCCTCAGGCCGAGTTCGTCTTCAAGGACAAGGGCGCGACCACCCAGGTGGACTACCAATGGGCTACGGTGGTCATGGGCCCCTGCACGCCGGAGCTCGTGGGGTCTGCCCCGCACCTCGAGTGGCTCCACCTGGGCAGCGCTGGGGCGGACCAGTACCTGCGGCCTGGGGCCCTGCCCGCGCAGACAATGCTCACGAGCTCCGTGGGCGCCTACGGGCAGGCGGTCTCGGAGCATTCCTTTGCCAGTCTGCTGGCGATCATGAAGAAGCTGCATCTCTACCGCGACGACCAGCGGACCGCGCGGTGGGTGGACGAGGGGCCCGTGACCACGCTGCGCGGGGCCCGGGTGGCCGTGCTCGGATCTGGAGACCTGGGGCGGCACTTCGCCCTGCTCTGCTCTGCCATGGGGGCAAGCTGCACGGCGGTGCACCGGCACGTCCTGGGCGAGAAGGCCTCATCTGAGTTCCGCGCCGCCTTCACGGACGAGCGCGCGATGGACGAGCTTGTCGACGTGCTCGCCGTCTCCGACGTGGTGGCCTGCTTCCTGCCCGGCTCACCAGCCACGCGGGGCCTGGCCGACGCGCGGTTCTTCTCGGCCATGAAGACCGGGGCTTACTTCGTGAACGCGGGCCGTGGCGACCTGGTGGACCAGGACGCCCTCTGCGACGCGTTGGAGTCAGGACATCTGGCGGGTGCCGCCCTTGACGTGTGCACCCCCGAGCCCCTGCCTGAGGACTCCCGACTCTGGGGCGAGAGGAACCTCCTGCTCACACCCCATGTGGGTGGCTTCTGGCATCTGCCGGTCACACGCGACAACGTGGTTGCCATCGCCCTGGAGAACCTGCGTCGCTACGCCGCGGGGGAGGACCTCCTCAACGTCCAGCGTCGTCCAGGCCCTCTCGAACCTGCCAGATGAGCGCCCTGCCGCGAGCCGAGCCTGGTGCGCATGCTTGGGCAATAACGGGCTTTGATTGGCAGGGCTACGCATATATGAGTAAGCCCTTGGGCATGTGCGTCTGAAGGTATGGCGGGGATGGCTTCCAAGTCCGACCTCTGCACGTCCGTGCGGTATCGTGATGCGCACTGTTATCTACCTCTCGTCGAAGGGGTCCTCTTGATCAAACTCGTGCTCACCGACATGGACAACACCCTGGTGCCAATCGGGGCGGGGCGTGTGTCCTCCCGGGCGCTGTGTGCGATCGAGGGCCTGAGGTCCGTGGGGATCACGTTCGGTCTTATCACTGGCCGGAGTCCCTCCGAGCTGTTGCCCTTCTTTGGGGGAGACGCGGGCTACTTTTCCACGGGCGTCCTCTGCAATGGCAAGAAGGTCTTCGTGGACGGCGAGTGCGTGCTCTCGCGCGGGTTCGAGTTTGATGCCCTCGAGCGCCTGCTGGCCATCGTGCGCACCGTCCCACGGACCTTCATGTGCTTCTACCCGGAGGACAACGGCGGCAAGAACCTGGTGTACACAGTAGGAGGGTCGCCTGAGTTGGTCGATGGGTTCGCCCAGCGTGTGGGTTTCCTGCCGACATCCATGGAGGTACCACCCGATGTGCCCTACCTGGGAGCGGTCATAGCCTCGGAGGCACCACACGAGGCCATGGAGGCCTTGCGGGCACGCGCGTGCGACGAGGTGCCCGAGCTGGACATCTACGAGACCTTTGCCGGCTGGTACGACGTGCTTCCCCATGGGGTGAACAAGGCGACCGGCCTGCGGGTTCTCATGCGCGAGCTGGGCGTGGCGCCGGGGGACGTCGTCGTCTTTGGCGACGGCGAGAACGACCTGGCTATGATGGGCGAGGTGGAGAACTCCGTGGCGGTGGCAAACGCGATGCCAAGCGTGGCCAAGACCGCCCGGTGGCATGTGGGGGCCAGTGCGGAGGACGGGGTGGCCATCGCCATGGAGCAGATCGCGCAGGCTGCCCGGGAGGGCGGGACCCCCAAGTTCATGGGCTTGTCGTGACGGAGGGTGCCCGTCCCACGCCGTGGCGTCCTTGCCGGGACGTCCTTGCTGAGCCACCTTTGCTGGGACACTCTTGCCGAGCCACCTGCAAGTGACATGTCACTTGCAGGTGCTTGTCTCTAAGCACCGTTAAGGGCAACAAGCCCGTTACCTGCGGATATGCAAACGGCGCTGTTTGTGCCAGGCACCTGCAACTGACATGTCACTTGCAGGCGCCCAGGTGCCCCCGGTGCCCACGGCGCCGTCGGACGGGCGGCTCACTCCGTGCCAGGAGCGTCTGGCACTATTGACACGGGCAGCATGGCGTTCACGCGGAAGACGTCACCCTTGGTCGAGAAGGTGATGGTGCCGCCGTACCTCTCGCATACCATGCGCATGGACCGCGTGCCAAAGCCGTGGCTGGCGTGGTCGGCCTGCGTGGTCTGGGGGAGGCCGTCCGCGAAGTCCCGCGTGCCGGCAAAGTAGTTCTCCACGTGGATGGCCACGAGGTCTCCCACGCGGCGCACCTGCAGGGTGATGGAGCGCCGGTCAGGGTCCGCCACCTCGCAGGCGGCGCGGATGGCGTTGTCGAGCGCATTGCCAAAGAAGGCGTAGAGCTCAGCCGGCTGCATGAAGGCCAGCGCCGCGCCGTCCGCGATGCAGGTGAGGGTGACCCTCTGACGGCGGCACACCAGGCTCTTCTCGGTGAGGATGGTGTCCAGCGCGTCGTTTCCGGTCTTGACGGTGGAGTCGTACACGTCCACCTCGCGCGCGATGTCCGCCAGCACGGCGGGGTCCACCGCAGGCTGGACCGTGCCCGGGGCGCCGTCCGCCAGGTGGCGGATCTGGTGGCGGATGTCGTGGCACTTGACGTTGATGGCCTCGATGTTCTTGCGGCTCATCTCGTACTGGCGGGCCTGCTCGGCCAGCATCCGGCGCGACTCCTCCATCTGGAGCTCCAGGCGCTTGTTGTAGAGCATCTCGTACTCCATGAAGAGGATGAAGACGCAGACGGCGCCGTGCACAGCACGCAGGACCGCAAGCTCGGCGAGGGGTGCCCCCTGCTCCACCAGGGCCTTGATGGTGACGTCGAAGGCTATGACGGCAAGGATCACCAGCGAGAAGACCGCCACCATTCCGCGGTTCTCCACGTCTCCCAGGCCGGAGCGGCGGATGGGCCGTACGAAGAGGACCCAGGCCAGCGCGTAGACGCTCGCGAACGAGGCCAGGAATATGGGCCCATAGGCTGGCGCGGAAGCCAGGTAGGGCCCGATGCCATGGATGGCTGCGGCGGGGTCGGGCAGGGCAGGGCTGCCGGTCAGCCTCTGGGCCAAGAGGGAGGCGAATCCCTGCGTGCCGCTCGCCAGATTCTGAATGACGTAGCCCGAGCTCACGCAGAAGACGGCGTTCCAGATGCCCGTCTCAAAGAGCGCCAGCACCACGGGTACCGTGGCACAGAGAAGGCCGACCGAGACGAGGAACGAGTTGGTGCTCCGCGCGGCGAGCGTGCCGCCGCGCACCGCCAGGTTCATGGGGACGTAGACAAGTGCTATCCCGATGGCAAAGAGCAGGGTGGCAATGATGGCGCGCCGCGCGAAGTCTGGCCTGCGGGGCTGGGCGGATGCCAGGGCCAGAACGGGGACCAGCAGCTGGGCGGCAGGTGAGAAGGTCAGGGGGAAGGCAGTGAGGCTTGCCGGTGTGATGGGACCCACGACCTCGGCCAGGCCGCCCATCAGAGGTCGCCGCCCAGGTAGTCGGCAATGGCCTCCAAGCAGCGGCGCTTGTTGGCCCGGCTGGCCCACACGACGTCACCCGTGCTGAGCGTGATGGCGGCGTCGCGCACGCCGCGCACGTGGGCCATGCTGACGATGCAACCCGAGGACACCTTGAGGAAGGGACTGCCGCCCAGGGCCTTCTCGGCGGAGGAGATGGAGCCCCGGCAGCGGGCGGTCCGGCCGTCCGTCAGGTGGTAGGCGAGGTCGTGCCCCTCCAGCTCCACGTACACGAGCTCGCGCGAGGAGAAGACCGTCACGCCGTCGCGCTCGCGCACGGTGATGGTCCGGCCGGCGTCGCGCCGCACCACCTGCATGGCGCGGTCCATGCGCAGGGCGAAGTCGTAGTAGGTGAAGGGCTTGACTATGAAGTCCAGGGCCTGGGCCTGGTAGCCCCGCACGGCGTACTGGGCCAGGTTGGTCACGAAGATGAGGGGCGTGGCCTGGTCGTGCTCGCGCAGCTCGAGGGCCGCGTCCATGCCGTTCTGGCCCGGGAGCTCTATGTCCATGAAGATGACGTCGGCCCCTTGGGCGTCGTCCAGCTCCGCGGCGCTCTGGGCCCAGCGCACCTGGAAGCGCACGTCGCGCTCCTGGCCGTAGCGCTCGAGGGCGGCGCGCAGCGCGTCGGCCGCCTCCCTCTCGTCCTCCACCATGAGCACGCTGTAGGTCTGCATGAGTCCCCCCGATCCCCTCCCGTCACTCTACCAGAGGCCGGGCACCAGGGGGCAGCGGGCACCAGGGGGTACTCCCCTGGTGCCCGCTGCTCGCGACGACCGATTCTGGCAACCTGTCGGCCGGTTTTGGCAGGTCTCGTTCCGCGCAGCTGTGGCGGCTATCTTGACCCTGACGAAGTTGGGAACCTTTGGGGAAAGGGGAGACATGGCAAGGAAGAGGGACAAGGGCTCGGCCCAGCCGCGCAAGCGGATGAGCAACAAGGCCTTCCACACGCTGGTGACCATACCGCTGGTGCTTCTCGTCATCATTGGCGTGGCACTGGTCGCGGTGGCAAACGTCATGCCGTCCACGCTGGACACGTTCCTGGGCAAGGGCACGTCCTCCGTGGAGCAGGCGGCGGGTACCGAGGACTGGGACACCGCCTACTACGACGCCAAGTACGCGAGCACCGACGAGGCTCGCGATGCCGCCTATCAGGTGGCTGCCCAGGTGCAGGACGAGGGCACCGTGCTTCTCAAGAACGACGGCGTGCTGCCCCTGGCCAAGGGCTCCACGGTCATGCCCTTCGGCCGCGCCTACCTGAGCCCCATCTACGGCCAGCTCTCAAGCGGCGGCTCCGGCAAGTGGGCCGTCGACCCCGTGACTCCCGAGCAGGGTCTTGACGCCTTCAGCGTCGATACTGCGGCGGCCGACCGCATGAGCGCAGCCGCAGACCCCGAGGGCCTTACCGAGGCCGAGGGCACCCTGCCCGCGGGCCAGGCTGGCTCGGTGCTGGGCGGCGACTGCAAGATCTACGAGTATGACCCCTCCATCTACGAGGGCCTGGCGTCCGAGGCCGGCACCACGGGCATCGTCTTTATCACCCGCTCCGGCCAGGAGGGCCAGGACCAGAAGTTCGACGCCTACGCGGACGGCACGCCCCACTACCTGGCGCTGTCCCAGAACGAGCGCGGTACCATCAAGGCCGCCAAGGAGACCTGCGACCACGTGGTCGTGGTGCTCGTGAGCTCCGCCCCCATGGAGATGGGCGAGCTCCAGGCCGACGGCGGCGAGCTCTCCGTGGATGCCATCCTGTGGTACGGCCACCCCGGCGAGAAGGGCTTCTCCCAGCTCTCTGCCCTGCTCGACGGCGACGTGAACCCTTCCGGGCGTACCGTGGACATCTGGCCGGCGGATTTCACAGCCGACCCCAGCTACGCGGCCCTGGGCGTGAACACCTACACCAACCTCAGCGTCGCCTCTGGTTCCATGACCAACGGCGGCGAGCTCCAGCGCACCTACAACGAGTACCAGGAGGGGGTGTACATGGGCTACCGCTACTACGAGACGGCTGATGCCGTGGACGAGTCCTTCGACTACGACGCGGCGGTCGTGTACCCCTTCGGATACGGCCTCTCCTACACCACCTTCACCAAGACCCTTGATGACGTGCAGGTCGCAGGCGGGCAGGTAAAGGCCACCGTTACCGTGACCAATACCGGCAGCGTGGCCGGCAAGGACGTGGTCCAGCTCTACGCGGGCGCCCCCTACACCGCCCTCGACGCGCAGACGGGCATCGAGAAGCCCGTCCGCCAGCTGGCCGCCTTCGACAAGACCAAGCTGCTCGCGCCTGGCGAGTCCCAGGCTCTGACCCTCACCTTCGACGAGCAGGACATGGGCTCCTACAGCTACGCCCACCAGAACTCCGACGGCACTACCGGCTGCTACGTGCTGGAGGCTGGCGACTACGAGGTGTCCCTGCGCGAGAACAGCCACGACGTGATCGACTCCCGTACCGTGACCGTGGCGGACACCACCTGGTTCGACGGCTCCGACGACGCCCACATCCGCAACAGCGAGAAGGACATGCAGTCCGCGCTCGACGACGAGGGCAATGTGACCGGCCAGGCCATGACCGGCGAGTTCGTGGCCGCCACCAACCAGTTCCAGACCTCCACCGACTACATGACCACCGACTCCCACATCCTCACGCGCTCCGACTGGGCAGGCACCCAGCCCGTGGCCGAGGACTCCAAGGAGATAGGCCAGGAGTTTGCCGACCAGACGGGCATCGAGGTCTCCTTCGACCCCGCCACCGACCCCGAGCTGGGTAACGTGGAAGGCAGCAAGGTCTATGCATCAGAGGAGCCCGCTTCCGGTGCGGACAACGGCCTAGCCGTGAGCGACCTGCGCGGCGCCGACTACGACGACCCGCGCTGGGACCAGCTGCTGGACCAGATCGACTGGGCAGCCGATGCCAACGGCATCAAGCAGAACTTTGCCGGTGACGCCTACACCACGGCCGCCATCAACTCCATCGGCCTTCCGGCCACGGTGGACGAGGACGGTGCCAACGGCCTCAAGGTGCAGGGCTCGGACAACGGATACGACATGAGCAAGAGCTCCAGCTTCGGCTTTGCCCCGCTCATGGCCTCCACCTGGAACCGCGACCTTCTCTACGAGGTGGGCGCCGCCTTTGGCCAGGAGGCCCTGGCCCACGGCATCTCCGGCTGGTATGCCCCCGCCATCAACCTGCATCGCTCTCCCTTCTCAGGCCGCGTCTTTGAGTACTACTCCGAGGATCCGGTGCTCTCTGGCGAGCTCGCTGCGCGCGTGATCAGCGGTGCCGGCGACCAGGGCATGTACTGCTACCTCAAGCACTTCGCCCTCAACGAGACCGAGACCGGCCGCGCCGACATGATCCTCACCTGGGCAGACGAGCAGACCATGCGCGAGCTCTACATGCGCCCCTTCGAGATCGCCCTGCGCGACGCCCGCATGACCGTCAAGTACACGGCTGACGAGACCGGCGCCACGGCCACTCGCGTCATGCGGGCCGGCACGGCTCTGATGGCCGCCCAGAACTGCGTGGGCACCACGGCGGGCGAGTGCAACTACGCGCTTCTCACCAGCGTGCTGCGCGGCGAGTGGGGCTTCCACGGCATGGTGATCTCCGACTACTGGGTGTGGAACGGCAACAACCTGCGCGACCTGGCCCTGCGCGCCGGCTGCGACACCTACCTCTGCATGAACATGCCCGCCATGTGGTCCATCTCCGACTATGACAGCCCGACCGCCCGTGCCAGCATGCGCACCGCCATCCACAACCTGGCCTATGCCGTGGCAAACTCCAACGCCCTGCAGGGCGTGGCCCCTGGCAGCCGGGTGGTGGTGTCCACGAGCCCCTGGGTCTTCCTCTTTGCGGGGGTCGAGGCCGTGATCGTGGCCCTGGTGGCCCTGGGCGCCTGGCGCATGCGCAAGCGCAGCAAGGACGAGCTTGCCCACCCCGAGCTCTACAAGCGCGGCAGGCGTGCCGAGGCCAAGCTCCAGAGGAAGCTGGCGCAGGGCAAGTAACGTGATGGTGCCAGGCGCACCTGGCACGGCAGGCTCTTGCGACACGACGGCCCGGGCATCCAAGCCCGGGCCGTTTCCTGTGTCCGTATCATGGGCCTTTTGGCGTGCGCATTTCGGCGTGTCACAATGCGGGGGCAACGTCTGCGACAAGGAGAAATGCCATGAACGACCAGAGCCTCACATACACTACTGAGAAGCGCTTTACGCAGGAGCAGGTGGTGGCGCTCTTTCGCTCGGTGGGCTGGCACTCGGCAGACTATCCCTCCAGGCTGTACAAGGCGCTCATGGGGTCGTCGTTCGTGATAAGCGCCTGGGATGGCGACCGTCTGGTGGGTCTGGTGCGCATCCTCGACGACGGAGAGCTCTGCGCCTATCTCAAGTACCTGCTCGTGGACCTCGACTACCAGGGGAGGGGCATCGCGGGCGCGCTCATGCGCATGGTGCGCGAGCACTACAGGGACTACCTCTACCTCGACGTGATGCCCGACGAGTCCAAGAACGCCCCGCTCTACGAGCACTTCGGCTTCGAGCGGCTGACTGATGGCGTGGCGCTCGAGGTCTGGAACCAGGACCCGTCCCTCATGCGCTAGCGCGCCGGTCCAGGGGTGGTCCCTGCGTGCGGCTCCCTGAAGCGTGCCCTTATCTTTGCTCGGCCTGCAACTCGCGTGAAACTCCGGGGCTCTAACCTCGGGGGCAACCGAGAGGAGGCCGCACATGGAGATTCGGCTGGCCAAGCCCGTGTATGCGGATGCGATTGTGGCGACCTACGAGGAGCTCTTTGCCTATGAGGCAGAGCACGGCTCCACATCCAACTGGCAGAAGGGCGTCTACCCCACGCGCGAGACGGTGGACGAGGCCATCCGGCGCGGCTGGATGTGGGTGGGCGTCGAGGGCGGCGCGGTGGCTGCCTCCATGATCATCAACAATCGCCAGGCCCCCGAGTACAGGAATGTGCGCTGGAGCTGGCTCGCTGCCCCGGAGCGGGTGCTGGTGGTCCATGCTTTGGTGGTGCCGCCAAGCGCTGCCGCCCGCGGCTATGGTCGTGCCATGCTCGACTTCGCGCTGGCTTGGGGCCACAGCCATGGCCGGACTGTCTGCCGCTTGGACACCTGGGTGGGAAACAAGCCCGCCCAAGCCCTCTACCAGCGCGCGGACTTCCGGATAGCGGGAAAGGCCCAGGACCAAATTTTCTTGGAGCATCAGATATAAATCATCAAGAATTGAATGAAAAAAGCGGCTGTCGCTTTTCCATTCACATGACGCAGGAGGGGCCAGAGGGCTCGCGCTGGCCGCCGGTGATGTAGCTGCGGCTTGCGTTCCTCATGTTGAGCTCGGCGAGCTCGCATTCGCCGTCTATGTAGGGCTGGTAGTACTTGTCGATGCCGCAGGCGTCGAGCGAGCAGTCCCCGCAGTCGTCTCCAAAGGCCAGTGCCTCCGCCACGATGCGGATGCGGTCCTCCCGCGTGGTATCGGCCACTTTGATGCTGCCTGTCATGTTGCCTCCTGCCGGTTGGGGTTTCACTGCTGTTATACCGCACCATCAGAATGACTCGCACACGTAGTCGGCGCCGACAGCGTGTGCCAGCTCTGCGTTGCTGGATGTCATGGAGACGGCCCAAGCGCTCGCCCATGATGACTCGGCAATCCTGATACTGGCGGACGGGCGTTACCCCTGCATATGACGTCGCAGGACTGCGCTTGCCTGGCGAAGAAGAACTGACCTCACCAGAAGACGCTGAACAGGCGCTACGAGGCGCGGTGGACCAAAAGCCCATCGGAGGTTAAAGTGCGCCTCAGAGCGTCTCTGACGCGTTTGCCCAGCTAAGCCACCCCGTTACATGTCTCCGCAAGGGCACCGTATTGCTGCGGTGGCACAGGAACACCTGCAAGATCCCAGCTAGACGTCCTTGTTCTCGGTTGTGATTGCGTCTCTGGGCGGAAAGGGTAGTCAAATCCATGGTTTTCTACCTGCGCGTTTGTTGGGCATCCGACTGTCCGTACCCACTTGCGACGCCGTAAAATCCGTCCCTATAATATGGAATGATCTTACAATTTACCAGATAAAACTGATTAATATACTTAAGCATATGGTTTATAGGGACGGATTTGGAGGTGCCCCATGCACGTGCTAGGTGGGGAGAGCGCTCTTCGGGCCATCCGAGCGGTACGCTGCCGCGAGTTGAGCGTGCGGCTTGAGCTTCCCGAGGTCGAACGGCCCGTAGTTCGTCTGCCGGGACAGGAACAGAAGGCGCCCGAGCCAACTCGGGAGGAGGACTGGTGGCGCGGTCCGACCCTTGCCGACGAGGGATTCCCTTTCGAGAACGCCGAGACAAACAGCAACGTTGACCTCCACCGGCTGGGAAACGTGGGGAAGTTCACGAAAGAGGCTCCGCTCGAGCTCATGGTCTTCGACTACGCTCACCGGACGACAAGAAAAAAGACCCGTACGAGGGTGTTGTCCCAAGAGCTCCCTGTCCAGGCACTTGTCTGCGTTGACCCGACCCTCTACTTCGTATGCCCCGAGCTCATCGTGCTGCAGATGTCCGCTCGCCTTGGCCCTGTGGGCTTGGCGCAGCTCGTCATGGAGCTTTGCGGGTCCTACTCGCTGTGCCCTGACCCAGATGGATTGGAAGGCGCAACGTTTGATCTGCCGCCCGTCACCACCATCGATCGCATAAGGAGCTGCGCCAAGCACGTGCGTGCACGCGGCGGTACGGCCTCGCTCCGGTGGGCGCTCCAATATGCCCTCGAATGGTCCGCGTCCCCGGGAGAGACCACGCTCGCCCTGATGATGAGCCTTCCTCCCGAGGAAGGCGGCTATGGGTTTGGCATCCCGGTCTTGAACGGAAGGGTCGAGGTGCCCATCAATCTTGAGAGCTGCGTCTCAGGCGGCTCTTACTACCCCGATGTCTTCCTGCAGAACGGCTATGTTGACCTCGAGTACCAGAGCACTGAATTCCACCTTGACCCGCTGGCCGTGGCGTCGTTGACGATGACTCGGGATGAGCTGGCAGCCGCCGACCCAGAGCTTGCAACTTGGCGTCGTGGTTTCATTGCGAAGGGTGACGCGGACCTGCGTCGCATGCGTGAACTGCAGTTTCTTGGCCTGCATGTGGTTCCTGTGACTAGCTTTGACCTGCGTGAGCCCGAACGGATGGATCAGGTTGCCTGCGCCGTGGCAAGGCACTTGGAAGGGGAGGGACTCCTGGACTGGGAATCGTGGCATGCTGACCTCGAGGTCCATGACTATCGCGGGCTGCGAGCGCGCCTCTTGCGCTCTTGCTGATCGCGTCGTTGCGGGCAAAGGAGACGCCGGGTTGGTGGTCGCCAAGCCTCGCCCACGTATCCCTTCACGGGTTTTCGCGGACGCTTGTTGCCATGATGTCTCCTGACTGACGCGTTTGCCTCGCTGTTGTACCGCACTGGCTACACTGTGGTCAGACTTGCTTACTGGGTGGCCCCTCGCGGCGCTACCCGGCCATACGCGGAGGCACATCATGAAGGCACTGCAGCTCAAGCCCACCATCTACACCTTTGACACGTTCGCGGAGTTTGCCCGGGACTTCAACCTGGGCCCGCACGACCTAGTGGTGACCAACCAGTGGCTCTGGGACCCCTTCGTGGCCCCACTCGACTGCGGTGCGCACGTGATATATGAGGAGAAGTACGGCGCGGGCGAGCCCTCTGACCTCATGGTGGACGCCATCCGGGCGGACGCGGCGGCCTTCGACTACGACCGGATCGTGGCCCTGGGCGGCGGCACGATCATGGACATCTGCAAGCTCCTGGCGCTCAAGGCCCCAGAGCGCACCTGCCAGCTCTTCACGGGGGAGGCCACGCCCGTCAAGCAGAAGGAGCTTGTCTGCGTGCCAACCACCTGCGGCACGGGCTCCGAGGTGACCAACGTCTCCGTCATGGCCCTGCCGGAGCTGGGCACCAAGAAGGGCCTTGCCACAGACGCCAACTTCGCGGATGCTGCGGCCGTCATCCCGGAGGTAATGCTCAGCCTGCCGCCGCGCGTCTTTGCCACCAGCTCCATCGACGCCCTGGTGCACGCCACGGAGTCCTACCTCTCGCCCAAGGCCTCGCCCTTCACTCGGATGTACTCCGTGCACGCCATCGACCTCATCCTCGATGGCTACCTGCACATGGCGGCCCACGACATGTCCACCGAGGCCCGCAACGAGCGCATGGCCGACTTTGCGCTTGCGGCCACCGCGGCCGGCATCGCATTCGGAAACGCGGGCTGCGGCGCCGTGCACGCCCTCTCCTACGCCCTGGGCGGCGTCTTCCACGTGCCGCATGGCGAGTCCAACTACCAGCTCTTCACGGCCGTCTTCAAGCGCTACGTCGAGAAGGACCCGCAGGGTGCGATTGCCCAGCTCAACGCCCTGCTGGCAGGCAAGCTGGGCTGCGCCGAGGCCGAGGTCTACGACCAGCTGGACGCCCTTCTCAACCGCCTCGTGGCCAAGAAGCGCCTGCGCGAGTACGGCATGACGGAGGTCCAGATCGAAGAGTTCACCGACATGACCATCGCCAACCAGCAGCGCCTCCTGGCTAACGAGTACACCGAGCTCACTCGTGACGACATCCGTGGCATCTACCGCAGCGTGTGGTAAGTCCTGAACAGGGCCTTGAGCGTGACGAGACCAAGAGGGAAGGGGAAGTCGTCCGGTGATTGAGGACAATGGACGTAACCCAGGATTGTATCGCCGAAGCCTTGGGCACCTCGAAGAGTTGGGATTCTCGCTGAGCCTCGTCTATCTCGCGGCTGTTCTTGGCGTACGACGCGCTCGATTGTGGCCGACTCTTCTGCTGAACGCAGACTACCTTACGTGCTACACTCGCTGTGCAACAAAGGGGAGCTGGCGCACGCCGGCTGAGATAGGGGCCATCGCGTCCCTGACCCTATACCTGATCTGGGTAATGCCAGCGTAGGGACCATGCACACGGCAAGCCGTGGCCCCGCGACGTTTGGCGCGGGGCCTTCTGCTCCCGCGCGGAGGGGAGTGCCGTTGAACTGCGGCGTTGCCATTCAATACCTGCCCATGGACTCGAAGGACGAGGACGAGGTCTGCCGCGTGGTGGACGCCGTGATCGCCTGCATAGACTCCACGGGCCTGGACTACTTCGTGGGACCCTTCGAGACAGCCATCGAGGGCGACTATGAGGCTTGCATGGAGGTCGTCAAGAACTGCCAGCTGGTGGGCGCCAAGGCCGGCTGCAAGCACGTGATGACCTATGTGAAGATCGACTACAAGTCCGAGGGCGACGTCATGTCCACGGAACACAAGGTGTCCAAGTACCACGAGGGCGACCCCGAGTTCGCCCCGCGCGCCGAGCAGAAGGTGGCCTAGTGGCTGCGCAAGGCGACAAGCCCAGCGACCAGTCCAACGGCAAGTCGGGGCGGTCGGCCCTCGCCCCGCGTCGGGTGTGGATCCCCGTCGCGACCACGGTAGCTATCTTGGTGGTCTGGCAGCTGGTCGTGGCGGTGGGCCTCGTGCCCAACTTCCTCCTGCCCAGCCCCACGCAGGTGGTCTGGGCCCTTGGCGCCGACGCGGCCCTTCTCGCCAGCCACTCCGCTACCACGCTCGTGGAGGCGGCGTTGGGCCTGGCCATAGGCACGGCGCTGGGCTTCGTCTTTGCCGTCCTCATGGACCGCTTCGAGGGCTTCCGCCTGGCCTTCGAGCCGCTCATGACCGTCTCCCAGACCATCCCCACGGTGGCCATCGCGCCGCTTCTGGTCCTGTGGTTTGGCTATGGCCTCATGCCCAAGGTCGTGCTCATCGTGCTCACCTCCTTCTTCCCAGTGACGGTTTCGCTAGTGGCTGGCTTCGACTCCGTGGACCCAGACGCGCTCGACCTCATGCGCACCATGAAGGCCACCCGGTGGCAGACCTTCTGGCAGGTAAAGATGCCCGCCGCCATGGAGCAGTTCTTCAGCGGTCTGCGCATCTCCGCCACCTATGCAATCGTGGGTGCCGTCATCGCCGAGTGGCTGGGCGGCTTCTCCGGCCTGGGCGTGTACATGACGCGCGTCCGCAAGTCCTTCTCGTACGACAAGATGTTTGCGGTGATCCTGCTCATTTCGGTTCTCTCGCTCGCGCTCATGAAGCTCGTGGATGCGCTCCAGCGCGCGGCAATGCCCTGGAAGCAGGCAGAGGGGAGGGGCAGCAAATGACGGAAGAGGACGCCGTGCAAGTGCCTGCCTTGGAGGCACGGCACCTCACGCTCTCGTGGGACGGGGAGCACGTGGTGGTGCGGGACGTGTCGCTCACGGTGGCACCGGGCGAGGTCGTGTGCCTGGTGGGCCGGTCGGGCTGTGGCAAGACCACCATCCTGCATGCCCTCTCCGGGCTCACCCGGCCGCGCGAGGGGAGGGTCCTCCTTCACGGCGAGGACGTGACCGGCGTGCCCGGCCGCATCTCCTACATGCTGCAGAAGGACCTGCTCCTGCCCTCCAAGCGCATCATCGACAACGTGTGCCTGCCGCTCACCCTGGCGGGCACGCCGCGCGAGGAGGCCTACGCCAAGGCGCGGCCGCTCTTCGAGCGCTTTGGCCTTGCGGGCTGCGAGCGCATGTGGCCGAGCGAGCTCTCGGGCGGCATGCGACAGCGCGCGGCCTTCCTGCGCACCCACCTCATGGGAAACGACGTGACCCTGCTGGACGAGCCATTCTCGGCGCTCGACGCCCTCACCCGGGCGGACATGCGCAGCTGGTACTGCGACATGGCCCGGGAGCTGGGCATGGCAACGCTTGCCATCACTCATGACGTCGACGAGGCCGTGACCATGGCGGAGCGCATCTACGTGCTGGAGGGGGAGCCCTCGGCCGGGGTGCCCAGCAGCGTGCGCGAGGAGATCCGGGTGCCGAGGCCCGCAGGCGGCATGAGCGCGGCCGACTTCGCCCTCACGGACGGCTTCCTGGCCTGCAAGCGCCAGGTGCTGACTCTCCTGCGGTAGGCACCTCCACGCCCGCGCCGGAGGCCCCATGGCGCGGGAGTGCTACACTCTGGGGCAACCGAGGGGAGCTGGCGCACGCCGGCTGAGATTGGGCCCAAAGCGGCCCTGACCCAAAACCTGATCTGGGCAATGCCAGCGTAGGGACAAGGTCATCCTCCCGTCTGGCCAACCAGGTCTCATCGCAAGGAGGACGAATGCTCGGAAGGTACCTGGCGCGCGTTCGCGAGACGTGCCCGCTCGTGCACAACATCACCAACTACGTGACGGTGAATGACGTGGCCAACGCCATCCTGGCGGTGGGCGCGAGTCCCATCATGTCCGACGAGCCCGCGGACGTGGAGGACATCACCTCCATCTGTGGCGGCCTCAACCTCAACATCGGCACCCTCAACCAGCGCAGCATCGAGGGCATGCACGTGGCGGGCCGCAAGGCGCGCGAGCTGGGACACAAGGTCCTGCTGGACCCCGTGGGCGCCGGTGCCAGCCGCCTGCGCACTTCCACGGCGATCGACCTCATGGACGAGGTGCACCCAGACGTCATCCGCGGCAACGTGAGCGAGGTCAAGGCCCTTGTCCTTGGCTCCACCACCACCCGCGGCGTGGACGCCTCGGCCGCCGATGCCGTGAGCGACCAGAACCTGGACCAGATGGTGGCCTTCGTCAAGTCCTTTGCGGCGGACCGCGGGGCCACCGTGGCCATCACCGGCGCCATCGACCTGGTGGCCGACGCCGACCGCTGCTACGTGATCCGCAACGGCCGTCCCGAGATGGGTTCCATCACGGGCACGGGCTGCCAGCTCTCTGGCGTTGCCACGGCCTTTGCCGTTGCCAACCCCGACGACGTGACCTCGGCAGTCGCGGCTGCCGTGGCCGCCATGGGACTTGCCGGCGAGATCGGCTACTCCCACCTGGCTCCCTACGAGGGCAACTCCACCCTGCGCAACCGCATCATCGACGCCCTCTACAACATGGACGCCCAGACCCTGGACGGAGGGGAGAAGGTTGAGCTTCGATAGCAGAGCGCTCACGCTCTACGCCATCACGGACCGTCGATGGCTTGCCGGACGCACGCTGGAGAGCCAGGTGGAGGCTGCCATAAGGGGCGGTGCCACCATGATCCAGCTGCGCGAGAAGGAGCTGGGCGACAAGGACTTCCTGGAGGAGGCCTTCCGCATCAAGGAGGTCTGCCACCAGCACGGCGTCCCCTTCGTGATCAACGACAACGTCGACGTGGCTCGCAAGGTCGGCGCTGACGGCGTGCACGTGGGCCAGTCCGACATGGAGGCAGGTGCCGTCCGCGAGCTGGTGGGGCCCAGCATGTTTTTGGGGGTCTCCGCCGAGACGGTCGACGAGGCCGTGCTCGCGCAGGAGCGCGGGGCCGACTACTTGGGCGTGGGGGCGGTCTTCCCCACAGGCTCCAAGGATGACGCCATCGCCGTGAGCCACGAGACGCTCTGCCGGATCTGCCGGGCGGTGACCATCCCCGTGGTGGCCATAGGTGGCATCACGCGGGACAACATCCCCGACCTCGCCGGCTCCGGCATAGCGGGCATCTCGGTGATAAGCGCCATCTTCGCGCAGCCGGATGCGGAGGCGGCGGCGCGGGACCTGCGCCAGCGCACCGAGGAGATGCTCCGCGCATGACCCCCGCCGGCTGGCGCGTAGCTGGCGCCATCTTTGACGTGGACGGCACGCTCGTGGACTCCATGCCGGCCTGGAATGGGCTTGCCAGCCGCTACCTGCGCTCGCTTGGGGTGGAGCCCGCAGCGGACCTGGAGGCGCGCGTGGCCTCCATGGACGTGGCGGAGTCCGCGGCCTACCTGCGGGAGGCCTACGGGCTGGGATTGTCGGCTGCGGAGGTGCAGCGGGGCTTCATGGGACTTATCGCCCGGATCTACCAGGAGGACGCCCCGGCCAAGCCAGGTGCCGTGGAGCTCGTTCGCGCCCTGTCTGCGGCGGGCGTCCCCCTGGCGGTGGCCACCATCGGCGACCCTGCGCTTGCGCGAGCCGCCCTCACCCGGCTGGGCATGGGCGACTGCTTCTGCGAGCTTCTGGCCTGCTCGGAGCTGGGCGTCAGCAAGCGCGAGCCCACGGTCTACCGGGAGGCGGCGCGCAGGCTGGGTACGCTGCCGGCCGCCACGGCCGTCTTCGAGGACACCCTCACGGCGGTGACCACGGCGGCCAAGGCGGGCTTTCCGGTCGTGGCCGTGGAGGATGCCGCAAGCGCGCCTGACGCGGAGCGGATCCGTGCGGCGGCGGCGCTGTATGTACGGAACCTGATGGACGCCCTGCCCTGGTGCATGGGCGTCGCGTGAGCGAGGAGGATGTGTCATGAGGTGCGCACTCACCATAGCGGGCTCGGACTCCAGCGGTGGCGCCGGGATCCAGGCAGACATCAAGACCATGATGGCCAACGGCGTATTTGCCATGAGCGCGGTAACGGCGCTCACGGCCCAGAACACGACGGGCGTCACGGCCATCATGAACGCCACGCCGGATTTCCTTGGCCAGCAGATAGATGCGGTCTTCTCGGACATCCGGCCAGATGCGGTCAAGATCGGCATGGTGTCCGAGACCGGACTCATCGAGGTCATCGCCGCCAAGCTGGACCAGTGGAAGCCCGACTACGTGGTAATGGACCCGGTCATGGTGGCCACCTCGGGCGCCCGGCTCATCAGCGAGGACGCCGTGGACGCCCTCCAGCGCCTGCTCCTGCCGCGGGCGACGGTGATAACCCCCAACCGGCCCGAGGCCGAGGTTCTCTGGGGTCAGGGCATAGGGGCCGAGAAGGACATGGAGGCGGCCGCTCGTGCCATCGGCGAGCGCCTTGGCTGTGCCGTGCTCGTCAAGGGAGGCCACAGCCTGGCCGATGCCTCCGACGTGCTCTTCCGCGATGGGGGCTTCCACTGGTACCGGGGCCGCCGCATAGACAACCCCAACACGCACGGGACGGGCTGCACCCTCTCCAGTGCCATTGCGGCCAACCTGGCCAAGGGCTTCGACCTGGACGAGTCCGTCCAGCGTGCCAAGGACTACATCAGCGGCGCCCTTGCGGCCATGCTGGACCTGGGCCAGGGCTCCGGTCCCATGAACCACGCGTTCGACATCAGCAGCAAGTACATGGCGGGACCAGACGAGGCGCGACGGTAGCGCCGGCAAGGAGGGAAAGATGAAGGCTTCCGAGAGGATCTACCAGGCGGCTTCGCCCATCTGGGAGCGCTGCTACCAGCATCCCTTCGTGCAGGGGCTGGGTGACGGCACGCTCTCGCGCGACCGCTTTGCCTACTTCATGGTGCAGGACCACAAGTACCTCTCCATGTA
Source organism: uncultured Coriobacteriaceae bacterium (assembly GCA_902791035.1). Classification (GTDB taxonomy): domain Bacteria; phylum Actinomycetota; class Coriobacteriia; order Coriobacteriales; family Atopobiaceae; genus CADAUA01. The sequence goes on along the minus strand of CADAUA010000012.1, from coordinate 67,423 downwards.
CGCCAAGGTCTTCGCCCTGGGGTTGGTCAAGTGCCAGAACGACCGGGATGCCAAGGAGTTTGCGGCCTTCATCCCTTCCATCTTCAACGCCGAGCAGAGTATCCACGAGACCTACCTCTCCAAGCTGGGCGTGTCGCCGGAGGAGGTGGACCGCACCCCGCAGGCCCTCACCAGCAACGCCTATACCAGCTACATGATCTCCGTGGCGCTGCGGGAGGGCCTGGCCGAGATCATGGCGGCCGTCACTGCCTGCTCCTGGTCCTACAAGTACATAGGCGACAAGCTGGAGGCGCACGAGGACAAGACCTCAGACGAGTTCTATCGCACCTGGCGCCAGAACTATGCCTCCGAGTGGTATCGCCGCTCAAACGACAATGACATCGCCATGTTGGACCGCTTTGCCGAGGGCTATGGCGAGGCGCAGCTGGCCCACCTGGAGCAGATTGTGGTGGACTGCAGCGAGTTCGAGTACGAGTTCTGGCAGATGTGCTGGGACAAGCAATAGACACAGCGAGTCTCCGCGGGAGGCCATGGCAATGTACGCAGGAGCAAGGTCCGTCACACGTAGGTCCTTCCTTGGGGTCGCTGCAGGGGTGGCCGCCCTTCTGGCAGGATGCGGGTCCCAGGGGGAGGGCGCCGGCGGAGGGGAGGCCACCAAGCTGAACTTCTGCCTGGACTTCTCACCCAACACCAACCACACGGGCGTCTACGTAGCCCAGGCCAAGGGCTACTTCGCGGACGAGGGGCTGGAGGTGCAGATCCTCCAGCCGGGGGATGGGTCTGCCGAGCAGGTCATCGGTTCGGGCGAGGCCCAGTTCGGCGTGAGCTTCCAGGGCCACATCGCGAACGCCCTCACGTCCCAGAACCCCATTCCCCTGACCGCCATAGCCGCTATCATCCAGCACAACACGAGTGGGATCATGAGCCTGGCGGAGGCAGGCATCAAGCGGCCGGCGGACCTCGTGGGACACACCTACGGCACGTGGAACCTTCCCGTCGAGCAGGCGACCATGAGGGCCGTGGTAACCAAGGACGGCGGTGACTGGGACCAGGTGACGCTCGTGCCCAACGAGACGGACGACTACCTGGCCGCCATGCAGGCGGGCATGTACGACGCCGCCTGGTCCTACGAGGGCTGGGAGGTCCAGGAGGCCTTGGAGCGCGGCGTCGATGTCAACTACTGGGACTTCAGGAGCATCGACCCCACCTTTGACTGCTACACTCCGGTGATTGCCGGAAACGACGACTACATGGCCCAGAACCCCGAGGTCACCAAGGCCTTTCTGCGGGCGGTCAAGCGCGGCTACGAGCTTGCGGCCCAGAGCCCGGACGAGGCGGCGCAGGTGCTCCTGGATGCCGTGCCCGAGCTCGACGAGGGGCTCACGCGCAGGAGCGCCGCCTTCCTTGCCGACAAGTACATCGACGACGCGAGCTCATGGGGTGTGATCGATGGCGAGCGGTGGGCGCGCTTCTATCGCTGGCTCGACGAGAACGCCCTGGTGGAGAGCCCTCTCGACCAGAACGCCGGCTGGACGGCGGAGTATATGGAGGCATGAGTCTGGGGCAGGGCGTCTGCCCGCCCCACCGCCCCATTATTGCATGCGTGTAAATCAAAAGTAACGTACCAATCTCTCATTCCCGCCCACATTTGGGAACATGTCCAGTCGACGCGATACTTCTTAGTTAGCGCTCAGGGGATCAAAGGGAAGTCCCCTGACGGACATGGGCAAGGGGGTCCAAATGGGAAGTTTCAATCTTAACAGGCGTTCGTTCCTCAAGGGTGCCGGCCTCATGGGTGCCACCAGCGCGCTCGCCGCTCTGGCTGGCTGCGGCGGCTCCGACGACGGCGGCACCGATGCCTCCGCTGGTGGCGACACCGGGTCTGAGGCCAGCAGCTACGCCAAGACGATCGTTATCGGTCGTGCCAACGACTCCGACAACCTGGATCCCGTCACCTGCATCGGCAACATCAACATCTTCATCTTCAACCTGATTCTGGACGGGCTTCTGAAGACCTCCGACGACGGCGAGACCATCGAGCCCAACCTGGCCGAGGATATGCCGGAGATCTCCGACGACGGTCTGACCTACACCTTCAAGGTCAAGAGCGGCCTCAAGTTCTCTGATGGCTCCGACGTGACCGCCGAGGACTGGAAGTGGACCTTCGAGCGAGCCATGACCACCGAGGACTCCAACTGGATCTCCACTGTGGAGAACTTCGACCATGTCGAGTGCCCGGACGACACAACCGTCATCGTCACCCTCAAGACCCCCGCGGCCTCCGCGCTGGCGTGCCTGTGCGTCTTTACCCTGGGTGTCCAGTCCAAGGCCTACTTCGACAAGGTGGGCGCCGACGAGTACAAGAACGCCATCATCGGCACCGGCCCCTACATGGTCAAGGAGTGGAAGAAGGGCGAGTACCTCACCCTCACCAAGAACCCCAACTACCGCGAGGAAGGGCTGCCCCTCACCGAGGAGATCGAGTTCAAGGTCGTGGCGGACGACAACTCCCGCAAGATCCAGCTCCAGAGCGGCGACATCGACATCGCGACCGACGTGCCCTTCTCCACGATGAAGGAGCTCGAGAGCGACTCCGAGGTCGCCCCGCATCCCGATCCCTCGACCTTCACCTACTGGGTCTCCCTCAACACCCAGAACGAGTACCTCTCCAACCCGGACGTGCGCGAGGCCCTCTTCCTGGCCACCGACCCGCAGGAGATCGTCGACATGACCACCTACGGCTACGGCACCACCATCGGCACGGTCTTCTCCACCACCTCCGAGTACTGCGACAAGGACCTGGAGCCCATCACGCCCGATGTCGACAAGGCCAAGGAGCTCCTGGCGGGCGCCGGCTACCCGGACGGCTTCGAGATCAAGATGCTGCTCAAGGGCGGCAACGACTTCTATGCCTCCATTGCCACCGTCCTCCAGTCCCAGTGGAGCAAGATCGGCGTCAATCTGGTCCAGGACACCCAGGAGGCCACGGCCTACAGCTCCGCCCGCAAGGCCCTGGAGCTCGACACCATCATCTCTGGCTGGTCCGATGACATCCAGGACCCCTCTGAGTTCATGCAGTTCATCTTTGACTACGACGTGACCCATGGCTACTACTCCGGCCTCCAGCAGCCCGACGACATGGTGGCCCTCAACGACCAGGCCAACGCCGAGCAGGACGTGGAGAAGCGCAAGGAGCTCTACAAGCAGATCCAGCAGGGCTTCGCGGACCAGAAGATCTTCATCCCGCTCCTCTCCGTGCCCTACCAGAACGCCATCCGCAAGGACATCACGGGCTTCGTGCAGACGCCCTTGGGCAACTACCGCTTCGAGAAGCTGGCCATGCCCGCGTCCGAGTAGCGTGACGGCAGAGGAGCACTAAGACTGGGACCGCGACGTCTCGTATGGGCGCCGCGGCCCCATTGGGTGAGAGGAGTTGGGGTGAAGTCCCTCAGGTACCTACTCAAGCGCATCCTGCAGATGATCCCGGTGCTCTTTGTGGCCGTCGTGGTCATCTTCCTGCTGATGCGCTTCCTGCCGGGAGACTCGGCACTGGCAACGCTTGGCGACAAGATCGACCCGCGTGCCTACGAGGCGATCAAGGAGGAGCGAGGCCTCAACGCCTCCATTCCGGAGCAGTTTGCGATCTACTTCTCCAACCTCCTCCAGGGCGACATGGGCACGTCGGTGATCTACAACGAGAAGGTCTCCGCGCTCATAGGCACCCGCATGGTCACGACCATTTGCCTGGCCTTGATCGCCACGATCTTCACGGTCCTGATTAGCCTACCCTTGGGCTATCTGGCGGGCGTCAAGCGCGACAAGCCCGCCGACGCCGTCATCCGCGTGTTCGCCCTCATCGGCCTTTCCTCGCCGGCGTTCTGGGTGGGCCTGCTTCTGCTCATCGTCTTTGGCGTCCAGCTCAAGCTGCTGCCCGTCTCCGGCTGGGGACGCTCGTGGCCTGCCCACTTCCGCGCCCTGATCCTGCCCGGGATGACCTTGGCCTTCTCGTCCATCGCGGTCCTCATCCGCAACATCCGAAACAACGTGATTGACGTGCAGGAGGCCGACTACGTGGACTTCGGCCGCTCCAAGGGCCTTTCGAACTGGGCAATCTCCACGGGCTACGTGCTGCGCAACGCCCTCATCCCCACGGTCACGCTCCTTTCGCTCCGCATCATCGGCATGCTCTCGGGTTCCGTGATCATCGAGAACATCTTTGGCCTGCCGGGCATCGGCGCCCTTTTGGTGCAGGCCGTCACAGGCCGAGACTATGCCGTGGTCCAGGGATGCGTGATCGTCTTTGTGATCATCGTGCTTGTGGTCAACGTGATCACGGACTTCCTCTACTCCGTCCTTGACCACCGCATCCAGCTGGGAGGTGACGAGGCATGAGCCAAAGCGACGACAAGGGCTTCAAGGCAGACGCCACGCCTACGCCCGCGGGCGAGGCCGCGGCCGAACTTGCGGCAACCGCTGAGGAGGCCAGCCAGCCCGAGAAGCGCCTGAGCCCCTTCCGGCGCAGCCCCAGCCTGCTCGTAGGAACCATAATCGTGGCCTTCTTCGTCCTCATGGCCCTCTTCCCGCAACTCTTTACCTCGGGCGATCCCTACGCCTTGGACGGCTCCCAGATGCTCCTGCCGCCCAGTGCCGACCACCTCATGGGAACGGACAACTTTGGCTACGACATCTGGACCCGCGTGGTCTACGCCACGAGCCTCGACCTGATCATCGGCGTGGCCTCCGTCTCGCTGCCCTTTGTGGTGGGCGTGCTCCTGGGGCTTCTGGCCGGCTACTACGGCGGCAAGCTGGACTCCATCATCATGCGCGTGCTCGACTGCTTCGTGGCCTTCCCCTTCATGGTCCTGGCCATCGCCATCGTGGCCATCCTGGGCAGCGGCGTGCGCAACCTGATCATTGCCATGTGGGTCGTGTCTTGGCCCGAGTACACGCGGCTGGTGCGCGCCGAGGTGCTGGTGGCAAAGCAGTCCGAGTACGTGCAGGCGGCAAAGACCCTGGGCTACTCCGACCTGCGCATCATGTTCCGCCACATCCTGCCCAACGTCATCTCGAGCTCCGTGGTCTATGCGGCCTCCGACGTGGTCATGTGCATCATGACCGGCGCCGGCATGAGCTTCCTTGGCCTGGGCGTGCCCCAGCCCACCCCCGAGTGGGGCGCCATCATCTCGGGCGGCAAGTCCTTCATCACCACCGCGCCCTGGATCTCCATCCTGCCGGGCCTCATGATGGCCGTTGTGGGACTTGGGCTCTCGCTTGTGGGTGACGGCCTCAACGACCTGCTGCGTACCAAGGACTAGGAGGAGGGACGATGCCAGAGCCACTGCTCAAGGTCACAGACCTCAGCATGTACTACAAGACCAAAACCGAGACCGTGCGCGCCGTGGAGGGCGTGTCCTTCTCCATTGGAGTGGGCAAGACCTTTGGCCTGGTGGGGGAGTCCGGTTGCGGCAAGTCCACCACCGCCCGCTCCATCATCCGCCTGCTGCCCAAGACGGGCCAGATCGTGGGCGGCCAGGTTCTCTACCAGGGCCGCGACGTGGCCAAGATGAGCCAGCGGGAGCTGCGCGAGATTCGCGGCAAGGAGATCGGCATGATCTTCCAGGACCCCATGACCTCGCTCAACCCCGTGACCACGGTGGGAAAGCAGCTCTTTGAGTCGCTGGAGGGACAGGGACTGGACAAGCAGGGCATGCACGACCGCGCGGTCGAGCTTCTGCGCATGGTCAACATCCCCGAGCCCGAGGAGCGCCTGGGCAACTACGTCCACGAGCTCTCCGGCGGCATGCGTCAGCGCGTGATGATAGCCATCGCCCTGGCACCACGACCCAAGCTCCTCTTGGCCGACGAGCCCACCACGGCCCTCGACGTGACCATCCAAGACCAGGTCATCTGCCTCATCAACTCCCTCAAGGAGCAGCTGGGCATGTCCGTCCTCCTGGTCACGCACGACCTGGGCGTGGTCAACGAGATGTGCGACCAGGTGGGCGTCATGTACGCCGGCCGCATCGTGGAGATAGGCTCGCGCCGCCAGGTGCTGGACAAGCCCCACCACCCCTACACCGAGGGTCTCATTCGCTCGCTCCCGGCTGAGCACGACACGCGTTCCCGGCTCCAGTCCATCCCCGGCATGCCGCCTAACCTGGCGCGCGAGATTGTGGGCTGCCCCTTTGCGCCGCGTTGCCCCTACGCCACGGACATCTGCAGGGCCAAGGCGCCAGGTGTGGTGGACCGCTTGGACGGCCACCTGGTGTGGTGTCACCATGCGGACGAGAGCGACCGCGCCAAGGTGACGGAGTCCACGGGCATTCTTGACCCCAGGGAGGAGGGTGCCGCATGAGTCAGAAGAGCCAAGGGAGCGTCCTCCTTGAGGTCGACGACGTGTCCAAGGAGTTCCCGCTCAAGTACGGCGTCGTGGACGCCATAGCAAAGAGGCCCAAGCGCTCCGTCAAGGCCGTGAGCAACGTGAGCCTGCAGATCCGCGAGGGCGAGACCCTGGGACTTGTGGGCGAGTCCGGCTGCGGCAAGTCCACGCTGGCCAAGACCATCATCGGCCTTCTGCGTCCCACCACGGGCCGCGTGGTCTTTGCCGGCCAGGAGCTCACGGCGCTCAACAAGGACCAGCTGCGCGAGAGCTGCAAGTCCATCCAGATGATCTTTCAAGACCCCTACAGCTCGCTCAACCCCCGCATGACGGTGCGGCAGCTCCTGCGCGAGGAGCTCCTGTACCACAAGGTCGTGCCGGAGGACCAGGTGGAGCCCGAGATCGAGAAGCTCCTCAAGCTGGTGGGGCTTGACGTGGTGCTTGCGGACCGCCTGCCGGCCGCCTTCTCGGGCGGGCAGCGGCAGCGCATCGGCATTGCCCGCGCCCTTGCCGTGCGACCCAGGCTCATCATCGCCGACGAGCCCGTCTCCGCCCTTGACGTGTCCATCCAGGCGCAGATCATCAACCTCCTCATAGACCTGCAGGAGCAGCTCAACCTGGCCATCCTCTTCATCAGCCACGACCTGCGCGTGGTGCGCTACATCTCCGACCGCGTGGACGTGATGTATCTGGGCTCCATCGTGGAGTCCGGCGACACCGAGCAGATCTACGAGACCCCGGCGCACCCCTATGCCAAGGTCCTGTTGGATGCCGCGCCCTCCATGTCCAGCGATGCCGTGCTGGAGACGGAGGCCGCCGTCTTGGGCGAGCTGCCCAGCCCCATCGACCTGCCCAGTGGCTGCCCCTTCCATCCCAGGTGCCCCTATGCGGACGAGAGGTGCAAGACGGAGGTGCCGCGGCCCCGCCAGGTGGGAACGGACCACATGGTGGCCTGCCACTACCCGCTTACGTACTAAGCTTGGTTTGTGAACTGCATGGACGCCCGCGAAAGCGGGCGTCCGTTGGGAAAGGGGAGAAGCGTGTATCTGGAAAAGACGACCTGGCCACACGTTGCGGCCTATCTTGAGAAGGGCGGGGACTTCGCGGTCCTGGCCGTGGGCTCCCTTGAGGAGCACGGGAGGCACAACCCCCTGGGCACAGACAACATCGCGCCAAACCTGCTCTTGGACCTCATGGACGAGCGCCTGTACGACCAGATCCTGATCGCGCCTACGGTGAGCTATGGCAACTGTGACGACCTGGTGGGCTTCCCGGGCACCCTCACCATTGGCTACGACCTCCTGCGAGACCTAGTGGCTCGCATTACGGACCAGCTCTTTGACTATGGCGTGCGCAGGTTCCTCATCGTCAACGGCCACGGGCCCAACATCAAGCCCCTCTCGGAGGTGTGCGAGAGCCTCAACCGACGCGGGGCCCTGGCCGGCCTTGCCAACTGGTGGCTCATGGCGGGCGAGCTCAACCCGGCCTGGGGCGGTGGCCACGGAGGTGCCGAGGAGACGGCCGCCGTCATGGCGGCGGACCCCTCGCTCGTTGACACCTCGGCCTATGGCCCCATGGACCTTGTCAACGACATCTCCGACGAGCTGCCCACGGACGGCTGGTCCAACGTGCTCTTCGAGGGTGCCCACGTGGGCTTCCCTCGCGATGCCGTGCGCTTTTTCGGCAACGGCTGGATTGGCCCCGACGACCCCACAAAGGCGGACCCGGAATGGGGCACGCAGATGATGCAGGGCGTGGCGGGCTGCCTGGTTGACCTGGTGGGCGCCATGCAGCGGGCGCCACTTCCCAAGCCCATGCCCGTGCGCACCTATCGCGCCTGGGCGGGCCACGCTATGGGCAGCGATGCGGGCGAGAAGGGCGGCGAGGCCTGATGCAGCTCAAGCGCAGTACCTGGCCCCAGGTGGAGGCCTACTTCAAGGAGCACGACCTGGTGGTCCTGGGTTTTGGCTCCATCGAGAACCACGGCTGGCACAACCCCCTTTCCACGGACTGGATGGCGCCAAACAAGATCGTGGAGCTTGCCGAGGAGCGCCGCCCGCAGGTGCTCTATGGTCCCGTGCTCCAGCTGGGCTCGGCAGAGTACTTCCTGGACTATCCCGGCACGCTCTCGCTGGGGGACGACCTTCTGTACCGGGTGGTGCGGCGCATCACGGGCCAGCTCTTTGACTACGGCGCGCGTCACTTCGTCTTCCTGAACGGCCACGGGGGAAACGCCGCCGCGCTCAACCGCTGCGGCTACGAGATAAGCGACCTTGGCTGTCAGGTGGCCCTTGTGAACTGGTGGAAGCTGGCCGGGCAGCTCCACGAGCCCTGGGGCGGAGGCCATGGTGGGGCCCAGGAGACCTCGGCGGACCTCTGGATCGACCCGGATAGCGTGGACACCTCTGCCTTTGCGGGTATGCAGCTCTCCGACGACGGTGGAAACCGCATCCACACGGTGGGTCTGCACGACGTGGAGTTCGAGGGCGTGAGGCCCATCCTGGTTCGCAGCGCCCGCCGCTATGCCGCCAACGGCTGGGCGGGGCCCGACGACCCCACCACGGCCTCCGCCGAGTGGGGCCAGGAGATGCTCACGGCAATGGCGGACTGGTTCTGCGACTTCCTGGACGCCTTTGCGGAGGCGCCCCTGCCGCAGCCGCGCGAGCGCCACTTCCAGTAGGGTTGAGGCGTGCAGAAAGGGATAGCCCCTTTTTGCGCGCTTCTTGCACGTGAGGTATTGATGCCCGGGCTCGCCCGGGCCAAGGGATGAGGAGACATGGTGTCATACAAGATGAACGAGGTGGTCGAGCTTCTCGGCGCCTTGAGCAACGCAAAGTCGCCCTCTGGCTTTGAGGACGAGACCCTGGCCGTGGCGCGCGAATTCTGCGACGGCTGGGCGACCATAGAGGAGAACACCCTGCGCGATGGGCTCATCACCCTGCGCAGCTACAGCGGTACCAAGCCCCGCCTCATGCTCGACGCCCACGGCGACGAGGTGGGCTGCATGGTGCGCTCCATCCGCGACAACGGCACCATGAGCTTCGTGCAGCTGGGCCGCTTCACCCAAGGGGTCCTCACGGGCCAGGACGTGTTGGTGAGAAACACCCTGGGCCAGTGGGTGCACGGCGTGATCGGCGTCAAGCCGCCTCACTTCATGAGCGCTGGGGAGAAGGCCGCGTGCGTGGCCCCGGAGCTCATCCTGGACGTGGGTGCCACGAGCAAGGCCGATGCCATCGAGCGCTTCCATATGGGCATGGGCGAGCCCGTTGTCCCTGCCACCAATTTCGACTACGACGCGGCCACCGGCGTGGCCTTTGGCAAGGCCTTTGACTGCCGTGCCGGCGTGGCGGCCATGCTCCTGGCCCTGCGCGAGCTGGCAGACGACGACCTGCCCTTTGACGTGGTGGCCTCCATCAGCTCCATGGAGGAGGTGGGGGAGCGCGGCGTGGCTGCGGCCGTGCGCCACTTCGACCCGCAGGTCGCCTTCATGTTCGAGGGCTGCCCGGCAGACGATACCTTCACCCAGCCCTGCGACGTGCAGACAGCCCTGCGCCAGGGGCCGATGCTGCGCTACTTCGACGTTTGCATGATCACCAACCCTCGCTACCAGCGCTACGTGCTGGCTGTGGCGGACGACGAGAAGATCCCCCATCAGACCTCCGTGCGCGAGGGCGGCGGCACCGACGGCGGTCCCACCCACATGCTGGACGTGCCCAGCGTAGTGGCCGGCGTGCCCTGCCGCTATATCCATGCGGGCACGGCCATCTGCGCCCCGGAGGACATCGTGAGCGCGGCGCGTCTGGCGGTTGCCGTGGCAAGGCGCATGACGCCCGAGGACGTTCGTGGGTTCTAGGGTTTCTTATCGTGGGGCGGGGCGTCTGCGGGCGCCCCGCTTGTGGAGGAGGCTGGCATGAGGCTGGCAAGAAGCACGTGGCCCGCGGTTGAGGCCTACTTTGCGCAGAGGGACGTGGTCCTTATTGGCGTGGGATCCACGGAGTGCCACGGGAAGCACAATCCCCTGGGAACGGACACAATGGCGCCGGATGCCATCTTGGATCGAGTTGAGGCAGCAGACGAGGGGGTCCTGATTGCCCCCACCCTGCCCTACGGCGCCACGGACGACCTGGTGGGATTTCCGGGCACGGTGAGCCTGGGCGTGCAGGGGCTTTATGACGTGGTGAGCAAGATCACGACGCAGCTGGAGGCCTATGGTGCCAGGCGCTTCGTGTTTGTGAACGGCCATGGCGGCAACGTGAAGTCGCTCGTGATGGCCTGTGCGGACCTCAACCGTCGCGGCCGTCTGGCTGCCTGCTTCAACTGGTGGCGCGTGGCACCCGAGATAGACTCGGCCTGGGGCGGTGGTCACGGCGGCGCCATGGAGACAAGCGCCAACTTGGCCATAGACCCGGACTCCGTGGATCTCTCCGCCGTGGGCGACGAGGACCTGCAGGACGACCTTGGCCCGGAGCTCGAGACCACCGGTTGGTACTCCGTGCGCTTCGAGGGCGTGGACGTGGACATGCCGCGCGACCTCGTGCGCTTTGCCGGCAACGGCTGGGTGGCCGAGGGACACGACGACCATCCGTCGGGCGCCTCCGCGGAGCTGGGGCAGGCCATGCTGGACGGCACGGCGGACTACCTGGTGCGCTTCGTGCACGCGCTGGAGCGCGCGCCGCTGCCTGCGCCGCTGCGCTAGGACATTGCCCGCAAATGAGGCTGCCCCCTGCTGGCGTCTTGCCAACGGGGGGCAGCCCTATCTTCCGAATTGTCAGAGGTCCTACTCGTGGTCGAGGAAGGCCTTGTAGCCGCGGTAGGCCTCGTACACGTCGGCCTTGCTCACGGCCTCCCAGGGCGCGTGCATGGAGAGCACGGGCACGCCGCAGTCGATCACGTGCACGCCGAGGTTGGCCAGGATGAAGGCGATGGTGCCGCCGCCACCGGCGTCCACCTTGCCGAGCTCGGCCGTCTGCCAGGCAACGCCGGCATCGTCCATCACGCGGCGGATAAGGGCCACGTATTCGGCGTCGGCGTCGTTGGAGCCGCCCTTGCCGCCGGATCCGGTGTACTTGTTGAAGGTCAGGCCGTGGCCCAGGAAGCAGGAGTTCTTCTCCTCGAAGACCTCGGCGAACTTGGGGTCGTAGCCTGCCGAGACGTCGCTCGAGAGCATGCGGGAGGCCTCCAGGCACCTACGCAGCTCGAGCTCGCCGCCCTGGCCGGACGCGGCCATGACCTCGGCCATGGTGTTCTCGAAGAAGCGCGACCGCATGCCCGTGGAGCCCACGGAGCCGATCTCCTCCTTGTCGACCAGGATCGTGACGGCCGTGCGGACCGGCGCCTCGCAGGCCAGCTGGGCCACCAGCGAGGGATAGGCGCAGGAGCGGTCGTCCTGGCCGTAGCCCAGGATCATGGAGCGGTCGAGGCCCAGGTCGCGCGCCGCACCCGCGGGCACGACCTCGAGCTCGGCGGAGAGGAGGTCCTCCTCCTCGATGTCCGCGGCCTCGCGGGCGATGCGCAGGACGTTGGCCTTGACGGCGTCCTTCTCCTCGCCCTCGAGCGGCCGGTCGCCCACGATAACGTCCAGCTGCTCGCCCTCGATGACCTCGCCGGCGGACTTCTCCATCTGCTTGCGGGCCAGATGGATGAGAAGGTCGCTCACGCAGAGGACGGGGTCGCACTCGTCCTCGCCCAGGGTCACGCTCACCGTGGTGCCGTCCTTCTTTGCGATGACGCCGTGGATGGCGAGCGGCAGGGCGACCCACTGGTACTTCTTGATGCCGCCGTAGTAGTGGGTGTCGAGCGTGACGATCTCGTGGCGCTCCTCCAGGGGGTCCTGCTTGACGTCCAGGCGCGGGGAGTCCACGTGGGCGCCCAGGATGTTCACGCCGTGCTCCAGGGGCTCGGTGCCCAGCTGGACCAGCATGAGGCTCTTGCCGCGCACGGACGAGAAGACCTTGCTGCCCGGGTGAAGGGTCTCGCCGGCGGCCACGATGTCGCGCAGGTCGCGGTAGCCCGCCTCTGTGGCGAGGTTGATGGCGGTGGCAACGCACTCGCGCTCGGTCTTGTTGTCTGAGATGAAGGCCTTGTACCCCTCGCAGAGCTCATCGAGCTCCTCGAGCTGCTCGGGGGTGTAGGACTTCCAGGCGTTGGGTCTCTCCATGGGATGGTCCCTTCCGTGAGAAGAACGATGCGCCGCGGGAAAGCCGCGACGCATCCATCTTACACGCTTATAAGACCCGCCGTCCCGCCGTCAGTTGGCGGTGGAGCTGGTACCTGACGTGGTGCCAGAGCCCGCCGAGCCTCCCGAACCGGACGTCGAGCCGCCCGTGATGCCTGAGCCGGTGCTGGAGGATCCCGAACCGGTGCCGGAGCTGGAGGAGCCCGAGCCGGAGCCCGTCGAGCTGCCGGAGCCCGAGCCGGTACCGGAGCCCGATCCGGAACCCGTGGAGCCCGACCCGCCGTTGCCGGTGCCGCTTGAGCCGGTCCCGCCCGAGGCGTTCCCAGAGCCGCTTCCGGAGCCCGTGGTCCCCGATCCCGCGGAGCCCGACCCGCCGTTCTCGCTGGCCGTACCGCTGGTGGAGCCGGAGCCCGTGCCGCTGTTGGTCTCGGTGGAGCCGGCGCCTCCGTTGGCCTGCGTGCCGCTATCGTCGCCTGTGGCCTGACCGTCCTTGTCGTCGGACTGGTCGTCGGCCTCCTCTGCCCCCTCCTGGGCCTCCTGGCGCGGGACGTAGGAGGGCTTGCTGCCTATGCCCGCGCCATGGGTTGCCAGGCTCACCACCAGGGCGAAGACGAGCACCGTGGCCACGGCTGCCAGGGCCACGGCGATGCCGGCGCGACGTTGGTTGCGCTTCCTGGCGCGAGCGGCCGCGGCCTCGCGGATCTCGGACGGGGCCACCGGCGTACCGGAGTCCGCGAACTCGCGCACCACCGTCTCGTCGGAGTAGGTCACGGGGCGGGGCTGTCGCGCCGTCCGGTCGTCGAGACGGGTCGCGTCGGCTGCGTCGGCACCCCCCGCGGTCGTGCGGATCCTCTCGGCCGAGGCGTTCAGGACCTTCGTGTAGACCTGGAGCGCGACGGACGATGCAGCGGCGCCTATGACTGCGCCGATGAGCGAGCCCGCGAGTCCGATCTGCGACGAGAGCGCGAAGGAGGTGGCGGCCGCAAGGGCGCTGGCCGCGACCTGCACGCCCGAGACCACCGATTCCTTCTCCTTAGGCTCGGCGGCCTGCATCTGCTGGGTGCCCATTGCCCCCAACGGTCGCGTCCGTCCCACGTGCCTTGTGGTGTCCTTGTCCTCCATGCTCATGCGAGTCGTCTCCGCTTCGTCCATAGCTCTCGAGTGCCCCCTGTCGATTGCGTTCCCACAGTATAGGGAGCCCACCGCGAGCTTCCGCGATTCTCACAGATTGGACAAGTGACCCGGAGAATCTGTGCTTTCGCGCCCGGTCCCACCGGTGCCCGTGCGAACCGCTGGCCAGCCGCTCGGAGACGCTGGGAACCTTCTCGGACGACTTGCCACCCATCGGCCGCCGTACGCTGTATGATGTTCGAAGGTACGGCAAGTCGGCTTTCGTCAAAGCGGAGGTAACTATGCTCGTTAACGCAACTGCCATGCTCCAGAGCGCCGAGAAGGGCCACTACGGAATTGGTGCCTTCAACACCAACAACCTCGAGTGGGCCACGGCCATCCTCGACGCCGCGGAGGAGCTCCAGTCCCCGGTCATCATCCAGTGCACCAGCGGCGCCGCCAAGTGGCAGACCTCCTTCAGGGTCGTCGCCGACATCGTCAAGGACCTCGTTGAGGACAAGGGCATCACCGTTCCCGTGGCCCTGCACCTCGACCACGGCTCGTATGACGCCGCCCTCGAGTGCATCAAGGCCGGCTTCACCTCCGTCATGTACGACGGCTCCCACGAGCCCGACTTCGAGACCAACCTCAAGCGCACGGCCGAGATCGTGAAGCTCGCCCACTCCAAGGGCATCTCCGTCGAGGCCGAGGTCGGCGGCATCGGTGGCACCGAGGACGGCGTGACCTCCGCTGGCGAGCTGGCTGACCCCGAGCAGTGCAAGGCCATCGCCGACCTGGGCGTCGACTTCCTGGCCTGTGGCATCGGCAACATCCACGGCATCTATCCCGCCGACTGGCAGGGCCTGTCCTTCCAGCGCCTGCAGGAGATCAAGGCCCTCACGGGCGACCTCCCGCTCGTCCTCCACGGCGGCACCGGCATCCCCGTTGACCAGATTCAGAAGGCCATCTCGCTCGGCATCTCCAAGATCAACGTCAACACCGACCTCCAGCTCGTCTTTGCGGCTGCCACCCGCAAGTACATCGAGGAGGGCAAGGACCAGCAGGGCAAGGGTTACGACCCGCGCAAGGTCCTCAAGCCCGGCCGCGAGGCCATCGTCGCTCGTACCGAGGAGCTCATCAAGGAGTTCGGCTCCGACGGCAAGGGCTGGAACTAGCCGTCAGCGAGTCTGTGCCTGAGGTGATACCACCGAACAGGCCCTAGGGTGCCAACGTCCGTTGGGGGTCGGCACCCGTCCCGCAAAGGGAGAAAGAATGAAGGGGGCGCGTCCATGGGGATGGGCGCGCCCTTCCTTATTCCTTGAGTGGCATGAAGAATCGCGGGGGGCGAGTGCCGGCAGGTCACAGGCGCGAGGGTCTTACCTCGGAGCACTCCGCGCGAGCGCGTGCTCCGAGGTAAGACCCTCGCGCCTGTGACCTGCCGGCACCCTACTCGTCTGCCGCGATTCTGAAGCATATGATGTGCTGCTCCACCAGGGGCTCCGTACGACAGAAGAAGACCTGTCCCGACACGGGGGCCCTGAGGGTCTCCTTGACGTGGGCGTCGAGCGCGTCGACCACCTCTGCCAGCACCTGGCCTGCCTCCACGTGGTCGCCTGCCTCAGCGTGGCGCATGAGGAAGCCGCCGGCCTTCTCGGTGCGTACGGCCACGAGGCCTGCCTCCTCGATCGTGCGCGGTGGGACAGCGTCGCTCACCGGCAGGCGCAGGACCCCGCGCGTGGCCAGGAAGCGTTCGATGGCGGCCACCATGAGCACGGCACCGGCCTCGTCCACGTGCTCGGTGGTGTGTCCGTAGAGCGAGAAGGCGTTGGTGGACCACACCTGCCAGTTGTAGTTGAGCATGGTTGTGTCGAAGGGCGTGGGCTCGTTTATCACCACGTAGGGGAGGCCGAACCCGTCCGCCAGAGCCAGCGACTCCTTGGTGATCTCGCCCGCGCGCGTGAGGCGCACGTGCGGCACGAACTCGCCGGGCATGTAGAGGCTGCAGAGCTGGATACCCAGCGAGAATGACGAGACGGCCGAGAAGAGCCCCTCGGCGATGCGCTGGGTGGTCTCGCCCTTGTCGTAGCCCGGGAAGGTGCGGTTGATGTCCGTGTGGTCGAGGGCCCAGAAGCGAGAGCTCACGTTCATGGAGAAGGGGTTGACCGACGGGACCACGAGGATGCGCTTTCCGGGCATGACCTTGGCCTCGTCGAGGCGCAGCTGCTGCACGAGGCGTGCGCAGGTGTAGGTCTGCTGGACCTCGTTGCCACGCATGGAGCCCACGATCGCGCAGGCCTCCTCGCCGTCTGGGTCGCCGAACTCGAAGCCCACGATCTCCATGGGCTCGCGATAGGGGGTCTTGAGGGTAAAGAGCGTCGTCCTTCTCATCGCGCACCTCCCAGCACGCGGGCCATGAGGGAGCCGGGGTAGACCACGGGATACTCGCGCAGGGTGAAGAGCAGGCCTCCCTGCTCGCTGATGACGTCCTCCCGCACGGTGCCGGTGAGCGGGTCGCAGACCACTCCCACCAGCTGGCCGCGCTTGAGGGTAGAGCCGTGCCTGACGCGGGGCAGGAAGATGCCGGGCTCCGACGCATTGAGAAACTCGACGCGCTGGTCGCGCGCCACGGTGGGACGCAGGGCGTCGGGCACGCTGCCGTCCCAGCCACCCAGGCTCCCGAGCAGGCGAAGGAGGCCGTCAACCAGCCGCTTGCCATAGCTCTCGGTGATGCGCATGCCCACGCCCGTCTCGACAACCAGACAGCGTGTGCCGCGCTCGTTGAGGGAGTAGGCCAGGGTGTTCTGGAGCACCGTGGCCGAGGCATGCACCCACACCAGGTCCACACCCAGCAGGGGCGCCAGGGGCAGGAGGGAGTCCGCGGTTATCTCGTTTATGCGAACCTGGGGCATCTCGCGCAGGAAGATGTTCGACGCGTGGATGTCCACGCAGACGTCGGCACCCAGGATGTCGTCCACCACTGCGGCCGTGGCCACCTGCGTGAGGTTGCCCGCGGGGTCGCCGGGGAAGGTGCGGTTGAGGTCTATGTCGAAGGTGGGGACGCCGCGCTGGATCGTGTTTATCCCCAGGGGGTTGATCGCGGGGTAGATGTCCACCGTGCCGTGCAGGAGGTCGAGGTCGTCGTTGAGGCGCCGGGCGAGCTCGAAGGCCACATACTGCCCCTCGAGCTCGTCTCCATGGATACCCGTGACCACAGCCATGCGCGGACCGTTACCGTGGCCGCAGATGCGGTTCTTCTGGACCAGCAGGTGCTCGTTTACGGGCAGCTCGGCTGAGTACACCGTCTCTACCATGCGCAGACCCCCTCGGAATCGGTCGCCCACAAAGTCATCCCCCCGCAGACGATGCACCGATTGTAGTGCGGGTGTCAGCGCGTCGTAACGTGAACGGTAACTGTTTGCTCTTGTGTAACGCCGCCGCGGAAGACGCCTGAGTCGATGGGGCAGTCGCCGAAGTCGCGACCCATCGAGAGGATTATGTAGCCGTCGTCGCACACGCGGTCGTTGGTGGGGTCGATGCCCCGCCATGCGTCGCCGTCGAACACATTGACCCAGGCGTGCGAGGCGCCGTGGCCGAGGATGAGACCGTTCACGTACTGGGCCTGGATGCCTGCGGCACGACAAAGCGATATGAGGATGTGGGCGTAGTCCTGGCAGACGCCATGGCCCAGGGCCAGCGCCTCGCTTGCGGTGGTGCTCACGTCGGTCGTGCCGGGCTCGTAGTCCATGCGATCCCACACTGCGTGGCTGAGTGCCTGCGCCTGGGCCCAAGGATCCGCCGAGCCCATGCCGGAGAGGACCTCGCGCGACAGGGCCCGGAGCGCCGAGGACTCGTCCGCGAACTCGGACGGCTTGAGGTACATGGCGTGTCCGGGCGCCTCCAGCGCGTCGGTCTCGCCCGAGAGCACGAGACCCGTGGAGATGAAGCCGAAGCGGTCGTGCCCGGCGGCTATGCGACCCATGAGGACGCGGTTGCCAAAGCCGTCCCGCTGCTCGCTCGTGCGCGTGGCGGGGAAGAGGGTGACCTGCCCATGCATGACCCGCTGGCAGGAGAGGTTGCCGGGCTGGCAGCGAAGCAGGAAGTCGTGCTTGGTCACGGGCTCGCTGAACGAGACGTTGGTCTCGAACGTGTACTCCAATACCTTCATGGGCGCCTACCCAAAGATGTGTGCGTCGAGCTTCAAGAGCTCACCCAGCTGTTCGTAGGTCATGTTACCCGGGAAGGCCGGATCGAAGACCATGTCCACGACGCCGCGGAAGCTCTCCTGGTCGTAGGCGATGCCCGTGCGGTTGATGCGGCTGGCCAAGCGGTGGACCTCCTGGGGTAGACGCTCGAGCTCGAAGTTGAGACGGGTGTAGAGGTCGATGCGCTCGATGCCCATGCCTACCTTGATGATGGAACGGACGGCGTCGTCGGCGATGTAGTCGTCGATGCAGCCGCGGAAGGCCATGATGTCGTCGATCACCGCCTGCAGGTCCAGGAGGGGCGACTCCGAGGTCTCGGCAGAGCCCACGTTGTCGTAGGCCATCTGCACGTATGCGATGGCCTCGGTGCCCACGCAGTCACGCAGAGTCACCGCGTTGTCGTAGGCGGCGCTGATGGAGTGGCGTATGGAGCTCGGCAGGGTGGGGGAGAAGAGGCAGTCCCGCACGAAGGTGTAGGGGTTCTCCTCCTCCTCGCGGAAGCCCAGCTCCTCCAGCTGGTCGCGCCAGTTGCCCAAGGGGTCGTCCAGCGCCACGTCATACGCGTGCAGGATGAAGCGGAGCGTCGTGTAGGTGCGCTCCACGTAGCGGCCGAGCCACAGAAGGTGGTCTGCCTTTGTTACCGAGAGAGTACCCATGTGTCCTTGAAGCCTCCGCCCTGAGACGAGTTGACGATGCTGGAACCTGCCTGGCGCGCGTAGCGGGTGAGGCCGCTGGGCCAGACCCTCGTGGTGGCGCCGGAGAGCACGAACGCACGCAGGTCTGCCTTGCGGGGCACGACCTCGCCGCCGATGTAGGTGGGCAGGCTGATGAAGTCCACGACCTCCTGTGCGATGTAGTTGCGCGGGTCGTCGATGATGCGCTGACGGAAGAGCTCGAGGTCCTCCGGGCTGAGCTTGGAGCCGAACACCACGCCGTAGCCGCCGGCCTCGGAGACCTCCTTGATCACGAGCTTGTCGAGGTTGTCCATCACGTAGGCCATGTCGTCCTTGTAGATGGGCAGGTAGGTGGGGGCGTTCTTGAGGATGGGCTCCTCGCCCAGGTAGTACTTGACCATCTTGGGGACGAAGTAGTAGACGCCCTTGTCGTCCGCCGCGCCGTTGCCCGGGGTGTTGATGATGGCGACGTTGCCCGCCCGGTAGGCGGCCATGAGGTTGGGCACGCCGATCAGGGAGTCGTGGTTGAAGCACAGGGGATCCAGGTACTCGTCGGAGGTGCGGCGGTAGATGGCACCCACACGCTGACGGTCGTCCTCACCGCCGTAGTAGAGGACGTCGTCCTCCACGAAGAGCTCGTAGGGCTCGGCCAGGACGGCACCGGAGTTCTCGGCCAGGTAGGCGTGCTCGAAGTAGGCCGAGTTGTACCGGCCGGGCGTGAGCACGACGTTGATGCCACCGCAGTTGACGTTGTCCATGACCTCTCGCAGCATCTGCGGGTAGTCGCGGTTCTCGCGGATGGGCAGGTCGCGGAAGGTGCTGGCGTCGCAGCGGCGGCAGAGGTTGCGGGCCACGGCGGGGTAGGAGGCACCGGAGGGGATGCGGAGGTTGTCCTCCAGGACGTACCAGGTATGGTCCTTGTCCTCCACGAGGTCGATGCCCGAGATGTGGGAGAAGATCCCCTTGGGCGGCACGATGCCCTCGCACTGGGGCAGGTAGCCTGCCGAGGCAAAGGCGAAGTGCTCGGGGATGATACCATCCTTGATGGCCTGCTTCTCGGTGTAGACGTCCTTGAGGTAGGCGTTGAGGGCATCGACGCGCTGGATCAGGCCGCGCTCGAGCGTGTCCCAGGCGTCGGCGTCAATCACGCGCGGGATCGCGTCGAACGGGAAGAGGCGTTCGTCGAAATGGCCGTTCTTGTAGATGCCGAACTTCACGCCGTAGCGTGCGAGCTGCTGGTTTATCTTCGGCGTGTACTTTACGAGACTCTCGTACGCCATGCTCGAACCCCCAAAGTTCGCGTGCGATCGGCCGCGGCGCCGCGACGGCTGCCGGGCTGGTGTGCCCTGATACCTATCATGAGAGCGGTTTTTGTCGTGCCGGTTACGCGGCGGTATCAAGTGGTTGAGAGATTTGGCCTGCCGGGGTTGCGGGAGTGGGGTGCGGGCGGGTTGCGTAGCGGCTGGCGGTGGGGTGCGGTGGGCGCCCGGCGGCTCGCGCCAAGAGCCGTGCCGCCTTGGACCGCGACACCCAGTGAGACACCCAGGACCGAGGTGGCGTGACACCCAGGACCGAGGTGCCGTGACACCCAGGACCGAGGTGGGCCATACTGTGTGGGCGGAGGCTGACAAGCACGAGGGGGGCTGGATGGAAGACGCGCAGGCTGAGGTGCCACAGGCGGCGAGGGACGCCCTTGGGACCTACTTTGGCTATGACTCCTTCCGTCCGGGGCAGGCGCCGCTCGTGTCGGCCATCCTCTCCGGCCGTGATGCCCTGGGAGTCATGCCCACGGGCGCCGGCAAGTCGATCTGCTACCAGGTGCCTGCGCTCACGCTGCCCGGGCTCACGCTGGTGATAAGCCCGCTCGTCTCCCTCATGGGCGACCAGACGCGTTCGCTTCTGGCGGCGGGGGCCCACCCCAGCTACCTCAACTCCACGCTCACCCCGGCCCAGCAGAACACGGTGCTCCGTCGCGCCGCGGCGGGCTGGTACCAGATCATGTACGTGGCGCCCGAGCGCCTGGCGGACCCCCGCTTCCTGGAGTTCGCACAGTCGCTCGCCGGGCCGGGAGGCATCGGCATCCCGCTCGTGGCCGTGGACGAGGCGCACTGCGTGAGCCAGTGGGGCCAGGACTTCCGTCCCTCCTACCTGCAGATTGCGGACTTCGTGGCCAGCTTGCCTGTCCGCCCGGTGCTCGCGGCATTTACTGCCACGGCCACCGCTCGCGTGCGAGACGACATCGTGACCATGCTCGGCCTTCGCGACCCCGCAACGGTGGTCACAGGCTTCGACCGGCCCAACCTCTACTTTGGCGTGGAGGAGCTGGCCGACCGACAAAAAGACCTGCGGATCCTGGCCTACATCCGCGAGCACCGCGACGAGTCCGGCATCATTTACTGCTCCACCCGCAAGGCGGTGGACGAGCTCTCCGACCTTCTTGCCCGTGAGCTCCTGGTGGTGGGGCCTGCGGTGGGACGATATCACGCGGGCATGTCGCCCGAGGCACGCAACCGGAGCCAGGAGGCCTTCGTGGACGACCGCGTGCCCGTGATGGTGGCCACGAACGCCTTTGGCATGGGGATCGACAAGCCCAACGTCCGCTACGTCATCCACCACAACGTGCCGGAGAGCATCGAGGCCTACTACCAGGAGGCGGGTCGTGCCGGTCGCGATGGCGACCCGGCGAGCTGCCTGCTCCTGTGGAACGGCAACGACTTCCGCGTGCGTCGCTACCTCATAGACCAGACGGAAGACGGGCAGCTGGACCCCGGCCAGCGCGACCAGGCACGTGCCAACCGCTACCGCCTGCTCGACCAGATGCAGGGCTACTGCGAGACCACGGGCTGCCTGCGCGAGTATGTGCTGCGCTACTTCGGGGACGAGGCGGCGGGGGAGGTGGCGCGGCCAACAGCTGGGCGGGAGGGCTGCGGAAACTGCTCCAACTGCCTCACCCACTTCGAGTCCGAGGACGTCACGCGGGAGGCCCTCGCCATCCTCCGGCTGGTGCGGGAGACGGGCGGGCGCTTTGGCAAGTCGCTCGTGGCGGACGCCCTGCACGGTGCCAGGACCGAGAAGGTCCGCCAGTGGAAGCTCGACGAGGCCGAGGGCTATGGTGCGCTCGAGGACGTTCCCGTGGGTTGGATCAAGGACGTGGCGGGTCAGCTCGTGGGGAGGGGCTACCTGGCCCAGAGCCAGGGCCGCTATCCCACGTTGGCGCTGGGCCCGCGCGCGATGGAGGCGCTTGAGGACCCCGAGGCCTTCTCGTTTGCCCTCAAGCGCCGCCGCTCCCAGGAGCGTGCGGGCGAGAGGGGCCGGCGCGCAGCGGAGCTCATCCGCGAGGAGGCGGGCTCGGGCGAGAGGGTCGGCCGCGTGGGGGACGACGCCGACCTCTTCGAGCGGCTGCGAACCCTGCGCATGGACCTGGCGCAGGAGCGCAACTGGGCCCCTTACATGGTCTGCTCCGACAAGACCCTCCGCGACCTCTGCCGGCGCCGCCCGCGCACCATGGACGAGCTTCTTGCCGTGCAGGGGATAGGGGAGCGCAAGGCCGAGCAGTTCGGTCAGGCGCTCCTGGACGCGATCGCCGACTTCGAGTCCTCGCAGGAGGGTGGGCACTAGGGGTACTCCCCTAGTGCCCGGTGGGTGGAATGGGAGTACCCCCTAGTGCCCGCACCCCCTAGTGCCAGCACCCCCTAGTGCCCGCGCCCCTCCCTGGTGCCCGCCTTCTCGACGTGCTAGCGTGGAGAGTTGGCATTTCACTCGCGACGGGGAGGAACGCATGAAGGTCGCTATCTGTGGGGCGGGCTCGCTCGGCACGATCCTGGGAGCATATCTCAGCCAGGCGGACGTGCCCGTGCAGCTGGTCACCCACAACTTGGCCCACGTGGAGGCCATGCGGGACCGAGGCGCCACCGTGGTGGGCACCGTGCAGATGAGCGTGCCCGTGGACGCGCGCACTCCCGACCAGATGGACGGCCCCTACGACGTCGTCTTCCTCATGACCAAGCAGCTGGACAACGAGGGCACCCTTCACTTCCTTGAACCCATGCTGGCGGAGGACGGCGTGGTGGTCACCTTGCAGAACGGTCTGCCGGAGCCGCTCGTGGCTTCCGTCGTGGGGGCGAGCCGCACGATCGGCTGCACCGTGGCCTGGGGTGCCACCTTCCGGGGGCCGGGCGTCTCGGAGCTCACGAGCGCGCCCGACAGCCTGTCCTTCGGTCTGGGTGTCATGCCCGAGGTCCCAGGATACAAGACCGAGCAGGTGCGCGACCTTCTCTCCAAGATGTGTCCCGTGCAGATGGAGCGCAACTTCATGGGGGCGCGCTTCTCCAAGCTCCTCGTGAACGCCGGGTTCAGCGGCGTCTCCACCGTGATGGGCTGCACCTTTGGCCAGGCGGCGGCCGACCGTCGCTCTCGGGTGTGGCTCCAGCGGGTGATCAAGGAATGTCTGGACGTGGCCAAGGCGGCGGACATAAGGATCGAGCCTATCCAGGGCATCGACGTGGCCAAGCTCCTGGACTATGACAACCCCGTCAAGCAGGCCGTGTCCTTCGCACTCATCCCCCTTGCCATAAAGAAGCACGCGGGGCTGCGGGCCAGCATGCTACAGGACCTGGAGCATGGCAAGCTCACCGAGGTCGACGCGATCAACGGCTCGGTGTGCCGCCTGGGCGCCGAGCACGGCGTGCCCACCCCCTGCAACGACACTGTGGTGCGGCTCGTGCACGAGATCGAGCGTGGCGAGCGCACCTGGGGCTTCCAGAACCTGGACGAGTTCGAGGACTGAGGCTCCGAGGCAAGTCCACGAGCTAAGAAAAGAGCGGCCCCGCCAGTAGCGGAGCCGCTCCCGAGTCGTCGCATGGGCGCTAGGGGAGTACCCCCTAGTGCCCGTTCCTAGTGCCCGTTACATGCCAAAGCGGATGCGGGCGTCGCAGGTGAGGGGAAGAACCGGGCGGGTGCGGTAGTCGGCCTCCCACTCGCTGGCGTACTCGATGCGGCGATAGTCGCTCATGCCCTTGTCGATGCGGCCGGTCGTCCGCAGGACCTTGGTCTCGTCCTTGGTGGCGTGAAAGATGTCAAAAAGCATTCGAAACCCCTCCAGAAACTCCAACGCATAAGCGTGACTTTGTTTTCCGGAGAAGAGTGTAGTGTTTCAAGCGTGTTACGAATGTATTTCACATCATCTTCATAGCCGACTTCCGGGTGGCCAGGGGCTGCACAGGATGATGTGGGGAAATGGGGTGGAGGGGCTCGAGCTAGCGGGCGGAAGTTGATGCCCCGCATGGCGGGGCGCACGAGCCGAAATAGCGCACAGAAGTTGGGCCAGCGGGCCGAGCCATGGGATCGCAGGGGAAGAACCCGCAGGTAGAAGGCCTGACGCGTTAAGACGTACAGAAGATATGTCCGTTATTCGATAGGCAGCGGACCCGGATTCGGGCCGTCCGCCAGGGCCAGGCGGGCGTGCCCCACGTGTGTCGCGGCAGTCCGGCGGTTGGCGCCGAGCTCCACATCGCCCACGACCTGGGCGCCTGGCGCGATATATGCCCTCTTATCAACTGCCTCCATGGTGGCTCCCAATGGGTTTACGACCTGCTGCTCCTACCACCCGCTAAGCGTTGCAAGAAGCTTGGGCTTGTGCAAGCAGTGACGCTTAGCGGGGACCATCCGCTGCCGGAAGCGCAGCCGGACGGGCGGTACCTTCTCAGCCGTGCCAGACGGCAACGACCTCGTGGCGCTCCGGGTGCGCCACCGCCACGGAGAAGAGCGTGCGGGCCGCGTCGGGGGAGTAGAGGGCCGCGCCCGTGGCGTAGGGGACACCATCGGGCGCCTTGAGGTCGGAGGAGTCGGCCGCCACATAGGTACCGTCCGGGTCGATCGCATAGAAGCACACGTAGTGGCCCATGGACGTGTAGGGCCGGCCGCACTTGTCGCGGAAGATGCCCTCGCCATGGGACGAGACGATCACGCAGCGACTCCGCCGCAGGGCGTCCGAGACCGCGGCAAAGACCTTGCCCCCAGCGTCAGGCCCCGCATCCACCTGTGGCCAGAGCTGCAGGTAGTGGCAGCCGTAGGCCTGCTCGGCAGCGGGTCCCAGGTGGTCGTTCAGGGTGCCCCGGTAGTGGCCGGTCCAGCTCCCGTCCGGGAAGACCTCGTTCAGGGCATCCACGACCTCGGGGGGCGTGACGTCGATGCCCTGCAGGATGAGGGCGTGGGCGAGCGAGCAGGGGCCGCATCCCTCGAGGGCCAGGGTGTCCAGCGGGTTGTCCACGAGGAGCTTCTGCGGCCAGGCGTCCTGGCAGTACCAGTGGCTGATCCGCCTGGGCTTCTCGTCCGTCATGGTCTCGTCCGTCATGTTCCCGCTTCCTCGCCAAGCATCTTCGTGCCCTGCCGTGCGAGGTGCCACGATAGCGCATGCATGTGTCCACTGCGTGTCGCGGCGCGCGACGGCCCGGCCGCCCAGCCGGCTGCCTGGGCGGGCTCTGGCCGCATGATGCATCAACGTGCGGGCGGCATCCAATACGACACAGGTGGTTACTACCATCCATGCCGTTCT
Source organism: uncultured Coriobacteriaceae bacterium (assembly GCA_902791035.1). GTDB lineage: Bacteria > Actinomycetota > Coriobacteriia > Coriobacteriales > Atopobiaceae > CADAUA01. Next base: position 42,330 of record CADAUA010000012.1, on the reverse strand, counting down.
TGTTTGCCTTCCCGCACGAAACAATCCGGAATCCCCTCCGTGTTTCGCACCTAACGCGAGGGCAACGGGTGCGCAAACCCCCAAAAGTAACATCCCACTCAAGTAGTGCGGATGCGGGGCCGGCGGTGCCAGGGTCTCAGTGGCGCCTGGGCCTTCCGGCTCCTCAAGCAGAAGGGACCATGTCATGCCCATGCGCTTCGAGGACTACAAGCAGTACCTGAGCCCTGCGCTCGCCAAGTCGACCGACCTCGTGATCGACCACGGCGAGGGTTCCTACATGTGGGACGTCAACGGCGAGAAGTACCTGGACTTCGTGTCGGGCATCGCCGTGAACGCCCTTGGCCACGGGAACAAGGCCGTCCAGGATGCCATCAAGGAGCAGGTGGACAAGCTCATCAACGGCTCCTTCAACATGGTGAACTTCCCCAGCACCCTGCGGCTGGCAGAGCGCATCGCCGAGGTCGCCCCCGGAGAGCTGGGCTGCACGCTCTTTGCCAACGGCGGAGCCGAGGCCACTGACGCCTCCCTCAAGCTGGTGCGTGCCTACACCAAGCGCCCCTGCATCATCGCCTTCACGGGCTCCTTCCACGGGCGCACCATGGGTGCCATGAGCGTGACGGGCTCCAACTCCAAGTACCGCCACACCTACCAACCCTGCGTGCCGGGCATCTACTTTGCTCCCTACCCGCAGAAGGACCTCTGCCCCGCCGGCTTCGACGCGGAGCAGCGCTCCGCCTACTGCCTGGGCGAGATAGACAAGCTCTTCTCGTATCTGGTGGCGCCAGACGAGGTGGCCGGCATCATCATGGAGCCCGTGCAGGGCGAGGGCGGCTACTTCGTGCCGCCCCAGAGCTTCGTGGAGGGCGTGCGCGAGCGCTGCGACAAGTACGGGATCCTCCTCATCTTCGACGAGATCCAGTCCGGCTGGGGCCGTACGGGCAAGATGCTGCGGCAAGGCCATCGCCGGCGGCATGCCCATGAGCGCCACCATCTCCACCGAGGAGATCATGAGCAAGTGGCTGCCCGGCATGCACGGCGGCACCTTTGGCGGGAACCCCGTGTGTGCCGCCGCGGCAAACGCGGTGCTCGACGAGTTCGAGCGCCAGCACATCCTGGAGAACGTGAACGCCGTGGGCGCCTACCTGGGCCAGAGGCTGGTGGAGCTCCAGGCCAGGCACCCCGTGGTGGGCGACGCCCGCGGCATCGGCCTCATGCGGGCCATCGAGTTCGACCACGAGGACGGGACGCCGGCCCCCGAGGTGTGGGACGCCGTGAAGGCCAAGGCCCTGGAGCACCACATGATCACCCTCAACTGCGGAGTCCACGGCAACGGCATGCGCTTTGCCACGCCGCTCAACGTGACGCCCGACATCATCGACGAGGGCGTGGGCATCCTGGACCAGTCCATGTGCGAGCTGGGCTACTAGGCAGAAAGGACCTGGCGGGGCGAAGGCTTGGGCTTCGCCCCGCCACTCGAATGGGGGCGCCATGTATCGCATCGGCATCATGGGTTCATCCAAGCCGCTCGAGACGGACTACGACATCCTGCGCGAGCTGGGCGTGGACGACTGCGAGCTGTGCCTGGTGCCGCGCGGGTCGGACGGCCTGCCCGAGCCGGGGACGCTCGACGGGGTGGATGCCCTCTCCATAGAGTGGGGTCGGGCCGACTCGGACGTGATCGCCGCCCATCCGGGCCTCCGTGCCATCACCGTGATGTCGGTGGGCTTCGACAACGTGGACGTGCCGACCGCGACCGCCGCAGGCATTTGGGTGTGCAACGTGCCCGGCTACTGCACCTACGACGTGGCCCTCCATACCCTGGGGCTGATCGTGGACCTGTACAAGAAGATCACCTGGTTCGACGACAAGGTCCGTGCCGGCGTGTGGGACGACATGATCGGCTACGAGCCGCCGCGCCCGCGCGGCCAGCGGGCAGGGCTTGTCTTCTTCGGCTCCATTCCCCAGACGCTTGCGCCCATGCTCCAGGCCATAGGCATGGAGGTGGCTGCCTGGGCGCCCACCAAGTCGGCCGAGTTCCTTGCAGGCTTTGGCGTGGAGAAGGTCGAGACGCCCGAGGAGCTCTTTGCCACGAGCGACGTGGTGAGCCTGCACTGCCCGCTCGTGCCCGCAACCCAGGACCTCGTGCGCAGGGAGACCCTCGCGCTCATGAAGCCCACGGCCTTCCTGGTGCAGACGGCGCGCGGCGGCTGCGTGGTGGAGGAGGACCTGGCGCAGGCCCTCCTCAGCGGCACCATCCGGGCGGCGGCCGTGGACGTGATCCGCGACGAGGTCCATGGCAGGAGCCCCCTCATCGGCCTCGAGAACTGTGTCGTGACACCCCACTGCGCCTACCACAGCGCGGACTCCTTCCACGAGATGCGCCTGCGCGCCATCAAGGGTGCGGTGGACGCGCTGCACGGCCTGCGACCAGAGGACCCCGTGAACGAGGTCGCGTAGGGGGGTATCCAATCGCGGCACTTGCAAGCTATCCGCAGGCGTGCTAGGGTGCCCATCGCCGAAGGAACTTCTCGCGGGCGGCCAGTCGGTACCTGGCGTCCGGGCCAATCCATCACTATCAGCAAACACATGATGTCCGCAGGGACGATGCTGCCTCCATCGAGTGTCGCACCGGCCCCGGTGCGACATCAATCCATACCCAGAGGGGAGGACTTCATGGGTAGGCGCAAGCATGCAAAGTCCAAGGTGGACGACCAGTTCAGGGGGAGCGGCAACACCGTCTTCCACATGGACGGAGTGGACGTGACGCTCAAGCGCATGCCGTATGTAGACGGCTGGGTGTGTCGGGGCGGCGTGCACGGGGACACCAAGTACAACCGACGCAAGGAGAAGCGCGACCTCGCGCGACGGCTCGAGGAGGGCTAGCCAAGTCCCGCTGGGGGAGGGGGCTTGCGCGGGAAGGGGTGCTCCCTTTCTGCCCATCCCTTTCTGCCCATCCGTTTCTGCCCATCGGGAAAGATCGCCCGCTTAGGTGGGCCTAAGCGTCCCGGGTTTCCCAGGCCGGGAAGGATCGCCCGCTTAGCCCCGGCTAACCGTCCCGGGTTTCCCAGGCCGGGAAGGATCGCCCGCTTAGCCCCGGCGAGGGGCTGCCCCGGGCTGCCCCGGGCAGCCCCCAGCGCGGGTTACGCTGCTGTTACCTAACAGTGGATGGTTTCTCTTATGCGCGATTAAGCGCATATCATGCGCACCAACGTCCGTAACTTTCTCGCATTAGGTTGCAAGGGGGAGGGGAATGGGTCCCCTCCGGTTGCGCGACGCGAAAGGGGAAGCAGGTCTACAGGGAATGGAGAACGCCATGAAGAACCCCACCACAGGAACGTACCAGCAGGACTCTCTTATCAGTGGGGGCGGCGCCAAGCGCCTCACGCGTCGCGACTTCCTTCGTCTCTCCGGCATCACCGCGCTTGCCGCCGGTGGCGTGACCCTGCTCGTGGGCTGTGGCCCCGCCTCCGAGGGAACCTCGGACTCCAGCGCATCCAGCGACTCTGCCGCCTCGTCTGACTCCTCGGCCGAGGCCTCGGACGAGCTGCGCGTGGGCATGGAGGCCGCCTACGCTCCCTACAACTGGCAGACCACCGAGAAGACCGATTACACCATCCCCATCGACGGCATGGATGGCCAGTATGCGGATGGCTACGACGTCCAGGTCGCGAAAAAGGTGGGCGAGGGCTTGGGCCGCACGCCCGTGGCCGTCAAGCTGGCTTGGGACGGTCTGATCGACGCCCTCAACAACGGCCAGATTGACGTCATCATCGCCGGCATGTCCGCTACCCCGGAGCGCAAGCAGTCCATCGACTTCTCCGACCCCTACTTCACGGGTAGCTTCGGCCTGCTGGTGCTCAAGGACTCCGAGTACGCCAACGCAACGAAGCTCTCGGACTTCTCGGGCGCCTCGGTCCTGGGTCAGGCCGACACCATGCTGGACGACGTCATCGATGACATCCCGGGCGTCAACCACCTGACGCCGGCCGACTCTGTGCCCTCCCAGCTCACCCAGCTGGCCGAGAAGCGCTGCGACGCCATCACCTACAACGTGGAGAACACTAAGGGCTTCCTGGCTGCCAACCCCGACATCACGAACGTCAAGTTTGCCGATGGCGAGGGCTTCCAGGAGCAGGTGCCCGCGAACGTGGGCGTCAAGAAGGGACAGGACGACTTCGTCAAGCAGATCAACGACATCCTGGCCACCATCTCCGACGACGAGCGCCAGGAAATGTTCGACGCCGCCGTCGAGCGTCAGCCCAAGTAGGCACACGAGACAGGCTTCGTCCCCCGGCATGAGGCCGGGGTCTTGGCGGGGCGCCATGCCGATGGCGCCCCGCCTGCCGTTAGGGGGATTGAATGGCAAAGGTAGACAGGCAGAAGGGCGTGCGCACTAGCACGAAACCACCGGCTCCGGCTGGTCCGCACAGGGACCAACCGGCTCGCAAGAAGGGACTCGGGACCTTCCTCAGGGAGGATCACCCGTACGTGCTACTGGGTACCAGCGTACTGGCGCTCTGCGGCATCTGGTTGTCCATGCGGCCGCGCAGCGCAATGAGCTTCCTGGCACCCTACTACGGCCTCGAGGTCGCGCTCTACTGGGTGCTGGTGGCATGGGTGGCGGTCTCGGTCCTGGCCCTTCTCACCAAGATCCTCTACAAGGACGACTACCGCGCCCGCTCGCCCTTTGCCAGCGAGAAGGCCAAACCCATCGAGCGCTACCTCTCCTACGTGGTCTGGGCTATCGTGGTCGTCTTCTTCCTTGACCGCGCCGTCATGGGCTTCGCGAACACGGTGAGCGTGGCCATCAGCTCCAACTCCAAGCCCCAGGGCGACGACCTGGCAGCCGTGATCTTCATCGTCTACGAGTGCAGCGGCATCTTCGAGGCGGGCATCCTCACCACGATTGAGCTTGCCGTCTTTGGCACCGTCATCGCCTTCTTCCTGGCCCTTCTCCTGGTGTTCGTGCGCATCCAGGTGCCGGACCGGCAGGACAACGACTTCGTGCGTTTCCTCAAGATCGTGGGCTCGGGCTTTGCCAAGGTCTACTCCACTGTGGTCCGCGGTACGCCCATGATGGTTCAGGGCCTGGTGATCTTCTTCGGCGTCTTCAGCATGCTGCGCGACAGCGGCCTCAGCACCCAGCAGGCCAACGCCATCTGGTCCACCTTCGTGGCCGGCCTGGTGGTCATCTCGCTCAACTCCACTGCCTACATGATGGAGGTCCTGCGCGGCGGCATCGAGGCCGTGGATCCGGGCCAGCTGGAGGCGGCTCGCTCGCTCGGCCTCTCCCAGTGGCAGGCCATGCGCAAGGTCGTGATCCCGCAGGGCGTCAAGAACTCGATCCCCGCCCTCTCCAACGAGTTGGTCATCAACATCAAGGATTCGTCGGTGCTCTCGGTGATCGGCGTCTTTGACCTCATGTTTGCCTCGAACACCGCGGCAGGCATCTACTATACGCAGACCCCGGTGTATGCCTTTGCCGCGGTCGTGTACCTCATCCTCACCTACGTGGCGTCCAAGCTGCTCAACCTGCTCTCCAAGCGTCTGGGTGCAGGCAGCGTGGACACGACCCCAAGCTCCAACTAGAAGGGACCCAGGATGGCAGACAAGCACGCATCGCAGGCCCCCATGGCGTGGGGCGACGACCAGCCACTCGTGCGCGTGGAGGGACTGCGCAAGTCCTTCGGCAGCCTGGAGGTTCTCAAGGACATAAACATGTGGGTCATGCCCGGCGAAGTGGTCACCATCATTGGCGCCTCGGGATCCGGCAAGTCCACCCTCCTGCGCTGCATAAACCTCCTGGAGAGCCCGGACGCGGGTCAAGTGTGGTTCAAGGACGTGAACCTGACCGGCCCCAAGACCAACGTAAACGCCCTGCGCGAGAAGATTGGCATGGTCTTCCAGGGCTTCAACCTCTTCGCAAACATGAACGTCTTGGACAACTGCACCCTGGCGCCCGTGACCCTCAAGAAGATGAGCAAGACCGAAGCCGAGGCGGAGGCCATGCGCAACTTGGACGCCGTGGGCCTCACGCAGTTTGCCAAGTCACCCGTCACGTCGCTTTCCGGCGGGCAGAAGCAGCGCGTGGCCATAGCCCGCGCCCTCTGCATGAAGCCCGAGGTCATGCTCTTTGACGAACCCACCTCGGCCTTGGACCCGGAGATCGTGGGTGAGGTCCTCAACGTCATGCGCGATCTGGCCGCCCAGGGCATGACCATGGTGGTGGTCACGCACGAGATGGCATTCGCCAAGAACGTCTCCGACCGCGTGGTCTTCATGGACAAGGGCGTGATCGCCGAGGAGGGTAGGCCTCAGGACATCTTCACCCACCCGCAGCACCCGCGCACGCGCGAGTTCCTGGCGCGCTACCTGGAGGACGAGCCCAAGGAGGCATAGGCGTGGCCGAGGTCTGGCGCTACTTCGCGCACGAGGACGACTATCCGGATCTGGACGAGGCGGCGCTGGCCGGGCGGCTGGCGGCGGCATTGGCGGTTCCCACGGTGGACGGCCCCACGCGCGAGGGGACGGACTGGGTGGCCTTTGACGCGCTGGAGGCACTCTTTAGGGCCCAATACCCCTATGTGTTTGCGGCGGGTACGGTGGAGCGCGTGGACCACTCGCTCCTGATCACGCTTGCGGGGTCTGACATGTCTCTCGACCCCATGCTGCTCATGGGTCACATGGACGTGGTCCCCGTGGTGCCGGGGACCGAGGCCGACTGGACTCATGGGGCCTTCTCGGGTTTCGTGGATGACGAGTACATATGGGGCCGCGGGGCGCTCGACATGACCGATCAGGTGGTGGGCGACCTCGAGGCCGTGGAGTACCTGCTGGCGCATGGGGCTCGGCTGCGGCGGACGCTCGTCCTGGCCTTGGGACAGGACGAGGAGACCCTGCAGTCCGGCGCCCGTGCCATGGGGCGGGTGCTCGCGGAGCGTGGGGTGCACCTGGCGTTCTTGGTTGACGAGGGTGACTACGAGGTGGCTGACCTCGCGCCTTACGGTGCGCCAGGGGTGTGCGGCATGCGGGTGGCCGTGGCCGAGAAGGGCTACGCGGATGTGGTGCTCACGGTACGGAGTGCGGGCGGGCATTCGTCCAACCCCTTTGGGGGCACCTCACTGGGGATTCTTGCAGAGGCCATCGCACGTCTGGCGCGCGACGAGTGGCCCGTCGAGCTCACGGAGCCTGTGCGGCAGACCATGACGGCGGTCGCGCCCTTCGTGAGCGTGGAGCCGTTGCGGACGCTTCTGAAGCCGGAGCCGGACCAGACCTGGCGAGACGCCGTTGACGCGCACGCGGATGGGGTCGCCCGGGCACTGGCAGCGCGACGGGAGACCTACCCGCTCGTGACCACCACTGTGGCGCCGACCATGATCCGGGGTGGGTCTGCCCAGGCAAACGTGATGCCCCAGGACATGACGGCGGTCGTCAACTATCGGATGCTTCCGGGCGTGACCTGCGAGGATGTGCTGGCGCGGGCGCGTGGGCTTCTTGCCGATCTCCCGGTTGAGGTGAGCCTGCGCACGGAGGTCAGTAACAGCCCCTCGGCCGTGTCGCGAACCGACGGGTGGGGCTTCTCGGTGGTGGAACGAGTGGCGGGCCGCTACTTCCGTGATCCAGGGACGGGCCAGGCCCTGCCCTTGGTTCCGGGCATCGTGGTGGGTGCGAGCGATGCCCAGATGTATGACGGGGTGTGCGACGCCTGCCTGCGCTTCTCGGCCTTTGTGGCCGACGCCGACGAGGTGGCGCGTGGCGTGCACGGCACCAACGAGCGGATTACCCGACGGGCCTACGCCCAGGGCGTTCGGTTTACGATCCGGCTGCTGGAGGAGTGCCTGCTGTAGGACGTGGCCGGGACTGCGGAGGGGGAGGCGCTGGATGGACGATGGGCAGGCCGTTCGCGTGGCGGTGATGACCCTGCGCCTCTATGCCCCATGGGTGCACACCCTCAAGGAGAAGCGCATGGTGGTAAGGAGCCTGGTGCCCAAGCTGCAGGACCACTTCCATGTGAGTGCCCCCTAGTGCCCGCTGCTTGCTATTCCTGGGCGACGACGGACTCGACGGCGGCAAGCATGTCCTCCTCGGTCATGCCGGGCTGGGCGTCCAGTGCGTAGGCGTAGCCGTCCGACGCCCATTCCGCCAAGCTGTATATGCCGTCGCTGCCTTGGAGCTCCACACCCACACCCGAGATGTCGGCATGGGTCGAGTATGCGTAGTCGTTGTAGTCTCCGGACACGCCCGAGCCGTCGTCGATCCCCTTGGAGAGGGTGAGCACGGACCCGTCCGCGGCCTCGTAGTCCACGCGGGCGAGGCCGAAGGCGTTGGTGTAGGTGACGGACGCGGGCTCGAAGGGCAGGTCGGTCACCTCCGGTACCGAGAAGCCCACGGATGCCTCGAGCTCCCCGCGCGAGGAGAACTCCGCCATGCCGCTGGGTTGCAGCACGTCCGTGGGGGTTTCTTGGGCCACCTCCCGCCGGCCGGCCTGCCAGGCGCCGATCCCCACCGCCACCACCAGGCAGGCGGCCACCGCCAGGGGCAGCCAGCGAGGGAGGTCCCGGCGTGCGGTGGCGGGATGCCCGGCCTGCCTGTCCGAGACGCCTGTGAAGGGCGCGACCTCCGCTTGTGGCCCCTCTCCGTCATGGGTGCCTGCATGGGCGGCTTCGGCACGTGCGGCTGCCACGCCTGCCAGGACGCGCTCGCGCATCTGGGGCGTCACGCTCACGCGGGCCATGACCTCGTTGTAGCTACTCAAAGTCGTACGCCTCCCTCAGGATCTGGCGGAGCTTCTCGCGACCACGACGCAGGTGCGAGCGGACGGTGGACTCGTTCTGGCCCAGCACCTGCGCGACCTCCGCAGTGGAGTAACCCTCCTGGTAGAAGAGGTGGATCGCCTCGCGCTGGGGTACGGGCAGGCTGCGTACGGCCTCCCATACGAAGGAGAGGTCCTGGCGCTCCTCGGCCATGAGCTCCTCCATGAGCTCGTCTGCGTCGCGGACCTTGTTGTACTCGATGTGGTTCTTGGAGAGGTTGGAAGCCACGCGCAGGAGCCAGGCCTTCTCGTGGGTCCTACTGTCGAAGACGGGGGCCTTCTGCATGTAGCGAACCAGCGTCTCCTGCAGGATGTCCTCGGCATCAGCTGTGTTGTGCAGGTAGGAGTAGACCAGGCGCAGGATGGCGTTGCCATAGGCGTCGAAGGCGGCGGCTACCTCCACGTCCGTGCGGGCGTGGGGGCGGGTCTGGAAGTCCAGCACCTCGGCGCCAGGCTCTGGGCTGGCTGCGTCAGCGGAACCGGCGCTACTGGCGGCACCGGTACCGCCGAAGGCCGCCCTGTCGGCGGTCGCCCTGTCGGCGGCCAGCATCGTTCGTCCGCAGAGGAGCCACAGGAGGACGTACTCTTGGCGGATCCCCCTTGGTCGGAGCACGCCCACCTGTGCCATGTCTGCCTCCCCACCCGTCCTACCTGATGGCGGCCACCAGGCTCAGGACGTCGCCCTTCTCCATGCCGGCGTCAAAGGGGCCGTCGGGAGCGGCACTGATCGAGTACGAGTAGCCACCGTCCGTCCAGGTGGCCAGCATGACCTTGCCGCCCTCGCCCTTGAGGGTCACCGTCTTGCCGTCCACCTCTTCCTGGGAGGTCTCCGCGTAGTCGTTGTAGTCGCCGCTCACGTCATCTGTCCCTGCGCCCTTGCGAATACGATACGCCTCCCAGCTATCGTCGGGGTTGCCCTGGTTGTAGATGACCTCAATGAGCTCGCCGTCCACGTCCACGCGGTAGACGCCCTTCCAGGTGTCATCGAGCGGGTCGGGGACGGTGATGTCGAAGCCGGCTGCCTTCTGGGCGTCCTCGGCCGAGTCGAACTCCTGGAAGGGGTCGGGGATCTGCTCTCCCTGCTGGGAGGTGCTGCCGTTGTCGCCTGACGTGCCGCTCGAGCTGCCGCCGCATGCGACGACGGAGAAGAGCATGGTTCCAGCAAGGGCCAGGGTGGCGATGCGCTTGATGGTGGTCTGGTTCATGGTGTCTCCCTTTGTCTGCGTCTGCGAGGCGGTCCTTCTCTCCACCTTCACCCTGCATACAGGTGGCAGGGAGGGAATGTTGCACCTGCCACGGAAGTTTCCCAAGAAGGTCCTCCGCACGGTTGGGTGTACGGGTGCCAACCGCGCGAACGGTGCGGGCGGTCCCTCGCGTTGCTTGCGTAGACACCGGCTCTGGCGGCTTGGCCTGCACCCTAACGGGCGCTTGGGCGTCGAGAAGCTCCGGCAACCGGCGGTAGGGTGCGCCGAACACCGGCTCTGGCGGCTTGGTCTGCACCCTAACGGGCGCTTGGGCGTCGAGAAGCTCCGGCAACCGGCGGTAGGGTGCGTCGGTCTGGCGGATGCCCACGTCACCGACTCGGTGCGCTAGGATGGGACGAACGGCCGGACGAACGACGGGCGAACTACCTACCGGCCAGCCCAGATGCCGCCCCGTCACCCCTAGACGCAAGGAGAAGGTCATGGCGCTTCCGCTTAACTCCAACCTGGGTGCGCTTGCGCCCTCCGGCATCCGCCGCTTTGCCGCTATGGCGCGCGAGGTGCCGGGCTGCGTGTCGCTCACGCTGGGGGAGCCAGGGGAGGACACGCCCACTGGCATCCGGGAGGCGGCCCGCGAGGACCTTGCCGCGGGCCTCACGCACTACCCACCCAACGCGGGCACCCCCGAGCTCCGTCGTGCGGTGGCGGACTTCGAGGGCCGTTGGGGCCTGCCCCTCTCGCCAGACGAGGTCGTGCTCACCATCGGCGCCTCCGAGGCCCTGGCCTCCACCTTCGCGGCCATCCTGGACCCGGGCCGCGAGGTCATCGTGCCCACGCCGGCCTTCTCGCTCTATGCGTCGCAGACCATGCTCATGCACGGGGTACCGGTGTCGTTCGACACCACGGCCACCGGCTTCCAGCTGCGGGAGGACGCTCTGGAGAAGGTCGTGACCCCTGCGACCCGTGCCATGGTGCTCAACTCGCCAAACAACCCGACCGGTTGCGTGCTTGATGCAGCAAGCCTAGATGCCGTCGCGGCGGTGGCCGCTCGGCACGACCTCTACGTGGTCTGCGACGACGTCTACGCCGAGCTTTCCTTCGACCCCGCCTTCGAGCGCTTCGCGGTGCGGCACCCCGAGCTTGCCGACCGCACCGTCGTGGTGGGGAGCTTCTCCAAGCCCTGGGCCATGACGGGCTGGCGCATGGGCTGGGTGGCGGCGCACGGCGAGGTGGCTGCGGCGATCGCCAAGGCCCACCAGTTCCTGGTGTCGTGCTCGCCAGCCTTCGTGCAGCGCGCGGGTCAGGTGGCGCTGGCCACGGACGTGACCCCCCTGCGCGACGCGTGGCACCGTCGGCGCGACCGGGTGGTGGCGGCTTGTGGTGCCATGGGGCTGCCCCTGGTGCCGCCGCAGGGTGCCTTCTACGCCTTCCCGCGAGTGGGAGACCTGCTCGGTCCTGATGGCAGGCCGATGGGCAGCGAGGCCTTCTGCGAGCGGGCCATCCGCGAGGCCGGCGTGGCGCTCGTGCCGGGGACCTGCTTTGGGTCCGAGGGCTATGTGCGCATCTCCTACGCCTGCGACGATGCCACGCTGGACGAGGGTCTCACGCGCCTGGCTGCCTTCGTGGAGAAGGTCCGCGGGTAGGGTTGCGAGGGAATCTAGACCCGGCCTGTGGGCGGTTCTGCACGTTTGCACCCCCACAAACGGGCAACTCCGTCCGGGCCGTGGGCGGTTCCGCACGTTTGCGCCCCCACAAACGGGCAACTCCGCCCGGGACGTGGGCGGTCCCGCCCGTGCGATACCGTGCGCTACTGGCCCTCGACCGGGCCGAGCCCTTCGGTGAGGCCTCCCACGAGCTCGATGAGCTTGTCGGCGGGTATGGCTGCGGACCAGCGGACGTAGGCGTAGTAGGCGCCGTAGATCTGATAGGTGAGGGCGACCTTGGCCTGCTCGCCCAGGGTGAGCCCGGGCGAGAGCACCTGCAGCTCGCCCAGGAGCGCACGCTCGATGGCGGCCGGCAGGACCGATGCCTGCGAGCCCTCGAAGAGTATGTCGATGAGGCTCTTCTTGGCCCAGATGGCCGTGCCAAACTCGCGTGTGAAGGCGGGCGTGTCGGTGAGTATCAGCTGCGGATGGGGGATGCTCGCCAGGACCTGCTGGACGAGGTCGGCCTGCAGGTGCTCGGAGAGGTCGTAGACGTCGTGGTAGTGCAGGTAGAAGGTCGCCTTGCCCACGCGCGCACGGTCGCAGAGCTCCCGCACGGTGATGCGCTCGAGCGGCTGCGAGGCACGCAGGTGGAGGAAGGCATCGCGCAGCGCCTCCTCGGTCTTGAGCTTGCGCAGGTCCATCTGCCACGCCCCCATCACTGCCGTGCCAAGAGTTTCAGACACTTCCGGCACGGTTTCTGGTCTCTTTTGGACTAGCGTCCATTATCGGACATCAACCCAGTTTTGCATAGGGACATGTGGCTTACGCGTGGCTAACATAATGTCGAGGGCATATGTAAGGCGGGGATGGGGGCACATGTGAACACGTACAACTTCTATACCGGTCGGGAGTTCTATGCCCAGGACTACCTGGGGGCGCGCCTACAGGACGGGGGCGCGATGTTCCGCACCTTCGCCCCGGCGGCAAGCCAGGTCCAGCTCATGCTCAACGGCAACCCGCTGGAGATGCACCGCGTGGGGGACGGCAACTTCTGGGAGCTCTTCTGGCCCGGCGCGCGCGAGGGCGATGCCTACGAGTTCCGCATCTTCCACGGTGGCGGCTACGTGGACCACGCCGACCCCTACGGCTTCCAAGCGGAGCTGCGGCCGGCCCACCGCTCCATCGTGACCGACCTCTCGCGCCACACCTTTGGCGACAAGCGCTGGATGGAGGCGCGCTCCAAGCGCGACCTGCTCCGCGAGCCCATGAACGTCTATGAGGTCAATCTGGGATCCTGGCGCAAGCGCTCGGGCGACCAGCCCTCCGACGACCCGGCGGACTGGTACTCATACGAGGAGGTCGCCAAGCCCCTGGCGGACTACTGCAAGGAGACGGGCTACAACTACGTGGAGTTCATGCCCCTGGGCGAGTTCCCCTTCGACGGTTCCTGGGGCTACCAGCCCACGGGCTTCTTTGCCCCGACCAGCCGCTATGGCACGCCCGAGCAGCTCATGGGCCTGGTGGACACCCTGCACCAGGCGGGTATCGGCTGCATCCTGGACATCGTGCCCGTGCACTTTGCCACCGACTCCTACGGTCTGGCCAACTACGACGGCACGGCCCTCTTCGAGTATCCCAACGAGGCGGTGGGCGTCTCTGAGTGGGGGAGCCACAACTTCATGTACTCCCGGGGCGAGACCTGCTCCTTCATGCAGTCCAGCGCCAACTTCTGGCTGGGTGCCTACCACTTCGACGGCCTGCGCATGGACGCCATCAGCCGCATCATCTACTGGCAGGGCGACGAGGCCCGCGGCGTGAACAACGAGGCCGTCCAGTTCATGCGGCGCATGAACGAGGGGATAAAGTCGCTCAACCCCGGCACCTTCCTGGTGGCCGAGGACTCCACGAACTTCTCGGGCACCACCAGGCCGGCGGGCGAGGGCGGCCTGGGCTTCGACCTCAAGTGGGACATGGGCTGGATGCACGACACGCTGGACTTCTTCCGCACCGGTCCCGAGTGGCGCCCCCAGAACTACCACAAGCTGTCCTTCTCCATGATGTACTTCCGCAACGAGCGCTACCTGATGCCGCTCTCCCACGACGAGGTCGTCCACGGCAAGGCCACCATCGCCCAGAAGATGTGGGGCGACTACGAGCACAAGTTCCCCCAGGCCCGCTGCCTCTACCTCTACATGCTCACGCACCCAGGCAAGAAGCTCAACTTCATGGGGTCGGAGATCGCGCAGCTGCGCGAGTGGGACGAGAAGCGCGAGCAGGACTGGTTCCTGCGCCAGTACCCCCTGCACGACAGCTTCTACCGCTACTGCAGCGAGCTCAACGCTCTCTACCTCAAGCACCCGGCCCTCTGGGAGCTGGACTACGAGGAGAAGGGCTTCGAGTGGCGGCAGGTGGACGACACCCAGCGGGTGGTCTATGCCTTCGAGCGCCGCGACTCGGCGAGCGAGCGCCTGCTCGTGGTGCTCAACCTTTCCGACCAGGAGAGGCCTGGCTACGAGCTCAAGTGCCCCAACAGCGGCAAGGCGCACGCCAAGGTCCTGCTCAACACTGACTGGCAGCGCTACTCGGGGTCCACGCCGGACGGGGAGGCCAAGCTCTCGATGAGCCCCACCAAGGGTACCGTGACCGTGGACCTGCCGCCCTTCTCGGGCCTGCTCGTCAGGCTCTAGCCGCTGGCTGGTGCAGGGGTGCCTGATGCCCCCTCCACCCACGCCCCTGCGGCGCTAGATGGGAAAGAAGCGCATGAGGGGGCTGCCGGTGCGCAGGCGGCGGCCCTCTTGGACGGCCTCGTCGAGCTCGACGCCGAACTCGTTGGTGTTCATAATCGTGAGGGTCACGACCTCGCTCTCGCCATCTGTGCCTAGGGTGCCCCGGTTCCAGCTCACGAGCGGGTCGCCCATGTGCACGGAGTCGTTCTGCCAGGCCAGCTGGCGGAAGGCGTCGCCCCTGTAGAGCTCGGGACAACGCCCCACCGTCACGAGCAGCTGGACGCCGTCGAAGGTCATGAGGCCGATGGCGTTGTGGGAGGGGAGCTGGGCGGTTATGCGGCCGGTCACGGGCGAGTAGAGCATGCTCTGGCTCGTCTGCGTGGGGGCCAGGGCCACGCTCGTGGGGCTGACGGCCACCACCGCCCCGTCCACCGGGGCAAAGATGCGCCCCGCCTCCTCCTCCGGCACGTCGAGCGTGATGTAGTCGTGATCGGCGTCGGAGCGGGCGTGGGTGTTGTGGTCGATGCGGGCGGTCAGCCCGTCCAGCCGCTCCGCCATGTTCGAGAGCCGCAGCAGGATGGCATCGGGATCGTCCAGATAGACGCAGTCCATATACCTCTGAGTGCTCATGGGCTTGTCGGCCATCGTTACTCCAACCACGCACGTCCCCTTCTGCCATCATTCGTATCTTAGGGTACGCGAGATGGAATGGGCATGGGTTTTGCGGGCTGGGGTGTGCCAAGTTCTGAACCATGGGGTGGGCGCTCCGCGTGACACGAGCTCCGACCCCGCGTGACACGAGCTCCGACCCCGCGTGACGGGTGGGGGACGCTCCGGTGCGCTACGATAGAGTCCTGGCCAGCGGCCCGGAAGACTGGAGCGCCATGATCAAGCTCGTGCTCTCGGACATGGACAACACCCTCGTGCCCTTTGGCCGGCCGCAGGTATCGGCACGTACTATCGAGGCCATCCATGCCTGCCAGGAGCAGGGCATCGACGTGGGGCCTGCCAGCGGGCGCGACCGCGGGGAGATCTCGTCCTTCTTTGGCGGGGACGCCAGCTGCTTCAACACCGGCGTGATGGTCAACGGCCAGCGCGTCTACTACCTGGGCGAGGTCGTGTACGAGAAGACCCTCCCGCGCGACGAGCTGCGCACCATCGAGAAGATCGTGGCGCCCCTGCCGGGCTGTGCCTTCATAACCTACCGCGATGACAACTTCGGCGACTGGGTGGGCGACACCCGCGAGGGCCTGGCCGAGATGTACGACCGGGCCTTCATGTGCGGCGGCCGTCGCCATGAGGTCCTACCCGACTACCCGGTGGTCAAGTGCGGCATCATCTGCCGCGACCCGGACCGCCTGCGTGGCCTCATGGCCCTTCTCGGCGAGATGTGCCCCGACCTGATCTTCCCGAACACGGTGGTCAACTGGCTGGACGTGAGCCTGCGCGACTGGTCCAAGGCGGATGGCGTGAGAATCCTCCAGCGGGTGCTGGGCCTGGCGCCAGGGGAGGTCTGCGTGTTTGGCGACGCGGACAACGACCTGGGGATGTTCGCGGCGGTGCCCAACTCGTGCGCCGTGGCCAACGCGAACGAGAACGCCACCCGTGCCGCCCGCTGGCACGTGGGAGCCAGCGCGGAGGACGGCGTGGCCATCGCGCTCGAGCAGATAGCCGAGGCCGGGCGCGTCTTCAACGAGACGGGCGAGGACGTCCTGCCCGCCTTCATGCGAGGTGGGCACTAGGGGAGTACCCCCTAATGCCCGGGCACCAGGGGAGTACCCCCTGGTGCCAACTCCCTGGCGCCCGGTGGCTAGTCCACCAGGTGGCGGATCACGGCGTCCAGCTGGTCGTCCGGCACGCCTGCGTCGCTCAGGTAGCCACGGACGGAGCCATAGGTCTCGATCAGCCGGTCGTAGACGGTCGAGATGGCGCGGATGCGGGCGGCTAGGTCCTCGCGGACCTTGTGGCGTGCGCCGCCTTCGCCGGCGAAGATAGCCGCATTGACCTCGCCCAGGTAGCCGAAGGAGTAGGCGTAGTCGGCCACCACCACGTCGCGCCTCACGTCGCAGAGGCCCAGGATGAGCATGGCGGCCACGCCGGTGCGGTCCATGCCCGCCGCACAGTGGAAGAGCACGCAGCAGTTGGCGGGCGCCGTGGCAAAGAAGTCGAACATGTCGCACACGGCGGCGTGGTTCGCCAGCATGGTGAAGTAGTTGGAGGCCAGGTAGCCACCCGTGTCGTCGGGCCGCTCGAGGGTGGGGGCGCTGAGGTCGAAGTCGTAGAGCTGGACGTTTCGGTACTCCACGCCGGGCAGGGTGGGGAGGATGCCGTCGCCACCCTTGACCTCGAGGGGCCCGCGCAGGTCCAGCACGCGATGGACCTTGTAGGAGGAACGCAGGTACTCGGCGTCCTGGCGCGAGAGGCCTATCACGCCGCCAGACCGCAGGTAGCGGTGGTTCTTGGTGCGGCCGCGAGGTGTGTCGTAACCACCCAGCTCGCGCACGTTGTAGCCCGAGTCGAGGTCCACCCGGCCCTTCACGTCGCCCTGTCGGGCGGGCTTGGACTTCCTGAACCAGAACATGCCGCACCTCCCGCAAGGGCAAATCCCTGATCCGCAGCTTCACGCGCTTGGTGTTGCCGTTCCTCGACTATACCAATCCGCTGATGACTTTTGGGGCCTGCCCGCCGATTGGCTCTGGGCGGCCGCCAGTGGCGTGAGGTACTTGTTGGGTGGGGGCGTGCGGCCTTGGTGGTACGGGGCGATGACGATGCGGGGAGGCAGGCCATGGCAGGGGTTGCCGCAGGGTTGGGGCAGTTCGTGGACCAGGTGGTGGAGGTCTCTATCTGCCTCCTGGAGCTCTTCGGCGTGGCCGTCCTTGTCTATACGGCGGTTCGGGCCTTCGTGGGCTGGCTGCGCGGCCGTGGCCGCATCCGCCTGGACCTGGCGCAGGGCATCGCGCTCGCGCTGGAGTTCAAGCTGGGGGGAGAGGTGCTCCGGACCGTGGTGGTTCGCACCTGGGCGGAGCTCGGCATACTCGGTGCCATCATCGCCCTGCGCGCGGCGCTCACCTTCCTCATCCACTGGGAGATACAGAACGAGGAACGGTCGTTGGATGGCGAGCGGTCGCTGGACGAGGAGCACTCGCCGGCTGGTGAGCGCTCGCCGGAGCGTTAGATGTCGTACACCTGTCTAGTTCGTGGGATAATGGGCTCATCGATCGGAGAGCATCGACCCCACGCAAGGAAGGACGGGCACCATGGCGACTCCACAGGCAGGAACAGACGGCAACAAGTACGTCCCCTACAACGAGCGCACGGGCAACGAGTCCATCGTCTACTTCACCCGCGACCTCTCCGCGGCGGGTCTGCAGCTGGCCTACGAGCAGGTGAGGGCCCACGTGCATGGCAAGGTGGGCCTCAAGCTCCACACGGGCGAGCAGCACGGGCCGAACATCATCCCCCGTCCCTGGGTCCAGGAGCTGCGCGAGGCCGAGCCCGAGCTCGCCGATTCCTCCATCGTGGAGACGAACACCTACTACGAGGGTGATCGCTACACCACCGAGCAGCACCGCGAGACCCTGCGCGTGAACGGCTGGACCTTCTGTCCCGTGGACATCATGGACGAGGAGGGTACGGCCGAGCTGCCCGTGCGCGGCGGCAAGTGGTTTGACCACATGACCGTGGGGTCGCACATGCTGGACTACGACACGCTGGTGGTGCTCACCCACTTCAAGGGTCACGTGCAGGGCGGCTTCGGTGGGTCGAACAAGAACATCGGCATCGGCTGTGCGGACGGGCGCATAGGCAAGCGCGACATCCACACCTGGCCTGGCCAGGGCCAGTGGTCCATCGCCAAGGAGGAGTTCATGGAGCGCATGACCGAGTCCACCAAGGCCACGGTGGACTGGTTCAGCTCGGATGGCCGGGCCATCACCTACGTGAACGTCATGCGCAACATGTCTGTGTCCTGTGACTGCGAGGGCATTCACGCCCAGCCCGTGGTGACGCCCAACGTGGGCATCCTCTCTTCCACAGACATCCTGGCCCTCGACCAGGCCTGCGTGGATCTCGTGTACGCGATGAGGGAGGACCAGCACCACGACCTGGTGGAGCGCATGGAGAGCCGCCACGGCCTGCGCCAGCTGACCTACATGAAGGAGCTGGGCATGGGCAACAACAGGTACGTCCTTATCGACCTGGACAGGGGCGGCGTGCGGATAGACCCGGCCACGGCCGTGGCCGACGTGGTGCCCTTCGAGGGGTAGCGGTGGTGACGCCCGCGGCACGGTCTCGCAGGCGCCGCGGGTACTGCCCGTCGGGCGATCAGCGGTAGTGGCCTTCGTCGAAGTCCAGCGTCCGCAGCTGCTCGATCGTGGCCGCGGGCACGTGGCAGTAGCCGTCGGGGTGCTTGTCCAGGTAGTCCTGGTGGTACTCCTCCGCCTCGAAGAAGTTCTCGAGCGGCTTGACCTCCACGGCAAAGCCCGGGTGGCGGGCCGCCTCGAAGGCGCACACGCGCTGCACGTCGGCTGCGGTCGTGTCGTCGCCCGGCCCCCAGTAGATGCCCGCCTGGTACTGGGTGCCCACGTCCGCCCCCTGGCGGTTGCGCAGGGTGGGGTCTATGACCTCGAGGAGGGCGTAGAGGATGTGGTCCAGAGTGATGTGCGCGGGGTCGTAGCGGACCCGCACCGTCTCGCGGAAGCCCGTGGTGTCCGAGCACACCTGCTTGTAGGTGGCCTGGGAGGCGGGGTCGGTGCCCGTGCCGTTGGCGTAGCCGGTCTGGGTGTCCGTGACGCCGGGGAGGGCCTTCATGAGGTGCTCGATTCCCCAGAAGCAGCCTCCTGCCAGGTAGATCGTGCGCTCGCTCGTCTCCGCCATGGGTCTCCTCCTGCCAGGTCTTCTTTCGCCGGGTCTCTGCCGCACGACTATACCAGCGACAAGTGCAGGCAGGCCATGCGGTCGTACAGACTTTGGGATTCCGCGCTACTTGCACCGCCGAACTGGAGATTCCGCGCCATATGCACCAAAACAGGCCCTCCGAGAGGCCATTCTTGGTGCATCGAGCGCGCTATCCTGGTCAGACGTGACAGAAGGTCAGACCCCGGTGACAAAAGGCCAGACCCCCTACAGCAAGTATCATGGTAGGACCGGCCGGCGTGGCCGGCCCCTTGGTTTGGAGGCAACTCATGAAGCAGCTGGTGATAAGGGCCGACGACCTCGGCTACTCGTACGCGGTCAACCTGGGTATCGTCCGCGCGGTGCGCGATGGGCTCGTACGCTCGGTGGGCCTCATGCCCAAC
The DNA here is from genome assembly GCA_902791035.1 of uncultured Coriobacteriaceae bacterium. Lineage (GTDB taxonomy): Bacteria > Actinomycetota > Coriobacteriia > Coriobacteriales > Atopobiaceae > CADAUA01. The sequence goes on along the minus strand of CADAUA010000012.1, from coordinate 22,647 downwards.
ATGCCGGAGGCTGTGCGCGGCCTTGCCTGGTTGAGCGAGAGAGGCTTGGACGTGGCCGTGGGCCAGCACACCAACGTGTGCCTGGGCACCCCCTGCGCCGATTCCGCCCTCATCCCCAGCCTGGTAGGCCCGGACGGGCAGTTCAGGAGCAGCCGGGAGTACCGCTCCGCCTTCAAGGAGGGCATGGACTTCGTGGACCTGGACCAGGCCTGCCTGGAGATCGAGGCCCAGCACACGCGCTTCCTGGAGCTCGTGGGCCGCGAGCCCGACTACTTCGAGGCGCATGCCGTTGCGTCTGCGAACCTCAACCGCGCCATCTCAATCGTGGCCGAGCGCCATGGCCTCCGCGAACAGAAGGTTTCCTTTGACCCCACGGCCACGGTGACCTTTGGCACAACGCCCGTGCGGATGGCCTGCGAGGACATGCTCCCGCCCGACAAGTACGACCCGCGCGACTTCGTCCGCCGTACCGTGGCGGGCATGGCGGACGGCGAGAACGTGGTCATGATCTTCCATCCCGGCTATCTGGACGAGTTCATCCTCACGCACTCCTCGCTCACGGTCAACCGCACCAAGGAGGTGGAGGCCCTTATCGACCCTGACCTGCGCGCATGGCTCGAGGGCGTGGACGGGCTGCGCCTGGTGGACTATCGCGACCTGTAGGGCTTGTTGCCTGCGGGATCCTGCGAACCCGGCTGACGGTATCCGTCGGTCGGACCCATTGTGTCGGGCCGGTGAACGGAAGTGGCATCGCTTTATTAACTGATGCTGCAATAGCGTTACGTTTTGTCTGGTGCGCGGCCCGTTGCCGCTGTGGCGGGGCAAACTAACCCTAGTACGTTTCTCAACAACGGATAAGGGAAGGTGTTTGTCTATGCAGGAGACCAACTTCGACAAGAACCGCATGTCGCGTCGCTCGTTCCTCAAGGTCGGTGCCGGTGCCCTTGGCGCGGCGGGGCTTCTGGGCCTTGCAGCCTGCGGCGGTTCGAGCTCCTCCGACTCCGGCTCCTCCGACTCGAGCTCCAGCTCCGATTCCGCGAGCAGCGCCGATTCCAGCTCCGAGGAGTACACCCTCGTGGAGCCGGGCAAGCTCACGATGATCTCCAACTTCTACTTCCCGCCCTTCGTGTCCATGAAGGAGGGCACGGGCGAGTTCGAGGGGTTTGACGTCGACATGTACGCGGCCATCTGCGACAAGCTGGGGCTTGAGCAGAACATCCTGCCCTCCGTGCAGTTCGACACCATCGTCCCCACCATCAAGCAGGGCGGCAAGGCCGACGTCTCGCTGGGCGCTATCTCCATCACCCCCGACCGCGAGAAGGAGGTCGACATGTCCGACCCCTACCTGGACTCCAACCAGGCCATCTGCGTGCGCACCGACTCCACTGCGACCACGGCGGAGGCCCTCAACGCCGAGGGCATGCAGATCGCCGTCCAGTCCGGCACCACCGGCGAGTCCTGGGCAGAGGAGAACCTGCCCAACGCAACGATCGTGCCGCTAGACGATATCATCCAGGCTCTCACGGGCGTACAGACCGGGCTTTACAACGCCTGTGTCTCTGACCTGCCCGTGATCAGCTACGAGATTAAGATCGCCTACAGCGACCTCATGATTCCCGACGGCGGCGAGATCCCGACTGGCGAGCAGTACGGCGTGGTCATCTCCAAGGACAACCCCAAGCTCACCGAGGCCATCAACAAGGCCCTCAAGGAGATCAAGGAGGACGGCACCCAGGACGAGATCGAGACCAAGTGGTTCGGCGAGGTCATCTCCTAGCCGGTTCTTGTTCTGAGTATCATGCGTTGAATGTTGGCGGGCGCGCGACGGAGGGATGTCGTGCGCCCGCCCCCGTGTGGCTGCTGACCTTCTCCGTACATTCGGCCGCCAACAATGTCATATGCTGGTTGTTGGTGTTTGCCTGGAGAAGGAGCTTGCGTGGAATGCCCCAGATGCGGTCGCGTGAACGGCCCCGACAGGAAGTACTGCATACGCTGCGGGGCGCCGCTTGCGGTCACGGAGCTGGAGGACACGGGTCGGCCCCAGGCAGACGATACACAGGAGCCGACGGGTTCGGCGGCGGAGACGGACACCTGGTCCTGGGAGCCTGAGGGCATCCCGCAGTCGCACGAGGAGGCAGGGGAGCCACAGGCTGAGCCCGGAGTTGTGGTGGGCGAGGATGCTCAAGCGAAGAACCGACATCGGCTGGCCCAGCTCGTCGTGCTTCTCCTCGTTGCCGGCATGGCGGTCGACCTGGTCATAGGCCTCGTGTCGTGCGTGGCGGATGGGGCCTCCGAGCTTCTCGATTCCGGTGCGGACGAGCTCTCCTCGGTTCTTGACGACGCCTTTGACGACGCTTCGGACCAAGAGGCTTCCCCGTCAGTTGACGACACCCCCGAGGAGGCGCTCTCTCAGGCTCAGGGCTACATCGAGTCTGGCGCCTTCTCGCATGATGGCTTGGTGGAGCAACTCGAATACGAGGGATACGGCGAGAAGAACGCTACTTACGCGGCGGACAATGTGGGCGCGGACTGGAGCGCCGAAGCCCTGCAGTCCGCGCAGAGCTACGTGGACCACATAGGGATTTCGAGCGAGCACCTCTACGAGATGCTGGACTACGAGAAGTTCACGCCGGACCAGATAGACTACGCCATGCAGAACGTGCAGGTGGATTGGTATGCCGAGGCTGCGGAGGATGCCCAGGACTGGTTGGACTACAACGACGGATACACACGCGACGAGCTGCTGGAACGGCTGACGAACGACGGCTTCTCGCAGAGCCAAGCAGAGTACGGTGTCGCGCAAGTGGGGCTGTGATGGCCAGGCGAGTCGCGGCGGGCGCCGCTCCCTCCATATGAGTCACACTTCTTGCGAGGTAAGGGCCCGATTTGCCCTGTTGGCATTGACGAGCAGCTCGAGCAGAATGCCTACCACCTGGTCCTCGCTGAGTGCAAGGCCCTTGGACAGCCAGTCGTAGACAACACGATAGGTGCCGGTGCAGCAATAGGCGGTAACGAGGCCCTGCGTGGGGGAGTCACTGCCCGCCCGCATGGCCATGAACCTCTCGGACTTGTCAAGAACCTTGTCGGTCAGCCGCCCCTGTTCGTAGAGGACGCAGAAGACGCGGCGGTTTGCATGCACATAGGCAATGGATTCCTGCAGCTGGGAGCGGAGGGCCTCTCGGTTGCCGGAGAAGAGCATGAAGGGCGTGTGGGCAAGGAAGTCGTCTTCAAGCTCATCCAGGACTGCGGTCGCGTCTTGGTAATAGAAGTAGAAGGTTGAACGGCTTATGCCCGCGGCACGGCAGAGATCGGCCACCTTGGGCGGCTTATGCCCCGTCTCGACAAGGTGGAGGAACTCTTGGATGATAAGGGCCTTGGTCTGGGCCGCGCTTCTTTGGGACATACGCGCCACCTCTCCCGCACAGGATTGCGTGGCATCAATTCTGGCACTGTGTGCGCTATGGCGCCTTGAGAGGAAGAGCCGCCCCGCTGTTGGGGGGAAGCGGGGCGGGAAAGAACCACGGCTGCCTAGGTCCTAGTGGCTGGTGAGGCCGCCGTCAATCACAAACTCGGCGCCCGTCACGAAGCGGGCCTCTTCGCTTGCCAGGTAGAGGTAGAGGTAGGCGATGTCGATGGGCTCGGCTGCCAGCATGTTGAGTGGGGTCTCGGCTGCGAGCATGCGGGTGAAGGCCTCGATTTGCTCCTGGGAGTAGTTGCCGCCGGAGCCGCCCGTCATGGTGGTGCCGGGGTGGACGGAGTTGACGCGCACGCCCTGCTTGCCAAACTCGTTGGCCGCGTGCTTGGAGAGGATGCGAACTCCGCCCTTTGCCGCGGCGTAGGCCGCGCTGCCGCCATCGGCGATGCCGCCCATGAGGCCGCCGGTAGAGGAGGTGTTGACCACGGAGCCGCCGCCCTGCTCGATGATGTGGGGGATGCAGGCCTTCATGCCCAGCCAGCAGCCCTTGAGGTCGACGTCCATGATGCGGTCCCACTCCTCCTCGGTGGTGTCGAGGACGCCGTGGGGGCCAAGGGAGAGGCCGGCGTTGTTCACAAGCACGTTGACCTTGCCAAAGCTGTCGAGCGCGCAGGCCACGATGCGGTCCCAGTCCTTTGCGGAGGACACGTCGGCCTTGAGCGGCACTATGGACGGGTCCCTGAGGTCCTCCAGCGCCTGCAGCCTCTTGGGGTTGGTTCCGACGGCTACCACCTTGGCACCCTCCTGGGCAAAGAGCTCCGCCGCCGCCCTGCCCATGCCGCTGGTAGCTCCTGTGATGATTGCGACCTTGTTGTCTAGCCTGCCCATGCGTCCTCCTCGCATCCGTTGCAGTAGTGGCAAGGATGCTAGGGGGCGGATGGCACGTCGAGAAGAACAGAATCGCAAAAGTGTCGGACAAAAGGGTGACTCGCGCGTGGCCAGGCGACGGCCGTCTACGACCGAGCTGGTCGCGTGGCGGGGGATGTGTCTCCAGACAGGAAACCAAACGTGACGTCGACCGCCCTGTCCACGGTCCACGGTGCCGCAAACAGGTGCCCGGCGCCAGGGAGTTCCACCAGTGTCGCGTCGGGGTACTCTGCTGCGGCTCTTCTGGCATAGGAGATGTCCACGATCTTGTCGTCTGCCCCGTGGCAGATGAGGACGGGTCCCGCGTATTTCCCGATCTCCTTCCACGGGTCCAGAGCCTGGGCATCGGTGACATAGCGGCGCCCCAAACGTACGTAGCCCATCACGCGGAACGTGTCTGGAATGCGGTTGGGGTCTATGTGGGTTCCAAGCATGTTGCCGCGCCGGGCGTCGTCTGGAATGTTCAGCGCGGGGTAGTAGAGGACGAGCTTCTCAATCTGACTGGCGTGGCGCGCGGCCAGGAGGGCCGCCACCAGCCCGCCCTGCGAGGCGCCGGCAAGCACAATATGGCTCTTGTCCACAAAGGGCTGCGTGCACGCGTACTCAAATACCGTCTGGAGGTCGGCCACCTCGGTGAGGACGCTTGCCTCCGTGCTGCTGCGTCCTCGGCTTCTGCCAGCACCGGATCCCGGAAAGTCAAAGACAAGCACCTGGTAGCCTCGCTGGCACAGTCTGAGCGCGTATCGCGTGGTGGAGCGCATGGAGAGACCAAACTCGTGGCACAGTATGATGCACGGCGCGGTCTTCGAGAGGTCTTGGCCAAATACCTTGCCGGCTATGGTGACGCTGCCGGCGCTGATCTCAAAGTGTCTTACCATATGGGCCCTCGTCGCATCCCTTGGCGTGTCTGTCTTATGTCCGTGCGTCGCTGCGTCTGGCGGTCCCGTACATTATCTGCCATGGGGTCGTTGGCGGATGTGGGGGCCTTCGCCCGTTTGGACGCATGTTTGTCTGGGGCGGAGGCTCCCTCTGGGCTCTGTGGGGCATTCGCTCGTGCGAGCATGGTGGGACAGGCGTGCATTTGCCGCTAGCGACATGGGGAAGTAGAGTAAGGGGCACACCGCCCAGAGAAGGATGGAGGGGGCCGAGCATGTTTGACGTGAGCAAGCTGGTGTGGACCAGGGAACCAGCCGCGTGCAGCGTGACGCCGGACGAGATTGAGATAACCACCGCGCCGCACACGGACCTGTGGCAGCGGACCTACTATCACTTTCGCAACGACACCGCGCCGGTGCTGCAGATGGAGACAGACGAGAGGTACTTCTCCTTTGTGGTGCGGACGGAGTTTGCGAGCAAGCACCGCTTTGACCAGTGCGGCGTTGTGCTGTACCTGGACAGCGAGAACTGGCTCAAGGGCTCCATCGAGTACGAGAACGAGGACTTCCAGCACCTGGGCACCGTGGTGACCAACCATGGCTACTCCGACTGGGCCACCACGGAGATAAGCGCGGACGTCAGGTCCATGTGGTATCGGCTGAGCCGGCGCGAGGATGACTTCTGCGTGGAATGCTCGCTGGACGGGGAGCGCTTCTCGCAGATGCGCGTGTGCCACCTGTGGGAGGGCGCAGACACCGTACGCTTTGGCGTGTACGCGTGCAGCCCGGAGGACTCGTCGTTCGTGGCCAGGTTCACGCACATGGACGTGACCGAGTGCAAATGGCTGGCGCACGACGGCCAGCAGCCGGACTGACACGCCGATGGGTTGGGAGAAGCGCGTGACGCTTGCACCAGGCAGGCTGGACCTGCACACCCACTCGACCTTCTCGGACGGGTCCCTCAGCGTGGGGGAGCTGATTGACGAGGCCCGCGCGCAGGGGCTCTCCGGCATGGCCGTGACCGACCACGACACCCTGGCCCACCTGCAGGAGATTCGCGCCCTCTCGCGGCGGGCCGGCTTTCCGGTGCTGGCGGGCGTGGAGGTCTCCACGCTCAACCCTGCCACGGGCCGCAAGGTGCACGTGCTGGCCTTTGGTCTGGTGCCCACGGCAGACGAGTCCACGCCGGTGGAGCGCGTCTGTCTCTTCACCCGCACCGAGCGCGCGGCAAACACCCTCTGGCTTGCCTGGCAGGTCATGCGCACCGGCTATTCCTACCACGGCCACACCATCACCGTGAACGACGTGATCGCAGCGGCGGGCCCCTCATCCACGCTCTACAAGCAGCACATCATGGAGGCTCTGACCGGTCTCTCCAAGCACGACCCAGACTACGACCGAATCTTCCACGAGCTCTTCTCGTCCAAGGATGGGCTCTTCCGCCGCAAGGTGAGCTACCCGGACACGCTTGAGGCGGTCCGCGCCATCCGCGAGAGCGGTGGCGTGCCCGTGCTTGCACACCCTGGCCAGATGGACTCCTGGTCCGCTGTGCCCGATCTGGTGGGGGTCGGCCTTGAGGGCATCGAGGCCTACCACCATGCCCACACGCCCGAGCACGAGCGTCTGGCCCACGAGCTTGCACGCGAGTACGGGCTCTTCGTGACGGGTGGCAGCGACTACCACGGGCGCTTTGGCGTGCCGGAGCGGATCGGCCAGTACGGCATCTCCGTGGAGGAGGCGGGCCAGCCGGTGGCGGAGCTCTTCGCGCGTGACGCGGAGCTGTAGGCGCGGGTACTTGGGCGGGCGGTCGGTCTGGAATGTAACGTATCGCCGCTGGGCGCCAGCATCGACGTATCATGGGTGCGGCAATACGAGCGGATCAACCATAAGAGGCGCTACATGATTCGAGGGATGAGCCGGACGGCACTAGCTGTCGTGTTTTGTGTCTCGCTTCTGCCGTGCGTGGCACTGGCAGCACCGTCGGGGGAGGTCGTGTCTACGCAGCCGAGTGTCGAGGCTCCCGTCCAGGAGCATGGGCCAGAGACCGTCGAGAAGGACGTCACCGCGCAGGCTGGCGAGGCGACGGAGTCCGCCGGGGTGACGGCACAGGACAAGGGGATCAAGACTGCGGAGCCCGTTGAGTCCGAGGAGCCCGTCGAGCAAGCGAAGCCGACTGAGACCGGCTTGGAAGGGCCTGAGGCCTCGCCTGCCGTCGGCGTGACCGTCGACGCCGACGATGCCGGCGCATCGGCGCAGGTGGAAGCCGCCGTGGGCGAGAAGGCCGAACCCACGGACGTGGCGCACGCGGATGACGTGGGCGAGAAGGGCGAACTCGCTGCAGTGCAGCCCGATGCCCTTGTCGGCTGGCAGCACGTGGACGGCCGCTGGTACCTCTACCAACCCGACGGCACCAAGACCACTGGCCGCACCGCCTGGGCCGGCCACGACTATGTCTTCGGCGCGGACGGCGCCATGCTCACCGGCTGGTACACGGATCCCGCGAGTGGGAGCGTCTACTACATCTACGCCTCGGGTGTCGTGGCTGCGGACGAGTCCGTGGCGAGTGGCGATGGCGTGTACCATGTGGACGCGGGCGGGGCCAGGCAGGACGACGCGTGGGTCCAGGTGGGTGCGAGCGAGGTCTACTTCGGCTCCGACGGCAGGCGCGCCTCGAACGAGTGGGTGACCACCGGCGGCAAGACCTACTACGCGGACGCGGGCGGGGCCAAGGTGAGGAGTAACGTCCTCAGCGCAGATGGCAAGACCTACGCAATCCGCGCGGATGGTACCAAGGGCGCGTGCGAGTGGGTGGCCCTCGCCGGAGGGGGCTGGTCCTACGCCCGGGCGGATGGGACCGCGCCAACGTCTACGTGGGCGACCATCGGCGGCTCGGAGTACTACTTCTACCAATCGGGTCGCCTGGCGTGCGACGCCCTTGTTTTGCACAATGGGGAGAAGGCGCTCGTGGGGAGCGATGGCCGCATCGTGCGCGAGGCCTGGGTCAACTGCGACTACATCCTCGATAGGCACTACGACAAGGGCCGCGAGGGCCACACTATAGAGAGGATCGTCCTCCACCACATGGGTGGCAACGGCACGGTGGAGGGCTGCTGGTGCACCTGGCGGGTGCGCGAGGCCTCGGCCCACTACGCCGTGGAGTCGTCTGGCCGCATCGGGCAGCTGGTGCAGGACGAGGACACTGCCTGGCATGTTGGGTACGAGGTAAACGTGAACTCCATCGGCATCGAGCACGCCAACACGAGCCTCAGCCCCTACCACATCAGCGACGAGTGCCCCGACTCCGGCGCCCACCTGGTGGCGGTGCTCTGCAAGATGTATGGCCTGGGCAGACCCGAGTGGGGCGTCAACGTCTTCGGCCACTCCGACTTCCGGGCCACGGGGTGCCCGGGTTCGCTGAGGCTGGGCGACTCCCAGCACGACGAGTACATGGCGCGCGCCCAGGCCTACTACGACGCCATGAGCTCGTAGGTGGCATCCACCGGCTGAGTCTCGGTTGGGTCGCGCGAAATAACGGACAGAAGTTGGGCCAGACGACCGTCTCTCTCAACAAAAGCGCAGGATAGACAGGGCACATCGACAACATATGTCCGTTATTTTGTGGCCGTGGATGGCCGAGAACGGCGAGCCCGCCATATAGGAAGGCCGCGCGTACCCTTCCTGCATCCGGGGACGCGCGGCCTTGCGCAGAAACTTGCTGGAACCCGACACTACTCGGAGCGCAGGTACCTGTAGACGACCGCGGCGAGGGCGGCGCCGGCGAGCGGGCCCACGATGAAGACCCAGAGCGCGGCCAGCGGCGCGGGGTTGCCGGTCGCGGCGGCGAAGACCGCGGGGGCGATGCTGCGGGCGGGGTTCACGGACGTGCCCGTGAGGCCGATGCCGAAGATATGCACGAAGAAGAGCGTGAGGCCGATCACGAGTCCGCCGAAGGAGCCGTGCTGGAACTTGGCGTCCGTCACGCCCAGGATTGTGGTCACGAAGATGAAGGTGAGGACGACCTCGACCAGGAGGCCGGCGATTGCGCTGCCGTTGACGCCGGCGAGGCCGTTGGCGCCGAAGCCGCCGGTCATGTCGGTCACGCCGCCCAAGCCAAAGATGGCGGCGTCGATGGCGGAGCCACACAAGGCGCCAAGCACCTGGGCCACGACGTAGCCCACGAACTCGGACTTGCTCATGCCGCCGCTCATGAGGACGCCGAGCGAGACGGCCGGATTGATGTGGCAGCCCGAGATGTTGCCGATGGAGTAGGCCATGGCGACGATGGACAGGCCGAAGGCCAGGGCCGTCAGGATGTAGCCGCAGCCGGCGTCGGCCGCGCAACCCACGAGCATGGCGGTGCCGCAACCGACTCCGGTCAGCACGGCGGTGCCGATGAACTCGGCCACGTACTTCTTTGTAGAACTCATAATGCTTCCTTCCCCGATAGACAGTGCCAGTGCGTGTCCCGCAGCTTGCGGGCCTGCGCGCAATGGGGAATCCTAGCGCGGCTGGTGGGGCGATTCATGACGAGGGAGTACATGTCACGCGATGGAAACCACGCGGTCAGGCCACCTGCAAGTGACATGTCACTTGCAGGTGGCTTGTCATTTAGTTGTAGTTCATATAAGTGCAGGTAGATGGCCCGGTCGTTCTTGTATGCCGTTCTCGCAGGCACCTGTAAGTGACATGTCACCTGCAGGTACCCGATTGACGCCCGGGGGGTGCCGCAGGTGCCCGCCTCCGAGGAGCCCCAGGCGAGAAAAACGGCCCTGCCGAGAAGGGCAGGGCCGCTGCATGCCTTGGACGCTTGCGCCTATCGGTCCTCGCGGAAGTAGGGGAGTCCCAAGCTGGCGGGAGGCTGGCTCTCGCGTTTGTTCCTCATGGAGGTCACGATAAGGACCACGATCGTGACCACGTAGGGCAGCATTTTGTAGAGCTCCTTTACCGAGAGGTCGGTGCCCGTGGGGATGAAGAGGTACAGGATGTAGAGGCCGCCGAAGAGGATGGACGAGGGGATGCCCACGGCCGGGCGCCACAGGGTGAAGATGACCAGCGCCAGGGCCAGCCAGCCGCGGTCGCCAAAGGCGTCGTTGGACCAGATGCCCTTGGAGTAGTCCATAACGTAGTAGAGGCCGCCGAGGCCGGCGATCACGCAGCCGATGCAGGTGGCCACGTACTTGTAGCGCGTGATGTCGATGCCGGCGGCGTCGGCGGTGGCGGGGTCCTCGCCCACGGCGCGCAGCTGCAGGCCCACGCGGGTCCTGTTGAGCACATACGAGGCGATGATTGCGATGATGATGGCCGTGTAGGCGAGGAAGCCGTAGGAGAAGAAGACCTTGCCAAAGTCGCCCAGGCTGTCCGCAAAGGGAAGCGTCTGGCCAATGATCCCCGAGCTGGCCGAGAGCGAGAGCGATGGGATGTCGCTGCCGGTCAGGCTGATGAGGGACCCGCCGAAGAAGTTGCCCACGCCCACGCCAAAGGTGGTCATGGCGAGACCGGTGACGTTCTGGTTTGCGCGCAGCGTCACCGTGAGGAAGCAGTAGAGCAGGCCCATGAGGAGCGACCCGATGACGCAGCACACGAGGGGGATGAGCACGGCGAGCGCGGGGTTGATCGCCGAGGGGTCGGGCAGCGACTGCTCGTAGAAGAAGGACCCGATGACGGCCGAGATGGCGCCGATGTACATGACACCGGGCAGGCCCAGGTTGAGGTTGCCGGACTTCTCGGTGATCGTCTCGCCGGTGCACCCGAAGAGCAACGGGATGCTCTGGACGATGGCGCGCTGGATGAAGGAGGTGATGTCGAACATTGCCTATGCCTCCTTGCCTGCGGTGGCTTCCTGGGCGGCCTTGGTCTGCCCGCGGAAGTGCAGCTGGTAGGTGATGAAGAACTCGCTGCCGATGATGAAGAAGAGGATGATGCCCGTGAGGATGTCGGAGAAGGACTGGTTGAGCGAGAAGGTCGTGGAGATCTCGCTGGCGCCGCACTCCATGAAGACGATCAGAAACGAGCTCGCGATCATGCCGAAGGGATTGAACTTGGCCAGCCAGGCCACCATGACGGCCGTGAAGCCCAGCCCGCCCGACACCGTGGTCGTGAGCGTGTGGTTGGTGCCCGCGACCAGCAGGAATCCCGCGATGCCGCACACGGCGCCCGAGAGCAGCATGGTGCGGACGATCACGCGGCTGGTGTTGATGCCGGCATAGCGCGCGGTGTCCACGCTCTCGCCCACGACGGCCAGCTCGAAGCCGTGCTTGCTGTAGCGCATGTAGACGTACATGAGCACGGTGATGGCGGCCACCACGATGATGTTGAGCAGGTACTTGGAGTCGGCGATGACGGGAAGCCAGCCGGCCTGCGAGCTCTGGTTGATCATGCCGATCTTGCCGGAGCCCTTGGGGTTCTCCCAGAGGATGACGAAGTAGGCGACGATCTGGGTGGCCACGTAGTTCATCATCAGGGTGAAGAGGGTCTCGTTGGTGTTGAAGCGGGCCTTGAAGAAGGCCGGGACCAGGCCCCACACGGCGCCCGCCACCACGGAGGCGACCAGGCTCACGAGTATGAGGGCGGCGTTGGGGAGCGAGTCGCCCAGGAGCAGCATGCAGCTTGCGCAGGCGAAGCAGCCCATGAGCACCTGGCCCTCGCCGCCCAGGTTCCAGAACTTCATGCGGAAGGCGGGGGCGAGTGCCAGCGAGACGCACAGGAGCATGGCCATGTCCTGCAGCAGGACCCAGATGCGGCGGGTGGTGCCGAAGGCGCCGTTGATCATGGTGGCGTAGACGGCTATGGGGTCAAGGCCCGTCATGAGGGTCGTGACCAGGCCGCACACCACAAGCGCCAACAGGATGGCAGCGGCGTAGACAAGGGCCTTGGTCTTGGTCGGTACCGCCGGACGCTTGCTGATGCGGATCAGGGGAGTCTTAGTGCTCTGCGCCATCGTTCGCGCCCCCTTCCTCATGAAGCTCCGTCATCATCATGCCGACCTTGTTCTTGTCGGCGGTGCGGCCGTCCACGATGCCGCTCACCTTGCCGTCGCACAGGACCAGGATGCGGTCGGCGAGTGCGATGAGGACGTCCAGGTCCTCGCCCACGTATACTACGGCGACGCCGCGCTTCTTCTGCTCGTTGATGAGGTCGTAGATGGTGTAGGAGGTGTTGATGTCCAGGCCGCGCACGGCGTAGGCGGTGAGAAGCACGGTGGGGCTGGAGGAGATCTCACGGCCCACCAGGACCTTCTGCACGTTGCCGCCCGACATGCGGCGGACGGGGTCGCTGATGCCGCTGGTCTGGACGTCCAGCTCCTCCACGACCTTCTCTGCCAGTTGGCGAGGGGGCTTGCGGTCGGCAAAGGGTGAGGAGCCCACGCGGTAGGAGCGAAGCATCATGTTGTCTGTGATGTCCATGTTGGCCACGAGGCCCATGCCCAAGCGGTCCTCGGGCACGAAGGAGAGGGCCACGCCCAGGGAGGCGATGTCGCGCGGACTCTTGCCAACCAGCTCCTCGCGCTTGCCGTCGTCGCCGATGTAGGTGATGCTGCCAGACGCGACGGGCTGCAGGCCGGCGATGGCCTCGAGCAGCTCCTTCTGGCCGCTGCCCGAGATGCCGGCGATGCCCAGGACCTCGCCGGACTTTGCCGCAAAGGAGACGTCGTCCAGCTTGGTGAGCCCGTCGGCGGACTTGACCGTGAGGCCGTGCACCTCGATGCGGGGCTTGGGGTCCACCGGCAGGGGACGGTCGATGTTGAGGTGCACCTTGTGGCCGACCATGAGGTCGGTCATCTCCTGCTCGTTGGTCTGCTTGGTCACCAGGTCGGCCACGTGCCTGCCCTTGCGCAGGATGGCCACGCGGTCGGAGATGTCGAGCACCTCGCGCAGCTTGTGCGTGATGATGATGATCGCCTTGCCGTCGTCGCGCATGTTGCGCAGGACGGCAAAGAGCTTGTCTGCCTCCTGGGGGGTGAGCACGGCCGTGGGCTCATCGAGGATGAGGATGTCGGCACCACGGTAGAGGAGCTTGAGGATCTCTGCCGTCTGCTTCTGCGACACAGACATGTCGTAGACCTTCTGGTAGGGGTCCACGTCGAAGCCGTAGGTGTCCGCGATTTGGGTGATCTTGTCTGCCGCGGCCTTGAGGTCGAGCTTCCCCGGCTGGTCGAGGCCCAGCACGACGTTCTCGACCATGGTGAAGACGTCCACCAGCTTGAAGTGCTGATGAATCATGCCTATGCCGTAGTCGAAGGCGTCCTTGGGCGAGGTGATGGTCACCGGCTTGCCGTCGATCAGGATCTGCCCGGCGTCGGGGAAGTAGAGGCCGCACAGGGCGTCCATGAGGGTCGTCTTGCCGCTGCCGTTCTCGCCGAGAAGGGCGAGGACCTCACCTTTGTACACCTCCAAGTCCACGGAGTCGTTTGCCACCAGGGATCCGAACCTCTTGGTGATGCCGCACATCTGGACGGCGGGAGTCCCGCCGACCGGTCCCGCATGCTTGCTTGGCACGTCTGTCACAGGTGCCCTCCTCAAGAAATGAGCGGACCCTGACAGCCGCGGGCGTAGCCTTTGACCATCAGGGTCCGTCTCAGAGCCTACACGCTTGGAGCCCCATTAGAACTGGGTGTCGAGCAGGGTGATGCCGTCAATCTGGACGTCGAAGTACGGAGCGGAGCGGTACTCGGACTCGTGGAAGTAGCCGTCGGACACGGCCTCGGTGTCGCCCTGGAAGTCGGCGTCGGTGTCGACGTCGGCCATGTAGGAGGTCATGACGCCGGAGCCATCGACCGTGGCGTTGGCGTTCGTGGTGTCGCTCACGGTGACGGTGAAGGTGGAGGTGTCGAAGACGTGCACGTCACCGGACTCGAGGTCCTTGAGGGCCTTGTCGATGGCGTCCTGGGTGCCCTCGGCCGCTGCCTTGGGGTTGATGTCAGTGAGAACGACGGAGCCCGTGGCGAGGGTACCGGTCCAGTCGGTGTCGATGGGGTCACCGTTCATGGCAGCCTGGATGGCGTACTTGTAGTACGGGGTCCAGTCGATGCGGGAGGACACAATGAAGGTGTTGGGGCAGGCGTCCACGGTGGAGCCGTTGTAGGACACGTTAGGCACGTTGCGCTCCTCGCAGGCGGACGGGGCGCCCATGGAGTCGGCGTGCTGGGAGATGAGGACGCAGCCGTACTCGTCGATCAGGCGGGCGGCGGCCTCCTGCTCGGCGGTCTGGTCGTACCAGGAGCCGGTGAAGGTCACGTCCATGGTAACGGTGGGGCAGACGGACTTGGCACCCAGGAAGAACGAGGTGTAGCCGGAGATGACCTCGGCGTAGGTATAGGCGCCCACGTAGCCCATGTGGGCCTTGTCGGCGGTGATGGTGCCGGCGGCGATCATCTCGTTGAGCTTGAGGCCGGCAGCCACACCGGCGAGGTAGCGGCCCTCGTAGATGCTGGCGAAGGCGTTGTGGTAGTTGTCCAGGCCCTCCGTGTGCGCCTTGGTGCCGGTGGCGTGAGAGAACTGGACCTCGGGATAAGCCTTGGCGGCCTCGATCATGTAGTCCTCATGGCCGAAGGAGTCGGCGAAGACGATGCCGCAGCCCTGGTCGGCCAGATCCTCGGCGGTCTCCTGGCAGGCCTCGGACTCGCCGATGTTGGTCTTGAGAACGGCGGTGACGCCCAGCTCCTCGCAGGCGGCCTTGGCGCCGTCCATGAAGTTCTTGTCGTAGGTGGAGTTCTCGTCGTGCAGGAAGATGAAGCCCGCCTTGAAGTCGGAGGCAGCGGGGGCGGCGTCGGAACCGGTATCCGAGCCGGCGCTGGTCGCGGTGTCGGAGGAGCCGCCGCCGCAAGCGGCGAGGCTGGCAAGGAGGCCAGCGCCCACGACTGCGGAAGAACCCTTCAGAAACTCCCTACGCCCAAAGCTGATCTGTGACATTGTGATTCTCCCGTCTCTCCCGTGTCTGCTGGCACGATCCAGTATCGGCACAATTCTTGGGCAATGCTTATGCCCTGTTTACATAGTAGAGGGTTCCGAGACCCGTTTGGACCGTGACCAGCGATATGTCTCCATAACGAAACCTAGATGTGCGAATGTTAATGTTTGTTGAGCGTGTCAAGGGGATGGTTCTCTCGTGCGTGTCAAGGGGACGGTTCTCTTGCGTGTCAAGGGGACGGTTCTCTCGACACGGCCATTGGTTCGGGAGTCCGCCGCGGGGGCCACTTTGTACGCCGAGAAGGACCGTCTGCCAGCGGCAAAGGGGTCGCGGCGGCGGACAAGGCGGCCGGGACGGCGAACAATAGGGCAGGTGGGGAGTCGCGGGGGTGACTGGGCGTCATGACCCTTCTCAGCTCAGCTTGCCAACCCTGACAAGCGACAGGGATGTCAAGCATCGGCGCCGCGGGGCTGACCCAACCGTGTCTCTAGGGGCGAGAAGGGCGTCCCTCCTGTCGGTTGGGTCAGTGGCGTGCGTGTGCCAACTGGGCTTTTGCCAAGATGCAGTGACCCAACCGTGCCAAGCGGCGGCGTCGGGCGACCTCCTACGACGCTTGGGTCACCGAACGGCGGCGCTTAGCTTGCCAATCCTGCCAAGCGGCAGGGTCGTCAAACGTTCCGGACCCCGCATTGCCTCTGCAGGCAACAACGGGCACATTCGGTCGTTTTGCAAGCGTTTTCCTGGGAAAACGACAAGAACGGGCCAAGAAGGACGCGAATGTGCCCGTTATCTCAGGTAATCGTCGGGCACCTGGGAGAAGACGCAGACTAGAGGGGGAGAAAAAAGCCCGCCGCGCGAGGCGACGGGCTTCGGACGCAACGCTAGTCTGCCAAGAGCTAGCAGCTGGGGACGATGGCGTCCAGGTTGAACTCCATGCCGCAGGTGTGGGCGGTCATAGGCGAGGCCATCATCACGACGGCCGCGGCAACCTCCTCAGGCTTTGCGTAGCGCTTGTCGAGGGCGGTGGCGGCGAAGAGCTTCATGGCCTCCTCATGGGACATGGAGTCACCGAGCTGGTCGCGCTCGATGCGGCGCATCATGTCGGTGTCGACGGGACCGGGGCAGATCAGGTTGACGTGGACGCCCTGGGGCATGAGCTCCTGGGCCACGCACTTGACGGCACCGGCGACGGCGTACTTGGAGGAGACGTAGTTCTGCATGGTGGCCGTCGGGGTGTAGGAGCCCGCGGAGGCCAGAACTACGATTGCGCCTTCGCCCTTCTCGACCAAGGTCGGGGAGGCGTACTTCATAAGCCACATCGGGGAGAAGACGTTGAGGGTGTAGGTCTTCAGGATCTCCTCGGTCTGGTTGTCAGCAATGGAGCTCGCGGTGCTCTCGTAGCCGGCGTTGGGGACGACGACATCGAGCGTGCCAAAGTGGGCCTTGGCATCATCGACGAGCTTCTTGACCTGGGCCTCATCGCGTGCGTCGCACACGAAGCCGGCAACCTGGCCCTCGGCGGCGTCGAGCGTCGGGATCAGCTTGTCGATCTTCTCCTGACGGGTGGAGCTGAAGGCGACCTTGGCGCCCTCGGCCAGGAAGGCCCTGACGATGGCGGAGCCGATGCCGCCGGTGCCGCCGGTGACGAGTACGACCTTGTCCTTGAGCTGTAGATCCATAACATCCTCCTGTCTGATCGGAATCGATACAGCTAATTATCATACGGGACGTTCGCATACCCTCGGAGAATTTCTTGGTATGTGGGGGAGGAGAAAATAGACTGCGAAATGTAGTCAGCCTAAGGCGAACGGCCCGTAGAGGTTTGATGACCCCGCAAGCAACAAAGTCGTCAAGCTTTGGAGGCCGACGCGAGGCCGTCTGGGCGGCGGTCCCTGCGGAGGCGCGGCCCAGCCCTGCGGAAGCGCGGTTTAGTAGAGTCCGCAACGTCCTTCTCGCGAGAATAACCGCAGGTAAATGGAGGAGCTGCGGCTTAGTAGAGTCTACTAAGCCGCGACTCGCGCTAAGCGGTTTGGCATCGGCGTCCCGGAGTTGCCGCAAGGTGAGAAGGGCTAGGTCTCCAGCATGTCGTGGCCATAGGCATCGGCCGCGCGGTGAAGCCGCACCCGGCCACCAGCACGACCACGGCGCATCCGCCGCACCTCACCACGCTCTTGCGTCCCACCCCGTATCACCTCGCGGCCATGGTGCGACACAAGTAACGGGGCAGCCTCCGGAGGGCGGCCCCTGAATGTTTTTCGTTTTGAACCTGACTTGCTACGCAGTGGCCTCTTCCGGCAGGGCGTCGATGACGCTCTCGCAGAGGATGCCATACTCGTTCAGCTCGTCGTTCTCGATGCCCTTGGTAAGCATCTCGTGGCTTATGACTTCCTCCACCGCGTCCCATTGCTCCTCGGTAATGTGCGAGAAGTCGGTAGGCAGGTCCAGGCTTCTCAGAAGCTTGGTTTGGTCTTTGGTTTGACGACCCTGCCGTTTGGCAGGGTCGTCAAACTTCATGATGCCTGCTATTCATCAGATTCCCCCAGAAATTCTGATTGCACGTCCAGGCTTGAATTGTCAGCTTTCCAAGATCTCCCGGAGCATCTGCACATATTCTTCGGTATGCCTTACGGAATAGGTCATGTGGCCATAGCCGGAAACGACTTTGAACACAGCATTGGGATATGCCTGCACCAGTCCTTTATAACAAAGCTTATATGCCTTTTCCTCTTTCGAATAGAAGAAGAACATTTTCTTCTGATCCTCTTCACCAAACGAAGGAAAATCAAAGGTGTAACAGCACTCCGTTTCCGCTTTGATGCTCTCATCCGTCAGATACGGCGCAACATCAATAAGGCTCTCAATCAGCGGCCGCAGGCTTTCGGTATCCCCGTTGGTGAAAGCATTCAGGGATTTCCACTGCAGAACATCATCTGCGGATTTGTCCCTTATCATATGGATCAGCTTTCTGAACTTCATATTCATAAACGCCTTATATGGTTTTGAAAATCTGATGCACGGTGCTCCGTCAAAGAAAGCTCTTCCGACATGAATCCCTTTCTGTAAGAGCTGGTGCATCAGCTCAATGCCGATTTCCGCGCCCATGGACTGCCCGTAGATCATATTTATCTCTGTCAGGTTTTCTTTAAGCAGATACTGTACGATCTCTCTGGCTTCATTCTGTCTTGATGTAAATGTGCTGCCCGCGTAGTGTCCGTTGTATTCAGGAACACAAACATAGAAATCTGACTGCAGTTTACTGTAAAGATACCGCAGTGTTTTCGCCGGGCAGAAAGATCCCGGCAGCATTACGATCAGTGGATTGCACTTATCTCCATACGTATAAAACTTCATCTGTTCCTTGTTCCCCTTTCCTTCTGATAGGAAATCTTTGATGCGATGATCATAAATCCGTCGAACATATTGACTGCTCCGAATGAATCGGCACCTCACAGCAGACAGTCCCCGATCATCGTAAGGGCTACACCCGCAATTCCTGTATAAAGAAGTCGCATGATTTTCTGATTCATTTGTGTTTCGCTGGTTTTTTGTTAGATATAGCTAACTTCATATTACCACCTACTCTCCTTTTCCGCCATATATAAAGTCCATTGGTTGAGTTTGACGACCCTGCCAAACGGCAGGGTCGTCAAACCTATGTTGTGGTGAATGGAACTTCGGCTGATGGGCCGAGGCTGTGGGGACGGTCCTGCACCCGGGATGCAGCGGGCTCGCTTTGTAACAGGGGTTTTCGGTGAGAAAATCATCGCGGGTGCGGCCACGTCGGCGTTTGCCCAGTTGGGCGTCGCTTGCTCCGCACCCGCGATGCAAAACGTCTCCGTTCTAGCTGGGAGTTTCTCACCAAGGCCTCATCGTGGGTGCAAATGAGCTGGCTGGGTTTGTCCACCTTCACGTTTGGCAGACCTGGGACGAGCGCATGTGGCAGTACTTCTTTGCCTCATCGTGGGTGCAAATGAGCTGGCTGGGTTTGTCCACCTTCACGTTTGGCAGACCCAACTAGGGCGCGGTGTGTTGCCGCGCTGCCCAACCTACAGCTCCACCTGTCTCTTGGCGCCTACCACGCGCTCTTGGTAGTTCGGCCCGCCCGCGAGGTACCTCATGGTCCCAAACTGCCGCTCGGTCATCGAGAGCGCCCGCACCGTGCCTGTGGGCGGTGCGTTTCTCGCCAACACGTCCAGCTGCGTGGCCGCCACCTCACGGTTGGGAACAACCTTCATGTATACCTCCGCCTGCAGCATCACGAACCCACGCGCCACCAGCAACTTTCTGAACTTGGTGTAGGAGGTCTTTGTCCCACGCGCGTTGGTTGGGGAGAGCAGTACGAGTATCCGCATGTCAATCAGTCCCTCGTGCCAAGGTCGTACTCCGGTGCTATCACCTTGGGTAGCCGCAGCTTGCCTGGGTCCTTGTCCCTCATGGCGCGGACAAGGGAGTCTGCCACCTCCTCCACCGCCTGGGAGACCGTTACCCTGCGGCCACCCATGTGCACACGCATGAAGAGGACGTCCCTCAGCGCGTGCCTCTGCTGGGCGCTCAGCCTGGCGGTCAGGCTCACGATTCCGGGCGCGATCATGTCCACGCACGGCCGGAAGGGCTCGATGAGGTCGTCCGTGAGGTTGAAGGCGTTGAACTGGCTGTGGTGGTGAATGCCCAGCGCAGGCACAAACCCCGTGGTTACCAGCGCCCGCGCAAGCGCGCCGCGCACGATGGCGTACCCGTAGTTGAGCACGCTGTTGAAGGGGTCGTCGCAGCGCCGGTTGAGGCCGGGATGTAGCAACTGAAAGTAGTCCCTAGCCGCCTGCCCCTCCACGTTGTCCTTATCGCCCGGCCCAACGCGCTCGCTGAGGGCTCGCAGGGCATCGCCACCAGCCATGCCAAGCACGTCAAGAGCACATGCCTGGTTTCTTTATCTTGCAGCGAATGATTACTGCCCAGAGCTTGCCAGCCACGTCCTGCGGCAGCGCCGCCTGCGCCGCGGTCACCTGCGCCATGCGGACGTTTGCCTCCATGGGGATGACCATTGCAGCCGGCAGGTGGTTGCGGCCGCAGAGGATGGTCACCACGCCTGCCTGCGCGAGCATCGTCTGAGCCATGGTGGAGATGCGGATCGAGGGCCCGTAGGTGACGAGAAGCTCCACCTGCTCGACGGGTACGCTTGCAGTGCCAGCGTCTTGCTCCACGATGAGCTGGTCATCGCGCACGTGGACCTCTGCAGGGTGTTCGATGGTAACTATGCGCATGGCGTCCGTCTCCCTCTGTCTTAGAGCAGCATTCCCTGGCTTCGATGGTCGCACGAGACGGCCTCCCGTGGGGTCGCTTGCTCCTGAGGCGGGGCTTGAAGATGCGACGTGCCCCTTGGTGGTGGCGAGAAGGGCGCACTCTGCCTTACGCGTTTTCCTTGTGCAACCCAAGGCCCAGTCAGACCACCTTGGCACGGCTTCCCACCGCGACCGCGCTGTCGGGCCGGCAATGTGCCCGTGCTACCATGTGCTCGTACGGCTGCTGACGCGCGGGACCTGCAAAGGAGTGTGCCATGTCGAGGCTCTTGGTGAGGAACATCCGGACGCTCGTGTCCTGCGACGGCGATGACCGGGTCTATGAGGACGTGGACCTCGTGTGCGAGAACGGCCTCATCCGTGCGATCGCGCCTGGGGTCGGTGGCGACGGGGCGGGCTTTGACCAGGTGATCGACGGCACTGGCATGCTCTGCTACCCGGGCCTGGTGAACGCCCACCACCACCTCTACCAGGTCTTCTCGCGAAACCTCCCCCAGGTGCAGAACATGGAGCTCTTCGACTGGCTCACCACCCTGTACGAGGTGTGGAAGAACCTCAACGAGGACACCGTGCGCCTCTCATCCCTGGTGGGGATCGGCGAGCTCATGAAGAACGGGTGCACCACCGTCTTCGACCACCATTACGTGTTCCCGCAGGGCGGTGGTGACCTCCTGGCGGCGCAGTGGCAGGCGGCGGAGGCGCTTGGCGTGCGGATGCACTTCTCGCGCGGGTCCATGGACCTCTCCAAGAAGGACGGCGGCCTGCCGCCAGACTCCGTGGTCCAGACGGTCGACCAGATCATGGCCGACTCCGAGCGGCTCATCGACAAGTACCAGGACGACTCCTTCACCTCCATGCACAGGATCGCGCTGGCACCATGTTCGCCCTTCTCGGTATCCGCTGACCTCCTGCGCGAGAGCGCCAGGCTGGCGCGGAGCCGCCACGTGCGCCTGCACACGCACCTCTGCGAGACCAAGGACGAGGAGCGCTACACGCTGGAGCGCTACGGCATGCGCCCGGTTGCCTACATGGAGAGCCTGGGCTGGCTGGGCGACGACGTGTGGTTCGCGCACGGAATCCACTTCAATCGGGAGGAGATCGACCTCCTGGCGCAGACGGGCACCGGCGTCTGCCACTGCCCTATATCAAACATGAAGCTTGCGTCGGGCATCGCGCGCGTGCCGGAGATGCTCAGGGCGGGCGTGCCCGTGGGCCTGGGCGTGGACGGGAGCGCCAGCAACGACGGCTCCAACCTGCTGGAGGAGATGCGCGTGTGCTACCTGCTGCACCGGCTGAACTCCTCGGCGGCGGCGCCGGACGGCTACGACGTGCTCAAGATGGCGACCATGGGAAGCGCCCGGCTGCTAGGCAGGGGAGAGGAGATCGGCAGCCTGGAGGTGGGCAAGTGCGCCGACTTCTTCATGGTGGACTCGCGGCGGCTGGAGCTCGTGGGTGCCTGCTACGACTCCAAGTCTGTGCTTGCGACCGTGGGCCTCAAGGGCGCGGTCGACTGGACCGTGGTAAACGGGCGGGTGACCGTGGAGCACGGGCGCCTGACCGGCGTTGACGAGGAGAAGGTCGTGCACGACGCGGAGCAGGAGCTGGGGCGGTACCTGGCGGGCATGTAGGGCGGGCTCCCAGGGTGTGCTCCCGGCGAGAGGTGACGCAAGGCATGTTTGATATTGACAAGTTCGTTGAGTTCTTGCTTTACGAGGGCGGGTTTTTGGGAACACGTCAGGGATGGGTTGGATACCATCTGCGACGCAGATCGGCAATACATGTGCGAGTTTGTTGACTCGGTAAAGCAGGATGCCGCAGGGCGTGGCTCAATCAGCAAGCGCCAGCTAAGCATTCTGATCCAGCTGATTGAGTGCCTCGAGCTCATGGACTGCGACGACTCGGAAGATCTCCTGGAGAAGATCTACGTCGACTTCTCCTTTCTGTAGGGACGGACGAGGGGCTGGGACTGCTCCTCGCCTGTGCTGCCGCGAGGGCGGTGCACCGGCGGTGGTGCTAGCGGAGCAAAGCTCCTGTTGACGTTGAGGCATGGCGCATCGCGGGTGCAACCTGGCGACCACATGACCCCATAATGCTGTTGAACGACCCTGCCGTTTGGCAGGGTCGTTCAACACAGGAATGGTCCATGAGTAGGCTTTGGCGCACGGGCTACTCTGGGGTGCCAAAATAAAGTCAGCGCTCAGGCGCACCAATTGCGGTCTAGCAGGATTAG
>CADAUA010000011.1 GCA_902791035.1 uncultured Coriobacteriaceae bacterium | reverse complement strand
CAAGATCATCGCCATCGACGGCCACATCGACACCGTGGGCATCGGCAACCGCGACAACTGGGACTTCGACCCCTACGAGGGCTTCGAGGACGACCAGCTGATCGGCGGCCGCGGCGGCTCCGACCAGGAGGGCGGCGTGGACTCCGCCGTGTACGCGGCCAAGATCATGAAGGACATGGACCTCATCCCCGAGGGCTACCGCATCATGGTCGTGGGCTCCGTGCAGGAGGAGGACTGCGACGGCATGTGCTGGCAGTACATCTACAACAAGGACGGCTACAAGCCCGAGTTCGTGATCTCCACCGAGCCCACCGACGGCGGCATCTACCGTGGCCACCGCGGCCGCATGGAGATTCGCGTGGACGTGCGCGGCACCTCCTGCCACGGCTCCGCGCCCGAGCGCGGCGACAACGCCATCTACAAGATGGCCGACATCATCGCCGACGTCCGCGCCCTCAACAACAACGGCTGCACCGAGTCCACCTCCATCAAGGGTCTGGCCAAGATGCTCGACCCCAAGTACAACCCCGACCACTACGAGGACGCCCGCTTCCTGGGTCGCGGCACCTGCACCGTCTCCCAGATCTACTTCACCAGCCCCAGCCGCTGCGCCGTGGCCGACTCCTGCTCCATCTCCATCGACCGCCGCATGACCGCCGGCGAGACCTACCAGTCCTGCCTGCAGGAGGTCCGCGACCTGCCAAGCGTCCGCAAGTACGGCGACGACGTCAAGGTGAGCATGTACATGTACGACCGTCCCTCCTGGACGGGCGAGGTCTACGAGACCGAGGCCTACTTCCCCACGTGGATAAACAAGGAGTCCGCGCCGCACGTCAAGGCCCTTGTCGACGCACACAAGGCGCTCTTTGGCCCCGAGCGCATCGGCTGCCCCAAGTCCATGGACAAGCGCGCCGGCCGTCCGCTCTGCGACAAGTGGACCTTCTCGACCAACTGCGTGTCCATCCAGGGCCGCTACGGCATCCCCTGCGTGGGCTTCGGCCCCGGCGCCGAGTCCCAGGCGCACGCGCCCAACGAGGTGACCTACAAGCAGGACCTCTCCACCTGCGCCGCGCTCTACGTGGCCGCCGTCAACCTCTACGACCCCAGCGCCGCGGACGGCTCCGCCACCGAGTACCGCGCCGAGCTGACCGGCAACGACATCAAGTAGTCAATGTCACAATAGTGTCAGTCACTTTTGTGACACATCGAGAAGGGAACACGCCATGAGCGAGATCAAGCAGTACCTGGACCAGCTGGAGGGCCTGGACTTCTCCGGCATGTACGAGAGCGACTTCCTCCACACCTGGGACAAGACCACCGACGAGCTGCGTGCCATGTACGCCGTGGCCGACGCCCTGCGCAGCCTCCGCGAGCGCAACATCTCCACCCGCATCTTCCAGTCGGGCCTCGCCGTCTCCAACTTCCGCGACAACTCCACCCGCACGCGCTTCTCCTTCGCCTCGGGCACCAACATGCTGGGCCTGCAGCTCCAGGACCTGGACGAGTCCAAGTCGCAGATCGCCCACGGCGAGACCGTGCGCGAGACGGCCACGATGATCTCCTTCATGGCCGACGTCATCGGCATCCGCGACGACAAGTTCATCGGCGAGGGCGACGCCTACATGAAGGAGGTCTCGGAGTCCGTGGCCCAGTCCTACGCCGACGGCATCCTGGACCACCGCCCCACGCTCGTGAGCCTCCAGTCCGACTCCGACCACCCCACCCAGTCCTCCGCGGACTTCCTCTACCTGCTCAACGAGTTCGGCGGCATCGACGCCCTCCGTGGCAAGAAGGTCGCCGTCACCTGGGCCTACAGCCCCTCCTACGGCAAGCCCCTCTCCTGCCCGCAGTCCCTCATCACCCTGCTGCCCCGCTTCGGCATGGACGTGACGCTGGCCCATCCCGAGGGCTATGACCTCATGCCCGACCTGGTGGCCAAGGCCGGCACCTATGCCGCCGAGACCGGCGCGACCTTCCGCCAGACCCACAGCATGGAGGAGGCCTTCGAGGGCGCCGACATCGTGATCCCCAAGTCCTGGGCCAGCTACGCCGCCATGGAGCGCCGCACCAAGCTCTACGCCGCCGGCGACTCGGCGGGCATCGACGCCCTGGAGCAGGAGCTTCTCGCCCAGAACGCGACGCACAAGGACTGGCACTGCACGGCCGACCTCATGGCCAAGACCGCGCACGGCATGGACACCATCTACATGCACCCGCTGCCCGCCGACATCGAGGGCGTGAGCTGCGTGTCCGGCGAGGTGGCCTCGGACGTCTTCGACTACCACCGCGACGGGCTCTACAAGGAGGCCTCCTACAAGCCCTACGCCGTGGCGGCCATGATCTTCCTCCAGAAGGTCAAGGACCCCGTGGCCACCCTGGCCGCCCTCGAGGAGGCTGCGACACCGCGCTGGTACCAGGCCTAGCGCAGGCCGGCACGGGCGGGGAGCCGCTGCGGCGGTGTCCCCAAGAACAAGGACTCAACCAAGCGGCCCCAGCCTGCAAAGCCGGGCTGGGGCCCTCTCTCTCGAATTCTCACGCGTGTTGCCCGGATCGTGCCAGAAGCGTCAGACACCTTTGGCACGCAGGCGGGCAGGAAGGGAGCACGGCATCATGGGCAAGCGCATCGTCGTGGCGCTGGGGGGCAACGCCCTCGGCAAGAACCTGCCCGAGCAGATGGCGGCGGTCAAGCGCACCGCGGCCGCGATCGTGGACCTCATCCAGGAGGGCGACGACGTCGTGATCGCCCACGGCAACGGCCCCCAGGTGGGCATGATCCAGGAGGCCATGACCCAGCTCACGCGTTCCGACCCCGACCGCTACATCCCCTGCCCGCTCTCCGTGTGCGTGGCCATGAGCCAGGGCTACATTGGCTACGACCTGCAGAACGCCCTGCGCGAGGAGATGCTGGACCGCGGCATCGACCGCGGGGCCGCCACCGTGCTCACCCAGGTGGAGGTGGACCCGGCCGACCCCGCCTTCGACCACCCCACCAAGCCAATCGGCGCCTTCATGACGCGCGAGGAGGCCGACCGCCTGGTGCGCGAGCGCGACTACCAGGTGGTGGAGGACGCCGGCCGTGGCTGGCGGCGCGTGGTGGCCAGCCCCCGGCCCAAGGGCATCGTGGAGATAGACACCATCCGTTCGCTCGTGGAGTCCGACCACGTGGTCATCGCCTGCGGGGGCGGTGGCATCCCGGTCTATCCCACCCAGGGACACCACCTCAAGGGCGCGGCGGCGGTCATCGACAAGGACTTCGCCGCCGCCCGCCTGGCCGAGCAGCTGGATGCCGACGTGCTCGTGATCCTGACCGCGGTGGAGAAGGTCGCGGTACACTTTGGCAAGCCGGACCAGCAGTGGCTGGACGAGCTCACCCCCGAGGTGGCCCAGCGCTACATCGACGAGGGCGAGTTCGCCCCGGGCTCCATGCTGCCCAAGGTGCAGGCGGCGCTGCAGTTCGCCCAGTCCGCACCCGGCCGCACGGCCCTCATCACCGAGCTGCAGAAGGCGCGCGACGGCATCGCCGGCCGCACGGGCACGCGGGTGCACGCCTAGGCCGGCAACGCGATGAGCACCAGGGGGTACCCCCTGGTGCCCACATGAGGACGGGAGGGTGGATGCGGGCACAGATCGACCTCAGGCTCTTGGACGAGGACGGGGCCCGCGTGTTCGGCCCCGGCCCCCGCGGCCTCCTGCGTGCCGTTGGCGCAACGCACAGCCTCTCTGCGGCGGCGGCGCAGATAGGCATGTCCTACTCCAAGGCCCTGCGCATAGTCCGCAACGCCGAGAGGGGCCTGGGCGTGCGGCTCCTGGAGCGCCGCATCGGCGGTGCGGACGGCGGCGGCAGCAAGCTCACTCCCCAGGCGGTGGATCTTCTCGCCAGATATGACGTATGGGAGCGTCAGGTCCGCGCCACGGGCGAGGCGCTCATGGGGTCCGTGTTCGCGGGCGTGGCCGGCGTTCCGCGAGTGGGTCTGGTGGTCATGGCCTCGGGCGAGGCCCGGCGCTTTGGGGCGCAGAAGCTCCTGCAACCCGTGGGGGCGTCTGCACCGGACGACCCCAATGGCGCCCGTACCCTCCTGGAGCTCACGCTCTCGCGCGTGCCTACGGACGCGGTGGACCTCGTGGTAGCCAGCCGCTGGCCAGAGGTCCAGGCTCTCTGCGAACGTCTGGGTGTGCGATGCGTGACGCCTGCAGGGCCGCTCCAGTCGGACACCCTGCGCGCGGGCCTCGCGGCCTTCGCGGACCGGCCGGGCTGCGTCTTCCTCCCCGGCGACCAGCCCCTCGTGGAGCCTGGGAGCATCCGCGCCGTGGTGCGCCGGCTGGCCCTCTCGCCCGGTGCCATCGTGCGCCTGGGCTGGCAGGGGCGGCCGGGGAGCCCCATGGCCTTCCCGGCGGAGCTCTTCGACGCGCTTGCGGCGCTCGGGGGCGACGTGGGTGGCTCCGCGCTTCTTGCCAGGCCGGAGCTCGCGGCCCGCGTGGAGCTCGTGGAGGCCACGCGCGCGGAGGAGCTCCTGGACGTGGACACGCCGGACGCGCTCGACCGCGTGCGGGGCATACTGGAGTCAGAAGCTGCGTCCGGGGCTGGGGCTGCGCCCGCATCCCAGGCCTCGGACGTCGAAAGGGGCTGATCGGCATGATCGTGATTCGCGGGGGCTCGCTCGTGTGTCCCGACGGCATCAAGAAGGGCGACCTGGTGCTTGACGGTGACAAGATCTCGCAGGTTGGCGGCCGTTGCGAGGCCGGTCCCGCCGACGAGGTCGTGGACGCAGCCGGCTGCTACGTGTACCCCGGCTTCATCGACGGCCATACCCACATGCAGTGCTGGACTGGCATGGACTGGACTGCCGACAGCTTTGAGACGGGCACGCGCGCGGCGGCCTGCGGCGGCACCACCACCATCGTGGACTACGCCACGCAGGACAAGGGCATGACCATGCCGCAGGCCCTCGACGAGTGGCACAGCCGCGCGGACGGCACCTGCACGGCAAACTACGCCTTCCACATGGCCATCGCGGACTGGAACGACCAGACCCGCGCCGACCTGCCCGCCATCCGCGAGGCGGGAGTGGCCAGCTTCAAGACCTACTTCGCCTACGACCACCTGCGGCTGGATGACGCGCAGACCCTGGAGGTGCTGGAGGCCCTGGCGCCCCTGGGCGGCACCCTCTGCGTGCACTGCGAGAACGGCACCCTGGTCAACGCCCTGCAGCGCCGTGTGTTCGAGAGCGGCGTGACCGGGCCGGAGGGTCACCCCATGAGCCGGCCGGACGTCTGCGAGGCCGAGGCCGTGAGCCGCCTGCTCATGCTGGCCCACCTGGCGGGCGACGCCCGCGTGAACGTGGTGCACCTCTCCACCCGCCTGGGGCTTGAGGCGATCCTTGCCGCCAAGGCCCGCGGGCAGCGGAACATCTTCGTGGAGACCTGCCCCCAGTACCTGCTGCTGGACGAGACCCGCTACCAGGAGCCGGGCTTCGAGGGCGCCAAGTACGTGATGAGCCCGCCCCTGCGGCCGGCCACCGACCGCGAGGCGCTGCGGCAGGCGCTCGTGGCCGGCCAGATCGACACCGTCTCCACCGACCACTGCTCCTTCAACCTGCACGGACAGAAGGACCGCGGTGTGGGCGACTTCCGCAAGATCCCCAACGGCGGCCCTGGCGTGGAGCACCGGCCAGCCCTCATGTTCACGAGCTTCGGCGACACGCTGGGCCCGCGCGAGATGTGCCGTCTCATGAGCGAGAACGTGGCCCGCGTGTTCAACATGTATCCCAAGAAGGGCGTCCTGGCACCGGGGTCCGACGCGGACGTCTGCGTGTGGGACCCGCGCACCGAGTGGACCATCCGGGCCGCCACGCAGCACCAGGCCGTGGACTACACGCCCTACGAGGGCTTCGAGTGCCGCGGCCGGGCACACCTGGTGTACGTGGGCGGCCAGCTCGTGGCCCGCGACGGCGAGCCCACGGGCGTGCGGCCCGGCAGCTACGTGAGCCGCTAGGCGAGTGACCTCCAAGCTCGCGCACTTGTCGACAAGCGCCTGGCCTCCTGGCCCGGCCCGAACGAAAGGAAACCACCATGCCTGTCAACGCGATCGTCACCAGCAAGGCCCCGGCGGCCCTCGGCCCCTACTCTTCGGGCGTCACCACCACCGGCACCTCCATCCATGTGTCCGGCCAGCTGGGCATCGACCCCGCCACCGGCAAGCTGGCCGGCGACGACGTCCAGTCCCAGACCCGCCAGAGCCTGACCAACGTCAGGAACATCCTGGCCGAGGCCGGCGCCACCATGGCCGACGTGGCCGAGTGCGAGGTCCTTCTCGCCGACATCGCCGACTTCAAGGCCATGAACGAGGTCTACGCAGAGTTCTTCTCCGCGCCCTACCCCGCCCGCGCCGCCTTCCAGGTGGCGGCCCTGCCCGGCGGCGGCAAGGTGGAGATCAAGGCCGTGGCCTACAAGGCCTAGCCTGCCCGGGTGTCTGACCTTTTGTCATGGTTGCTCTCGCGGGGCCCGAGGCCCGGAACGCGGGGGTCGGGTCCCGTGTCACGCGCGGCGGCCCTCGGAACGCGGGGGGTCGGGTCCCGTGTCACGCGCGGCGGCCCTTGTCGTAAGGTGGTGCTCTGCCGCCGTGGGCGGGCGGCGCGCACGCGTATCATCGACCCCGCAATGTATGATGCGCAAGCGAAAGGAGCACCAAATGGGTCAGCTTGATGGGAAGGTCGCGGTCATCACCGGTTCCACCTCGGGCATGGGACGCGACACCGCCTACCTCTTTGCCAAGGAGGGCGCCAAGGTCGTGGTGACCGGCCGCAACGAGGAGCGCGCCAAGGCCGTGGTCGACAAGATCAAGGCCGACGGCGGCGAGGCCATCTACGTGATCGCCGACACGAGCGACCTCTCGCAGGTCGACCGCGTGTACGAGACCACCATGGCCACCTACGGCACCTGCGACATCCTCATGAACAACGCGGGCAAGCTCAGCGTCACCCCCATCCAGCAGATGACGCTGGAGGAGTGGACGGCCGTCTTCAACGTCAACGTGACCTCGGCCATGCTGCTCACCCAGAAGTTCGAGCCCGAGCTCAAGAAGAACCACGGCCACGTGGTCAACATCGCCTCCGTCGCCGGCTGCGCCTCCCACTGGGGCCCCATCGCCTACTGCACCAGCAAGCACGCCATGGTGGGCATGACCGAGGCCATGGCCCGCGAGCTTGGCCCCGAGGTGCACGTCAACGGCATCTGCCCGGGCGCCATCCGCACCGCCATGCTGGACTCCGCCGGTGGCGAGGCTGCCTGCGGCGGCATGATCGAGATGTCCCCGCTCAAGCGCATCGCCGACGGCTCCGAGATCGCCACGGCGGCGCTCTTCCTGGCCACGGACGCGTCGTCCTTCATCGACGGCCAGCTCATCCGCGTGGACGGCGGCGTGGACTGCTAGTCCTTGTTGGCGGGCATCGGGTCGCCGGGCACTAGGTGCCGGGTACATGTTGCTGCAAGTTTGGGGCGGGGTCGCGGTCGTGGCCCCGCCCTTCTTGTCAGCCTGCGGCGTAGTGATCGCCAGCCCGCGGGAAGTGTCACTTGCAGGTGCCCGCCGGGAGTGAGGGAGCCCAGCCCGCGGGAAGTGTCACTTGCGGGTGCCCGCCGGGAGTGCCCGGCAATAAGGACGGCGCGTTTACCTGCGGTTATATGATATCGAACTAACGCCCGCCCACCTGCAAGTGACATGTCACTTGCAGGTGGGCGAAATGGGTAGCCACTGAGGGCTGGCTGGGGCCTGGCCTTTCGTCAGCAGCAAAGGCGCTGCACCCGGGATGCGCCTGCGGCGTCCGTCGGAGCCCCCGAGTCCCATCGCGGGTGCAGAAAACCGCCCCAAAGCAGCCTATTCCTGCACCCGGGATGGGGTTTGCGGCCCTGCGGACCTCTCACTAGGCACTCGCGGGTGCAGCCGGACGTGACAAAAGGTCTGACCCCGGTGACATCGACCTCGGTGACATCCGGTCGTGTCACGGGCGGGGGAGGTTCGCGAGTTCGGCGGGGACGTCGATGCCCCGGGCCCCCAGCTCCCGGACGAGGGCCAGCCCCGCCTGGCGCGACCGGTCGTCGCGCACCTGGTTCACCAGCAGGTGGTCGAAGGAGAGAAGCCCGTCGGCCCTTTCG
Source organism: uncultured Coriobacteriaceae bacterium (assembly GCA_902791035.1). GTDB lineage: Bacteria > Actinomycetota > Coriobacteriia > Coriobacteriales > Atopobiaceae > CADAUA01. Next base: position 87,574 of record CADAUA010000011.1, on the reverse strand, counting down.
CTCGCGATCACCTGTGCCACGCGCGCGGGGGAGGCCAGGTCGTCCTCCCAGCAGCCCGCGCGGGAGCAGAAGAGCCCCGGCCGGTGGACGACCCTCTCGATGGGCTGGCCGAGCCCGCGCGCCCCCACCACCAGCACGCAGGCCTCCGAGCATGCCGGTACCACGGGCTCCCAGGAGGCATGGGCCTTGAGGGGCAGCCGCCGCGAGCCGTCCGCCTCCACCAGCACGTGGTCCGCGAGCTCCGCCAGCACGTCGATCCCGACCGCCGGCGCGCCGAGCTTGCCCGCACCAGCCGCCGGCGCGCCGAGCTTGCCCGCACCGACCGCCGGTGCGCCGAGCTTGCCCGCACCGACCGCCGGTGCGCCGAGCTTGCCGATGCTGGCCCCCGCACCCCCGGCCGCCGCCGTCCCCGCGCCGGCCGCCCCGGCACCCCCGGCGCCGCCCTCCACGGGCACGCCCACGCACACCACGCGCGACTCCGCGAGCGCCCGCTCCACCTCGCCCGCCCCTCCGCACACGAGCGGCACCCCGGCAAAGGGTAGGATGTGGGTGGTGGTGCACAGGACCACCCGTCCCGGCAGCTCCCGCGCCAGCGCCGCCAGGAGCGACGTCTTGCCGCCGCTCCCGACCGCTGACACAACCCGCACGCCCGTTAGCGGAGCAGAGCCAAACAACATGTATTTCTCCCTAACAATTTGGCATATACTTCCCGCAGTTTACGACAGAACCACATCGTCGCATACTAGCGTTATTGCTTGGCAAACATAACGGGACGCCCGCGCCAGTGTCAGGATGGCGCCCCATGCGAAGGGAGAATACCATGAAGGTCGACGCACGCAACCTCACCTGCCCCAAGCCCGTCGTCATGACGCTGGAGGCCCTGCCCAAGCTGGCCGCCGGCGAGTCGCTCGACGTCGTCGTGAACGACGAGGTGGCAGTAGGCAACCTCACCCGCCTGGCCGCCCAGAAGGACTGCGACCTCAAGACCGTCGTGGCCGACGGCGAGACCACCCTCACGCTCACCCCGCGCAACGCCGTCAAGGCAGACCGCTCCGCACTGGACGAGGCCGCCGACATCTGCCAGATTCCCGACACCTCGAGCTCCGTCGTCATGTTCGGCTCGGCCACCATGGGCACCGGCAACGACGAGCTGGGCCACGTCCTCATCAAGGGCCTGATCTACGCGCTGGCCCACCAGGACAAGGTCCCCCGCAAGGTCATCTTCTTCAACGGCGGCGCCCAGCTCACCTGCGAGGGCTCCGAGTCCGTGGACGACATCAAGGAGCTGGAGAGCCGCGGCACGGTGGTCCTGACCTGCGGGACCTGCCTGGACTACTACGGCATCCGCGACAAGCTCGCCGTGGGCGGCGTGACCAACCTCTATGAGATCGCGCAGACCGTGGCCTCCAACCCCGGCGTCACCCGCATCTAGCGCGCGTCGGTGCCAACAAGCCCATGAACCAGCTCATCTACCTCAACTGCGCCGCAACGTCGCTGCGTCGGCCACCCTGCGTGGCCGAGGCCGTCGTGCGTGCCATGTCGAGCGGAGGCAACGCGGCGCGGGGCACCTCGGTGGGCGAGATGTCGTCCGCCCGCGGGGAGTACGCCTGCCGCGAGGCGCTGGCGGGGCTCCTGGGCTTCGGCCATCCTGACCGCCTGGTCTTTGCCGCGAACGCCACCCAGGCGCTCAACACGGCCATCATGGGCGTGGCGCGCCCGGGCGACGTGCTCGTGGGCACCGACTGGGACCACAACTCGATCCTGCGGCCCCTCCACGAGTGCCGCGACTTCCGCGGCTGCGAGGTGCGGTTCGTGACGGCCGGTCGTGACGGCCAGCTGGACCTCTCGCGGCTGGACGACCTTCTTGACGGCGCGCGCCTGCTCTGCCTCACGCACGCGAGCAACCTCACGGGCGACCGCCTGACCTTCGGGCAGGTCCGCGACGCCGTGGCCTGCGCCCACGACCACGGCGCGCTCGTGCTGCTGGACTGCTCGCAGACGGCCGGCTGCGTGCCCGTGCCCATGGATGCCATGGGCGTGGACCTCCTGGCCGTGACGGGACACAAGGCCCTCATGGGCCCCACGGGCACGGGTGCGCTCCTGGTGGCGCCGGGCGTGGACGTGCACCCGCTGCTCTCCGGCGGCACGGGCGTCCTCTCCTTCGAGGAGCACCAGCCGGCGGCCTTCCCCGAGCACCTGGAGGCGGGCACGCTCAACGCCCATGGCATCGCGGGCCTCCTGGCCTCGGTGGAGTGGATCGCCAAGAAGCGCGTGGATACCATCCAGGCCCACGACGACGTCCTCCGCCACCGGCTGGTGGAGGGGCTCCAGGCCATCCCGGGCGTTACGGTGTACGGCCGCGAGGACGCGCCGCACTCGCCCGCCGTGGCCATGAACCTGGCGGGCTGGGAGTCCTCCGAGCTGGCAGACGCCCTGGCCCAGGACTACGGGATCGCCACCCGCGCCGGGGCCCACTGCGCGCCGCGCATGCACTGCGCCCTGGGCACCCAGGACCTGGGGGCCGTGCGCCTCTCCTTCGGCTGGTTCAACACGCAGGAGGAGATCGACCTCGCGGTCGAGGCCGTGGCGGAGCTGGCTGCGGAGGACGCGGCCGAGGACGAGGGTGCCGCAGCGGGCGGTGCCGCAGCGGGTGGTGCCGCAGCGGGCGGTGCCGCAGCGGGCGCAGCAAGGGAGGCGGGGGCCTGATGCCGCATCGTCGCAGTAGGAAGGCCGTGGTCTCCTTCGCCTCCACCCACGCCGCCATGGCCTGCGAGTCGGCCTGCCACGAGGCGGGCCTTGCGGGGCGGATCATCCCCACGCCGGTGGCCATCCGGGCCGACTGCGGCCTGGCCTGGGCCATGCCACCGGAGGCGCGGGCTGACTTCGAGGCCCTGGCGCAGGCGCGCGGCCTTGTCTACGACGCCATCTACGACCTGGAGCTGTAGCCGGCGCAGTCGTGGCCGGTGCAGCCAGAGCCGGTGCAAAGGTGGTCGGTACAGTCGGTACGACCGCAGTCGGACAGAGGTGCCGGACGCCTTTGTCTGGAGGGAGGGAACAAGGGCATGCTAGCTGTCATTCGTGGTGCGGGAGACATCGCCACGGGCGTGGCGCTGCGGCTCCACCGGGCGGGGATTCGGGTGGTCATGTGCGACCTCGCCATCCCCACGTCGATCCGTCGCACCGTGTGCTTCTCGGAGGCCATCAGGCTGGGGGAGTGCTCGATCGAGGGCATCCGCGCGGTGCGTGTGGACGGCGCGGCCCAGGCGCTGGACGTCGCCGCGGCCGGCGACGTGGCGGTGCTCGTGGACCCCAGTCTCGACCATCTGGGCGAGCTGCGGCCCGACGTCCTTGTCGACGCGATTCTGGCCAAGCGCAACCTGGGCACCCGGCGCGACCTGGCGCCCGTGGTCGTGGCCTGCGGGCCGGGCTTCGTGGCGCAGGAGGACTGCGACGCCGTGGTGGAGACCATGCGCGGCCACTACCTGGGCCGGGTGTGGTACGAGGGCGAGCCCATCCCGAACACGGCGGTTCCCGGCCTCATCGGTGGCTTTGCGGGCGAGCGCGTGATGCGGGCGCCTGCGGACGGTGAGTTCCGGGGCACGGTGGCCATCGGCGATGCCGTGCACGCGGGCGACGTATGCGGCATGGTGGCGGGTCGGCCCATGGTGGCCCAGATCGACGGCGTGGTGCGCGGCCTCATCCAGGACGGGGCCCAGGTGCGGGCGGGCATGAAGTCGGGCGACGTGGACCCGCGCGGGGTGGCGGCCTATGCGCGCTGCTCCAGCGACAAGGCCCTGGCAGTCGGCGGCGGCGTGCTCGAGGCCATCCTCAACCTCTCGGGCGCCCTGGCCGGCGGCGAGCCCTGCGTGGGTGCCCGCGGCGTCCGTCCCGTGCGACCCGACGAGGAGCGCGCGGCGGAGGCGACCGGTGCTGATGGCACGGCGGGCCAGAAGGGCGGCGAGCGCTGATGGCAGACGACGTCAAGCTCACCAAGCTCGCGGAGTGCGCGGGCTGCGGCGCCAAGGTGGGGGCGGGCGAGCTGGGCAAGCTCCTCTGCGACATCGAGGTCCTGCGCGACCCCGACCTGCTCGTGGGGTTCGACAAGTCCGACGACGCGGCGGTCTACCGCGTGACGGACCACGTGGCCGTGGTCGAGACGGTGGACTTCTTCCCGCCCATAGCGGACGACCCCTACACCTACGGGGCCATCGCCGCGGCGAACGCCCTCTCCGACGTGTACGCCATGGGTGGCGAGCCCAAGGTGGCCCTGAATGTTATGGCCGTGCCGGAGGACATGCCGGCCGACGTGGTCCACGAGATCCTGCGCGGGGGCTATGAGAAGGTCGCCGAGGCCGGGGCCAGCATCGCTGGGGGCCACTCCATCTACGACCGCGAGCCCAAGTACGGCCTGGCCGTGACGGGCATCGTGGACCCGGCGCGCATGCTCACCAACTCCGGCGCCCGCGAGGGCGACGTGCTGGTGCAGACCAAGCCACTCGGCGTGGGGGTCATAACCACGGCCGCCAAGGAGGGTCTGGCCGAGAAGGCCGACGTGGCCGCGGCGGAGGCCCAGATGATGTGCCTCAACCGCTGGGCGCGCGACGTGGCCGTGGGCTTCGACGTGCATGGGGCCACGGACGTGACGGGTTTCTCGCTCATGGGCCACACGCTGGAGATGATGCAGGGGGCGGACCTCGCGGCCGAGGTGTGGACAGACGAGGTCGTGGTCCTGCCGCATGCGCTGGACCTGGCCTCGCTGGGGCTCCTGCCGGCTGGGATGTACCGCAACCGGCACTTTGCCGAGGCCGAGGTGGCCGCAGGTGTGTGCCCGCTGGCCCTGCAGGACCTGCTCTTCTGTCCGGAGACGTCGGGCGGGCTGCTCCTGGCCGTGGCGCCAGACCAGGCCGACGCCCTGGTGGCTGCGCTGGTGGCGGACGGGCGCGTGCCCTGCGCGCATGCCATCGGACGCGTGGTGCCCCATGAGCCCAACACCCCCCGCATCCGCCTGTCACAGAAGTGTCAGACACTTCTGTGACACAAAAGGAGGAACCATGAACGACTCCAAAGACACCATGCGCGACCAGGCCTTCTGTGACCGGCTCCTGGGCGAGGCCCAGGCGGGACGGGCCTTCTCGCTGGCCAGCATCCTCGCCACGCGCGACTCCATGCCGCGCGGCGCGGGCGCCCGCCTGGCGGTGCTGGCCGACGGCTCCTTCATCGGCACCGTGGGCGGCGGCCGCATCGAGCAGATTGCCATCGAGCGCGGCCATGCGGTGCTCGCGGGCGCCGAGCCCGCCTCGCTCGTGTGGGAGACCCACGAGCGCACGGGCATGGCCTGCGGGGGCGACGCCCTCCTCGGCGTGTGCCGCCTGGAGCCGGCGGAGGCCCTTCCCTACCTGCGGCGACTGTCCAAGGTCCTCGCGGTGGGGTCGCTCGCCTGGGTCGTGGAGCACTGGGACGACCCGGCCCACCCGCGCCTCGACCTGGTGGACAAGCCCGTGGCGCCGGTGGACCCCTTCGGCACGGATCCCGCCTGGTCCGAGGCCACCCGTACCTATGTGGAGCCCATCGCGCCCGACGCCCGCTGCTACGTGTATGGCGGCGGCCATGTGGGCCAGGCGCTCGTGCCGCTGCTCGCGTCCACGGGCTGGGTGCCGGTGGTCGTGGACGACCGGCCGGAGCTGGCGCGCCCGGAGGTCTTCCCGGCCGCGCGCGAGGTGCGGCTGGTGGACTTCAGGGCCCTGCCGGCGGACCTTCTCCCCACGGCGCGCGACTACGCGGTCGTCCTCACCCACGGCCACATGGCCGACGTCGACGTCCTCGCGCAGGTGGTGCCGTGCCACCCGGCCTACGTGGGCTGCATCGGCAGCCGTCGCAAGGCCGCCTTCGCGCGGGACTCCATCGTGGCGAGGGGTGTTGTCCGGGCCGACGCCGACGCCGTGCACCTGCCCATCGGCGAAGACATCCTGGCCGTGACGCCCGCGGAGATCGCGGTCTCCATAACGGCGCAGATGATCCGCTGCCGCGCGGAGCTGCGCCCCGTCCGTCCCCACCAGCCGACCGCGTGACACGGGGTCAGACCCTCTGTCACGCAGGGTCGGAGCTTCTGTCACGTTAGAACTTTGATACCTTCGCCCCGCGGGGCGTTGGGAGATAGGCACGGCACGAAAGAGGTACCACCATGCAAGGCATCACCCGCCGGACCTTCCTGGCCACGACCGCGCTCGCGGGCATGACGCTCGCCGCCTGCGGGGGCGGCTCCGCCGACTCCGCTGCGAGCACGGACGCCGGCGGCACCGGCGCCACGGCCGAGCCCACCACCCTCTACGTCTTTGCCGCCGCCAGCCTCACGGAGTCGCTCCAGGCCGCGGGCGACAAGTATGCCGAGCAGGCGGCCGACGTGGCGCTCCAGTACAACTTCGACTCCTCCGGCACCCTCAAGACCCAGATAGAGCAGGGCGCCGCGGCCGACGTCTTCATCTCCGCCGGCCAGAAGCAGATGAACCAGCTGGACGCGGAGGCCGCCTCCGGCAACGACGAGGGCCTGGACTTCGTGGACCACTCCACCCGCTTTGACATCCTGGAGAACAAGGTCACCCTCTGCGTGCCCGAGGGCAACCCCAAGGGCATCACCAGCTTCGACGACCTGGTCGAGCGGCTCAAGGCGGCGGCAAGCACCGGGACCGCTGACGTCCTCCTTGCCATGGGCAACTCCGACGTGCCCGTGGGCCAGTACACCCAGAAGATCCTGGCCTACTACGGTCTGGACGAGGAGGCCCTGGCCAACGCCGGCCTTATCACCTACGGTACCAACGTAAAGGAGGTCACGACCCAGGTGAGCGAGGCGGCCGTCGACTGCGGCGTCATCTACGCCACTGACGCCCACTCCGCGGGGCTGACCGTCGTGGACGAGGCCACCGAGGAGATGTGCGGCCGCGTGGTCTATCCCGCCGCGGCCCTCAAGGCCTCCAAGAGCCTGGACGCCGCCAAGGCCTACCTCGAGTTCCTCAAGGGTCCCGAGGCCTCTGCCTGCTTCGAGGAGGTGGGCTTCACCCCGCTGGCCGACTAGCTGCCGATAAGACCGGCGCTGTCATGGGCGCCAGGGGAGTACCCCCTGGTGCCCGACCTATCGAGGAAGCGTATGGACTGGTATCCGCTCATAAACTCGCTCAGGATAGCCGCCATCTCCACGGTGGCGGTCTACTTCCTGGGCATCTGGCTGGCAAACCTGGTGGCCCGTGCCCCGCGCGTGGTCAAGGGCGCCCTCGACGTGGTGCTCACCCTGCCGCTGGTGCTCCCGCCCACGGTGGTGGGATTCCTGCTGCTGCTCGTGCTGGGCCCCCGCCGCCCCCTGGGCGCCTGGGTCCTGGACGCCCTGGGCATCCGCCTCACCATGACCTGGTACTCTGCCGTCGCGGCTACCGTGGTCGTGAGCTTCCCCCTCATGTACCGCACGGTGCGCGGCGCCTTCGAGTCCTTCGACGAGGACCTGGCCGACGCCGCCCGCACCCTGGGCCACCGCGAGGCCTGGGTCTTCTGGCGCATCAAGATGCCGAGCTGTCGGCAGGGCGTCATCGCCGGTGCGGTGCTGGCCTTCGCGCGCGCCCTGGGGGAGTACGGCGCCACGTCCATGGTGGCGGGCTACACGCCGGGCGTCACGGCGACCGTGTCCACCACGGTCTACCAGCTCTGGCGCACGGGCGACGACGCGGCTGCCCTCCGGTGGGTGCTCGTCAACCTGGCGATAAGCGCGGTGGTCCTCCTGGCCCTCAACCTCCTGGAGGGACGGTCCCGGGAGCGTGCGAGGGGAGGGCGCCATGCCGCTTAGTGTGGACATCCAGAAGCGCCTGGGGGACTTCCGGCTGCAGGTGGCCTTCCAGGTGGACGACTCCCGCGAGATGCTGGCCCTTCTCGGCCCCTCGGGCTGCGGCAAGTCCATGACGCTGAGGTCCATCGCGGGGCTGGTACGGCCGGACGCAGGGCGCATCGTCCTCAACGACCGGGTGCTCTTCGACAGCGCCGCCCACGTGGACCTGCCGCCGCGCGAGCGCCGCGTGGGCTACCTCTTCCAGAGCTACGCCCTCTTTCCCACCATGACGGTGGAACAGAACGTGATGGCTGGCGCCTTGGGCGGCACCCGCGAGGAGCGCCGCGCCCGGGCGGCGGAGCAGATCGCCGCCATGCGCCTGACGGGCCTGGAGCAGCACCGGCCGGCGGAGCTCTCCGGCGGCCAGCGCCAGCGCGTGGCCATGGCCCGCATGCTGGCCGGCTCGCCGGAGCTCATCCTGCTGGACGAGCCCTTCTCCGCGCTGGACGGCTACCTGCGCTGGCAGATAGAGCTCGAGATGACGGACCTCCTGCGTGGGTACCCGGGCGGGGCCATCCTCGTGTCGCACAACCGCGACGAGGTCTACCGCATGTGCGACACCGTGTGTGTCATATCAAACGGCCGCTCCGAGCCCAAGCAGCAGGTGCGCGACCTCTTTGCCCAGCCGCGCACGGTGGCCGCGGCACTTATCAGCGGGTGCAAGAACTTCTCGGCCGTGCGCGTCGTGGGGCCTGGCCTGCTGGAATGCGTGGACTGGGGCGTCACCCTGCGCACCAGTCTTCCCGTGAGCGCGGACGTGACCAGCGTGGGCGTGCGCGCGCACTACTTCGAGCCCGCCAGGCCGGATGCGCCCAACGCCATCCCCGTGAAGGTGGAGCGCGTGATCGACAGCACCTTCTCCATAATCGCCATGGTGCGCACGCCGGGCGGCGGGCTCATCCGCTACGAGCTGGAGAAGGACGCCTGGGCCCGGCTGGGCCGGCCGAGCGCCTTCACCCTGATGGCGCCGGCTGCGTGCGTGATGCCCCTTGCGGGGGATGCCATGCCAAGAGTGCCTGACGCTCTTGGCACGCGGACGGCGGGAGGCGAACGGTGAGCGAGAAGGACGTCACGCGCGACGGCTATGGCCGGCGCATCAACTACCTGCGCCTCTCCGTGACGGACCGCTGCAACCTCCGCTGCCGCTACTGCATGCCCGAGGGCGGCGTGCCCATGCTGCGCCACCAGGACATCCTGAGCTTCGAGGAACTGCGCGAGGTCGTAGACGCCGCGGCGTCGCTCGGGGTGACCAAGGTGCGGCTCACGGGCGGCGAGCCCCTGGTGCGGCGCGGGATCGTGGACCTGGTGCGCATGCTGGCCGGGGTGCCTGGGGTGCGCGAGGTGGCCATGACAACCAACGGGACGCTCCTTTCGCCCCTGGCGGCCGACCTGCGGGCGGCGGGGCTCTCGCGCGTGAACCTGAGCCTGGACACGCTGGACCCCGCCCGATACGCGCGGATCACGCGCGGCGGGCGGCTGGAGGACGCGCTGGCGGGGCTGCACGCGGCGCTCGACGCAGGCTTCTCGGGAGACAAGGGCGGCGCCGGCGAGGGCGGCGCCGGCAAGGGCGGCGCCGGCAAGTTCACCCCTGGCGAGGGCACCCCTGGCGTGAAGGTCAACTGCGTGCTGGTGGGCGGCTTCAACGACGACGAGGTCGCGCGCGTGGCCGGCCTGGCACGCGACCTGCCCATCGACGTGCGCTTCATCGAGCTCATGCCGCTCGGCCCCAGCGCGAACTGGCCGCAGGCGCGCTTCGTGCCGGCGGAGCGGGTGCTGGAGGCGGTGCCCGACGCGGTGCCGGTTGGGGCATCGGCTGCGATCCCGCTAAGCGGCGCGACCGTCCCGGATCGGGACATCCCGGACGCTTACGGTGGGCTAAGCGGCGCGACCGTCCCGGATCGGGAAACCCCGGACGCTTACGGTGGGCTAAGCGGCGCGACCGTCCCGGATCGGGATGACCCGGACGCTTACCGCGGGCTAAGCGGCGCGACCGTCCCGGATCGGGAAACCCCGGACGCTTATGGTGGGCTAAGCGGCATGGAAGTCCCGGATCGGGAAACCCCGGACGCTTACCGCGGGCTAAGCGTCCCGGATGTCCCGCGAGCCGTCCCGCCCCCCGACCCCGGCGTGGCCGAGCTCTACCAGGTGCCCGGCTGGGCGGGCCGCATCGGCCTCATCCGCCCCATGGGCCACCGATTCTGCAGCCAGTGCAACCGCATCCGGGTGACCTCGGACGGCATGCTCAAGCCCTGCCTGCACTCGGCGGCGGAGATCCCCCTGCGCGGCCTGCACGGCGAAGCCCTTGTCGACGCCATCCGCCGCGGCATCGAGGCCAAGCCGGAGGGGCATCATATGGATGCGAGCGACAGCAGCCGCGAGGGCAGCCAGTCGGCCCGCGGCATGAACGAGATAGGAGGCTGAGATGGCCGATGCAGCTGGGGTGGCCACAGACGCCGAGGGGGCTCCCCTCACGCACTTCAACGACCAGGGCCGCGCCCGCATGGTGGACGTGACCAGCAAAGACAAGACCTTTCGCGTGGCGCGTGCCGCAGGCAAGGTCCGCATGAACGCCTCGACGCTCGAGCTGGTGCGCGAGGGCAGGACCCGCAAGGGCGACGTCCTGGCCGTGGCGCAGGTGGCCGGCATCATGGCCGCCAAGCGCTGCTGGGAGCTCGTGCCCATGTGCCATCCCCTGCAGCTCACGGGGGTCGACGTGCACTTCTCGCTGGAGGCGGACGGCGTGGCCATCGAGACCACGTGCAAGTGCGTGGGCGAGACGGGCGTGGAGATGGAGGCCCTCACGGCCGCGAGCGTGGCCGGCCTCACCATCTACGACATGTGCAAGGCCCACCAGCGCGACATGGTCATCGACCAGGTCCGCCTGCTGGAGAAGGACGGCGGCAAGTCGGGGCACTTCGTGCGGGCGGGCGAGGGGCCCGCGTGCGCCGGTACCGTGGGCACCGATGCCGCGGGAGAGAAGGCCGCGTCCTTGTCGCCCAACCCGGCAGCCTCCCTACCTGCGGGAACGGTGGCTGCCGTCTGTCTTTCGGAGCGCAAGGGCGAGCGCAAGCATCCCGTGGATGCGATCGAGCTCGTGGTGAGCCAGGGCATCGCGGGCGACGCCCACGCCGGCAACTGGCACCGTCAGGTGAGCCTCCTGGCCGACGAGTCGGTGGACCTCATGCGAGCCGGCGGCTGGCCGGACCTGGGCCCGGGCGACTTTGCGGAGAACGTCCTCACGCGCGGCATCGCCGTGCACGAGCTGCCCGTGGGGACCATGCTAGCCGTGGGGCCGGCGCTCCTGGTGGTCACGCAGATCGGCAAGACCTGCCACAACGACTGCGAGATCCGCCGCAAGACGGGCATGTGCGTGATGCCCACAAAGGGGATATTCTGCGTGGTGGTCCGCGGCGGCACGGTGCGCGCCGGGGATACCGTGCGCGTGGTCGGGATGTGAGTCGGGGGTGGGCACTAGGGGGGTACTCCCCTGGTGCCCGAAATCGGGCAGCAAGGGGGTACCCCCTGGTGCCCACCCCAGTGCCGGGAAAGGGATGAGAAGATGAAGCTGATAAGGACCGAGGACGCGGTGGGCCACGTGCTCTGCCACGACATGACGCAGATCCTGCCTGGCGGCACGGACGCCGAGGGCCACGAGCTGCCGCGCTGCAAGGGCCCGCGCTTCCGCAAGGGCCATGTGGTCACGGCCGAGGACGTGCCAGTCCTTCTCTCCATGGGCAAGGTCAACCTCTACGTGTGGGAGATGGAGCCCGGCATGCTCCACGAGAACGATGCGGCCGAGCGACTGGCGGCGCTGTGCCTGGGGCCGGGCTGCCGGGCGTCCGGGGCGCCCAGTGAGGGCAAGATCGGGATCGAGGCTTCCTGCGACGGCGTCTTTCTGGTGGACACGGCCCGTCTCGACGCCGTGAACGACACAAACGAGGTCATGGTGGCCACGCGCAAGGGCGGCTTTGCCGTGCGCGAGGGCGACGCCCTGGCGGGCACGCGCGTGATCCCGCTGGTGGTGCGCGAGGAGGTCGTGGCGGCGGCCGAGGCCGCGGCGGACGTGGCGGCGCGCGGGGCCCTCATGCGCGTGGCGCCCTGGAAGCTGCGCACGGCGGCGGTGGTGGCCACGGGCTCCGAGGTGGCGAGCGGCCTCATAGAGGACAAGTTCACGCCGGTCGTGGAGGCCAAACTCGCGGCCTTTGGCATCGAGGTGACCTGGCGTGCCACGCCTGGCGACGACATCGAGGCCGTGACCGGGGCCATAAACGAGGCGCGCGCGGCTGGCGTGGACCTGGTGGTCTGCACGGGCGGCATGAGCGTGGACCCCGACGACAACACCCCCGGTGCCATCAAGCGCGCTGGTGCGCGGATCGTGTCGTACGGGGCGCCGGTCCTGCCGGGGGCCATGCTGCTCGTGGGCTACTTCGACGGCGAGGAGGGCAGTGCCGGTGCCACCGAGGCGGGCGGCGTGCCCGTGCTGGGGCTTCCCGGTTGCGCCATGTACAACGCGGCCACGGTCTTCGACCTGGTGCTCCCCCGCATCGCGGCCGGCGTGCCGGTGCGGCGCTCCGACATCACGCACATGGGGGAGGGCGGCCTCTGCCTGCGCTGCAAGCCCTGCACCTTCCCGCGCTGCCCCTTCGGGAAGTGAGTCCCTGTCTGCCAAACACGGGGGAGTACCCCCTTTGTTTGCTCCTTGTTTGCGGAGAGGATCGTCATGGACAAGTTCAGCGCACAGGTCATCACCGTGAGCGACCGCTCGGCCGCAGGCGAGCGACCCGATGCGAGCGGACCGGCGCTGGTCGGCTTTCTCACCGACAAGGGCTATCGGGTGGTGGGCTCGCGCATCGTGCCCGACGACCGGCCGGCGATCGAGGCGGCGCTGCGCGAGGCGGTGGCCGTCGACGTGGCGCTCGTGGTGACGACCGGCGGGACGGGTTTCTCGCCGCGCGACGTGACGCCGGAGGCCACGGCCGCCGTGTGCGAGCGCATGGTGCCGGGCATCCCGGAGGCCATGAGGGCGGCCTCGATGGGAATCACGCCCAAGGCCTGCCTGTCGCGCGAGGTGGCGGGCATCGCGGGGCGGACGCTGGTGGTCAACCTGCCGGGCAGCCCCAAGGCCGCGGTGGAGAACCTCTCGGCCGTGATCGACGTCCTGCCGCACGGCATCGGCATCCTCCGCGGCGAGAGGCTCGACGGCTGAGCGTCACGGCACCTGCTGTCACGGCACCTCGGTCCTGCTGTCACGGTGTCACGGCACCTCGGTCCTGCTGTCACGTTTTGGTCCGGAACGCGGGGTCGGGTCCCGTGTCACGCGGGATCGGGTGACACGGGACTCCGCCGCCTATTCCCGTAATGCGAGAAAAACATGACAGCCAGGACCGAGGTGCCGTGACAGACGTAATGCGAGAAAAACGTGACAGCCAGGACCGAGGTGCCGTGACAGCCAGGACCGAGGTGCCGTGACAGCCAGGACCGAGGTGCCGTGACAGCCAGGACCGAGGTGCACGCGCGACCCGACCCTACTTAGCGAGGCCCACGATGCCAAAGGAGTTTGGCCCCGAGTGGCTCGCGATCACGCAGCCGCTCTTGATCCACTCGATCTCCTGGACGCCGTGCCGGTGCAGGATCCCATCCACCAGCGCCTTGCGCACGGGGTTGGGCGCGCTGCCGATGGTGTAGATGATGAAGATTCGCGAAAGGTCCATGGGCTCGCGCGTCACGAACCGCTCGGTCAGGCGTGCGATGCACTTCTCGAGCCCGCCGCGGTCCTTCTCGGTGGCCACGAGCTTGCCGTCCTCGATCTCCACCACGGGCTTTATCCGCAGGAGGGTGGCGCCCAGGTAGGCGGTGTTGCTCAGGCGGCCGCCGGCGCGCAGATAGTCCAGGTCGCCGGGGATGAAGGCCATGCGGATGCGGCGGATGAGGCCGTTCACGTGCGTCTTTACGTCGTCGATCGTGGCGTCGGGGTGGGCGGCTATCCACTCGCAGGTCTCGCGCACCACCATGCCCTGGCCGGACGAGACGGACTTGGTGTCTATGCAGGTCAGGTAGTCGCGTCCCTCGCCCGCGATGTGGGCCGACTCGAAGCTCACCGTGGTCGCGGCCGAGTAGGCCAGGTAGACGATCTGCGCCTCGGGCTTCTCGGCGTGGATGCGGTCGAAGACCACCTGGAAGTCCTGGGGCGAGCAGCCCGCGGTGTGGGGGAGCTTCTTCGTGCGCTTGTAGCTCTCGTAGAGCTCCTCGGGCTCGAAGCTGCCGTCGTCGCGCGTGCCTTCCGCAAAGTTCACATGCATGGGCACGAGCTCGATCCCATAGCGCTTGGCCACCTCGTGCGAGATGTCGGACCCAGTCTCTGCCACGATGACGAATTCGGACACGGAGCCTCCCCTGTCGGTTGTCCCTGACTCCCATTAGTCTAGAATGCGTAGCAAAACATACCATCGTTATGGCGCACATTTCTCGGCAAACTGTCGTGACCGCGCACAAAGCCCATGCGGACGGACACCCCGGTGTGCGCTATCCTGAAAGCACCAGAACGCGACGAGAGGAGCCAAGGTTGAAGGAGCTCGAGGACCGCATCATCAAGGACGGGACCGTAAAGAGCGGGGGAGTGCTCAAGGTGGACTCCTTCCTCAACCACCAGATGGACGTGGCGCTCTTCCAGGACATGGCAAAGCAGTGGCACGAGGACTTCGCCGACGCCCACATAAACAAGGTCCTCACGATCGAGGCCTCGGGCATCGGCATCGCCGCGGCGGTGGCAGCCGAGTTCGGCGTGCCGGCGGTCTTCGCCAAGAAGAGCCAGTCCATCAACCTCGACGGCTCCGTCTACACCACGCCCATCAAGTCCTTCACCCACGGGCGCACCTACGACGTGATCGTGTCCAAGCGCTACCTGGGACCCGACGACCACGTGCTGATCATCGACGACTTCCTGGCCAACGGCGCGGCCATGCGCGGCCTGCTCAAGATCTGCGCCGAGGCTGGGGCCACCGTGGAGGGCATCGGCATCGCCGTGGAGAAGGGCTTCCAGCCCGGCGGCCGCGACCTGCGCGCGGACGGCTACACGGTCGACTCGCTGGCCATCGTGGAGTCCATGGACCCCGAGACGGGCGAGATCACCTTCAGGCACTAGGCCCAAGCGGGCGTAGACTCAGGTTTGGTCAACCGACGCCCGCCCCGCGCGGGCGTCCCCATCATATGGCGCCGCCACGCCGCGGCCCTTCTTGCCCGGCGCACGGCCCGTGGTCGAAAGGGGTTCCATATGTGCACGAGCATTCGGTTTACCGACAAGAGCGGCCACTACATGTACCTGGGCCGCAATCTGGACTGGTCCTGCGGCTATGGCGAGCGCGTGGTCGTGACCCCGCGCGGCGTGCGCCCGGCCTCGCCCTTTGGGGCCACGCCCGAGGTCAAGTACCCCATCATCGGCATGGGCATCATAGAGGAGGGCCAGCCCCTCTACTTTGACTGCGGCAACGACCAGGGCCTGGCCGTGGCCGGCCTCAACTTCCCGGGCTACGCCATGTACGAGAAGGACGGCGTCGCCGGCAAGACCAACGTGTCCAGCTGGGAGTTCCCCCTCTGGGTGTGCGCGAACTTCTCCACCGTGAACGAGGTGGAGGAGGCCCTGGACAACGTGGCCATCGTGGACAAGCCCGTGACCACCAAGTACCCCACGTCGCTTCTGCACTGGATCATCGGCGACGAGCAGCGCTCCATCGTGGTGGAGTACCGCGCCGACGGCATGCATGTGTTCCACGACCAGGTGAATGTCCTGGCCAACCAGCCCGGCTTCGCCTGGCACGAGGAGAACCTGCGCAACTACATGAACGTCTGCTCGGACTACCCCGAGGGCGAGGGTGCCATGGGCAAGGCCCTGCGTCCATTTGGGTCGGGCTCCATGCAGCGCGGGCTTCCCGGCGACTACTACTCCACCTCGCGCTTCGTGCGTGCGGCCTACGTCAACGCCAACTACCCCGAGCAGGAAGACGAGGCGGCAAACGTCAGCCGCATGTTCCACAGCCTGCAGCAGGTGGCCATGGTGGACGGGTGCGCCCGCATGGGCAACGGCGACTTCGAGAAGACCATCTACACCGGGCTCTTCTCCAGCAGGACGAACACCTACTACTACAACACCTACGACGACCAGACGGTGAGGAGCTACGCCCTGGCCGACTACCCGCAGGAGGGCGACGCCCCCTTCGCCGCCTAGCCCCTTTGGGGTCGGAGCTCTTGTCACGCGGGGTCGGAGCTCTTGTCACGCTTTACTGTGTTCCGCCCTGCCCGCCGGGCCGCTGGGCGGAATAACGGACAGATGTTTGCACGCAACGCGCCCCGATCGGACGTTTCCGCAGGATTCGACCGACCGGGGCGCAACTTGTGTCCGTTATTTCCAGCGAGAAGGCCAGCGAGGCCGGCGCGTGCGGCTGTCGGGGCGCTGGCCCCGAACCCCAGGCGCCTGTTCCCGTCCCGTGCCAAGACTGTCAGACACTCTTGGCACGCTCGCGCACGAGCTCGATGGCCTCCTTGCCGCTCATGGCGTCGATGTCCATGGCCAGGACGACCATGCGGTTCCAGGCGCCCGAGATCTCCTCCTGTAGCAGCTCCTCGGGCACCTCGGGCGAGTACTTGTGGCCTATGAGCTCGATTCCGCGGCGCTTCTCGGCGTCGTCCTCCACCTTGCGTACGGTTCCGTAGCACACCACGCTGCGGAAGTAGGTGGTGAACTTCTCGGGCACCACGAGGTCCTGGTCGATCACCACAAAGGATGCGTGCGGGTCGTGTTCCAGCACGTCCAGCTTGTGGCCGACAACGGCGCCATGAAAGTAGATGACGTCCCCATCGGTGGCGTAGCTTATGGGCGTGGAGTAGGGGTAGACCTCGTCCTTGAGGGAGAGCACGCCCGACGTGCCGCGCGCAAGCACCGCCCGGCAGGTCCCCTCGTCCAGCTGCTGGCGGCTCCGCCTCATGGCGGGTAGCACGTGCTGGGTCATCATGGCTCCTCCTAATATCAAATGTGCAATGCAAGAGCGGTGACCTCCGCTTTTCTCACCTCTAGGTTATGCCGCCAGGGGGGCAGTCTGCGTAGCACGTAACCTGCCCGACTCATGTCAGACGCCTAACGTCCGCATGAGCGGCTCCTTGCGCCTGTCTAACAGAGGCGATGGAAAGTGTTACACGACGCCGGTCTCCCAGGGGGTTTGCCATGGTGCCAGAGCCCGTCTAGTCTAAAATTAACTAAAGCTAACTATCCAGGCAATGGTGGACAAGACCGCAGCGGCTATGGGCAACATACCGGAGAGCCTGCTGGGCAAGGCCGTGAACGCGGAGGGTGCCTCGGAGGTTGGCGAGGGCTTCTCAAAGCTCATGAAGGGAGGCGCAAGCAAGGCGGGTGGCGAGGCCGATAAGATTGCCGGGAAACTGAGCGGTGAGCTGAGCGGTGCCGAAAAAGGGCATGACGCGTCTCCAAGGAGCCGGCAAGGTCGTCGGTGCTGCCATGGGCACCATCTTCAGAGGTGGGAAGAGCAAGGACGGCTATGCATTGGGCGCCGCGGGATAATAATTGAATTGATATTTGATTATCTGACCTAGACGGGCGGAAGCGAGGCAAACGTGTTGTTCGGCAGGAAGAAGGTAGACCTGGCGGAGCTCCCCCTGGAGCAAGTGCGCTTCTCGGCGCAGGACCTCTTCACCCTCATGGGCGGCTTCGACCTGGGGATGGTCGCCTGCAACACCCACAACCTGGACGGCGACGCGGTCATGAGGAGGCAGGCCCACAAGGGCCCCTGGAGGCGCGACCTCGTCAACCGCTACCAGGCCTCCGGCTGGGTGGACGCGGAGGGCAACCCCAACGAGGAGCTGGGGCGGATGGTGCGGCTCATCTCCTCCCCCGGCGTGGTGGTCATGAACGACAAGTACGAGGAGGGCACGGCGGAGGTCGTCACAGACGGCGAGGCGGCCTGCGGCGTGGTCAAGGCCCAGGGGTTCCGCGGCGGCTACTTCCTCAAGCCCTTCCCGGCCGACAAGTCCCTCTGGGAGGCGAGGTTCCAGGAGATCTTCCCGCCGGACCAGTACCCACTGGCCAAGGCCAACTGGGACCTGCACGCGGCCGTCGCTCCCCGCGAGGACGAGGCGAAGGAGCTGCCGGAGCTGCTGGGGGACAGGGACATCGACGGTCTGCGGGCCTACGCGGGACGGCACGGCGTGCCCGAGGGTGCCCTGATGGACCTCGTCAACGGCCTGGGGGGCCTCTACCGCCTCTACGTGGACGACACCCGCGGCTCCACCTTCGGCACCGGCCAGGGGATGAGCAACCCCCTGGCCGGGGCGCCATCAAGCGCATGTGGGTGGTGCCTAGGGCGGGTTGCACCCTCAACGGCTGCGACGCCTGGCACCCGGGCGTGCCGGAGGACTGGGCCTCGCACGTCGAGGAGGACGGGTACAAGAGGCTGATGCTCTTCTACGGCCTGGACTTCTCGAGCAGGGGCAGCCTCTGGGAGCTGTGTATGCGCCCCTTCGACGTGTACCCCGAGCGGGACATCGTGGACTTGGAGGGCGGTCCCAGCCTCCTGGACCAGGCGTCCCGAGAGTAGACGTGCGAGCGCGCTGCTCGCGAAGTGCCATCCATTAGATTCCAAGGCAAGGGGAAGGATGCGTACGCCTTGGGCACTGCCGGATAATGCGGAACCGATATTTCAGTCGTGTGCGGTAACCAATTGAGAATGAGGGGAACATGTTTTTCGGCAAGAAGAAGGTAGACCTGGCGGAGCTCCCCCTGGAGCAGGTGCGCTTCTCGGCGGAGGACCTCTTCACCCTTATGGGAGGCTTCGACGCCGGCCTCGTGGCCTGCAATACCAAGAACCTCGACGGCAACGCGATCATGAGGAGGCAGGCCCACAAGGGCCCCTGGAGGCGCGACCTGGTCAACCGCTACCAAGCCTCGGGCTGGGTGGATGCGGAGGGCAACCCCAACGAGGAGCTGGGCCGCGCCGTGCGCTGCCTCTCCTCTGAGGGTGTGGTCCTCATGAACGGGAAGTACGGGGAGGCCAGCGCCGGCGTGGTGTACGACGGCGAGTGGGCCTGCGGCGTGGTCAAGGCCCCGGGCCACAACGGGGGCTTCTTCCTCAGGCCCTTCCCCGAGGACAGGTCCCTCTGGGAGGCCCGCTTCCGCGCGGTGTTCCCCGAGAAGGACCACCCCTTCTCACGTGCGAGCGTGGACCTGCACGCCGCCATCGCCCCATGTGACGACGAGCCAAAGAGCCTGCCGATCATCCTGGGCGAGCATGACACCGCGGCCATCCATGCCTACGCCGAGCGGCACGGTGTCCCCGAGGAGCTCCTCGTGCAGCTCTCCGGCCAGATGACGCGAAACTACCGGATGTTCCTGGTGGACAACCGAGGCTGCACCTTCGACACGAGCCAGGGCTTCCGCAACCCGCTGGAGCCCAGGGGGCAGTCCTACCGCCTCATGCACATGTGGATGTTCCCAGGGATGGGGTGCGTCCTGAGCGGATGCTATTCCCCCAGGCCGGGCTATCCGGACGACTGGGCCTGCCATCTCATCGACTACAAGAAGACCAGCCTGTTCTACGCCATCGACACCTCCGCCTGTGGCAGCTTGTACGACGTGTGCACGCGCGTGAGCGACTATCCAGTGCAGGACGTGGTGGACTTCGAGCCCAGGCCCACGCTCTTTGACTAGCGGCTACAAGATCTAGGAGGACTGCATGTCACTGAGTTCGCTATGGAGCAGCTACCGCTATGAGCGCGGTCGGGAGAGCTATTGGAACACGTCCGGTGACCAGTACTGTCCCTTCTGGCACGCCGCAGACTAGGAAGGAGAAGGACGTGGACCAGCAATACGACTACCAGGTCCAGATGGACTACGACGGCTTCAAGGAGCTCTTCGTGGCGCAGAACGGGCGCTTCATGAGGAGGGCAGGCGTCCTTCTGTACAACTCAGATGGCGAGGCCTACTTCATCTATGACCCCAGAAAGACTAACTGGTGGACGAACGGCTTTAACCCAAGTATTCAAGACGCCCATCAAGAAGACCTGATTGCATCTGGCATTGTGGATTTCTCGGCTAGTCCAAGTCTTTGGAATGGCTTCTATTCCAGATGGAAGACCACCCCTGGGTGGTGCTTCGACGAGGAGCATAAGGTGGCATATTATGCATGGTAAGCAGGTCGCGTACTTGATGGGGGCGTTTCTCGTTTCCGCCTTGCTTCTAACTGGGTGCCAGTTTGGAACAGACGAGGACTCAAGGGCGACGATGTCCGGAGAAGATGCAAGTGCTGCGCGTTTTGCAGAGCTGTCCGACGCCATCTCCGGTTCCGATGCCGAAGCCCTCACATCGGCGTTCTCCGAGGAAGCGCGGTCACAGGATGGGGACCTTGCCGAGCAGGCTGGCGATTTGATATCTGCAGTTGGCGGTGGGTCGCTAACACCCGATCAAGGCGTGAACACCCAAGGCAGCGTCCCGAGCGGGAGCATCTACGTGGTGAGCCGCGCCACGATTACAGCCCAGGACGGCAGTCGATGGCTGCTCAACGTCGTGGACTGCACATACAACGAGGACGAGCCCAAGAAGGTGGGCCTCTGGGCGATGGATTTGTACCCGGCTGAACAGCCCGACGAGCCGGAGAGCTATACGAGCAGCGGGGTGGGAAGCGATCCCGGAATCGTGGTCGTGAGGACCTGGGAGGAGTGGCGCAGTGAGCATCCGCATGCGAGCTAAGACGGCCGCCACCGCTCTGTTGGGTGCCGTTTCGACGTGCTCGTGACCCTCGTGGGTGCTCCCACGAGGGTCACGAGGGGTGCGGTCCCCGCTCTATGATGGCCGATGAGGATGCCAGCGCGGACTGTTTGGAGCAGTTTTCGCGTGTCGTCGGGGATTCGGACGCGTCCGGGCTTGAGGCCCAGCTTTCCGTGGCTGCGCGGGAGAACCAGGATGACCTCTCCTTACGTGCTGAGGACCTCATGTCCACCATCGGCGGCGGGACGGTTGATGAGGGACATGTTTGGATGACTGTCGGGACGTTTGCGGGCGGCAGAAAGTACGTCGTGAGCGACGCGATGGCGGCCGCCCCCGACGGATCGAGATGACAGGTGCACATTACGGAATGCACGCTGTGTTGTGACGATCCGTCCGAGGTGGGAATCAAGGCGTTCGAGGTCATCTCGAACACAGACTGGGATGCCCCCAGGACTTTGGGTGGTTCAACCAGTCGAGCGGAGCCATCCGCTGCGGCATCCGCTTCATCACGAGCTGGGAGGGCTGGGATCCCTATGCCAGCCCCTACAGCGATGAGTGGTAGGCGACATCGGCCGCCCGTTCGCGGTCATCGGGGAGTTGAGGAAACATGCCTCCAGCAGGTGCGGGAACCAAAGTCTCAAGCGCGAGGGGCTGCTCGGACGGGTGCGCCCCGAAATCTCATCGCGGGACAACCCGTGAGCCTCTCGTCGTTGTCCGCGACTTGGATTAGGTATAGGAGGACCTTATCGAGCGTGATGGGGAGCTCCTTTATATCGTTGGATTTGCAGGGCCCACGGCAGATGGCGGTGGGCGGAAAGGGAGGCAATCGTGCTGTTTGGCAAGCGTAGGGATGACTTGGAGGACTTCCCACTTCTGGGCGATTGACGCCACCAGCAGGGGGAGTCTGTTGGAGCTCTGCTCCCGGCTGGACGACTATCCCGAGGAGGCCGTCGTTGACCTAGACCCCGCACCGGGATTCCAAGGGTTGCTGGGCTAGGGGATGCGGACGCACGGCAGCCTCGGCCCGAGGAACTTGTGATGTGGTTAGACGAATGCCGGTTCTGTCACATCATGTGGGTGGCAAAGACGGGGTCGTCTTGCCACAGGACCACGTTGCCGCGGCGCAGCGTGGCCGGCACGTCGATGAGCCGCTGGTTGGAGCTGCCGCGGAAGCGCAGCGTGATGTCGTAGAGGTCCTGCACGAAGGGCCCGTCCACGAGCACGTCGAGCGTGGCCAGGATCCGGTCGGTCACGCCGGGGATGTGCCACTCGCCGCGCGTGATCTGCTCCCAGGTGCGGCCGGAGTACATCCAGATGTCCTTGTCTGGGTATGTGGCGCGAACGCGCTCGAGAAAGTCCACGAGCCCGCGCTGGTTCTCGGGCTCTGTGGGCTCGCCGCCGAGCACGGAGAGGCCGTTCACGTAGTCGGGCGCGAGCGAGGCGACGATCTTGTCGGCCACGGCGGGGGTAAAGGGCTCGCCCGCGGAGAAGGACCATGCCTCCTCGTTGAAGCAGTTCTTGCAGTGAAGTCTGCAGCCTGACACAAAAAGCGTGGTACGTACGCCTGATCCGTTGGCGATATCACAATATTTGATGTTTGCGTAGTTCATGGGCAACCTTTCGACGAGGCATCATTTTAGCGTGACGCCCATGATGCTGTGGTCGGCGGACACAAATGGCGCAAGATGTGCTGCCGAACGCGCGGCAAGCGACAAGGACGGGGCGGATTGCGACGTTTGCCCGCCGCCGCGGCCCCTTTGCCCGCCGCAAACGTGCACCCGCCGCCGCGGCCCCTTTGCCCGCCGCAAACGTGCACCCGCCGCCGCGGCCCGTTTGCCCTATCATCTACCACGTTCGTCACGCCGCCAGCCGCCAAGGTCGGCGCACGGAACCGACAAGGCCGGCAGATCGGGGGACGCATGAGGCGTATGCCGCTCAACACAGGTTGGACCTTCTCGCGCAACGGCGGGCCCGAGGTGCCCGTCACCCTCCCGCACGACGCCATGCTGGGCAACGGCCGCTCCCCCCAGGCCCCCAGCGGCGCGGGCGGTGCCTACTTCCTGGGCGGCACCTACACCTACGAGCGCGTCATCGACGCCCCCGCGACCTGGGCGAACAAGCGCGTCCTCCTGGAGCTCGAGGCGGTCTACCGCGACGCCATCGTCTCCCTCAACGGCGCCGAGCTCGCCCGCCACGCCTACGGCTACACCAGCTTCCGCGTGGACCTGACTCCCGCCCTGCGCCTCGGCGAGCCCAACGTCCTGCAGGTCGTCTGCTCCAACGTCGACCAGCCCGACTCCCGCTGGTACTCCGGCGCGGGCATTACCCGGCCAGCCTGGCTCTGGATCGGAGCCACCCAGGCAGCCATTACCCCCGACGCCCTACGCGTGACCACCGTGAGCCTGGACCCGGCAACGGTGGACGTGGACGTCACGGGTGTGCCCGCGGGCGCCCACGTGCGCGTGGAGATCCGCGACGGCCAGCGCACCCTCGCCTGCGCCCATGGCCGCCACGTGACCCTGGAGCTTCCCGGCGCGCCCCTCTGGAGCGAGGACGCCCCGCACCTGCTGACCTGCCGCGCCACGGCCCTGACCTCCTCGGCCTCCGACGTGGCAACCGTCACCTTCGGCCTGCGTACCATGGCCTGGGGCGACGACGGCCTTCTCGTGAACGACAAGCCCGTCCTCCTGCGGGGCGGCTGCATCCACTCCGGCGACGGCGTCCTGGGCGCGGCCGAGCCCGACGAGGCCGCCTGGCGCCGCGTCCGCCGCCTGCGCGACCAGGGCTTCAATGCCATCCGCGCAGCCCATAACCCCTGCTCGCGAGCCCTCCTGGAGGCGGCGGACGCCCTGGGCGTCTACGTGGTCGACGAGGCCTGGGACATGTGGTACCAGCACAAGAACCCCCACGACTACGCCACCGACTGGACGGCCAACCACCTCGCCGACCTTGATGCCATGGTGGCGCGCGACTTCGGCCACCCCAGCGTGATCGCCTACTCCGTGGGCAACGAGCTCTCCGAGCCGCATGACGCCCGCGGCCTCGCCGCCCTCGCCGAGCTGGTGGACCACCTGCACGCCGCGGACCGCACCCGCCCGGTCACGGCCGGCATCAACCTCTCGATCCTGGCGCTCTCGGGCACGACCGCCTCGGTCTACGGCGATAAGGGCGGGCTCGATGCCGGCTCCGGCGGGGCCCTGCGCCGCGTCATGTCGGGCATGGACTCCACCACATACAACATGCTGGCCAACGCCACGGGCGGCTTCATGGAGGGCTCGGCCGCGACGGCCCTGGCCGACCGCAGCACCTCGCCGGCCTTCGACCTTCTCGACATCTGCGGCTACAACTACGGCTCCTCCCGCTATTACAAGGACGCCCGCCTGCACCCGCACCGCGTGATCTATGGCTCGGAGACCTTCCCCAAGGACCTCGTGGCCAACTGGCGGGCCGTCGAGCGCCTCCCCCTCGTGGTGGGGGACTTCGTGTGGGCCGCCTGGGACTACATCGGCGAGGTGGGCGTGGGTGCCTGGGCCTACACGCCGGACGGCGCGGGCTACGAGAAGCCCTATCCCTGGCTGCTCGCCGGGGTGGGCCTGCTCGACCTCTGCGGCAATCCCGGGGGAGAGGCCTTCCTGGCCCGGGCGGCTCGCCACCAGCTGCCCCACCCGCAGATCTGCGTCCGTCCCGTGACGCATGCGGGGGAGCGCGTCACGACCTCGGCCTGGCGCTGCACGGACTCCATCCCCTCCTGGGCCTGGCGGGGCTGCGAGGGCCGGATGGCCGAGGTGGAGGTCTACGCCGAGCGAGGCAGCCTCTGCGAGCTCTTCCTCAACGGCCGGTCTCTGGGCCGCCGCCACGTGGTGGGCTGCGTGGCCCGCTTCCACGCGCGCTGGGAGCCGGGTCGCCTGCGTGCCGTGGTCATGGACGAGCTCGGCCAGCCCATCAGCACCTGCGAGCTCGCGTCCGCGGGCGACCCCTGGCCCACGCTCCTGCCCGAGTGCGACCAGGTGGCAGCGGGCGGCGTGGCCTACGTGGACCTGGCC
This sequence comes from uncultured Coriobacteriaceae bacterium, assembly GCA_902791035.1. Lineage (GTDB taxonomy): Bacteria > Actinomycetota > Coriobacteriia > Coriobacteriales > Atopobiaceae > CADAUA01. The sequence goes on along the minus strand of CADAUA010000011.1, from coordinate 62,898 downwards.
ATGGCCGACGTGGACGGCGTGGTGGAGAGCTGCGCCGACGTGCCCGTGAGCGTCGTGGTGGAGGGCGGCGAGCTCCTGGGGCTGGGAAGCGCCCGGCCCCGCAGCACGGAGTCCTTCCTCTCCGGGCACTGCACAACGTATTATGGACGTGCGCTCGCGGTGGTTCGCGCCGGGGCGCCGGGCCGCCTCACGCTCCGGGCCGAGACCGACTCCGGCCAGGTCGCGGAGGTGACCCTGCCCGTGGTCGCGGCGGACGGGAAGTAACGGGTCCGTGGTCACGGCGGGCGGGAAGTAGCGGGCGGCAAGGAGAGCACGATCGGGCGCGACCCTCGGTCCGCGCCCTGGCGAAGGGACGCACCCATGGACAGCAAGACCCTCATGTACATCACGTTCGCAATCGTTGCCGCGGTCCTCGTGGGCGAGGCCCTCTGGCGCCGCCACATGTACAAGGACTTCGAGCGGATGTTTGCCGAGGGCCGCTACGACGACCTTCTTGCCGCGCTCGACAAGCGTACCGCGCAGTTCCTCTTCCAGCCCTTCAACCGCGTCTTCCTGCGCATGAACACCCACATTGCCAAGGGCGAAGAGGCCCAGGCCTCCGCCGACATCGACCAGCTCCTCCGCATGAAGCTCGGCAAGAAGGCCCGCCAGAGCGTGGTGATCAACGCCTACCAGTTCTACCTGCAGAACGACCGCTACGGCGATGCCAAGACCATGCTCGACGAGATTCAGGAGACCTTCCCGGCCGATGTGGCCAAGGATGCCCAGGTGACCTACGACATCTACGCCAAGAAGAGCACCGCCTACCTGGACGACATGCTGGCCGAGTACGACGGCGCCGACCACGCGCGCAAGGCCCAGCTCTCCTACCTGATCGCCATCCAGTACCAGAACGGGCACGACAACAAGAACTTCGCCAAGTGGCGGGAGATCGCCACGCGCATGGTCTTGGGTGGGGACGACGACGGCGAGTCCGCGGGCGGCTCTGCGAGTGGCTCCGCGAGCCGTCCCGGAGTACGGATTGGCAAGAAGTCCTAGGGGCCCAGGGGCCAGCGCGGGTGCGGTCGGCGCGGGTGCGGTCGGCGCGGGTGCGGTCGGCGCGGGTGCGGTCGGCGCGGGTCACTTCTGCACGTTTGACCCCCGGCAAACGTGCAGACTCGCGGGTCAAACGTGCGGACCCGCGGGTCAAACGTGCGGACTCGCGGGTCAAACGTGCGGACCCGCGGGTCAAACGTGCGGACTCGGCCATAACCGTCCCATCCGTCCCGGTCGGGAGCCCACTGCCCTCCTATCCAACCCTTAAGCGTGACCGCTTGCACCAACTTGAGCATCCGGCTCCGTTTAGCTCACGGTAAACGTGATCCCTTGCACCGACCCGAGCATCCAGTCACGCTTAGGCCGACGTAAGCGTGACTGCATGCTCTGGCCCGAGTCTCCGGTAACGCTTAGGCCGCCCTAAGCGTTACCAGTTGCACAGACCTAGGCAGCCCGGGCATATCCGCACGTTTGACTCCCATCAAACGTGCGGACCCGCGGGCAAACGAGCGAAGTCGCTCCTCTGGCGGCTTCTCTTCGCAGACGGTCGGCCCCATCTGCGGTCAGAGGGGCCGCCGGCCTCGATTGTCTGCAGGGGCGCCCCACTAAAACTGCAGGTAGACGGCCTGTTTCGCCCAAAGTGCCCGCAGACAATCGGCCGCCGTCCCGGCCAGAGGGGCCGCCGGCCCCGAACGCCTGCGCCCGTCCGCAGACGATCGGCCCCAGCTGCGGTCAGAGGGGCCGCCGGCATCGATTGCCTGCAGGGGCGCCCCAGTAAAATCGCAGGTAGACGGCTTGTTTCGCCCAAAGTGCCCGCAGACGATCGACCGCCGTCCCGGCCAGAGGGGCCGCCGGCCTCGAACGCCTGCGCCCGTCCGCAGACGATCGACTGCCGTCCCGGCCAGAGGGGCCGCCGGCCCCGAACGTCTGCATGATCGACCCAGTAAAAGCGCAGGTAGACGGCTTGATTCGCCCAAAGTGCCCGCAGACGATCGAGCGCCGTCCCGGCCAGAGGGGCCGCCGGCCCCGAACGCCTGCGCCCGTCCGCAGACGATCGGCCCCAGCTGCGGTCAGAGGGGCCGCCGACCCCGAACGCCTGCACCCCTCTTGTGGGGGAGACCCGGCAGCACCTCGGTGGAGACATTGTGCGCGGCCGGGGCTTCACGTCCTTCTTCACACACTGTGCAATACTGCTCACAGTGTGAAAAACGAACCCGTTGCACCGCGCCCGCCACGCGCGCCCGGTTCGACCACACGGAGAGGAGCGTGCATGCCACAAGCAGCGGACAGACAAGCAGCGGAAAGACCCGCAGCGGAAAGCCCCACGGCGGAAGGCCCCGCCGAGAAGGCCCTCGACCCCCAGGCCCCCGCCGGTCTCGACCGGCGCACCGTGCGCACCCGCCTGGCCCTGCGCGACGCCCTGGCCGACGAGATTCGCGCCACGGGCGACCTCACCCGCGTGACCGTCACCTCCGTCACAGAGCGCGCGGGCGTCACCCGCAGGACCTTCTACTCCCACTTCAAGGACATCCCCGACCTTGTCAACCAGGTCGAGGGCGAGACCATCGCCGACCTGCGCGTCCTTCTTGCCGACCTCACGCGCGTGACCCTCGACGAGCTCCAGGCCGCACTGACCGACCTCGGCCCCTGCCCCGGCGCCACGCCGATCCTGACCTACTTCCGCGACCGCGGGAGCTACCTGGCGCCCCTCCTGGGCGATGGGGGAGACCCGGCCTTTGCCACCCGCATCCAGTCCATGGCGCGCGAGGTCGTGGCCGACCGCGCCCTCGACGGCATAGACCTGCACGTCCTGGGCCCGCTCTTCGACTACTACCTGACCTATGCCATATCCGCCGAGGTGGGCGTCCTTCTCCGCTGGCTCACCAGCGGCATGCGCCAGTCCGTGGACGTCATGGCCCGCATCATGACGGGTCTCATGTTCGTCCGCCCCGGCGACCTCTACGACCGCCCGATCGACTTCGACATCACGCAGTTCGCCTGCATGATGCTGGCCGCAAGCGGAGATAATGACGCCAGCAGCCCCCAGGACTCGCCCGCAGGCGCGTCCCTCACCACCCCTGCCGCAAACCGTCCCAAGGAGGACAAGCGATGACCGACAAGAGCAAGGACTCCATCTACGCCGAGAAGAACGCCAAGGCGCCGCTCGAGCTCGTGCAGGAGGGGGCGGAGCTCAGGCCCAAGGACCCCGTGGACTTCTCGCGTGCCCGCCTGCGCCTGGGCATCGACGTGGGCTCCACCACGGTCAAGCTGGCCGTCATCGACGTGAACGACCACCTGGTCTACGCCAACTACGAGCGCCACCACACCGACGTCAAGGCCACGGCCAAGGAGGTCTTCCGCAAGGCCCAGCGCGTCCTGGGCGACGCCCACATGCGCGTGTCCATCACGGGCTCGGGCGGCATGCTCCTGGCCAACTGGCTGGGCGTGGAGTTCGTCCAGGAGGTCATCGCCTCCAAGCGCGCCGTGGAGGCCCTGATCCCCCAGACCGACGTGGCCATCGAGCTGGGCGGCGAGGACGCCAAGATCATCTACTTCGACAACGGCATCGAGCAGCGCATGAACGGCACCTGCGCCGGCGGCACGGGCGCCTTCATCGACCAGATGGCCTCCCTCATGGAGACGGACGCCCAGGGCCTGAACGAGCTCGCCAAGGGGGCCCAGCACATCTACCCCATAGCCTCCCGCTGCGGCGTCTTTGCCAAGTCCGACGTCCAGCCCCTGCTCAACGAGGGCGCCAAGCGCGAGGACGTGGCGGCCTCCATCTTCCAGGCCGTGGCCAACCAGACGGTCTCCGGCCTGGCCTGCGGCCACCCCATCCGCGGCTACGTGGCCTTCCTGGGCGGCCCGCTCCAGTACCTCTCCGAGCTGCGCCACCGCTTCTACGTGACCCTCAACCTCGACGAGGAGCACCGCGTGGTTCCCACCAACGCCCACCTCTTCGTGGCCACGGGCGCCGCGCTTGCGGGGGAGAGCGACAAGATCGTGACCTTCCAGGACGTCATCGACCAGCTGGACGGCCTCAAGGACGTCCAGGGCTCCGAGGTCGCGCGCCTTGACCCGCTCTTTGCCACCCCTGAGGACTACCGGGAGTTCAAGGCCCGCCATGACGCCCAGGTGGTCCCCAAGGGCGACCTAGCCACCTACCACGGCCGCGTCTTCATCGGCATAGACGCTGGCTCCACCACCATGAAGGCGGCAGTCGTGGGCGAGGACGGCGAGCTTCTCTACACCTGGTACGACAACAACAACGGCGACGTCCTGGGCACCGCCCGCAAGATCATGGACGACATCTACGACCACCTGCCCGCCGACTGCACCATCGGTCACGTGACCACCACGGGCTACGGCGAGGGCATCCTCATCGCCGCCCTCCAGGCTGACTCCGGCGAGATCGAGACCGTGGCCCACCTGCGCGGCGCCAAGGCCTTCGTGCCGGACGTGTCCTTCATCCTGGACATCGGCGGCCAGGACATGAAGTGCCTCCAGGTCCGCAACGGCGTGATCGAGCACATAGCCCTGAACGAGGCCTGCTCCTCGGGCTGCGGCTCCTTCGTGGCCAACTTCGCGGACTCCATGGGCATGACCGTGCAGGAGTTCGCGCACGCGGCAGTGGGCGGCGAGCACCCGGTGGACCTGGGAAGCCGCTGCACCGTCTTCATGAACTCCCGCGTTAAGCAGGCCCAGAAGGAGGGCGCCACCATCGGCGACGTGGCGGCCGGCCTCTCCTACTCCGTCATCAAGAACGCCCTCTTCAAGGTCATCAAGCTGCGCGACTACGACCAGATCGGCAAGTACGTGGTGGTCCAGGGCGGCACCTTCATGAGCGACGCCACCCTGCGTGCCTTCGAGCTCCTCACCGGCCGCCAGGTCATCCGGCCCGACATCGCGGGCACCATGGGTGCTTACGGCGCCGCCCTCCTGGCCCGCGACCGCGCCGGCGCCGACGGCATCTCCACGATACTTCCGCGCGAGACCATCGACTCCCTCCAGGTCAAGCACACCAACGCCCACTGCGGCCGCTGCTCAAACAACTGCCTGCTCACCATAAACACCTTCGGCAAGGGCCGCCGCTTCATCACGGGCAACCGCTGCGAGAAGGGCTCGGGCAAGCCGGCGGCGGAGCGCTCCCAGGCCCCCAACCTCTTCGAGTACAAGAACAAGCTCCTCTTCGACCGGCCGGTGCTCGACCCCGAGCGCGCCCCGCGCGGCACCGTGGGCATCCCCCGCGCCCTCAACATGTACGAGAACTACCCCTTCTGGCACGCCTTCTTCACCAAGCTGGGCTTCTCGGTGGTGCTCTCCGACCCCACCACCCGCAAGACCTACGAGGCGGGCACCGAGTCCATGCCGTCGGAGTCCGTGTGCTACCCGGCCAAGCTCTCCCACGGCCACATCATGAACCTGCTGGCCAAGGACCCGGACTTCATCTGGATGCCCTGCATCCGCTGGGAGCGCCAGGAGGACGACTCCGCCACCAACCACTACAACTGCCCCATCGTCATGAGCTACCCGCAGGCCCTGGGCCTCAACGTCGACGAGCTGGCGGCGCCGGGCGTCGAGTACCTGGACCCCTTCATCCCCTACGACAAGAAGTCCGAGCTCAAGCGGCGCCTCTACGAGCTCATCCAGGGGCAGCGCAAGGCCGACGCCGCCGCGGGCAAGGGCCGCTTCCGCGGGCCCGACATCACGCGTCGCGAGGTCGACGAGGCCGTCAACGCCGCCTGGCAGGCCGACCTGGAGTTCAAGGACGCCATGCACCGCGCGGGCGACGAGTGCCTGCGCTGGATCGAGGACAACGACGCCCACGGCATCGTGCTGGCCGGCCGTCCCTACCACAACGACGGCGAGATCAACCACGCCATCCCCGAGATGCTCCACGGCTTTGGCTTTGCCGTGCTTACCGAGGACTCCGTGGCCCACAAGGTGCCCGTGGAGCGGCCCATCCGCGTGGTTGACCAGTGGATGTACCACAGCCGCCTCTACCGTGCGGCGCGCTTCGTGGCCGAACGCAACGACCTCGACCTCATCCAGCTCCAGAGCTTTGGTTGCGGCCTTGATGCCCTGACCACCGACGAGGTCCAGGAGATCCTGGAGCGCTCGGGCAAGATCTACACCGTGCTCAAGATCGACGAGGTGTCCAACCTCGGTGCCGCCCGCATCCGCGTGCGCTCCCTCATGGCCGCCCTCAAGGAGGAGCGCGCACAGCTGGAGCGCCAGGTGGCCGAGGGCACGGTGGCCGAGGTCGCGCCCCAGGAGGTGCGCTGTGCCGACGGCTCGCTCGAGCACGCCCGCGCCACCGACCTCAGCCGCCGTCCGCCCGTCTACCGCAAGGCCGAGTCCGCCGCGTTCAAGAAGGTCCGCTACACCAAGGACATGCAGGCTGAGGGCTACACCATCCTGGCCCCGCAGATGAGCCCCGTGCACTTCGAGCTGGTGGAGGCCCTGCTTCGCGCCTACGGGTACAACGTGGTGCTCCTGCCCTCCGTGGACCACAAGGCTGTGGACACGGGCCTCAAGTACGTGAACAACGACATCTGCTACCCGTCCATCCTCACGACGGGCCAACTCATGGAGGCCGTCCTCTCCGGCAAGTACGACCTCTCGCGTACGGCCGTCCTCATCTCCCAGACGGGCGGCGGCTGCCGTGCCACCAACTACATCGCCCTTATCCGCAAGGCCCTGCACGACTCCGGCCACGGCGACATCCCCGTGATCTCGCTCTCGGTGGCGGGCGGCCTCGACGAGTCCAACCCCGGCTGGAACATCATCGACCCCCAGCTCCTCACCAAGGCCCTCTACGCCCTGCAGTACGGCGACCTCATCATGCAGTGCCTCTACCGCGTGCGTCCCTACGAGGCGCGCAAGGGGTCTGCCGACGCCCTCTACGACCAGTTCATGGACCGCGCCAAGGTCTTCCTGTCCAAGCCCGGGGCCAGCATCAAGGGCTTCTATGCGCTCTGCCAGTCCACGATTGACGCCTTCGACAAGCTGCCCGTCGAGAACGACCGGTCCAAGCCGCGCGTGGGCGTGGTGGGCGAGATCCTGGTCAAGTTCCACCCCACGGCAAACAACCAGGTCGTGCGCGTGATCGAGAACGAGGGCTGCGAGGCCAACGTGCCGGGGCTCGTGGACTTCTTCCTCTTTGGCATGTCCAACGCCATCAACATGGACCACGAGCTGGGGACGAAGGCTACCAGCCGCATGACGCACCGCTGGGGCATCGACCTCGTGCAGGGCATCCGCAACCCCATCAACGAGATGCTCGAGAAGTCCGAGCGCTTCGAGCCCTACCCGCCCATCGAGGACCTGGCCCGTCAGGCCGAGCAGGTGCTTTCCCTCTGCAACACCATGGGCGAGGGCTGGCTCCTCACAGCCGAGATGTGCGAGCTCATCACCTCCGGCACGCCCAACATCATCTGCTGCTCGCCCTTCGCCTGCCTGCCCAACCATGTGGTCGGCAAGTCGGTGATCAAGCGCCTGCGCCAGATGTACCCCCAGAGCAACATTGTGGCCGTGGACTACGACCCCGGCGCCTCCGAGGTCAACCAGCTCAACCGCATCAAGCTCATGATCAGCGTGGCCAAGGAGAACTTCAAGAACGGCGGGGAGTTCAAGGTGGCCAACACCGAGGATCCGACCGAGCGCGAGTGGGTGGCGCCGGCTGGCGTGACGGCGCGCCGCCACGAGGGCGAGCTCGAGGACTCGCTGGTGAACGAGGGGGCCGACCCCGGCGCGGCCTACGCGGCGTACGGCGCCGTGCCCACCGCCGCCGACGGCCAGGGCGACGGCGGCAAGACCTACGGCCGCGGCGAGGGCAGGATTCACCTCTCCGGTGAGCAGCTGGCCGCCATCGAGGCCGCCAAGGAGAAGGCCGGCGTCAAGTAGGGGATCGTCGCGTGCGGTGCCAGCTGCGTGCGGTGCCAGCTGCGTGCGGCGTCAGGGCCCGTCCCTCCGGGGGCGGGCCCCAGCCCGGGCCAGCCGCAGCGCCAGCGCCCCTTCCACTCCAGGCTGGGCCTGACCTGCCAGGCGTGCGGGAAACAACGGACAGAAGTTGGTTCAACATCATATAGCCGCAGGATGGATTGGCGCATAACGCCGTCAGGTGCCAACTTGTGTCCGTTATTTCCCGCACACAGCAGTGCCCTTCTCTCCCGGCAGGCCTCCCCAGGCTTCGGACAGACTCGCACGGGCCGCAAGGTCCACCCCAACTTCTGAGGCGCACTGGCCGCCCCGCGTCCCCGCCCGCCGTGGCCGCCCGCGCCCGTCGCCGCGCGCCTACCTCACGTTTGGCTTGACCTGCCAGGTGCGCGGCCGCGCCACCGTGCCGCGCTTCACGAGGTCGGGCAGCACGCTCACGCGCACCACCTCCGAGGTCTCCTCGTTTATGAGCCGCACCAGCCGCTGCACGGAGATCGCCCCCATGCGGCGCGCCGGCACCGCCATGGTGGTGAGCTCGGGATTCATGTCGAGGCACACCGGCATGTCGTCGAAGCCCACGATGGAGACGTCCTCGGGGATCCGGTAGCCCCTCTCCTGCAGGGCCCGCATCACGCCGGCGGCCATGAGGTCGTTGTCGCAGAAGAGGGCCGTGGGTATGTGGTCCAGGCCCTCGCGGCCAAAGGAGGTCATGGGCACCCGCCCCTGCTCCAGCCCCTCGATCCAGGCCAGGGCGTCTTCGCGCGCCTTGGGCGTGGTCGTGCCCACCTCGAGCACGCCGCACACGTCGTCGAAGTCGCGCCCTACGGTCTGCCACATGGCCTGGCGGTAGCCGTCCTGCCGCTCCGAGAAGTTCCGTATGTGGGCGGAGCCCATCACGTGGCCAATATCGGTGTGGCCCAGCTTGGCCAGGTAGCGGGTGGCCTCCCAGGCGCCGCGCTGGTTGTCGATGACCACGGAGTCCATGTGCTTGTTCACGAACCAGGAGTCCAGGATCACGATCGGCACGCCCAGCCGCTCGAACTGCGCCACGTCGCGCGCCATCATCTCGGTGGCCAGGAGGATGATCCCGGCGCACTTGGTCGACCGCAGCCCCGCCAGCTGCTCGGAGGCGTGCTCGGCGGAGTAGAAGTACGAGATGGCCAGCCGGTGGTAGCCCTGGCGGTAGGTCTCCTCCGAGATGCCCTGTGTGAGGTCCTCGAAGAAGGGCGTCTGGCTCACCACCTCGCCGTGGCCCTTGTACATGACGAGCTGCAGGGTGCGGGTCTTGCCCACCGTCCCGCTGCCCGAGTACTCGAAGCCCATCTCGCGCGCTACCTGGCGCACGTGCTCGCGGGTCTTCTCGCCCACGCCGGGCTTGTCGCGAAACACCAGCGACACGGTGGCGGGGGAGACCCCTGCGGCCCTTGCGACGTCTCGTGCGGTGACCGTCATGCGACCTCCCCCGAACGGAACTAAACCTCCCCCACTTTACTCAAGAATTTAGTAAACATCAAGCCAGCCCGTCTCGCCTCGCTCGGTCGCTCAGTATGTACTCGGAGCTGTACTCAGGGATCCGGGGCGCGCCGCGGGCAGGCCACCCCATCCACACGAACCGGAGGGGACATGGACCACATCAGGATCGGCTACGCACCCACGCGCCGCAGCATCTTCTCGGCACCCGACGCCATCAAGTACCGCAACCTCACGGCCGACCGCCTGCGCGAGCTGGGCGTCGAGTTCGTGGACATCGACGACATCAACGACGAGGGCCTGCTCTACAACGAGGAGGACCGCCTCAAGGTCGTGGAGAAGTTCCGAGCCAAGAAGGTCGACGGCCTCTTCCTGGCCCACTGCAACTTTGGCACCGAGTACATCTGCGCCCGCCTGGCCCGCGAGCTGGGCGTTCCCGTGCTGCTGTGGGGCCCGCTCGACGAGGGCATCGAGCCCGACGGCAGCCGCCTGCGCGACTCCCAGTGCGGCCTCTTTGCCACCGGCAAGGTCCTGCGCCACTACGAGGTGCCCTTCACCTACCTGGCGGGCTGCCGCCTGACCGACCCGGAGTTCGAGCGCGGCATCCGGCTCTTCGAGGGCGTGTGCAACGTGGTCAAGACCTTCCGTCACACCCGCATCCTGCAGATGGGCACCCGTCCCTACGACTTCACCTCCACCATGTGCAACGAGGCCGAGCTCCTCGAGCGCTTCAACATCGAGCTCGCGCCCGTGCCCCTCTCCGAGCTCGTCATCGAGACCCGCCGCGCCCTTGCCGCCGGCGGCCCCGCGCTCGACGAGAAGCGCGCCTGGTTCCGCGACCGCTTCGACGTGAGGATCGCGACCGAGTCCTTCGACAAGGTCTGCGCCATGGCCGTGGCCATCGAGGGCCTTCTCGACAAGTACCACTGCAACGCCGGCGCCATCCAGTGCTGGAACGCCATGCAGGACGAGCTGGGCATCATGCCCTGCGCCGCCATGTCGTACTTCAACGAGCAGGGCGTGCCCATCGTGTGCGAGACCGACATCCACGGCGCCATCTCCTCGCTGCTGGTCGAGGCCGCCGACATGGGCCGCCACCGCCAGTTCTTCGCCGACTGGACCGTGCGCCACCCCGACGTGCCCAACATCGAGCTCCTGCAGCACTGCGGCCCCTGGGCCTGCTCCGTCGCGCGCGAGCGGCCGGTCCTGGCCCCGCGCTCCGTGGCCTTCGACTTCCCCGGCACCGTCACGGCCGAGGCCAAGGCCGGCGCCGTCACGCTGGCGCGCTTCGACGGCGACAACGGCGAGTACTCCATGCTGCTGGGCAACGCCCTGGGCATCGACGAGCCGGCCGGCCCCCACTCCATGGGCACCTACCTCTGGGTCCAGGTGGCCAACGTCAAGCGCCTCGAGGCAAAGATCGTGGAGGGCCCCTACATCCACCACTGCGCCGGCATCCACGCCGACGTGGTGCCCGTGCTCTACGAGGCCTGCAAGTACCTGGGCATCAAGGCCGACCTCTACGACCCCATCGAGGATGAGGTCAAGGCATACATCCGCGGCGAGTAGCGAGGAGTCAGACAGATGACACACACCGAGCTTGAGCAGCTTCGCTGGGACCTTCGGCGCGACTGCGTCGACATCATCATGGCGGGAGGCGGCGGCCACATCGGCGGCGACATGTCCGTGATCGACGCCCTTCTCGTCCTGTACGCCAACCACCTGAACGTCTCGCCCGCCACGGTGGACGACCCCGACCGCGACCGCTTCATCCTCTCCAAGGGCCACGCCATGGAGGCCTACTACGCCGTCCTCTGCCAGCAGGGCTTCCTCGACCTTGCCGACGTGAAGGCGCGCTTCTCCAAGTTCGGCAGCCCCTACATCGGCCACCCCAACAACAAGCTCCCCGGCATCGAGATGAACTCCGGCTCGCTGGGCCACGGCCTGCCCGTGGCCGTGGGCATGGCGCTCGCCGCCCGCATGGACGGCCGCGCCTACCGCACCTACGTCTTCATGGGCGACGGCGAGCTGGCCGAGGGCTCCGTGTGGGAGGGCGCCATGAGCGGCGGCAACTACGCGCTCGACAACCTCTGCGCCGTGGTCGACCGCAACCGCCTGCAGATCTCCGGCTCCACCGAGGACGTCATGAGGCAGGACTCCCAGGAGGAGCGCTGGGCGGCCTTTGGCTGGAACGTGCTCTCCGTGCCCGGAAACGACATCGCCGCCCTCGACGACGCCTTCGACCTGGCGGCCCACACCAAGGGCAAGCCCACGGTGATAATCGCGAACACCACCAAGGGCTACGGCAGCCCCCTGATGGAGAACAAGGCCCCTTGGCACCACCACCTGCCCAACCAGGACGAATACCAGCAGATCGTCGCGGACTTTGCCGCCCACAAGGAGGGGACCTTCCGTGCCTAACAAGATCGCAAACCGCAAGGCCATCTGCGACGTCCTCATGGACGCCGCCAAGACCGACCGCGACGTCGTGGTGCTCTGCTCCGACTCCCGCGGCTCCGCCTCGCTCGCGCCCTTCTTCGACGCCTATCCCGAGCAGTCCGTGGAGGTGGGCATCGCCGAGCAGGACCTGGTGGGCATCGCCGCCGGCCTGGCCGCCTGTGGCAAGAAGGCCTTCGCCGCAAGCCCCGCCTCCTTCGTCTCCACCCGCTCCTACGAGCAGGCCAAGGTGGACTGCGCCTACTCCGATACCAACGTCACCCTCATCGGCATCTCGGGCGGCGTGTCGTACGGCGCCCTGGGCATGAGCCACCACTCCGCGCAGGACCTGGCCGCCATGAGCGCCATCCCAAACATGCGCGTCTACGTGCCCAGCGACCGCTTCCAGACGGCGGAGCTCATCCGCGCCCTGCTCAAGGACGACAAGTGCGCCTACCTGCGCGTGGGCCGCAACCCCGTGGAGGACGTCTACACCGAGGACGACTGCCCCTTCGAGCTCAATCGCGCCACCTGGGTGCGTGGCGGGGCCGAGAAGGACGTCGACATTGCCATCATCGCCTGCGGCGAGCTCGTGCGCGGTGCCGTCGACGCGGCCGACGCCCTGGCCGAGAAGGGCATCAGGGCCTCCGTGCTCGACATGTACTGCATCAAGCCGCTGGACGCGGAGGCCGTGGTCGCCGCCGCCAGCCACGCCAAGGTCGTGCTCACGGCCGAGGAGGCCGCCCCTCAGGGAGGCCTGGGCTCCCAGGTGGCGCAGGTGGTGGGCGAGAGGTGCCCCCGCCTGCTCAAGAACCTGGCCCTGCCCGACGCGCCCGTGATCACCGGCACCTCCCCGGAGGTCTTCGCCTACTACGGCCTCGACGCCGCCGGCATCGCCAAGTCCGCCGAGGAGCTCCTCGCCCGCGCCTAGTTCACGGGCAGACATGGGCACAAAGGGGTACTCCCTGGGCACAAAGGGGTACTCCCTTAGTGCCCGCGGGCACTAAGGGAGTACCCCTTTGTGCCCATGTCTGCCCACCAGCCCTCAACGTATACGGAGGCCTACCGTGTCCCGCGAGTTCGTTCTCTCTGTCGACCAGTCCACCCAGGGCACCAAGGCAGTCCTGTTTGCCAAGGACGGCTCCGTGGTGGCCAAGACCGCCCGCCCGCACGACCAGATCGTGAACGACCTGGGCTGGGTGAGCCACGACCCCGAGCAGATCATGACCAACGTGCTGGCCGTCTGCCGCGATGTCGTGAAGCGCGCGGGCGTGCGCGCGGGGGAGGTCAGGGCCTTTGGCATCTCCAACCAGCGCGAGACCTGCCTGGCCTGGGACCGCGAGACCCGCGAGCCCCTGGCCCCCGCCGTGGTCTGGCAGTGCGGCCGCGCCAAGGGCGTGTGCGAGGAGCTGGCAGCGTCGCGCGAGGGCATGGCCCGGCGCGTGAAGGAGCTCTCCGGCTTGGACCTCTCGCCGTACTTCTCCGCCTCCAAATTGGCCTGGCTGCTTCGCAACGAGCCCGCTGTTCGCGAGGCGGCCGAGCGCGGCACCCTCTGCCTGGGCACCATCGACTCCTGGCTCGTGTTCAAGCTCTCCGAGGAGCACGCGTTTCTCACCGAGCCCTCCAACGCCTGCCGCACCCAGCTGCTGGACCTGCACACCGGCCAGTGGTCGGACGAGCTGTGTGAATACTTTGGCGTGCCCCGCGGCGCGCTGGCCACGGTCGTGCCGTCGGACTCCGTCTTTGGCCACACCACGCTGGGTGGCCTCTTCCCGGAGGCCGTGCCCATCTGCGGCGTGCTGGGTGACTCCCAGGCCGCGCTTGCCGCCCAGAACTGCCTCGAGATGGGCGATACCAAGGCCACCTACGGCACCGGCAGCTCCGTGATGATGCAGACCGGTCCCGAGGTCGTGGAGTCGAGCAATGGCCTCGTGTCGTCCATAGCCTGGGATTTCGGCGGCCAGCGCTCCTACGTGCTGGAGGGCAACCTCAACTACACGGGCGCCGTCATCACCTGGCTCAAGGACCAGATGGGCCTCATCTCAGACCCCGGCGAGGTCGAGGACGTGATCGCCCGCGCCAACCCGGCGGACCGCGCCTACTTCGTGCCCGCCTTCACCGGTCTGGGCGCCCCCTGGTGGGACCCCGAGGCCACGGGCATGCTCACGGGCGTCACCCGCACCACAGGCCGGGCCGAGACGGTCAAGGCCTGCGCCGAGTGCATCCCGTACCAGGTGGCCGACGTGGTGGCCGCCCTGCGGGCCGACTCCGGCATCGAGGTGGGGGAGCTCCGCGTGGACGGCGGCCCCACCCGCAACGCGTACCTAATGCAGATGCAGGCCGACGTCGCCGACGCCACGGTCGTGGTCTCCAGCCTGGCCGAGCTCTCGGCCGCAGGCGCCGCCTTCGTGGCGGGGCGCTCTGCGGGCGTGTGGGAGGCAAACGAGATCTACAACCGCGTGACCCGCAGCTACTACGAGCCCCAGATGGACGACGCCACCCGCACGGTCAAAGTCGACGGCTGGCATGCGGCCGTGCGGCAGGTCAAGGCGCACGGCTAGCGGACGCCAAGGTCCTCGGACCCGACCTGTTCCGTCCAAAGGGCCTCGCGTCGGCACTCTGCGCGGGGCCCTTCTCAATGGATGAGCACCCGATGGCGATCGGGCGGCTCAAAGAAGGGAGACCTCATGGTCCACTGGAAGAAGGGCATGCAGCCCGTAGACTTCTCGAAGCTCTACGAGGGGGTGATGCTGGAGGACGAGGAGGGTGACATCCGCCCGCGCAGCACGCCCTACTTCAAGGCCAAGCTGATCGCCCCCGGCACCTGGCAGGTCCTCTCCGACGGCGACTACTCCTACCTCCTGGAGGGCGACGACGAGCTCCTGCTCATCGACTCCGGCCAGGGCGTGGGCAACATCCGCGCCTTCTGTCAGAGCCTGGTGCCCGAGAAGCCCCTCTGGCGCATGGTGCTCACCCACAGCCACCTGGACCACCTGGTGAACAACTACCTCTTCGACGCCGTGTACATGAGCCGGGAGTCCTACGACACCCTGCCGCTGGACGCCTACGAGCTCTTCGGCGTGCCTGCCGACTATCCCGTGGTCTTCTTGCGCGACGGCGACGTGATCGACCTGGCGGGCAGGCCGCTCGAGGTCCTCCACGTGTGGGAGCACAACGTGGGTTCCATCCAGCTCCTGGACCGCAAGACCCGCATCCTCTTCTGCGGCGACGAGCTCAACGCCAACTTCTTCGACAGCTCCGTCTCCGTGGAGTGGTCCTACCGCAACGTCTGCCGCTGGCAGTCCCTGCGCGGCGCCTACGACACCCTGGCTGCCGGCAACGGCGTCTGCGGCGCCGAGTACGTGGACCGCTACGAGCGCGCCCTGCGCTACATCCTGGAGGGGCACGCAGGCGAGGGCGTGCAGCACTACCGCCCCCACTCCGTGACGGACCGCGTGCCCAGCGTCGCGGAGAAGGACGGGGTCCGCGTGGCCGCCCGCCGCACGCCGGACTGGGAGAGCCCCCTCTTTGCCGTGGGTGGCAAGACCATCCGCCAGATCATGGTCGAGAAGGGCATGCAGGAGGACCTCGCCCTCAACGACGGACGCGCGCACTTCTGCTTCATCCGCAAGCTGAACGAGGACGGCGCCTTTGACCGTGAGCTGGTGCACGACGGCGTCCACGTGTGCTACTACCTCAACCGCATCTGGGGGTGCGAGAAGAGCAACTGGGGCAAGTAGGCAAGGGACCGCCGGTCGGGCACTGCCCTGGCGGTATGGATCGAAAGCGGTGCCCGGGGCTCGGCCGGGCAGACGAAAGGTGAGGAGAAGGGCATGACGACATACAGGCAGGTCGTGACGGCGGGGGACTTCGGCCCCTGGGTCAGCAAGCTGGTGCTTGAGCTTCCGGGGGAGGTTAGCGAGGAGGACGTGACGCCCGCGGACTTCAACGTCTTCTGCGAGCGGCGCGTGCGCGCCACGGGTCAGGTCCTTCTCCGCAAGGAGGCATGGCAGCCCAAGCCGCTGCCGTCGCGCGGGTACGTGGGCGCAAAGGCGGCATATCCCTGCGACGCGTCCGGCGCTCGCTCGAGCCGCGGGTCCTACGTGGCCCTGGAGCTCTCCGAGGAGCGGCTCAACAAGCTGGTGGAGGGCGGCGTCATGGGCTCCAAGCTCCTGACGCTGGCCTATCGCGTGACGCAGCTGGTGCCGCTGACCACGCCCGGTGGCAATGCCGCGCCGCTCGCGGGCCTCGTGTTCGACGAGTGCGCGGGCCTGGACTGCCCGGCACTTGTTGGCTGGACCACCCAGCACGGCACCTTCGATGGCATCGAGCTGGACTACGGCGTCTTCGAGCCTGACTTCGCGGCGCTTGAGGCCCCGCGCAAGATGTTCGGCAACGAGCTTCCCGGCGAGCTCGCCCCGGGCCAGCAGGTGCCCCTGGTGCTCTGGCTGCATGGGGCGGGCGAGGGCGTGGGGCAGGCCCCCGGCGAGCCCGAGCGAGCCTGGCTGGGCAACCGCGTGACCGGCCTCTCCGACAAGTTCATCCAGCGGCGCCTGGGCGGGGCGGCCTACGTCGTGTGCCCCCAGTGCCCCACCTTCTGGATGGACAACGGTGTGGAGCAGCTTGGACGGTCCAACCAGAGCATCTATTCGGTGGCCCTGGGCGAGCTCGTGCGGACCTTCGTGGCGGAGCACCCTCGGGTGGACCCCGCGCGCGTGATCGTGGGCGGCCTCTCCAACGGCGGCTTCATGACCTGCCGGCTCATCGCGGACAACCCGGGCCTCTTCGCCTGCGGCGTGGCCTGCTGCGCCCCCTGGTACGTGGCCAGCGAGAAGCCCGAGGAGCTTGCCGCCATGGCCAAGACGCCCATCTGGTTCGTGCACTCCAAGGGCGACGAGCTGGTCACGCTCGAGGAGACGGCGCTCCCGCTCTACCACGAGCTCGCGGCCGCAGGCGACGAGGTCCACTTCACCCTCTACGACCACGTGGAGGACCTGACGGGCGCCTACCACGCACCCGACGGCTCTGCCCTGCGCACCTTCAACCACGGCGTGTGGATCCACGTTTACCACGACTTCCCCGCGCAGGACCTGGACGGCACCGCCGTGCTGGTGGATGGTCGTCCCGTGAGTGTGTGGGAGTGGGCGGGCACCTGCCGCGCCCAGGCATAGCGACCAGCGTCGCGTTCTTGTCCCTGGCTCCGGCCAGGGACTTCTTGCCATAGGGAACTTCTTGCCACGAGGAGACCAGCATGACCACGACCAAGACCCCCAAGCTCAAGCAGCGCGCCATCTTCACCAACGACGCCGAGTGCGACGACATGAACTCCTTCCTGCACCTGCTGCTCTACGCCAACGACATCGACATCGAGGGCCTGGTGCTCTCGAGCTCCATCTTCCACTACGAGGGCGACCCGGCGCAGGGCATCGAGCCCAAGCGCTGGGCCGGCGGCCAGTGGATGTGGGACTACTTGGACGACTACGCCGTCGCCTACCCCAACCTCGTGGTGCACGACCCCGCCTACCCCACGCCCGACTACCTGCGCAGCGTGACCTGCATCGGCAACGTCAAGACCACGGGCTGCATGGACGAGGACACGGATGGCTCCGAGCTCATCCGCAAGGCCATCTTCAAGGACGACCCGCGGCCGCTCTACCTGCTGGCAGGTGGTGGCACCAACACGATCGCCCGCGCGCTCAAGCACATCGAGGACGAGTACAAGGGCACGCCCGAGTGGGAGGCCGTGTACCACCGGGTGTGCGAGAAGGCCATCATCTACATGATCGTGACGCAGGACGATACGTACAAGGACTACATCGCCGGCGCGTGGCCCGACCTGCGCATGCTCCACTGCACCAGCATTTTCGGCATCGCCTTCATCTACAACGAGACGGTCTGCCCGCCCGACACGCTGGAGGTCTTCAAGGGTAGCTGGCTCAAGCCCCACATCCTGAGCAAGGGCCCGCTCTGCGCCCGCTACCACACCTGGTTTGATGGCCACGTGTACCCCGGCGAGCAGGACCGCTCCCAGTTTGGCAGCAACGAGTCCATGCGCGGCGGCAACTGGTGGGGAAAGGAGCCGCACGAGACGTACGACATGATCAGCGAGGGTGACTCCCCGAGCTTCCTCTACCTCATCGACAAGGGCCTGCGCGGTACCGAGGACCCCTCTTGGGGCGGCTGGGGCGGCCGCTTCGTGCGCGTGGAGGACAACGAGTTCAACCCTGCGGCCGACTACTGGGCAAGCGCCGTGGACGACGACTGCGGCCCCACGCAGGGCAAGGCATACCAGCTCACGCGCTGGATCGGCGACTGGATGAACGACTTTGCCGGCCGCGCCTCCTGGTGCGTGGCGGAGCGGTACGAGGACGCCAACCACGCTCCCGAGGTCGAGATTGCGGAGGGGCTGGATCTGGCCGTGGCGGCGGGGGAGTGCGTGACGCTCCACGCCGAGGCGAGCGACCCCGACGGTGACGCGCTTGTCTTTGGCTGGATGCGCTACGACGAGGCCGACACGTACGCCGGGGAGGTCGAGCTTGTCGCTGATGGCGCCGCGTGCCGGGTGCGCGTGCCGGCGGACGCCGCTGCGGGCGACACCATCCACGTGATCGTGCGCGTGAGCGACGGCCAGATGGTGGCCTATCGCCGCGTGGTCCTCACGGTGGCCTAGGGGCGCGACCGTCCCATCCCTTGCCCTGGCGACGGCGTACTGAGGTTGGGGGTTGCGGAGGTCGTTGCTGTCCCGGGCGCGGAGTCAGTATGCCACCCGGGGCCGCCATCTGGGCAAACGCCGCCGGGGCCGTACTGAGGCTGCGCGTTGCGGCGGTCGATGCCGGCCCCAGCGTGGAGTCAGTACGCAGAGCCACGTCAGCCTCGGTCCAACGGAGACGCCTGCAGCCGTCAATAGCTTGCCAAAGCCGAGGGGGCGCCCGCACAATGCGGACGCCCCCTCTGGCTGCACGGACGCCCTAGCTGCGCGTCCTTGCTGTTGCGGTGCCCGCCGCGGGCCTACCGCACGGTCACGGCCACCTGGGCGTAGCGGCTGATGGGGTGGTCGGCAACGTTGCGGGCGACAAAGGTGAAGACCAGCCGGTCGCCCGGCTTGGCGTCTGCGGGGATGGTCACTGCGGTCGTCGCGCCCACAGGGTCCCAGGGGCGCACGGGCCGAGTGCCGGCGTAGCTGCTCACCAGCTGGTCGTACTCCCAGAGGGTGAGCAGCTCGCGCCCGTCGGGATCGGCGGCGGTGGCCGCAAGCGCCACGGACTCTCCCGGGGCGGCCATCACGTCGCCGGCGCACGTCAGCTCCACCACGGGCGGGTGGATGCACTGGGCAGGCTCGTGGGAGCACCAGGCGGCGCGGGCGGCAAACTCCTCCCAGAGGGGCTTGAGGCAGGGGTTGAAGGCCCCCAGGTCGCCGGCAAAGGGATTGCCGACGAAGGCAGGCGGCTCTGCGCCGTCCTCGTAGAGCACGCCCAGCGGCGTCTCGAAGCCCTTCTCGCCTGCGCCGCGCAGGCCCATGGGAACCAGCGGCACGAAGGTCATGGAGTCGCCCTCGCCCAGGAGGTCGCCGGCGTTGAACCGGTGCCGCACGCCCTCGCCAAAGCCGAAGTCCAGCACGCCGTGCTCGCAGTACTGGTAGCGCTCAGGCTCGCCCTCCAGGTGGTGACCGTCGGCGTAGAGCCGGTAGAGCCCCATGAGGTCACCATTGCCCTCGATCAGGTTCTGCTGGGGCCAGGGCGCTTGGAACATGGGCAGGCAGTCCGCCTGGTCGCGGACGGCGGAGAAGTAGCTCTGGAACATGGCGCTCGGCCGCAGGAGCGCGAGCTCGGGGAAGAGCTCGCGGCCGTGGTCTGCCCAGGAGTTGTCCTGCCCCACGCCGTTGTATACGCCCAGCACGCGCACCTTGCGGTAGACCTTCTCGCGCACCTGGTCCCACCTCGGTGTGCCCTGCCAGTCGGCGGCTATGGACATGAGGGCGCGCACGATCGTGTTCATGCCGCCCCAGGAGAGAAGCCACAGGGTGCGGGGGTCGTCGTCCATGATGGCGGCCTTGACGGCGTCGGAGCCCGGGGTGTCCTCGCGCACGTCGCCCTCGAAGGCCTCGTTGCCGTGGTAGGTGCGGGCAAGCAGCTCCTCCGGCGTGGGGTAGCCGGGCGCGTTGGCCTCGAGGCTCGGCCAGGCCTGGGCGTAGGGGCCGGCCCAGAGGTCCTCGAGCCAGGTCTGGGGGAAGGGGCGGTACTCCGCCAGGGTGCCGGCGTCGGGGTCGGGCCCGTGGCCCTTGCGGCCCATCTGGTAGGCCAGCCGTCCGCTGGTGCGCCAGTGGGGGTTGACCTCGCCCAGGGTGTGGGTGCCGTCGCCCTGAAAGTGGTACTGGGAGGCGGTGGTGGTTATGGCCGCCAGGTCAAGGTCGTTGAGGTAGAGCGCCAGGTGCACCAGCGAGTTCATGTCGTCGACCTCGAGGTCGGTGGTAACGACGATGCGCGGGCGGTCCTGCGGTGCCACGGGGGCTGCGGTTGCCATGCGTGCTCCTTCGTGTTTGTCGGGCGACAAGTCCGCGGGCTTGTCAGCCTCCTCTGGGTTTGGGACTTGGGCTAGGGTCGGGGCATGCCCCACCTCTCACCTTACGAGAAGGGCGAGGCCCCATGCAGGACCTCGCCCATGGACGATGCCGTTTGCGGTACGGTTCGCGCCGTTGGCCGGAGAGGAGGCTACTCCTCCTTCATGGCCTCCAGCTCGTCCTTGCTGAAGCCGGTGAGGAAGACCACGATGGCAGCCACCACGACGGAGACCACGCAGCCGACCACAGCGCCCACCAGGTTGCCCGTGCCGCCCTGGAGGTAGTTCAGGAAGACGGTGAAGTTGGTGCCGCCGCCGGAGATGTAGTAGGTGACGCTGAAGAGGCCGGAGACGATGGCACCCGCGGCGCCGCCGATGAACATGCCCAGCATGGTGCGACGGTACTTCATGAGGAGGCCGAAGAGGGTGGGCTCGGTCACGCCACCGGCCAGGGCGGCGATGAGGTAGCCGCCGCAGAGGCTCTTCTGGTCACCCTTGCAGCGCAGGAAGGCACCGATGGCGCAGCCCCACACGGCGAACATCGCGCAGTTGGTGGACACGAAGACGATGGGGTCGTAGCCGGTCTGGATGATCTCCACCTGGGCCAGCAGGATGATGGGCATGTGCATGCCAAAGATCACGAAGAGCTGCCAGAAGGCACCGATGATGCCGCGGAAGATCATGGAGCCCAGGCCGCCGAGGTTGGCCAGGAAGAAGAGGCCGGCAGCGATGCCCTGGCCCAGGAAGTTGCCCAGAGGGGCGAGGGCGATGAGCTCGATGGGGATGACGACGGCGAGGGTGAAGAAGGGCGTGAAGATGGTGGACAGGGTGTCGGGAATGACCTTCTTGAACCACTTCTCTACCACATAGAGGACGGGCGTGGTCAGCATGATGGGCAGGACCGTCTGGGAGTAGTTGCGGGCCTGGATCTGGATGCCGTAGACGGAGATGATGCCGCTGCCGTCGGCACCGGCCGCGCTGATGATGCTCGGCGCGATGAGGACGCCGCCCAGGAGCATGCCCAGGACGGGGCTCGCGCCCATCTTCTTGGCCGAGGTGTAGCCCAGGTAGATGGGCATGAAGTACATGCCGGCCTCAAAGAGGGTGGTGTAGAAGAAGATGTAGGCGGGATCCTCCTCGGTCACCAGACCTAGCATGAGAGGGCCGATGATGACGGCGATGGTGCGGAAGAGGCCGGAGCCCATGAGCAGCGGAATCAACGGGGTCATGGAGCCGGACATGAAGTCCATGATCTTGTTGAGCACGCCCTTGGCGGTGAGCTTCTCCTTGGGGGCGTCGAGGTTCTCGTCCACGGGGGTGCCGGCGGCCACGCCGGACTCCTTGCAGAACTCGGCCAGGACCTTGGGCACGGACTGGCCGATGATGACCTGGAGCTGGGCGCCGGACCACTGGGCACCCAGGACGCCGTTGATCTTCTTGATGGCGTCCATGTCCACCTTGGACTGGTCGGCGACGGTGAGGCGCAGGCGGGTCATGCAGTTGGTGGCGGAGTTCACGTTCTCCTTGCCTCCCACCGCCTCCAGCACCTCGTGGGCGATCTTTGCGTAATCTTGTGCCATGTTGCTACCTTTCCCCCTTGTTACGGTTCCCCCTGGGTGGTGCCTACGGGAAGATTTATACGATGTGTGGAAGTGGTGTGTAAGGGTTTTAGTTATTTACTAGAGGAGCTACTAAATGCTTTAGCTGTGTTTAGTTGCGACTGTTGACATTGCGCGTGGGGCGGGTCGGCGGGTGGTCCCCGCGTGACAGGGGGACAGACCCTGGCCGTCACGGTCAGGCGAGCCGCTTTGGCGTATGCTTCATTAGATGAAGCAACCACCGAAAGGAACCCATGGCCAGAAAGCTAACCGACCAGGAGCGCGCCAACCTCGAGACCCTGCGCGAGGCCATGAGCCGCGTGCTCGAGCCCTCGCTGCGCAACAAGGCGGCCTCCGTGGCGAGCTCGCTCGTGCGCGTGCAGGGCGACGTGATCACCGACGAGGACATCGCGCAGCTGCTCAAGCGCCACGGCAAGTATCGCGACGCGCTCGAGTCGGCCATGCGCTCGACGGTACTGGCACCCGTGGAGGGCTGCGAGGGGGTCTACACGCTTCGGCTCGACGTGGCGGCTGACGCCGCGGAGCCTGGCGCGCCTGAGGCGGACGAGGCGGGCGCCGAGGTCTCCGCCGAGCCGGAGATCGCCGCTGAGGAGGCCTCCGGGGCAGACGAGGACTCGACTGGCCTAGAAGGCGCGGGTGAGGACAAGGGCGACGTCGCGGCGGGGGAGTCCGACGGTGACGCTCTGCCTCAGGCGGTCGAGGCCGGGCCGGAGGGCCAAGGCTCGGCTGCAGCCGAGGTCGAGCACGCAGCCGAGCCCGAGCCCGTGCCCGAGCCTTCGGACGCATCTGCCCCGGCACCTGCCAACAAGCCCTCGCGCCGCCGCAGGCGCACCCACACGCGCTCGTCCGCAGCGCCGACCGCTCAGCCGGTCAAGGACGACGTGTCTGCCTCCGACGAGCCCGTCGCGGACGCAAACGCTGCCAAGGCCGTTGCCGGCGATGGCACTCCCATCGAGAAGGACGTCGACGAGATGCCGCCCGCGACCGCGGAGCCCTTCTCCGCAGGCCCGGATCTTGATGACAGAAGGTCAGACCCCGGTGACAGAAGGTCAGACCCCGGTGACAGAAGGTCTGACCCCGGTGACAGAAGGTCAGACCTCGGTGACAGCGACCCAGATGCCGCGCCCGAGCGCGACACGACCCCCGACGCCACCGGCACGCCGGAGCCGCGCCGCACCCGCGGGCGGCGCCTGCGGGGCAAGCCCCGCCGCAGCGGCGCTGGCGACGCCTCCAACTCCGGCAAGCCCACCCAGCTGGCCGACGTGCCCTACGTGCGCCGCGGCGGCCCCAGCGAGACCGAGGTCCGCTCGCGCATCCTGGAGCTCGACCAGCGCTTCTGGCTCAACGGCTGGCTGCTCTCCCACCCCGGCGCCTACACCCTCTACGAGCGCGAGCTCATCGGCATAAACGACGCGCTCGTAAACGGCGCCCTGCCCGGCGACATCACGCGCCGCCAGCTTGCCTACCAAATGGGCGGCGACGAGAAGTTCTTCGAGTATGGCTCCGACGGCCACAAGCTCCTGCGCGCCATGGGCATGGAGGACATCATCCGCCATCGCCCCATGCCCAAGCCCGACCTTCTCTACCACGCGCCGCGCCGCCGCAAGCACATGCGCGTGCTCGTGACCGAGAACCTTGACCCCTGGCTCGACGTCCACGACCTCATGTACGAGGAGGGCCGCACGACCATACTGGGCGAGCGCATCCATGCGGTGGTCCTGGGCGGCGGCACGCCCGTGCTCGAGCACAACCGCCTGGCACTCCTGCTGGACACGCTGGGCGCGGACTCCCTCGAGGTCCTCTACTGGGGCGACATCGACCGCGCGGGCATCGATATCATGATGCGGCTGCGCGACGTCCTGGGCGAGCAGTACCCCTTCAAGCCCTTCTTCCCGGCCTACCAGCTCATGGTGGAGCGCGCGCAGGAGCGCTACCCCGAGCCGGCCGACAACGAGCAGACGGGCCAGGTGAACATCGGCATGCCTGACATGTCCATGCTGACGGAGGGGCTCACCGAGGAGGCGGCCGCCTACGCGCGTGCGGTGGTGGAGGGCTGCCGGCTGGTCCCGCAGGAGATTCTGACCCGTCGCGACCTCTAGTGTCACAAAAGTGTCAGTCACTTTTGTGACATTGCGTAATTGATGAAGACCCGGGAGCCGCTTGGCAACCGGGTCCTTTTGCATCAAGTGTTGAATGTCACAGAAGTGACTGACACTTTTGTGACAACTATCGCATTTAGTAAATTCAAATCACTCGAATAGTAAACGCCGCGCCACATAGACTATTGGCAGCAGGAATCCAAGAGCACGCATCATCCAAAGGAGAAGGCATGTCGCAGCCAGTCATCGGCACCCCGTGGCATAAGCTCAACCGTTCCGTGAGCGAGGAGGAGGTCGCCTGGGTCGACAGGTACTGGCGCTGCGCGAACTACCTCTCCGTGGGCCAGATCTACCTGCGCTCCAATCCCCTCATGCGCCCGGACTTCCACAACGCCGAGGGCCCCGACGGCTTCACGCGCGAGGACGTCAAGCACCGCCTGGTGGGCCACTGGGGCACCACGCCCGGCGTGAACTTCCTCTTTGGGCACGTCAACCGCCTGATTCGCGACCACCAGCAGAACGCCATCTTCCTCATGGGTCCCGGCCACGGCGGCCCCGCCGGCACCGCGCAGTCCCTGCTCGACGGCACCTATCGCGAGGTCCGTCCCGACATCACCGACGACGAGGCCGGCCTCCAGCACTTCTTCCGCCAATTCTCCTATCCCGGCGGCATCCCCAGCCACTACGCCCCCGAGACCCCGGGCTCCATCCACGAGGGCGGCGAGCTGGGCTACGTGCTCTCCCACGCCTACGGCTCCGTGCTCGACAACCCCTCGATGCTGGCCGTGGCCGTGGTGGGCGACGGCGAGGCCGAGACGGGCCCGCTTGCCACCTCCTGGCAGACCAACAAGTTCATGGACCCTCTCACCGACGGCATCGTCCTGCCCATCCTGCACCTCAACGGCTACAAGATCGCCAACCCCACGATCCTGGCCCGCATCT
This sequence comes from uncultured Coriobacteriaceae bacterium, assembly GCA_902791035.1. Lineage (GTDB taxonomy): Bacteria > Actinomycetota > Coriobacteriia > Coriobacteriales > Atopobiaceae > CADAUA01. The sequence goes on along the minus strand of CADAUA010000011.1, from coordinate 37,802 downwards.
CCGACGCCGAGCGCGACGAGTTCTTCCGCGGCATGGGCTACCACCCCTACAACTTCGTGGCCGGCTTTGATGACGAGGACCACCTCTCCATCCACCGCCGCTTCGCCGCGCTGCTCGAGGCCGTCTTCGACGAGATCTGCGACATCAAGTCCCGCGCGGCGGCCGGCGAGGCGTCGCGGCCCTTCTATCCCATGATCGTCTTCCGCACCCCCAAGGGCTGGACCTGCCCCAAGGAGATCGACGGCAAGAAGACCGAGGGCTCCTGGCGCGCCCACCAGGTACCGCTGGCCTCCGCGCGCGACACCGAGGCCCACTTTCAGGTCCTCAAGGGCTGGCTGGAGTCCTACGAGCCGGCCGAGCTCTTCGACGACAAGGGCGCCATCCGCCCCGAGGTCACCGAGTTCATGCCCCAGGGGGAGCTCCGTCTGGGCGCCAACCCCAACGCCAACGGCGGCCTGCTGCGCACCGAGCTCGAGCTCCCCAGTGCCGAGAGCTACGCCATCGACGTCGAGCGCGACGGCCACGGATCCGGCGCCACCGAGGCCACCCGCGTGCTGGGCGAGTACACGGCCGAGCTCGTCAACCGCAACCGCGACAGGTTCCGCATCTTCGGCCCCGACGAGACGGCCTCCAACCGCCTGCAGCCCAGCTACCAGGTGACCGACAAGCAGTGGTTCAACGGCCAGCTCAACGACGATCCCGCCAACGACGAGCACCTGGCGCCCGTGGGCAATGTGATCGAGCAGCTCTCCGAGCACCAGTGCGAGGGCCTGCTTGAGGGCTACCTGCTCACCGGCCGCCACGGCCTGTGGTCGAGCTACGAGTCCTTCGTGCATATCGTGGACTCCATGGTCAACCAGCACGCCAAGTGGCTCGAGGCCACGGTGCGCCACATCGGCTGGCGCCGCCCCATCAGCGGCCTCAACATGCTCCTCTCCAGCCACGTGTGGCGCCAGGACCACAACGGCTTCTCCCACCAGGACCCGGGCTTCGTGGACGTCCTTCTAAACAAGTGCTTCAACAACGACCACGTGGTCAACGTCTACTACCCGGCCGACGCCAACCTCCTGCTGGCCGTGGCCGAGCGCGCCTACGCCTCCACCAACTGCATCAACGGCATCTTTGCCGGCAAGCAGCCCGCCCCCACCTGGGTCACGCTGGACGAGGCCCGCGAGGAGCTGGCGGTGGGCGCCGCGGAGTGGGAGTGGGCGAGCACCGCCACGAGCGACGACGACTGCCAGATCGTGCTTGCCTGCTGCGGCGACGTTCCCACGCAGGAGACCATGGCCGCCGTCGAGCTGCTGGACGGCCTGGGCGTGCACGTCCGCGTGGTCAACGTGGTGGAGCTTCTCTCCATCCAGAACGCGAGCGAGAACGACCGCGCCATGAGCGACGAGAGGTTCGTCGAGCTCTTCTCTGCAGACAAGCCCGTCCTCTTTGCCTTCCACGCCTATCCCGGCACGATCCGCCGGCTGGTGTGGGACCGTCCCGGCCACGACAACTGGCACGTGCACGGCTACGAGGAGCAGGGCTCCACGACCACCCCGTACGACATGCTGCGCCTCAACCACATGGACCGCTGGGCCTTGGCCGCGGACGTCCTACGCATGGTCGACGCCGACCGCTGGGCCGGCCAGATCGCCGAGTGGGAGCGGTTCCGCCAGGAGGCCTTCGACTTCGCGGTGGAGAGGGGCTTCGACCACCCGGCCTATACCGACTGGGTCTGGCACGGCGCCAAGGACCGCGGCTCTGCCGTGAGCGCCACCAAGGCCACCGGCGGCGACAACGAGTAGTGTCACAAAAGTGTCAGTCACTTCTGTGACATTCGAAAATTGATACAACAAGGACCCGGGGCCGCACGGCTTCCGGGTCTTTCATCAATTGTGAAATGTCACAAAAGTGACTGACACTTCTGTGACAACCTCTGTGACGCTAGGCCTCGCGCTGGGCCAGGAAGGCGCGGGTGCGCTCCTGCCGGGGGTGGTTGATCACCTGGTCGGCCGGTCCCTGCTCTACGATCACGCCCCCGTCCATGAAGACCACGCGGTCGGCCACGTCGCGCGCGAAGGACATCTCGTGCGTGACCACCACCATGGTCATGTGCTCGGCGGCCAGGCCCCGCATCACGCGCAGGACCTCGGCCGTGAGCTCGGGGTCGAGGGCGCTCGTGGGCTCGTCGAAGTACATGACCTCGGGATTCATGGCGAGCGCCCGGGCGATGCTCGCGCGCTGCTGCTGGCCGCCGGAGAGCTGGCAGGGGACCTTGTCCTCGTTGCCCTCGAGCCCCATCTTGGCTATGAGCGCGCGGGCCTGGGCCTCCACCTCCGCGCGGTCGCGCCTCTGCACCACCACCGGCGCGTCCATCACGTTGCGGAGCACCGAGAAGTGCGGGAAGAGGTTGTAGTTCTGGAAGACGAGGCCAAAGCGCGATCGCGCCCGGGCCAGCACGTCCTTGTTGCCATAGACGCCGTCCGCGGCCACGGCCAGGTCCCCGTAGGCAAGGTCGCCGCCGTCCAGGCGCTCCAGCAGCGTCATGCAGCGCAGCAGGGTGGACTTGCCGCCGCCCGAGGGGCCTATGATGGCCACGACCTCGCCGGGCTCCACCTCGAGCGTGATGTCGCGCAGCACGGGCACGGAGCCGAAGGCCTTGCGGGCGTGCCGCACGGACACGATGGGGGACTTGGTGGGTGCCGCCGCCCGCGTGCCGTCCGCCGCGCCCGCCTGCGCCGCCTGGGTGGTCCTCGCCGCGCCCGCCTGCTCGACGTCCTTCTCGCTAGCATCAGTCATGGTAGTAGTCCAGCTTTCTTTCCACGCGGGTGGCCAGGGCGTCGATCAGCAGGTTGAAGACCCAGTAGAAGGCCGCGGCTATGGCGAAGGGCAGCATGCTCACCTGCGAGGCCACCAGCTGCTTGGCCACGGTGAACATCTCGATCACGCCGATCGAGAAGGCCAGCGACGTGTCCTTGACCAGGGTGATCACCTCGTTCGTGATGCTGGGCAGGATGCGCTTGACCACCTGGGGCAGCACGATGCGAAAGAAGGTCTGTCCGCCCGAGTAGCCCAGCACCTCGGCCGCCTCGTACTGGCCGCGCGGGATGGATTGGATGCCCGACCGGTAGATCTCGGCGAAGTAGGCCGCATAGTTGATGATGAAGGCGACGATGGTGGCCTGCCACTTGCTGTCGGTCGTGAGACTCACGCCAAACACGTAGTAGGGCACGAAGTAGATGGCGAACATCTGCAGCATGAGTGGGGTGCCGCGCATAATTGATATGTAGAAGCGCGCGATGGCGGCCAGCGGCCGGACCTTGCTCATGCGCGCCAGGGCCACGGGCAGACCCAGCGGCAGCGCCCCCAGGAGGGTCAGGGAAAAGATCTGCAGGCTCACGAGAAAACCGCTGCCCAGCATCCCGCACATTGTAAGGAAGTCCACGCACGTCCCCTTTCGTGGCGAGGGGGCCTCCGCGGCGCGAAGGCCCCCTCAGCAGTGCCGGCCGTCGGCCCGAGTCGCCAGGCCTACTCCAGGCACCAGTTGTCGTAGGAGATGCCCTGGTCGGCGTACTTGTCGCACAGGTCCTTGATAAAGCCGTCCTGGTCCATGGCCTTGAGGGTCTCGTCGATGGTCTTGGCCGTGGCGTCGTCGCCCTTCTTGAGGCCCACGGCGTAGTGCTCGGTGGAGAGGGCCTCGTCGAGCTGGACGTAGGCGTCGGGCTTGGCGGAGAGCTGGTAGGCAGCGATGGAGAGGTCGCAGGCCACGGCATCCACGGCGCCGGACTCGAGCTGCATGAAGGCCGTGTTGTAGTCGCCGATGGTCTCCAGGCTGCCAAAGGTCGCGGCCAGGTCGGCCTTGTCGCCCTCCAGGACCTCGAGCGCCGCGGAGTCCACCTGGGTGATCACGGCCTTGCCCGCCAGGTCGTCCAGGTCCTTGATGTCGGAGCCGGCCTTAACGACCACCACCTGGCCGTTGAGCATGTAGGGGCTGGAGAAGGTGTAGTCGCTCTCGCGGCCCTCCACGGTAAAGCCGTTCCAGATGCAGTTGATGGCGCCGGAGTTGAGCAGGGTGTCCTTGGCGTCCCAGTCGATGGGCTCGAGCTGGACCTCCCAGCCGTTGCGCTTGGCCACCTCCTGGGCGAGCTCCAGGTCGAAGCCGGTGTACTGGCCGTCGTCGCCCACGTAGCCGTAGGGCGGGTAGGCGGAGTCGAAGCCCACGATGAGCTTGCCGGTGGCGGTGGCGGAGCCGTCGTCCGCGGCGGCGGAGCTGGTGGAGTCGGAGCCGGAGGCCGCCGAGTCGCCGGCGCTCGAGCCGGCGCTCGACCCGCCGCAGCCGGCAAGAAGCACGACGGCAAAGAGCGCCGCCATGGCGCCGGTCAGGAGCTGCAGGAGGTGACGCTTCTTCATGTGGTTCCCCTTCCCATGGGGCGCAAGCCTTCCGCCCGCGCCGCTTTAGTACGCTAAAGTGCTACCGACTATAAAGCATGCAGGCCCCCGCGTGTGCGAGAACCTGCATGGGAAGTGAAAACGTAACGTTGCCGCGCACCCAAACACAGCAAACACAGGGGGTACTCCCCCGTGTTCCCAAACACAGGGGAGTACCCCCCGTGTTCCCCCCGTGTTCCCCCGTGAAACACAGGGGAGTACCCCCCGTGTTCGCCCCGCAGCGGCTAGCCCAAAAGGACCACCCTGAAGACGCCCGGGATGGCGCGGACCTCGGCCGCCTCGGCCTCGGTGAGCGGACGCGAGATGTCGTAGATGGCATAGGCGGTGTTGCCACGGGCCTTGTGGGTCATGTCCTCGATGTTGATGCCCGCAGCGCCAAAGACGCTTGTCATGGAGGCGATCATGTTCGGCACGTTGCGGTGCAGCACACACACGCGCTGGGCCGCCTTGGGCTCGCCCATCTGGCAGGCCGGGTAGTTCACGGAGTTCTTGATGTTGCCGTTCTCCAGGTAGTCCACGAGCTCCTGGGCCGCCATCACGGCGCAGTTCTCCTCGGACTCCTCGGTGGAGGCGCCCAGGTGCGGGATGGCGATGCAGCCCTTCATCTTTGCGGTCTTCTCGTTGGGGAAGTCCGTCACGTAGCGGCGCACCTTGCTGGCAAGCAGGGCCTGCGCCATGGCGTCGTCGTCCACGAGCCCGCCGCGCGCGAAGTTGAGAACCACCACGCCGTCGCGCATCCTGGCAATCTGGTCGGCGCCGATCATGCCCTTGGTGTCGTCGGTCAGTGGCACGTGGATGGTTATGTAGTCGCACTTCTCGAAGATGTCGTCGATGTTCTCCACGTGCACCACGCGACGGGAGATGGTCCAGGCCGTCTTGAGCGAGAGGAAGGGGTCGTAGCCGTAGACCTTCATGCCCAGGTCGAGCGCGGCGTTTGCCACCTCGGAGCCGATGTTGCCGAGTCCGATCACGCCCAGGCTGTGGCCCGCGATCTCGTTTCCGGCGAACTTCTTCTTGGACTTCTCCACGTCCTTGGCCAGGGTGGGGGAGTCGGAGTTGCTCTGCGTCCACTCCACGCCGCCGATCACGTCGCGCGAGGCGATCAGCATGCCGCAGAGCACGAGCTCCTTCACGCCGTTGGCGTTGGCGCCCGGCGTGTTGAAGACCACGACGCCCTTCTCGGCCAGCTCGTCCACGGGGATGTTGTTCGTCCCGGCGCCGGCGCGGCCGATGGCGCGCACGGAGTCGGGCAGGGCCATGTCGTGCATCTTTGCGGAGCGCACGAGGATGGCGTCCACGCCCTCGGCCAGGGCTCCCTCCGCGGTGCCGTCCACCACGGCGTAGTCGGGGCCCAGCTCGGCGAGGCCGGCCTGGGCGATGTTGTTGAGCGTTGCGACGGTGTGCTTGGCCATGGGAAGTTCCTTTCCTACGGGAAGTGCCGCACGGCAAGAAGGTCGCGCGGCTGCAGGTCCCGTTCGTGTCTGATGCGCCGGCAACGGGTGGGCCGGTAGGTCCAGTGGGGCCGGCGGGCGCTCGCCTGTCCGGCTGGCCCGGCGGCCGGCGGGGCCGGACGCGCCGTTGGCCTCAGTGGGCCGCTTGCAAGGCGGGCGCCGCACGCGCGACGCCCGCTGGGTGGTTACTTGTGGGAGACCTCGAAGTCCTTCATGAAGTCGACGAGCTTCTCGACGCCCGCCTTGGGCATGGCGTTGTACATGCTGGCGCGCATGCCGCCCACGGTGCGGTGGCCCTTGAGGTTCACGAGGCCGGCCGCGGTGGCGGCCTTCACGAACTCGGCGTCGAGGTCCTTGTTGCCGGTGACGAAGGGCGCGTTGCTGGTGGACCGGTCGCAGGCGCGCACGGTGCCATGGAAGAGCTCGGACTCGTCCAGGTAGTCGTACAGGAGAGCGGCCTTCTCCTCGTTCTGGGCCTTCATGCCGGCAAGGCCGCCGTTGCGCGCGATCCACTTGAACACGAGGCCGCACACGTAGATGCCCCAGCAGTTGGGGGTGTTGTAGAGGGAGCCCTTGTCGGCTTGGGTCTTGAAGCGCAGCATGGTGGGCACGCCGGGGAGGTCCTGCGGGATAAGGTCCTCGCGCACGATCACGACCTGCACGCCCGCGGGGCCCACGTTCTTCTGCACGCCCGCGTGGATGAGGCCGAACTTGGTCACGTCGCAGGGCTCGGAGAGGAACATCGAGGACTGGTCGGCCACCAGGATGTGGCCCTTGGTGTTGGGCAGCTCGTGGTAGCGGGTGCCGTAGATCGTGTTGTTCTGGCAGATGTAGACGTAGCTCGCGTCCTCGCGGATGGGCAGGTCGGAGCAGTCGGGGATGTAGGTGTAGGTCGCGTCCTCGCTGGAGGCGACGACGGCCGGGTCGCCCAGGATCTTGGCCTCCTGGTAGGCCTTCTTGGCCCAGTTGCCCGTGATGATGTAGTCGGCCTTGCCGTTGGTTGCGAGGTTCATGAACACGGACGAGAAGAGCAGGGAGTCGCCGCCCTGCAGGAAGAGGACCCTGTAGTTCTCGGGGATGCCCATGAGGGAGCGGAGGTCGGCCTCCGCCGCGTCGATGATGTCCTGGAACCACGAAGATCGATGGCTCATCTCCATGACGGACATGCCTGAGCCCTTGTAATCGAGCATCTCGGTGGCGCACTCTTCGAGGACTTCCTCGGGGAGCACGGCAGGGCCAGCACTGAAGTTGTAAACCCTGGACATGACAGCCTCTCTCCTTTCTTCGTGGATCCGTGACGCAGCGCGCGCGTCCGATTGGTGCCGCCGAGGCTGGCGGTGGCGCAATTATCGGCCGGGACGCAAATCGAAGCACGGCCGTAGGAAATCGTTAACGCGTCGGACACGAACCTTAGCCCCGAGCGGCAGCCGCCGTGCCATGGGGTCGGAGCTCGTGTCACGCGGGGTCGGAGCTGCTGTCACGCCATGTCCGTGGTACAGTCGAGGCCAGCAAACTCTCGCGTCGTCCCTTGGAGGCACACATGTCAGACGTCCTCGAGCGCTTCATGCGCTACGTGCAGGTTGGGTCCCAGTCCTGGGAGTCGGAGGAGACCGAGGGCCGCACCCCCTCCACCCCCGCGCAGCACGAGATGGCCCGCGTCCTGGGCGAGGAGCTTCGCGCCCTGGGCCTCGCGGACGTCGCGGTCGACGAGCACGCCTACGTCACGGGCACCCTGCCCGCGTCCGCCGGTGCCGAGGACAAGCCGGCACTCCTTCTCTGCAGCCATCTGGACACCGCCCCCGACGCCCCCGGCGACCACGTCCACCCCCACGTGGTCCACTACGAGGGCGGTCCGCTCGTGGCAGGAGTCGTGGATGGCCAGCCCGTCCAGACCACGACGGACCAGGTCCCCGACCTCGCGGGCTTCGCCGGCCAGGACATCGTGTGCTCCGACGGCACGACCCTCCTCGGCGCCGACGACAAGGCCGGCGTGGCCGAGATCTGCGCCCTTCTCGCCCGCCTCGTGGCCGACCCGTCCCTCCCGCACCCCACGCTCCGCATCGCCTTCGTGCCAGACGAGGAGATCGGCCACGGCGCCGCCCTTCTCGACGTCGACGCCCTCGGCGCCGCGTGCGGCTACACCGTGGACGGCGAGTCCCTGGGCGAGGTCAACTACGAGTGCTTCTCGGCCAGCGCGGCCGAGGTCGTGGTCCGCGGCGTGATGGTGCACCCCGGCAGCGCCAAGGACGTGATGGTCAACGCCATCACCGTGGCCAGCGAGTTCCAGCAGCTCGTGCCCCAGGCCGAGCGCCCTGAGCACACCGAGGGGCTGGAGGGCTACTTCCACCCCACGGGCATCGAGGGCACTGCCAGCCAGGTCCGCCTGGGCTACATCATCCGCGACTTCGACGCCAAGGGCTTTGCCGCGCGCGAGGACGAGCTGCGCCGCATCGGCGACTTCCTCAACGGCCGCTACGGCGAGGACACCGTCACCGTGACCATCCACGAGCAGTACCGAAACATGGCCGAGATGTTTGCGGGCAAGGAGTACATCGTGCAGCGCGCGCTCGATGCCAACCGCGAGGTGGGGCTCGACCCGCGCACCGTGGCCGTGCGTGGCGGCACCGACGGCGCCCAGCTCACCTTCCGCGGCCTGCCCTGCCCCAACCTGGCCACCGGTGGGTACAACGCCCACTCGGTGCGCGAGTTCATCCCCGTGGCGAGCATGGAGAAGACCGTCGACATGCTGGAGCGCCTGGTTGCCAAGTTCGCCTAGGCCGTCGCGACCCGGCACGGGAGACGCCCGCGCCGGGAGACACCGGCACGGGAGACGCACCTCGCGCCTTCCGTGCGGGCGTTCTACTGTTATGATGTTGTGCAAACAAGTGTGAACAAGGTCGAACGCGCCGCGCGTGTCTGGTGTGTTTCGCGCTGCCGTCCGCAGGCTCCCGCGGCCCCTTCGCACAAGCCGCATCTCGACTTGCAGGTACCTTGAAGTATCGTTAGGTACCTGCAATTGCGTTTGTGCGATCCGGGCGGCATGCCACCGCCAGGCCGTCGAAGAAGGAGGGAGGCACACCATGGTCGCGCTCTTCTCGGTCGTCGCCATGGTGCTGCCGCTCTGTGCGCTCGTTGTGGAGTACGTCGCCGACGCCGGGCTCTCCGAGCGCCACCACCGCCATCACGACACCTTCGCGATCTCGTCGGTGCTCACGCGGGCGCTCGTCGTGGGCATGATCGTCATGGGCGTGCTGGGTGGCGTCTTGGGCGGACTCTGCTTCATGGGCGTCTTTCCGGCCAAGCCGGAGGTCGTGCTCGGGTTCTTCGAGGCTGCCGTGCTGGTGCTCTTCCTGTCGTGGGCTCTCATCCAGAGGCACAAGGTGGCCTGCTACGACGACCGCATGATAGTCACGCCATACGTTGGGCGCAGCCATACGATATTTTATGCCGAGATAGAGCGTATGGACTGGTCTGGATTCCGCAGGGCAAGCGGCTATCGCAACTTGGACATCTACGTCGACGGCGGTCGCGCGGCGCACATCGATGGTTCCATCGACCTCGAGCAGGTCCTCATGCACATCGACCGCTTTGACGTGCTGGGGCATTCCTCCGAGGCGTAGGGCCGGGTCCGGGCCCGATGGCGTAGCAACAAACGTGCGGGCTTTCAGCTCGGCTCAAACGTGCGGGCTTTCAGCTCGGCTCAAACGTGCGGGCTTTCAGCTCGGCTCAAACCTTGCGCGGACATTGCGGTGCCGCGCGGCAGTCTCGGAGGCAGCGGCGCCCGGTGGGAATAAGCCCTTCGACGAGCGAAGGAGGCTCATGATGCCTGCGAACATGCGCGACTTTGGTGGTCCTGGCGGCGGTCCTGGTGGGCCGGGCGGTCGTGAGGGCGGCCCCGGCGGGCGAGGTGGGCGCGGAGGTGGCCCCGATGGCGGCTTCGGGGGTCCCGGTGGCCCGGGTGGCGGTCCCGGTCCCGCCGGCCCGCGTGGTCCCGAGCCGCGTCCGTCTCGTCGCTCCTGGGGCTGGGGCACTCCCGGCGGTTGGTGGGGTGGCTGGGGCAGTGGCTGGGGCTGGGGTGGCGCCGGCGGCCGCGGTGGCTGCATGGGCTGCCTTGCTCCCATCCTCGTGATCCTCGGCGTGTTTCTTGCCATGGGCTCCTGCGGCATGATGCCCTAGCAGCGTCGGCTCTGCTTGGCGCGCATGCGCACCGGCAACGAGATAGGTATCACATCGCCATGCATGGTGGAATGGTGGGCGCCTCGGGCGGACTCGACCCGGGGCGTCCTTCTCCATCTATGGTCACCGCCTACGTATGGTCACCGCCTGCGATCCCGGTAGGGTGTGACGTCCCGCATCCGCGGCCCTGTCCAAAGTCTGCCGGAGAATAACGGACAGATGTCGCGCGTTGATGCAAAGGTTGATGCAAGAACCTGCGATTATAATTGTTGGAACCAACATCTGTCCGTTAATTTGGCGCGCCCGCCCCCGCAGGCCCCGCCCCGCGCGAGCGTACCCGCCCCGCAGGCCGCGCCGTTCGCGCCGCCGCCCGCCTGCGCGACCGCACCGCACTACGCGTCCGGGGCCTCCGCGCCCTCCGGCACGGGCAGCAGCACGTTCAGGTGGAACACGTCCCCCACCACGCGCGTGGTCAGCGTCCCGCCATAGCGCTCGGCAACGGCACGCATGGACCGCATGCCAAAGCCGTGGTTCAGCGTGTCGCCCTTGCTCGTACGCGGCAGGCCGTCCGATCCCATCTCCAGTCCGCCCACGAAGCTGTTCTCCACGTGAATCCGCGCCATGCCTGCCACCATGCGCACGTCGATACCGATGCTGCGCCGGTCTGCGTCGGGCACGCGGCTAGTCGCCTCGATGGCGTTCTCCGTCGCGTTGCCAAAGAGCGAGTAGAGGTCGGCCGGCGTCATGAAGCCCAGCGCCGCCCCATCTGCGATGCAGGTGAAGGCGATCCCCGCCCGCTCGCACACCAGGCCCTTCTCGCTAAGGATCGTGTCCAGGGCGGCGTTGCCAGTGCGCACCTTGGAGTCGTAGACGTTGACCTCGCGAGCGATGTCGTCGAGCACTGCCTTGTCGACCGCGGCACCGCCTGTCTGGAGGTTGCGGATCTGATGCCGTATGTCGTGGCACTTGAGGTTGATGGCCTCCACGTTCTTCTGACTCTGCTCCCACTGTCGCTCGCGCTCGGCGGCCATGCGGGCGCTCGTGGCCGCCTCTACCTGCAGGCGCGTATTCAGCAGGATCTCCACCTCGGTGCCCAGCGAGAAGAGACAGACCGCCCCGTGCACCACGCGCAGGGTCACGGTGGTCGCGAGCGGCACACCGTGGAGCGGAAGCTGCTTGTTTGCCACGTCGAAGGCGATCACGGCCATCACTACGAACATGAAGGAGAAGGCGATCTCGCGATTTTGGGTGGAAACGAGGCCCATCCGTCGTGCCGGTCGCGCGTAGAGCCACCAGCAGAGGGGGTAGACCGCGGCCGTCGCGCCCACCATGCTGAGAAGGACGCCCGGGGTGTCGGCCACGGGCATGCCCTGAGCCTGGGCGACCAGGCGCACGAGCCCGTCGGTCCCACTGGCCAGGTTCTGGACCGTGTAACCTGCCGTGCAACAGAAGAGGGAGGTCCAGAGGGGCATGTCGTAGAGGAGCGGAAGCGCCAACACGGCGTAGGCCAGAATCGTGGCAAAGAGCACTACGAGGAAGACCGGGCTCTGCGAGAGCCTGGTCGCGCGCGAGGCGTCCCGCAGGAGGAGGCCGGCGATGCCCGCGTACAGGAGGCAGAAGGTCGCCACGACCCCCACCAGGCGCCACCAGAAGTGCGTGCGGCGCTTCTGGCCAGCCGCGAAGAGCCCGATTCCTGCCATGATCTGAGCGAGGGAGAGCAGGAAGGTCATACTCTCGGTCCCCGCGGGCGTAGACGAAATCGCCTGCGCCGCCGCGACTGTGCCCCCACCCATCAGATGCTCCCGGAGAGGTAGTCGGTTATCCGCTCCATGGCGGGCTTCTTGCCAGCGCGGCTGAACCAGAGGGTGGATCCGTCGGCCATGACCAGCCCGTCCTGCCGCACAAGTCGGATGAGGGCCATGTTCGCGATGCAGGACTGGGAGATCTTTACCAGCGGCCGGCCGGTGAGCTCCTTGGCCACCTTGGAGAGGGACCCACGGGTGTGTACCTCGGTGCCGTCCATCATGCGATACACCAGGTCGTGGTCGCGCACCTCCACGCACACGAGCTCGTCGAGCGGGAGGATGTGGGCCCCCTCGCGGCTCTGGATCACGATGTTGGCGGTGCGGTTGCGGTCTGCCATGCGCAGGGCCCGGTCCATGCACATGGCTAGCGACCCGTAGGTCACGGGCTTGACCACGAAGTCCAGGGCGTTGACCTCGTAGCCCTTTACGGCGTACTGGGCCAGGTTGGTCACGAAGACGATGGGCGTGGTCTGGTCGTGCTGGCGGAGGGCCTCGGCTGCCTCCATGCCGTTGATGCCGGGCATCTGGATGTCCAGAAACACGAGGTCGTAGCTGGCCTTGCGCTCCATGAAGGGCAAGGCGGAGGAGTCGCGCGAGATGGAGAAGTCCAGGCCGCGCTCGGAGGCGTAGCGGTCCAGAAGTCCGCGAAGGTTGCCCGCCGCCTCGTCCTCGTCTTCCACCATGTGAATCCGATACATCGCCCGTCCTTCTCCCGTGTCACAGAAGTGTCAGACACTTTTGTGACATAAGACCTGCAATGTCACAGAAGTGTCAGACACTTTTGTGACAGGCTCTCGGCTCCCGAATTCGGCACCGTGCATTCCGGATTCGGCATCTGGCTCCCGCAAGCCGTCCATCCAGAATACCTTGGCCTTGTCTTAAATGGGTTCGCATCCGGCGAACCGGCAAGAAGGGATGGGGAAATGGCAAGGAAGAAGAAGGAAGGGCCGAGGAGGCCAAGCCGCATCGCGATGGTGCTCATGACGCTTCTGGCGGTGATCCTGGTGGCGGTGGGCGCGCTTACCTTCATCGCTGAGCCGTTCTTTGGCTCGGCCCAGATGGTCCTAGGCGGCAAGGCGAGCGACGAGGCGGCGGTCGCCGCGCAGGAGGCCTCCGCACAGATTACGCAGGAGGTCGAGTCCGAGGGCGCGATCCTCCTCAAGAACGACGGCGTCCTGCCCATGACGGGTGCCGGCAAGGTCAACGTCTTCGGCTCCACCGTGGACGACCTCAGCTACGGCGGCACCGGCTCCGGCTCGGGCGACAGCTCCGCCAACGTTAACCTCTACCAGGCCTTCGAGCAGGCGGGCTTCGAGGTCAACCCCGACCTCAAGTCCTTCTACGAGCAGAACGCCCAGTCCGCGCAGAACATGGGCCTCGTGGGTACCGACTGGAACCTCTACGAGCTTCCCATGAGCGACTACCCGGCGGACCTTCTCGCTGGCGCGCGCGACTACTCCGACACCGCCATCGTGGTGATCACCCGCAAGGGCGGCGAGGGTTGGGATCTGCCGCTCGACATGGCGGACTACACCGGCTCCGAGGCCGGCCGCTCCTACCTGGAGCTCACGCCCAACGAGGAGGCCCTCCTGGCCGAGGTCGAGGGCTCCTACGAGAACGTCGTCCTCGTGCTCAACAGCCCCAACGCCATGGAGCTGGGCTTCGTGGACTCCGACGCCATCGACGCCGCCCTCTGGATCGGTACGCCCGGCTCCCGCGGCATGAACGCCGTGGCCGACATCCTGGCTGGTAAGGTGAACCCCTCCGGCCGCACGACCGACACCTTTGCCTACGACGTGACGTCCGCGCCCAGCTACTACACCATGGGCAGCCACGACTACACCAACACCGCCTATGCCGACGGCACCCTCTTTGGCGGCACCGGCGACGCCGAGTCCGCGGGCATCTATCACTTCGTCAACTACAACGAGGGCATCTACGTAGGCTACCGCTACTACGAGACCGCCGCGGCCGACGGCTTCATCGACTACGCCTCCACGGTGCAGTATCCCTTTGGCTACGGCCTGAGCTACACCACCTTTGACCAGACCCTGGACTCCGTGAGCGAGTCCGCGGGTACGGTGACCGCACACGTGACCGTGACCAACACCGGCTCCGTGGCCGGCAAGGACGTCGTCCAGCTCTACGTGCACGCCCCCTACACTTTGGGCGGGATCGAGAAGCCCGAGGTCCAGCTTGCCGCCTTCGACAAGACCAAGCTGCTGGAGCCCGGCGAGTCCCAGACGCTGGAGCTGACCTTCAACATGGAGGACCAGGCCTCCTACGACTACTCCGGCATCAAGGCCCAGGGTGGCGCCTACGTGCTCGAGGCTGGCGACTACGAGGTGCGCCTGCAGTCCAACTCCCACGACGTGATCGACTCCGCCGTCGTGAACGTGCCTGCCGACAGGATCTACAACGACGCCAACGACGGCGCTCGCTCGAGCGAGCTCGTGGCCGCCACCAACCAGTTCGACGACATGACCGAGGGCTGCGACTTCACCATGCTGAGCCGCGCCGACTGGGCGGGCACCTTCCCGACCGAGATGACTCCCGCCGAGGTCGAGGCCACCGACGAGTTCAACCAGACCCTCAACTCCTACCTGTCCGGCGACGGCCTCGAGGCCGGCGAGGGCGAGGACATCACCTTTGCCAACCACGGCCTCAAGCTCTCCGACATGGCGGGCCTTGACTACGACGACCCCAAGTGGGACCAGCTCCTCGAGCAGCTCTCTGTGAACGACATGGTGGACCTGGTGGGCAACGGCGGCTGGGGCACCCATGCCATCAGCAGCATCAGCAAGCCCGCTCTCATCGACTGCGACGGCCCCGCCGGCGTGAACAACATGATCGGCGCTGTCAAGGGCAACCAGTTTACCGGTGCTTCCGTCCTGGCTGCTACCTGGAACGTCGAGCTTGCCCAGCGCGTGGGCGAGGCCATGGGCGCCGAGGCCGCGGCCTACCACGTGGCCGGTCTCTACGGCCCCGCGTGCAACATCCATCGCTCTCCCTTCTCTGGCCGCAACTTCGAGTACCCCAGCGAGGACCCCTTCATCTCCGGCATGATCACCGCGGCCGAGTCCAAGGGCATCAACAGCAAGGGCGTCTACAGCTACTTCAAGCACTTCGTGGCCAACGACCAGGAGACCAACCGCGACAACGGCGGCCTCGTGACCTGGCTCAACGAGCAGGCCCTGCGCGAGATCTATATGCGCCCCTTCCAGATCGTGGTTCAGGACGGCGACACCACTGCCGTCATGACCTCCTTCAACCGCCTGGGCGTGGTGCCCACGGCCGAGAGCCCCGAGCTGCTCCAGAACGTCCTGCGCGGCGAGTGGGGCTTCCACGGCTGCGTGATCACCGACTGCGTGATGGCCGCCACCACGCAGAACATCGACCGGTCCCTCCGTGCCGGCAACGACCTGATCCTCACCTTCCTGGGCAACATGCAGGCAGGCACTGCCACGAGGGACACCGTGGCTGGTCACCACGCGCTGCGCGCCGCCTCACACAACATCCTCTACATGGTGGCAAACAGCAACGCGCTCCAGACCTGCTATCCCATGCCCTACGGTTGGGTCATCGGCCTGCGCGTGATCCAGGTGGTGCTCGTGGCGCTCTTCGTCCTGTACTACGTGCGTCGCCACAAGAACCTCAAGAAGTGGCGCACCTGGCACGCGGAGCACGACGCCAAGTAGGCTAGAGAGAGAACAGCTTTGAACGGGGGCGGCAGGACACAGGGCCTGCCGCCCCTTCTCTATGGCTGGGATCGGGTACTACTTGATGCCGAACTCCTTGCATAGAGCGTCAAGATAGTCGGAATCGGCCAGCGCCTTGGGCAGCTCGTCGCTACGGTTTGCTTCCGCCAGCGCCTGGGAGAGCCTGCTCAGAAGAGCTAAGGTATCAGCGCGTCCCTGCTCAAGCCCCTGCTCAAGCCCCTGCTCAAGCCCCTGCTCAAGCCCCTCTGCGTGTCCTATGGCAAAGCCCTCCTCGTGTCCGAGGCGATGCTCGTCCTGCATCCTCAGCTGCATGTCCACGAACTCTCTCCTCCTCTCCTCCGAGGAGAGCACGTCGGTCACGGCGTGCTCGATGTCGGACACAAGCGCGTTCTCGGTATTATTATGCCCTGCGATGTAGTCGAGGACGCTCTGCAGGTCATCGCTTATGTCCCCCCTGGTGCCGGTGGTGTTTAGATACACCCGCTCGCTCCCGTCCCAAGGAGCGAAGGACCCGTCCTCCTTGCATGCCTGGCGGTATGTATAGCGCTTCAGTCCTCGCCCGAAGGGGTCGAAGGTGCAGAAGAAGATTACGAAGGCGTCCGGGAGGTCCTGGTAGTCCGTGCCCTTGTCGAGCTGTTCGGTGTCCATCACGGCTTGGTAGTAGCGTGCGCGCTTGACGAGATGGCGGGCTTCGTAGCGTTGCATCTCCACATCGAACACCCTGCCGCTGTCGTCACCAACGTAGGCATCAAGTCGTACCGACTTTGCCTGCAGCGATGGGCTCGACTCGCGCTGCGGCGTGACGATAACCACCTTTCGGATAGGGATGTCCAGGACGCACTCGAGGAGTCGCCGGCAGAGGTCGGGATTGGACTTGAGAACTGCTCCGAAGATGTAGTCGTTGGAGAAGCCCAAGCTGGGCCAGAGGGCCTCTGCCTGCTCCCTGTTGCTGTCGTAGGTCCATTCAATCTGGTTGGTCTTGTTTGTGCGCATTGTTTCTCCTTTGGCGTGGAAGGTGCTGAGTGCAGTGGCTTGGGTGTTTCTAGCTTGGGTGCTTCTACGGAAAGTGCGATGTGAGCTCCATGAGCCCTCCTCTCACAAAACGATCCAGATGGATGTCTTGCTACGGAGGGCTCTCGCGCCAAAGTGTCGGGACCCGGTTCCGGCGGCCTTCTTTGCACCCCTTCGATCTGGTGGCCCTTCCCCTTGCAGCAAACCCATTCTAGCATATATAAAAACGGATGTTCGCGCGAACATCCGTTTTTCTTAGGAGCCGAGCTGTTTGGTGGGAGAGCCGCACAGGAGAAGGGGCCAGCCGATTCCCTTACGCCTGCATCTTCTCCTGCCAGCCGTCGAGTGCGTCGAGCGCCTGGCCCAGCAGCTCGTCGCTCTTGGCAAAGTGGAAGCGCACGAAGTGGTACTCGTCGCCCGCAAAGAAGCAGTTGCCAGGCACCGTGGCCACGCCCACCTTGCGGCAGAGGTCCACGGCGAAGGTCTCGTCGTCGGTATAGCCCAGCTCGGCCTCGGCCGCGCTCACGTCGGCCATCACATAATAGGCGCCCTGCGGCTCCACGATCCGGAAGCCCAGGTCGCGCAGGCCCGTGCAGAAGAGCTCGCGCTTGTGCGTGTAGAGAGCGGTCAGGTCTTCGTAATAGCTGGCCGGCAGGGTGAGTCCCGCCACCGCGGCCTCCATGAGGGGCGCGGCGGCACCAACGGTCAGGAAGTCGTGGACCTTCTTTGCGCGGTCGATCACCTCGGCCGGCGCAATCACGTAGCCGAGGCGCCAACCTGTCATCGAGTATGTCTTGGAGAGGGAGCTGCAGGAGAGCGTGCGCTCTGCCATCTCCGGCAGCGATGCGAAGTAGACGTGGCGGTGCGGGGCGTAGACGATGTGCTCGTAGACCTCGTCGGTGATCACGAAGAGGTCGTACTTCTCGGCCATGCGGGCGATCGCCTGCAGCTCGGCTAGGGCAAAGACGTGCCCCGTGGGGTTTGATGGGTTACAGAGGATGAGGGCCTTGGTGCCGGGCAGGGCGCAGGCGGCCTCGAGCTCTGCCTCGTCGAACGAGAACTCCGGCGCGTGCAGGGTCACGTAGGTTGGCGTGGCCCCGCAGAGGATGGCGTCCGCCCCGTAGTTCTCGTAGAAGGGGGAGAAGACGACCACGCGCTCGCCAGGGTCCACCACCGACATGACGGCGCACATCATGGCCTCCGTGGAGCCGCAGGTGACCACTATGTTCGTATCGGGATTGATGTCTATGCCCATCCGCGGCCGCTGCTTGGCGGCCAAGGCCTCGCGGAAGTTCTGCGCGCCCCAGGTGAGGGCATACTGGTGGGGGCCGTCGTGGGCTACCTGGGCCAGGCGGTCCGTGATAACCGCGGGCGGGTCGAAGTCGGGGAAGCCCTGCGAGAGGTTGATGGCGCCGTACTTGAGCGAGACGCGGGTCATGCGGCGGATGACGGAGTCGGTGAACCTCTCGGTGCGGTGGCTGAGCGTGGGCATGGGTGCTCCTCGCGACGGGATTTGGCTGCCCGCCATGGTAGCCCTGCCTATCCGAGGCGTGAGCTGCCGTCGCGTATCCGTGCATAGGTGGAAACGTGACAAAGGGTCCGACCCCATGTCACGCCGACGAAACGTGACAAAGGGTCCGACCCCATCTACCAGTGCGCGAGCGCCATCTGCCAGTGGCCTTGCCTGCTGCCCTGCAAGCCCCGTCGATACGGTCGAAGTAGAAGAATTCCCTCAAATGACGTCAAATCCGAACTTGTCGGTGTCACTTGAGCCCGACTGGAACGAACCCTGCAGGCATGAGGGACTTTTGAGGCGGTAAAGTGGAGCACAAGCCTCCAGCCCGCGTCGGATGACACCGACAAGTTCGGGTTTGACGTCGTATTCCCGGATTGCTCTACTTCGGCCGGATTTCGCCGAGCATCTTGCGCCTACAATCGGCCGTAGCCAAACCCACGCATGCATCGGAGGCCCCATGGGTTGCATCGAACTAGCCTCTCCCGAGGTGCGCCGGCTCGCCGAGCGTGACTGGCGCCTCGCACAGCTCATGGCGCGCATCGGCGACCTCCGTTACGGCGAGTCGGACTCAGCGTTTGCCCAGCTCACGCACTCCGTCATTGAGCAGATGCTCTCCATGAAGGCTGGCAACACGATAAACGCGCGCCTTACCGACCTCTGCGACGGGCGCGTCACACCCGAGGGCGTGCGCGCGCTCAGCCTCGACCAGATCCGCTCCTGTGGTATGGCGCGCCGAAAGGCCGAGACGATTCTTTCGCTTGCCGGCGCTTGGACCGAGGACTCCCTGCAGGCTCTCGCACAACTCTCGGACGACGAGGTTCGCGCCGCCCTATACCGGACAAAGGGCATCGGTCGCTGGACGGCCGACATGTTCCTGATCTTCCACCTTGGGCGTCCCGACGTGCTCCCGCTCGAGGACGGTGCCGTTCGCCAAGCCTTCCTCTGGCTCTACGGCGTACCCATCACGGACCCTGCGGCGCAGGCGCTCGTTTGCGACCTCTGGCATCCGAACGCGAGCATCCCGGTGCGTTACCTCTATCGCGCGCTCAACCAGGGACTCGTTGCGGCAGGACCGGCTGCGGAGGTCCTGGGCTTGTAGGGTGTGTCGGCGTGCCATGCGTGCCGGGGGGACGGTTCTCCCGTCATGCCTCGAGGCGGCTGCGGCCACCGACGCCCGCGCTCGCCGCAGCCACGAACGCCCGCGTCCGAGCTACTCGCCCGCGCCCGCCGCGGCCACGAACGCCCGCCAGATGGTCGCGTCCGAGTCCAGCGTCTTCCACAGGAACTCCGGGTGCCACTGGACGCCCAGGGCGAATCGTCTGCCCGGCACCTCCACCGCCTCGGGGACACCGTCGGTGGCGTGCGCACACACGACCACGCCCTGGCCCAGCGTCCCCATGCACTGGCGATGGCTGGAGTTAGCCTGCACGCGCACGCGTCCGCCCAGCACGCGACAGAGGAGCGACCCCTCGTCCACCAGCACCTCGTGAGCGGCGTGACGATGGATGTTCCAGTGGTTCCAGTGTGCCTGCTCGCCCACGGGTGGCAGCGTGTCCAGGTCCTGCACAAGGCCCCCGCCAAGGGCGATGTTGATCATCTGCGACCCGCGGCACACCCCGAGCAGGGGCTTGTTTGCCGCGAGGGCCATGCGCACGAGTGGCACCTCCAGGGCATCGCGCTCGGGAGAGTACTCGGTCGCTGCCGCGATGGGCTCCTCTCCCCACATGCTGGGATGGGGCCGGTGCCCGCCGGGGATGGCGATGCCGTCGCAGAGGTCCACATATGTTGCGATGAGCGACTCGTCCGCGCTGCCGGGCAGCATGACCGGCACGCCGCCCGCGGCTACGATCGCCTCGAGGAAGATGTCGGCCACGTACTCGTGTCCGTAGCTGCCGGCCGACGCGTCGCCGCGCTGTGGTGCCACGCCGATGAGCGGACCGTGTCCCGTCATGCTGATCCCCTTCCGTCGCGAGCGTGCACTCACGTGGGCACGCGCCCCGCGATCAGCCTACGCCATCTCGATCTTGTTCGTGAATACGAAGGTGTAGATGCGGTAGATGCCAGTGAGGCCGTCGGCGCAGACGTACGGCGCCCAAGGGTATTCCACCGGGATACAGGCGTAGTCCTCCTGAGTGAGGAGCTTGTCGGCCTCGATGGTCTTGTCGATGCGGGAGTCCTTGTTCAGGTCGGCCTCGGCTCCCTCGATCAGCGCGTCGAAGTCTGGGTTCGCGTAGAAGGAGCTCTTCTTGTCGGAGCTGCCGCTGTGGAAGTAGGTCCGCATGTGCTCGGCGCCCACGTAGCACAGGGTGGTCCAGCGGGCCACGGTGATCTGCAGCTCGCCGTTGGCACGCTCGGAGGTGTAGACGCCGTTGTCGATGGTCTGGACCTCGCACTCCACGCCGATCTCGTGCCAGTAGGACTGCAGGACCACGGCAACGTTCTCCTGCGGCTGGGTGACCTCGCACGTAAGCGTCAGGCCCGTCGCCCCGGCCTCGGCCAGGAGCTCCTTGGCGCGCTCGGGGTCGTAGGGCAGGACCTCCATGCTGTCGTCGTGGCCCTCCTCGCCGGGCGCGCAGAACTGCCCGGCGGGCGTGGCCGCGCCCGAGAGCACGGTGTCGATGAGCTCCTGACGGTTGATGGCGAGCGAGAGCGCCTCGCGCACCCACGTGAGGGGAGAGGACCATGGCCATCACACTCAATCGCAGGCAGTTCCTGGAAGGCGCCCTGTTCGCCGCGTCCGCGGTGGTGCTGGCGGGGTGCGACGATTCTGGCGGCGCTGACGTTGCACCCGAGGAGCGCGAGTACCTCGACGATTCGCAGATGGATGCGCTCTTTACCAATCCGGACGACTGCAAGGGCAAGTGGGTCAAGCTCCCGGGCAAGGTGCTTGACAGCTCAGAGAAGGACGGGGACACCACGGCCCTGCAGGCCTTCTACGACACGATCACCTACGACCGCAGCTACATCGTCTACTCCCAGACTGACGAGACCTTCTCGTCCGATGACTACATCCTCGTGGACGGCAGGGTTGACGGCTCCTACACGGGCACCAATGCCTTTGGCGGTGAGGTCACCGTGCCGCTCATCAAGGACGCGACCATCATCAAGTCGGACTACATGACGGTCGTGGCGCCCGCCACGGCTACGGTCGAGCCGGCCGTCTCCGTTACGGAGAACGACGTAACCTTCACGTGCGACAAGGTCGAGTACGCCGACATCGAGACGCGCGTGTACCTCACGGTGTCCAATGCGAGTGCCAACACCATAACCTACGCGCCCTATTCCATCCGGATCATCGCCAACGGCCAGCAGGTCGATCAGGACTCCAGCACCGGCTCGGTCTACGCGGGCAACTATCCCGAGCTGAGCTACGACCTTACGGCCGGGGCCTCCACCAGCGGGATCCTGGTCTTCCCGCCCATGGATCCGGAGGCCTTCCAGGTGGTGGTCCCCGACATCTTCAGCGATGACTTCATAACCCAGTTCGACGACGTCACGCTGGACATTCCCGCAGCGTAGAGGCGAATCCTGGCAAGCGGCGGTCGGAAGGCCCTGGGGACGGCTTTCCGACCGCGCTCGAAACGAGCCGCCGCGGACGCACGAGCTGCGGAGCTGGGCGAGAGCCGGAGCGATTTCATGCGCGCGGCTTTGGACGCGGCGCTGGCATAGTGCCGCGTGGCGCGTGGCCCATGACGACCGCAGCGAGCCGTTCGCCGACCCTACTGTTCGAACTCCACGTGCTCGGGCAGTTTGCCGTGCCGCATGTAGTGCTGGTAGATGAGCAGGAGCACGTTCCAGGCTATGCGGGGGAGGGGCTGGCCGGCATCACGTCCGGCAAGCAGGTCCTTGTCTGCGCCGCAGAGGTCCACGGCGATGTCGCCGTCTTCATAGTGGCCGATCACGTCCGGCGTGTGGTAGACGGGCTCGGAGACGGTGCGCGTACGGCCGCCCTCGGCGCGGACCTTCTTCACGCGCTTGCTGGCGCGCTCGAGCGACCGCTTCTGGATGGCGAGAAGCCCGGGCTGGCCCCTGAGCTCCGCGCGACGGCCTTCGGGTAGGGTAGCGTCGTCGCCAACGTAGGAGTAGATGGCCGTGCGGCTGTCCTCGTCCTCCAGCTGGCAGCTGGCACTTAGGCCTCGGCCCATGGCTCCTCCTTGGGTGGTTGGTGGCGTGCTCGCCGACATGCGCGGCGGGGGCGTGCGAACCAGCCAAGTGTAGCGCGGATGCCCTGGCCCCGCATCCGTGGGGCTACGCGGGCAGGCCATGTGTATCCCATCGCCCTTACAGGTGCGGCCATGCTAGCGGCGTTATACTTGCGCGTAGCGGTCCACAATTCGGGGAGGCAGACGCATGGCGAGAAGGGCGGCCGACATCCTGAGCCTGGCGATGATCGCCGCGTACGTCGCCTACCTCGCGGCGACGTGGGACACCATTCCCGACGTGGTTCCCAGCCACTTCAACGTCGTGGGCGCGCCGGACATCTATGGTAACAAGTCCGTCCTTCTCCTCGAGCCGGTCATCGCGCTGGCCATGTGGGTCCTCCTCGTGGTCGTACGCCGGGTGCCGGGCGCTTGGAACTTCCCGGTTCGGGTGACGCCCCGAAACCGGGCCGTCCTCTACGCCATCGGCGAGCGCACGATGATGGCACTCACACCACTCGTGGTCTTCCTCATGCTCTATGCCGGCCTCATGGGCGTGATCGACCTGCCCGTGGCCGGGCTTTACCTGGCGCTCGCTGCCGTCCTAGCCGTCCTCGCGGTGGGTATCGTCCGCATGCTGCGCGCACGTGACGAGTAGGCAACCGGTTGGCGGCTATCTCCGCGTGAGGATGAAGAGCCGCGGGAAGGGCAGCAGGTAGTCTCCGGTTGTCTGGGGCCGAAAGGCCTGCTCGGTCGCGTGCCGCACCTCGCCCACGAAGGCATCGCCCTCCTGCGCATCCAGCCGCTGCAGATAAGGCCGCAGACTGGAACCTCGGTACCACTCCAGGATCTGGTCGGCAGAGGCCATGCGATGGTAGTAGGTGGTCTGCCATAGCTGCAGGTCGGAGGCGAGTGGCGCCAGGATGTCGAAGTAGTCCTCGGGCTCCAGCGCATGGGGCGTCCGGATCCCGGAGAGTGCGGCCGCCCAGCGCGGCATGGCGCTCAGACGATCAAAGATATGTCGCATTTCCTGATGCTGCACGAGGGGGAGCTGCACTGCCAGGCAGCCGCCAGGCGCAAGGAGTCCCAGCATGCGGGGGAGCAGTCTGTTGTGGTCGGGCAGCCACTGGATGCAGGCGTTGGAGAAGACCACGTCGTAGCCGTTGCCCAAGGGCGACCAGTCGTCTGCGGTCATGTCGAAGAAGTCGAACCGCAGGTCGGGGCGGGTCTCGCGTGCCGCGGCAAGCATCTGGGGAGAGTTGTCCACACCGGTGATTCCCGCGGTCCCGAAACGCTGGGCTAGTACGGCCGTGCTGTTGCCGGGTCCGCATCCCATGTCGAGCAGACGCGAGGGCGCCGCAAGCGGGATGCGCGCCACGAGGTCGCGTGATGGCTGAGTGCGTTCCCGCGAAAAGCGCAGGTACTGGTCGGAATCCCAGATGGGCATGGCGCGCTCCTCTCGCTTGGGTAGACGGTGCGATTATGCACCTTTGCCTTGCGTAGGGGATGGACTGGACGAGGTTCCGGCAGGCCCAGCGCCGTGGCTAGAGGGGCTTGAAGTAGAGGATCGGCTCGAAACGACGTCAAATTCGAACTTTTCGGTGTCGCCTCCGGCCAATGCCACCTCGAGCTCAGACTACAGGCAAGGAAACCGCCCCACAACCCGGGTTATGCTGCAGGCCGGCCTCCGTAGATGGACTCATGGACACCGAAAAGTTCGGATTTGACGTCATTTCTGCCACTTCTTCTGCTTCGACCAGCCCTCGCGCCTGCCGGGCACTGGGGGAAGCGCCCCTTCCGCCCGCCGGGGGCATCCCCGAGGAGTGCCTCCTTCCGCCCGCCGGGCCTACAATAGCCACCAACACCCACCAACCCACCAGGAGGGCGACCGCCATGCTCGTATACAGGGGCACCAAGGGCCAGTTCGTGCAGGACGTCCTCGAGCAGCGCCTGGCCGACAAGGTCAAGGCCGTCATCGCGCAGAAGATGCACCGCACCACGCAGGAGTCCGAGTACCGCTCCTGGGAGAACTCCATGCCCTACATGAAGGACGCCCTGGAGCTCTCGGGCGTACCCGACGACTGCGGCATCGCCATCGAGTACAACATTCCGCTCACGAGCAAGCGGGTGGACTTCATCGTGTCTGGCTACGATATCCAGGGCGCGCCCCACGCGGACGTGGTCGAGCTCAAGCAGTGGTCCAAGGCCCAGGCTGTCCCCGGCACGAGCGGTCTGGTGCGGACCTACACCGGCGGTGCCTACCGTACCGTGACCCACCCCTCCTACCAGGCCTGGTCCTACGCCGCCTGCATCAGCAACTTCAACGCCACCGTGCAGGACCGCCAGGTGGGCCTGCACCCCTGCGCCTACGCCCACAACTACGAGATCGACGGCACCTGCGCGCTCGAGGCTCCCGAATACGAGGAGTACCTGCAACTCGCGCCCCTCTACGGCAAGCACGAGGTGAGGAAGGTTGCAGACTTCATTGGGCAGCACATCAAACGCGGCGACAAGGGCGCGGTGCTCGACGACATAGACTGCGGCAAGATCCGCCCCTCCAAGAGCCTGCAGGACGAGTTGCCGTCCCTACTTGCCGGAAATCCCGAGTTCGTGCTCATCGACGACCAGAAGGTCGTCTACGAGCGGGCGCTCTACCTGGCACGCCAGGCCAAGCAGCACGACAGGAAGGTCGTCTACATCGTCAAGGGCGGTCCGGGTACCGGCAAGTCCGTGGTGGCGATGAACCTGCTGGCCAACCTTACCGGCGAGGCCCAGACCACGGCCTATGTGACCAAGAATAGCGCGCCCAGAGACGTCTACCGCACGGAGCTCAAGGGGGAGGGACGCAAGAAGAGGGAAGTCGACCTTCTCTTCCGGAGTTCCGCGGTATTTGACGGGGTGGCTAGGAACGAGTACGACACGCTCCTCGTGGACGAGGCGCACCGCTTGGTCCAGAGGGACTTCACACAGAAGGGTGACGTGGTCCAGATTGCGACGATCATCAACGCCGCGCGGTGCTCGGTCTTCTTCATCGACGAGAGCCAGCGGGTGACCTTCAAGGACGCCGGCACGGTGGAGAGCATCAAACATTATGCCAAGCGCCTGGGTGCCAAGGTCTATGAGGACGAGCTGACCTCCCAGTTCCGCTGCAACGGTTCGGACGGCTACTTGGCCTGGCTGGACAACACGCTGGGCATCCGCGAGACGGCAAACTGGAGCCTCGAGGGCTCGGGCTACGACTTCCGCGTCTTCGACGACCCGGCCGCGCTGCAGGCTGCCATCCGCGCGCGCAACGACCGCAACAAGGCCCGTCTGGTCGCAGGCTACTGCTGGGACTGGCCGGAAGAGACCAACAACGACTCCCTGGCGCACGACATCCAGATTGGCGACTGGGGCATCAGCTGGAACCTCAGGTACAACAGCACGCTCTTTGCCATCGACGACGACTCGATCGAGGAGGCCGGTTGCATCCACACGGTCCAGGGCCTGGAGTTCGACTACGTGGGCGTGATCGTGGGCGACGACCTGCGCCTCGAGGGTGGCTGCGTCATCACCGATCCAACCAAGCGCGCCAAGACCGACAAGTCCCTCGCGGGCTACAAGACCCTCCGCAAGAAGGACCCGGCCCAGGCCGACAAGGTCGCCGACCAGATAATCCGCAACACCTACCGCACGCTCATGACCCGCGGCATGAAGGGCTGCTACGTCTACTGCACGGATGCGCCGCTGGCCGCCTACCTGCGCGAGCGGGCGCGCGACTTCGATGCGGCGTACGGGGAGTAGGGGACGGTGGGCCTTCGCGGGCACCTGCAAGTGACATGTCACTTGCAGGTGCCCGTGGTCGGGAATAAGGACGAGGCACCACGCAATCTAGCTGCGGCTATATGACATTGAATCAACGGCCACCCGATGGCCACCCACCTGCAAGTGACATGTCACTTGCAGGTGCCTGCCGCACAGGGCTCGAGAGCGCCCGGCAACTGCTGTGCGTCCTCTGGCGGCGCCTGGTGCCTGGTGCCTACTGCTTGCGGGCGCGGTACTCGTTGAGCTTCTCCTTGTACTCGATGCCCTGGCGGCGAAGGCTGGACCCGATCAGCACGTCAAGGCCGTTCAGCATGGGACTAGGTGACCACGAAGCCAATCCAGGTGTCAGGCCTGGCCCTTGGCCGCGCCCGAGGAGTCATCGCGGGACGCCAGGTGCGATTCGCAAAGAAGGTCCCGCCGTCCGCCGCCGTCTCTGAATAGACGCCCTTCCCATGGGGCATAGGCCAGATAGGACAGACCCCAAGAGAGCGAGGACCCATGGCAACCCTTCAGGACGTACGCGACTTCCTTCACCAGGCCAAGACCTACCACCTTGCCACGATGGACGGCGACCAGCCCCGTGTTCGCCCCTTCGGCACGGCCGAGATGATTGACGGCAAGCTCTACATCCAGACCGGCAAGAGCAAGGACGTCTTCAAGCAGGTCATGGCCAACCCCAAGGTGGAGCTGGAGGCCTGTGTGGGTGCGGACTGGCTGCGCGTGGCAGGCACCCTGGTGAACGACGACTCCGTGGCCGCAAAGAAGGCCATGCTCGACGCCAACCCGGGCCTTCGCAGGATGTACGACGAGAACGACGACAACACCGCCGTGCTCTACCTGGAGCATGGCAAGGCCACGTTTGCCTCGCTCGCCGGGAAGCCTGGCTGGACCTTCGAGTGGTAGGGGACTGGTCGTGCTGCTGGCGTGCCTAGCCCCGTGATGGGTTCGGGTCCCGTGTCACATGGGAGGCGCATTGGGAGCAAGTTGCGACGTGCGCGCGAGCAGGCGAGGCACCCGCAGGTGACATGTCACTTGCGGGTGCCTGCCACTTGCAAGTGCTGCCGTGGTTGGCGCTTAACCAGCCGCGGCATCAACTGGCTCTCCTTGTTCGTAGAGCTCGTGGGGAGATATGTCCTGGCCATGGGGCCACTCGATTCCGCTGCCCCCTTCAAGTAGGCGTACGGAATTGAAGTAGCTCACGTTCTTGAGCTCGCCATACCAAGGACCCCCAGTGTAGGGGCTAACGTCGAATATCTTCTTCTGGCCATCTGCGTATTCGAGCAGAAGGCGCGTATTGGCAAGGGGAGTAACGGATACGATGCTTGGCTGCAACATGAGGTACTCCCTACTGAAGCGGTGCGATACGGAAGAACTGGTCGCCGTCGCTGAGGAGTTTCCAATTTGCCCCAAGTTCGTCATGATGGATTTCCATCCATGCCAACAGGAGCTTCATCTTGTTTCGCGGGATCTCCCCTTCGAGTACGGTGCCGTCTAGTGCCACGACGACTTCCTGGCCAGAGTATTCTGCGTGGATATGCGGCGGATTGTGCTTTCGTAGAGTTCGCGATACATGCGGACGATGATTCCGTAGAACTTGCTGAGGACGGGCATGAGGACATCCTTCCTTTGTTTGGGAAGAGTCTACCCACTTGATCACTTCAGCGAACGGGGGTTACTCAAGGCCTTTCTCGCGGACGTGAGGCTCCTTGGCGCCATGAGCGGCCTGAACCTGCGAACCTGCGGGCGAAGAGCCTGCGCGCGTTCTGCGGCCGCTACGAGGGGATGGAGGCCCGGCGCTTCAGCCTCTCCGGCTTCCGGGACCAGGGCTGGATGCGCAACGTGCCGCTCTGGGCCGTGGGGAGCGGTGTGTGGCAGGTGATCGGGCGAGGAGCGATGCGAGATGCCCCAGCCAACACGCAAAACAAGAACAGTCCAAAACCATAAACACAAATCAGCCAACTCGTAAAACATAATTGGTCCAACTCACAAAGCACCACAGCCTATCAGGTACAATAACACTATGGTTTCAGGGAGGACATCGCGTCGAACGGAACCTTCGCGGTGCCCGCGCCAATCGGCCTGGAGGCGCGCATGAAGCTCGACGAGAAGGATTACCTGCCGCGAGTTGCGGACCGTCAGCTCGCTCAGCTGCTGAGGACCTCGGGCGCGATTCTCATCAAGGGCCCCAAATGGTGCGGAAAGACGGCAACGGCGGAGCATCGGGCTGCAAGCGCAATCTACATGCAGGATCCCGACAAGCGCCAGACGCTCCTGGGACTTGCCGACACCAAGCCCTCCGTTCTTCTCGCGGGAGCTGAGCCACGGCTCATCGACGAGTGGCAGATGGCACCCCAACTCTGGGATGCGGTGAGGTTTGCCGTGGACCGGGGAACCGGTAGGGGGCGGTTCATCCTTACGGGCTCGTCGACCCCAGGTGCGGCCCCATCGCATTCGGGCGTGGGGCGCATCGCCCGCCTGGAGATGCACACCATGTCGCTCTACGAATCCGGTGATTCCTCGGGGGAGGTCTCGCTCGCCGCGCTCTTTGACGGCCAGCGCGACATTGGGGCCATAGCAACAAAGGACGTCGAGGACTATGCGCGGCTGCTCTGTCGGGGTGGCTGGCCCGAGGCCGTCGCCGCCTCCGATGCCGATGTCTCCCTTGCGCAGGCGCAGAACTACGTTCGCGAACTCCTGGACTCCGACATAGACCAGCTGGGCGACAAGCGCCGCAATGCCACTTGGCTGCGCCTCATCATGCGTTCCTATGCGCGAAACGTGTCCACGGAGGCCCCGCTCACCACCATCGCGGCCGACATGGAGGGGGAGCCGCCATCCATGCCGACCGTCGCGGACTACGTCGATGCGCTTGCGCGCACGTATGTGGTAGAAGACCTGGAGGCATGGAACCCGAGTCTGCGCTCCAAGACGGCGGTGCGGACGTCGCCGACCAGGCACTTCACGGATCCATCCATAGCGGCGGCCGTGCTCGGCGCAACGCCGGAGAAGCTCCTGTTTGACTTCGAGACCTTTGGCCTCATGTTCGAGTCCATGTGCGTTCGTGACCTGCGCGTGTACGCGGCGCCTCTAGGCGGGCGCGTCTATCACTATCGCGACAAGACGGGCCTGGAGGCCGATGCCGTGGTGGTGCTGCCCGATGGCAGGTGGGCGCCCATAGAGGTAAAGCTTGGAGGCTCTAAGGTCGATGATGCGGCGGACGACCTGAGGACCTTGGCCAACCGCATCGACCAGGCAAAGATGGGTGCGCCATCCTTCCTCATGGTGCTCACGGGCACCCAGGCTGCCTATGAGCGGGATGACGGGGTGTTGGTCGTGCCGCTTGCATGCCTGGCACCGTGACCAAGGGGGCGAGCCCTCTTGGATCGAGGTGTCGGGTACCTGCGGTCGACGGGCACCTGCAAATGACATGTCAGTTGCAGGTGCCTACGGAGGGAGACAAGGACTTGCTGGCAGCGCGTCTACCTGAGATTATGTGATTTGCAACCAATTGCAGCCCACCTGCAAATGACATGTCATTTGCAGGTGCCACCGCGCAGAGCCCGAGAGTGCCTGATGACTGTGCGTACCCACCGATTAAATGCGATTGAACACGTAATTACGTCCATAAAAATGTAGAATACAACAAAAATAAGTACGTAAAAAAGGAGGCAACCCATGGAACGAGACCTCATGGCGCGCTTGTTCGAGTGGAAGGACAGCCCCCGGCGCAAGCCGCTGATTCTCAACGGTGCCCGCCAGGTGGGCAAGACGTGGCTTCTCAAGGAGTTTGGCAGGCGGTGCTTCGCCAACGTGGCCTATGTCTCCCTCGACAACAATGCCACGGCTCGAAGCCTCTTTGAGCCGGACTTCGACCTCAAGCGAATAGCCGCCTCGCTCGGACTCCTGCTGGATGTGGACGTCAGTCCCGATTCCACGCTCATAATCCTCGATGAGATACAGACCTGCCCGCGTGCCATCACCTCCCTCAAGTACTTCTGCGAGGACGCGCCCCAGTATGCGGTTGCGGCGGCGGGGTCGCTGCTGGGAATATCTGCGAGCGGGGGGTCGGGCTTTCCGGTGGGCAAGGTCAACATGCTGGACCTGTACCCCCTCACCTTCCAGGAGTTCCTGCGTGCCACGGGAAACGGGCGCTTCGCAGACCTCGTTTCTTCTGGCGATGAGTCCCTCATGGGGCCCTTTGGCCAGAAGCTGGCGGACCTTCTCAAGCAGTACTATGTGGTCGGAGGGATGCCAGAAGCGGTGAAGGCCTTTGCGGCGGCGGAGGGGGGCGACTTTCTCGCGGCAAGGCAGGTCCAAGAGGAGATCCTGGGCGGCTATGCGCGGGACTTCGCCAAGCATATCCCAGCCCGTCTCCTGCCTCGTACCATGCTCGTATGGGAGTCCATCCCAGGCCACCTCTCGCGCGAGAACAAGAAGTTCGTGTTTGGCCAGGTGCGCGCTGGCGCACGGGCGAGCGACTTCGACGAGTGCCTGGCCTGGCTCGAGGGTGCGGGACTCGTCCGTCGCGTACATCGCGTAGCCAAGCCCGGCATGCCCCTCTCGGCATACGATGACGGCAAGTCGTTCAAGGTCTTTCTCGTAGATGTGGGGCTCCTCGGCGCCATGAGCGGCCTGGATCCGCGTGTGGTGCTTGAGGGCAATGGCGTGTTCACGGAGTTCAAGGGCGCCCTCACGGAGCAGTACGTGTGCCAGGAGCTTGTGGGCGCATGCGGTGCCGAGCCCTTCTACTGGTCGGCAGAGAACTCGTCTGGCGAGGTGGACTTTATCGTGCAGCGCGAGGGGAAGGTCTATCCCATAGAGGTCAAGGCGGAGGAGAACCTGCGGGCGAAGAGCCTGCGCGCCTTCTGCGACCGCTACGAGGGGATGAAGGCCCGGCGCCTCAGCCTCTCCGGCTTTAGGGACCAGGGCTGGATGCGCAACGTGCCGCTCTGGGCCGTGGGGAGCACGTGCAACTGGGCGTGACGGGTGGCCGCGGGTGGGGAGCAGCTGCTGGTGGCTTTTTCCGTTGACAAGGGCGAGTCGCTGTCACAACTACCTGCAGTTATACAACTTGCAATCAACTGCCACCCACCTGCAAGTGACATGTCACTTGCAGGTGCTACCGCGCAGATATGAGTAGCAAGCATGATAGGCCGTACGGCCGAGGCGCGGTGGCGCTCGGCCGGTGCTCAGCGAGAGGGACGTCTTTGAAGTGGCGGTCCCAATCCTCAAGGGCACGGCATCCGCGCTTGGCGCATCGTTCGACGTTGACGAAGTCATATTCCAGATGCTGGCCGACTACGGGTACGCGGCGGTTCCCGGAGTAGCACTCTTCGCCGATGTCACCGAGAAGACCGTAGGACGCCACATCTTGCCGCTGGTTGCCGATGGGAAGATCATTGCCATGGGTACGACAAGGAACCGGTGAGTATTTGCTCGCAATGATGCCACCCATTATTCCGCGGGGATGCCAGCGTTATTCCGAAATGATGCCGTCCGTGGTGCGGGCGATGCCACGGGCGGCTTGTCCAGCTGGACCCCCAGTGACGGTCCTAATGCGTGAGCGTTGGTGCCGACGAGCTCATCGGGATCGCCCGGCTCGCGAATTATTTGCCGGGGGTCGACGGCTTCTATCGCCCCATAAATCGCGACAAGTACTCGCGCATGGCCGCGTCGCACGCGTAGACGTGCGTACCCTGGATGCCACGGGTCAGAAGCACGTAGTACACGTGCTTGACGTACTCGTCCAGCTCCCGATCCGAAGCGCCCTGCTTGCCGTTCCTGTCGTAGTAGCTGCCGCGGTCCACGACCACGCGCCGGTGGGCCTTGTCGTAGCGCAGGTCGGGACCGATGACCACGTAAGCGTAGCTGAGGTCGTAGCCCTGGATGGTGTGGATGACGCCCATCTCGTGCGCCACGGTCGGGTCACTCAGGCCCCTGCCCACCCAGTTGGTCGTGGTGGTGTTCCAGCGGATGGGTATGCCGTCGATGGCAATGTCGTAGATAGACTTGTCTTTCTTGGAGGCCCAAGGCCATGCGAAGCCGGCCACCATGCGGGTGAGGTCGTGGTCAGCCAGGTGCTCGTCGAAGCTACGACAGAACTCGTGAAAGTCGTCGTGCAGCCTAAACTCGTAGCCGCCGAAGTCTTGGCGTTTGCTGGCCCGTCCCCAGAGCACATCGGCCACGTAGTCCAGGTAGCGCTTGCCGCCCTTCACGCGCATCTGGCTCTCCAGGCGGATGGGGTGTTCGAAGGCATCGCACAGGCGGTCGCGCATGATGCTCGGGCTGATGCCGGAGGGGCCTACTACCTGCATGGGGTCGTAGAAGAGCACCGGTACCTTGGCTTGTTTGAGGATCCAGTCCAGCTGGGTAACGCCGTCCTCCACACTCATGCCCAGCGCGTTGGTGGTCTTGATGAAGCTGTCGCGATTTACGATGGTCTTGTACTGCTTGAGGCGGTGCGCCTCGTCTACCAGCAGGATATCAAAGGGTTTGTGTGCCTTACCGCCCGTGTAGCGTGCCTTTGCCACGTCGCCGGGGCCGATGACGTCGTCTTTGCTCAGGTTCTTTACGCCCTTGAGGGAGTTTTGCAGGGTCTTGCGCAGCGCGGGCATGGGCTCCACGATACGGATGTTCTTATCCCTGAAGCGCTCGTCGTCACGCAGGGCCTTGAGCAGGTAGACGGCGAGTACCGTCTTTCCCGTGCCGGGCATGCCCTCCACCACGATGGGCTCCTCGCGCGCGTCGCGGATAGCGGTCTGGATCTTCCAGAAGGCGTCCTTCTGGTCCTCGTTGAGACCCTTGTAGGGCGAGTACTTGAAGACCTCGGTCTCCTCCAGCTCGGCGATGGTGGACTTGGCGAGGTCCATCGCGCGCAACTCCGTCCAGAGCTCCTCGAACATGTCGTCGTATTGGTGCTTGGAGAAGTAGTTGGAGTCGGAAATGCCCTCGTTCTTGTTCGTGAGGGTGAATTTGCCGTCGGCGTGCATGAGCTGGATGAGGCGGGACTCGTAGTCCGTGATCACGGACATGTTTGCCTCGGCGTTGTAGATGACGTTCGCCCGGGTGAAGGCCCGCTTCTCGGGGTTGTCGCCATGCTGGTGCATGCGGCGCACGATGCTGGTGGTCTGGCCCACGTATGCCTCGGAGGAGTTGGCCAGGATATAGACCATGGGCCAGTCGTAGAGGCGGGACTCCTTGATGTGGAGGAGCGAGGGATCGATGGAGCCGTCGGCGCCAGGATGGAAGGGACAGCTGTCCACGACGAACTGGCTGCCGTGCGGTGGCGTGGGTGCCGACTGTGTGGGGATGACCTTCACAGCTCCGTGTACTTCCTTGAGTTGCCGCGGGCCTTGCTTACGGGGTACTTTAGCGCGTCTTGGTCGATCTTTGCGGAGATGGCCTCCGGGATGCTCACGCCCAGCTCGTCGGCCAGGTAGATGCAGTAGATAAGGACGTCGGCCAGCTCGTCGCACATCTCCTGGTGACGGGCGGGGACGTCCGTGGCCGTGCCGGACCACTGGAAGCACTCGAGGAGCTCGGCGGCCTCCAGGCTGATGGATATGGCCAGGTCCTTGGGGTTGTGGAACTGCTCCCAGTCGCGCTCGTGGCGGAAGGAGAGGGCCTTGGTCTGTGCGGTGGGGAAGTCCATGGGTGCCTCGCAGGTGGGGTGGGGAGAAGTTTGCTGCTGTGGTTATAGCACCCCCGCGCAACTAGATTGTGCTTGACCTTATCTACCTGAGGCCCCCAGCTGCGCCAGGAGCCCTACACCTCATTCGGTTTCACGTTGTGCTGCGCAGGCCCGTCGCATGTGATATAGACGCCATACCTACCCAGCCGCGCCTGCATCGTGGCGCCGCACTGAGGACACCTTGCCTGGGATACGACGAAGTAGTGATTGACATCATCGGCTCGCAGATAGTCGATGTGGGTCTTGTCCTTTGTGCAGCGCAGGTAGTAGGAGCCCTTGGTGTAGCTCTTCGTGAGCCGCATCTCCGCACCGCACTTGGGGCACTTCTTGTGCTCCTTGATGTACCTTGCCAAGCCGTAGGCCTTCGAGCCGCTCTCGTCGTCTGCCGTGCTGCCCCGACGCTCGCGCAGCAGTTGTGCGTTGCCATCCGACTTGCGTGACTCAAGTCCGGTCAGAGACCAGATCATGTCTACCGTATGGCGTCCGGTGATTCTAATAGGCGTCCTGACTGTGGTGGCCGGCGCATAGCTCGCGTTGGTGGTGGGCCTCAGGCGAGAGGGAGGCATGCCATACCAGCAGATGGTCCCATCGAGAACCACGAGAGGGAAGATGGCGTCCTCCGACTTCCAGGCCAGACCCTTCCAGTCATCGGGTAAAGCCTTGCTGTTGTAACACTTGATAAGAACCGTTAGCCCGCGGCTACGGGCGCGGCGTATGGCATCGCAGATGCGCGAGGCATACGGCTCCAGGAGCTTGCCATCTGGGATGGAGAGGACAACCCGCTGCGAGGTCCTGTTGATGTCCTTGATGAGCATGTCCGTGGCGCTGTTCTCATCCATGAGCTCTAGGTTAGGGCCCAGGTCAAGCGACTTCAGGAATTCGGCGCTCTGCCCGTGTACCGGCCCGATGTACTTGTCATTTACCCTCTCATGCTTCAGCAGCTCTGCGAAGGCGTTGCCCTCTGGGGCTGCCGACTCCCAGAAGTCCTTGTTTGCCACGGTTATGAGCTTGCCACGGGCACGAGTGACTGCCACGTTGATGAGACGGTCTACTTGGCCGTTCACGTTCTTCGAGGTAAGAATCCCCGGCTTTGCGGCAGGATAGCTCTCCACCGTGTCGAGGATGATGGCATCACGTTCCGAGCCCTGGAACTGGTGAACAGTGGAGCAGGCGATTGCCTGCGCATGCTCGTAGTCTTTCTTGCCGAGCTTGTCGACGTAATCGCGCAAGAGGGCACGCACCAGCTGTGCTTGGGCTACATAGGGCGTGATGATGCCTATCGAGTTGGTGCCGTCCCTAAAGGCTGTGACGGCCAACCCAAACGAGGTGATGCCACTGAGTATGTTGAACCTGGAGTGATCGGCGTTGCTTGCCGAAGGGCAATAGGCACCGCGGAGATTGACAAGGACCACTGGGCTGGCTGGACAAGGCGCGGCATTGGCTATGCGGTCCCTGCCATGGACAACGGACTCGTGGTTGGCTAGGAGGCTGCCGTAGTACTCCTTGTTTGGAAACGCTGCGATTGCTGGGTGCATGCGTCGCTGCTCATTGAGCATGACGAGCCAAGGGTGATAGTAGGCTTGCTGCCGGCTGTCAACGATTTTGAGGTACGAGAAGAGGTCGCGCGAGAGGGTCGGTCTAGCGGCCTCACTCTGCACAATGGGTGCCAACTGGCGGAAATCGCCCACGAGCACGAGCTTGTTGCGTGCATACATGGCGGCGCACAGGACCTGGGGTATCAGGGCCATGCTTATCTCGTCGAACATCACCACGTCAAACTTGCGGATGTCAAACATGCTGTTAGCGTAGAGCTTGGAAACGGTGGTGGCCAGAAGTCGGGCGTGCTTGACCACATAGGTCTCGTTAGCTGCAACGAGGGACCGAATTGCCTTGAGCCTCTGCTGGATCTCCACGAGCCTTTCGCGGCGTTGCCGTTCCGTCATTTTGGGGTCTGAGTCGGAATCCCGCGACCCAGAGCGGTCCAAACGCCGGCGCTCTGTGTAGAGGTCATCCATTTCCTTCTTGAGGTCTGGCGATGCATTGAGGGCCTGGAGGTAGGAGACCACGTCCTCATCCTGTGTGAGGCCTTGATCCCTCACGCGACCGAAGCGTATGACCTGCCCTCTCTCAAGCAGAGTCTCCATTCCCTCTTTGCGCATGATCTCGGCAACCTTGGCCGCGACACCGTCGACGGAAATGTTGCTGTGGGAGACCACGAGTACCGTCTTGCCCTGG
Source organism: uncultured Coriobacteriaceae bacterium (assembly GCA_902791035.1). Taxonomy (GTDB): domain Bacteria; phylum Actinomycetota; class Coriobacteriia; order Coriobacteriales; family Atopobiaceae; genus CADAUA01. Next base: position 1,819 of record CADAUA010000011.1, on the reverse strand, counting down.
GTGATGCACTCGATGGCAACCTCAGCCATGGTATGGGTCTTACCTGTGCCGGGCGGTCCCCATATGACCGTGATTGGGTTCTCGCGTACGTGTTGCTTCGCGACGGTCTGGCCTCGGGCGACCTCGCCGATCCTTCTTTGCGTGGCCAGGCGCGGGCCTTCGTCCATGAGTTTGACGGCAAGCTGGTGATCAGTGGGATTCATTAGCGAGAGGTGCTCGCCAAGGCTCTCCAGTAGCTGCCATGGTTCTGCGCTGATGAAGGCCGAGGTTATGCGCTCGCCCATGTCGCGTGCCAACAGGAGCGTGATCTTGAACTCCTCGCAGGCGAACACACTACCCTTGACAGCCTTCTCGCCTACGGTGAGGGACACAGGCGAGTCCTCGGCAAGGAAGAGCTCCGATTCGAGGTCGAAGGTGTAGATGGTGCCGCCACCCATGGCCTTGATGCGCTCGCCGTTGGTGATGCGATGCTTGCGGCCGCCCCTATCTTTGAGGGCGTACATCTCGGCATAGACCTTCTCGCGGAAGAGGGCGAGGTCGCGCCGTACGTGCGGAGGAAGGGATGGATCCAGGCCGTCCTCTCGGGGTGCAGAGGAAGGCTCTGGGGATCCAGCCAACTTGGTTATATGTACGCTCGTATCTATCATGTTTTGCATCATATCCCAGCTGAGAGATTGGCTGTCCGGTGGAAATGCAGTGTAGTGTCATTGAGGTGCTGAGCTGAGCGGTGACATGGGCTTAGGGGGAGTGCTGTACCGTCGGTACTGTCGACTACGCTAATGTCGGGCTTCTCAGTGCTATCGCTCAAGAAGTCGTCCTTGCTGGAGGAGCCGCTCTCCTTGACCAGGCGGCTCCAGTCGGTGGAGGTCTCGCCGCTGGCCGCGCCGCGGAGGCCGGTCGTGCCGTGGTCGGAGATGCGCAGTACCGGGATCCTACCTTCGATGTGGTCCGCCGCATGCGAGAAGAACTTGTCTGCCTGCCTGTCTGAGCTGCAGAAGTCCTGACAGGCCAAGAGGCTCACGTAGAGCCGCTCGGAGTCCGGCACGTCCGCGCCGTCCATGGAGAAGAGCTCGAACTCCACGCGGACGGGAGCCGTGCCGGTGCGGTCGAGGGCGGCGTCCAGGCTGTTCTGGATGCTCTCGCGCACGACCGAGCTTATCGTGTTTGCGTCGAAGGTCCTTACGCCCACGTCGTTGAAGCCGCGAATCTCGCCGTGGCGGTTGTCTGGGAAGCGCCAGCGCGACTCGCCGCGCTGCACGTTGGATGTGGCTGTGGTTGTCATGTGAGCCTGCCGAGGGGACTGAGCGAGCAATGGCTGATGTTGCGGAGACGAATGCGGAGACGACTAGACGATAGCAGCTCGTGGTTACGGGGTTGGGCGGTTTGCGCGCGGTGGGACGAACGGTGGCGCGAGCGGGGGGTGTAGTGAGCCTGATTGGCAATGCCCTGGTCGCAGGGGATCACACGGTTGAGGTCGTCCAGTTTGTGGGCGACGACACGGCTGGTACCGCGACGTTTTTTCGCAACGTGGTGTATACGGCCGTAAACTAGTCATCGGACCGCCCGACCTCTTCGGTGAACCTCAGATGAGGCGTAAACCATGTTTCCGTAGGAGCTCCGCGCGCGGTACCATAGCCACCAAATGTAGCTAGGGGGTGCCATGTCTTTTCGTGATGAGAACTATGTACTTGCGGAGTCACAGAACCTTGAGTTCAAGGAGGCCTGATGTGGCTGGCCTGATTGGGACACGGCTTGACTAGCAATCCGAATCCCGCGACTATGTGCCCATGCGGGGCACGGATTGCGAGGTTCAGGTGTC
>CADAUA010000010.1 GCA_902791035.1 uncultured Coriobacteriaceae bacterium | reverse complement strand
GGCCGCCCAGTACGTCCACGTGGGGGACGAGTACGGCAACGACTGGATCTACTTCGCGCCGGGCGTGTCGCGCTTCGACGACGAATCGAGCGTGGTGGACCTCTCGGCGCTGGACTTCGAGGTTGTAGACAGCACCCCAGTCACCCAATACACCGTCACCTACTCCGACGGGTGCGACGGGGCAGCCTTCGCCACTCAGAGCTACACCGTTGATGAGGGCGCAACCACGCCGGCCTTCTCCGGCACGCCCACCCGAGAGGGCTATACCTTCGCAGGCTGGAGCCCTGAGGTAACCAGCACGGTCACGGCTGATGCGACGTACGTGGCGCAGTGGACTCCCGCTACCTACACCGTCACCTACTCGGACGGCTGTGACGGCGCGGCCTTCTCTCCGCAAACTTTTGGCGCCACGTCCGGTGTAGCTACGTCTCTGGTACCCCTACGCGCGGGGGCTACGAGTTCCTTGGTTGGAGCCCCGAGCCTGCCGCGACGGTCACCGCGGATGTGACCTATGTGGCCCAGTGGAAGGCGACCGTGCACGCCTACACCATTACCTACTCCGACGGCTGCGACGGCACGGCCTTCTCTGCCCAGATCTTCTCGGTGAACGAGGGCGACGCGACGCCGGCCTTCACGGGTACGCCCACTCGCGAGGGCTACACGTTCGCAGGCTGGAGCCCGGAAGTTGCGTCGGTGGCCCAGTGGATCGTAGCTCCCAAGGCCACCTATACCGTCACGTATTCCGACGGTTGCGACGGAGCGGCCTTCGCATCGCAGTCCTACACCGCGACTGAGGGCGACGCCACGCCGTCCTTCTCTGGAACTCCCAGTCGCGCGGGCTATGAGTTCGCGGGCTGGAGTCCGGAAGTCGTTTCGATCGTCACCGCTGACGCTACCTATGTGGCACAGTGGAAGACCAAGAAGTACTCAATTACCTACACCGACGGATGCAACGGAGAGGCGTTCACCCAGCGCATCTACACCGCGCAGACAGGGGCGAAGACCCCTGCGTTCAATACCACCCCGACGCGTGATGGCTACAGCTTCGTGGGCTGGAGTCCTGAGGTCGCAGAGACTGTCACCGGCGATGCGATCTACGTGGCACAGTGGGAGCCAATAGTCACGCTGACTATTAACGAGGACGACGACCCCGTCGAGATTTCTTACGAGTCATCTACAGAATCGTCCATAAGCTGGGCTTCGTCAGACGCCAACGTGGCCAGAATCGGCTCGCAGCGCTCGTCCTCGAGTGTTGCCACCGGGCCGTGGGGTACCGTCGGGAAGTACGGCTACTACTGCGAGATAGTCCCCGTAGCCGAGGGTTATGCGTGGGTGACGGGTACCGTGGGCGGGAAGGTGGTCAAGCAAGAGTACGTGCACGTGACGCCCAGCACCAAGGTCACGCTTACGGATAGCATGATCAGTCTGGCCTCTGACAGCGTGGACTACTCGCCGGCTGGAACGACCGATGCGGTGACGGTGACCGTGAACGGCGAGACATTGTCGGAGGGGACGGACTACGTCGTCTCCTACGCTGCCAATGACCGGGTAGGCTTTGCCACTGTGACTGTCACAGGCATTGGCAATTACACGGGTAGCGTTACCAAGACCTTCGCAATAGCCTGGCGAGTCCTAGGGGATGCAGACGTTGCTGCAGTTGCCGACCAAGCCTATACGGGCGCGGCAATCGAGCCCGAGGCGGTAGTCACTGTTGACGGAGTACAGCTCACTCAGGATACGGACTACACTGTTGCCTTCTCCGTCAACACTGCTGTTGGCACTGCCACAGCGACCATTAGGGGTACCGGCAACTACAAGGGCACGGTCACCAAGACCTTCGAGATCGTGCCTCGTACCCTGCAGGACACTGACATTCAGGCCATCCCCGACCAGACGTACACGGGCAAGGCCCTCGAGCCTGCGGTCCTTGTCAGCGTGGACGGCGCGCAGCTGGTCGCTGGTACGGACTACGAGCTTGCCTACTCCGACAACGTCGAGACCGGCGCGGCGACCGTGACCGTCACCGGCAAGGGCAACTACACGGGCGTGGTGGCGGCGAGCTTCAACATCGTCCTCCCGGCCACCGCGAACTGGGACCGCCTGTGGGGCCAGAACGCCTACGAGACCATGGAGCGGGTCGTCGAGGCGGACGGCGCCTTCCCGACTGGCCATGGCGGCACGGTCTACTTGGCAACCGGCGATGGGTACTGGGACGCCCTCGCGGGCTCCGGCCTCGCGGGGCTCGACGGCGCGCCCGTCCTGATCACACCGACGGACTACCTGCGCGACGAGACGGCGCGCCAGCTCCAGAGGCTCGCGCCCGGGAAGGTGGTCGTGCTGGGTGGCCCGGCCGCGGTGTCCGATGCCGTGCTCGACCAGGTGAGGTCCCTCTGCGGCTGCGAGGTCGAGCGCGTGGCCGGTGACACCGCCCGCGATACTGCGCGCATGGCCTATGAGTCCAGGGACGGCTGGGGCGACACCTGCGTCATCGCCACATGGACGGGCTACTGGGACGCCCTCTCCATCGCGCCCTACGCGTGGGCCAAGCACGCTCCCATCTTCCTCACGGACGGGCGCAACATGCTGGACGACGCCACGCTCGCGGACGTGAGGGGCTTCTCGCGTGTGGTCATCGTCGGCGGTGCTGTGGTTGTGTCCCCCGAGGTCGAGGGGCAGCTGGCCGGCTCCGGTGCCACGGTCGTCCGTCTGGCTGGCGAGAACGCGGTCAAGACCTCGGCCGAGATCGCCCGGTGGGAGGTCGAGCAGGGCATGGGGACGTCGCATATGTGCGTGGCCACGGGCGACGGCTACTGGGACGCCCTGTCCGCGGCGCCGCTCGCGGGAGCGTCCGACTCCGTGCTCGTGATCTGCAATCCGGGACAGATGCAGGCCGTGGACGCGGTCTACTCCGGTTCGTCCGATGGCCGCGTCATCGGCGGGCACGTCATCGGCGGTCCCGTGGCCGTGACCGATGACGAGTGGAATTACCTGACCCAGTAGGTGGGGAACAAGGACGCGCAGCTAGTGCGCTAAATGGGGGGACGAGCGGGAGCACTCGTCCCCCGTTCCTGTTTGTAAGTACATTCGGATGATTGCCCAGACGTCTCGTTCCAGGGAATGCGGGCTCTTGTGGCTATAATGTGTCCCCGTAGGTAACTCGACCTCAGGAGGACTGTGACGATGAAGAGGACAAGGGCCTGGGTTCTGGGCCTCATTATGGCGGTGGCCCTGGCCGTGGTGCCGAGCCAGGCCTTTGCGGCGACCCCGTGGACGCGCCTTGGCGGCGATACTGCTTGGGACACCATGAAGCTCGTGGTCAAGGAGGCATACCCCACTACCAGCAAGTACGTGATCGTCGCTAGCGGCGATGGCTACTGGGATGCCCTCTCGGCGTCCGGTCTTGCGGGCTGCTATGACGCGCCGGTCGTCACGACGACGGGAGCGGCGCTCAAGCAGCAGGCCAAGGACGTGCTCACGCGTCTGCAACCGGAGCACATCTTCGTGATGGGCGGTAAGTCGGCCATCAGCGAGGATTGCCTGGCGGAGATTCAGACCGCCTGCCCGAGCGCCAAGGTCGAGCGGCTGTGGGGCGCCACTGCTGCGGACACCGCGCTCAAGGGGTACGAGAAGGGCACCGGCAGCTGGGGCGACACCTGCATCGTGGCCACTTGGAAAGGCTACTGGGATGCCCTGAGCATCGCTCCCTATGCCTTCGCATACAAGGCCCCCATCTTCCTGACCAGTGGTAACGATGCGCTCTCCGAGGGTGCTGCTGCAGCCATCAAGGGCAACTTCAAGCATGTGATCGTGATGGGCGGTAGCGCGAAAGTGCCGGATGCGGTCGTGAGCACGCAGCTCTCTGGTATGGACGTGACGAGGCTCTGGGGCCAGAACGCCATGGGCACCGCCGTCGAGGCCGTCAAGTGGGAGAAGGCCAACGGTATGGGCTCTACGCACATCACCGTGGCCACGGCCGAAGACTACTATGACGCGCTGGCTGGTGCGCCACTGGCGGGCAAGAGCAAGTCCGTCATCGCGCTCGTCAAGGAGTCGGACATCCAGCCCCTGCAGGAGGGCTGGAGCTTCCAGCCCGGCGAGACCGAGAGCGGATACATCCTGGGCGGCACTGCTGCCGTTACGGAAGCGACGTTTGCGCGGATGCAGGCCTACGAGCAGGGCAAGGCGTAAGCTCTTGTTTGCATAACCGTGTAAAGAAGGATAACCCTCTGTTACGCAAAAAGGGATAGCTCCCTTTTACACAAGAAGGGCCGCGGCCGTGGAGTCGCGGCCCTTCTCTTTTGCGGATGGTCGGTGTGGCCCACGGCGGGGGTTTGGGGCCGCTGGCAGCCCTGTGCTAGGATTCTTTCGTTACGCATCCAACGCATCGGTGCCGGGAGGCTTCCTTGGGTTCCGAGACCACAGATTCCAGCAAGAGCATCGCCAAGCCAGTCCCCACCGCGGTCGCCATCTCCGCGCGCGACGCCTGGTACCCGCCCGCAAAGCGCGACCGGGCGGTCCTGCGCCAGCTGGTGAACAAGGACTTCAAGCTCAAGTACCGCCGCTCCGCCCTGGGCGTGGCCTGGAGCGTGCTCAACCCGCTCCTCATGATGATCGTCATGGCGGTCGTCTTCACCGCCTTCCTGGGCAACAACGACCCTTCCATCGGCAACTACCCCCTCTACCTGATCCTGGGCAACACGGCCTTCCAGCTCATGACCGACGCCACCACCATGGGCATGCGGTCCATCATCGACGCGTCGTCCCTTCTCAAGAAGGTCAAGATCAACCGCGTGGTCTTCCCGGTGCAGAAGGTCCTCTTCGCGGTGCTCAACTACGGCTTCTCGCTCATAGCGGTGGCCCTTGTCATGATCTGGTTCCGCATCCCGCTCACCTGGCTGGCGCTCCTGCTGCCCGTGGCGGTGGGCCTTCTCGCCGTCTTCTGCATCGGGCTTTCGCTCTTCCTCTCCGCGGCGGCGGTCTTCTTCCGCGACGTCATCCACCTGTGGAGCGTCGTCATCACCGCATGGACCTACGCCACGCCGCTCTTCTACTCCACGTCCATCCTGAGCCCCTGGATGCTCAACCTCGAGAAGTTCAACCCCATGTACCTCTACATCACCTTCATCCGCGACATCCTGCTCTGGCAGCAGCTGCCCACTCGCGGCGTGGTGCTGGGGTGCGTGGTGGCCGCCTTTGGGTCGCTGGCCATCGGCTACGCGGTCTTCCACCACAACGAGCGCAAGTTCATCCTTTACATCTAGGAGGGGACCATGGCAGACGGCACGCGCAGGGTCCCGGACTGGAAGGGACGCATCCACCTGTCCAAGAAGCAGGTGCGCATCGGGGAGCCCATTACCATCACGGCCGAGGTCGTGGGGGCCGACCCCACGGGCTTTCACTACAACTACACCTGGTCCTACAACGACCTCTGGGACGACGATATGTGGGACTCCGTCTACAAGCAGACGGGGGAGTACGTGCTGGAGACGAGCTATGAGTTCACGGCGCCTTCGCCCGGGCGCTGGCACCTCTTCGTGGACTTCGTGGCGCCCAACGGCGAGTCCCTCGCGGTGAACGACTGGCTCGTGGTAGCCGGCGAGAACGACTTCATGCGGCCGCCCCTGCCTGCGCCCGATGCCGAGACAGTGGTGCGCGTGGACCACGTGTCGGAGATCTTCAACATCGCGAACGAGCAGTTCAACTCCCTCAAGGAGTACTTCATCGCCGCGATGAGGCACGAGGTGAAGTTCAAGGAGTTCCGCGCGCTCGACGACATATCCTTCGAGGTCAAGCGAGGCGAGGCCTTCGGGCTCGTGGGCACGAACGGCTCGGGCAAGTCCACCATGCTCAAGATAATCGCGGGCGTGCTGGAGCCCTCGAGCGGGGAGTGCGAGGTGCGCGGGACAATCGCGCCCCTCATCGAGCTGGGCGCGGGCTTCGACCCCGAGCTCACGGCAACCGAGAACATTTACCTCAACGGCGCCCTCCTGGGCTACAAGAAAGAGTTCATCGACGAGCACTTCCAGGACATCGTGGATTTCGCCGAGCTGGACGGCTTCATGGAGATGCCGCTCAAGAACTACTCCTCGGGCATGGTGGCCCGCATCGCCTTCGCCATCGCCACGGTGACGGAACCGGACATCCTGATCGTGGACGAGACCCTCTCCGTGGGCGACTTCCTCTTCCAGGAGAAGTGCGAGAAGCGCATCAAGGAGCTCGTGAGCTCCAACAACGTGACCGTCCTTCTCGTGAGCCACTCTATCGACCTGGTGGAGCGGATCTGCGACCGCGTGTGCTGGATCGAGAAGGGCAAGCAGATGATGATCGGCCCGACCGACGAGGTCTGCGAGGCGTACGAAAGCTTGAGGAAGTAAGGGCGGGCGGGGAGCGTAAGCGTCCCTCTTGTCCCGCCGCGGGAAGGGTCTCCCGCTTAGCGGGTGCTAAGCGTCCTGGTTGTCCCGCTTCGGGAAAGGTCTCCCGCTTAGCGGGTGCTAAGCGTCCCTCTTGTCCCGATTCGGGAAATGTCTCCCGCTTAGCGGGTGCTAAGCGTCCCGGTTGTCCCGCGCCGGGAAAGGTCTCCCGCTTAGCCGGGCCTAAGCGGGTGGGATGTCCCGCTCCGGGAGGAATCTCCCGCTTAGCGGGTGCTAAGCGTCCCTCTTGTCCCGATTCGGGAAGTGTCTCCCGCTTAGCGGGTGCTAAGCGTCCCTCTTGTCCCGCTGCGGGAAAGGTCTCCCGCATAGCGGGGCCTAAGCGGCGCAAGTTTCCCGCCCGCCAATGCCCGTCTGTCCCGGATGACCGTTTGCCCGGATACCGTTCGCCCAAGGCTCGATGTTGTGCAACATCGAGCGGCACCACACAGGTAGCATTTCCATAACTGAAGGCTTCCTGAGCAGAGAGAGCGGAGGAGTCATGAGAGACAGGCGCAGGTGCGGGAGGCTCTTGTCGCTGGCGGTGGTGGCTGTGATGGGGGTGGTGCTGGCGCTGGTGCCTGCGCCGGCCTTCGCGGCGACGGCCCTGCCGCAGATCACGTCCGACCAGAACCGCGGGGCCGACGGCACCGTCCCCATGGTGATCCAGGTGCAGCTGGACCAGGACGCCACGCGCATCCAGGTCCTCGCCTGCCTGAAGAAGTACCGCGCGGACGCCTATGACACGAACATCGCGTGGGGCGACACCACCATGCAGGCCTACCTTGCCAACAAGGGCATCAGCCGCGACACCTACGTCAACGGCATCTACTGGAGCCAGACCATGGAGGCCATCGCCGTGCAGCGTGCCGTGGAGGCCATCATGGTCACGGGCCATGCGCGGACGGACGGGACGACACCTTGGACTGCGCTGCAGGACGGCAAGCAGAGCTACGGCGAGGATGTTGCCTTTGGCTACTACGGTGGCCTCAATCCTGAGAGCCGAATGGAACAGTTCTACTCCGAGAAGTCCGACTACGTGAACAAGACGGGTGCGACGACCGGTCACTACACCTCCATGGTCGACCCGTCGAACACGATATTTGGCGCCGGAGACGTGTGCATTACCAATGGCACGGCTCAGTGGCCCGAGACCCTGACGCTCGAGATTGGCGCGGGCACCAGCGCGGACGAGTCGTCCCTCGGTTAACAAGGGCACCTATGACGCCACCGCGTACGCACAGGACTGGCCCAGCGACAGCTACGGCGCACAGAGCTGGGGCACTTTCGATGTGACCCTCAACGCAACGCCCGGCACGAGCACGCTGACTGTGGGCAAGTCCACCACGGTGAGCGTGACCGCCACCACGGAGCACACGAACGGGAGCACAAACACCGTCACGGGCACCGTCCCGGTGTCTGCGGTGAGCTTCTCCAGCTCCGATACGTCCGTTGCCACGGTCGACGCCGACGGCAAGGTGACGGCTGTGGCTGAAGGCACGGCCGTCATAACCGTCATCTGTGGCAGCGAGACGGCTACCGTGACCATCACCGTGGCCAAGGGTCTCGCGGCAGCCGCGGTGACGGCCAGCGACGTGACCTATACCGGCAGTGCGGCCAAGCCGACCGTCACGGTGACCCTGGATGGCAAGGCCCTCACCGAGGGGACCGACTACACGGTGTCCTACGATGGTCGCGTGAACGTGGGCACCGGCACCGTGACCATAACGGGCAAGGGCACCTACGCCGGCCAGATCACGATTGAGACCTACCAGGTGGTTCCGGCGTCCATCGTTGATACGACGGCGCAGAGCGACTTCGTGGCGTACTCGCCCAAGGGCGTAACTCCCAAGGTCAGCCTCACCTTCGACGGCCGCACGCTGGTCGAGGGTACCGACTACGAGTTGAGCGTTATCCCGGTAAACGCTGTCGGATGGTACTTTGGCGGCATAACCGTCACGGGCAAGGGCAACTTCACCGGGTCCATGGGACTCAACCTGTACGTCGATGCGCGAGACATCGCGGACGCCACGGTGTCGGGGCTGTCGGGGGCCACCTATACGGGCAGCACCATCGCCGAGGAACCGACCGTTACCGTGGACGGCGTCACGCTGACCAAGGACACGGACTACACCCTCTCGTGGTCCGACAATGTGAACGCGGGCACCGCGACGGTCACCGTGACCGGCGCGGGCAACTACACGGGCAGCACGACGGCCACCTACGCCATCATGGCGCGGGACATCGGCACGGCAACAAGGTCCTTGTTACCGACGCAGGTCACGTATGACCCCTCCACGGGAACCCACCCCACGCTGACGCTCACCCACAACGGCATCACCCTCAAGGAGGGCACGGACTACACCGTGAGCTGGCCTACGTACGGCAGCACGGGCTCCGTGGGCAGCAAGACCTTTAGCGTCACGGGCAAGGGCAACTTCAGCCGGGCCGTCTCTGGTACCTACGACGTGGTGGCCGCCAGCATCGCGAATGCGGATGTGTCGTATGACGCGAGCGTCGCCTATGTATCTGGCGCCGCGAACCGTCCCAGCGTCACGGTTACCGACAAGGGCTTCATCCTCAGTGAGGGCACGGACTACGCCATTTCTTGGCCAAGTTCGGGCGCTGCTGGCAGCCATAGCTTTACCATCACCGGCAAGGGCAACTACACAGGCAGCGTGAGCAAGACCTACACGGTGGTAGAGGGCATATCCATTGCCGATGCCAAGTTCGACGACGTGGCCATGGTGCCCAAGGCCGAGCTCAGTGCCAGGACCTCCAACGGCACCAAGACCCCGGGCATGACGCTCCGCCTCGACGGCAAGGAGCTCGTAGAGGGCACGGACTACCGTGTGACGAGGATCGAGACCGTGGAGGGCAGTGACGACCACGGCGTGATGGTCGAAGGCATGGGCAAGTACGCAGGCACCGCCCGGGGCGACCTGTTTGCGTACGGGTTCGATCGCCTGTGGGGCAACAGCTCCTGGGAGACCATGGCGGCGATCGTGGACAGCATTTGGACGGGCCACAGCGACTACGTGGTGGTGGCGACGGGCCTGGACTTCTACGATGCCCTTTCGGCCTCTGCGGTGGCGGGCCTCCACAACGCCCCAATCATCACGACGCCCGGGGCTTTCCTCGGCGCTGACGCCAAGGCCGAGATTCAGCGCCTGAGCCCGAGCCACATCATCGTCATGGGCGGAACGGCGGCCATCTCCGATCAGTGCTTCAAGACCCTGCAGGGGCTCGTGTCCAATCCGGCTAACGTGGTGCGCTACTACGGCGACACGGCGCGCGCAACGGCGTGCGATGCCTACGAGAAGAACGTGGGCCAGTGGGGGAACACCTGCATCGTGGCAACGTGGACGAGCTTCCATGACGCGCTGTCCATCTCGCCGTACGCCTACTCGCGCCAGGCGCCGATCTTCCTTACCAATCCCTCGAATCAGCTCGACGCCAGGACGCTGGCGGACGTGAGGAACTTCTCGCACGTGATCATCGTGGGCGGCACCGCGGTGGTTCCCGCGAGCGTGGAGAACCAGCTCAAGGGCATGGGCCTCTCTGTCACGCGCCTGGGAGGCGACACGGCCATCGACACCTCGGCCACCATCGCCAAGTGGGAGATCGACCATGGCATGTACTGCAACGGTATGTGCGTGGCGCGCGGCGACGACTACCACGACGCCCTTGCCGGCGGCCCGCTGGCTGGTAGGGCGAATGCCGTGCTGGTGCTCTCGAACCCGGGCAACTACAAGGCCATCGCGGCGGCGTGCCAGTACCAGTACGACAGCGTGCCGAAGGGCAACACCGACTACGCGATGTGCCGCGCCGTGACCGGTCATGTGCTGGGTGGTCCGGCTGCAGTTCCAGAGGCTACGCTGGACTGGTGCAACCACGTGTACGACCACGTGAGGTAGCCGGGGGAACAAGGGCTTGTTGACATGGACGGCCGCGGACCGGAGGGGAGGGCTTGCGGCCGTCCTTCTTCAGTGGGTGTGGCTAAGCGTCCGGGGTTTCCCGCCTCGGGAAAGGCCTCCCGCTTAGCCTCGGCTAACCGTCCATATTGTCCCGATTCGGGAGAGCAATGCCTCTTGGCAGGGCGTTTCCCGCCTCGGGAAAGGCCTCCCGCTTAGCCTCGGCTAACCGTCCATATTGTCCCGATTCGGGAGAGCAATGCCTCTTGGCAGGGCCTAAGCGTCCGGGGTTTCCCGCCTCGGGAAAAGTCCCCCACTTAGCAGGGCCTAAGCGGGAGATGTGTCCCATGGCGGGAAAGGTCTGCCAGTTAACCGCCCGTAAGCGGGAGATGCTTCCCGTGACGGGACAATAAGGACGCTTAGGCCCGGTAGCTTGGCGCGGGTGGTGCAACTCCGGACTGGCAGATACCTCCAATGCGGGGTGTATAGTGGTCCCAACTGAAGGCGACCTTGAGGAGGCGCCCATGCGTCGCAGAGTTGGGTTCTCTTCCTCTTGGCACTGGTGCTGGGGCTGGTGACGGTACTTGCCCTGTCGGCTGCCGCGATGGCCACCCCCATGATCGCCGAGGAGTTCATCAACCAGTACATCGACTACGATGCCTTCGAGAAGAAGGCGAACGAGCATGATGGCAAGGTGACCGACCGCTCGGCGCTCTCCTACGACCGCCTGCTCGACGGCTGCTCCATCATGGAGGAGGGCAATGCAGAGCGCAAGAAGGCCGGCCTCGACGAGCTGCTCGTGAGCCCCACGTCCGTTGCCTACGAGCTGCGCGGGCCGACGTCAACGACTCCTCCGATAACAAGGGCTGCCATTCCGACTGGACGTCCGACCCCAACTCCTCCCGCTGCCTCGCCTGGGGCTACGACGCGAGTGGCAGCTGGGGCGCCACCCAGTCCTGGATGTTCGAGAAGGAGACCTGGGACGAGGCCTACGCCTTCGCCAAGGCGCAGGGTGTGGATGACGCGACCGCCAAGAAGTTCGCCGACTCCACCTACTACGGCCTCGGCGAGAACGTCGAGTCCCAGGGCATCAAGACCCACCCCACCTACGGCTCGACCAGCCACTACCTGAACGTCTTGATCTGCGACTTAGTCAACCAGGGTGCCGCCTACACCGAGCTATACGGAAAACAAGCGCGACCTCGCCGACGCCACGCTTTCTGGGCTTTCCGCCACGACCTACACAGGCAGCGACATCGAAGAGAAGCCCGTCGTCAAGGTGGACGGCGTCACGCTCGCGGAGGGCACCGACTACACGCTCGCCTGGACAGACAACCAGAACGCGGGCACCGCCACCGTGACCGTGACCGGTACGGGGAACTATGAGGGTGTGCTCACGGGCACCTATGCCATCGAACCAGCGGACATCTCTATGGCCATGTTGGGCGTGGACTACGGTGGTAGCGATGGGTATCTGGCCTACACAGGTGAAGCCCTTGAGCCGTTCATAAATGTGGTGTGGAACGGGCAGGGTCTCTGGGAGGCAAAGTCCCAGTCCGAGGAGACGGACTGCACGGTGTCGTACTACAACAACGTGAAGCCCGGCATAGCAACGTATGTGGTCACAGGCGTCGGGAACTTCAAGGGTACTTATACGGGCACCTTCCAACCCCGGCAGGATGCAGGCCGTGGACGCGGCCGTGCGAGCCGGGCTGGCGAACGCGAGGCCCTCGGATGACGGCTCGGCGAACCTCGGCGCCTACGTGCAGCTGGGCCATGTCCTCGGCGGCACGGCGGCGGTTCCCGAGGAGACCATGACCTACCTGGAGGACGTGTACGAGAACGTGAAGTAGCCGTCGTCCCGGGGTCTCGCGCGGGTGTTCTCGCGGGACTCCCGAAGGGATGTGCGGCAGGGCAGTCGCGGGCTTCTCGCTCGCGGCCGCCCTTCTCTTTGAGCTAACCATCCCGGGTTTCCCTTGGCGGGACAATCCGGACGCTTAGCCGACGCTAACCGTCCGATGCTTCCCGAATCGGGAAGGACCTGCCACTTAGCAAGGGCTAACCGTCTCGGATTTCCCACACCGGGAAGATTCGGACAGTTAGAAGGGTCTAAGCGAGATGTATTTCCCTATAGGGGACAGGCCTACCGCTTATCCCGCGCTAACCGTCTAGGGTTTCCCTGACCGGGAAGGTTGGCCCGCTTATCCCGCGCTAACCGTCTAGGTTTTCCCTGGCCGGGAAGGTTGGCCCGCTTATGCGGCGCTAACCGTCCGATGCTTCCCGAATCGGGAAGGGCCTGCCGCTTAGGCCGCGCTAAGCGTCCCTGCCGTCCCAATCTGCCCTCTCATTGGTATGCCGTATGCCAGGAGCATGCCCCGGAACCCGTCGGGGTCGTCGACCTCGCGGAAGCGGAAGCGAATGATGCCCTTGCATTGGAATGTGATTCTGGATTCGCGGATCCGCTCGTCCTGCATGACCTCGAAGGCCCCCTTTCCAGCAGTCATCCTCTCGTCGAGATACTTTCCCTTGCCATCCATCTCTGCGACGATGACACCGCCCTTGACATGCCAAAGGAAGTCCGCGTAGTAGTCGACGCTCGGGTCCGCGGGGTCGGTGAAGTGGACCTGAAGCTCGGGTCGCTCGAAGCCAAGGTTGAGCATGATTCCGCGCGCATAGGATTCCCCGCCATTGTCGCTCTTGGGATCGGACCACTGTGCTGTGGCACGAGCGATGACGCGACTCGCTTCGTCCGACAGCTCGGCGTCTATGTGGGCATAGAGGTCTGGGACCTGAGCCCCCGTAAGCTTGAGGGCGGAGTCGGCGACGGCCAGCCCATGCGCGAAGTCACGCTCTGCGAGGTAGGAGACCGTTGTCTGCCAAAGGGTCGTTGCGTGTACGCCATCAATTTCGATCGTACGTGTATCAAGAAGAACATGATGGATCACATGGGCAGTGTCCTTCGTGTGGTCGCCCTTCTTGGCCAATACATGGATGACGGCCCAGTTTACGCGGGAGACCTGAAGCCCGTGGAACACCGCGGCTGACTCCAGGCAGAAGACCCAGTTGGGATGCCGTCGGGCAACAGTCATGACGACCATGCGGGCTCGCTCGCAGTATGTCAGACATTTCCATGTTTCGGCGCGCACATATGCGGTCGGATAGGCCTCTACATAAAGGCCCTTCTTGGCGCGGCGGGCGAGGAGCTTTGCCAGGCGTGGGTTTCCGGATGCGTCAATGCACATGCCCGCGGCTTCGGCCGCGTCGGCGAGCGACTCGATCTCCTGGTCGGTCCGTGCATGAAATCCGCGAGACATGGCAGCTCCTCTTGGCTTGGGCGAGGCTTGTGGAACGAGAGGATATCTGTCGTAGCATGCCAAGATGGGTCGGCGTCCCCCGGTACGTGATAAGAGCACATGGCTGCAGCATTGCGGAAAGGGTGTCCGTTTGTGGGCTATGGGCTGAGGGCCCTTCTTGGCGGGAAGGTTGGGACGCTTAGCCTTCTCTAAGCGGGTCGGGCATCCCGCTGCGGGAAACTCCGGACGGTTAGGCCTTGCTAAGCGGGTCGGGCATCCCGCTGCGGGAAACTCCGGACGGTTAGGCCTTGCTAAGCGGGCGATATTTCCCGCAGAGGGAAGGTTGGGATAGTTAGAGGAGCCTAAGCGGGAGACGTTTCCCGAAGCCGAGCGATCCGGGGAGGAGCGGACGGTTAGAGGGGGGCTAAGCGTGGCCGGAGGCTCGGGGTCGTGCGAGAGGTAACGCACAGCCGGGGCTAGGCGCGCCACAACTTCTCCCTTGTCACCCTAAGCAACCTGAAGTACACTCATACCCGACCTTTAAGCGTGGTACGAGATGCCACCAAGGCTGGACGGCCCGACCACGGCCGCCGCTACATAGTGCCTTCCTTGGGGATGTCTTGCGCCGACGCTCATCGGCCGGGCATCTTTTTTCTTCCGCGCGCAAGCCGCGCGGGACCGACGGGAAGGAGTCGCATGGGAGAGCCCAGGCTCAAGGCAACCATCATGGATGGCCAGGCCATGGAGCGAGCGGCCGTCCGCATCGCCCACGAGATCATCGAGCGCAACGAGGGCGCGGCCAGCATCGGCGGCGTCATCGGCATCATCCGCAGGGGAGAGTTCCTGGCGGAGCGCCTGGTAAGCGAGATCGAGAAGATCGAGGGCGTGCGTCCGCCCCTCGGCTCGCTGGACATCAGCTTCTACCGCGACGACGTGCAGCGCCACATCCAGCCGGTGCTCCACGCCACGAACATCCCCTTCGACATCGACGGGGCAAACATCATCCTCGTGGACGACGTGCTCTACACGGGCCGCACGGTCCGCTCGGCGCTCAACGCCCTCATGGACTACGGCCGCCCCAAGTCCGTGCAGCTGGCCGTGATGGTCGACCGCGGCCACCGCGAGCTGCCCATCCGGGCCGACTTCGTGGGCAAGAACGTCCCCTCCTCGCACGAGGAGGACGTGCGCGTGTGCATCACCCCGCTGGACGACCACAACGCCGTGGAGATCTGGGACCGGGGCAACGGCAAGAACGGAGGTGTTGCGTAATGCTCTCCGTCAAGAACCTCATCGACACCTACAGCCTGACGGCCGACGACATCACGCAGATCCTGGACACGGCGGCCAGCTTCGAGGCCGTGAACAACCGCAAGGGCATAAAGAAGGTCCCCGCACTTCGCGGCCGCACCATCGTGAACCTCTTCCTCGAGCCCTCCACCCGCACCAAGTCCTCCTTCGAGCTGGCCGAGAAGCGCCTCTCCGCCGACTCCCTCTCCATGGGCGGGTCCACGTCCTCCGTGGTCAAGGGCGAGTCCCTGGCCGACACCATCCAGACCATCGACGCCATGAACGTGGACATGTTCGTGTGCCGCGCGCGCCTGGCCGGCACCCCGCAGAAGATCACCGAGAACACCGATGCTGTGGTGATCAACGCCGGCGACGGCAAGCACCAGCACCCCACCCAGGCCATGCTCGACCTCTACACCATCCGCAAGCACTTCGGCCACCTGGACGGCCTCAAGGTGGCCATCGTGGGCGACCTCTCCCACAGCCGCGTGTGCGGATCTTTGGCCCCCGCGCTCAAGACCATGGGCGCCGAGGTCACGCTGGTGGGCCCCCCGACCTTCCAGGTGGACGACCCTGACTGGTTCGGCTGCCCGCAGACGGCCAGCCTCGACGAGGTCATAGAGGACATGGATGTCGTCTACATGCTCCGCGTGCAGCTGGAGCGCATGGAGGGCGCCAGCATCCCGTCCAAGCGCGAGTACAACCGCCTCTACGGCCTGGACATGGCCCGCGTGAACCGCATGAAGGACAACGCGATCATCTGCCATCCCGGCCCCATGAACCGCGGCATGGAGATAAACGCCGACGTGGCCGAGTGCGCCCGCTCGCGCATCCTCGACCAGGTGAACGCCGGCGTGCTCACCCGCATGGCCGAGATGTACCTGCTTCTGGGAGGAGAGAACAATGGCGTTTCTGCTTAGGGGCGCGCACGTCGTGGATCCGCAGGTGGGGCTCGACAAGGTCCAGGACGTCCTTATCGACGGCAAGGCGATCGTGGCCGTGGGCGACTCTCTGGAGCCTCCCGCGGACGCGGAGGTCGTGGACTGCGCCGGCAAGTACCTGGTGCCGGGTCTCGTGGACATGCACGTGCACTTCCGTGACCCGGGCTTCGAGTACAAGGAGACCATCGAGACGGGCGCCCGCGCGGCCACGCACGGCGGCTTCACGGACGTTGCCACCATGCCCAACACCGTGCCCGTAACAGACAACGGCGCCGAGGTGCGCTACCAGCTGGACCACGCCCGCCAGGCGGGCCTCTGCCACGTGCGCCCCATCGGCGCGCTCACGCTGGGCGAGAAGGGCGAGCAGCTGGCCGAGATCGGCGACATGGTGATGGAGGGTGCGGCGGCCTTCAGCGACGACGGTCACGGCGTGCAGAGCGCCGGCATGATGCGCACCTGCATGGAGTACGTGTCGCAGTTCGACCGCGTGGTCTGCGCCCACTGCGAGATCGAGTCCCTCACCGAGCACGGCGTGGTCAACGAGGGCAAGGCCTCCACGCGCCTGGGCATGTTCGGCTGGCCGGCGCTGGGCGAGGAGCTGGAGATCATGCGCGACATCGAGCTCTGCGAGCTCACCGGCTGCGCCTTCCACGTGTGCCACATCTCCACGGCCAAGGGGCTCGAGCTGGTGCGTCAGGCCAAGGCCAAGGGCCTGCCCGTGACCTGCGAGGTCACGCCGCACCACCTCTTCCTCAACGAGGACGACATCGACACCACATATAACACCAACTTCAAGATGAACCCGCCCCTGCGCACTCCGGCCGACCAGCAGGCCCTGCTCGAGGGCATCGTGGACGGCTCCATCGACTGCGTGGTCACCGACCATGCGCCGCACGCCCCCCACGAGAAGGACTGCGAGTGGGAGATCGCCTTCTTTGGCACCATCGGTCTGGAGACCTCGCTTCCCCTCATGCTCACGAACCTGGTCCTTCCCGGCAAGATGAGCTGGAGCCGTCTGGTGGAGGTCATGGCCGTGAACCCGCGCCAGGTGCTGCGCCTGAAGCCGGTGCGCGTGGAGGCAGGTTCCGCCGCGGACCTCACCCTCATCGACCCCACCAAGACCATCGAGGTCACCGAGGACTACTTCCAGAGCAAGTCCAAGAACTGCTGCTTCCTGGGCCAGACCCTCACGGGCGTGGCCACGGACGTCTGGGTGGACGGCAAGCGCACGCTCAACGACTGCGTCGTGGCATAGCGGTTGCGGCGGGCGTAGACTCGAAGGTACCTGCCGGGGCCGTCGCGCGACGTGCGTGGCGGCCCTTGGTGTATAGACAAGTGCGCGGCCGGGCGACCGGTCGCAAGGGGAGAGGAGGGCCCGTGGTTCCCAAGGGCAAGGCACACCTCCACGACTACGTGGTGGTGGACAACGAGGGCGTGGCCGAGGGGGTGCAGCGCCTGGTCATGAGGGCGCCTGCGCTGGCGGCCGAGCTCATGGGCGGCCAGTTCGTGAACGTGGCCGTGCCGGGCGACCCCTCGCACCTGCTGCGGATCCCGCTGGCCTTCTCGGCGGCGGACGCAGCGGCAGGCACGGTGGAGCTGGAGTTCGCGGTGGTGGGCGAGGGCACGCGGCGCCTGGCGGCCATGGCCCCCGACCAGGGCGCCACGGTGGTCGGCCCTTGCGGCAACCCCTGGCGCGTGGGCGAGGGGCAGGGGCGGAGCGTCCTTGTCTGCGGTGGCATAGGCGTGACGCCCATCGTGGCCTGCGCCCGCATGCTGGTGGCCGCCGGCGTGGTGTTCGACGTGGTGGTGGGTGCCGGGACCGCCGCCAAGCTCTGGGGCACAGACGAGCTCGAGGCCCTGGGCGCGGGACGGGTGGTCGTGACCACAGATGACGGGACGGCCGGGCGCAAGGGCTTTACCACGGACGCCCTGGCGGACCTCCTGGCCTCTGGGAGCTACGGCATGGTCTACACCTGCGGCCCCGAGGTCATGATGCGGGGCGTGGCACGCCTCTGCGCCGAGGCCGGTGTGGCCTGCCAGGTGTCCATGGAGCGGATGATGACCTGCGGCTTTGGTGCCTGCAACACCTGCAACGTGCCGGCAGCCAAGGGCGGCTACCTTAGCGTCTGCATGGACGGGCCAGTCTTCGACGCGGAGGAGGTGGCATGGTGAGCGAGGACAAGGGCATGCGGCCCAGCATGGCGGTCAACCTGGGCGGCATCCAGATGCGCAACCCCGTGAACACCGCCTCGGGCGCCTTCGGCTTCGGCTGGCAGTTCGAGGGCTTCTACGACGTGGGGGCCACGCTGGGGGCCATCACCTGCAAGGGCGTGAGCGCGGAGCCCTGGGAGGGCAACCCGGCGCCCCGCATGTGCGAGGTCACGAGCGGGATCCTCAACTCTGTGGGCCTGGCCAACCCAGGCGTCGCGGGTATGCTGGCCAAGAGCGGGGAGTACCTGCAGGGGCTCGAGGCTGCGGGCTGCCGCGTGATCGTGCAGGCCGTGGGTCACAGCGTGGAGGAGTACGTGGCCGCTGTGGAGCGGCTGGAGGAGCTGGCCCCCTGGGCCTCGGCTGTGGAGATGAACATCTCCTGCCCCAACATCGCTCGTGGCGGCAAGCTGGTGGGTGGCACGCCCGAGGACGCGGCCGAGGTCGTGCGGGCCGTGAGGCCGCGCGTGAGCCGGCCCCTGCTGGTAAAGATGGGTCCCGTGCGCGTGCCGGAGATCGCGCGCGCCTGCGAGGCCGAGGGTGCGGACGCCCTCAGCCTCATAAACACCGTTAACGCCATGTCCATAGACGTGCACACCCGGCGTAGCAGGCTGTCGCGTCCCACGGGCGGGCTCTCGGGCCCGGCGATCCACCCCATCGCCGTGCGCATGGTGTGGGAGGCGGCCAATGCCGTGAGGATCCCCGTGAACGGCATCGGCGGCGTGGCCACCTGGCAGGACGCGGCCGAGATGATCCTGGCCGGTGCCACGAGCGTGACCGTGGGCACGGCCAACCTCTACGACCCCGTGGCTGCGCGCGACGTGGCGGCAGGGCTCGAGGCCTGGGTGGCCGAGCAGGGCGTGGCAGACGTGAACGAGCTGATTGGAGCTGTGGAATGCTGAGCAAGGAGCAAGCGGCCGACAAGGTCATCGTGGCACTGGACGTTACCCCCGAGCGGGCACTGGAGCTGGCAGACCTTCTCGCCGGCACCGGGGCCTGGGTCAAGGTGGGCATGACGCTCTTCTATGCCGTGGGGCCGTCCATGGTGGCGACCATGCGCGAGAAGGGCCTCCATGTGTTCTTGGACCTCAAGGTGCACGACATCCCCTTCCAGGTGCATGGGGCCGTGCGGTCGGCGAGCCTGACCGGGGCGGAGATCCTCTCCATCCACGGCCTGGGCGGGTCGGCCATGATCGCGGAGGGCCGCGCGGGAGCCGAGGAGGCGGCCCAGATCACGGGCCTGCCCCGCACGCGCCTCGTGGCCATCAGCGTGCTCACCAGCATGGACCAGGCCGCCCTGGCGGAGATCGGCGTGGAGCACCCCGTGGTCGACGAGGTGAGCCGGCTGGCGTCGCTCAGCTACGGCGCGGGGGCGGACGGCATCGTGTGCTCGCCCCAGGAGGCGGCCCAGATGCGGGCGCTCCTCGGGCCGGACGCCCTCATCGTGACCCCGGGCGTGCGGCCCGCGGGCGCCGAGGTGGGCGACCAGAAGCGCATAGCCACGCCTGCCGCCGCCATCGCGGCGGGGGCGTCCAAGATCGTGGTCGGCAGGCCCATCACCAAGGCGGAGGACCCGCTGGCGGCCTTCGAGGCCATCCGCGACGAGATCGCCCGCGGGGAGTAGGGCCGGCACCAGGGGTGGGCACCAGGGGGTGCTCCCCCTCTGCCCAACGGGCCCTAGGGGAGTACCCCCTAGTGCCCACATAACGCCACCTGCGGTACGAAATGTGCGGCAAGCGGCGAAGGGATTTGTGCCAAACATGGGAGAAAGCCTGCTTGACGCACTTATCCCTTGCAAAGTGGCAGCTAGATTGGCAAACTTAATCGAGCGTGACTCAACTGCGACCAGCTGGCGCACCCTGCCAGCGGCATACGATGTTTGGAGGAACAATGGCTCTACCCCAGCTCACCGACGAGCAGCGCAAGGAAGCTCTCGAGAAGGCCGCCAAGGCTCGCCACGAGCGTGCCGAGCTCCGCGACAAGATCAAGAGCGGCGAGGTTTCCCTGCAGGAGGTGCTGGACTCCGAAGATCCCATCGCTAGCCGCATGAAGGTGTCCACGCTCATCGAGTCCCTGCCCGGCTACGGCAAGGCCAAGGCCGCCAAGATCATGGACGAGCTCGGCATCTCCCCGAGCCGTCGCGTCAAGGGCCTGGGCGCTCGCCAGCGCGAGCAGCTCCTCGAGGCCCTGGCCAAGTAGGCCGGGTAGTTGGCTAGGCAAGCCAGGCTCTTCGTCGTATCGGGGCCGTCGGGTGTGGGCAAGGGCACGCTGGTAGCGCTGCTGCGCAAGCGTCGTCCGGAGCTCGGCCTGACGGTCTCTGCCACGACGCGGGAGCCGCGCCCGGGCGAGGTGGACGGCACGTCCTACTACTTCCTCTCTGACGAGGAGTTCTCGCGCCGGGTGGAGGCGGGGGAGTTCCTGGAGTGGGCCAACGTCTTCGGCCACCGCTACGGGACCCTCCGCAGCGAGGCCGATCGGCTGATCTCCCAGGGCCAGTCCGTGGTGCTGGAGATCGACGTCCAGGGCGGCCTCAACGTCAAGCGCATCCGGCCCGATGCGGTGCTCGTGTTCGTGGAGCCGCCATCGCTGGAGGAGCTGGAGCGGCGCCTGCGCGGGCGTGGCACCGAGGACGAGGCCGCGGTGGAGTGCCGTCTCTCCAACGCGAGGCGTGAGCTCGAGACTGCGGGCCAGTACGACGTGCGGATCGTGAACGACGACCTCGAGCGCGCCTGCGACGAGCTCGAGCGTGTGATAGACAAGTACGAGATGGACGGAGGATCTTCCACAGATGTCCGTGATTAAGCCCGAGATCGACACTCTGCTCGAGCACACCGAGCACAATCCCTTCCTGCTCTGCTCCATCGCGAGCAAGCGCGCCTGCGACATCAACAACATGGTGCGCGGCCAGCACCTGCGCGTGGCGGCCATCCAGAGCGTGGACGACATCACCACGGCGGTCTCCGGCAAGGACACGGTCTCCGTGGCCATGCAGGAGCTGGCGGACGGCACCCTGGGCTTCGTCAAGGAGGACTTTGACGAGGACATCAAGGGCAACAACATCATCCTCCAGTAGCAGGCGCGCCACATGACTGAGAGGCTCTGCCTGGTCCACTACCACGAGATCGGGCTCAAGGGCAAGAACCGCTCGACCTTCGAGAACCAGCTCGTGACCAACCTTCAGCGGGCCCTCAAGGCCTATCCCGTGCGCGAGGTGCATCGCATCTCGGGCTATCTCGTGGTGGAGGCCAAGGACGGCCAGGCCACGGACGAGTTGCGGGACGCCATCCGACGGGTGCCGGGCGTGGCTCGCGTCTCCGTGGCCTACAAGTGCGGGCTTGACGAGGGCGAGTACATTGAGGCTGCCAAGAGGGCGCTGGCGGAGGCCGGTGACTTCCAGACCTTCAAGGTGCATGCCCGCAGGTCCAGCACCACCTACGAACGGCACACGCTGGAGATGAACCAGCTGGTGGGCGCTGCCCTCTGCGAGGCCTTCCCTGCAAAGAAGGTCGATGTGCACACGCCGGACGTCACGGTGATCGTGCATGTGGTCCAGGGTATGACCTTCGTGTACGCGGACTCCGTGCCGGGCGTGGGCGGCCTTCCCGTGGGGACGGCCGGCAAGGTGGTTACGCTCCTCTCGAGCGGCATCGACTCGCCGGTGGCCACCTGGATGGTGGGCCGTCGCGGCGCCACCTGCGTGCCCGTGCACTTCTCGGGACGCCCCATGACGTCCGACACGAGCGAGTGGCTCTGCCAGGACATCGTGGACACCCTGGCGCCTGCCGGCATGGTGGGGCGCCTCTACGTGGTGCCCTTTGGCGAGCGGCAGCGGGAGATCTCCCTCTGCGTGCCGCAGAGCCTGCGGATCATCATGTACCGCCGGGTCATGTACCAGGTGGCCGCACGGGTGGCCCAGATTGAGGGCGCCAAGGCGCTCGTGACCGGCGAGTCCCTGGGCCAGGTGGCCTCGCAGACACTCGACAACATCGCTGCGGTGAACGAGGCCGTGACCATCCCCATACTGCGGCCCCTCATCGGCTCGGACAAGCTGGAGATCATCCACCGGGCGGAGGAGATTGGCACCTACGACATCTCCACGCAGACGGCGCCGGACTGCTGCACCCTCTTCATGCCTCGCCGGCCTGAGACCCACGCCCGGATGCGGGAGGTCCTGGCGGCGTGGGATAGCTTCGACCACGAGGCCATGGTGGACGACCTGGTGGCCCACATCGAGTACCGCGACTTCCACCAGTGCCCGTCCTATCATGCGCCCAAGCAGCTGCGGGCCTTCCATGCGGAACTGGCCCCGGCAGAGTTCGCGGATGCGGGCGGGGAACAGTAGGGGCGGGGCACTTGTGCCACGGCCGGTGACGACGTGACCGCGACGACGTGACCGGAGACGACGTGGCCGGTGACGACGTGACCGCGACAGCTGCCCATATGTGAGCCACAAATGTGCATCCGCGGCGGGCAAATGTGCAGAACCGCGGAGCAAACGTGCGGGATGGCGTTCCAAATGTGCATCCGCGACCGGTGCCCATATGTGACCGGCATTTGGGCTCCCGCCGCGGGGAAACGTGCGGAACCGCGGAATAAACGTGCAACGGTGCGAGGCATACGGGCGTTGCCGCGTTGCAAACGTGCTCCTGTGACAAGGGGTGACAAGGGCGCTCCTTTCGGGCCGAATGGCTTGTGGGGTGGCAGCCCACGGTTTTCGTGCGCGAGAGAACAGCCCGGGGCAAACGGTACGGAACTGCGGAAACCACTGCGTAAGATGTTTCGAGACTGATGCAATACTTGATATATAAGAAGTTTGCGGTCGAACGGTAGTGCCATCGGCGGTGAGCGGTAGGGGGAGTGGGGATAGCCTACTCTCGGGGTTGTCGCCGTCATGCGGGTCTCGAGCTGCAGACATAAAACTTCTCGGAACATTCGCGGAAGATTGCTGGAAGATAGGTGTAAGCGCACCTCAGATTGTGGCTGATGGGATCGTATCGCCGGGCCATGATTCTCCTGGGGGTGGTCAGATGGCACAGGAGAAGTCGAGGGGGCTGCGGAAGGTCAAGCTCCTGGCGCGACGTTATGGCCTTACCGGCGGCCGTCTCGTGGCGGTTGCCTGTTCGGTGCTGGTGGCGCTCGTGCTCGTGGGGAGCCTGGCCTGGAAGGCCCTGCAGGGAGACGGCTTCCAGATCGTGCGTCCAGGCGGGTCCCAGGAGCTGGGCCAAGCTGCGAGCGATGAGGCAACGGATGGGGCCGAAGACCAAGGCGCAGAGTCCGAGGGAGGCGCAGAGGCGGCACGCGGAGGGGAGGGGACTGGCGATGGTGACCCTTCGGAGGAAGCCACGGAGGACCCTGCGCCAGCAACGCTGGTCGTGCACGTGGATGGTGCGGTGGTCGCGCCGGGCGTCTATGCCCTGCCCCCGGGCGCGCGTGCGAACGACGCGGTGAGCGCGGCCGGTGGCCTCGCGGAGGATGCCGACACCTCGTCTATCAACCTTGCCGTGCCGCTCGTCGACGGCGACAAGGTCCATGTGCCGCGGGCGGGGGAGTCAGTGGCCGCGACCGGGGGTGGTCCAGCTGGGACTGGGACGTCTGCAGGGAGCAGCTCGGGTGGCGCGAGTGGCGTGGCCGGCACGGGCGCTTCGGGCGCCAGTAAGGGCACGTCGGGCCTCGTGAACATAAACACCGCGACAACAGCGGACCTGCAGACGCTTCCTGGGGTCGGCGAGGCCACCGCGGCGGCTATCGTGCAGGAGCGAGAGAAGAACGGTCCCTTTGCCAGCAAGGAGGACCTCATGAGGGTCTCGGGCATCGGCGAGAAGAAGTACGCGAAGCTGGAGGCGCTCATCTGTGTCTGACGAGCCGAGGCTTCCCGTCCGTCCCTCCATACCGCCGTCCCTGTACGCGTTGACAGCCGTGGTCGTGACGGAGCGCTGGGTCCTGCGTGGAAACGCTAGTCTCGAGGGGCTCGCGATGCCAATGGCGTGCGCCGTGGCGGTCGCGGCGGCCATGGGGCTGCTGGGGCGCCTTGCGCTTCGCGGCAGATGGCACGAGCTCGTCCCTCTTGCCCTGCTCGTGGCCGTCGTGGTCATGGGCGCCGCCACGCGCGCCGGCATTGCGGTCGCAGACATGCGGTCGGCCCAGGAAGCCCTGGAGTCGACGCCGGTCTCAAGCTGGGAGCTCGAGGTGGAGACGGACATGTCGCCAGGCAGCACGGGGTGGCGGGGCCGGGCGAGGGCAGTCGGGCCCGGAGGAGGTGCGTGCTCGGTCTGGCTTGTGGGGGCCGAGGAGCTCGAACGGGGTACCAAGCTCCGCTGCGTGGGGCGCTTCACGCCTAACGACGAGAGCGATTGGGGCGTCACCTCGCGCATGCAGGGTGTGTGTGGGAGTGTCCGCTGCGTCCGTGTGCTCGAGACCCAGGGCCCGACCGGTGCCTTGGGCCTCGCGATGGCAACGAGGACGCGCGCCCTCTCGGCCTACGATGACCTGCCGGAGGACTGCCGCGCCGTGCTGCGGGCGGCGGTGTGTGGCGAGCGGGGCGAGGCGAAGTCGCAGGGGCTGGATGAGACCTTCTCGGCGTGTGGGGTCGCGCACCTGATGGCGGTCTCCGGCGGGCACCTCGCTGTCGCCACGGCGATGCTTGACGGCATGCTCAGACGCGTCCGGGTGCGGCCTACCTGCCGCCTTGCCATGACCAGTGCGTTGGGGCTCCTCTTCGTGCAGATGTGCGGCGCCCCGCTCTCGGCGATAAGGGCCTGGCTCATGACGGTCGTGGCGGTGGGGTCGGGCCTGGCCGGCCGTCGGGGGCACCCGCTTGCATCGGTTTCGGTCGTTGCGCTCGCCATGGCGCTCTGGGAGCCGGGGGTCTCGGGACAGCTCTCCTACCTCCTCTCGGTGCTGGCGGTGGGCGGGCTTGCGACCTTCTCGCCGTACGCGCGCTATGTGATGGCCGTCCTCGTGCCCGCTCCAAAAGGCGTGCGGGGACGGGCGGGTAGGGCCCTCCGCCGCAGGTGGAACGCCACGCGCGACCTCACCTCGAGCGCGGTCGTGGCCCAGCTCGTCACGGTGCCGCTCACGATCCCGGCCTTCGGGACGGTGTCTCTCGTGGGGCCGCTCGCGAACGCCATCGTGTCGCCCCTCTTCACGCTCCTCCTGCAGACGGGCGTGCTCGCGGCGGCACTGGCGGGGGTGCCCGTGGCAGGTCCCGCCTTGGCCCAGGCGGCTGGCGTGCTCGCGGCGGCCTTCCTCTGGCTTCTGCGGGCGCTCGCCAGCCTGCCCTGTGCGACCGTGAGGGTCGACCTGCCCGAGGAGGCCCTGCTGGCGGCGGGGTTGCTGCTCGCGTGCGTGGTTCTCGTATGGTGGCCGCGGGTGAGTAGGAGGGCTGTGCTCGTCGTCGCCCTCTGCCTTACGCTTGGCCTGGGTGCCCACTACGTGCGGTGGAGGTGGTTCTCGCCGCCTCGCGTGGTCGTGCTGGATGTGGGGCAGGGTGATGCGATCCTCGTGGCGGATGGCGCCGCGGCAGTGCTCGTGGACACTGGCTGCGAGGGAACGCTGGGCCCGGCGCTCTCGCGCGCGAACGTCTACCACTTGGACGCGGTGGTGCTCACCCATCTGCACGAGGACCACGTGGGCGGCGTGGCGGACCTGGTGGGCAGGGTCGCCTGCGAGCGTGCGCTCGTGGCCACTGGGGTTCGCGACCACATGGGCGCGGACATTGCCGCCGAGGTGCGCGACCTCACGGGCAGACCGGCGGCCGAGCTCGCATATGAGGACGTTCTTGCGGTGGGTGACTACCGATTGCGCGTGGTGTGGCCCCGCGCGCCCGTGGAGGGCGACGAGAACGCCGACTCCATAGAGATGACTCTGGCATACGAGGGACCATCGGGCGCTATGACAGGCCTTCTCACCGGGGATGCGGAACGCGACGAGACCGACGCCTGCATAAGCGTGGGCGACGTGGGGAGGGTCGACTTCCTCAAGGTGGGACACCACGGGTCGGAGGTCTCGGTCAGCGAGTGGGGAGCGCAGGTGCTGAGCCCTCTCGTGGCGGTTGCTAGCGCCGGCGAGGGGAACGACTACGGCCATCCCCGCCAGGAGTGCGTGGACATCCTGGAGGGGGTGGGGGCACGGTTCCTGTGTACCAAGGATGTGGGGTCAGTGACGGTCGAGCCCGGTGCGTCCGGTCCGGTCGTGCGATGCGAGCGGAGGCCGGCGGAGTAGACTGTGAGGGTCGGACGTGGCAAGTCGAGGTCGTGGGGCAACGAGCCCCGGAGGGGAGGGGTTCCGTGGCAGGGCAGAAACCCATGCTCGGCGCCTACCTCATAGTAGGCACGGACGAGCTGCGCCGCCAGCGGGTGCTGGCGCGCCTCCGCAGCCGCGTGGACCCCTCGCTCGAGGCCTTCAACCTGGAGGAGATTCGTCCCACGGCCGACATGGACCCCCGAACCCTTGTGCTCTCGCTCAACACCATGCCCGTGGGCATGGGGCAGCGCCGCATCGTGATCCTCTCACCGGCAGACAAGCTCGCCAAGGCCGTGTCCGAGACCATCGTCCTCTATCTGGAGAACCCCAACCCGGACTCCACGCTGATTCTGGTGGCTGACTCGCTTGCAAAGTCCACCAGGCTCTACAAGGCGGTGGCCAAGCTCGGAAAGGACGCCATCGTGCCCTGTGAGCCCAAGGGCCGCAAGGAGCTCCCCGGTGCGGTGCAGAGCATGGCAAAGAAGTACGGGGTCACCATCTCCTACGACGCGGCCCAGGAGGTCATCGCGCGCGTGGGCGAGTCGGCCATCGCGCTCGACAACCAGGTGCGGACGCTCGCGGCGCTCAAGGGAGGCTCGGGGCAGGTGGGCCTGGAGGACGTGGAGACCCACGTGGCCCGCGTGGCCGAGGTCAAGCCCTGGGAGTTCCTGGACCGCCTCTCCCAGCGCGACCTCAGGCGCTCCCTCGAGCTCTACCAGCTCCTGAGGCAGGGCACGGGGTCGCCGCTGGGCCTCCTCAGCCTGGTCGAGCGGCGGGTGCGCGACCTCATCTGCGCCCGCTCGCTCGACGCGCGGGGGGAGTCCTCCCAGCTTGCGGCCATCCTCAAGCGCCAGGCCTGGCAGGTGAGGAGCTTCACCCAGTGGTCCCGTCGCTTCGGGCCGGGCGAGCTCGAGCGCGTCCTCCTTGCCTGCGCGGACGTCGAGCGCGCCTGCAAGGGAGGCGGCGACGAGGACCTGGAGCTCGTGAGGCTCGTCACGCTCATGTGCGCCGGGCCGCAGGGCCACTAGCACGTGGCCTGCCGCGCCGGGCGCCTTGCCGCGCCGGAAGGGCGATTCATAAAGAAGAAGGGACCCGGGCAGCACCCCGGGTCCCTTCCTGCATTCCGAACTTGCGAAAGCCGAGCCTTGCGGTAGGGCTTGTTACTTGTTGAGCGTGTTGACGAGCTTCTGGACGCCGGACTTGCGGTTGGCGGCCTGGTTCTTGTGGATGATGCCCTTGGAGGCAGCCTTGTCGAGCAGGCTGGAGGCCTTGACGGCAGCCTTCTGGGCGGCCTCGACGTCGCCGGCCTCGACGGCCTTGCGGACACCCTTTACAGCGGTCTTGAGCTCGCTGCGCACCGCGCGGTTGCGGATGCGGGCCTTCTCAGCGGTCTTGATGCGCTTCTTCTGAGACTTGATGTTAGCCACGTGCGGTTCCTTTCAAATTCCTGTACCCTGAGGCCTCTGATAGGGTGAGGGATGTGGGGGTATCCGACACCTGACACGGCGAGGTCAACCACGGAAGTATAGCATGTCGGCCCTCAAAACGATATGATTCAAGACATGGAAGAGACATTCGACACATCGCACATAAGGAACTTCTCCATCGTGGCCCATATCGACCACGGGAAGTCCACCATATCCGACCGCATCCTCGAGCTCACCCACACCGTGGAGCAGCGCGACCTGGAGTCGCAGATGCTCGACTCCATGGACATCGAGCGCGAGCGCGGCATCACGATCAAGTCCAACGCCGTGCGCGTGATCTACGACGCGGACGACGGTGACTCCTACCAGTTCAACCTCATCGACACCCCGGGTCACGTGGACTTTACCTACGAGGTCTCGCGCTCGCTCGCGGCCTGCGAGGGGGCCGTGCTCGTGGTTGATGCCACCCAGGGCGTGGAGGCCCAGACCGTCTCCAACGCGACCCTGGCCATGAACGCCAACCTCGACATCGTCCCATGCATAAACAAGATCGACCTCCCCTCAGCCCATCCCGAGGAGGTCAAGGAGGAGATCGAGGAGGACCTGGCCATCCCGGCAGACGACGCGGTGCTCTGCTCCGGCAAGACCGGCGAGGGCATCCACGAGCTCCTGGAGTCCATCGTCTACCTGGTGAGCCCGCCAAAGGGCGACGCCAAGGCCCCGCTCAAGGCCCTGATCCTCGACTCCTACTTCGACGAGTACCGCGGCGTGGTGGCCACGGTGCGCGTCTTTGACGGGACCATCCGCAAGGGCCAGTCCCTGCGCATGATGGCCCTGGGTGACACCTTCCTCTGCGACGGCGTGGGCTGCAAGCGTCCGCTGGAGGTCCCGCTCGACGTGCTGGGCGTGGGCGAGGTGGGCTATGTGGTCACGGGCCTCAAGGACCCCTCGCTCGTAAAGACCGGCGATACCATCACCGACGACGCCCGTCCCTGCGCCGAGCCCTGCCCCGGCTATCACGAGGCCAAGCCCATGGTCTTCACGGGACTCTTCCCCATAGACAACAAGGAGTACGAGAACCTCCGCGACGCGCTCGAGAAGCTCAAGGTCAACGACCCCTCGCTCGTGTGGTCGCCCGAGGTGTCCGTGGCCCTGGGCTTCGGCTTCCGCGTGGGCTTCCTGGGGCTCCTCCACATGGAGGTCGTAAAGGAGCGCCTGGAGCGCGAGTTCGACCTGGACCTCATAGCCACGAGCCCCTCGGTGGACTACCACGTCTACCTCACGGACGGGACCATGATGGACGTGACGAGCCCGCAGGACCTGCCGGACGTCACCCGCATCGACCGCATCGAGGAGCCCTACCTCAAGGCCAAGGTCATCGTCCCGCCGGACTACATGGGGGCGGTCCTGCAGCTGGTGGTAGACCACCGCGGCACCACGACCGACATGATCTACCTCACGGAGAAGTCCGTGGAGGTCCGCTTCGACGTGCCGCTGGCCGAGCTCATCCTGGACTTCTTCGACCAGCTCAAGAGCCGCACCAAGGGCTATGCCTCGCTCGACTACGAGCTGGGGGACTACTGCCCCTCCGACCTCGTGCGCCTGGACATCCTGCTTGCCGGCGAGGAGGTGGACGCCCTCTCCTTCATCGTGCACAGGGACAAGGCCTACGACCTGGCCCGCGGCCTCTGCGACAAGCTCAAGGAGATGATTCCCCGCCAGCAGTTCGAGGTGGCCATCCAGGGTGCCATCGGCAACAAGATCATCGCTCGTTCCACCGTGCGCGCCGTGCGCAAGGACGTGCTGGCCAAGTGCTATGGCGGCGACATCTCGCGCAAGCGCAAGCTGCTGGAGAAGCAGAAGGAGGGCAAGAAGCGCATGAAGGCCATCGGCTCCGTGGAGGTGCCGCAGGAGGCGTTCCTAGCCGTCCTCAAGGTGGACGACGAGCAGTGACGGAGCCGGTGGGTAGGCAGCCGGGCGCGGGGCCAGCTGCGGGTTCGGAGCGGGCTGCGGGGGCGGCTCGGCCGGCGCCGGCCGAGGTCTTGGCGGCCTACGCTCCCGCGGCGGGGCTGCCGGCGCGCGTGGTGCCCTTCGGACGGGCGCGCGATGCCCGGGAGCTGCGCGACCTTCTTGCCAGGAACCCCTTCCTCATGGCGCCCATGGCAGGCGTCTCGGACTCGGCCTACCGCCTCATGGCCCGCTGCGGTGGGGCTGCCCTGGCCTACACCGAGATGGTCTCCGTGGCGGGGATCCACTACGGGGGCGACAAGACCTGGGAGCTCGCGTGGCCGCACGACCCCGAGCCCGACATCGCGGTCCAGCTATTCGGTTCCAAGCCCGACCAGTTCCGCGAGGCGGCGGCCGGCATGCGGGAGAGGTTGGGGAACCGGCTGGCCCTCATCGACATAAACATGGCCTGCCCCGTGCCCAAGGTGACCCGCAAGGGTGAGGGGTCGGCGCTGATGGACGACCCTGCGCTGTCGGCGCGGATCGTGCGGGCGTGCCTAGATGAGGCGGGCGTGGTCGTGACGGTAAAGATCCGCCGAGGGCGCGTGGACGGGGTTGAGCTGGCACCCGAGTTCGCACGCGCCATGGAGGACGCCGGGGCATGTGCGGTGGCCGTGCACGGGCGCTACGCGAGCCAGTACTACCGAGGCCAGGCCGACTGGGGTGTGGTGTCGCGCGTGGTGGATGCCGTGGACGTGCCGGTGATCGCCTCGGGTGACATCCTGACGCCGCAGGCCGCGGCGCGGGTGCTCAGCGAGACGGGCGCCACGGCCGCCATGGTGGCGCGGGGGAGCTATGGGAACCCGTGGATCTTCTCGGACGCCCGGTGCATGCTGGCTGGCGAGGAGCCGCCCGTGCGCGACTGGGCCCAGCGCGTGGCTGCCTTCGCCTGTCACGCGCGTCTGCTCGCCGCCACGGGGGCCCACATGGCGCGGGCGAGGAGCCTTGCCACCTGGTACCTGCGCGGGATGCCTGAGGCCAGCCACTGGCGGGGCCGGGCCATGCGTTGCGACACCCTGGAGGAGTTCCTGGCCTTGGCCGACGAGCTGCAGGCGGCGATGGCCGGGGCTGGGGCCTGTGCTGGAGTCAGGGTCGGGACCGGGGAAAGATCGGACGCTTAGCCGCCGCTAACCGTCCCAAACTTCCCGATTCGGGAAACCCCTCCCGCTTGGCCGCCGCTAACCGTCCCGACCTTCCCGATTCGGGAAACCCCTCCCGCTTGGCCGGGCCTAACCGTCCCGACCTTCCCGATGCGGGAAACCCCTCCCGCTTAGCCGCTGCTAACCGTCCCGACCTTCCCGATTCGGGAAACCCCTCCCGCTTGGCCGGGCCTAACCGTCCCGACCTTCCCGATTCGGGAAACCCCTCCCGCTTGGCCGGGCCTAACCGTCCCAAACTTCCCGATTCGGGACTGGGGGTAGGATAAGGCCGGACTGTTGGATTCCACGCTGCGAGGGAGGCAATCGTCCCATGCGACTCTGGGCTGGTGCGGGTGGCTTGATGACAGACGAACAGCTACCCGCATATTTGGCGCACTTTGGGAGCTTGAGCTCCGCTGCCGCGAGAGGTGATGTGCGTCTCGTGGCTGGCGGCGGGGAGCGTCCTGCGCCTGCTGCTGCAAGTGGGCCGTCCAGGGGCCGGTGTCTCTCGAGTTACCTGTCTGAAATCGAGGGGGCGTGCCCGCATGAGTGATTCGGAGCTGGCCGTCCGGTATGCGAAGCTGGTGTCCCGGTGGCGTGCGCTCCCCAAGGCAGAGCGCCGCGAGCGCGTGAAAGCACTCATAGTGCCGGCCACCTATAACTCGACGCGCATAGAGAACGACGAGATCACCCTCCGCGATACAGCAGAGGTCCTGAGGGACGGGAGTGTCGTCAACTTCACGGGCAAGCTGAGTGCCTTGTATGAGATTGATAATCATGGCCGTGCTTGGCTGGAGGCCATGGATCTTGTTGAGAGGGGCCCGGAGGCCCTCACCACAGAGGCGGTGCTCTGGCTGCAGGCAACGCTTACAGAGCATACCTACGATGCCGAGAGATGGGAACGCGGGGAGCGACCAGGTACGTACAAGGTGCATGACTACGGAGTGGACATAGATGCAGCCGTCGGATATCCTCCGGAGGAGTGCCCTCCAGCAATGGAGGATCTCTTGGGGGAGGTCGTGGCATACTACGGCGCCCTCGATGCCTTCCATTCCGAAGGGGAACTGCTGCCCCTAGTGGATTTCAACCGGGTCGAGGCGATTCTCATGTGGTTCGATGCTGCCGGTGACATCCTTGGGAGCTTGGCTTGAGCTTGGACAAAGAATCGCAGAAGGAAGAGGCTTGGTGCGAGCGTCTGACCCTGGCGTCGGCGCGTGCGCTCTACCTGCATGTGCCCTTCTGTGCGCGCAAGTGCGCCTACTGCGACTTCGCCTCCAGGGCCACGGCCTCGGACGACCCCCTCATGGCCGCCTATGCCCAAGGCCTGGAGGAGGAGCTGCGGCAAGCGGAGGCTGCGGGGCTTCTGGAAGGCTGCGAGACGGGCTATGTGGGTGGGGGCACGCCGACGCTCCTGGGCGCCCAGGGGCTTGGTGGTCTCATCCGGGCAACAAGGACGTGCGCGCCTAGCTTGCTAGAACTCACGAGCGAGGCGAACCCGGACTCGCTGTCCGATGCGGTGCTGGATGCCCTTGCTTCCTCCGGGGCCACGCGGGTCTCCATAGGGGTGCAGAGCCTGGACGACGGGGAGCTCGCGAAGCTGGGCCGCATCCACAGCGCGGCGGAGGCACGCGAGCGTGTGGGGGCGGCTGTGGCCTCGGGCCTGGATGTGTCCTGCGACCTCATGTGCGCCATCCCGGATCAGACCGACGCAAGCTGGCGGAGGTCCCTTGAGGGGGTCGTCTCGCTGGGTGTCGGACACATAAGTGTTTATCCCTTGGCCATAGAGGAGGGGACGCCCCTCGCTGCACGGGTGGAGGGGCTCTCCGAGGAGGACCTCGAGTGGAACTCGAGTGATGTGCAAGCTTCGAGGATGACGCAGGCTCAAGTGCAACTTGATGGTTATGGATACGACCGATATGAGGTCGCCAGCTACGCACGTGCAGGTAAAGCATGCCGCCACAACGTGGCCTATTGGACGGGGCAGCCTTACCTCGGCTTTGGCACAGAAGCCTCGAGCATGCTAACCCTTGAGGGATACTTGAGACTATGTAGGATAACCCCACGGCTCCCGGCCGCACCGGAGGGCACTGCGCGAGTTAGGCTAACTTGCAGGAGCGGCGCTCGACGCATAGCATCGTCGCCGAATCTGGGCTCGCTCGACTTCGACTGCGAGTTCCTCACCGTGCGGGAGGCCGCCGCCGAGGACCTCATGCTGGGGGCGCGGCTGGTGAGGGGACTGGACCCGGGACTCGTCGCGTTTGCGCGCCGCGTCGTGGGCCCCCAGGTGGACCAGGCCTTGGGCGAGGCCCAGGCTCGCGGGCTTCTTGAT
The DNA here is from genome assembly GCA_902791035.1 of uncultured Coriobacteriaceae bacterium. Lineage (GTDB taxonomy): Bacteria > Actinomycetota > Coriobacteriia > Coriobacteriales > Atopobiaceae > CADAUA01. Next base: position 62,096 of record CADAUA010000010.1, on the reverse strand, counting down.
GCGGGTCTTGCCCCGACGCAGGACGGCTGGCTTTTGGGCAACGAGCTCTATGGCCTTCTGTGGGACCTGGCGGAGGCCGAGCCGCAGACAGCCTCGACGCGCCCATCTGGCCAGGGGTGACCTCCCAGGGGTGACGCTGCAGGTCAGGCGCGGTAGAATCGCCTGCGTAGGGAGGGCTGGACCCGCGGGTTTCCGCGGAGGGCGGGGGAGTGCCATGCCGGGCAAGAGGCGCGACGTCATATCGTGGGACGAGTTCTTCATGCGGGTGGCGATTGCCGCGTCGCTCAGGTCCAAGGACCCCAACACGCAGGTGGGGGCCTGCATAGCAGACCAGAACCACCGCATCCTCTCGGTGGGCTACAACGGGACCCCGGCCGGTATCGACGACGACGAGTTCCCCTGGGAGCCCACGACGGACCCGCTCTTCGACAAGCACAACTACGTGATCCACGCCGAGGCCAACGCCATCCTCAACTACCGCGGCTCCCTCAAGGACATGCAGGGCGCCACGGTCTACGTGACCCTCTTCCCCTGCCACGAGTGCGCCAAGACCCTCGTGCAGGCGGGCGTGGGCGAGGTCGTGTACCTCTCCGACAAGTACGAGGGCACCGTGGACAACCAGGTGTCCAAGCGGATACTCGACACCTGCGGGGTCACGTATCGTGCGGTTGAGGTGAAGACCGACTAGCCGGCGGATTAGCCGGGCCCTCACAGGGGCAGAACCCCCTCATCACACGAACGGACGGCAGGAGCCATCATGGCCTCGATGAACGAGAAGGACTACTACGAGATCCTCGGCGTCAAGGAGGACGCGTCCACGGACGAGATCCGCAAGGCCTTCCAGGTCCTGGCGCGCAAGTACCACCCGGACATAAACAAGGAGCCCGGTGCCGAGGACAAGTTCAAGGAGATTTCCGAGGCCTATGCCGTCCTCTCGGACCCCGACAAGCGCAAGCGCTACGACGCCATGCGGTCGGGCTCGCCCTTTGGCGGGGGCTATGGCAGCGCGCCGGCGGGGACCGGCAGCTACGGCGGCTATGGCTACGGGCCCTTCTGGGGCTCGCCCTTCGGTGGGACGGCCCAGCGGCGCCGCGCTGCCACGCCGTCCAGGGCCTACAACCCGCGCGAGGGCTCGGACATCAACGTCGAGGTGACCATCGATGCCGAGACTGCCAAGGCCGGCGCCAAGCGCGGGGTCACCTACCAGCACTTCTCCACCTGCGAGCACTGCCACGGGAAGGGCTCGGTGGAGGCCGGCCACCCGGAGACCTGCCCCACCTGCGGCGGCACGGGCTACGTGGCGGTGGACCTTTCGGTACTCTTCGGCATGGGGATGTTCCAGACCGAATGCCCCGAGTGTCAGGGCAGCGGCAAGGTGATGAGCGACCCCTGTGAGGTCTGCGGGGGCTCGGGCCGCGTGCAGACGGCGAGCGAGGTCGTGGTGGAGATCCCGCCCGACAGCCACGACGGCGACGAGGTGCGCATCCCCGGCATGGGCAACGCCGGCACGAACGGCAAGAAGGCCGGTGACTTCGTGGCCCACGTGTGCGTGCCGGAGGAGCGGCTGACCCCCCAGCAGGCGCAGGGCTTCCACCTGGTGGGCTTCGCGGTGCCCTTCCTCGTGCTGGGCATCCTGGGCAACGCCCTCTCGGCCGTGGGCTGGGTCGTGGGGATCCTCCTGGTGATGGGGCTTATCGGCATCTTCAACGGCGGGGCCAGCCATGCGCCGCGCTGGTGGCGCAACGGCCTCATGACCCTGGCGGACGGCGCCGTGCGCGGCATCGTGATCGCGGCCCTCTTCGTGGGGATGTTCTCCTGCACGTCGGTGCCCTATGGTAGGGGGTACGGGTACTACTAGCTCTAAGGACTTGCTCGTCCCAAGGACTTGCTGCCGGTGCGGCCTCGGGGGTGGACTCCGGGGCCGCGTTTCTTGTTCGCGCCGGTCTTGTTCGCGCCGGTCTTGTTCGCGCCGGTCTTGTTCGCGCCGGTCTTGTTCGCACAGTGGGGTGAGGGCGTCCAGTCCCTATCTGCAAGTGACATGTCACTTGCAGGTGGCAAGCGGTCGCAGGCTGCAATGCATGTGGCCCATCTACCTGCTATTATATGATGTGCAACCAAATGCCAGGCACCTGGAAGTGACATGTCACTTGCAGGTGGCATGCGCGCGGAGCAGTCAGGTGCCGACCTGCCGGGCGAGTGGCGAGAGGCGACGCTTAGCCCTGCCCAAGCGGGAGGAGCTGCCCGCAGCGGGTATCGCCGGAAGCGCGGGCCCGCCTAACGCCGACGGGTTTCTCGCCCGGTGTCGCATCTGCCGCCTATGACCACGCCATTTGGGGTAGAGTCCACACGTACGAGACTCGACATGCTTGGGAGATAGGTTCCATTGGCGGATTCGAAGGACTACTACGAGATTCTGGGCGTCCCGCGCGACGCCGACACCGACACCATCAGGCGCGCCTTCCGGCGCAAGGCGGCGACCCTGCACCCGGATGTGAACAAGGCACCTGACGCCGAGGAGAAGTTCAAGGAGGTCAACGAGGCCTACGCGGTCCTCTCGGACGAGCAGAAGCGCGCCAACTACGACCGCTATGGCACGCCCGACGGCCCGGCCGGCTTCGGCGGGGGCTATGGCGACGTGTCGGACATCTTTGGCGGCGGTGGCTTCGGCATCGACGACATCTTCGACACCTTCTTTGGCGGGGGCGGCCGCGGGGGCCAGTCGGCCCGCAGGGCCCGCACCCGCGGGCGCGACATGGGCATCCGGCTCACCGTCTCGCTCGAGGAGGCTGCGGCTGGTGCCACGAAGACCCTGCGCTACGACCGTCTGGCCACCTGCGAGACCTGCGGTGGCTCGGGCACCGCGGACGGCGGCGGCGTGAAGACCTGCCCGCGCTGCCATGGCTCGGGCCGCGTGGTGGAGGTCCGCCGAACCGTGCTCGGCCAGATGCAGACCGAGTCCGAGTGCCCCCAGTGCCACGGGACGGGTCAGGTGGTCGACAAGCCCTGCCCCGACTGCCATGGCGAGGGCCGCAGGCGCGTGCACGAGGAGGTGCAGGTTAACGTCCCCGCGGGCGTGAGCTCGGGCTGGACCACCACGCTGGGCGGCAAGGGCGAGGCCGGGCTTCGTGGCGACGCCACGGGAGACCTGGTGGTGAGCGTTGAGGTCGAGCAGCACGAGCGCTTCGAGCGGCGAGGCGACGACCTCTACTGCCGCGTGACGGTGGACGCGCTCGCGGCGATCGTGGGGACCACGGTGAGCGTGCGGGGCATCCTGGACGGCGAGACCGTCGCCGTGCCGATCCCGGCTGGCTGCCAGTTCGGCCAGGAGGTGCGCGTGGAGCGGCGCGGCATGCCGCACATGGGCCGCATCGGTCGCGGCGACCTGGTGGCGCTCGTGGAGGTAACGGTGCCCACGGACCTCACGCAGAAGCAGCTGCTGGAAGTGGCGGGCATCGTCGCCGAGCGGTCGCTCGACGGGGACGCGCCGGCGGATGCCAGCGACGACGTGAAGGCCGGGGGCGCCTCCACTGGCAAGGACGAGGCTGCCGAGCACTTTGCGGGCGAGGGCTGGGTGCCCAAGAACCCCTTCAAGGACGCTGGTCGCAAGAAGCCCACGCGTGGTACTGGCCGCAGCAACAAGGGCAGGCGCCGGTGAGCGGCTTCGGGCCGGCGGGCAGCGTCGGGCCGGTCGTGGCGGCGCCTGCGGAACAGGCCGGAGGATCGGCCACCCACGGGCCGAAGCTCCGCCGGGTCGCGCTCGTGAACCTGGGCTGCCGCGTAAACCGCGTGGAGCTGGACGACATGGCCACGCGCCTGGAGGCGGTGGGCTTCTCGCTTGCGACAGAGGACCAGGCGGCCGCCGTGGTCATAAACACCTGCGCCGTCACGGGCGAGGCTGAGGCCAAGGCTCGCAAGGCCGTCCACCACGCGGCCTCGCTCCCGCAGGCGCCGCTCGTGGTAGCCACAGGATGCGCGGCCTGCCTCTTTGCCCAGGAGCTCGAGGCCCTGGGGCCGAACGTGGTGGTGGAGCGCGACAAGGGCCGGGTACCCGAGCTCGTGGCCGCCCGGTTGGGCGTCGCCGCTGGTCCCGCGGGCGTCGCGGCAACCGTGCCCGCAGCCGGCGGCACCCCCACGCCCACGGGTCGCACGCGTCCCGGCGTGAAGGTCCAGGACGGCTGCGACAACCGCTGCACCTACTGCATCGTGTGGAAGGCCCGCGGGGCCGCGCGGTCGGTGCCGCTCGACGAGTGCGTGCGCCTGGTGCAGGGTGCCTGCGACCGCGGCGCGCGCGAGGTCGTGCTCACGGGCATCAACCTGGGGAGCTGGCGGGGCGAGAAGGACGGCCGCTCGCTCGGGCTGCCCGGCCTTATCGACGAGCTCCTCGCCACAACCAGCGTGGGCCGCCTGCGGCTCTCCTCCATCGAGCCGCCGGACGTGGACGCCGAGCTCGCCGAGTGCATGGCCAGGGCAGGAGAGCGCGTGGCGCCCTTCCTGCACATCTGCCTGCAGGCGGGCTGCGATGCCACGCTCGGGCGCATGGGGCGCGTGTACGACACGGCGGCCTTCCGGGCGGCCTGCCAGGCGGTGCGCTCCGCGGTGCCGAACGTGGCCCTTGGGACGGACATCATCTGCGGCTTCCCCGGCGAGACGGACGAGGACTTCGACCGGTCGCTCGACTTCTGCCGCGAGATGGGCTTCTCGCGCATGCACGTCTTCCGCTACTCCAAACGGCCCGGGACGCCTGCCGCCACCGCGCCCGACCAGGTGGATCCCCGCGTGATGGCGGAGCGGGCCCGGCGCGCCCGGGAGCTCGCGCGGGCCATGCGGGCAGAGGAGGCAGCCCGGCTCGTGGGCCAGGGGGACCTGGTGGTCGTGCAGTACCCCCACCGCGGTGTCACGGGCGGGCTCTTCGATGTTGCGCTCGACCGCGACGTCCCCCTGGGCTCCCTCGTGCGGGTTCGCGTGACGGGCGCGGATGCCCAGGGGACCCTGGTTGCCACGGTGCTCGACGCGACCGGGCCGGATGCCTTTGTCTTGCCCGGCGCGTAACGGTATCATCGGGACAGCACCAGTCGTCGACCTACCAGCCGCTTGGAGGAGCATGGAGCCTACCCACGTTCGCCTGACCATACCGGACTCCGTGGACCCCGCCCTTCTCATGGGCCCCACGGACAGCCTGCTGCGCCGCATCGAGGACTCATTCGAGGCCATGGTCGCGGTGCGGGGGAACGTCGTGTCGGTCACGGGCTCTGCCGAGGACGTGGACGACGTGACCTCGGTCTTCTCGCGGCTCATCCGCCTCGTCGAGTCCGGCAGCCAGCCCACGGCGAGCGACGTGGACCTGATCGTGGACCAGGTGCGCCACGGCGCGCCCCGCATGGACCCCCTGGCCGACGACATTATCCTGACCTTCCGCGGCAGGGCTATCCGACCCAAGACCGCAGGCCAGCGCCGCTACGTGGACTGCATCCGGCACAACACGATCACCTTTGGCATCGGGCCGGCCGGCACCGGCAAGACCTACCTGGCCATGGCCATGGCGGTGGCTGCCCTCAAGCGCCGCGAGGTGGGCCGCATCGTGCTCGCACGGCCCGTGGTGGAGGCAGGGGAGTCGCTCGGCTACCTGCCGGGCACCCTGCAGGAGAAGCTCGACCCCTACGTGCGGCCCCTCTACGACGCGCTCTTCGACATGACGGACATGGAGAAGGGCAACGCCCTCATCGAGCAGGGCGTCATAGAGATCGCGCCCCTCGCCTTCATGCGCGGCCGGACCTTCAACGACGCCTTCGTGATCCTGGACGAGGCACAGAACACCACCCCGGAGCAGATGAAGATGTTCCTCACCCGCCTGGGCTTCTCGTCCAAGTTCGTGGTGACGGGCGACGCCTCGCAACGCGACCTGCCGGGCGCCAATGGCCTGGAGTCTGCCCGCCGGATCCTGGAGGGCGTGGACGACATCGCCTTCGTGGACCTGGACAGGAACGACATCGTGCGCCACACGCTGGTGGCGCGCATCGTGGACGCCTATGCTGCGGACGCGGAGCGCAGGAAGGGCAGGGCGGGCGATGAGTGACGACAAGGACCTGGAGCTGGGGCCGGACGCGGAGCTGGGCGGAGCGGAGCTCGAGCTGGGCGGGCTTATCCCCGAGGGCTTTGACGAGGAGGACGCCGGGCCCGACGAGGCCGCAGGTCCCGAGGGCAACGAGTACGACATCGTGGTCGAGGAGGGTGTCGCCTCGCCCGTCTCCGAGGACGAGATCCGCGCGGACCTGGACCGGGTGCTGGCGGAGGAGGGCGTGGGGCGGCCCTGCATGGTGTCGGTCTCCGTGGTCTCCGACGAGCGGATCCGCGAGCTCAACGCCGAGTATCGCAGCAAGGACGCCGTCACCGACGTGATCTCGCTCGAGTGCGAGCGGCCGGACGACCCCGACCTGGCGCCGGGCGAGCCCTGCGAGCTGGGTGACATCGTGATCGCCCCGGCCTTCGTGGCATCGCGGGCGGCGGGCTTCGGCACCACAGCGGCCGACGAGTTCCGCCTCCTGCTCGTGCACGGCTGCCTGCATCTCCTGGGCTACGACCATCTGGCCGACGACGAGGCCGAGGTCATGGAGGCGCGCGAGGACGAGCTTGTGGCCCTGCTGCCGCACGACGGGGTGCGCGGCCACGTGGAGCTCACCCGCCACCGTGAGGGCGTGGACGAATGATCCCCGGCAAGCACCCCAGCCATCCCACCTTCCGACGGAGCTTCCTCTTTGCCATGCAGGGGTTCCGCACGGCGGTGCGGCAGGAGCGGAACATCAAGGTCATGCTGGGCGGGGCAGTGTTCGCCGTTATGGCTGGCGTCGTCTGCAAGCTCGACCTTGTCAGCTGGGCCATCATCGTGGTGTGCATCGGCAGCGTCATATCCTCTGAGCTCGTGAACACCTCGATCGAGGCCGTGGTGGACCTGGTGTCGCCGGAGTTCCACCCGCTCGCGGGCAAGGCCAAGGACATCGCCGCCGCCGCGGAGCTGGTGCTCTCCATCACGGCGGCCATCGTGGGCGTGCTGGTGTACGCGAACGCGATCTTCTTTGGGTGAGATGGTACGAAGGCGTCTTACGAAGGCGTCTGGCACCTCGTACGGCAGGCAGGAGGCAGGAATGGCAGACAAGGACGACGAGCTGGTGGAGCATGCCATCCCGGGTTGGGATGACGATGACGACGACCTGGCCGACCTCGACGACGAGACCGACGCGCCGGAGCCTTCCATGCCCGTGGCCACGGCACCCGACGGCTCGCCCTTCCGCAGCGGCTTCGTGGCCCTCGTAGGGCGGCCGAACGTGGGCAAGTCCACGCTCGTGAACGCCTGCATGGGACAGAAGGTGGCCATCACGAGTCCCGTGGCCCAGACCACCCGCAAGCGCCTGCGCGCCGTGGTCAACACCCCGGGCGCCCAGCTGGTGATCGTGGACACCCCCGGGCTCCACAAGCCCAAGGACGCCCTGGGCAAGGAGCTCAACCAGGCGGCCCTGGGCGAGCTGGCCGACGCGGACGTGGTGGCCCTCCTCATCGACGCCACCAAGCCCGTGGGCCGCGGAGACGAATGGGTGGCGAGCCACGTGGCGGCGAGTTCCGCCCCCTTCAAGCTGCTGGTGATCACCAAGGCGGACATCGCCAAGCCCGACCAGGTCATGTCCCAGCTGGAGGCCGCACGGGCGCTCGCGCACTTCGACGACGAGCTGGTGCTCTCGGCGCGCGAGGGCTTCAACGTGGACGCCTTCGTGTCCATCGTGTCGGCCCACCTGCCCGAGGGCCCCAAGTGGTTCCCCGACGACATGGAGACCGACTCCACCGACGAGGACGTGGTGGCCGAGTTCGTGCGTGAGAAGCTCTTCCTCAACCTGCGCCAGGAGATCCCGCACTCTGTGGGGGTGGTCTGCGACGGGATCGAGTACGCGGAGAACGGGCACGCGAGCGTGTCGGCCACGGTGCTCGTGGAGCGCGAGGGCCAGAAGGGGATCGTGGTGGGCCACGGCGGCCAGATGATAAAGAAGGTGGGCATCGAGGCCCGCAAGGACATCGAGGCCTATCTGGGCTGCAAGGTCTACCTGGAGCTCTCGGTGCGCGTGCAACCCCAGTGGCGCCGCGACCAGAACGAGATCCGCCGCATGGGCTACGCCGCCGAGGACTAGGGGCCACGGGGCCGGATGGCTGGAAGGCGCACATATCGCGACAAGGCCGTCGTGCTGGACCGGACCAAGCTGGGGGAGCAGGACCTTATCCTCACCATGCTCGCGGAGGACGGCCGGCAGCTGCGCGCGGTGGGCAAGGGCGCACGAAAGCCGGGCGGGAGGCTGGCCGGGCGGACCGAGCTCTTCTGCGAGGCCGACCTGCTGCTGGCACACGGCCGCTCGCTCGACGTGGTGGCCGAGGCGTCGCTCGTGGACGCGCATGCCGGACTGCGGGGCGACCTCGCGCGGGTGAGCGCGGCCTCCGCTATGTGCGAGGTGGCGCGCCTCACGAGCTTCGAGGATGCGCCGGACGGCTTCCTGTACCCCGTGCTGTCGCGTGCGCTTCGGGCCTGCGAGCAGGCTGGCGACCAGGCGCATCTGGACGTGTGCGTGGCGGCCTACGTCATGAAGGTGCTGGCCCATGGCGGCTGGCGGCCCGAGCTGGTGCACTGCATCGCCTGCGGGGATCCGGCGCCGGCATGGTTCTCGGCCGCGGCGGGCGGGGTGCTGTGCTCGAGCTGCGCTCGCGAGGTCGCAGGCGCAGAGCAGGTGAGTGCGAGCGACATCGCCTGGCTGCGGGCGCTCATAGGCTCCACCTTCGACGCGCTGCTGGCGGCACAGATCGATGCGGCGGAGGCGGCCCTGCTGTTGGGACTCGCCCACCAGTGGGCGGCCACCCACCTGGAGACCCGACTGCGCGCGTTGGAGTTCATGCTCAGCGTGTAGGGGCGGTGCCCGGGCGGGGGTGAGCGGTGGCCGGGGGCTGGGGGCTGGCCAAGCGCTGGCTAACCGAGGTAAGCGCTGGCTGAGCGGTGGCTAACCGTCCGGAGTTTCCCAGGCGGGGAAGTTTTTCCCGCTTAGCCCCTGCTAACCGTCCCAAGTTTCCGGATCAGGGAAGGATGTCCCGCTTAGGGCTGCCTAACCGTCCGGAGTTTCCCGCTTCCGGAAGGATGGCCCGCTTAGGCGAGACTAACCGTCCGTGGTTTCCCGATCAGGGAAGATTCTCCCTCTTAGCCCCAGCTAACCGTCCCAAGTTTCCCTTCCGGGAAGGTTGACCTGCTTAGGGCTGCCTAACCGTCCGGAGTTTCCCGCTTCCGGAAGGATGTCCCGCTTAGGCGAGGCTAACCGTCCGAGGTTTCCCAGGCCGGGAAGATCGTCCCGCTTAGGGCTCCCTAAGCGTCTAGGGTTTCCCAGGCCGGGAAAACCCCCGCTTAACCCCTGCTAACCGTTCCAAGTGTCCCGAACAGGGAAGAAGCCCCCGCTTAGGGCTGCCTAACCGTCCGGAGTTGCCCGTTTTGGGGAGAACCTCCCACTTAGGCGGGCTTATGGGTGGCTGGCTGTCCGCTCGAGGTCGGGCTTCGGGCTATGCTTAGGTGGTGCTATACGTGTCTGCCTGCTCGGCGTCGAGCTGCCGGTCACGTTTAGCGCGCGCCCATGGCCTTTGCCTGCGCCATCCGACGAGTCCAACCCCACCTCTGCAATCAAGTGTTACGGGACAAATGGCCATTATCTAGCGCTAACATGACTGCGCTGAAACCATTCTGGGGAGGTGCTCATGGGAAGGGGCGCATGCGGCAGACGCGTGCTTGCGCTGCTAGCGGTGTGCGCGGTCGCGTGCGGATTGGCCGCGACGCCCGCTCTTGCCGTGGAGTCAAGCGGCGGCAGGGGCGGGAGTGCGATTGCGGTCCAGACCGCCGAGGCGGAGGATGCCGATTCTGCGCCTGAAGGTGAGGGGACTGCGCGCACTCCTGCGGACGGGATGGCGTCGGACGTCGCGGCTGCGGACGAGCCCGCCGGATCCGAGGCGCCCGCAGACACCGGAGCCACCGACGAGCGAGCGAGGATCGAGGCAGGGGACAAGTCCGATACGGCTCCGGAGGGTTCCGATGCGAGGGCCTTCGAGGCCGACACGGCTGCGAGCGCTGATACCGGGTCTGCGGAGGAAGCGGATGGTGACCCCGCACCCGCCGACCCCGCGCCCGCCGACCCCGCGCCCGCGGGCTGGGTTCGCGAGGACGGTACCTGGCGCTACTTCGTCGACGGCGCCGCCACGACCGGCTGGCTCGACTGGCAAGGCCACCGTTACCACCTGGACGAGGCGACCGGCGCCATGGACACGGGCTGGATCGTCGCCGACGGCACGCGCCATTACCTCTACGCCTCGGGCGTGCTCGCCCAAAGCGACTGGGTGGCCACGGTTGACGGACGGCTCCTCGTGGACGCCTCGGGCGCGCCGGGCAACGGCTGGGTCGCGGCGAACGGTGAGGCCTACCGGGTGGCGGATGGCCAGGCGCAGACGGGCCTTCTCACCATACACGGCAACCTCTACTACACGGACGCGACCGGCATGCTCTGCCATGACTGCCGGGTGGTTGTGGACGGCAGGCGCTACTCGCTGTCTGCAGAGGGCGTGGCCACCGACGTCACGGAGCCGCTGGCCAAGGAGGGCGGCCACTGGGTCTATCGCTGCAAGGACGGCACGGTCTACGGCGAGAGCGACACGGACTTCCACGCGGGGACGGTCGAGGTGCCACCAGGGATGAGTGCGGAGCAGGCGAGCGTAGTCCGCGCCACGAACAACGTTCCCAGCCCGGGCGCGGGTCTGTGCTCCGAGTGGGTCACGGCCGTCTTCGAGCAGGCGGGCATCGGGTCGTGGGGTGGCGACGCCTGCGACCAGTATCGGGAGTGGTGCCATAGCACCGACCCCTTTGACCTGCAGGTGGGCATGATCGTGGCCGTCCCCACCGAGCCGCACTCGCCGCTTGCGGTCAAGTACGGTCACGTGGGTGTTTACGTAGGTAACGGCCTCGTCATGCAGAACGTGAGCGGCAAGATCCGCTACCAGACCCTGCCGGGGTGGATCTCCTACTTCGGCGAGACCGCGATCGTCAAGTGGGGCTGGCTGGGCGGCAGGGCGCTCGCATAGCCGTTCGTGGTAGACTCTTGGGCGTTTTGACGCATGAGAAGGGCGTGGATATGCATGGGGTTCTGAGGCGACACTGCCTGCCGGTGCTAGTAGCCGCGGTGCTGGCGTTGGGTGTGGGTGTGATGCCCGCATATGCAGACGAGCCATCCAAGGAGGAGCCGGCCGCAACGGTGACGACGTCGGCGCCGGCACAGGGCGAGAAGGCCGTCGGCGAGAAGGCCGTCGATGTGTCGGTTCCCGCGGAGGGGGACAAGGACTCGCGGGCCGTCACCGCACCGGCCGACGCCGGTGACGCGGCGGCGCCCGAGAAGGACCCTGCGCCTGCGGGTGACGCCGGCGCGGTGCCGTCAGCAGCTCCCGCCGAAGCTCCGGAGTCAGGCGAGGCCGACGCCAAGGCGGCGGATGTTCCCTCGGACGCCCCTGCGGATGACGCCGCAGCCGCCGCCAAGTCCGCCGAAGCCCCCAAGTCCGGCTGGGTCCGCGAGGATGGCGCGTGGCGCTACTACGAGGCCGGCGCTGCGCACAAGGGCTGGCTGACCTGGCAGGGCCACCAGTACTACCTGGACGCCGAGACGGGCGCCATGCGGACGGGATGGCTCGACAGGCGCTACCTCTACGCCTCGGGCGCGCTCGCGCAGGGCAGCTGGGTGGCCTCCGAAGGTGGCCGCCTGTACCTGGACGACGCGGGCGACCCCGGCAACGGCTGGGTGGCTGACGGCAGCGGGCGCGCCTACGTGAAGGACGGCAAGCCCCAGTCCGGCCTCATGGAGATGGACGGCACCCTCTACTACCTGGACGCCTCCGGTCATCTGAGCGGGGCCTGCAGGGTCATGGTCGACGGCAGGTGCTACTCGGTTTCGGCCGAGGGTGTTGCAACGGAGGTGACCGAGCAGCTCGTGAGGGAGGACGGCCACTGGGTCTACTACCGCAAGGACGGAACCATCCTCCAGGAGGAGTATCTCAAGTTCTACTCTGGCACGGTGTCCGTGCCAGACGGCGCCACGAAGGAGCAGGCGGCCGTGGTCCGCGCGACCAACACGACCCCCTCGCCGGGTGAGGGCTACTGCGCGGCTTGGGTCACCTGGGTCTTCTTGAACGCGGGCATAGGCAACTACACGGGTGACGCATGCGACATGTACTGGCGTTGGTGCAAGAGCGATGACCCCGCTGACCTGCAGCCTGGCATGATCGTCGCCGTACCCACGGAGCCGCTCTCGTATGCCGCCATCATCTACGGCCACATCGGCATCTACGTGGGCAACGGCTTAGTGATGCAAAGCGTGAGCGGAAAGGTCCGCTACCAGAGCCTGCCAGGTTGGATCCGGACCTTCGGCACCACCTCCACCGTCAAGTGGGGATGGCTGGGCGGCAAGGCGCTCGCATAAGGGGAGACCGCGCTCGTCGCGGGGGCTGGAAGGCGCAGCCCCAGGTGTTATATGCTCGAGAGCAGCCGATTGAAGGGGAGTGCCCATGAAGGGACTTAGCTTTAGGCTTCGGGGGGTTGCTCTAGGTCTTGCGCTTGCGGCAGCGCTTACGGTGGGGACGAGCGCCCTGGCTGCTGAGCCGACCTACGACGATCCCAAGGCGACGGTGCCGGCCGTTGCCGAGGTCGCAGGCACCGTCGGAGAGAAGGACCCGGCGGTTGTGGCGGGGGACGGATCGTCCGTCCTTGTCCAGGACGTTGCGACAGACGCACCGGCGGAGGATGCCACCAAGGAGGCCGTGCAACCGGGCGAGGCGACCGCGGGGGAAGGTCCGGCTCCTGACCAGCCTGCTGTCCAGCCAGCGGCCCCTGCCGCGGATGCTGAGAAGGATGCACCGGATGCGGGTGAGGACCACCCGGCCACGCCGGAAACCCCGGCCAACTCGGAAGACTCCGACACCACGGCTGAGCCCGAGCCTACGGCGGAGAAGGACGGCTGGGTCCTAGAGGACGGCACCTGGCGCTACTACGCGGACGGTACCCCCACGCTCGGATGGCTTGACTGGCAGGGTCACCGCTACCACTTCGACCCCATGACCGGTGCCATGACGACGGGCTGGTACGAGGAGGAGGGCATCCGCCACTATCTCTACGCCTCCGGCGTCCTGGCCCAAGGGGACTGGGTGCAGTCCGCGGAGGAGCGTCTCTACCTGGACGATGCTGGTACGCCGGGTAACGGTTGGGTCAAGACGGGCTCTGAGACCAACTACGTGGAGTCTGGCGTTGCCCACACGGGAGCGCTCGCGGTCGACGGCAAGAGCTACTGGTTCAACCAGTACGGCAACATGGCGCACGACACCACGGTGGACCACGATGCCGGAACCTACTACTACCAGTCCGACGGTGCGATGCTGGTGGAGCACGAGCTCTGGCAGGCCGACGACCTCTACTACTTTGGGTCCGACGGGCGCATGCTCAAGTCCACGCGCGGCACCATCGGCGGCAAGATGTGGGCCTTCGACGACCTGGGCCGCTGCTACAAGCGGGGGTACGTGGTTCCGGAGGGCTGGGCGCAGGTGAGCCGCTACAGCGTGGAGCTCGCCGACAAGTACAAGTCCTATGGGTACGTGATGCCCTGCCGCATCGGCCTCGACGCCACGCGCGAGGAGTGCATCGAGATGCTCATCAAGGTGGCCTACGAGTACAAGGCCGCCGGCTCCTGGTGGGTCGACAATACCTGCAACGCCCCCGGTCAGTCCATCGACTGCTCGGGACTCGTGATGGAGGGTCTCTACGCCTGCGGCATGAGCCTGGAGGACCGTCCGGCCGGTCCCTACAACCCCTGGACCAAGCACTACGTGAACGGCCACTTCGTGAACACCTGGCGGGCAAACCGGGTCTTCCAGCCCATAACCGCGAGCCAGCTCGAGCGCGGCGACATCGTCTACTACCGCGGCCACGTGGCCATCTACCTTGGCAACGGCAAGATCATCAACTCCACCCCGGAGGGCAGCGAGAACATCCCGATCATGAATTACGACCGCTGGCCCATCCTCGGCTATGCGCGGGTCTTCCCCAAGATGTAGGGCTTGTTGCCAAACCACGGCAGGACGTGGAGATGGCGTGCGGCACGGGTTTCTCGCTTGGCGGGACCCTTGCCGTGCTATTCTCATGCACTGTTGGTACCTCGTACCTAGCGGCCCGCTCATGCCAGGCGACCGACCCGGTTCGAGGCGAATTTCAGAGTAGCAAAGGAGTTCCACCATGGCAGTCACCAAGGAGCGCAAGGCCGAGCTCGTGGCCCAGTACGGCGAGAACGAGCACGACACCGGTTCCGCCAAGGTTCAGGTCGCCATCCTGACCGAGCGCATCAAGGGCCTGACCGAGCACATGAAGTCCCACAAGAAGGACTTCCACACCCGTCGCGGCCTGCTCATGCTCGTCGGCAAGCGTCGTCGCCTTCTGTCCTACATCAAGAAGAACGACATCGAGGAGTACCGTGCCCTCATCAAGAGCCTCGGCATCCGCGACAACATCCAGTAAGTAGGTACTTCGGGGCGCCTGCGGGCGCCCCTTCTGTGTGCGCCCGAGACGAGCGAGGGCGCGCGGGGTCGCGCGACGCGTCGCGCACGAACCTGAGTCTTCCGCGGCAGGGCCGCCGAAGGACCCCGAAGACGGCCCGCCTGCAATGGGGCAGGCGGAGATAAGAGGAAAAGTAATGGCAAAGGTTACCCACGAGTTCGACCTCTACGGCAAGCACTACGTCCTGGAGGCCGGCGAGCTGGCCAAGCAGGCCACGGGCGCGTGCCTCGTCAAGTGCGGGGACTCCACCGTCCTTCTCACCGTGGTCGTGTCCAAGGAGCGCAGGGACTACGACTTCTTCCCGCTCACCGTGGACTTCATCGAGAAGATGTACGCCGTGGGCCGCATCCCCGGCGGCTACCTCAAGCGTGAGGCGCGTCCCTCCGAGAAGGCCACCCTCACGGCCCGCATGATCGACCGCCCGCTGCGCCCGTCCTTCCCCGACGGCTTCCGCAACGAGGTGCAGGTTGTGGCCACCTCTCTCGTGGCCGACCAGGTGCACTCCGTGGACACCATCTGCGTCATGGGCGCCTCGGCCGCCCTCACCGTGGGCGGCGTGCCCTTCGAGGGCCCGCTTGCCTGCGTGCGCATCGGCCGCAACCCCGAGACGGGCGAGTTCCTGGTGAATCCCACCTACGAGGAGCGCGACGCCTCCGACCTCGACCTCGAGCTCGCTGGCTCCAGCACCTTCATCTCCATGCTCGAGGCGGGCGCCAAGGAGATCTCTGAGGAGGACATGCTTGCCGCCATGGCCTTTGGCCAGGAGGCCATCGCCGCCTTCTGCGAGGAGGAGAAGAAGTTCTTCGCCAAGTGGGAGGAGGTCAACGGCCCCATCGCCAAGCGCGAGTACGAGCTCGACCAGCCCATCCCCGAGGTCCACGACCGCATCTGGGCCCACTACGACGAGATGAGCGCCGCCCTCAAGGACGCCGACAAGCTCTCCCGCATCGGCAAGGTGGAGGCCCTCAAGGCCGCCGTCACCGCCGAGTTCACCGACGAGGAGCGCGCCCAGTGGAGCCGCGCCATCCCCGTGGAGCTCAAGAGCCTGGAGAAGCACGCCATGCGTCGCATGGTCGTTGAGACGGGCGAGCGCGTGGACGGCCGCACCCCCACCGAGGTGCGCCCGCTCTACGTGAAGGGCGACTACCTGCCGCTCGTGCACGGCTCCGGCCTCTTCCAGCGCGGCCAGACCCAGGTGCTCTCCATCTGCACCCTGGGCATGCTCAACGAGTGGCAGCGCCTCGACACCATCGAGCCCGTCGACGGCAAGCGCTACATCCACCACTACAACTTCCCGCCCTTCTGCACCGGCGAGACCGGCCGCATGGGCTCGCCCAAGCGCCGCGAGATCGGCCACGGCGCCCTCGCCGAGCGCGCCCTTCTCCCCGTGATCCCCTCCGAGGAGGAGTTCCCCTACACCATCCGCGTGGTCTCCGAGGTCATGGAGTCCAACGGCTCCAGCTCGATGGCCTCCACCTGCGGCTCCACGCTGGCCCTCATGGACGCCGGCGTGCCCCTCAAGCGCCCCGTGTCCGGCGTGGCCATGGGCCTCATCCAGGAGGAGGGCAAGACCGTCGTCCTCACCGACATCCAGGGCCTCGAGGACTTCCTGGGCGACATGGACTTCAAGGTGACGGGCACCACCAAGGGTATCACCGCCATGCAGATGGACAACAAGGCCACCGGCCTCACGCCCGAGATCCTGCGCAAGGCGCTCATGCAGGCGCACGAGGGCCGCATGTTCATCCTCGACGCCATGCTCGAGGCAATACCTGCCCCGCGCGAGCACACCAAGGAGACCGCGCCCCAGATCATCAGCCTGCAGATCCCCACGGACAAGATCCGCGACGTCATCGGCTCCGGCGGCAAGGTCATCCGCGGCATCCAGGAGGACACCGGCGCCACGGTGGACATCCAGGAGGACGGCTCCGTCTTCATCGCGGGCGTGGGCGGCGCGGGCGAGGCCGCGGCCGAGCGCATCCGCGCCATCGTCAAGGTGCCCGAGGTGGGCGAGGAGTACACCGGCCGCGTGGTGGGCATCCAGCCCTTCGGTGCCTTCGTGGAGCTCCTGCCCGGCAAGGACGGCCTGCTGCACATCTCCCGCGTGGCCAAGGGCCGCGTCGACAAGGTCGAGGACGTGCTCAACATCGGCGACGAGGTCAAGGTCAAGGTCCTCGAGGTCGACGAGAAGGGCAAGATCAGCCTGGACCGTCTGGACAAGCCCGAGGCCCCCGCGGGCTCCGGCAAGGGCGAGGGTGAGAGGGGCGGCGAGCGCCGCGGTCGTGGCAACGGCGACCGTCGCGAGGGCGACCGCAAGCCCCGTGCCCGCCGTCACCCCGGCGACCACGGCACGAGCGAGGGCGGCAGCGCCAACGGTGGTAGCACCGCCGGCGAGGGCGGCCGGCAGCCGCGCCGTCACCACGAGGCCGAGTAGCCGCAGGAACAAGGTCTGACGCAAGGGGAGGTGCCGTCCAGAAGGGTGGCGCCTCCCCTTTTGCCACGCCATAGACAATGGCAAACGTGACATTTCGACCGCCGGCAGCGGGAGAACCCATCTTGGTCTAAGATTGCCCCATCTGAAAGCGCCCTCTCGGAAGTCGGCCCATGGTCTTCAGCTCGCTCACGTTCCTCTGCATCTTCCTGCCAGTCACCTTCCTTCTCTCACAGGTGATTCCGAACACGCGTGGCAGGAATGCCCTTCTGATAGTGGTTTCGGTGCTCTTCTACGCTTACGGCGAGCCTGTCTACGTGCTTCTGGTGCTGGCCTCTACGGTGGTCAACTGGGCCTTCGGTCGTGCCATAGCAGGTGGAAAAGCGTCGGGGGGGGGTCGCGCTCCGCTGACCCTGGCGGTTGTAGCTAACCTCGCCTTCCTGGGTGTCTTCAAGTACGCGGACTTCGCGGTCGCGACCGTCAACTCGCTTACGGGCGCAGGGCTGCCGCTTCCCGGCGCGGCCCTTCCGCTTGGCATCTCCTTCTACACCTTCCAGGCGCTCTCCTACGTCATCGACGTGTGGCGCGGGGAGGCCTCTGGCCGCGACCCCTACTGGAAGGTCCTTCTCTACATCAGCTTCTTCCCGCAGATAATCGCGGGTCCCATCATCAAGTACCACGACATCGACGAGCAGATTGACAACCGCGAGGTCACCCCGCAGGGAGTGGCGCTGGGCCTGCGACGCTTCTGCTACGGTCTGGGCAAGAAGGTCCTCATAGCCAACACGATGGCCTCCGCCGTGGACGCTCTCTACGCCCTTGACCCCTCGAGCATCGGTGCGGCTGCCGCATGGCTTGCCGCCGTTGCCTACGCGCTGCAGATCTACTTCGACTTCTCCGGCTACTCCGACATGGCGATAGGCCTGGGGCACATGTTCGGCTTCACCATCATGGAGAACTTCGACTACCCCTATGCCTCGGTGACCATCAAGGAGTTCTGGCGCAGGTGGCACATCTCGCTCTCCACCTGGTTCAAGGAGTACCTCTACATCCCGCTTGGCGGCAACCGCAAGGGCCGCGCCCGCGCGGTGCTCAACAAGTGCATCGTCTTCCTCACCTGTGGCCTCTGGCATGGGGCAGCCTGGACTTTCGTCCTGTGGGGTGCCATCCAGGGGGCCTTCTCGCTTTTGGAGGAGGTCGTGCCCCTGAGGCGCCTGCCGCGCTGGCTGGGCCACGTCTACGCCATGCTGGTGGTGGTGCTCTCCTTCGTGGTCTTCCGGGCAGACTCGCTGGCCCAGGCTGGCGTCATGTACGCCGCCATGTTTGGCGCCGGGGCCACGGGAGCTGATGCCCTGGTTCCCGTGATGGAGCAGCTCACCCCAGTCTTCCTCATCGCCCTCGCCTTCGGGCTCGTCACCTGCTTGCCGGTGCGTCCGGCACTCGTGCGCGCCAGCGAGGGGACGGCCGCCGAGGCACCGCTCTCGGTACTGGCCTATGTGGGGGCCATCGCGGTCCTCGCCATCTGTGTTCTTTCGCTTGCCGGCGGGGCCTACAACCCCTTCATCTACTTCAGGTTCTAGGGAGGAGGGCAGCATGGCAGAGCACTTCGGAAGCTCCGAGAGCAAGAGCAGCGGGGCAAATCACTTCGCCGAGCGCGAGGGGCGGGGAAGCACAGGCCATCCCTCGTCCGTATGGCTGATGGTCTTCGTGACCGTGGTCATGGCAGCCCTTCTGGTCCCCTTCGTGGGGCTTGCGGTGCGGCCCACAACCACGTCCGCCGAGAAGCGCGAGCTCGCGACCTGGCCCAGCCTCACGACCGAGGGCGGGGCGCCCAACGCCGCCTTTCTCTCCGAGGCGGGGGAGTGGTTCTCCGACCACTACGCCTTCCGCAACGAGCTGGTGGATGCGAACGCCCACCTGCGGAGCGACCTCCTGGGCACGTCGTCTGCCACGAACGTGATCGTGGGCACGGACGGCTGGCTCTACTACCGGGGCTCCGTGATGGACTACCAGCGCACGAGTCGCATGAGCGACCGCGCCGTCTCCAACGCCGCGCACAACCTTGCCCTCATGAGCGAGTACGCCACCTCGCGCGGCGGCCGTCTTGTGGTAGCCGTGGCGCCAGACAAGACTACCCTCTATCCCGAGCACCTGCCCTACTACATCCAGGCAGGGTCCGGCCCCTCCAACTTGGAGCGGCTGCAGGACTTGTTAGACGGGGAGGGCGTGGCCTACGTGGACCTGGCCGACGAGTTGGGTGCGTACGGGGGCACTCTCTACCGGGTGCAGGACACCCACTGGACGCCCGAGGGGGCCGCGGTCGCTGCCGACGCCATCCTGGACGCGCTGGGCCACGCCCACGAGGACTATGCCAGCTCGCCCACGACCACGCTGCGTTCGGTGGGCGACCTGGCCCAGATGCTCTGGCCCCAGAGCGCGGGACTGGAGGAGGTATCGCGCTACACGGATGCCTGGCAGTTCGCCTACGCGAACGACGCAAGCTCGCCCGAGGACACCACGGTGCAGACGGTCTCCACTGCGTCGGACGCCGCGGGCAGCCTCCTCATGTTTCGCGACTCCTTTGGCAACGCCCTCGTGCCCTTCATGGCCTCGAGCTACCAGGACGCGGACTTCTCGCGCCTGATTCCTTACAACTTGGGCGGCATGGCGGACGGCCAGGATGTGGTGGTGCTGAGGGCCGAGCGTCACGTGGCCTCCTTCGCTACGCGACCGGCCTACATCCCGGCGCCCGAGCGGGACGCCTCCGTGGTGGCCGGCTCGACGGGCCTGACCACGCAGACCACGCTGACGGCCCAGTACAACGGTCCCTACCTGGAGGTGAAGGGCTCGGTGGACCCGCGCTACCTGCCGGCTGACGGCGTGGTGTACGTGACGGTGGAGGCCGCGGGGACGGGGAGGACCTACGAGTGCTACTCGGTCTCGTCGAGCGAGGGCCAGGTGGCGGATGCCGAGGGGGCGGGGGATTCAGATCCGGCCTTCCAGGGGGACACAGGATATCTGGCCTACCTCCTGACCGACCAGTATCCGCAGAATGCGGGTTCCGTGACAGTCCACGTGCTCGTAAGGGGTTCAGCTGGCGTGAGCGAGGTGCTCTCGCAGGAGGTTGACTTGGCGGATGTGCCCTCCAAGTAACGGTCGGTTAGCCCAGTACACGAGTTGACAAACGCGCGCAGGCGCGAGAAGGGACGGAGAACATGAGGGAAGGCAAGGACAAGCTGGCGACGAGGCTGCTCACGGTCGTGGGCACGGTCGCGTTGGCATTCTTTGTGGCCGTGGGCATGGCTGCCTGCGGCAGCGCGGAGGCCGCCATGATCGGCACCAAGGAGGATGGCTGCACGTCCTTCAAGCTGACAAACGGGCTGGGCCACGCGGTGGCAGCCATGTCCGCGCGTGACGGTGCGAGCGAGGACGACTTCCCGGCGTCGTTCATGACGGAGGACCAGAGCCTGCCAGCAGACGCCACGGCGGAGGTGGAGCTCCCGGCGGGAGTCGACGCCACGAACGTGGACCTGCTTCTCACCTGCGACGATGGCTCGCAGGTGGTCGTGGAGGATGTTGACGTGACAGTAGCTGACTCATTCACCGTAAAGAGCGAGGACGGCGTGGGCTTCTTGGCATACACCGATGCCGACGGCAATGAGAAGGACACCAAGGAGGCGTCGCTTGCGGCCAAGCAGGCACGTGAGGAGGCCGCCGCGGCCGAGGCGCAGGCAGCTGCTGACGCCCAGGCTGCCC
The DNA here is from genome assembly GCA_902791035.1 of uncultured Coriobacteriaceae bacterium. GTDB lineage: Bacteria > Actinomycetota > Coriobacteriia > Coriobacteriales > Atopobiaceae > CADAUA01. The sequence goes on along the minus strand of CADAUA010000010.1, from coordinate 41,268 downwards.
AGGCCGTGGCAGACCAGGTGGCTGCGCTTCCCGCGGTGGACGCGCTCACGCTCGACGACGCCACCAAGCAGGCGGTGGCCGATGCCCATGCGGCCTATGACGCGCTGACGGACGCCCAGAGGGCACTGCTCCCCGCAGAGACCGCCCAGGGCATCGTGGACCGCGAGGCCCAGCTCGTGGCCCTGCAGCAGGAGGCCGACGAGGCGGCTGCTGCTGCCAAGGCACAGGCCGAGGCTGCGGCAAAGGCCAAGCAGAACTCGCAGTCCACGAGCTCGAGCTCCTCGAGCTCCAAGGGTACGTCCGGTGGTTCCAGCAGCTATTACGGTGGTGGTTCCTCGAGCAAGGGCACCTCTGGTGGTTCGTCGAGCTCGGACGGTTCTTCTGCTCCGTCTCAGGGCACGGAGGACTGCACCAAGGACAACATCCCCATCAGCAACTAGCAGGCGAGCATCGGAGGGACACGAGAGATGATGAGCGACAAGGGCAAGGCGTGCCTGGTGGCCGTGGTGACGGCGTTCGCGCTGTGCGCGATGCCGGTCGCGGCACTGGCGGATGAGGCGGCGGATGCGGTGAGCAGCCAGCCCGAAGCGGCCGTCCAGGCCGTGACCGAGGCCGAGCAGGGCGACAAGGACGTCGCGGCTCCCGCGGAGGAGGCGGCGGCCGAGGGGGAGACCCCGTCCGAGGAGGACGGCAAGGACGCAGTGGCTCCCACGAATGCCGAGGCGACCACCGAGGCGGGCGCAGCGGCGGATAAGCCCGAGGACAAGGGCGAGGTCAGCGCGACCGCGAAGGAGACGCCTGCGGGGGAGACCGTGGCAACGGATGGCGAGGATGGCGACGAGGACGTGGAGTCGACGGAGCCTACGGTCGGTTGGGTCAAGGACGGTCTGACCTGGCAGTACCTGGACGACGCCGGTGCCGCCAAGACCGGCTGGTTCGACTGGGAGGGTCACTGGTACCTCTTTGACGCTAACGGCCAGATGCTCACGGGCTGGCAGGAGGTAAGCGGCGTGCGCTACTACCTCTACGCGTCTGGCGTGCTGGCTCAGGGTGACTGGGTGGCCGGAACCGGCCAGCCGACCTATCTGGGGGACTCCGGCGCTCCTGCAAGCGGCCTCACGGAGACCCCGCGGGGTACCTACTACCTGAATGACGGCCTGGGCGACGGCTCGCAGAGGCTCCGCATCATCAACAGCAAGCTCTACAGGTTCGAGTCGAGCGGAGCCGCGGCGTCCTCCCTCACGGGCACGGGCAACACGCAGCTGGACCAGATCGTGGAGAAGATCATCCTGACGAAGACTGGCATCGGCTCCGACGCGGCGGAGAAGGCCTACGACTACGTGCGCCAGAACTACTCGTACGCGCACATGGACACCTGGCCTGCCCAGGAGACGTGGGAGACCTGGTCGCAGGACTATGCGATCCATATGTACACCGCCGGTAGTGGCAACTGCTACCGCTACGCCTGCCTCCTCACCTGGATCCTGCGGACCCTGGGTTATGACGCTATCGTGAGGGTGGGCTGGGTGCCTGGCTACGGCGGGAAGATCCCCCATGGCTGGTGTGAGGTCACGCTGGCCAACGGCGCCAAGCGCGTGGTCGACTGCTCGATGGCCCGCAACGACATGTGGCCCCAGATGGACTGGTACATGAACACCTACAAGCGTACCGGCTCCGACCCTGCACATATCATTTATTACGACTACAACAATGTGGAGATTGCGACGTACGCGTAGTCGCAAAGCGCACGACAGCCTTGGGCCCCGATCCACCGCGTGCGGGTCGGGGCCTCGCGTTCCTGTCGCCCTCTGGCACGTCGGCTCCCCGCTCGCGGTGGTGTGATGAATCCTCGGCATGGAGCCTGCACGCATACCCTCGACCGCGTACAATAGGTCAACCGAACTACCGCTCGCATGCTTGCGGCGACCGCTCACGGAGGTCCAGCCGCTCTCATACCAACTGCCCATACGGCGAAAGGAACACCCAAGCAATGCCAAAGAAGGAAATAGCCCTGCGCGTCATCCCCCTGGGAGGCCTTGACGGCATCGGCAAGAACATGACGGCCTTCGAGTACGGGGACGACATGGTGCTCGTGGACGCGGGCCTCATGTTCCCGGACGACGAGCAGCCCGGCATCGACCTCATCCTGCCCGACTACTCCTACGTGCTCGAGAACGAGGACAAGCTCCGTGGCATCATCGTGACCCACGGCCACGAGGACCACACGGGCGCCCTCCCGTACCTCCTACAGGACCTCAACCGAAAAGTCCCCATCTACTCCAGCAAGCTCACCCTGGGCATCATCGAGGGCAAGCTGGCCGAGCACAACATCAAGAACCCCAAGTTCCGCGAGGTGCGCGACGGCTCCACCATCACGCTCGGGGCCTTCAACATCACCTTCTTCGCCATGACGCACTCCATCCCCGCGGCACTGGGCGTATTCATGTCCACGCCTGCCGGCACCGTCATGCACACGGGCGACTTCAAGCTCGACCAGACCCCCATCGACGGCGTCCGCCCCAACTACGGCGCCATCTCCAGGTTCGCAGCCCAGGGGATCGACCTTCTCCTCTCCGACTCCACCAACGCCACCCGGCCGGGCTTCACGCCCTCGGAGGCCGCCGTGGGGCCGGCGCTTCGCCACATCATCAAGAACGCTCCGGGCCGCGTCTTCGTGGCGTCCTTCTCGTCCCATATCCACCGCCTGCAGCAGGTCTGCGACGCATCGGTGGCTGTGGGCCGCAAGGTCGTGGTCACGGGCCGCTCCATGGTCACGAACACCAAGGTAGCCCGCGAGCTCGGGTACCTCAAGATCGCGGACGACAACATCGTGGACGCCTACGACGTGGACCGCATCCCCGACGAGAAGATCGTGGTCCTCTGCACCGGGTCCCAGGGGGAGCCCCTCTCCGCCCTTGCCCGCATGGCCAACGGCGAGCACAAGTCGCTCTCCATCACGGCAAACGACACGGTGATCATCTCGGCCACGCCCGTTCCCGGCAACGAGAAGAGCGTCCAGGGCATCATCAACGCCCTCTCCAAGATCGGCTGCGAGATCTACGACAAGTCCTCGACCCTGGTGCACGTGTCCGGCCACGGCTCGCAGGAGGAGCTCAAGCTCATGCTGGCCATGACCAAGCCCAACTACTTCATGCCGGTCCACGGCGAGGCCGTGCACCTGCGCGCCCACGCCAAGCTGGCCAAGCAGATGGGCATCCCCGAGAGCCACATCTTCATCATGGACAACGGCGACTCGCTCGAGATGGTGCACGGCAAGGTGCGCCAGGGCCCGGGCGTGGACGCCGGCGTGGTCTACGTGGATGGCCTCTCCGTGACGGACGCGGACCCGGTGGTCCTGCGCGACCGCCAGAAGCTTGCCGACGACGGCATCGTGACCTGCGTGGTAGCCATCTCCGGCCGGCACAAGACGGTCGAGGCCCTGGAGCTCTCGAGCCGCGGCGTGTCCTTCGCCTCCGACGAGGCCCTCATGGAGGACGCGCGCTCGCTGGTGCAGGCCCAGGTTGAGAAGGTCGCCAAGTCCGATGGCATAAACATCGACGTCCTGCGCAAGGCCGTCCGCAACGCCCTCTCCAACTTCCTGTGGAACAAGACCCACACCCGTCCCATGGTGATACCCGTGGTCATGGAGGTGTAGATTGCCCTCTAAACGCAGAACAAACGCAGCACAACAGGCAAACAGGGCAGCAAAGGGTGGAAAGAAGGGCGGCGCCAGCGGCGCCGCTCCCCGTCGCGCGCCCAAGCAGGCGGAGCCCCAGGGGATGACGCCCCTGCAGAACGACATCACCGGCGTGGTCCTGGCGGTCGTGGCCGTGGCCATGTTCGTCTCGGTGGTGGCACCCTCGGGCGCGGTCCTCACCTCGGCCGTTGGCCAGGGTCTCATGCTCTGCTTCGGCGCCGGGGCCATCCTCTTCCCCATAGCGCTCTTCGTCTTCGCCATGACCTTCTTCATGGATGGCGACGGCCCAGTGTCGGGCAGGGTGGCAGGTGGCCTCACCCTCATCGTGCTGGCGGTGCTGGCCATGCTCTCGCTCAACCTCCCAGGTGCCGAGGCTGACCCCTCGGTGGTGCTCGAGCCGGCTAACCTGGAGCTGGCGGGAGGCTACGTGGGCGGCATCGTGGCCTTCGGGCTCGTGCGGCTCGTGGGCGTGATCGTGGGCAACGTCGTGCTCGTGGGGCTCATCGCCGCGGGCGTGGTGGTCTGCGGCTTCTCCATCTCCAACGCCGTCTCCAAGGCCCAGGTGCGACTGGGGGAGGCGAGCGAGGCGCGCAGGGAGCGCCGCGAGGAGCGGGCAGCCGAGCGCGAAAGCGCCAAGGCGGTGGCCGCCGAGGCACGCACCATGGCGCGCAACCCGCAGGCCTCCCTCTTCGACGAGGCGGGCGAGGGGGAGACGAGCTACATCGGCGCGCGCAAGACCTCCGTCCTGCGGCGCGAGGACGTGCAGCCGACCGGCCCCAAGGGCGGCGCCGCGGAGGACGCGGCCGACCTGCCCTGGGCCACGGACGACGATGCGCCCACGACCCTCCTGGGGGAGGGCGCATTCGCGGAAGAGTCGGCAGCGCCCGTGGAGGACGCCGGGGACGGGGGAGACAAGCCCAAGGGACGCCGGTCCCGCCGCACCACCAAGCCCACGCGCCGCCGCGGCTCCAAGGCCGAGCGCGATCCCGAGGAGTCTGGGAAGACCCTGGTGGCCTCCGTCCTGGATGCCGACGCAGGCAAGAAGGCCAGCGCGGCCTCCCAGGCGGCCGACGCCACGGCTGCCGCCGCCGAGGCCACGGCAGATGCCCCCCAGGGCTCCGTGCCCACCTTCCTGAGCGGGGGAGCTGCCGGGCCCAAGGCCCCCAAGGACCTCACCCGTCCCGGCGACGGCGACGGGACCTACAAGCTCCCGCCCTTCTCGCTACTCAAGACCTCGGACCCCAACGCCGCCACCGGCGCCACGAACGAGGAGCTGGAGTCCACCGCGGCCAAGCTCCAGGGGACGCTCGAGGAGTTCGGCCTCAAGTCCCGCGTGGTGGGCTGGGTGGCGGGCCCCGCCGTCACGACCTTCCGCATCGCCATGGGCGAGGGCGAGCGCGTGAACAAGATCACGAACCTGGAGGACGACATCGCCCTCTCGCTCGCGGCGCGCTCAGTCCGCATCTTCGCGCCAATCCCGGGCACCAGCCTCGTGGGCATAGAGATCCCCAACGAGAAGCCCCAGCCCGTCAACCTGGCGGACGTCCTGCCCTATGCCAAGGGAGGTCCCCTGGAGTGCGCATTCGGGCGCGACTCCGAGGGTCGCCCCATCGTGATAGACCTCTCGGGCCTGCCGCACCTCCTGGTGGCCGGTACCACGGGCTCGGGCAAGTCCGTCCTTCTCAACTCCCTCGTCATGAGCATGCTCATGCGGGCCACGCCCGAGCAGGTGCGCCTGATCATGGTGGACCCCAAGCGCGTGGAGTTCACGGGCTACGCGGGCCTGCCCCACCTCTACGTCCCCGTGGTCACGGAGCCCCGCCAGGCGGCCTCCGCCCTGCAGTGGGCCGTGACGGAGATGGAGCGCCGCCTCAAGGTCTTCGAGCACTACAAGGTCCGCGACATCAAGACATACAACCGCAAGTGCGACCGGGGCGAGTGGGAGGAGCTCGAGAACCCTCCCAAGCACATGCCCTACTTCGTGATCGTGATCGACGAGCTGGCCGACCTCATGATGGTGGCCGGCAAGGACGTGGAGGGCTCCATCGTGCGCATAGCACAGCTGGGCCGTGCCGCCGGCATCCACCTGATCGTGGCCACGCAGCGCCCCTCGGCAGACGTCGTGACGGGCCTCATACGTGCGAACATCGACAACCGCGTGGCCCTCTCCGTGGACAACTCGCTCAACTCCCGCATCATCCTGGACCAGAAGGGCGCCGAGCAGCTCATGGGCAAGGGCGACATGCTGGTGAAGGTCCGTGGCAAGAAGCCCCGCCGTGCCCAGGGCTGCTGGGTCTCCGACGAGGAGATCGCCAGCACCGTGAAGTTCATCCGCGAGCAGGTGAGCGCCGACTACCACACGGACATCCTTACCGCGGCCACGCCGGTTCAGCCGGGTGGTGCCTCCACGGGCGCCCCCTCGGACGACGACCCTCTCCTCTGGGAGGCGGCGCAGGTGGTCGTGGACTCTCAGTTGGGTTCCACGTCCGGCCTGCAGCGCGCGCTGGCCGTGGGGTACGCTAGGGCCGGTAGGATAATGGACATGCTCGAGTCCAAGGGCGTGGTGGGTCCCCAGAACGGCTCCAAGCCGCGCGAGGTCCTCCTCGACCGTGACGGTCTCGATGAGCTCAAGGCCGCGGAGGCCGCATACCAGGGGGTGGAGTAGGTGGCTCGTCCGAGGTTCAGCGACATCCTGGTGCAGCGGCGCCACGAGCTCGGCCTGACCATCCAGCAGGCATCCGGCGTCCTCAAGCTCAAGGAGCAGGTCCTGGTGGCCTTCGAGGAGGGCGACTGGGACAACATGCCGCAATCGGGCTACGCCTCGGGCATGCTGGCCTCCTACGCCCGCTACCTGGGGCTCAATCCCCGCGAGGTCGTGGACGTGTACCAGGAGGAGCTCTACGAGCACATCCATGGCACGAGCTCCCATGAGCTGCGCCGCCGCACGCGCGACACCCAGTCCGGGCGCGGCATCAGCGGCTACGACGTAGTCAACGAGGCGGGGTCACGCCCCAAGGCCTACGTGGAGTACCACACCCTCCTGCCGTCCTCGGGAGGTCCTGCGGGCGACATGGGGGCCTTTGCCACCACGTCCTCGGCCCGTGCGCGCGGCACGGGGGCCAACGTCCCCCTGGCCGGCCAGCGGCGCGAGGCCAGCTCGTCCTACCCGGCCACCTCGCACTCGGCCTACGTGAGCGGACACCCCTACAACACTGGGCGCGCCCAGGTGGCCCGCGACGACGCGCGGACGTCGCGGTCTGGCTCGGTCCAGCGCCGCCGTCGGCGCGACAACGACCCCAGCTACCGCCTGCTGAGCACGGCGCAGAGCATCCCGGACGGCGAGGGCCGCTCCAACCTCAACCGCACACAGCGGCTGCGTAGCGGCGAGGTGACCACGAGGGGCGTGCGTCCCAGCGAGTACAAGGACGACATGCGCTACGACGACGTGGCCCACCCCTACGAGCGCGCCTCCACGGTGAGCGGCCGCAGGTCCTCGAGGAACATCGCCTCCACGGACCGGCCCAACGTCCGCCGCCGTCCCGTGCAGGACGGGCGGAACAAGAACGCCCGTCGTCGCAGGCGCGGCGGCGTGGCCGGTGCCTTCGAGGACTTCTTTGCCGACAGTCGCCGGGCCATCCTCGTGATCGTGCTCGCGCTGGTGGTCGTCCTCACCGTGATCCTGACGACCTCGGTGAGCTCCTGCGTGCGCTCGGCAACCCCGGAGGAGGGCTCCCAGGCCCAGCGGACCGTGGCGGTCACGGGGGCCGGGGAGGAGAGCTCGTCCGACCAGCCGAGCAAGGCCGAGGACTCCACCAAGGCGACCGATGCCACGCAGGACGACGCGAAGCCCACGGCCACGAGCGAGGAGACCGACACGGCGACCACGGCCGAGGAGACTCCCAAGGAGACCAAGGTCGCCGTTACGGTGGCCTCGGGCGACGTGACCTGGCTCGAGATCCTCTGCGACGGTGAGTCCAAGGTGGCAGACAACATCACCGGCCCCTGGAACCAGACCTACACCGTCACGGACTCGATCACCATACAGGCGGCCAAGCCCGACGTGGTGAGCGTGACGAACAACGGTGAGAAGGTCAGCTTCGACTCCAAGACCGGCGGCGTGGCCACGATCTCCATCAAGGGCACGCCCCTGCCCGAGGATGACGAGAAGGCAACGAAGGATGGGGAGGACTCGGCGGGCACCTCTTCGACGGGCGCGTCCGGCACCACCTCCAGTAGCAGCACATCCACCAAGAGTACCACGTCCACCGGCGCCTAGCGCCAGAAAGGGCTCCCATGGCTAAGGAATCAAGCTTCGACGTCGTGTCCGAGGTCGACATGCAGGAGGTCGACAACGCCTACCAGCAGGCGTCCCGCGAGCTCTCCCAGCGCTATGACCTCAAGGGCACCGGCGCCACCCTCGACCTGGCAAAGAAGGAGGGTGTCTTCACCATCGAGGCCCCCTCCGAGTTCGTGGCCTCCCAGGTGCGCGACGTCCTGGGCTCCAAGCTGGTGAAGCGCGGGGTGGACCTCTCCGCCGTCAAGTGGGCGGACCCCGAGGCGGCATCCGGCATGACGGTGCGCCAGAGGGGGACCTTGGCTCAGGGCATCGACCAGGACACGGCCAAGAGGATCGCCAAAGACATCCGCGACCTCAAGCTCAAGGCCAAGGCCACGGTTGAGGGCGACCACCTGCGCGTGAGCTCCGCCTCCCGCGACACCCTGCAAGCAGTGATCAAGAGCCTCCAGGAGAAGGACTATGGCCAGCCCCTGCAGTTCACCAACTACCGATAGCCCGCGTGCCCGTTTCCTGGTGGTCACGCTGGGCTGCGCCAAGAACGAGGTGGACTCCGACCGCATGCGGGCCCTTCTCATCGCGGACGGCATGGCCGAGGTGGACGACCCGGCGGAGGCGGACGTGGCCATCGTGAACACCTGCTCCTTCTTGGCCTCGGCCACGGAGGAGTCGGTGAGCGCCACGCTGGAGCTTGCCGAGGAGGCGGCGGACGGCGTGCGAGAGCTGCCCATCATCATGTGTGGCTGCGTGCCCTCCCGCTACGGGGACTCCCTGCCCCAGGAGCTGCCCGAGGTGGCGGCCTTCGTCCGCGCCGAGGACGAGGATGGGATAGCCGAGGTCGTGAGCCAGGTGCTGGACCTGGGGGAGGCGCCCGCGAGGCCCCTTCCCGGAGAGGTCCTGCGCACCATCGACGGCGCCAGCGCCTTCGTGAAGATCTCCGAGGGCTGCGACCGCTTCTGCGCCTTCTGCGCCATCCCCTACATCCGCGGCCGCTACCACTCCCGCCCGGCGGCAGACATCGTGGCCGAGGTCGGTGCCCTCATGGAGGGCGGCGTGCGCGAGGTCGTCCTCATAGGCCAGGACACGGGCATCTGGGGCCACGACCTCGCGGAGCCCCGCACCCTGGCCTCGCTCCTTCGCCAGGTGGCGGAGGTCGTGCGGCCCTACGGCGGCTGGCTGCGCGTCCTGTACCTGCAGCCCGAGGGCATGACCGACGAACTCATCGCCACGATCCGGGACGTCCCCGAGGTCCTGCCCTACATAGACGTCCCCATCCAGCACTGCTCCGAGCGCGTGCTGGCCAGCATGGGCCGCTCGGGCTCCGAGGACCAGCTGCGCGAGCTCTTCGCACGTCTGCGCCGGGAGATCCCCGGCATGGTCCTGCGCACCACCGGCATGTGCGGCTTCCCGGGCGAGACGGACGAGGAGGCCGACGAGCTCTACGACTTCGTGGCCGAGGAGGAGTTCGACTACTGCTCGGTCTTCGCCTACTCCCAGGAGGAGGGCACCCGTGCCGCCCAGATGGAGCAGGTGGACGAGCAGGCCAAGCTGGAGCGTACCCAGCGCCTGCAGGACCTGGCCGAGGAGCTGGGCTTCACGGCCACTGCCAAGCACGTGGGGGAGCGTGTCCGCGTGATCGTGGATGGCGTGGAGGAGGGCGAGGACGGCCCCGAGCTCATCGGCCATGCCTGGTTCCAGGCCCCCGACTCCGACGGCGCGGTCCACATCGTGGAGGGCGAGGCCGCGGTGGGCGACGTCGTGACCGTGGACCTGGTTGACTCCTTCTGCTACGAGCTCGTGGGCGAGCTCGTCGAGGACGGGGAGGTTGCGTAGATGGCAGACAAGCCCGCGAGGCCCGGGCTCTGGACCCCGGCCAACGTGGTCACCGTCACGCGTGTGGTCCTCGTGCCATTCTGGCTCTGGGCGGCCGAGCTGGCCGTGCCGGCGGCGGGTGGCTCGGGCTCCCTCTCCATGGGTCTGGTCACGCTCTTCTTCGTGATCCTCTCGCTGACGGACACGCTCGATGGCTACCTGGCGCGTAGCCGCAACGAGGTGACGACCTTCGGCAAGTTCCTGGACCCCATAGCCGACAAGCTCGTGGTCATCGTGGCCCTCTGCTACCTGCTCGAGCACGGGGACGCACCCGCCTGGGTCCTCCTGGTGATCGTGGCTCGCGAGTTCCTCGTGAGCGGCCTCAGGATGGTCGTGGCCTCCGAGGGGGTCGTGGTTGCCGCCTCCTGGCTGGGCAAGTGGAAGACGGCGACCACCATGCTGGCCATCACGGCCATGCTGGGGGCGCTTGCCCTGCCGCAGGGGGCGACCCAGGAGGTCGTGGCCCTTGTCGGCCAGGTGCTGCTCTACGTCGCCGTGTTCCTCACGGCTTGGTCCGGGGCCGACTACTTCGTCAAGGCGTGGCCGACCATCTCCGAGGGGGAGTGACCCGTTCGTGACCCATACGGTGGGCGAGAAGACCATCCTCTCGTATGACGAGGGGCTCTATGACGTGTGCGCGGCGCTCGTGCGGGAGTGCCTGGGCGCGGGGCTCACGGTGGGGACCGCGGAGTCCTGCACGGGTGGCCTCGTGGCGGGGAGCATAACGGCGGTGCCGGGGTCCTCGGCCGCCATCCGGGGTGGTGTGGTGAGTTACGCGATCCCGGTCAAGCATGCGGTGCTGGGCGTATCCCAGGAGGTCATCGACGGGGTGGGCGTGGTGTCTGCGGAGTGTGCCGCCCAGATGGCGGAGGGGGCGCGGCGCGTCCTTGCGTGCGACGTGGCGGTCTCCGTCACGGGCATAGCGGGGCCCGGCGGGGCCGAGCCCGGAAAGCCCGTGGGTACCGTATGGATGGGCCTTGCCACCCCGAGGGGGACGCAGACCTTCGAGAACCACTTCCCGGGCGACCGGGAGGGGGTCCGCCACGCCGCGATCCTGCGGGCTGTCCAGCTCCTTCGTGAAGGCCTTGTGGAGACCAGGCGCGGGGCGTAGGGCCCTCGCGCGGGCCTGTGCGGCGGGGAGCCCGGCAGCTCCGCAGGCGGACCGTGGTGGTGGGACATTCGGGGAAGATTGGTGGAAGGTTCCCGTAAGTTACGGGGAAGATGGCTGCAAGATTGCTCCAATAAAATCCTCCCGTGGGTGTTGACGACGAACGGCTGTTCGTATATCATGAGGTCAACAGGCAGCGGAGGAGAGGCACATGGCTAAGAGCAACAAGACGGTCCAGCTGGACATCCACCCCATCGAGGGCGAGGAGGAGCGCAAGAAGGCGATCGCCACCACCACCGAGGAGATCACCAAGAAGTTCGGCAAGGGCTCAATCATGCGGTACGGAGACGAGGAGGCAAGCCTCGAGGTCGAGGCGATTCCCACGGGGTCTCTGGCCCTCGACGCGGCGCTCGGCATCGGTGGCGTGCCCCGCGGCCGCATCGTGGAGATCTATGGCCCCGAGTCCTCGGGCAAGACGACCCTCTCGCTCGAGATCCTGGCCGAGGCCCAGGCCATGGGCGGCGTCGTGGCCTTCATCGACGCCGAGCACGCGCTCGATCCCGGCTATGCCGCGCGCATCGGCGTGGACATCGACGAGGTCCTTATCTCGCAGCCGGACACGGGCGAGCAGGCGCTTGAGATCTGCGACATGCTCGTGCGTTCGGGCGCCATCGACGTCGTGGTCGTCGACTCCGTGGCGGCGCTCGTCCCCAGGGCGGAGATCGAGGGCGAGATCGGCGACACGACGGTGGGCCTGCAGGCGCGCCTCATGAGCCAGGCCCTCCGCAAGCTGGCGGGCTCGCTCTCCAAGTCCAAGACCACGTGCATCTTCATCAACCAGCTGCGCGAGAAGATCGGCGTCATGTTCGGCAACCCCGAGACGACGCCCGGCGGGCGCGCCCTCAAGTTCTTCGCGTCGGTGCGCATGGACATCAGGCGCATCGACAGCATCAAGCAGAACAACGAGGTGGTGGGCAACCGCGTCCGCGTGAAGGTGGTCAAGAACAAGGTGGCCCCACCCTTCAAGCAGGCTGAGTTCGACATCATGTACGGCACCGGCATCTCCAAGGAGGGGTCGGTTCTTGACATGGCGGTGGAGTACCACATCGTGGAGAAGTCCGGTGCCTGGTACACCTACGGCGAGGAGCGGTTGGGCCAGGGCCGAGAGGCCGCCAAGTCCTTCCTTGCGCAGAACCCCGACCTCATGGAGGAGATCGACCATCGGGTGCGCGTGGCCTGCGGCCTGGAGCTTGGGGACGAGCGTGTGGGAGAGCCCGTGCCGGACGACCAGGGCGAGGTCTATGACGTGCCCGGCGTTGGTTTGGGTGGCGGTGCCTACGAAGGCTCCGCGGGCACCTACACCGAGGAATAGGCGTGGCAGCGTCTGCAGACGCCGGCGGCTCGCTCTCGTGGTGGGTGCGGCTCCCCCAACGGAAGGCCCGCATGGGGGAGCGTGCGCCCGTGGCGATGGTGCTTCTGGGGGAGGAGGGCGGTCCCGTATCCCCGGAGCACATCGTGGTCGCGGTTCCCGTGTCCGTGGGCAAGAGGCTCGAGTCCGGTAGGAAGACGGGGGAGCTCTCGCCGTCAACGGCGACGGAGCTCACGGCGCTTGTGGGGCAGATCGAGCAGGCCCAGGCCTCCCTGCGGGTGGAAGGGCTCGTCAACCGTCGCGACTACTCGGCGGCCGAGCTCGGCGAGCGTCTGCGTCGGGACGGCTACCGGGACTCAGCTGTGCGCGTGGCCGTCGAGCGGGCGGTGGACTGCGGGCTCGTGAGCGACCGGCGCTTCGCGGACGTCTTCGTGCGCTCCAAGGCGGCGGCCGGTTGGGGTCGCCAGCGCATAGAGCGCGAGCTTGCCCGCAGGGGTGTGAGCGCGGAAGTCCTTAGCGGCTGGCCCGAGGACTATCTGCCGGAGGAGGGCGAGCAGGAGCGGGCGCTCGAGGTCGCGCGACGCCGCCGCCTTACCGGAAAGAACGACTACCAGAAGCTCGTGCGCTTCCTCCTGGGCCGCGGCTTCTCCATGGGAGTGGCAACCACGACCGCGCGACAGGTGCTCCAGGAGGCGGAGGCTGACGACGAGTGACGGGTGGGCACCAGGGGAGCACCCCCTAGTGCCCACTCTCTTGAAGGTGTGCAGCAGGGGAGTACCCCCTAGTGCCCACACCCGCAGGGAAATTGCGGATTTCGCGTGCGGAGCTGGAGACGTTGCAGGACAAATGCTCCCCGGCTGCCAGGTGACGATTTGACAGTTTCAGGTAACGAACATAGGATTGTAATGCCATTCGAGCATCGTCATTATCCGCTGGCTTGCCAGCTATTGATTGCGTAGTTCCATAGGCTTCGACGTGTACCTGCGTAACAACCTGGAGCGGTGTGGTTGTGCCTCAGATGGCGGATTCCCGCGTCTCGTGGGGATCCTACTTAGCTATTGAATGAGCGCATCTGAAGGAGCACAGGACATGGATATGGCGATTGTGGTGATAGTCGGCATCGTCTGCCTAGCAGTCGGTGTCGGGGTGGCGTATGCCATCCTAGCAGGCGGCAGTGATTCCAAGGTAAAGGCAGCAAACCAGCAGCTGGAGGATGCCCGCGGAGAGGCGGAGCGCATCGTGGCCGAGGGCCGCAAGCAGGCCGAGACCTCCCAGAAGGAGGCTGTCCTCGAGGCAAAGGAGCAGATTCTCCAGCTGAAGGCCACCTCCGAGGCCGAGGAGAAGAAGCGCAAGGCGGAGATCCAGGGCATGGAGAACCGCGTAATGCAGCGCGAGGAGTCCCTCGACCGCAGGAACGACGCCTTGGACCGTCGCGAGCACCAGCTCTCCAGTCTCCAGGGCCAGCTGGACCGCCGCAAGAACGATCTGGACGAGATGGTCCAGAAGCAGTCCAGCGAGCTCGAGCGCATCGCGGCCCTCACCAAGGACGAGGCCCACGACGAGCTGATCGCCCGCGTGCGCGCGGAGTCTGTGCGCGAGGAGGCCCAGATCCTGCGCGAGAGCGAGCAGTCCGTGCGCGCCAAGGCCGACAAGACCGCCCGCGAGATCATCTCCACCGCCATCCAGCGCTGCGCCGCCGACCAGGCAGGCGAGATCACGGTGACCTCGGTCCACATCCCCTCCGACGACCTCAAGGGTCGCATCATCGGCCGCGAGGGCAGGAACATCCGCACCTTCGAGCAGGTGTCCGGCGTCTCCCTCGTGATCGACGACACGCCGGAGACGGTCGTCCTCTCGAGCTTCGACCCCGTTCGTCGCGAGACCGCCCGTGTGGCCCTCGAGAACCTCATCGCCGACGGCCGCATCCATCCGGCGCGCATCGAGGAGATGTACAAGAAGGCCGAGACGCTCGTGAACGAACGCGTGCGCGAGGCCGGCGAGCAGGCTGCCTACGACTGCGGTATCCACGACCTGCACCCCGAGCTGGTGCGGACCTTGGGCGCCCTGCGCTATCGCACCTCCTTCGGCCAGAACGTGCTCCAGCACTCCATCCAGGTCTCGGAGCTCTGCGGCATCATGGCCTCTGAGCTGGGGATGGACCCTGCCCAGGCCAAGCGGGCCGGCCTTCTCCACGACCTGGGCAAGGCCATTGACCACGAGGTCGAGGGCCCGCACGCGGTCATCGGCGCAGACCTGGCCCGCCGCTACGGCGAGCGCCCGGAGATCGTCCACGCCATCGAGGCGCACCACGCCGACGTGGAGCCCGAGACCGTGCTCGACGTGCTCGTGCAGGCCGGAGACGCCATCTCGGCCGCCCGTCCCGGTGCCCGTCGCGAGTCCGCCGAGACCTACATCAAGCGCCTCGAGAAGCTCGAGGAGATCTCAAACGCCCATGAGGGCGTCGAGCGCACCTATGCCATGCAGGCTGGCCGCGAGCTCCACGTGATGGTGGAGCCCGAGAAGATCTCCGACTCCCAGGCCGTCGTGCTGGCGCACGACATCGCCAAGCAGATCGAGGACGAGATGGAGTACCCGGGCCAGGTGCGCGTCGTGGTCATCCGCGAGTCCCGCGCCGTGGATGTGGCCAAGTAGCCCATGCAGCAGGAGAGCTCCGACCTTCGCGACTTCGTGGCCTCCATGGGCCAGGACAGGGCGCTGCGCGTCGAGGAGAACCTCGGCGAGGGGTTCGTGCGCCTTAGGGTCGCGGAGGCGGAGCGGCGTCAGGCCAAGCACGACATCCGCTGCGTGGAGGACGCCGTCATCGAGCTCCTTCGCAACGCCCGAGACGCCGGGGCACGCCACATCTACGTGGCCACGACCCGTGAGGGCGACCTGCGTACGACGGTGGTCCTCGACGACGGCTGCGGCATTCCCCAGGACATGCAGGATCGCATCTTCGAGGCGCGCGTGACCTCCAAGCTGGAGAGCGTCCACATGGACCGCTGGGGGGTGCACGGGCGCGGCATGGCGCTCTACTCCGTGCGCGAGAATGCGGTGTCGGCCCAGGTGATGGCCTCGGGAGAGGGCCTGGGCACGGCCATCCGCGTGGTCACGGACGCGAACGCCCTGGACGAGCGGGCCGACCAGTCCACCTGGCCCACGCTAGGCGCCGATGACGATGGTCAGGGCCACTGTACCCGTGGTCCCCACAACATCGTGCGTACCTGCTGCGAGTTCGCCCTGGAGGAGCGGGGCACCTGCGAGGTCTACCTGGGCTCTCCCGCCGAGATGGCGGCGACAGCTCGTGCCCGCGTGGTTCCCAAGACGAGCTCGACGGACCTTCTCTTCATGGACGACCTCTCGAGCCTGCCTGTCCTCGAGCGGCCGCGCGCGGCCGCGGATGCGGCGGAGCTCGTAAGGGTGTGCTCGGAACTGGGTCTCGAGATGTCGGAGCGGACGGCCCACCGCATCATCGCGGGGCAGATCCGGCCCCAGAGGAGCGTGGTCGCGCAGCTCATGCATCGTGCCGGAGGAGAAGCGGGTGCCAAGGGCGAGGTGGACCTTACGCGCGACAGGAGGGGCCTCAGGGTCTCGCGCGGGGACCTGGAGGAGTTCTCGCGCCAGATGGAGCGGGACTTCGCCAGGCTGGGTGACAAGTACTACCTCCAGCTCTCGGCTGACCCCAAGGTCCGCGTGGGGCGGGGAAAGATCACCGTGACCTTCGAGCTCGAGGAGAGCGATTAGCTGCAGGTACCTTGCGTGCGGCTTTCGCAACTGGGGTGTAACGGCTAGAATTCTCACGTTAACAACGTCACACATTCGTAGCAGGAACATGGCGTCAAGATTGGTCAACCAATGGAATTCCTGAAGGTATCGAGCAAGTCGTCCCCGGCCTCCGTGGCAGGGGCCATCGCGGGGCTCGTCAAGGACGGTCAGCCCGTCAACCTGCAGTGCGTGGGCGCGGGTGCCGTGAACCAGGCCGTCAAGGCCATGGCGATCGCGCGTGGCTTCCTGATCCCCACGGGGATCGACATCTCGTGCGCCCCGACCTTCTCCGACATCGAGATAGGGGGCGAGAGGCGCACCGCGATCCGCTTTGCGGTCTACGTGCACCGCATCGAGGCCCCCATGACGGCCGAGCCCTCGGGCGAGGCGGATGGGATGGCCAGGTGACATACCCCCAGGAGCTGGTAGGCAAGACCTACTGCGTGCGGACCTTCGGCTGCCAGATGAACATGCACGACTCCGAGCGCGTGTCGGGGCTTCTGGACGCCTGCGGGTGCCAGGAGGTGGCAGACACCGATGGGGCCGACATCGTGGTCTTCATGACGTGCTGCGTGCGCGAGAAGGCCGACGAGCGCCTCTACGGGCAGGCCTCCGCCATGGTGAGCGCGCCGAAGCCGCCCTGCGGCAGGCGCGTGGTGGCGGTGGGCGGCTGCATAGCCCAGCGCGACGGGGCGCGGCTGCGCGAGCAGGTGCCGGCGGTGGACGTGGTCTTCGGCACGAGCGCGCTCGCGAGCCTCCCGGGCCTTCTGGCCGAGGCCTTCGAGGAGGGCCATGGACCCGTGGAGGTAGACACGGTGGAGGAGGGCAGGGGCTTCTCGACGGAGCTCCCCAGCCACCGTGCCCAGCGCTTCCACGCCTGGGTGCCCATCATGACGGGCTGCAACAACTTCTGCACCTACTGCATCGTTCCCTACGTCCGCGGTCGTGAGAAGAGCCGCACCTTCGAGGCCATCGTGGGGGAGTGCCAGCTCCTGGTGGCCGATGGCGTGCGCGAGATAACCCTGCTGGGACAGAACGTGAACTCCTACGGGCGAAACATCTACGGCGAGCCTCGCTTCGCCGAGCTGCTCCGCGCCGTGGGCGAGACGGGCGTCGAGCGCCTGCGCTTCACGTCCTCCAACCCCAAGGACCTCTCAGATGCCACCATCGCGGCCATGGCGGAGACGCCGGCCGTCATGCCCCACCTGCACCTGGCGGTCCAGAGCGGCTCCACCCGCATCCTCAAGGCCATGAACCGCAGCTACACGCGCGAGGAGTACCTGGACCTCGTGGGCAGACTGCGGGCGGCCATGCCCGACCTGGCCCTCTCGACAGACATTATCGTGGGCTTCCCGGGAGAGACGGAGAAGGACTTCGAGGAGACGCTCTCCCTCGTGCGCGAGGCGGGCTTCTCATCCGCCTACACCTTCATCTACTCGAGGCGCCCCGGCACCCCTGCGGCAAAGATCGCCGACGACACTCCCCGCGAGGTAATCCAGGAGCGCTTCGACCGGCTTGCGGACCAGGTGGCCCAGCAGGCCCACGACTACAACCAGGGCGAGCTGGGCCGCACAGTGGTCGCTCTCGCGGAGGGAACCTCCAAGCGCGACGAGCGCGTGATGGTGGGGCACAGCGAGAAGAACGTGACGGTGCACTTCCCTGTGCCCGAGGGGTCGAGGCCTGAGGACCTCGTGGGCAGGATGGTCCCCGTGAGGGTCGAGGAGGCCCGCACCTGGTACCTGAGGGGCAGCGTGGCTGGCGAGGTTCGATGACGGCGCAGGCGGTAGGCACCGTCGTGGCCATCGTCGGCCCCACAGCCTCGGGCAAGAGCGCGCTGGCCGAGCGGGTCTCTGCGCGCCTGGGTGGGCCGGTCGTCTCGGTCGACGCCATGCAGGTCTACCGTGGCATGGATATAGGGACGGCCAAGCTCCCGGAGGCCGAGCGCACGCGCCCCCTCCTCATGGTCGACGTCGCCGACGTTTGGGATGACTACTCCGTGCAGGTCTTCCAGCGGGAGGCCCGTGCCTGTGTGGACCGGTCACTCGCGGAGGGGCATGTGCCCGTCCTCTGCGGCGGCACCGGCCTCTACCTGGACGCCGTGATAGACGAGATGGACTTCCCTGCGGGCGCCATCGGCGACGAGGGACGCGCGCGCTACGAGCGCTACGCGGGCGAACGCGGGGCGGAGGCTCTTCACGCGCTCCTGGCGGAGCGCGACCCCAGGAGCGCCGCCCTCATCCACCCAAACAACACCCGACGCGTGGTACGGGCCCTGGAGCTCCTTGACGAGGGTGTGTCCTACGCGGAGAAGCACGAGGGGCTCCTCAGGCGAGAGCCGCACTATGCGGCGCGGATCTGGGCCGTGGACATGCCGCGGGAGGTCCTCTATGGGAGGATCGACACCCGGGTGGACGAGATGTTTTCGCAAGGTCTGGTTGACGAGGTCCGCGCACTGCGCGAGCGTGGACTCGTGGCCGACTCCACGGCGGGGCAGGCCATCGGCTACCGCGAGGTCCTGGACTACCTTGACGGCGCCTGCACGCTGGAGGCGGCCAGCTCGCGTACGAAGGCACGGACCCGCCACTACGCCAAGCGGCAGCTCTCCTGGCTCAGGCGCGACGGCAGGGCCCGGTGGGTCGACGTTTCGGCCATGGGAATCGAGGATGCCGCGGCGAAGATAGCCGAGGACGCGGAGGCTGCGCGCGTAGCCGCAGGGCTGGGGCCGGATGGGGAGGTCTGCTGATGGGACGCTTCAAGCCGCAGTCGACGGCCCCAGTGCCCGAGAAGGTCATCCTTGTGGGCGTGGACCTGGGCGACTCGGAGTGGTCGCTCGAAGACTCCCTTGGGGAGCTCGAGCGCCTCGTTGCGACCGATGGTGGCGAGGTAGTGATGACCCTTACCCAACGCCTGGACGCGCCGGTTCCTCGCACCTTCATCGGCAAGGGCAAGGTCGAGGAGCTCGTGGCCAGCGTGCGGAGCACGGGCGCCGACGTGGTGGTCTTCGACGACGAGCTCACCCCCTCGCAGCAGTCCAACCTCGAGAAGGCCCTGGGAGAGCCCATCAAGGTCATAGACCGGACGGCACTCATTCTCGACATATTCGGCGTGCACGCCACGACGCACGAGGGGCGTCTGCAGGTCCAGCTGGCACAGCTCCAGTACGTGCTGCCCAGGCTCAGGGGCATGTGGAGCCACCTGGTGGGCGAGCAGACGCGCGGTGGCATCGGAGGGCGCTTCGGTCAGGGCGAGAGCCAGCTCGAGGTGGACAGGCGCCTGGTGCGCGACCGCATCTCCACGCTCCGCCACGAGCTGGAGCTCCTGGAGCGCAGGCGCAACGTACAGAGCAAGGAGCGCTGGGACTCAGGCGTCTACCGCGTGGCCCTCGTCGGGTACACGAACGCAGGCAAGTCGACTCTCCTCAACCGTCTTACAGGCTCCGACGTCTACGTGCGCGACGAGCTCTTCGCGACGCTCGACCCCACCACGCGGGCCCTCCAGCTGGAGGAGGGGCGAAAGATTACCATCACGGACACCGTCGGCTTCATCCAGAAGCTGCCCACCACGCTGGTGGAGGCCTTCAAGTCGACCCTGGCCGAGGTACGAGCCGCCGACCTTATCCTTCTAGTGGTGGATGCCTCGGACCACAACGAGGGCAAGCAGATCTCGGCCGTGGAGGAGATCCTCAAGGAGATAGGCGCAGAGCAGATCCCCAGGGTGCTCGTGTACAACAAGTGCGATGCCATAGAGACCGAGACCGCCCAGGCCCTGCAGCGCTCCCATCCGGACGCGCAGCTCATATCGGCGCGCGAGGGCACGGGGCTGAGGGGCCTTCTCCATCGCGTAGCCCGCGAGGCATCGAATGGGGACGTGACCATGACGGTGCTCATCCCCTATGAGAAGGGCCTCCTCATGCGGATGGTGCACGAGCGCTGCCAGATGATCCGCGAGAGCTACGTCCAGGGTGGCCTGATGGCGACCGTGCGGGCCAGTGCTCGGATGCACGACACCCTGCTCCCATACCAGGTGGAGGACGTGCCGGAGCCAGGGGAGGATGGCTCGCCCTTCTTAGAGGGCTCCCAGGAGCATGGAGACGCCGAGTAGGATCGGCTGGTGCAGGACATAGACTAGGAGCGCGTGTTGGCCCGTGTGGCTGAGTAGCGGCGCGTGGGCCTCGCGCGCCCAGGTCGGGTAGCCGGAGGACTTCCAGGAGCTGGCGATGGCATCCCCTGCCAGATAGAGGAAGTGGTAGGGGAGGAGCGGATAGTAGTCCCCCGAGGAGAAGTGGGGCCCCGGGAAGCCCAGCCATGAGAGCCAAGGGGTGGAGTACAGGGCCTCAGGGACCTGTGCCCCTATGCCAAAGAGCCAGACACGACCGTGCTGGAGTCCCTGGAGTGCCAGGAAGGTCGCCAGGAGCAAGAGGGCCGCGGCAGGGCCTGCCGGTCGGACTCCGAGAGCGTCGAGCAGGCGGGTCGCCAAGGTACAGGCTGCCATGCAGTAGATGATTCCGAAGTTGATGGGTACGTCTACGGCCGCGATCGTCGTCACGACCCAGATGACAAGGGCGACCAAGCCGTACTTCACCGCGCGGCGCAGGTTGTCCCTCGAGTGCTGGAACATGCATCCCGCAACGAAGACGAAGGTCCAGGAGATGGAGCATCGCCAGATGTCCTGAAGCGGGGGTTCGAACCATGCAAGGTCCATGCCCTCGATGAACTTGAGGTCGTAGCAGAGGTGGAAGAGCACCATGGATATGACCGAGAAGCCCCGTACGGCGTCATATATCCCCACGCGAGAAGAACTGGGCCCCTCCAGCGGGAGGGGCCTGTCAAGTGGCTTGGCGTTCCCCACGGGCTCCACGCATACCCCTACGACATGGAGCGGATGAGTGCGGTCACCCTGCCCAGGATGGTGGGGTTCTCCACGTAGATGGGCTCCATCGTGTCGTTCTCGGGCTGCAGCCGGATGCGGCCCTTCTCGCGATAGAAGGTCTTGACGGTCGCGGAGTCGTCGATGAGAGCGACCACGATCTCCCCGTCATGGGCGTCATGCTGCTCGCGGACTACGATGTAGTCGCCGTCGAGGATGCCGGCATTGATCATCGACTCGCCATGGACGCGCAGGATGAAGGAGCTCGAATCCCCGACGATGCTCGTGGGGAGCGTGAGTGACTCCTCCACGTTCTGCTCTGCAAGGATCGGCACGCCAGCTGCCACGCGGCCCACGAGAGGAAGCGAGATGGTGTTGCGATCCACATCCTCGTGCACGTCTACGACGCCACCACGGCGCCCCGGCACGTCTTCGGAGGCGACTACCTCGATGGTGCGCGGCTTCTTGGGGTCGCGAGAGATGAGGCCGGCTGTCTCCAGGGCCTTCAGGTGCATGTGCACCGTCGAGGGCGAGGCGAGTCCCACGGCGGCGCCGATCTCCCTCACCGAGGGGGGATAGCCGTGCTCGCTGGTGTAGGAGCATATGAACTCGTAAATCTGCTGCTGTCTCTTGCTGATCTTCTTGTTGGGCATGGGTACCTCCTTGTCGGTGAATCCATCATAGCACACTCTTGTTCGATGCGGAAACAATTGTTCTAGAATTTCTCTTGACACGAACAATCGTACGTGGACAATATAGCACAGAAGTTCGAGCTGGGCGAAGGAATTCTTGTCCGGTCGCCTCTGTATACCTTGTCACGTCAAACAGATGAGGGGAGAAGAGGTGAGCTACGCCATGCGGGACGTTTGGTCGACTGAGGGAAGCAGCGCCCTTGCGAGGAGCGGGGAGGTTCGTTTCAAGGTCCTGGAGGGAGGGCTCTCGAGGAGCCTCCGCGCTGACGAAGCGTGGCACGAGGATGCTGTGCAGGTTCGCAGGAACGGTATAGTGGCTTTCGTATGCGTTACGGCGATCATTCTGGCCCTGGGCATCACTGCGTTGGGCATGTCGCTCTCGGTCGAGGCTAGGGTTGCGGACTCCGTGGCATCGCTCCCATATGAGACGGTGACCGTGCAGGCCGGAGACTCGCTGTGGTCCATCGCATCGGGCTGCGAGGTCCCGGGTTACGGCACAGCGGACGTCGTGAGGTGGATACGCGAGAGGAACCATCTGGACAGTGCGAACCTCCACCCTGGCCAGTCGCTGGAGGTGCCTGTGGCGTCCTAGGCGCCATGGAGCCGGCATCTGACTTAACTATCTGGTTTCAGTCTCCCTTGGGTATCCTCCGTGTCTCCGGTTCGTGTTATCTTCATGTATCGCGAGCTAAGGAGGCTATTGATGCGCTGCCCAAAGTGTGGTTGCGAGGAGTCGCGAGTGGTGGATTCGCGTCCGTCGGAGAACAACGACGCCATCCGCAGACGCCGTGAGTGCACTGCCTGCGGCTGCAGGTTCACGACGTACGAGCGGCGCGAGGAAACGCCTCTGCTGGTGGTGAAGAAGGACGGCCGCAAGGAGCCCTTCGAGCGCCAGAAGATCATGAGGGGCCTCATAGCCGCGACGGTAAAGCGAAACATCCCCATGGAGACCCTCGAGGGGATCATCGACGACATCGAGTCGGAGCTCCGCGATGGCGGAAGGACTGAGGTCTCGTCCCATGACCTGGGGTCCATGGTGCTGCTGCGACTCGTTGACATCGACAAGGTCGCCTACGTGCGTTTCGCCTCGGTCTACAGGGACTTCAAGGACGTCGATGAGTTCAGCGAGGAGCTTAGGAGCCTCAACCAATGACAGACGAGCACATCAGCCTACCCATCAAGCGCCTGGACCCCACGATCGAGCTGCCCAGCTACGCGTACAGCGGAGACGCGGGGCTTGACCTGCGCTCGAACGAGGACGTGACCCTGGCGCCCCACGAGCGTCGTCTCGTAGGCACGGGCCTGGCCATCGCGATCCCGGAGGGTTATGCGGGCTTCGTACAGCCGAGGAGCGGCCTAGCGCTCCGGGAGGGGCTTTCCATGGCCAACACGCCCGGACTCGTGGACGCACACTATCGTGGGGAGCTCAAGGTCTGTGCCGTGAACCTCGGTGATGCCAAGGACATCCACATCACCCGCGGTGAGCGCATCGCCCAGCTCGTCATACAGCGTGTGCCGGTCGTTGACCTGGTGGAGGTCGACGAGCTGGACGAGACCGACCGGGGAAGCGGGGGCTTTGGGTCGTCCGGGGTGTAGGCACGGACTCTGGCAGTCGCGCGGCGGGGTACGTAGCTGTTGCCCCGGTTCGATTAAGGTACAGAAAGGAATTCTGCCTTGGAGAAGTTCTTTAGTTATGAGGAGCGGGGATCGTCCTTCGCGCGTGAGTGCCGCGCAGGTCTCACGACCTTCCTCGCCATGGCATACATCATTGCAGTCAACCCCGGCCTTCTTATGCTGGCCGGTGTTCCTGCGAACGCGGCCGTCACGGCGACCTGCCTCGGAGCGGGCATCATGACGATTGCCATGGGTGTCTTCTCCAACAGGCCCTTAGCGTGTGCTTCCGGCATGGGCATCAACGCCCTGGTGGCCCTCGTGCTCCCGGCGCTTGCCGGTGGCGACTGGCATGCTGC
This sequence comes from uncultured Coriobacteriaceae bacterium, assembly GCA_902791035.1. Classification (GTDB taxonomy): domain Bacteria; phylum Actinomycetota; class Coriobacteriia; order Coriobacteriales; family Atopobiaceae; genus CADAUA01. Next base: position 17,635 of record CADAUA010000010.1, on the reverse strand, counting down.
CATGGCCGTCATCTTCGTTGAGGGCATCGCCATTCTGATCCTCGTGGTCTGCGGCTTGCGCGAGGCCATCATGGATGCCATACCCATCTCTCTGCGTCACGCGATCTCTGTGGGTCTGGGCATCTTCATCGCCATGATCGGCCTAAAGGACGGCGGTATCATCACGGCGAACGCCGATACCATGGTGGCGCTGGGGGACGTCTTCAGCCCCAGCTTCACAGTTGGCCTGATCTCCATCGTCGCGACCGTCGTGTTCTACGCCATGGACGTCAAGGGGTCGCTGCTCCTGGGCATCATCGTGGCGGTGATTGCGGGCATCCCCCTGGGTGTGACGACCCTGCCGGAGGGTATCGTATCGGGCCTCGACCTCTCCAGCTTCGGTGCGCCCTTCCAGGCTGACGAGAACGGTGTGATGGGCATCACCAAGGTCCTCACGAGCCCCACGCTTCTGGTCTTTGCCTTCTCGCTCATGATGTCGGACTTCTTCGACACCATGGGGACCGCCATGGCCGTGGCCAAGCAGGGTGAGTTCCTGAACGACGACGGCACGGTCGAGGACATCAGGCAGATCCTCATCGTTGACTCCGCGGCCGCAGCCGTGGGTGGCCTTGTGGGTGCCTCATCCATCACGACCTTCGTAGAGTCGGCCTCAGGCGCTGCCGACGGTGGTCGTTCCGGTCTCACCTCTGTCGTCACGGGCCTCCTCTTTATCATCGCGGCCTTCTTCGCACCGATAATCAGCATCGTGAACTCGGCCGCCACCTGCGGTGCCCTTGTCATCGTCGGCTTCCTCATGATGGGCGACGTGGTCGACATCGACTGGACCGACCTGCTGGAGGGTTTTCCAGCCTTCATGATCGTCGCAGGTATCCCTCTTACGTACTCGATCTCCAGCGGCATCGGCTTTGGCTTCATCTCCTATGTCGTGGTTGCCGCCGTGACAGGCCAGCTCAAGAAGGTAAAGCCCCTCATGTGGGTCGCGACACTAGCGTTCGTGGTCTACTTCCTTATCGCGTAGCCTTGTATCGCTGCGTTTGTACTAGTCGTGTGAGGCCCCGAAAACGTCGCTTCCGGGGCCTATCTACCTAGGGACACGAGGTAAGAATTATCTCTGGGCAAGTATCATTTCACCCCCTACGTGGGTAGAAGAGGGGAGAGCAGAAAGCAAGATTGGAGGAGACCATGACAGAGAAGGACAAGACATCCCGGCACGACGTAGCCATCATCGGAGCGGGCCCGGCTGGCCTTACCGCTGCCATCTATGCCAGGCGCTCGCTCCTGGACACGCTCGTCCTGGAGCGTGAGGCCACCGGCGGACAGGTCATCCTCACGAGCGAGGTCGACAACTACCCAGGGCTCCCGCACACTGATGGCTTCACGATCGCCGACGCGATGCAGGGCCAGGCGATGGACCTCGGTGCCGAGTTTGCCATGGACGACGTTTGCAAAATCGAACACATGGCCGATGGGGGATTCGAACTCGTGGGAAACGAGGGTACCTACCAGGCCAAGACCGTCATCGTGAGTGGTGGAGCCTCGCCGCGCAATGCCGGTTTCGTGGGTGAGGACCGTTTTGCCGGCCACGGGGTCTCGTACTGCGCCACCTGCGATGGGATGTTCTATCGCGGGAAACAGGTGTACGTTATAGGCGGTGGCAACTCTGCTGCAGAGGAGGCGCTCTTCCTAACCAGGTTTGCCTCAAAGGTGACCATGGTGGTGCGGAAGGATCACATGAGGGCCCAAGCCTCGGTCGCAAAGCAGATCGAGGAGAGCCCCAGGGTCGAGGTCCTCTACAACACGACCCTCGTGGCTGCCGATGGCGGCGAGCTGCCCTCGACGCTGACCTTCCGCGATAACCTGACCGGAGAGACGCGTGTTGTGACGCACGAGGAAGGTTCCTTCGGGATCTTCGTCTTCGTGGGTCGTCTACCGGCGACCAGGCTCCTGGAGGGACTGGCTGACCTAGACGAGCAAGGCTACGTGGTGACCAACGATCGGCTGGAGACCAGGACGCCTGGGCTCTTCGTTGCAGGCGACCTGCGTCAGAAGCCTTTGAGGCAGATCGTCACAGCTGCGGCAGACGGTGCCATTGCGGCCACCTGCGCAGCTGCGTTCCTGGGAAGGCCAGTCGAGGGCTAGAAGTCGGCTGGGTCGAAGGACTGAGACAGGTTGCGAACGCCTTCTAGTAGGTCTGGGGAGTCACGTGCGAACGCGTGACTCCCCTCTTGCCATAAAACTGCGATAATATATCTTATGTAAAGTAGAGAGATATAAGACAAAGATGCCCTGCGACTGCTCCCCTGAGCCGTCTCGCAGGGCGCTTGCCCCACCTCGCGAGCACGGAGACAAAGACTCGGTCGCAGAGACTCACTCCTGACGACGGCTGCCGTCCGTCGGCGTCCAGTTGGAGTCTATGGCCGGACGGAACATCTGGCGCAGTTTGAGGTCCACGTCGTCAGAGACCTCGTCGCCCATGATCACCAGCAGCACGTCGAGAGCCATGAGCCTCGTGGTGCCTGTGGGTACGATCTCGTCTCCCGCACGCTCGATGGTCACCACACGGGCGCCATCGGGCCATGGTATGTCTCGGATGAGCTTGCCCTCCACGCGGCTGCCGGTGCCCACGTTGTAGGAGTGCAGGATCTTCTCGTCGGTGCGACCGTTGACCTGGGGGTCGTCCGGTGTCGTACCCAGGAGCTTGGCCAGGAGGTGCTCGTAGAAGGGGTCGACTCCCAGCAGGTTGGCCGTGACGTAGGCCACGATGGACACGACGGACACGCTGAGCAGAGCGTCCAGCGAACCGGTCAATTCAAACACAAGTACCACTGCGGTCACGGGCGCCCGAACGACGCCCGCAAAGAGGGCGGCCACGCCGAGTGCCACGAAGTTGGGCACGTAGGTGCCGGAGAGGCCGGTCAGATGCACGCAGAGCACGCCGTAGAGGCCGCCAACGAGCATGCCCATGATCACCAGCGGGAAGAGGGTTCCGCCAGGGGCTCCCGAGGCAAAGGAGACGGTGGTGAAGAGGTACTTCCCCACCAGTAGCGCCACGATGGTGAGGAGGGGCAGGGTGCCTGGCTTCTCGATGAGCTCCATGATGGCGTCGCCGCCGCACATGAGCTGCGGGGCCGTGAAGGCCATGACGCCCGCGAGGGCGAAGGGCACCGCCAGACGGGCATAGGGCAGCTGCCAGTCTATCTTCTCGTAGAGCCTCTGGCAGCCGAACATCCCCCTGTTGTGGAGGGCTCCCATGGCGCCGCAAAAGACGCCCATCACGAGGACGTACAGGTAGTAGGCATGTGGGAGGTCGTGGGCGAAACCGGCGAGCGTGAGGACCGGCTTGACGCCGAGCACCTGCGACACGAGGAAGTCGGACACGACGGAGGAGCACATGACGCTCACGATGAGCGGAGCCGTGAACTGCTTGTGGATCTCCTCTACGGCAAAGAGCACCCCGGTGAGCGGGGCATGGAAGGCAGCCGACATGCCGGCGGCGGCGCCGCAGGTCACGAGCAGGCGCTCCTCTCCCCTGTTGCGGTGCAGGAGGCGCGAGACGGCCTTGCCGGACATGCCACCAAGCTGCACCGAGGGGCCCTCGCGGCCGAGCGATAGGCCACCCAGGGCGCAGAGCGTCCCCTCCACGAACTTGGCGCCGAGGACGCGGTACCAGGGCATGTCTATGCGACCCATGACCTCGGCGTCCACCTGGGGGATGCCACTGCCCTGCGTATAGGGCTCCCAGAGCATGAGACGACCGACGACAAGGACCAGAAGCCCCAGGAAGGCAAACCACAAGGCCATGAGGAGGGGCTGTCCCATGGCCATACCGGTGAGCGAGCGCAGGGTGCGCTCGGCTGCGGAGAGGGCCATGCGGTAGAGGGTCACGACTCCCCCGCCCATGAGGCCCACAAGGGCGCCCTCGACGACGAGGTCGAGCTGGAAGCCTCGATGGAGGCGGTGCGCCACGGCGGCCCTGTGCGCGAAGGGCCCCGTGGCCTTGTCCTTGGTGCCCTGGTCGTCCTTCTCTGCCATGCGAGGGTCCTTGTCGTCTGCCAGCGCGTAGAGTGCCGCGGTGGTCTTGTTCACCAAAAGGCCGCCCCGGTGATGCCGGGACGGCCGTTGTCTTGCCATGTGGCCCGAGACAGCCGTGGGCAGGCGTATCCGGCCCGAAGGGCTTCTAGTAGGGTCCGCCGCCGCAGAAGCTGAAGATGGAGCCCTTGATGACGCCGTAGGCGGGGTTCGCGGCGTGGATCATCTGGCCACCGCCCACGTAGATGCCTACGTGGTTGCAGCCGTCGGTGTACGAGTCGTAGTAGCAGAAGACAAGGTCGCCCACCGAGAGCTGGTCGATGCTGGTCTTGAGGTTGCCGGCGGCCTTGACGCCACGGCGCATGTTTCCCGCGTTGTGGCCGTACTTCCAGCCGTAGCAGTAGCACACGAGGCCGGAGCAGTCGAAGCCCGTGGAGGGGCTGGCGCCGCCATACACGTAGGGGTAACCCAGGCAGCTGTAGGCAGAACTCACGCCGGAGCCGCCATAGGCACCGCCGGAGTGGGTGCTGCCCGAGTTGCTGGAGGAGGAACCCGAGCCGCTGGAGGAGCCAGACGACGAGCTGGAAGAGCTGCTGGAGGAGCTGGAAGAGGAGCTGGAGCTGGACGAGCTGGAGCCGGACGAGCTGTGCGAGCTGCTCGTATTGCTCGAGGAGCTGCTGGAAGAGCTCGAGGACGAGCCGTTCGAGCTGTTGGACGAATTGGAATTCGAGCTGGTCGAGCCGCCATTCGTAACCTCGGAGGTGGCTGCCGCGTGCGTGGACGTGCCCGTCTTGGACTCGACGGTCTTGCTCGTCTCCACGGCCTGGACCGCCGTGGCCACGTTGTCGGTGGTCTGCGTGCCCTGTTCTGCCGCAGCCGCAGCGGCTGCGGCCGCCTCGGCGGCGAGCTGTGCCTGGACCTCGGCGTCGAGGGCGTCGTAGTAGGAGCGGGCCTCGGCCACGCGGGACTGGTAGTCGTCCACCTGGGACTGGACGTCGCTCACCTGCTGCTGCAGATCGCCCTGGCGGGTCTGGAGCTCGTCCATCTCCTGCTGGAGCTGGGCCTCCAGGGTCTGCACCTGGGCGATGGCCTCGGCGTCGGACTGGTTGACCTTGTCCATGTAGTGTATGCGGCTCACGAGGTCGGTGGCGCTGGTGGCGCCCAGGATGAAGTCCAGGGAGCTCAGGCCGCCCGCCTTGTACCCGGAGCGCATGCGGTCGCCCAGGGTCGCGCGCTTGTCATCCAGCTGGGCCGTGGTGTCGTCGATCTGGCTCTGCTTGTTCGCTATGTCCTCGCCGATGCCCTCCAGATCCTGCGTGGAGGTCTCCAGCTGGGCCTGCAGGGACTGGAGCTGGCTGCCCAGGGAGTCCAGCTTGGCCTTGGCGGCCTCGAGGTCGGACTGTGGGTCTGCATATGCCACGGTAGGCTCAAGGCCGAGGCCGAGCCAGGTGGCCAGTGCCGCGCCGGCGGCACCATACATGAAGGATCTTCTCGTGATGTGGCGCTTGGTGGTCAAGATGCTTCCCTTCGACGCCCTCTACGGTCGTGTCCGACGCGGCGGATTGCGCGTGGTCGGACTCATATACATGGGCCACGATACCACAAGAGGGGTATCGTGGCCCAAGGGCTGCGAAAGGGAGACAAAGTGTCCAGAGTCCCAAACGCAGGCTGAAAGGCGGCTGGAGCCTGCCCTACTTGACCTTGATGAGGGTGAAGACCTCGGTGTCGGGATAGTCCTTGGCCAGCTCCTCGCGGGGCTTCAGGAAGCAGAGCTCCATCATGAAGGCGAAGCCGGCGACCTTGGCGCCGCCCTGCTCGGCGAGCTTGGCCGTGGCGACCGCGGTGCCGCCGGTGGCCACGAGGTCGTCGCACACGAGCACGACGTCGTCGGGGGTCAGGGCGTCCTTGTGGATCTCGAGCGAGTCGGTGCCGTACTCCAGGCTGTAGGACTGGGAGTAGGTCTCGCGCGGGAGCTTGCCGGGCTTGCGGGCGGGCACGAAGCCCACGCCCAGCTTGTAGGCCACGGGGGCACCCACGAGGAAGCCACGGGCCTCGGAGCCCACGACCTTGGTGATCCCGCGTCCCATGAAGTGGTCTGCGATCTCGTCCACGAGGGTCTGGAAGGCCTGCGGGTCGTCAAAGAGCGGGGTGACGTCCTTGAAGATGACGCCCGGCTCCGGGTAGTCCGGGATGGAGATGATGAGCTTCTCGTAGTCAAAGTCGGACATGCTGGTTCCTCTCTTCTCTTGCGGGGGTCGCGCGCGGGCGCTAGGCTCCCATGTCCTTGAATGATTCGCGCACCCTGCGCGTGATCAACTCGTTTCGCACGCTCGTGGTGAGGGAGAGCATGCGCGAAAAGGCCGCGTCGAAGCGCTCGCGGTTCTCCTCCGTGGCCTCGAGCTCCACGCCACCGCCCTTCTTTGCGTATATGACGAGGGCCTGCTCGAACATGCCGGCCTCGCGGTTTGCCGCCATCACGTACTGGCGGAGGTTGCGCGGCTCGATGCCGAAGTGGCGCAGCTCGTCGCACACGCGGATGAGTGGGAAGTCGTGGCCGTCCACCAGGTCGCGGCCGTGGGGCGAGCGGTGCAGCTGGATGACGCCTGCCTCGGAGAGCTGGCGCACGAAGCTCACGGAGGTGCCCACGAGCTCCGGCATGCGGTCTATGGGGTGGAGCTTGTTTGCCACCTCCTCGTCCTCGGGAGGCAGGCGCAGGGCCGTCTCGGGCACCACGTCGGTCGCGGGCAGGCCCTGGTCTTCCCGCTCCAGCTCCTCCTTGATTACGGAGAGGGGCAGGAAGCGGTTCTTCTGCAGGTAGAGGACCTTCTCGAGACGTCGGATGTCGCGCTGGGAGTAGAGCCGGTAGCCGCTGGGCGTGCGAGCCGGATCCAGGAGCCCCTCGTCCTCCAGGTATCGGACCTTGGAGACCGACAGGTCGGGATAGCGCTCCTGCAGCCGCTTGACGACCTTTCCGATGGTGAGGTAGCCGGCGTCAGCCATGAGGGCTAGACTCCTGCGCCGTTCGCGCGCGCGTTGGTGTGGAAGACCATACGGAAGGTGCCTATCTGGATGGTGGAGCCGTCCTTGAGGGTGGCGGAGCTCACGATGGCACCGTCCACCCAGGTGCCGTTGAGCGAGCCCAGGTCCTCGATCGTGGCGGTTCCCGAGCCCATGCCGGAGAGGTCCATGCGGGCATGGTGGCGCGAGACGGTCATGTCGTTGAGAAAGACGCTGTTCTTGGGGTCGCGGCCCAAGGTGATCACGCTGGAGTCCAGCTCGAAGACGCCGCCGGTCTGGGGGCCCTTGACGATGGTGAGCGTGGGATGCTTGGGCCTCTGGCGCGCCATGAGGTCGGGCACGGTGGCGTCGGACGACGGCATGCGGAAGATCTCGGTGGCGCCTGCCTCGGTCCGGGACTTGTTGCCAGGCTGCATGTGGTCTCTCCTTACAGGAAGTTCCTTACAGAGCCATGATAGCCCACCTCGCGGCCTATCGGCAGGCCACACAGTCCATCTCTACGAGGGCTCCCAGTGGCAGGGCCGCCACGCCCACCACGGCGCGGGCTGGCGTGGGCGAGGCGAAGCGCCGGGCGTAGACCTCGTTCATGGCGTCGAGGTCCTCGATGTGTGCCAGGTAGACCGTGGTCTGGGCCACGTCGGCCAGGGTGCAGCCCACCTCTGCCAGGATCAGCTCGATGATGTCTATGACGCGCTCGGTCTGGGCGGTGATGCCACCCTCGACTATGCGAGTGTCGTCGTCAGGCGAGATGGGGAGCTGACCGGACGCGAAGACGAGCCTGCCGGCGGTCGTTCCCTTGGAGAAGGGCCCGAAGGGCTCGGGAACGCCCTGCGCGTTGATGGAGTACTTCATGTGCTTCCCCTTCCGATTGCGCGGGCTCCCACGAACCCACCGTCCGTGCGGAGAAGGCCCAGCTTCCGGAGTGTCTGCTCGGTGGGCTCCAGGCGCTGGCCCATGGCGAGGAGCTGGCCCCAGGGGTAGGCGGCAGCCACGGCCTCCCGCAGGGCACCCCTTCCCACCGGTACGACCTGCGTGAAGGAGAGGAGGCTCCTCCAGAGGGTCGCGGCCCTGTCTGGCGGGACGAGCGCGACGTGGGCCTCGGCAGGTCCGGGGACGCCCATGCAGACCGTGTGGATCCGGTCGAGGTCAAGGTCCGACACGTGGCCGGCTGCGGGTAGGAGGTCGCGCGACGCTACGTAGTCGCAGAGCACGTCGAGCGAACCCGGGCCCCACAGGAGGAGCGGGTGGAGGAGGGCGTCCGCCTGGGAGAGCTCGACCTCGGCGAAGGGGGCCTGGCCACCCTGCTCCACACCCTGCAGAAAGCCGAGCCAGCCCGCTAGGAGCTCGCCTCGCTCGGAGGCGTCGAGGAGCACGTACTCCTGAGCTCCGGTGCGGGCCACGAGGGCCACGGAGGCGAGGGCACCGTCTCCCATGAGGGTGGCCTCGAAGGCGCACTCCCCCACCGCGAGGCGCCGGCCACAGAAGGCCATCTCCACGAACTCCTGGGCCGTGGGGCCACAGACCAGGAGATAGGCCGAGCCGGCCAGGTCGCAGAGATGAGGCGTGCCCTCGGCCACGCTGGGCTCGGCCTCGTAGGCCATGGGGAAGAGCCGTCCCCCGACGCCGCGCTCGAATGCCGCACCGAGGGCCAGGTGCTCCTTATAGAGCGGCCCCAGGGGGCTCGGGCCTCCCCTCATGGTGTCCTTGTCACTCATGCTGCCTCCCGTGTGAGGGGACCGCCCAGCTCCCCTTGGCCGTTCCACCAGAGCGGAAGAGAGAGGATGCCCACGCGAGGCACGGTGCCCAGCACCAGGTGGGCCACATAGCGGGTGGTGCCCGCCGTGCGTCCCCGCTGCGACCAGGAAGTGGTCCCCACCTGCTGGCCATCGTCTACCAGGAACCAGTCGTGTATGGCGGTCGTGGTGTAGTCGAGCCCACCGAAGTCGGGCCAGGAGGCCACGGAGAGGTCGGCCTCAGGCCTCACGACCACCGAGCAGGCGAAGTTCAGCGCATAGGGGCGCACGTCCGTGACCCATGCCGGATCGGACACCTTGGCACGCGAGAAGGTCTGGTATGCCCAGTCCATCATCGCGGCGGTGTCGGCAAAGCGGCCCGCGCTCGTGGCGCAGCCCAGCACGCAGGTGTAGAGCTCCACGCTGCCCCGCATGCTGTCCCCCAGGAAGGCCGCGCCGGAGGCCACGGTACCGGTCTTGATGCCCAAGAGGCCGCGGTAGCTGGACATGAGCTCGTCCGTGGAGTAGTAGGTGCGGGGCAAGCCGCCCACGCTCACCGTAACCGAGCGCGTATGCACCGTGCTGGCTATGAGGGGGTAGTGCTGGTGGGCGTAGCGGCCCATGACCGCGAGGTCGGCCACGCATGAGTAGTGGCCGTCGGCCTCGAGCCCGTGCGGGTTGGCAAAGTGCGTGTGTGCCATCCCCAGCTCCTGGGCCTTCTCGTTCATGAGGTCTACGAAGGCGTCCTCAGATCCGGCCACGTTTATGGCCACGTTGAGGGCGGCGTCGTTTCCGGAGTAGACCAGCATGGCCCGGATGAGCTCGCGCAGGGTGGGCGTGTCGCTCGTGGTAAAGCCTATGGTCTGGGAGTCTGCGCCCAGGTCCGATGCCGTAATGGTGCACTTTGCGTCCAGGTCCTTGCCCGAGTCCAGGGCCACCATGGCCGTCATGACCTTGGTGATGCTGGCCATGGCCATCTCCTGGTCGGGGTTCTTGGACCAGAGGACGTTGCCTGCGGCATCCGTGACGATGGCGCACTGGGCCTCTGTCAAAGTCGGCTGCGTCTCCGCGGCAAGGGCCGGGTTCGGCAGGACGAGGGCCGCGAGGGTCAGCAGGATCGCGGACGAAAGACCAAGCAGGGCGGTCGGCCGCGTGTGCTCGTGCATCAGTCCCTCCCGGATGCGGCCAGTGCCTCGCGACGTATGGCCAGCCCCTCGCGCGTGTAGATGACGGCGGTGATGGCCGAGCACACGATCCCGGCGTACACGAGGAAGATGCCCAAGGCCGCTGGCTGGGAGTTGAGGCCCGGGAGCCATGAGGCCGACGTGATTCCCAGGGGATGGACCTGGGGCACGCCCAGGAGGAGGTCGCAGAAGCCCGACATGAGAAGTGCCGTCGTGACCTTGCCGATGTAGATGACATCGACCGGTCGCCTGCGGTAACGCTGCAGCAGGAGGGCGCCGATGCCCAGGTAGCAGTCGCGCCCGATCACGAAGACGGCCACCCAGACGGGCAGCTCGCCCACGATCATGAGGCCCAGCACTCCCGTGAAGAGGAGGACGCGGTCCATGATGGGGTCCATTATCTTGCCGAGCCAGGACACCGTCTGGGTGCGACGGGCCACCTGGCCGTCCAGGAAGTCCGTGATGGCTGCCACGGCATAGAAGGTCAGCGCGAGCGCGCGGTCCTTGCCTTCCGAGAAGAGCACGAGGAAGGCGATCGTGAGGGCCAGGCGACAGAAGGTGATCACGTTGGCCACCGTGAGGATCTGGTGTGACGGGTTGTTGGGCGTGCCAACGGGATCGGTGCAGCTGCCCGCTCCCTGGGCCACGGCAGCATCGGCGTCTGCCATGTCCTTTATGTCATCAACCAAGCTCTTTATCTTCTCAGCCAAGTCCGACCTCGCCTGAATTCGTGTACCTCTTGCCTTCGAGGTATCAAGTCTAACCCAACCGGCGGGCTCTCTGGGGGCAGCAAAGGCTCCTGCAGAGCGCTTACACGAGTGAGGTCGCATGTGCTCCTGTGCATGCCGCGGGTTTGTTGGGACTTGAGGCTCGCTGTGCTTGCGCGGCCGCGTACTGGGTAGACTCGTCGTATTGGTGGAAGTGATGGGCCGGTAGGAGGACAGGATGGCAGACGAGGACAAGGCCATGGACGGCGCGGAGGACCAGGACTTTGAGGAGTTCATCACGCTCGACTACGAGGACGGGACCTCGGAGCGCTGCGAGGTCATCGGCTACTTCACGGTCGAGGGGTGGGAGTACGTGGCCCTCGCGCCCGAGGGAGACGACGAATCCGTCTACCTGTATCGGAACATCGACTACGCCGACGGCACCTTCGAGCTCCGAGACATCGAGGACGACGAGGAGTTCGCCGCCGTGAGCGCCGTCTACGAGCGTCTGATGGACGAGGAGGGCTAGGCCTCAGGCACGTCGCCTGGGGTGAGCGAACCTTGCGGATTCCTGCGGGGCTGGGCGCGAACCCGGCCCCGCTGTCGTAGTGTTGGGTCTGTGAGGCAAAGGATGCGGAGGTGCGTATGATTCGACTCGTGCTGGCAGACATGGACGGGACCCTCGTGCCCGTGGGTGCCGAGGACTCTGGAGTATCGGAGCGCACCATCCGCGCGGTTGCGGCGATGCGTGAGGCAGGCGTGGCCTTCGGCCCGGCCACGGGGCGCATCTCTGGTGACGTCGTGCGCTTCTTCCGCAACGACCCGTCCGTGCTCTATGACGGGATCCTCGCGAGTGGCCGCATCGTCTACGCAGGGGGCCGCATGGTGCGCCGCCAGTCCATCGACCGTGGCGTCCTGCGACGGGTCTCCGCCACTGCGGCCAAGGCCTCTGCGGTCGTCTCCTGGTGCGTGGACCCCTACCTCGAGGGCCGGACTGGCAAGGTGAGCTGGGGGGTGGTGGTCCCCCCTGCGCTCGAGGGGATGTCCGAGGCCTTCTCGCGCGCCCTCGGCGGTGCCAAGGTGGTCAGCGAGGTGCCGGAAGGCGACGAGTTCTTCGTGGCGGGCCTGGCCTTCGACGAGGGCGAGGTGGACCCCGAGCTGGTCCGGCGCACCGTGGAGGACGCCTGCCCCGACGTCTCGCTCATGCACACGATCCCTGGTTGGTTCGACGTCAACGAGCGTGGCTGGAGCAAGCACCGTGGCCTCGCCCCCATTCTGGAGGCGCTCGGCATCACCAGAGACGAGGTCGCCTTCATCGGCGACTCCGAGAACGACGTTCCCCTCATGGCCGAGGTGGGGCATCCCCTGTGTGTCGCAGACGGCCAGCAGGTTGCCAAGGATGCCGCGGAGATGGTGATTGGGGCGTCCGTCGAGGACGGCCCCGCGGAGCTCATGGAGCATCTGGCGCGGACAGGCGGTGTCCTTTGATTGAGGAACCGGGGGCAACCGATGATGACGAGGGCCGTGTGAGGGAGCTTGCGGCTGGCATCGACCTGGAAAGCTCTCTCGGGATTACGGAGTTCGGGCAGGGTGCGAGGTGCCAGGTAGCCCGGACCGTGGACGCCGCGCTCCAAGTGCTCTCGGCATGCGACGCCCACGCTGCGGCGGACGCGGCGGCTCGATTGCTTGACGACCTCTCCCCCGCCCCCAGACAAGCTCGTGGCGGGCTGTGGGGCCTTCTCGCTGGGCGTCAGGCGTCAGCTGGCCGGCAGGCGCAGGCCCTTACGACAGGGTGGGTCACACGGGCCGAGACGGCCCTCAAGCTGCGGCAGGTGGCCCTCATCAAGGAGCGCTGCGTGCTCGAGAGGCTCGTGGCGGATGCCCAGCGTGAGGAACGTGAGCTGGGGCTTGCCAGCCGTGCGGCGCGCATGCGCGCGGAGACGGAGCCAGGGCACGCGCGGCGTCTGACCGACAAGGCCGACCAGCTGGAACTCTCCCGTATGGCCGCGGCGCAGGTGGCCGCCGCCCTAACTCTCCTGTGCGAGGCGGACGAGACCGCCGAGCAGGCGCTAGCCTCGGTGGTGGAGCATGCCCTTCCCGCCTGGCACGACATTGCCGAGCGCCACGCTGCGGCAGGCACGGCAGGCACTGGGGAGCTGCAGGCGCTAGCCAAGGCCGAGGAGGATGCGGACGGGGTGGCTGCCGTCGTCGGCGAACGCCTGTATACTGCCCGTAAAGACTTCAAGTAGCGTGTGCCCCGTGCACGTCGAATGGGATGTGATGGTCCATGAGGTTCGATACAGGCTGGTACGACGGGGGGCGCGGGCCCCATCCGGGGCCGGGAGGGCGGGCCGGCTCCGGTGGCCCCCGGCGGGGCGTCCCTAGGGGTGGAGGTCCCCAGACGCCTCCCAGGCCCAGCGGCTTCGGCGGTCCGGGGCCTGACGTGCGGCACGGAGGCCCGGAGGCCTTCACCCGCGGCATGGGCGACGCGTTCGGCGGCATGGGTGACGCCATGGGTGGCATCGGTGATGCCTTGGGAGGCCTTGGGGACGCGCTGGGTGGTGCGATGGACGCCATGGGCGGCGCCTTCAACTCCCCGGAGTTCCGCGACGCCTCGAGGCAGCTCGGCCGCATGGCGGAGGACGTTACCCGCGGCATAGGGCAGGGACTCGGTCAGAGCTTGGGCCGTGGCCTCGGCCAGATGGGCCGGCAGATGATGAATGCCGGCCAGGACATGGTGAACCGCAGCACGCCTGTGGACCCAAACGACAAATATCTCTTGCCTGCGCCCTCCATGACGCGCCAGTACGTGCGGGCGGGCCTCTGCTGGTGGTTCGGGGCCTGCTTCGGGATTGCCGCCCTCGGCCTTCTCTCCGAGGGCGTGCATGCGCTCTTCTATGCGCTCGTGTCTGCTGCGATCGCGGTGCCGCTCGTGCTGCGCGCGCTCAAGGCGACCCAGGAGATCCGCCTGGGTAGGGCTTTCCGCGCCTGCAGGCCGGTGCTCCTGTCGCAGCCTGCGATTACGGTGGAGAGACTGGCCCAGGCCATCGGGTCCCAGGCGGACAAGCTGAGGGGCCAGCTCAAGGAGTTCATCGCCCGGAGCTGGATCCCCGAGGGGCACCTCTCCGAGGACGGGGTGGAGTTCCTTCTCACCGACAAGCTCTACAGCGAGTACCAGGAGGCGGCCAAGGAGGCCCAGCGCAAGGCGGCCTCGGCAAAGACCCTCACGCCGGAGCAGACCCAGGCACTGGAGGAGATAGCCCTGGGCGTGGCGCGCATCGCCAAGGCCGTGGAGGGACTGGCTGGCGAGGCCCACGACAAGTTCGACCGCACGCACACGCTCGCCTCCCAGATCGGCGCGGAGGCCCGCAAGCACCCCGAGACCATCTCCAAGCTGGGCATGTTCACGAGCTACTACCTGCCTACCACGGCAAAGCTTGCGGAGGCCTACGCGGAGATCCAGGCCAAGCCGCACGCGAGTGCGGACGAGCAGGCGGCGGCGCAACGGATTCTCGCGTCGCTCGACGACGTAAACAAGGCCTACGAGAAGCTCCTGGACTCCATGGCGGCCTCGAGGACGCTGGACATAGAGACGGACCTCACGGCCATGAAGTCCATGATGCGCCAGGACGGTCTGGCAGAGTAGGCCGCTACGTTTGGGGGTGCGCTGATGGGACGCGCTCAGATGGGCGTCTTCGGGATGCCCTTTGACAAGGACGAGACCACAGAGATCGCCACCATGGCGCGCGAGGGCGGCTTGGAACCCGTAATCTTCGAGCGGGAGCCCGTCGCAGCACAGCTTACGGGCTGCGAGGTCCTCATGGGTTACTTCCCGGCGGGCGAGCTCGCCGCGCTCCCCCGCCTGCGGTGGGTGCAGCTCCCCTGTGCCGGCGCCGAGCGCTACTGCGGGGCACTGCCGGCGGGTGCCACTCTCGCCAACTGCTCGGGTGCCTTTGGCCAAGACATTGCCGAGCACGTGCTGTGCGTGACCCTCATGCTGCTCCGCATGCTCCCCGCCTACCAGCGCCAACAGTTCGCCCATGAGTGGAGGCGCGTCGATGCGGCCCGGAACGTGGCTGGAAGCACCGTCTGCGTAATAGGCATGGGAGACCTGGGGTCTTGGGTCGCCCGCGACTTCCGCATGCTGGGAGCGCGTGTGCGTGGGGTCGCGAGGACCAGCCACGCGCCGGCGGAGCCCTTCGACGAGAGCTACACGAGTCACGACCTCGCTGCGGCTGTGAGGGATGCCGACGTGGTCGTGTGCGCGCTGCCTGCCACACCCCAGACGGCGGGCCTCGTTTCTTCGGACGTGCTTGCGGCCATGGGTGAGCAAGGCATCCTCGTGAACGTGGGCCGTGGCGCGACCGTGGATGAGGAGGCGCTGGCTGAGGCCCTTCTTGCCGGACGGCTGGCCGGGGCGGCGCTCGACGTCTTCGACGAGGAGCCCCTGCCTGCCTCGAGCCCCCTCTGGGACCTTCCCAACGTCATAGTGACCCCACACGTGGCCGGTCGCGACACTGACCCCATCGCCGTGAGGAACATCTTTGGGATCTGCACGGACAACCTGCGGCGCTATCTGGCTGGGCAGCCCCTGACGCACGTGGTGGACCAAACCCTGGGCTACTAGCCTGCGTGACAGAGGGTCGGGTCCCGTGTCACGCGTTGGCGGCGACGTGACAAAGGGTCAGACCCTCTGTCAGGCCAAGAGGCCCCGTCGTGAGCGGGGCCCTCCACGGTAGGATGATAAGCTCTGTCTGACTAGCTCAGCTTCTCTACGATCTGTGCCACAACGGCGTTGGGATCCTTGATGAGGTCGTCGCCCTTGACCTTGATGGCGCAGGAGATGATGTTTATGGGGATCATGCGGGCGGGATCGGCTGCGGTGTAGGAGATGGCACCCTCGGAGATACCGCAGTAGCCCATGACGATTGCGCCGACGAGTTTTGAATACTATTCCTACAAATTGCTGCTAATACAGGGGCAAAACTCGAGGGTATGAGGACTTTCCTAAATCTCCCCCTTGAGGAGTCGGAGCTCGTATACGTCCGACCGACGTGCGGAGAGCGCGGGGATGGCCCCGCGTGCAACGGCCGTGTCGGAAAGGTCGATGTCGGTCACAAGGACCCCGGGCTTGTCGTCAAGCTGGGCGCGGACGTCTCCCCAGGGACCCACGAGCATGGAGTGGCCCCATGCGTGATAGCTCGCCAGCATGTCGCGCGCGTCGGACGTGGCCACTACGAAGGCTTGGGACATGAGGGCGTTGGAGCGGTGGAGCAGCTCCCAGTGCGCGGGTCCTGTGCTCAGGTTGAATGCGGCGGGTACCAGGATAATCTGGGCACCCTCCAGCGCCATGAGGCGCGTGAGCTCCGGGAAGCGGCAGTCGAAGCAGATGCAGAGGCCCATGCGGGCGAGGGCGGTGTCGAATACCGTAACGTCGCTTCCCGCTGTAAGGGTCTCGGACTCGTGGAAGACCTGGCCTCCGGGGATTTCCACGTCAAAGAGGTGCATCTTGCGGTGACGTGCCAGCTGGTTTCCATCCGACCCAAAGACGTAGGCGGTGTTGTACACATGCCCGGCCTCGTCCACCTCTGGTACGCTGCCTGCAGCGAGCACCACCTGGTGGCGCTCCGCCATGGACGAGAGGCGCTGCCAGGTGGGTCCTCCCACGGGCTCCGCGTATGTGGGGAAGTTCGGCGTCTCGTATGGACAGCAGAACATCTCCCCCAGGCAGGCAAGGTCCACCCCCCTGCCATCAAGGCCGCAGAGAAGGTCCTCCACCTCGTCGAGGTTCTTGCCCTTGTCCGCAAGGACGTGCGTCTGCAGCTGCGCTACCCTCATGAATTTCCCCCAGGCGTGTGGCGTGTCTGAAGACATGTTAGCGCGATTGCCGAGGTCAGGCCCCGGCTGCCTCCGGCTCTTGGTAGAGCCTGGCGTAGAGGTCGCCCCGCCAGTCGCGGTTGCCTTGGGCGTCGCAGCGGAAGATGGGGATCTGTGAGAGCTCGTCGGCAAGGGTGAGCTCGACGGTGCCAAGCCGCAGACCCGGCTGGTCGCAGCCGTCCTCCCAGAAGGCCGACCCCACGTAGGTTTGACTCCCCTGTCGCCGCGGTTGGGCCACACGACCGGGCTGCCGAGTTGTACACCTGGTCGACCACGCGCTCCGGCATCCCAAAGACGACATACATCCCATAGCGTTGGGCGAGCTCGGCGACCTTGCCCGTGGCGGGCCCTGCCTAACAAGCCGGTCGGGACGATGTGGCCATCCGAAGGGCGAGAAGGGTGCGCGATTGGGCCGTGCGAGGGATCCCGAATCACCCTACTGGGCCTACGGCAGTTGCGTGGAGCTGCTTAGGGCTGTTAGGGTGCAAACGTCGAGGACAAGCACTCAGCTTGCTGCCGCTCCCGTTGCGGCACTGCGGAGGAACTTCATGTTAGTAGAATGTGACGCAGTAGGTCGCAATGCGTCTACCTGCAGATATATGAAGTACAACCGAATCTGCGCTCTACTAAGCTGGACTTTGTGGAGTGAGCCGCATCGTGAGGATCAGGAAGGAGGATCGAGGCTCTACGCATAACTGCCTGGACATAGGAAAAGAGGCCAGACACCACGTCTGACCTCCCGTTTCTTCTGGTCGGGTGGACTGGATTCGAACCAGCGACCCCTTGACCCCCAGGGCGCAATCCTTGATGAATGTCAATAGACAACAAAGGACACCACTTCCACGAATTGTGCTGTTTAACTGGGCATTTGCCGACCTTGGCGAACATGAGGCGACCACAGTCCCCAACATGTAAAGTCGTCCGCAGTACGCAAATAGTACGCCACGTACTATCCACGTACTACACGTACTACGACTGCCGAGGACAGGCGTTTCAGAGGTTCAATCGTTGATGGGGGGCACGATGCCGAGGAATCTGAGCAACGGGTTCGTCTTCAAGGACGAGAGGTCCGGCCACTGGAGGGCCG
>CADAUA010000009.1 GCA_902791035.1 uncultured Coriobacteriaceae bacterium | reverse complement strand
CGTGGAGAGGCGCGGCCTCAAGAAGGGGTAGCATCAGGCTGACGCGGGTGCGGGCGATCCCACCTTGCCCTTCTTACACCACGCATATGGACACGATCGAGGCCCCCTCTTTCCTTCCCCACCGGCCGGATGCGCGTGTACCTATCCAAGGTTTCGTCACAGAACCGTTCGTCGGAGAATCGATGCCGCTCGCGGCCTATGGTTTCGCTAGTACGAACGACCCCCCCTCGTGCTAACCTAGCCATAGGCTGGCAGCTAGCGGGGTTTACTTCTTTCCACTAGACGGAGGAGATGCAGGTTCGAGTCCTGCCGGGGCCGCGAGGTTCCGTAGCTCAAGGGCAGAGCGCCTATATAATCCCGCAATATCGCCAGCCTCCCTGCGAGCGCGGCGGTGGCCCAGGTGCCGCCGCCTTTTTTCAGATCCGCAGGCAAAGGGAGAGGCGCATGAACAAGACCTTCAAGACCCACCTGTTCAACAAGGGCTACCTGGTCCACGAGCACGCCGCCGAGCCCGGCGAGGCCTTTGCCACCGTCGTTGCCCTGGAAGACAAGCTGGGCATCAAAGTCACCAAGGGCCAGGAGCTGGCCACCCAAGACATGGTCAAGTTTGTCTCGCAGATTCTGGGCATCAACGTCCCCAAGGCCTTCTATCGCGGCTTTCCCCAGAGCGTCCTTACGCTCTCCCTAGACGAGCTCCTGGTGGACCAGCTCCTGCACTACGTGCTGAGCTACGGCCTAGGGGTCGACGAGGCCGGCCACTCCGTCTTCGAGCAATACGAGGAGCGTCGCCCCTTCCGCGAAAACTGGGAGCCCAAGCCCTTCCAGATCGTGGACCAGGAGGAAGCCCAGGCCCTTCTTGCCGCCCAGATTGACTCCGTGCTGGCAACCAGTCGCCCCCTCTCCGAGGAGGAGTACGGCTTCGTCCTCCAGTTCGTGAGAACCTACGACTACGTCCCTTCTGGCGTTCCCTCCAAGGACCTGGCGACCAAGCTCTTGCTCGACACCCGCGACCTGCGCTTTGGCCGCTTCCTGCAGCTCTCGGACGCAATCCGCCTAGCAGACGAGATGAACCACCGCGCCTTTGCGGCCGCACAGGACGAGACGTCGATCGCGCGGGCTCGCGTTAGTGCGCAGCGGAAGGCTGCCGTCAGCTGTCTGCGCGCCGACGGGATTGCCGTCGAGACTCGCAAGGAGTGGCAGGACAACGTGCGCCACATCAGCCTGCGCAACCAGGACAGGAAGCTGCTGGCGGCCCTCATCGATAGCTTCTTTGCCGATGAGGGCGGGCGCGGCCGCAACATCCGTGCCTGCTACGAGAAGAAGCGGGCCTGGTGCGGCCTGCTCCACCACATCCACTGGAAGCCCCAGAACGAGGCGGCCCAGGACTTCGCTCGCCGTATGCGTACCAAGGGTAACGAGTCCGTTTGGTCCGCGTTCGACGCCCTCATGCGCGACGGCAAGACGGTCGATGCGGCGGCCCTTCTCGTGCGGGAGAAGGGCGACGGCGCCCTGATTCGCAATCTGGACTACCTGCTGAGCCTTTGTAAGCCGGAGGAGGTAGATGGGGTCATCGCCCTGCTTGGCACCAGGAACCGGCTCCTTCTCTTGCAGCTCTACATGCGGTACGCGCTGGACAACGGGGAGTCGCAAGGCGCGCGCGACTTCGCCTTCGTGCGGCACAACAAGGTGGTGCATCACAAGGAGACCCCGGAGGAATGCGCGCACAGACAATCCTACGTTTCGGACGAGGTCCGCGAGTCCGCCTTCCAGGCGGTTGTCCGCAAGCTGGAGGAGGCCTACCACGGCAGTCTGGGCAAGGTGTGGATCGGGCCCGAGATGGACCGGATCGCCCTTCCCACGCGGGAGGCCTCATCTCAGTCCGGTTACGGCACCCTGCCCACGGGCTCCCGCCTGCCCATCCTTGCAGGGAAGAAGGTGCGCGCCTTCACCTACTGGGAGAAGGTGAAGGACATCGACCTTTCCTGCGTGCTGGTGGACGAATGGGGCGCTAAGCTGGAGACCTTCTACTGGGGCAACATGTCTCGCCAGCAGTCTGACGCCATCACGTTCTCAGGGGATCAGGTGAACGGCTACCACGGCGGCTCCGAGTACTACGACGTGGACATCGACGCCTTCCGGCAGAAGTACCCCCGGGGGCGGTTCCTCGTCTTCACGGATAACGTATACAACGCGAAGCACTTCAGCAAGCTGGCCTGTCGGGCGGGCTACATGCTGCGCGACGTGGACGACGTCGGCCAGGTTTTCGAGCCCAAGACGGTCAGGACCTCCTTTGCCATTACCTGCGAGAGCACCCAAGCCTACCTCTTTGCCCTCGACCTCAAGGAACGCGAGCTCATCTGGCTGAACATGGCACTGGACAGTACGGCGGCCGTGAGCGTGGATGCCCCGTTCGACTGGCTGGTCAGGTACCTCAAGCCCACGCAGGTCATGAGCATGGACCGCTTCTTCCGCATGCTGGCAACCCAGGTCGTGAGCGATCCGGCCGAGGCCGACGTCATCGTGAGCCAGACCGTGGAGCCCGCCGAGGGGCAGGAGCTCATTCGCGGGGAGGATGCCGAGCGCATCATGGAGCTCATGCAGTAGACGGCCCCGATGGGGTGGGTCCCACCTTGAGGCGAACGCTAATAGGAGGCTGAAAGGCCCCGGGCGCATGTAGGTGCCCGGGGCCCTTCTTGCCGCGCCGGCAAAGCCGGGGGTCGAGTAGGTGGCTGCCGCGGCGGCTGGGGCGGCCGCCTGCGAGGAAGAGGCCTTGAGTAGGTAGTGGGCAGCGGCGACCCTTGGGGCGTGCGACAGATCACGGCCGAGTAGGTAGGCGTCTTCACGTGCTGGAAGGCCTTGCGTGCGAACCGGTGGTCGAGTAGGCGGGTGCCTTGGGGTTGAGACGCGATTGCCTGACAAAACTGCTGCCGAATAGGTACTTGGTGGCCTGCGTCTGTCTGGCCCGGCCGCCTCAGAGAGGGCTTGCTTGCCTACTCGGGGCCCGTTTTGCCGCTAGGTCAACCGTGCCCGAAGGGCGACCTGCCTACTCGAGGGCTACTTCGTTACCTGGTCGGCTATGCCTGATGTACAACCTACCTACTCGAGGGGGTTCTTGTCTCTGTGCGCGCAGAGCCTACGGCAGAGCTACCTACTCGACGGCCAATGTGTCATGAGCCCCCTGTCGCCAAGGCCCGCCTGCCTACTCGAGGTCAATTGCGCCACGAGCCCCCTGTTGCCACTGCCCACCTGCCTACTCGAGGCCTGACCTGTCGCTTGCCACCCAAGGAACTAAGTCCGCCGTTCGCAGAATGCGGCGCTTTGGGCTATGGCACCTCAAATCCCAGCATTCGTCCACATGCGCCCAATCGGACGGAATTTGCCCCGTTTTGCACAAATTAACCTAGGTGAACCTTGCGGGAAGAAAAGTTTGCCCTACACTACTTTTGTGAGTTAACCCGAGTTCACATTTTCTTGGAACGTCGGTCAGGGAGGTCGCGATGGCAGAAGCAGTAGCAGCGCAGTTCTACGCGGCGAACGGTCGCGAGGAAGAGGTCCAGCCTGTGTCTCAGGTGGCCAAGGGACAGCAGTACCCGCTCATGGCGGCTCGCGAGGGCGACACGGTCACCGTAGCCAGGACCAAGGGAACCCAGGAGATGCGCCAGCACCTCGCCGAGATGGGCTTTGTGGAGGGCGCGCAGGTCAAGGTTGTGTCGCGCGTGAACGGCGACATGATCGTGTCCGTCAAGGGCGCCAAGTTTGGCATCAACCGCCAGCTCACGGCCCACATCATGTGCAGCTAGCACAGCCAACTTCATCAACCTTTGCGGATGTCTGGACGGGGCCCTGCGGGGTCCGGTCGCCTGTGGGCAAACCGCGTGGGATAAGGCACGAGTGGAAGGAAAGAGTCATGGCAACACTGAGGGACGTGAAGGTGGGGGAGACCTGCACCGTGTCCAAGCTCACGGGCACCGGCGCCATCAAGCGCCGCATCATGGACATGGGGCTCACCAAGGGCGCCAAGGTCTTCGTGCGCAAGGTCGCTCCTCTGGGCGATCCCATCGAGTGCACCGTACGCGGCTACGAGCTGTCGCTGCGCAAGGACGAGGCCCAGTGCGTCGAGGTGGCCGACGTCACCGCTGCATAGGTAACGCTGACGCCCCGCGGGGCGTTTTTCGGTGTCACAAAGTAAGTCATTTCTAACTGCAAGCGCATCAAGAACTGAAGGGGGAGGAATGTCAGACAAGCTCAACATAGCCTTGGCTGGTAACCCCAACTGCGGCAAGACCACGCTCTTCAACGAGCTCACCGGCTCCAACGGCTACGTCGGCAACTGGCCCGGCGTCACCGTGGAGAAGAAGATGGCAAACTGGAAGAAGGACACGAACGTCACGTTCGTGGACCTGCCGGGCATCTACTCGCTCTCGCCCTACTCGCCCGAGGAGGTCGTCTCGCGCGACTACGTGGTCAAGGACCGCCCGGACGCCGTGATCGACCTCATCGACGTGACCAACATCGAGCGCAACCTCTACCTGACCACGCAGATCCTGGAGACCGGCCGCCCGGTCGTCGTGGGCCTCAACATGTGCGACCTGCTTGAGCAGCACGGCGAGACCATCGACACCAAGCAGCTCTCTCACATGCTGGGCGTGCCCGTGGTCGAGGTCTCGGCCCTGCGCAACAAGAACCTCGACAAGCTGGTCAAGGACGCCGAGGAGGCCGCGCGCAAGCAGGCCATCGCCAAGCCGGTCGAGCTCTTCTCGCCCGAGGTGGAGCACGCCTTGGCCCAAATCGCCGACGGCATCAAGAACCAGTGCGAGCCCGAGCTCGTCCGCTGGTACGCCATCAAGGTGTTCGAGCGCGACGCCGAGGCCATCAAGCCGCTGGGCCTGACCAAGAACGAGGTCGCCGCCTTCGAGCCCGTGATCGAGGCCGTGGAGAAGGAGCGCGACGACGACTCCGAGTCCATCATCACCTCCGACCGCTACGACTGGATCGCCACGGTGATGGAGAAGGCCGTCAAGAAGTCCCCCGACAAGCTCTCCACCTCCGAGAAGATCGACCGCGTGGTCACCAACCGCGTCCTGGGCCTGCCCATCTTCATCGCCGTCATGGTCTTCGTGTACTGGGTGGCCATCGGTACCGTGGGCACCGCCGCCACCGACTGGGTGAACGACAACCTCTTTGCTGACGGCTGGTTCACCAATGGCGAGTCCCAGGCGGCCTACGAGGAGGATTCCGAGGCCTACCAGGACGCCAACTACGACGACATGATCTCCGGCTTCCTGGCTGCCGCCGAGGAGCAGGGCGTGAGCACCGACGGCGTCCAGGACGCCATCGACGCCGAGGAGCCCACCTCCGAGGACGAGGCCACCATCGCGGACTTCGAGGCCGCTGCCGAGAAGGCCGGCGTCGAGGCGCACGACGTTGCCATCACGGATGCGGACGGCAACTTCGTGGACGCCGACGGCGAGGTCATCACCACGGTTGACGAGGACGGCAACCCCGTCTTGGCCGACGGCCAGGAGCTGGGCGTGCTGGACACCGTCACGCTGGCCGACTTCGAGGACGCCCTCGACCAGGCCGAGCCCGACCCCCACGACTATGGCAACTTCGTGGACTCCATCCCCAACGCAGTGACCGGCTGGCTCACCGATGCGGGCGCCTCCGACGTGGTGATCTCCCTGGTGGTCGACGGCATCATCGGCGGCGTAGGCTCCGTCCTGGGCTTCATCCCGCAGATCTTCGTCCTCTTCGTCATGCTCTGCTTCCTTGAGGACTGCGGCTACATGTCCCGCGTGGCCTTCGTCATGGACCGCGTGTTCCGTCGCTTCGGCCTGTCCGGCAAGTCCTTCATCCCGATGATCGTGTCCTCCGGCTGCGGCGTCCCCGGCGTCCTTGCCACCAAGACCATCGAGAACGAGCGTGACCGCCGCATGACCGCCATGCTCACCACCATGATCCCCTGCTCCGCCAAGCTGCCCATCATCGCCCTTGTCATGGGCGTGCTCGTGGGCTCCGACAACGGTGCCTGGTGGGTTGCCCCCATGTTCTACTTCATGGGCATCGCCGCCATCATCATCTCGGCCGTCATGCTCAAGAAGACCAAGCCCTTCCAGGGCGAGCCCGTGCCCTTCGTGATGGAGCTCCCCGACTACCACCTGCCTAGCGTCAAGTCCTGGCTGCTCCACATCTGGGAGCGCGTGGCCGCCTACGTGAAGAAGGCCGGTACGATCATCTTCGCCGCGGCTGTGGGCATCTGGTTCCTCAACAACTTCGGCCTGGCCGGCTGGGAGGGTGGCGACGGCGCCTTTGGCTTCCTGCCTGGCATGGACGCCCCTGCAGACGTCAACGTCAACGACTTCTCCATGCTCGC
This sequence comes from uncultured Coriobacteriaceae bacterium, assembly GCA_902791035.1. Taxonomy (GTDB): domain Bacteria; phylum Actinomycetota; class Coriobacteriia; order Coriobacteriales; family Atopobiaceae; genus CADAUA01. The sequence goes on along the minus strand of CADAUA010000009.1, from coordinate 181,489 downwards.
CGGCGTGGGCTCCGCGCTTGCCTGGCTCTTCATCCCGCTGGGCTTCGGCAACTGGCAGGCAACCGCTGCCACCATCTCCGCCCTCATCGCCAAGGAGAACCTGGTGTCGACCTTCGGCGTGATCTTCGGCCTGGGCGACGCCACCGAGAACTCCGTGACCATGTGGCAGGGCTTTGCCAACATGTTCATGGTGGGCGGCACCCTGCACGTTGGTGCCATGTGCGCCTATGTGGCCTTCAACATGCTCTGCGCCCCCTGCTTTGCCGCTATGGGCACCATCCGCAGGCAGATGGATGACAACAAGTGGTTCTGGTTTGCTATCGGCTACGAGTGCGGCTTTGGCTGGGTCGTGGGCCTGCTCATCAACCAGTTCTACGAGCTCTTCGTCTTTGGCAACTTCGGGTTCTGGACCATCGTGGCCTTTGCCTTCGCGGCCCTGATCCTCTACCAGCTCTTCCGTCCCATGCCCAAGTGGGACCAGAAGGACGAGCACATCCTGAGCAACCTCTCCGAGGAGGCTGCGTAAGCACTGCCGAGGCGCCGTGGGGGCTTGTTCCCTGCGGCGCCTCTGTCACAAAAGTGTCAGTCACCTTTGTGACATCAAGTATTCAATGTCACAAAGGTGACTGACACTTTTGTGACAGAGGGGGGTGGCCTCATGCGGATAACTACGATCGACCTTCTTGATGGGGTCAGCCTCTCGTACTTCGAGACTGACCCTACGGGGCACGAGAAGCGTGTTGGCTTCAACGTGCCAGCAGGCACCGTCGTGGGGCATGTGCGCGGCGGGTCGGGAGACGTGAGCTTTGCCGGCGGACGACAAGAGCTTGCCCGTGGCGATTCCTTTGCCATCGATGGCGCACGGGTGGCCAGCGTGATTCCCACGCTGACGGGCCGGATATCCGGGGCGCTGGTGTTTGTCTCTGCCGGTCTGCCTCAGGAAACCGCGCGGCAGCTGTCCGGCTTTGGCGTGGACCTTGCATGTCTGAGCGGGCTTTCTGGCGCGCGTGGACTGACGCTTCTGGGCAAGCGTGCAGACGTGACACGAGTCTTTGCGGACGTCTATCTTCATGCGGAGCAGGCAGACGTGAGCTATCTGCGGTTGCGCGTGCTTGAGCTCCTGCATGTGCTCAGCGCCTCCACACAGGAGGCAGCGGCTACGGGAGAGAAGGGCCGCCGGCAGCGGATCGCCAGCCAGGCCCGCTCGGTCATGACGGCGGACCTTTCTCGCCCGCTCACCATCGATGCGATCGCCACGGCTTGCGCAACCTCGCCGACCGTGCTCAAGGAGGCCTTCCGCGCCACCTACGGCATGCCCATCTACAGCTGGTATAGGGCCTACAGGGTGCGCTGCTCGGCCGAGATGCTGCTCAACACGGACCTTCCCATAGCGCAGGTTGCGGCAGCCGTGGGCTACTCCAGTCCGTCCAAGTATGCCAGGGCCTTCAACGACTGCATGGGGGAGACCCCCAGTGCCTGGCGCCGCGCCCGCGCCGAGGTCTAGCGGCCACACGGACCCCGGAGCCTTTGGCCCCTACCGGGAGTTAGCCATGGATCCTTATGTGCGTCCGAACGGGCGCGTGGCGGCTGTTCGGCGTTGAAAGCCACGCCCCGCGGCCCGATGGTAAGGGCACGGTAAGTCCGACGAAAGGGGCAACACATGGCAGCACATCACTTCTGGCTCTTCGCAGGCGGCGCGGCGGCAGCTGGCGCGATCGCGGGCCTGGCCCAGAGTGGGCTTCTGCACAAGGGCGCTGTGGCGGTGACCACGGGTGTCATGGCCGCAGGCGACGCCATCAGTGCCGAGAACCAGTCCATCGCAGACGAGGCGGCGGACAACCGCGCCGCCGCCCGGCGCCAGGCCAAGATCGACGCTGCCGTCAAGGAGCGACTGGACGCCGTGGAGGCCGACATCCGCAAGGAGGTCACGGCCAAGGTGGACGCCGAGGGCGCCGAGGCGTAAGGCCATGCGCTTCCAGACGCTCTCGGACATTCCCGGCAGACTCCGTGTGAGCTGCGGCGCGGGCATCTTCAATGACGCGGAGGCGCGCGGCGTCGCGTATGCCCTCTATGCCATTGAGGGTGTCCGCGACGCGGAGGTGCATACCGCTAACGGTTCTGTGCTGGTGACCTTCTCGCCAGAGGCACACGACCAAGTGGTGGCCTATCTGCGTGGCCTTGACGTGCTGGCGCTTCCCTGCGCGGAGGTGGGGGTGGACGAGGTCTCCACCCGCGTGGAGATGGCGGCCGAGAACAACCGCTTCCATCAGGACATAGTCCGCATGGTGGAGGCTCACCTGGCGCGTCGCCTGCTCTTCCCGGCGCCGATTGCCACTGCCTGGGCCCTGGTTCGGGCGGTGCCCTTTGTGCTCAAGGGCCTGGGCCAGCTCCTGCGCGGCCAGCTCACGGTGGAGGTGCTGGACGCCTCGGCCATCATTGCCGCCATGGCGCGCGGGTCCTTCTCCGAGGCATCGACCGTCATGTTCCTGCTTACGCTCTCCGCTCGTATGGAGGAGCACGTGCAGGCGCGGGCGCGCCTGGCCCTGCGTGACGGAATCGTGGCTAGGGCGGACGCGGTCTGGCTGGTGGCCGAGGACGGCACGGACGTGCGCATCCCCATCTCCGAGGTGCGGCGCGACCAGGTTCTGCATCTGGGCGCAGGCTCGGTCCTCCCCGTGGATGGCACGGTGGTGGCCGGTGCCGGCGAGGTCAACGAGGCCTCCATGACGGGCGAGGCCGCCCCGGTGGCCAAGGAGCCTGGCTCCACGGTGTATGCGGGGACGGCCCTGGAGTCGGGTGACCTGCGCGTGCGCGTGACGGCGCCCCCCGGTGCGGCGCGAATCGACCAGATCGTCACCATGGTGGAGGACTCCGCCGAGCTCAAGGCAGGCGCCCAATCGCGCGCTGAGCATCTGGCGGACGCGATCGTGCCCTACAGCTTCGCGGCCTTCTTCGTCATCCTCGCCATCACCCGCAACGTGACCAAGGCCATGGCCGTGCTCATGGTGGACTACTCCTGCGCCATCAAGCTCTCCATGCCCATCGCCGTCATGAGCGCCATGGACGAGGGCGCGTCACACGGCATAGTCTTCAAGGGCGGCCGTTACCTGGAGGCACTGGCGGCGGCCGACACCGTGGTCTTCGACAAGACCGGAACGCTCACGCGGGCGACCCCGCGCGTGGAGCGCGTGCTGAGCTTCACTGGGGAGGACGAGGACCTCATCCTGCGATTTGCCGCCTGCGTGGAGGAGCACTTCCCCCACAGCATGGCCCGTGCCATAGTGGAGGAGGCTCGTCGCCGCGGGCTGGACCACGAGCGGGAGCTGCACGCGGAGGTGCAGTACGTGGTGGCGCATGGTATCCGCACCAGCGTGGGGGGCGTGGACGTGTGCATCGGCTCCGCGCACTTCATCTTCGAGGACGAGGGCGTGGATAAGCCCAAGGGCCTGGACCAGACCGTTGCCCGCGAGGCCCCGACGGCATCCGTGGTGTACCTGGCGATGGACGGTGAGCTCGTGGGCGCCATCTGCATCGCCGACCCGCTGCGCGAGGAGGCGCCCCGCGTGCTTGGTCAGCTGCGCGAGCTTGGCGTGAGCGATCAGGTCATGCTGACGGGAGACGCCGAGACTAGTGCCCGCCACGTGGCCCAGACGCTGGGACTGGACGAGTACCACGCCCAGGTCCTGCCGGAGGACAAGTCCGGCCACGTCGAGGCGCTGCGTGCGGCCGGGCACACTGTGGCCATGGTGGGCGATGGCATCAACGACTCGCCGGCCCTCGCCGCAGCAGACGTCTCCGTGGCCATGAGCGATGCGAGCGACATTGCCCGCGCCGTGGCGGACGTGGCCGTGCAGGACTCCACGTAGGAGTCGCTGGTCACGGCCCGCGTGCTCTCCCAGCGACTGATGCGCCGCATTCGCACGGACTACGATTTCATCGTGACCTTCAACACGGCCCTTATCGCCTTGGGCGTGGCTGGCGTGATTCCGCTCACAACGGCGGCTTACGCGCACAACCTCTCCACGTTTGCGATAAGTGCGCTCAACACCCGGCCTTACCTGCGCTAACGCGGCAAGCCACTCCTTCAGGGCTGCCTGCGGGCGGGACCATGTGACGTCGTCCCGCCCGCAGGCGCGTTGCCATGCGGTTGCATGTGGCGTAGGGGAGAAGTGCTCCTAAGCGGCAAAGACCTGCAGGTGCGTGAGCATGTCGGCGGCTGTGAGCGCGTGTACGTGTGGATTCTGCAACAGCTGTCATCGGCGTATGGCATGGACGTGTTATGCCAAGGTCATCGAACCTCTTCTGGATAGTGGCCATGCGCTCCCTGTGAGCTCGAAGCCCATCATCATTCGCGGGCGTTGCTTCTTCGGAGAGTGAGTTTCCGGGCGCTTGAACTCCAGGAGTGGAAGGCTGTCCCGATAGAAGGGCCCGTAACTTCTCGGGATTCTTGCGTAGCTTGACCGCAAGCTCCCAAATAGCGCGGACGGCCTGAGACGGCGTGTAGCCAGCGGCCGCAAGGGCGGCATCCCCCTCGCGCTTGAGCGTGCGGTCGACGCGGGTGTTCACCTGTAGGGTGTCTATGGAGTACGACATGATGGCCTCCTTTGGCAAGAAGGTATAGCTGCTATACACGTTCTGTCAGCAACAAAGGGTTGGACAATTTCGGCGCCATCCAGGGCAGCTATCGAACGAACGGAGAACAAGAAACCATTCGGTCACACTGCCCATTTCAGACGGAAAAGTTGCACAAACCTTACTTTATTCTGCACAAGCTGCCAGAATACCGAAGTCGCATTTGGTTAACTTACGTCGAAGGCATGTTCGAACTGGATCGTGCCTAGAGACGAACTTATTTCGTTTGCTTCAGTTCAAACCGTGAAAGGTGTGACGATGTCTGCTCCGCAATTGCGTGACAAGAAAGTGCTCGGGGGATACTCTCCCTGGCGTAGGTTTCGCGCGCTAGCTGTTGCAGCACTGCTTACCCTTGCCGTGTCGTTTACCGCGGGCGTCATGGCTCCCTGCGCTGTGGCCCAGGCCGAAGAGCAGGCCAGTGATACGACGGCTGCCAATACGATAGCTGCCGCGCAGAGCCTTGCGGACTCATCTAGCAAGGCCAACCACTGGCAGGTCGTAAGCGGTGAGTACGCCGGCAACGTCTCCGGTAACAAGCAGGAGGAGTTTAAGAACTCGGATAGAACGAAGTCCGGCGTCCGCGCCCAGAAGAACGTAGTTGCCACCGATGCTGAGAACGAGTTCCTCATTTATGAGTCCATAGACGTCAAGCAGCGCTTCGCCGACTACTTTGCTAGCGCCGAGTACATGGCCACGACCTCCAACAACTACCACGGCCAAGACCTTGGCACCGTGGTGAGCTCGATGACGGGCAACATGAAGGTGCAGGTCACGGGCAAGAGCGGCGTCTACAGCAACAGCGGCAACTTCACCATACTGAGTTCCGAGCGCGAGCTGCTGGCCGAGAACATCACCCTGTACTGGAGCCAAGCCAACAACGTGACCTTCTTCTTGAAGATTGACAACACACACTACGTGCTCCTGGGCGTCAAGGTGAGGAATGGCTCCGACAACACGGTCATGCTCTCCGACGAGGCCGAGGAGCTGATCATGTCCAAGGTGGCCCAGTACGCCAACCTCACCTCGGTCGTTGACGAGATGGGTCCCAACATCGAGTACCTGGAGACCGTGGCGTGTGACGGCTCGACCTCCTACGCCTCCGGCGAAAAGACGCTCACCTGGACTCCCACGCCTAAGGCGAATCCCACGATAGAGAAGACCCGCACCAACGAGTCCAAGACCGTGACCTTCACCGACCACGAGGGCAAAGTCCGGACGGAGACGGTTTACAAGTACGACTCTTGGGCCACCAACGTGTGCGAGCTGGTGTACAAGGTGCGGCTGACGCCGGCGGTGAGCACGGGCCTCAGCAAGGACGGCAACGAGCTTCCTGCGATTTCTCAGGATGCTGCGGAGAATACCCTCACCAACGGCAAGGCAACCGTGACTTGGGACGGCGGGAGCGGCAACCTGACTTCGCCCGTCGTGCGCGGCATGAAGTACGAGCTCAAGCTAAAGAAGGTGGACGAGAAAGGTCAGCCCCTCGCTGGTGCTACATTCACGCTCTACGGAGACTCGGCCCACACCAAGGCAGTTGCCACGGCTACGTCCGACAAGAACGGCATCATCGACTTCACTAACCTCCAATACAACTACGCCAACGGTGGCAACTACGACGTGGTGGAGACGGGGGCCCCTGCGGGCTACATCGCAGATCCCGACAATACCACCGCGGGTACGACCTACAAGCTCTGCTACACGGATTCTGACTCGCGCGGGAGCCTGGCGGGCCAGAACACGGAGGCGGCGTCTAACGAGGAGGCCCTGTTCGATACCTCCACGACCAAGCACTTTGCGAACAAGCTCGTCAAGTACCGCGTGCAGGTGAAGAAGGTCGACGCGAGCGATAACACCAAGGTGCTCCAGGGTGCAAAGTTCGAGCTCTTTGGCACTGACATCAAAACTGAGACCAAGACCAGTGATGAGTACGGCATGGCCATCTTCACCACTGACCTCAAGACTGGCGACTATTACATCAAAGAGACCAAGGCGCCCAAGGGATATCAGCTGGACAATACGCCTAGGAGTCTCAGCATCACGATGGGAGCCGATGGCACACCAACCGTCGCTATCAGTGGCCAGAACGCTCGCGTGACGGTGAGTGGTCTCCAGGATGGCGTCTACACCATCACCGTGACCGTAGCTGACCGCTTCTCCGTGCCTCTAAGAGTCATCAAGTACGCGGCCGGGAAGGATGGCCAAGCAGACAAGGCCAAGCCTCTTGCTGGTGCTCAGTTCGCACTCTATACGGACGCCAATTGCACCAAGCTAGCCGCTGGTCTCTACTCGGACGCAGCTCTCTCCCAGTCGGTGACGGGGGCACAGACGACTGCTGACAACGGTGTCCTTACCTGGTACGGCCTCTCCGCGGGCACCTACTACCTCAAGGAGACCTTCGCCCCTGCGGGCTACAAGCTCTACGAGAAGACCATCCAGATACAGGTGGATGCGAACGGCAACGTGAGCGCGTCGGTCGACATAAATGGCAACGGCAAGATTGACGACGGGGAGACCAGCGCGCTCAACAAACAGGATGGCATTCCATACATCGAGCTGGCGGACGACAAGGTTCCCGTCCTTCCCACCGCTGGCACCTTTGGTCACCTGCTGCTGAGCATCTTCGGCGTCGGATTCATTGTTGCCGGGTGCGCGATCGTTGCCGGCACAGTGCTGCGCCACAGACACGACGACACGACGCGCTAGCGAGCGCCGGGCGGCAGCGCCACTCACGAAATGGTTCCACAGGCCAAGGGCCTTACACATAGGAACAGGGACTCTCCCAAACTATCCCAGATCGGAAGGAGCAATTCTATGAAGCACAATGCAAGGAACGCGGTCCTGGCGGGCCTCCTGGCCGCCTCGATGGCCTTCTCCACGGTGCCGGTCACGGCGTTCGCAGCGCCGACTAGCAAAACGGACGTCGCGGACTCTACCGTGACCATCAGCGGCCTTAAGGCTGGTGACACCGTAACTGCCTACCAGATCGCCGACGCCGACATCGACGCGAACAACAACCTCACCTGGACCATGGCGACCGGTTTGCCTGGCGACTACGACACCATCGACGAGCTCTCTGCGGTGGCCTCTGACGACTACAGATTCACCAACGTGAGCACCGCCGCCCAAACCGCGGCCGGTGCCATCGCAGCGTCCTCCGCCGTCACCGGCGCGACCGCCTCCGCCACCGCGACCGCTGCCGGCGACTCCGCCACGCTCACCCTCGGCTCCGGCTACTACCTGGTCCGCGTCACCAACGCTGAAGGCAACAACGACACCGTCTACCAGAACATGCTCGTGAACCTGACGCCCGAGGTTGCGAAGGATGCTGAGGGTAACGCTACTGTCAACTATGCGAGCCATGCTAATGTTGAAGCTGTCGCCAAGAAGGAGACTGTCGGCCTGGACAAGAAGTCTAAGGACGCTGATGGGACAACTTTCGATAAGACCGCAGTCAACACCTGGAAGGTGGGCGACAAGGTGCCCTTCCAGATTACGACCGCCGTTCCCAGCTATCCTGCGAACGCCAAGAACGCCGTCTTCAACGTCAAGGATGCTCCTGACCAAGGCCTGAAGATTGACACGAACACTGTCGTCGTTAAGCTTGGCGAGACCACCGTTGATGCCAACAACTACACCATCGAGGGCGGTAACACCGATGGTGCGGCTATGACCATCAAGTTCAAGGAGACTTGGACCAAGGCCAACCCTGGCGCCAGCGTCACCATCACCTACAGCGCCGCACTGACCGAGAACGCCAAGGTCACCAAGACGGGCGAGACCTTCGACTACACCAACAACAAGGCCACAGTCGAGTACTCCCCCGACACCAACACGACCACGACCACCGAGACCGGCTACAAGACCGTTGACGTTCACACCTACGGCGTGGAGCTCAAGAAGGTCGACAAGGACCAGAAGGCCCTGGCTGGTGCCGAGTTCACCATCTACGACGCCAATGGCAACGTTGTGACCTCCGTTGGTGATCAGGGCAAGTCCACCTCCGACTCCAATGGCTACGTCTATTTTGACGGCCTGGCTGCCGGCACCTATATCCTCAAGGAGACCAAGGTCCCCGCTGGCTACCAGAAGGTTTCCGACATCACATTCACGTTGAACGACGAAAGCGCCAAGGCCGATAACCCCGCGACCACCAACGTCACCGAGGCCAACTTCTACCAGGTCGACGGCGATGCCAAGACCGAGGGCATCCAGGGCGTCGTCGACCCCGACCAGGGCGTCCTGCCCACCACCGGTGAGGCTGGCACCTTTGCGGTCACTGCTGCCGGCGTCGTCCTCGTGGCCGGCGGCATCACGCTGGTCATGGGCGCCCGCAAGCGCTCCCAGGAGTAAGGTGACTCTGCTTATCTAGCTCTTCCTTGCTTGCTGCCCCCGCGCGGGAAACCGTGCGGGGGCGCTTCGCTAGGTCTTGAACTGTCTCCGAGGAATTGCCCATGCAGCACGGATTTGCCAATCTCCATCGCAAGACCTCGCCCCACGGATCGCGCCCTTCTCGTGCGCTGCGTGCGGGGGACGGGTCCACGCTGGTCATGCTCGTCGCGGCCCTCGCCATGGTGCTGGCGGGTGCCTTTCTCGTGGCGTACCCCTACCTCAGCAGCTACCTCAACCAGCTGGAGCAGAACAAGGTAGCCCAGGTGCAGGACCAGGTCATCGCTACTGCCAGCAAGGAGGACCTGTCCACGGAGCTCGCCAGGGCCCAGGACTACAACGAACGCCTGCGCAACGGCCTCACGCGGGTGGTGGACCCCTTTGACCCCGCCAGCCAGCAGCTTTCCAACGAGGAGTACGTGAGCGTGCTCAACGTGGGTGGCGACGGCGTGATGGGCACCATCTCCATTCCATGCATCAACGTCAGCCTGCCCATCTACCACGGCACGGAAGGCGACTTCATGAACCACGCTGTTGGCCATGTGACCAACACCTCCGTTCCCGTGGGCGGGCCGTCTACGCACAGCGTGCTGGCGGGGCACACGGGCCTGCCGTCGGCCCAGATCTTCGACCGGCTGGACCAGATGCAGGTGGGCGATTGGTTCGTCATCAACGTGCTGGGGGAGGACCACGCCTACCGCGTGTACGGCACTGAGGTCGTGCTGCCAGACCAGACGGAGAGCTTGGCCATCCAGGACGGGCGGGACCTGGTGACGCTTGTGACCTGCACGCCCTACGGCATCAACACACACAGGCTGCTGATTCACGCGGAGCGCTGCGACGTCCCGCAGGAGTGGCTGGATCGCGACAACAAGGGTGACATGGGTGTGGCCGCGGCGCAGGAGAACCTCAAGCTGCCCCTCTGGGCGCTGAGTCTCATTGGCGTGGCACTGGGCGCGATCGCGGCGGTCATAGTAATGGTGCTTCGCCACCACGGGCGCGGCGCGCACGCAACGTCTGCGCCAACGGGCAAGCACATGCGCAGGTAGCGCACCTACTCCTGGGCCTTGAGTGCCTCGCTCAGCCGCACCTTGCGGATACGCCGCATGTTGAGAAGGGCCACCACGGCATAGGCCGCAAACTCCAGGCCTATGGTCTCGAGGTAGGTGATGGGTTGGATCCACAGGGGGTAGTTGCCCTGGTAGGATCCCATGCCGATGAGAAAGACCCAGTTCAACGCCCAAACTATCAGGGGTATGCAGGCCACCAGCGACGCGACCACCGTGATGGTGATGGAGCGGATGTAGAGCCTGTCCACCTCGCGGTCGTGGTAGCCAAAGACCTTCATGTAGGCGATGGCCGTGGAGGACCGGTCAATCACGGTCTTGGTGAGCAGGAATATGACCACCGCGGAGAAGGGCACGACCAGGAGCATCACGAAGCCCATCACGCTCCCCATCGAGGTCTCCAGCTGGTCGACCACCTTGAGCATGTCGTCGGGCGTGGTCTCGCCCGCCACATATGCCTGGGTGAGCTGCAGGGGCTCGTCGGAGGCGTAGCCGCAGAACCACTGGGGGTCGGCGTCCGTCAGGTCATCGAATGTCTTTGCAAAGGCCTCGCGGCTCATGTAGACGCCCATGTCTGTTTCGTCGCCCACCTCGTCGGAGATGCTGAGCGCATAGGTCTTGTCTGCGAACTTGTCGTAGAGCTGGAGCACCTTGCCGGTACCGGTGCCGCACTTGGCGGCCAGGCCGCGTCCCACGCAGATCCTGCCGTCAGACACGTCCACATCCCAGTAGCGGGAGTCCTCGTCCACTCCGTACACCGTCACGGACTCCTTGGAGTCGCTGTAGAGGCGGTCGGCCTGGAGGGTGGTGGCGCTAAACTTCTCCGCCTGCGCCAGGGCCTCCTCGGAGTTGCGGTAGCCGTTGGGCAGGTGGCCGGAGGGCAGTCCCGGCCCGTCGTCCTCTAGCGAGAAGAGCATGATGGCGGCCAGCTCCTCCGTGCTCAGACCTGTGGGCGTGGTGGACGTGGAGCGGAGGTCGAGCGCGTGGCCCACCGCCAGCTGGTCGTCCGTGACGTCTATCTCCAGCGGGGCCTTGAGGGTGTAGAGGTGGCCCGCCACCACGGAGTCCCTCATCTGGCTGCCCACGTGCTGGACGAGTGGCATGAAGCACATGGCGTAGAGAGCCACGAGCGTGCAGACGGCGATACCCAGGAAGAGCACCACAAAGTGGGAGGCGTTGCGCAGGAAGACGCGCAGACGGAAGCGTGACACGAAGCCCCAGTGCTCGGGGAGGCTGGCACTGGCCGTGGCGGACTTGCTGCCCACCTCGTGGCGGAGGAAGGCCAGGGGCGTCGCGCGGAGCTTGCGGCGGATGCCCAGCCAGGTGATGGCGAGGAGCATGGCCACCGGCAGCACCGTGGTGGCCAGGAAAACGTCCAGCGAGAAGTAGGCCCGAAAGGGCGGCAGGCTGTAGGAGTTGTAGTACATGCCCGAGCAGGCATCCATCACCACGAGCCTTCCCACGATGACGCCGGCGACCGTCGCGGCTATGCCCACGATCGCGGGCATGGCCATGTAGTGGCGCACGAGCTCGCGCTTGCGGTAACCGCTGGCAAGGAGGGTGCCGATGACGGCGGATTCCTGCTCTATGCTGGCGCCCGTGAGCACCACAAAGACGAAGCCCGAGATGCCGATGATGAGGACGCCCAGGATCTCGTACATGGCGGAGTCGCCCTCGACGTCGTCGCCCACGAAGGTCATGGCGTTGTTCTGGTCGCAGTCGAGGAGCTCGGTGAGGGTGGTCTCGTGGTCGATGAGGGCCCTGGCGACGCTTGACTCCAGGTCCGTGCGGCCCTTGGGAGAGAGGTCCCTCTTGCTTGCCAAGGCGGAGTAGTGCCACACGGTGGAAGACCCAGCCAAGGCGTCGAAGGCCGCGGGGGTCACCTGCGAGGTGGTGAAGGTGATGGTGTCGAACATGAGGTCCATGTTCGAGGCCACCAAGGCCTCGTAGTCCGGCAGGACGCACTGGCCGACTATGGTGAGCTGGCGTCCGCCGACCTCGACGACGTCGCCGAGCGAGAGGCTGTTGTTCTTCATGAAGAGGCGGTCGAGGGCGATCTCGTCGTCGGTCTGGGGCGCGCGGCCGTCGAAGTAGAGGGCCTTGTCGATGTCCGCACGGTTCTTGTACAGCCGTACCGTGGCCTCATGGCCGAGGTCGTGGCCGGGCACCGTGAGGGGCACGTCCGCGTAGAAGTTCTCGTAGATTGCGCTGCCCCCGCCTGCCTCGGATGCGGCATCCAAGGCTTCGTCCGAGGCTTGGAACTGGGTGGTGAAGGCGTAGTCCTCGCGGGATGAGCTGGCCCGCCAGTCGTCCAGGAGGAGCTGGACGGACCGGGCGGCGTCGAGGAAGCCGCCGATAAAGGCCACGGTGAGAAAGACCATGAGGAAGAGGCCCAGGTAACGGCCCACGTTGTGGCGGAGCTCGCGGGGAAGGCGGCGTGCGAGGGGAGACATGGCGCCACCTACCATTCGATCTGCGCGGCGGGCACCACGTGGGGGTTGCGCTCGTCCTCCACCAGCTGACCGTCGCGCAGGCGCAGGATGTGGTGGGACATGTGGCGGATGGCATCGTTGTGCGTGACGATGACCATGGTGCAGCCGTAGCTGCGGTTGACGTCCTCCAGCAGGCAGAGGATCTCCTTGGAGGTCTTGTAGTCCAGGGCACCCGTGGGCTCGTCGCAGAGGAGCAGGCCCGGCCGCTTGACCAAGGCGCGGCCGATGGCACAGCGCTGCTGCTGGCCACCCGAGACCTGGTTGGGGAACTTGGAGCGATGCTCCCAGAGGCCGAGGCGGTGCAGGAGGTCGTCCACCGGGAGGGGCTCGGCGGACAGGTGGGCCGTGACCTCGATGTTCTCGCGGATGGTGAGGTCTGGCACCAGGTTGTAGAACTGGAAGACGAACCCCAGCTCCCGGCGGCGGTACTCCACGAGGTCACGGTCGGAGAGGGCCGTGAGGTCGGTGCCGGCCACGGTTATGGTGCCCGAGTCAGCCGGCTCCAGGCCGCCCAGCAGGTTGAGGAAGGTGGACTTGCCCGAGCCAGAAGGGCCAAAGAGCACACAGACCTCACCGCGGGCGATGCCCACGGAGATGTCGTGGAGCACTTCCACTTGCGAGTCGCCGTGGCCGTAGGCCTTGCGCAGGTGATCGATGCGAACGTAGTCGCTGGTAGTCATGGGGGAACCGCGATTCTGATCCGAGTGACGTGCAGTTAGATGTAGTTTACTTTTGGCTGCACGAAGTTGCGCTCGGATGTGCGGATTCCGCCCGATAGGGCGCATGCGCACGACTGCCTACTCGTCTCGCTTCCTCGTCCGGCCAGTGGGCAAAGTGGACCTGGCGGGCGCCCATGGCCTCGAGTAGGTAACAGCGCGTGCGGCCATATGCCAGGACCTCATAGGTCATGCGACGATCGCCTTCCATCGCGGCTGGGACGTTGTTCAGGCGGACATTGCCTTGCCCATTCTGTCGGAACCGTCCTCGAGTAGGCAAGCGGTAGGGGTGCTGGAGCGGCTGACTGCGCACAGCAGCTGTCGAGTAGGTTTTGCTGGGTCGTGGCTTGCCGGCAGCCCGGCGCCAATTGGATGCCCATGACCTACTCGAGGGGCGTGCCATCCAGCCGATCCGACCCTGTGGGCGTCCGAGTAACCTACTCGAGCCTGCTCTTGTGCAGAAGGGCATTCCGCTTGCTACCTACGCGACCTACTCGACGGGTTCTCGGTCCGAATGGGATTCCCGAACGTCGGGCCTGACCTACTCGGCGACATCCTGGCGGCTCCAATCATCGCACGGGCCCTTTCGGACGATTTGCCCGTATCGCTACTAGCTACATCGCAATTGGGTATAAGAAGCCATGGCCAAACATCGACCACACCCACGGAAAGGGGACCCATATGGCACTCGACAAGAACGTTGCTGCCACGCTCGAGAACCAGATCAACAAGGAGCTCTACTCCGCCTACCTCTACCTGGCCTTTGCCGACTACTTCGAGGATCGTGGCCTTAAGGGCTACGCCAACTGGTACATGATCCAGACCCAGGAGGAGGTGGCCCACGCCAAGATCCTCCGTCGCTATCTGCTCGACAACGGCTTTACGCCCGAGCTGGCGGCCATCGACAAGCCCGACGTCAAGGATCCCTCCGACCTAGGCATCCTCAAGCAGGGTCTGGAGCACGAGGAGTACGTGACCAGCCTCATCAACACCTGCTACAAGGCAGCCTACGACGTGCACGACTTCCGCACCATGCAGCTGCTGGACTGGTTCGTCAAGGAGCAGGGCGAGGAGGAGACCAACGCGTCCGACCTCATCAAGGACTACGAGCTCTTCGGCTCGGACCCCAAGGGCCTCTACAGCCTGGACCGCGAGTACCTCACTCGCGCCTTCGTGGCCCCCACGCTGCCCATGTAGCGTCTGCCAGGAGCAGCCCTAGGCGGTGCAGGAGTGCTCGGCGCTCCTGCACCGCCTTTCTTATGCCGTGATGGCGCTGACGACCAAGAGAGCGACCCAACCCACGGTGTAGAGCCCGCATAGCAGGGCCAAGAGCCGCAGGTACTTCTGCTTGCGAAGGACGGCGTAGGCCACCCACTCGCGCACGAGCGCGTTGAGCGAGAAGTACAGCCGCACGCGGGAACCTCGGCCGTCGCAGGCAAAGCCCTGCTTGCGGGCCAACAGGAGGGCTCGGAGCACGTGGTAGTCGTCGGTGACCACGAGGGTGCGGGCGGCGGGACTCCCGTCACGCAGAATCAGTGCGGCCGAGTTGGCTATGTTCTCCTCGGTGTTCATAGACATGTCCTCGCAGATGATGGCCTCGGTGGGTACGCCCTGCGCTACTGCGTAGTCGCGCATCGCGCAGGCCTCGGGCAGGTCCTCGTCGGCCCCCTGGCCACCGGACATCACCAAGAGGGATCCCGGGTTCTGCCGCCAGGCGGCTATGCCGGCATCCACGCGATGGGCCAGCAATGGCGAGACCTCGTGCCCATTGAGCAGTCCGGCACCCAGCACGATGATGCGCTGGTAGCTGCGCTTGCGGTGCGGCACCTGCACGATGATGCTGGTCACGGTGTAGCAGGTAAAGGCCACCGAGGCCACGGTCACGACGATGGCTCCCAAACCAAAGAAGAGGTCGAGCACGCGACCCAGGATGGGAGGGCTGCTGAGCGTCGAGCGAACCTCGGGCCACACGAGCACGTAGACGACGAGCAGGATCCCCAGACCCAACGAGAGCAGGTTCGCCGGCCGTGCGCCCTCACGCCGGATGAGCCGGATGCCGGAGGCCACGAGCACCACGACCAGTACCGCGGGGAAGGCAATAAGGACCGCGGCGCCGGCCACCGCAATCGCTGTGGCCATGGCGATCGTGGGATCTAGGTCGGCCAGGATGAGCAGGGTCTCCAAGAGCGCGAGGATCGAGACTGTGGAGCACAGGAAGGCCAGCCCCAGCCGCAGGGTGCGCTCCTCGTGGGTGCGCAGGTGCCAGAACCAGGCGGTGAAGCCCGCGGCGCAGGCGGTGAGAAGGGTGTACAGGATGGCAGAGGGTTCCATGGGACTCCTCGGGTTGGGTGCGTCAGACGCCTCTAGTATGGCGCACCCAACCCGGTTTTCTCTCGTGCCGGACTACTGCGCCCGTTTACTCGCCGGTCTTCTCGCGCGCCTCGCGGCGGACGTCGGCCCCGCGGCGGTTGTCGCCCTCGAGCTCATGGATGTCTGTGATGTCCTGCGTGGTCTCGAGCGCGCCCAGATAGTTGCCCTCGGCATCACGCACGGCGAAGTAGCGGATGTAGACGAAGCGCCCGCGCAGGTGAATCCAGAACTCGTAGGAGTCGCGCGCACCAGAGCGGAAGTCGTCAAATACCTGATGGACCATGGCCTGGCTCTTGGGCGGGTGGCAGGCGTAGACGTCGCGGCCCAGGCAGCTCTGGGGGCGCGGGAACACGCGGGTGTCGCCGTGCGAGAAGAAGCGGGTCTTGTCGTCGGCGTCCACGAAGGTGAGGTCGAGCGGGATCGTGTTGAGCACGGCCTCGAGCTGCGCCGCCGTGAACTCGCCCGTGGAGAGGTGGATCTTGGCGTCCGCGGGCGAGGTGGCGCCCCCGTTGCCCGCCGGTTGCGAAGCGCTACCCGCCGCCATTGCGTTGAGCTTGTCCTCCGCGAGGGAGAGCGCATCGGCCTTCCAGGTGGGCGGGTTCTCTATATAGGAGTAACCGAACTCGCCGCTCTCGGTCGCGATCTGGGTCCACTCGGTGGCGGTGAGCTTCTCCAGCGCCAGGGGGATAAGGACGTTCTCTTCCTTGGTCACCATGGACTCCATGCCATCGGTGGCATCCTCCAGCTGGTCTGCCACGGAGGCGAGGTTGCCCGCCGTGGGGGAGGACGCCACGCCATCGAGGAGCGAGCGTGCCATCTTGAGGTAACCGCGCACCTCGTCGTCCTTGCCCCACATGACCTTGGAGGGGCCGGTCACGTCGTGGGCCTCCAGGTGGGGAAAGAGCAGCTCCTCCTTGCGCTTGTAGTGGGGGAGGACTTCGGAGAGTAGGTCGATGTCGGTGGCGAGCGCCTGGGCGAATTCGGGGTGCTGGGTGGAATCGGCCAGTGCGCGGATAGCGGCGACAAGTGCGCGTGCCTGCGCTACCGCCCGGGTGACCTCGGCGTTCTCCGCTCGCATGACCCAGACGGGATGGCCAGGTTGCGACTCTGGCGCTCCCTTGGCAGGAGCGCAGGCAACCTTGCCGTCAAAGAGCGAGGCGTGCACGTCGCAGAGCTGCTGGACCTTCTCCACGGGCACGCCGCCCGCGATGAGGGCCTGCTCTGCCTGGGCTACCTCGGACGCATCTACGCTGGCAAAGACGGAGGCGAAGTCCTTGCGCACCGACTCGACATCCTCACCAGCGCCCAGACGCTCGAGGTAGGACTTGAGGAGCTCGCGGCGCTGGTCGGGGGTGGTGCTCGGGGCAGGCACAGGATTTCCCCGCATGGACGAGCCGTACCCCTCCACCTCGAAGCCGGCCTGCTGGAAGGCGGCAACCACCTCGGTGAGGTTGAGCTTCTTGGCCTGGCAGCCCTTGGGGATGGTCATGAGACGGCCCATGGTCTGGAGACGGCCGGGCTTGGTGATCTCGTCGAAGCCGACCGAGGCCATAAGGTCCTTGAGCTCGGGATACTGGGTGCAGAGGTCGTAGACGGAACGGGTGAGGTCCAGGGTTTTCTGGGGCATCGCGGCTCCTAACGGTCGAGTGCTTGGTCAGGTTCGAATATGCCCCAAAAGCGCGGTCATGCCACCGGCAATGTGGTCTCAGGTCCAAAATGGCGCCGTTCGTTGGGTAGGGCGAACGACACCCACGCCGAGTAGGTTGGTGCTCCGAAGTAGGAGAACCTTGCGGTCTGCCCGTTGCATGAGGGGCCCTCGAGTAGGCATGCGCGAGCACGACATCCGAGTGGCGGATTCCGTCATCTGACCGGGTAAGCCATCGAGTAGGTCGCTGCCATGCCACGCCCTTGGCATGGAAGCCGGCAGGCGTGCGGGTCATGCGTCGAGTAGGCAAGTCCGCCGTTTGCGATACGGGGGGATTGGACCCCACGGAGCCGACCGATGACCTACTCGAGGCCAATCAAGTCCTTGGGACACGTCGGCGAATGTCGAAGAGACCTACTCGACCTTACCTTGGACTGGACGCGTGGCATGCGCCTGATGAGTGCCATACCCGAGCGCCAACTTGGTGTGGGGCAAGTCCGCCTGCCCTCACAAACCGGTCCAAACGGGCGCACGATTTGTGCTAGATGAAGTTAGCGTAGGTGTACTCTTCTCAAGAGTAAGCACTGGTTAACACTCGTCTAAGGCACGTGAAGGAGATCCATGAGCGGATGGACGGCATTGCAGACCAGCCGGGGGACCGAAGCGCTTGACGGATGCGGACAAGATGAGTGCCTGGTATCCCGTCTCTTTGCGATGACGTTCGTAAGGTCTGCCGGCGCCGTGATCCTTGGCAAGAAGCCGGCGGCGCTCTTCTCGTTCTCGTGCGGTGGGCGTGTGAGCGAGGCTTCGGGAAACTGTGTGTGCGAGGTAATCGATGCCTACTCGAGGGGTCTGGCCGACCACGGCATGCGCCTTGTTGTCCTTGGCACCCGAGGCCCACGCGTAGAGCTTCTGGTATGGAGACCGGCACTCGTGGATGAGGTCCTGCTGGATGAGGGCAGTCGCGATTTCCTTCGTGATGCTGGCCATGACACGGGGGATTCCGAAGGCCTGGTGAGGTCGCTCCAGGCTCGCCTGTCCGCCTTTCATGCGGGAAGCGTGCGCGAGTACCCCCACGAGGTCGGCCTCATCCTTGGCTATCCGCTGGAGGACGTGCGTGGCTATGTGCAGGGAGGCCACGAGACCTGCCGCGGCCTGTGGCGTGCGTATGGAGACCCGGAGGCGGCCCGCTGGAGGTTTGCGCGCATCTCGGCAGCTCAGGATATGTGCAGAAGTCGCTTCGAGGCAGGGGAGACCATAGGGGCCCTGCTTGCGTAGTGCGCCCGCGTGCCAGGGAGAGGGGCCTTGCGAGGACCTTGTCCCTGTCACACGGACAGGAGCGGGGCCAAGGCCCCGAAAGACGACGAAGGAGGAACCATGGGTAAGGTAGCGGTCGTGTACTGGAGCCAGACGGGTAACACAGAGGCGATGGCAAACGCCGTAGCGGAGGGCGCGGGGACTGAGGCGGTCGAGGTGTCGGCCTTCTCGCCGGAAGGCGTCGCAGACTACGACGCCTTCGCCTTTGGTTGCCCGGCCATGGGCTCCGAGGAGCTCGACCCCGACTTTGAGGAGGTCTGGGACGCCTGCGTCCCTGCTCTTGGCGAGAAGCCCGTCGCGCTCTTTGGCAGCTACGACTGGGGCACGGGCGAGTGGATGGAGACCTGGAAGGCCGCTGCGGAGGATTCTGGTGTGAATGTGGTCGGGACGGTGATCGCCAACCTCGAGCCCGATGACGAGGCCCTCGAACAGCTCAAGGCTCTGGGTGCCAGGCTGTCCGCATAGTTGCCACCGGTTGCCCGTGATGGCAACCCCTTAGAAGAGAAATTCGTTTGCTGCTGTCGCATATATTCCTAGTGTTTGGGTAGGAATATATGCGATAGGCGTACCAACATTTGAGAGGAGACTCTGATGGCAGCAATTCTTGACGTGCACGGCCGCGAGGTCCTTGACTCCCGCGGCAACCCCACCGTCGAAGTCGAGGTCCAGCTGGAGGACGGCGCGCTGGGCCGGGCTCTCGTTCCTTCCGGCGCCTCGACAGGTGAGTTCGAGGCGGTGGAGCTGCGCGACGGCGATGCCGACCGCTTCCAGGGCAAGGGCGTGTCCAAGGCCGTCGCGCACGTGAACGACGACCTTGCGGAGGCTGCGGTAGGTCTGGAAGCCCTGGACCAGCGCGCGGTTGACGCAGCACTTATCGCAGCCGACGGAACGCCCAACAAGGGCCGTCTGGGGGCGAACGCCATCCTGGGCGTGTCGCTGGCCACGGCGCGCGCCGCAGCCGCCAGCCTGGGCCAGCCGCTCTATGCCTACCTGGGCGGCGTCAACGCCCACACCCTCCCCACGCCGATGATGAACATCCTGAACGGCGGTGTTCACGCCGACAACAACGTGGACTTCCAGGAGTTCATGATCATGCCGGTGGGTGCGCCGAGCTTCCATGAGGCATTGCGTTGGTCGGTGGAGGTCTATCACACCCTCAAGGGTGTGCTCAAGGATGCCGGCCTCTCCACGGGCGTGGGCGACGAGGGTGGCTTCGCACCTGACCTGCGCACCAATGCAGAGCCCTTCGAGTACCTGATGCGCGCTGTCGAGAAGGCAGGCTTCAAGGCGGGCGAGGACTTCATGTTTGCCATGGACCCCGCCACGAGCGAGCTCTACGACAAGCAGACGGGCCTCTACGTGCTCAAGGGCGAGGGGCGTAGCCTCACGTCCGCCCAGATGGTGGACTATTGGGACAAGCTCACCTCCGAGTACCCCATCATCTCCATCGAGGATGGGTTGGACGAGGAGGACTGGGAGGGCTGGGAGGCCCTTACGCAGCGGCTGGGCGGCCGCGTGCAGCTGGTGGGCGACGACCTCTTCGTGACCAACAGCCGTCGCCTGGCACGCGGCATCGAGGCAGGCGCGGCCAACGCCATCCTCATCAAGGTCAACCAGATTGGCACCCTCACTGAGACCCTCGAGGCCATGCAGATGGCGCATCGCGCGGGTTACACCACCATCGTGTCGCACCGCTCCGGCGAGACCGAGGACACCACCATCGCCGACCTGGCGGTGGCCACCAACGCCGGTCAGATAAAGACCGGCGCACCCGCACGCTCCGACCGCGTGGCCAAGTACAACCAGCTCCTCCGCATCGAGGAGGCCCTGGGCGCCTCAGCCGAGTACGCCGGCAAGGCGGCCTTCTACAACCTGCGCAAGTAGGGGATAGGGCCTGACCATCGACCAAACGGACGCCGGGGTGAACATGCGCCTCGGCGTCCCTTTTCTATGCTGACCTGCATAACGCGGGCCCCTGTCACAATCCCAACAAATTGCTAGGAATTTCGCAATTCTGGCTAGACAAGAGTTAACCAAGGTGTACTATACAGGTCAAGGAGTTAACGAGGGCTAACACCCAGACACAAACCTTGTTTACCCCTACCTGGTGCGAGACGGATCCTCTCCCCGGATCGCGAACAGGTCCAAGCGCCGCCGGCATCCCCCTGACTTGTGCCGGCGGCGCGTTTTTGTCCCCAGCCCCTATTGCTGCCCGTCAATGCGGTCTAGACTCATGCCCCATGGCAGCAGAGAGGAGAGGGTATGTCAGGGGAAGAGGAAGGCACGCGGCACACTCCCGCAAACCCGTTGGGAGCGACCGACCGCGAGCGGCGCATCGTGCGCACAAGCGTGCTGGGGATCGTGGCCAACGTCCTGCTGGCCATCTTCAAGGCCGCCGTGGGCCTGCTGTCCAGCTCGATCGCCATCACGCTGGACGCGGTGAACAACCTCTCGGATGCCCTGAGCTCTGTGATCACTATCTTGGGCACCCGGCTGGCGGCAAAGCCCGCCGACAAGGAGCATCCCTTGGGCTATGGGCGCGTGGAGTACCTCTCCGCCACGGTGATTGCCGTGATCGTGCTCTATGCGGGCGTGACGTCGGCAGCGGAGTCCGTCAAGAAGATCGTGTCACCAGAGGCACCGGACTACTCGGTTGCCGCACTCGCGGTGGTCGCAGCTGGCATTGCGGTCAAGCTGGCACTGGGACGCCACGTCAAGCGGGTGGGGGAGGACACGAGCTCCGACTCGCTGGTTGCCTCCGGCACTGATGCGCTTTCCGACGCCATCCTTTCCGCCTCCACGCTGGGCGCCGCCTTGCTCTACCTGGCCTGCGGCGTGTCGCTCGAGGCCTGGGTGGGTGCCCTGATCTCGGGCTTCATCGTCAAGGCCGGTTGCGAGATGCTGCGTGACACCCTGGGGCAGATCCTCGGCGAGCGGGTGACAACTGAGGTGACCGACGAGGTCAAGGACATCGCGGGCGCCCAGCCCGGCGTCCTGGGGGTCTATGACCTCATCCTCCATAGCTATGGGCCCGAACGGCTGGTGGGCTCGCTTCACGTGGAGGTCCCCGACGACATGGACGCCACCCGCATAGACGAGTTGACCCGCTGCGTCCAACAGGCAGTCTACCTGCGCACGGATGGCAAGGTGATCATCGAGGCGGTGGGGGTGTACGCAAGGAGTGGAGATGCGGGGGTTGAGGAGGTGCGCAGGGGCGTGGAGAAGATCGTGCGCGCCCACGAGCACGTTCTGCAGCTTCACGGCTTCCACTTGGACGGTGAGAAGCACCTCATGACCTTTGACGTGGTCGTCTCCTTCGACGCCCCGGACCGCCAGGGGGAGTTCGACCAGATCCTGTCGGAGGTGCGGGTGGCTTACCCCCAATACAGGGTCTACGCCACCCTCGACACCGACGTCAGTGTAAGCGAATAGCAAAGATTGCCTCTCTGGTGCCCAAGGGGCACCAGAGAGGCAAGACAAATCTCCCTGACTGCCGAAGCACGGCCGCGAGGTAGAAGAGCTGGGCCCTTCGTCCAGGTGCAGTTCTCGCGAAGCGAGCTGTTTGAGCACTGGATGAAGGGCCCAGCCCAAGTCTCTACCGAACGGTCTACTCTACTTACTTCTTGGCCTTGCCCTGGTTGGCGACGGCGTTGATCTTGGCCTCGATGGTGGCCGGGTCGCCGATGTAGTGCTTGTCCAGGATGTTCCAGTCCTTGTCGAAGGTGTAGGAGCAGGGGACGCCGGTGGGGATGTTGACCTTGAGGATCTCCTCGGGGGTCAGGTGCTCGAGCTGCATCACGAGGGCGCGCAGCGAGTTGCCGTGGGCGGCGATCAGCACGCGCTTGCCGCTCTCGAGCTGGGGCTTGATCTCCTGCTCGAAGTAGGGCCAGGCACGGGCGATGGTGTCCTTGAGGCACTCGGTGTAGGGCAGGTCCTCCTGCGGCACGTCGCGGAACTGGGCCTGGACGTGGGGGTCGCGCTCGTCGCCGGGGGTGAGGGCGGGCGGCTGGACATCGAAGGAACGACGCCAGATCAGGACCTGCTCCTCGCCGTGCTCGGCGGCAGCGTCGGCCTTGTTCAGGCCCTGGAGGGCGCCGTAGTGACGCTCATTGAGGCGCCAGGTCTTGTACACGGGCAGCCAGGCGCGGTCCATCTGGTCGAGCACGATGTTGAGGGTGTGGATGGCGCGCTTGAGGAGCGACGTGTAGCAGACGTCGAAGTCAAAGCCCTGCTCCTTGAGGGCCTTGCCGCCGGCGGCAGCCTCGGCGCGGCCGGTCTCGGTGAGGTCGACGTCGGTCCAGCCGGTAAAGAGGTTGAGCTTGTTCCACTCGCTCTCACCGTGACGAATGATGACGAGCTTCATGGTCTGGTCGTCCATCTGGATCCCTTCTCTTGGGCGTTGTGTGCGACGTCGTGTCGCGCTGTCCATAGTATGACCCAGTTGGGTATAGTTGCCCTAGGCTAACACAAGAGAATTTCGCGAGTCGCCCTGTTGGCGCCGCGAAGGGAGGCACGAGTCCATGAACCCCATCGATTTCGTGATCGTGGCTGCCGTGGCGGCGGTCGCCTTTCTGTGCTTCCGCCACATCTGGCGTACCCGCGGCGACGAATGCGCGGACTGTTCGAGCTCGGGCACCTGCTCGGCGCACCTCACGGGGGAGGGACACTGCCCCGTGTCCGCGAAGATGCTGGCCGACGCAGACGCCGCCCTCTCCAAGCGGCCGTAGGCTGGCCGGCGCTCCGGTCAACGGTTCTGCGTGGCCGCTCGTGGGCTGAAATGTGCAAGAAACAGTCGTGTGTCACGCTAGGTCGATGGAATCTGCCAATCGCTGCCTATCCAGGAGGGCTTTTGCATGAGCAGCCAGAAGGACATTGACTTCGTGCTCCGTACCGTGGAGGAGCGTGACGTACGGTTCGTGCGCCTTTGGTTCACGGACGTGCTCGGTACCCTCAAGTCGTTCTCCATCTCCCCGGAAGAGCTCGAGGAGGCCTTCGAGGAGGGCATAGGCTTCGACGGGTCCTCGGTCGACGGCTTCGCGTCGCTCGAGGAGTCGGACATGCTGGCCTTCCCCGACCCCACCACCTTCCAGCTCCTGCCCTGGCGCCCCGACCATTCGGCTGTGGCTCGCGTCTTCTGCGACGTGCGGACCCCGTCGCGCGAGCCCTTCGAGGGCGACCCCCGCGGTGTGCTGCGCCGCGTGTTCGAGAAGGCCGACGCCCAGGGCTACGTGCCCAACGTGGGGCCCAAGATCGAGTACTTCTACTTTGACAACGACAAGGACCCCGTGCCGCTGGACTCCGCCGGCTACTTTGACCTCACGCCGTCGGACTCCGCGCGCGACCTGCGCCGCTCCACGACCCTCATGCTGGAGAAGATGTCCATCCCCGTGCAGTACTCCTTCCACGGCGGCGGCCCCTCCCAGAACGTGGTGGAGCTGCGCTACACCGAGGCCCTGAGCTGCGCGGACAACATCATGACGGCCCGTCTGGTCATCAAGCAGGAGGCCGTGGCCAACGGCATGTTCGCCTCCTTCATGCCCAAGCCCATCGCGGACCAGCCGGGTTCGGCCATGTTCCTCTACCAGTCGCTCCTGGACCACGACGGCGAGTCCCTCTTCTGGGCTCCCAAGACCGACCACCCGGCGCACCTGTCGCCCCTGGCCCAGCACTACGTGGCGGGCCTGCTCAAGTACGCGCCGGAGTTCATGCTGGTCACCAACCCCACGGTCAACTCCTACAAGCGCTTCATCACGAGCGGCGAGGTGCCCAACTACGCCACCTGGGGCCAGCGCAACCGCTCCGCCCTGGTGCGCGTGCCCACCCACAAGCCGGGCAAGCACGTTTCCACCCGTATCGAGCTGCGCAATCCCGACCCCACGGCCAATCCCTACCTGGCCATCGCGGCCACCATCGCAGCTGGCCTCAAGGGCATCGAGGAGGAGCTGCCCCTGCCGCCCGAGGCCTCGAACGAGACCTTCCAGCTCTCCGGGGACGAGCTTGCCAAGCTGGGCATCGTCCACCTGCCGCGCACGCTGGGCGAGGCGGTGGACCGCTTCGAGGGGAGCGACCTCATGCGCGAGGTCCTGGGCGACCACATCTTCGACTACTTCATTCGCAGCAAGCGGGCCGAGTGGCAGGAGTTCTGCACCACGGTCACCGACTGGGAGCGCGTGCACTACTACGGCGGGGTGTAGCAGGGGTCCGGCGGGCAGTCCGGCCTTTGTGACAGAACGGGAACCAAACGATGGCGGGCGTGGCACGTGACGTGTCGCGCCCGTTTGTTTCGTGCGTACGTGTTGTCGACACAATATGCAAGGGATTTCAAGTGGGGCCGGCATTTATGCGCGTGAAACTCAAAAATACCCCAAAACATGTCGGTTATGTAAATAAAGGCGCTAGTTTTGTGCGATGGGCCCATTAAGGCCGAAACTGTTTGACCACACGGAGGGGTGGTATCAAGGCAAGCGTTGCCCCTCACGGAGAAGGGAAGGCAGTCATGCTCACTCGTAGGAACTTCATCTCGATGACGGCGTCGACAGCGATCCTCATGGGCCTGGGCGCCTGTGGCGGTAGCTCGGACGGCGCGTCCGCGTCCGCAGGCGGCTCCGATGCCGCGGCGACCTCGGACGCCTCGAGCTTTACCACGGTCCAGGAGGGCAAGCTCATCGGCCTGTCCGACATGTCCTACCCGCCGCTCGAGTCCATCAACACATCCACGAACGAGCCCGAGGGCTTCGAGATCGACCTGGCCGACGCCATCGCCGGCAAGCTGGGCCTCCAGATGGAGTGGAAGCCGCCCGTGAAGTTCGACACCATCATCCCCACCATCAAGCAGGGCGGTACCGCCGACGTGGGCATCTCGGCTTTCTCCATCACCCCCGACCGCGAGGAGGAGATCGACTTCTCCGACTCCTACCTTGACTCCAACCAGGGCGTGGTCACCCGTGCCGACGCCACGGACACCACCGAGGAGGCCCTCAACCAGGCGGGCAAGAAGATCTCCTGCCAGTCCGGCACCACGGGCGAGGACTGGATTCGCGAGAACCTGACCAACGCCGAGTGCGTGCCCCTGGACGACCCCATCCAGGCCGTGACCGGCGTCCAGACCGGCCTCTACGCGGCCTGCGTGCTCGACCTGCCCGTGGGGAGCTACCTCTGCTCCCAGTCCTACACCGACTGCCAGGTGGCCATCGAGATCCCGACCGGCGAGCAGTACGGCATCGTCGTGTCCAAGGACAACCCGGGCCTCACGGCGGCCATAAACAAGGCCCTCGCCGAGCTCGAGGACGATGGCACCCTGGCGGACCTCGAGACCAAGTGGTTCGGCCAGGAGCTCTAGGTAGGCACCACCGGGTGGCGGGCGTGCCCGCCGCCCTCGCGTTTTGTCAGGCCCCTGGGGAGGGGCGCAAGCAGGATGGGAAGGAAAGAAGAAATGAAGAACATGAACAGGCGCACGTTCCTCGAGGGTCTGGGCCTGGCGGCCGGGACCTTCTCGCTTGCGGCATGCGGCGGCAACAGCTCCGACTCCGGCACCGATTCCGGCGCCAAGGATGACTCCGCGGCCCCTGCCGACGACGGCTCCTACACCCTTGTAGAGGACGGCAAGCTCACCGTGGTGGCCGAGCTCGGGTTCGCGCCCTTCGAGTACATGGACGAGAAGACCGGCGAGCCGGAGGGCTTTGACGTGGACTTCGCCAAGGCCCTGGGCGAGGCCATGGGGCTCGAGACCACCTACCTGCCCAACCAGAAGTTCGACACCCTGGTGCCCACCATCAAGCAGGGCGGCAAGGCCGACGTGGCCATCGCTGCCATCACCATCAACGACGAGCGTGCCGAGTCCATCGACTTCACCGACCCCTACCTGGACTCCAACCAGTCCATCGTGTGCAGGGCCGGGTCGGGCGAGACCGAGGAGAGCCTGAACGACGCCTCCAAGACCGTGTGCTGTCAGTCCGGCACCACGGGCGACGAGTGGATCTCCGAGAACCTGTCCAACGCCACCAAGGTCCCCCTGGACGACGTCACGGCCGCCCTCACCGGCATCCAGACCGGCAGCTACGACGCCATGGTCGTGGACCTGCCCGTGTCGCAGTACCTGATCAAGCAGTCCTTCTCGGACCTCGAGGTCGTGGAGGAGATTCCCACCGGCGAGCAGTACGGCGTCTGCGTGTCCAAGGACAATCCCAACCTCACTGCCGCCCTCAACGAGGCTATCGCAAAGATCAAGTCCGACGGCACCATGGACAAGATCGAGACCGAGTGGTTCGGTACCACGCTCTAGCACCGCGCGCTGCGCGGTAGGACGCGCGGGGCTCTCCGCAGGGCCCCGCGCACGGTTTTTAAGGAGTTGCCCATGCGAAGGAGTCAGAACAAGAGGACGACGCGCCTGCTGGCCGCCCTTGCCATCGCGCTCGTGGCCGTCCTGGCGCTCGTGCCTACGTCGGCTGTGGCCATGACGACCAACAAGGCCACGGCCCGTCCAAACGAGGACGGTGGCTCCGGCGTCATCGGTGGCATGGACACCCGCCTTACCTGGGAGGGCACGGTCGAGGATGGCGAGGAGCTCACCGCCATCACGCTGAGCCTGCCCGACGGGGCCACCTTCGACCACTCCACCACGCGCGTGACGGTCCTCGAGGGCCTCAAGCGCGTGGAGATCGGCAACTCCACCACACCCTCCGGCAGCTCCATCACGGTCAAGTTCGACGAAGCCATCCCGGCCGATTCGCTCGTGCGCCTGGAGATCACCGACATGCAGTTCCCCTCAGAGGGCGGTGACTACGCGGTCTCCGGCACCTACGAGACTGCCGATGGCACCAGGCAGCTGGCCGACTCGCCCACGATCGCCATCATCGCGAACACCCCGCTCCAGGCGGCGGTCAACTGGCTCGACGAGCAACCCGCGGTCCAGGCCTGGAACTCCGTGCCCTTCCTGGGCATGTTCCTCAAGCCCCAGCTGCTGCTCACGTCCTTCTCGTCGCTCTTCCCGGGCTGGCTGGTGTGCTTGGCGATCGTGATCGCGGCATATCCCTTCGCGATCCTTCTGGGCATGGTCTTCGCCCTTCTCAAGATCTCCAAGTACAAGGTCGTCCGCGCCATCGCCATCATCTACATCAACATCCTGCGTGGCACGCCCCTCTTCCTACAGATCTACATCATGTTCTTCGGCCTGCCCATGATCGGCATCAACATCGACAACAACGTCCTTGGCGTCATCGTCATGGCCATCAACTCCTCCGCCTACCTCGCAGAGATCTTTCGCGCCGGCATCGAGTCCATCCCCGTGGGCCAGTACGAGGCCGCGAGCTCCCTGGGCATGACGCACATGCAGACCATGACTAACATCATCATCCCGCAGACCGTGCGCCGGGTCCTGCCCACCGTGACCTCCGACTTCATCACCGCCTACAAGGACACCTCGCTGCTCTCGTCCGTGGGCGTCATGGAGCTCATGATGTTCTCCAAGAACCTCACGACCGTCTCCGGCAACATCACGCCTTACATGGCGGCCGCCATCTTCTACCTGATCGTGACCCTGCCGCTCATCAAGATCGTGGGCATCGTGGAGAGCAACATCGCCCGGTCCGAGCGCGGTGGTGGCCCCAGGCCCAAGCGCAAGGGCGCGAGCGAGGCCACGGCCGAGAGCGACCTGACCAACAGCGCGACCGCGGTGCACGCCGAGACTGCAGACAAGAAGTTGGAGGACGCCCTCGCCGGCGTGTTCGCCCCGTTCCGTCCCCAGACCCAGACTCCGGAGGTGTAGGTCATGGCACGCAAGTCACATGAGGTCATCGAGGTCCCGGACGCGCTGGATGCCAATAAGGCCGCAGAGATCGCGTTTGCGCACGACCAGGGGCTCACGAGCCATGCGTTCACCAAGGGCGAGCACCCCATAGTCCGCATCGAGCACCTGAACAAGTCCTTCGACGAGACCAAGGTCCTGCGCGACGTCAACCTTGACGTGTGGCCGGGCGAGGTCGTGGTCGTGCTCGGCCCCTCCGGCTCGGGCAAGTCCACCATGCTCCGGTGCATCAACCTGCTCGAGACCCCTTCGGCCGGCCACATCCTGATACACGACAACGAGATTACGCACGCCTCCGGCTCGGAGGTCAACAAGCTCCGACGTGACGTGGGCATGGTCTTCCAGTCCTTCAACCTCTTCCCGCACCTCACGGCCAAGGAGAACGTGATGATTGGCCAGACCAAGGTCCTCAAGAAGGACAAGGCAGAGGCCGAGGCGGAGGCCATGAAGCAGCTGGAGGCGGTCGGCCTGGCGGACCGCGCGGACTTTAAGCCGGCCCAGCTCTCCGGCGGCCAGCAGCAGCGTGTGGCCATCGCGCGCGCCGTGGCCATGCACCCGGAGATCATCCTCTTCGACGAGCCCACGTCGGCGCTTGACCCCGAGCTCGTGCGTGGCGTCCTGGACGTCATGCGCGACCTTGCCGAGAACTCCGGCATGACCATGATCGTGGTGACGCACGAGATGGGCTTCGCCCGCGACGTGGCCGACCGCGTGGTCTTCATGGAGGGCGGTGTCGTGGTGGAGCAGGGCCTGCCCGCCAAGGTCTTCGACCATCCGGAGAACGAGCGCACGGCGGAGTTCCTGGGCTCCATCAAGTAGGCGCAGGCGGCCGGGAGGCATAAGCGTCAGAGAATACTGAACAAACAGCGTTACGTTTTCCCAGCGTAACAAGGCAGTTGCAAGAAATGCGCCGCACATCGAGATTTCGGTGTGCGGCGCCTTGTCGTGTGTTGGCGGCGCTTTGATGTGCTAAGGTGCGATGGAAACAGAATTATAGAAGTAACATTAGATTCATTCCGTAATGCACGAGGAGGATGAGCGTGCACCACAAGAACATCCTGCTTGTATCGGCGACCACTAGGCTGCATGAGCGCATGCGGCAGCTCTCGCATGCGATGGACGTCTCGATCGCGCTGGCCAACGAGGAGACCTTCTCGCAGGCGGTTTCGTCCGGACACGAGTTTGACCTCGTGATTCTGGACTCTGCTGGTATGAGCCAGGACACGCTGAACGCCGTTGATTCCTTCGTGGCGGAGAACGGCTTCATTCCGGAGCTCCTCGTGCAGGACCCGGACAAGCTGGCTACGCTGCACATGCCCATGCAGGGCAAGAACGACTTTATCCTCTCCAACGCCGGTGAGGCGGAGCTCGAGGTTCGCTGCTCGCTTCTACTCTGGCCCGGCGAGGAGTCAGCCCCGGCGGACATCGTCACCGTCGACAACATGACGATCAACCTGGCCACCTATCAGGTCTACATCGACGAGAAGCCCGTTGACCTCACCCTCATGGAGTACTCGCTTCTGTCCTTCTTGGCCACGCACCCGTCCCGTGCCTACTCGCGCGAGACCCTGCTGCACCGCGTGTGGGGATTCGAGTACTGCGGCGGCACGCGCACCGTGGACGTGCACATCCGTCGCGTGCGTTCCAAGGTGGGCCCGCAGGTGGCTGCCCACATCGTCACGATTCGCGGAGTGGGCTACCTGTTCCGGATCTAGGCAAAGGGCTCGTGCCGGACGGGCTTTCAGCTAACGCAAAACCTTGTCTCGCGTGCGTGGTGATGTGCCACGCGCGCGTTTTTGTTGTGCGTGCGCGGGTACAGTTCACAACGTAAAAGGAGCCCGGAGGCGTTCCGGGCGGGGACTCGTGAGAGAGGCAACGATGGACAACTATCCGAACGGCATGCCGCAGGCGCCGGACGGCATGGAGTTCGACCAGCAGCCGACGCAGAGCCAACAGCCAACGCAGGTCCAGGATCCGGCGCAAGGCCAGGATCCCACGCGTGTTCGTGAGGCTCCGGTCGACGGCACGTACGTTGGGGCCACGCAGGAGGTGCCGCAAGCCGCGCCCCAGCCGACTCCCGAGCCGGGACCCAGGAAAGGTAAGGGCGCAAAGGGTGGCCGACAGTTCCTGATGGGGCTTCTTGGCGGCGTGGTAGGTGCGGCTGCGCTCGTGGTCGCGCTCATGGGCTTCGGGGTGCTCGGCGGCAAGTCTTCGGGCAGCGCGACATCGACCGGCACGACGCAGCAGATTACAATCAACGCCGACACCGAGGATGCCACGGTTGCCCAGGCTGCCGCCGCGAAGGCGCTCCCGTCCGTCGTCTCCGTGTACTGCACCTATTCCGACGGCTCTGGCTCGGGCTCGGGTGTGATTCTCGACACGGACGGCAACATAGTCACGAACTACCACGTGGTCAACGGCGCGGAGTCGATCACGGTCACGATCGAGGGCAAGAGCTATGACGCGACCGTCGTGGGCACCGATAGCTCGTCCGACCTTGCCGTGATCAAGGCCGAGCTCGACGGCGACACGGTGACCCCGATCGAGGTGGGGGACTCCTCCCAGCTCAAGGTGGGCAGCTGGGTCATGTCGGTCGGCAGCCCCTTCGGTCTCGAGCAGTCGGTGAGCAGCGGCATCGTGAGCGCCCTCTATCGCAACGAGCTGATGGAGTCGAGCTCGGGCGAGACCATCTACACCAACCTCATCCAGGTGGACGCGTCCATCAACCCCGGCAACTCCGGTGGCGCGCTCGTGGACTCCGAGGGCAAGCTCGTGGGCATCTGCACGCTCTACTCGTCGGATACCGAGTCGTTCGCGGGCATCGGCTTCGCCATCCCCGGCAACTACGCGATCCAGGTGGCAAACAAGATCATTGCCGGTGAGCCCGTGACGCACGCCTACATCGGCCTCACCATGAAGACCGTCAACGCCTACAACGCGCAGCGCAACCACCTCTCGGTGAACCAGGGTGCCTATGTGGTGCAGGTCATGGACGACAGCCCGGCTGCGGAGGCTGGTCTTGAGGCGGGCGACATCGTGGTTGCCATGGATGACGACGAGATCACCTCGGCCGACGGCATGGTCCTCGCCGTGCGCTCCCACGAGATCGGTGACACCGTCACGGTGACCGTCATGCGGGGCGACGAGGAGAAGACCTTCCAGGTGACGATCGGGTCCGACGAGGCGTTGCAGAACAGCCAGACGACGTTGAACGGCAACAACGACTCGAACGACCAGGTGCAGGACTTCCAGCAGTGGTACGAGAACATGCGCAACCGCAGCAACGGAACCAGCCTGAACTAGCTCAAGGCGACATAGGAGCCACACCGACGGGGCACCGAGGTCTTTGCGACCTCGGCGCCCCTATTCTTCGTGCTCGTCAGCGGCCATAAGCGTTGCTTGGAGCTCTTTGGAGATGCCGCTGCGACATGAACGGACGGCGAAGCGCTCGAGTAGGCAACTCTCCCAGTCGGCTGCCTCCGGCTTGGTGCCTTGCGCGACGTGTTCTGTCGGGGGTGCGCTCGAGTAGGTGGGTCCAGTTCCCGGTGCGCCGCGGACGCGCGTCGAGTAGGTCGGGGGCCGCAATGACGCGAACCGGTGGCGACCTACTCGACGGCGGTTTCGGATGGAATCGCTCGCTTCGCTCGTGCGTCGGGTCGAAATGGGGGAATCGCGACGACAGAAACCCGCCTACTCGACAGCCCTGGCGTCTGGGTCTCTCGGGGTCGCCATCGGGCGGTTGCCTACTCGACGGGGTGGTCGTGCGAACTTGGCTCTTGGAGGGGTGGCGCACATTCATGTCCGGTTTCTGGGTACCGTAGAGGGGACGAGATATTGGCGCGCCGGCGTCAGGACGGAGGCTTTCCACATGGCAGAGATCAGGTGTCCGCACTGCGGGGAGGTATTTCAGGTCGACGAGTCGGACTACGCGAAGATCGTGCGCCAGGTGCGCGACGAGGAGTTCGAGCGGCAGATCAGGGCTCAGAGGAACCAGCTCGAACGCCTCCAGGCTCAGGCACTGGAGGCGGAGCGCGCGAAGGCTGTCTCCGAGGCCACGAGCAGGATCTCTCGCCTCGAGGCACAGATCGCGGAGCTCAAGGCGCAGGTCAGGCAGTCGCAGGATGCGGTGGCGGTGGCGCGCTCCGAGGAGAGGGAGCGGATGTCGCGCGACGTCGCGGACCGCGACCGCCGTATCGCGGAGCTCGAGGCGCAGGCCAAGGCGCAGTCCCAGGCCTTCCAGACCGAGAAGCGCCTCGCGGTGAGTGACGCCACGCTGGAGCTCGACCGCAAGCTGGCCTCCCGGGAGCAGACCATCCGCGACAGGGACGACGAGATCGAGCGCCTGCGCGAGCAGCGGGCCAGGCTCAACACCAAGCTCGTGGGCGAGAGCCTGGAGCAGCACTGCGAGAACGAGTTCAACAAGCTGCGGGCCACCGCCTTCCAGGGTGTCGACTTCCACAAGGACACGGAGAACGTCGAGGGGGAGGACGGCCGGGCCACCAAGGGCGACTACATCTACCGGGAAACCACGGACGACGGCGTGGAGCTCCTCTCCATCATGTTCGAGATGAAGAACGAGGAGGAGACTGCCTCTCACCACAAGCGAAACGCCGACCACCTCCGCAAGCTCGATGCCGACCGGCGGAAGAAGGGCTGCGAGTACGCGGTGCTGGTCTCCACCCTGGAGCCCGAGAGCGAACTCTACAACCAGGGGATCGTGGACGTGTCCTGGGAATATCAGAAGATGTATGTGATCCGCCCGCAGTTCTTCATCCCAATGATCACGATCCTGCGCAACGCCGCCCGCAACTCCCTCGAGGCGCGCCGCGAGCTTGCCCAGATGCGCCAGCAGAACATCGACGTGACCAACTTCGAGGAGAAGCTCGAGACCTTCAAGACCCAGTTCGGACGCAATGTGGAGCTTGCCGGCAAGAAGTTCGATGCGGCCATCGAGGAGATTGACAAGACCATCGCCACCCTCCAGAAGGTGCGGGCCAACCTCGTGGCCAGCGAGGACTACCTGGGCAAGGCCAACAAGCGTGCCGACGACCTGACCATCCGAAAGCTCACCTACCGCAACCCGACGATGAAGGCCCTGCTGCAAGGCGGCGGTGGGGGCTCGGTGGCTCCTGAGCAGGGCGAGTAGAGGATGGGCCCAGGCTCTTTCATGCCGCTAGATGCCGTTCGGGCTGACTTGACTGGTACCCAGTAGGGGTATACACTCGATATAGCTTAAAGATACCCCCTAGGGGCATGGCGAGAGGAAATGGCAATGGACGACCTGACGCAGAGGACCACGGGCGCAGCTGCCGCTTGCCCGGCCTGCCACCACAAGGCCACGCCGCGCTCTGCTGAGCTCAAGCACGATGTGTCGTGTCGCATCAATCGGACGATCGGCCAGCTCAACGGCATCAAGGCCATGGTCGAGGAGGATCGCTACTGCGGGGACGTGCTCACCCAGCTGGCGGCCGTGGAGTCCGCGGTAAAGGCTATCAGCCGCGAGGTCATGCAGGACCATCTGGAGACCTGTGTGGTCGAGCAGATCCAGGCGGGCGACACCGAGGTGGTCGACGAGGTCATGCGCCTCTTCAAGAAGTTCATGTAGCCGGCTGGGGCGTCTCAAGCGCCTGATCTTGTTTGTTGCATACCCCACAGGGGCATCCAAGCGGAAAGGAAGTTTCCGATGAGGGAGACGTTCGACATAACGGGCATGAGCTGCGCATCATGCGCGGCCCATGTGGAGAAGGCGGCCGGCGCCACTGCCGGCGTGACCGAGGCCAACGTGAACCTGCTCAAGAACTCGATGGAGGTCGAGTACGACGGCAGCCCGGCCACGGTCCAGGCCATCTGCAGGGCGGTCAAGGATGCCGGCTATGGTGCCACGCCGCGCACGGCGCCGACTGCTGGGGGCGCGACCAAGACCGAGGAGGCCGGCGTGGGCGATGCCGCCCAACGCGACATAGAAGAGCGCCGACAGCGGCTGGTCATCTCCGCGATCTTCTCCATACCCCTCTTCTACCTGGCCATGGGGCCAATGTTTGGCTGGCCGCAGCTTCCGGCCCTCGCGAGTATGGAGGGCATGATGGCTGCGGCACTCACGCAGCTCCTGCTCTGCCTGCCCATCATCTTCGTCAACCGTGGCATCTTCGCCTCCGGTCTGCGAACGCTCTGGCACCGCGCGCCAAACATGGACTCGCTGATCGCAATCGGCTCGGGCGCCTCGCTCGTGTGGAGCATCGTCATGCTCTATGCCATGGCCTTTGCGCTGGGTGCGGGCGATGTCATGGCAGCCCACGGCTACTTCCACTCGCTCTACTTCGATTCCGCGGGCATGATCTTGACCCTCATCACGCTGGGCAAGTTCTTTGAGGCCCGTGCCAAGGGCAAGACGACCGATGCCATCGCGGCCCTCATGGACCTCGCGCCCAAGACTGCCACCGTGGTGCGCGACGGCCAGGAGGTTCGCGTGCCCACCGAGGAGGTGCGCGTGGGGGAGCGTGTGGTCGTGCGCGCCGGCGAGTCCGTGCCCGTGGACGGCGTCGTGGTCGAGGGCTCAGCCGCCATCGACGAGTCTGCCATCACGGGCGAGCCGGTGCCTGCGGAGAAGGGCGTGGGCGACCACGTGACGGGCGCCACCGTGTCGACTCGGGGCTGGTTTGCCATGGAGGCCACCGCTGTGGGCGACGACACCACCCTTGCGGGCATCATCCGCCTGGTGGACGAGGCCACGAGCTCCAAGGCTCCGATCGAGCGTCAGGCCGACCGGATCGCCGGCTGGTTCGTGCCCGCCGTGCTTGCCGTGGCGGCCGTCACCTTTGTGGGCTGGGTCGCGGTCTTCCTGCCCGGGGACGTGGCCACGGCGCTCACGCATGCCATCAGCGTGCTCGTGATCTCCTGTCCCTGCGCCTTGGGGCTTGCCACGCCCACCGCTGTCATGGTGGGCACCGGCCGTGGTGCCGCCAACGGCATACTCATCAAGGATGCAACCTCACTCGAGACCGCGGGCTCACTCGGCTGCGTCGTGATGGACAAGACCGGTACCGTGACCGAGGGCAGGCCCCGCGTGACCGGCGTGACGGCCGCCCCCAAGGCTAGCGAGGACGAGCTCCTGCGTGTGGCTGCGGCGCTCGAACGCAAGAGCGAGCACCCGCTGGCCCAGGCAGTGGTGGACTATGCGGACGAGAGGGACGTAGCGGTCGCGGACGTGGAGGACTTCTACCAGGTGGCGGGCGGTGGCCTCACGGGAACGCTCGATGGGGTGCGTGTGGCGGCCGGCAACGCACGTCTGATGGAGACCGAGGGCGTGGACGTCTCGGTCCTAGCCGCGCAGGCGGATGCCGTGGCAGATGCTGCTGGAACCCCGCTCTTCTTTGCCGAGGACGGCCGCGCACTCGGGCTCCTGGCTGTGGCGGACGTGGTAAAGCCCACGAGCGCCCAGGCCGTGGCGCGTCTGCGCCAGATGGGGGTGCGCACCATCCTCCTCACGGGCGACCAGGAGCGCACGGCGCGCGCCGTGGCGACCCAGGTGGGTGTGGACGAGGTCATCGCCGGCGTCCTGCCCGACCAGAAGGAGCAGAAGGTCGCCGCCCTCCAGGCCGAGGGCCTCAAGGTGGCCATGGTGGGCGACGGCATCAACGACGCACCCGCCCTGGCGCGTGCGGACGTGGGCATCGCCATCGGGGCGGGCACCGACGTGGCCATATCGTCGGCGGACGTGGTGCTCATGAAGTCGGACCCAGCGGACGTGGCCACGGCCATCGA
The DNA here is from genome assembly GCA_902791035.1 of uncultured Coriobacteriaceae bacterium. Lineage (GTDB taxonomy): Bacteria > Actinomycetota > Coriobacteriia > Coriobacteriales > Atopobiaceae > CADAUA01. The sequence goes on along the minus strand of CADAUA010000009.1, from coordinate 145,301 downwards.
ACTCTCGCGTGCCACGATGCGCAACATCCGCCAGAACCTCTTCTGGGCGCTCTTCTACAACACGATCTGCATCCCCGTGGCCATGGGCGTGCTGGCCCCTTGGGGGATCACGCTCAACCCCATGATCGGCGCGGCGGCGATGGGCTTCTCGTCGGTCTTCGTGGTCACGAACGCCCTGCGCCTGCGTACCTGGAAGCCCAGCGGCAGGCTGGCCGAGGCCACCGATGGCCCGAAGGTGAATAATGCTGTGGACGATGCCTCTGCGGAGGCCGAGGGAGAGGATACGGAAATGGCACACAAGACGCTCAAGGTCGACGGGATGATGTGCGAGCACTGCGTGGCCCACGTGACCGAGGCGCTCGAGGGCGTGCGCGGCGTAAAGAACGTGCAGGTCTCGCTGGCGGATGGCAAGGCCGAGCTGGACGCGGGCCTGCTCGTTAAGGACGCGGCCCTCGTGGAGGCCGTGGAGAAGGCCGGATACAAGGCCCAGATGGCATAACCGACCCGGCCGGACGTCCTTATCCGGACGGCTCGGCCGGAACCCTTGCGCCTGTCCTGATTGGCGTCTTACCGTAGGCTTACGCCACAGTGCTGCAATGGCACAGTCGGCGATTGGACTGCGGGCGGCGGGAGATGCGGGATGGCGGGAGCGGGGAGCGCAACGGAGGTCATCGGGGGCGCCCTCCCGCTGCTGTCACGGACTGAGGGCCGCGTGGCCGACTATGTCCTCGCCCACATGGACGACGTCCCGCGCCTCACCGTGAGGGAGGTGGCGCGGGGCAGCAGGACCTCCACGGCCACGGTCTCGCGGTTCGTCAGGCATGTGGGGTACCAGAACTTCTCGGATCTCCGTCTGGCCGTCGCGCGCGAGCGGGACATGCTGGTTGGCCTCGACGAGCGGGAGAGCGGGGATGTCGAGAAGGTCGTTCGGCCCAGTTTCGCGGTGGGTGTCTCGGCGATAGTCCTGGACCCAAGGGGCAGGGTGCTTGTGGGCGAGGCCGCGCTGGACGGGCATAGGCTGCTCTCGGACGACGTCATGAGGGGCGAGACCCTGGAGCAGGCAGTCCAGCGTCTGGTAAGGGTGGGCTCGGGCCTGGAGGTCGCCGGGGTCGACTACGTGGCCAGCCGATATGTCCCCCGGAGCAACGCCATGGTCGCCTGCTTCGCGTGCCAGTCGTCGGTAGCGGGTGCGGCAACTGCGGAGGTGGCGGGTGGCCTCAGCTGGGTTCCCATCGACAAGGCCCTTCTCATGGTGAACCGCGGGTCGCTCTCGCACTGGTTCCTGGAGTGCTACCGGCGGCGGGGTCGGGCGTAGGGCGTCGGGAGCCAGGCGGCCGCTCGCGTCGCGCGGACGGTGGCGCCGGCAGGCCTGGCGGCGAGGGGCGTCGCGCGGACGGTGGCGCCGCTCACGACTGCTGCCCAGTGGCTCACGGGGTGGCCGTTGGGGTAACCTTCTGCACAGTCGATTGATGGAGGTACCCATGGCTTCAGACGAGGGTTCCCAGGGGACGCTCTTTGGGATGGCGGACGACGATGGTGCTCGCGCGGAGGCGCAGCCCACGCCCGCTGAGCGGGCCGCCCAGCTCAACGCCGAGCTTGCGCATGCCGCCTATGCGTACTATGCGCTGGACTCCCCGGAGATGACGGACGCGGAGTTCGACCGGAGGCTGCGCGAGCTCCAGGCCCTCGAGTCCGCACACCCGGAGCTGGTGACCCCCGACTCCTACACGCAGCGGGTGGGTGGCTACGTGAGCGAGCAGTTCGCACCGGTCCGCCACCAGAGCCGCATGTACTCCATCGACGACGCCATGAACCTCGACGAGCTGGACGAGTGGCTGGCGCGCACCGACGAGGCGCTCGGGGCCACGCCGGGCTCGCCGGTGGCCTACACCTGCGAGCTCAAGATCGACGGCCTGGGCATCGCGCTCACGTATCGCGACGGGCGGCTGGTGCGCGCCGCCACGCGAGGCGACGGTACGACCGGCGAGGACGTGACGGCGAACGCCCTCACGATTCGCGACATACCGCGTACGATCGCGCCTGCCGGGCTCTCGCGGGTGGCAGACGGCGGCTTCGGCCGCACCATAGAGGTGCGCGGCGAGGTCTACATGCCCAAGCACAGCTTCGTGCGGCTCAACGAGGACGCCGACGCGGCCGGGCGCGCCCCCTTCGCCAACCCGAGGAACGCCGCGGCAGGGTCGCTCCGCCAGAAGGACGCGCAGGTCACGGCCTCGCGCGACCTCGAGACCTTCATCTACGCCGTGGGCGACGAGTCGCCCCTGGCCGTACGGACCCAGCGGGGCTTCCTGGACTGGCTGGGGGACTGCGGCTTCTCCGTCAACCCGAACGCGCGCCGGGTCACGAGCTCGGCGGCCGTCCACCAGTACTGCGCGGACGCGCTGGCGCACCGCGAGGACCTGGACTACGACATCGACGGCGTGGTGGTCAAGGTTGACTCCTTCGAGGGGCAGGCGCTCCTGGGCGCCACGGCCCGTGCGCCGCGCTGGTCGATCGCCTTCAAGTTCCCTCCCGAGGAGAAGCGCACGGTCCTGCGCGAGATCCGCGTGCAGGTGGGCCGCACGGGCGTGCTGACCCCGGTGGCTGAGTTCGATCCCGTGCTGGTGGCGGGCTCGACCATCGCGCGGGCCACGCTCCACAACATCGACGAGGTGCGCCGGCGCGACGTCCGCGTGGGCGACACGATCCTGGTGCACAAGGCGGGCGACGTGATACCCGAGGTCGTGGGGCCCGTGACCGAGGGTGACCTGGCGGCAGCCCACGAGGCGCGACCCCTCTGGGAGATGCCCACGCATTGTCCCAGCTGCGGCAGCCCGGTCGTGCGCGAGGAGGGGGAGGTCGCCTATCGCTGCGTGTCCATCGACTGCCCGGCACAAGCCGTAGAGCGTCTCATCCACTGGGGGAGCCGCAACGCCATGGACATCGACGGCCTTGGCGACGAGATCGTGGCACGCATGGTGGAACAGGGGCTCCTTCGCGACGTGGCCGACTACTACGATCGCCTGACGGCTGACGCCCTGGCTTCCGTGGCCACGGGCCGCACGAACATCGAGGGCAACGACATAGTGGTGGGCAAGGTCGTGGCCGACAAGATCATGGCCCAGGTGGCCGACTCGCGCGACCGCGGCCTGGCCCGGGTGCTCTTTGGCATCGGTATCAGGCATGTGGGCGCGAACGTGGCCGCCCTTCTTGCCCGGCACTTCGGTTCGCTCGAGGCGCTCATGGCGGCGGACGAAGAGACCATCGCCTCAATCGACGGCATAGGGCCTAAGATCGCGGCGAGCGTTCACGGGTTCTTTGCGGTGCGCGAGAACGTCGCGGTGCTGGAGCGCCTACGCGAGGCGGGGGTGCGGCTCACCGAGGAGGTGGCGGAGCCGGAGCGGGCCCAGACGCTCGCGGGTCTGACCTTCGTGCTCACGGGCACCCTGGAGGGGCACACGCGTGACGAGGCCGGGGCGGCGCTCAAGGCCTTGGGGGCCAAGGTCTCCGGATCGGTATCCAAGAGGACGAGCTACGTGGTGGCGGGCGTCGCGGCCGGCTCCAAGCTCACGAAGGCGCAGGCCCTGGGGGTGCCCGTGCTGGACGAGGCCGCGCTCGACCGGATACTCGAGACGGGCGAGGTGCCTGAGGGGGTCTAACGGGATGAGGACGTTCCGCCGCCACCCCCTGGGCTGGGGAGTGACCTTCTCGCTGCTTGGGTTCGCCCTGCTCTTCTTCGTGCCAGCGCCGATGCAGTTCGGGGAGGTCGTTGGGGAGAGCTTGCGTCGAGTCGTGCTCTCGGGGGCCGCGTTCGGCATGATCGCCCTCCTGGGCGGTGGCAGGGTGCTGGTGCCGCGGCTGGACGGCGTGGGACAGGCGTTGCGGATGGGCGCGTGGCCCATCTGCGTGTCGCTCGGGGTATGCCTGTTGGACTTGGCGTCGTACCTCGGCATGGTTTCTGAGGGGCTTGCAACGGTCTCGAACGGCTGGCTCGCCAACCTCCTCGGGGCGGCCTTTCTGTGCCTCTTCGTGGGGATCTACGAGGAGGCGATCATGAGGGTGCTGCTGCTCAACGGCCTGCTCTCCAAGCTGGGTGGCAGTCGGAACGGCGTGCTCCAGGCAGTGCTCGCGTCGTCGCTCGTGTTTGGCGTCGTCCACGTCTTGCCCGCAGGTTCTGGCATTGACGCGCTCGTCCTGGCTCAGATGCTGCTCAAGTCTCTCCAGGCGGCCTGTATCGGGATGCTCCTGGGGTCGGTCTTCCTGAGGACTCACAGCTTCTATGGGACCGCGCTCGTGCATGCGGCATGCGACCTTCTGCTCTTCGTCCCAGCCGCCTTCTTTGACGAGGGGTCGATGATGCAGGTCGAGTACGTCGGGACCTCGGGGGAGGATGCCGTTGCCTACATCATTGTCTATCTGGTCGCGCTGGCGGTCTATGCCCCTGCGGTGGTGATATCGCTGCGCCTGGTTGACGGGATGTCCGCGCCTGACTTTGGTTGCTTTGTGGATGGCTGGGTGGCCTCGGGAGGTCGAGGCCTTGTCGGTGCTGCGGCCGGCGCCCATGGGTTTGCCCCACGGCCAGACGGGCTGGTTGCAGGCGGGCGGCCCGTGACTGGCGCTGCCACAGATGTGGCCGGGTATGCGGAGGATGGCCACATTCGGCCCCACTATCCGTACGAATAGCCTACGCAAGAGCCCCAGAATCGTAAGACGAATCTCCGGACGCCGTCAGCGGCTGGGGATTCTCAGTCTTGGACAACCAAGGTATCGAGTAGGTCATATCGTTGGTGTGCTTGCCTTACCCAGGGCCTCACTCAGCTTGGAGCAGCCATCGAGTAGGTTTACTAGGCCAAGAGGCCGTCGGTGAGAGATCCCATTTTGGCTGAAAGTGGGCTCGAGTAGGTCGGCTAGGGGTTCCAATGGGACCCATTTCACTCGCCATGCGCTCCCATGGCAGGCCAGAGCGACCCATTCGTACCTACTCGAGGCCTACTCGAGGCCTACTCGGGCCAACCGCCGTCCGCCTGGAGCGCCTGGCCGCAGATGGGGTACCTACTCGAGACATACGCCGCGCAACCAATCGTGTCGGCCGCGTGAGTCGATGGCCTTGGAGGGCCATTCCTGCCCAAAGCCTCTTCCGTGCGCGAATTGGCACGTTTGTTCGGTGAACGGTAGGTTATCGCCTCCATGCGGTTGGAGAAAGAATCTCACGCTTATACAACCCTGATTGGGATATCCTTGCGACCCACTAACCTCAGATGTCTGAACAAGATGGTGGGTGGTGTGGGTATGGGAAAGATATTCATCGCGTATCCGTACGCTCTGCTCGGTCTACGTGCGATTGGGGCGCGCCTCATGCGACGGCCGGCTCCTTGTGGCATCAGGCGCGTGAGCGACGTCGAGACCTCGGCAGTTGAGATCCGTCGCAGGCTAAGCTTCCTCGACGACTTCAAGCCCGAGGGCGAGGCCTATGAGATCCACATCCTGGTGCCGCGTCGTAAGGACCTACGCCACATGAAGGGCATCAAGACTCATCTGTGCTCTCGGGAACTGCCTGCAGAAAGCTTCTGGGACCTAGGGGATGACATATATCTCGTGACGCCCGAGCGCTGCTTTCTGGAGGCCGCGATGAGGGGTGTCGAACAAGAGCGACTCATGGCGTTTGGCATGGAGCTCTGCGGGACGTACTCGCTCGCCTATGGCAACGAGGACGGCTTTGCCAACGGCACCCAGCTCACATATGCCAGTCGTCTGGTTGCCTACCTCCGACGGTATAGGCATGTGCGAGGCATTGCCAAGGCTCGTCGGGCGATGGCCTGCGTGGTGGACGGCGCGGACTCACCGCGCGAGACGGCGACCTGTCTGGCACTCACCATGTCGACCTTCCAGGGCGGATACGGCATCGCTCGTCCGTTCATGGGCGAGCCCATAGTCCCCAAGGACAGTCAACGTGAACTCTGCAGCCAGTCCCACTACCTGGCAGACATGCTCTGGAAGAAGCCCAAGCTGATCGTGGAGTACGACGGCGGCCATCACGACGAGCCTGCTCGCGCAGCCAAGGACAAGCGGCGCCGCAGCGAGCTGGCAGCACTCGGCTATACCGTCATCGTGGTCAACAACGACGATGTGGAGAGCCATTCGCGCTTCGACCAGAAGGCGGCACAGGTCTCGCGCTGCCTGAGGAGGCGGCGTCGCAAACCGACACCGGGCCATGCCATGGGACGCAAGATGTTCCAGCGTTCGATCTTCTCCACAGAGGTGGGCCCCGACGATCCCCTGGCCACGGTACTGCCACTCCTGCCAGCAGGCTACCGCACCTACCGGGAGCGTATTGACGGCCGCTGGGACGTCCTGTCCGTCTGACGCCAGGTCGGGGCGGATGTTTTCGGGGCGATTTCGAGCGTGGGTCCCGGAGATTCACAACCGATTGACACTTCGCTCATTCCGCCAAAGCAAAACCTGCCCGGGATAGACTCGAACCCAGTACCTTTGGCCGCCGGTCGCGGCCGGGAGAGGAGACCACATGAACGCAACCGAGGATGCCATCCGGCAACAGGGGGGCGACCAGCCGACCCCCACGCTCTATCGCGAGGAGTTCGAGCATGACGCCTGCGGCATCGGCGCACTTGCCCACCTCGGCGGCACGAAGTCGCATCAGCTGCTTGAGGACGCGCTCTCGGTGCTCGTGAACCTCGAGCACCGCGGTGGCAAGGGCCTCGAGCGCAACACCGGCGATGGCGCCGGCATCCTGTTCCAGGTGCCGCATCGCTTCTTCCGCAAGGAGGCACAGCGTTGGGGCCACCTCCTGCCCGACGAGGGGGACTATGGCGTGGCCATGGTCTTCTTCCCGCAAGACGAGGAGGGGACGGCGGCGGCGCGCAGCGTCTTCGAGCGCGGGTGCGCCGAGGCTGGGATTCCGTTGCTCTTCTGGCGCCGCGTCCCCACCGACCCACACGACCTGGGCGACACCGCCCTTGCCTGCATGCCCACCATCATGCAGGCCTTCCTGGGCCGTCCTGCCAGCGTGGCCGCAGGCGACGATTTCGAGCGCACGCTCTACGTGTGTCGCCGCACCATCGAGAAGAGCGCCCAGGCGACCTCGAGCCTCAAGGGCAAGATCTTCTACATCTGTTCCATGAGCACCCGGACCATCGTATACAAGGGCATGCTCGTGGCCACCCAGATGCGCCAGTTCTACCCAGACCTGGGAGACGCCTCGGTCGAGACCTCGCTCGCCCTCGTACACTCGCGCTACTCGACCAACACGACCCCCAGCTGGGAGCGCGCGCATCCCAATCGCCTGATCGTCCACAACGGCGAGATCAACACCCTGCGCGGCAACGTCAACTGGATTCGTGCCCGTGAGAACGACCTTTACTCGCCGGTCCTGGGCGAAGACATCCGCAAGGTCATGCCCATCATCAACCGCGAGGGCTCGGACTCGGCCATTCTCGACAACGTGCTCGAGTTTCTTACCATGAACGGCCGTCCGCTGCCGCGTGCCGTCACCATGCTCCTGCCGGAGCCGTGGGACAAGAATACCCAGCTCGACGAGCGCCGCCGCGCCTACGACGCCTACCAGTCCATGCTCACCGAGAGCTGGGACGGACCCGCGGCGATTGCCTTCACTGACGGCCGCATCACGGGCGCCGCCCTCGACCGCAACGGCCTGCGTCCCGCCCGCTACTACGTCACGCGCGACAAGCGCTTGATCCTGGCCTCCGAGGCCGGTGCCCTGGCCGTGGAGCCGACGCAGATCCTGCAGGCAGGCTGCCTGGGGCCGGGCCAGATGCTCGTGGTCGACCCCAGCCAGGGCCGCATCCTGTGGGACGCCGAGGTAAAGGACCACTATGCGAGCCAGAAGCCCTTCCGCGACTGGATCGCCGACGAGACGCTCGTGCCGGAGGACCTGGAGGAGCGCGAGCCCGTTGACGAGCCCGATGCGGGCGAGCCGCTCGTAATGCGCCTGGCTCGTCATGGCTACCATTACGACGACGTCGACGAGGCCGTTCGTCCCATGGCCGAGAAGGCCGCGCCGCCCCTGGCCTCCATGGGCGCGGACATCCCTCTGGCTGTGCTCTCCTCCAAGCCCAGGTCCTTCTTCGACTACTTCAACCAGCTCTTTGCCCAGGTCACGAACCCGCCGATCGACGCCTTGCGCGAGACCTTCGTCACCTCCACCACGCTATATCTGGGCCGTCATGGCAACATGCTGGAGGACCAGCGCGCCAACTGCCGGCTGATCCGCCTGGGCGATCCCGTCCTCACAGAGGACCAGTTCAACCGCATTGCCGCCGCAAACCAGCACGGCTTCCATACCGCCCGCTTCCACGCGACCTTCCGACGCGACGCTGGCGAGGGCGCCCTTGGTGCCGCGCTCGACCAGCTGGGTGCCGACGTCGAGGCGGCGGTGCGAGCCGGTGCGAACATCGTGGTCCTGTCGGACCGTGCGGTCGCGGGTGAGGTGCCCATCCCGTCGCTCCTGGCCGTGGGCGCGGTCCACAACCACCTGATTCGGGCGGGCGTGCGCATGCATGCCGACCTGGTGGTGGAGTGCGGCGACGCCATCAGCCCGCACGACTTCGCCACGCTCGTGGGCTACTCGGCGTCCGGCATCTACCCCTACCTGGCACACGACTGCATCCGAGACCTTGCCGTCAAGGGTGCGATCTCGTGCGACGCCGAGACGGGCATCGCCAACTACGACAAGGCCATAACCAAGGGCATCGTGTCCATCATGTCCAAGATGGGCATCTCCACGATGCAGGGCTACCACTCGGCACAGATCTTCGAGATCGTGGGCCTGGACGAGAAGTTCGTGGAGAAGAACTTCGCTGGTACCCCCAGCCGCGTGGGCGGCCTCGACGTGGACGGCGTGCAGCGCGAGTGCTGCGAGCGCTACGACGAGGCCCAGGCGCTTCTTGCCAGCCCCGCCCCGGACCAGCTGTCGAGCTCCGGTCTCACGCGCTGGCGCCCCGGCCGTGAGGACCACATCCTCACTCCCGAGGTCATCTACCTGCTCCGCAAGGCGGTGCGCGAGAACGACCACGAGGCTTGGGAAGCCTACTCCAAGGCCCTCCACCCCGAGGGGCGCACCATCATGCTGCGCGACCTCATGGAGCTCGTGCCGCGCGAGGAGGGGCCGGTACCCCTGGACGAGGTAGAGCCGGTGGACGACATCGTGCACCACTTCGAGACGAGCGCCATGAGCTTTGGTGCCATCTCCGACGAGGCGCATCGCACCCTGGCCATCGCCATGAACCGCCTGGGCTGCCGCTCCAACACCGGCGAGGGCGGTGAGGCCACGGATCGCGAGACCACCCTGCCCAACGGTGACTCCGCAAACTCCAAGGTCCGTCAGGTGGCATCGGCGCGCTTTGGCGTGACGAGCCGCTACCTGGTGGCGGGCGAGGAGATCCAGATCAAGCTGGCCCAGGGTGCCAAGCCCGGCGAGGGCGGCCACCTGCCCGGAAAGAAGGTGTGGCCGTGGATCGCCGAGGTGCGTAACTCCACGCCCGGCGTGGGACTCGTGTCGCCGCCGCCCCACCACGACATCTATTCCATCGAGGACCTGGCCGAGCTCATCTTCGACCTCAAGAACGCCAACCCGCGGGCTCTGGTGTCGGTCAAGCTCGTCTCCGAGGCCGGTGTGGGCACCATCGCGGCCGGCGTGGCCAAGGGCGGTGCCGACAAGATCCTGATCTCCGGTGCCAACGGCGGTACCGGCGCGGCCCCGCGCGACTCCATCTACCATGCGGGCCTGCCCATGGAGCTCGGCTTGGCCGAGACCCAGCAGACCCTCGTGCGCGACGGTCTGCGTTCCCGCGTGCGCCTGGAGACCGACGGCAAGCTCATGGACGCGCGCGACGTGGCTATTGCCTGCCTCCTGGGTGCCGAGGTGTTCGACTTCGGCACGGCGGCCCTCCTCTCCCTGGGCTGCCTCATGCAGCGCGACTGCCAGACCGACACCTGCCCCATGGGCATCGCCACGCAGGACTGCCGCCTGCGGCGTCGCTTCGACGGCAAGCCCGAGTACGTGGTCAACTTCATGCGCTTCGTGGCCGAGCAGCTGCGCGAGATCATGGCACAGCTGGGCTTCCGCACCATCGAGGAGATGGTGGGCCATGCCGAGTGCCTTCGCCAGGTGGACACTGCCCAGAGCTGGAAGGCACGTACCGTGGACCTCTCGGAGGTCCTGGCCGTCACGCACAACATGTATGGCCGCTCGGTGCCGGGTGCGGCATGCCCCCACTTCCTGCCCGAGATGGCGGTCGACTCCGAGCTCGACCGCACCCTTGATGCCACGCTCTTCATCCCGTACACGGCTGAGGCTCGTCGCAGCCTCACGCCCATACGCTTCCATGCGGACATCGCCAACGTCAACCGCTGCGTGGGCACCATGCTGGGCTCGGAGATCACCCGCGCCCATCCCGACGGCCTGCCCGATGGGTCGGTGACCATCGACTGCGAGGGCTCCGGTGGCCAGAGCTTCGGCGCCTTCCTGCCGGCTGGCGTCACGCTCAACATCTCCGGCGACGCCAACGACTACTTTGGAAAGGGTCTCTCCGGCGGCATCCTCACGGTGGCTCCGCGATCGGAGGCCAACTACAAGTTCGACGAGAACGTGGCCGTGGGCAACGTGGCCTTCTATGGCGCCACGAGTGGCCGAGGCTTCGTGAACGGGCTAGCCGGCCAGCGCTTCGGGGTGCGCAACTCCGGTGCCACCATCGTGTGCGAGGGCGTGGGCAACCACGGCTGCGAGTACATGACGGGCGGCGTGGCGCTCATCCTGGGCGAGGTGGGCGTGAACTTCGCCGCGGGCATGAGCGGCGGCGTGGCCTACGTGTACGACGAAAGGCGCAATCTCAAGGAGCGCTGCAACATGGGCATGGTGAGCCTCCAGCAGCCAGACGAGGAGGACGTCGAGCTTATCCACGCCCTCATCAGGGAGCATGTGGAGCGCACCCAGAGCCCGCGCGGCATCAAGATGCTCTACATGTTCGACGACATAGTGCGTGACTTCGTGAAGGTGATTCCTCACGAGTACGCGGAGGCGCTGCGCCTGAGTGCCGAGGGTCGCGCCAAGGGCATGGGCGACGAGGACGCGCGCGAGTACGCGTTCGAGACCATGAGGAGGGGGATGTAGCATGGGTAAGGTAGGCGGATTCCTCGAGCAGGGGCGCGTGTCGCACGGCGAGCGGCCCCGCAGCATGAGGCTTGGCGACTTCGACGAGCTCGCGGTTCCCCTCTCCGAGGGCGAGCAGCGCAGGCAGGCATCGCGCTGCATGTACTGCGGCGTGCCTTTCTGCCAGACGGGCGTGTCCTTCGGACGCGCCAAGACATCCGGTTGTCCCCTCCACAACCTGATCCCAGAGTGGAACGACCTGGTGTATCGGGGCCTCTGGGCCGATGCGGCGGAGCGCCTCTCCATCACGAACCCGCTGCCGGAGTTCACGGGCCGCGTGTGTCCCGCGCCGTGCGAGGCCGCCTGCAACCTGGGCGTGAACGACGAACCTACCTCCATCCGCGACGACGAGCGTGCCATCTCCGACCACCAGTGGGCGGCGGGCGGACCGGCGCCACTGCCAGCGGCGGCTGCGGACGCCCCTCGCGTGACGGTCGTGGGTTCGGGACCCGCCGGCCTGGCCTGCGCCTGGGAGCTGGCGCGTCGCGGCTTGGCTGTGACGCTCGTGGAGAGGAGCGACCGTGCGGGCGGCCTCCTCATGTACGGCATCCCGAACATGAAGCTCCCCAAGGATGTGGTGGAGCGGCGGATCGACCTCATGCGCCAGAGCGGCATCGACGTGCGCTGTGGCGTGGACGTGAGCGATAAGGACGTTTCCGAGGAGCTCCTTGCCCAGAGCGACGCCGTGGTGGTGGCTGCCGGCGCCGGCAACGCCCGCACCCTGCGCGTGCCTGGGGCGGACCTGCCAGGTGTCCACCTTGCCGTGGAGTACCTGACGGCCCAGACCAAGGCCCTTCTCGACGACACAAGCACGCCGATAAGCGCCGAGGGCCTGGACGTCGTGGTCATCGGCGGTGGCGACACGGGTACCGACTGCGTTGCCACGGCCCTTCGCCAGCACGCCAAGAGCGTCCACCAGCTGGAGTTCCTGCCCTCCCCGCCTGCCAAGCGCACGGCGGGCAACCCATGGCCAGAATGGCCCAACGTCCGCAAGACGGACTACGGCCAGCAGGAGGCTTCGATGCTGCAGGGTGGAGACCCCAGGTCCTGGGCCACGGACACGCTGGAGGTCCTCTCCGACGAGGATGGGGGCGTGCGCGGCCTGCGTGTCGTGTCCCTGGACTGGTCGAGCGGGAAGCCGGTTCGCAAGCCCGAGACCGAGCGGGAGATCCCGGCCCAGCTCGTGCTTCTGGCCATGGGCTTCACGGGTCCGCAGTCTTCCACGCTCGACGCCCTGGGCATCCGGGTGGGGGAAGGCAGGGGGCTCCCCGTACCCGAGGGCTCGACTCCTCACCGTGTGGTGGCCAAGGGCGATACGCCGGTCTTTGCTGCGGGGGACGCGCGCACGGGCTCCTCGCTCGTGGTGACGGCTATGTCCGACGGGCTGGCATGCGCGGCAGAGGTCGCTGTGGCTCTAGGCAAGTAGACAAGCGCGGCGCCAGGTGCGCCCGAGGCGGCACTTGATGGGAGGCTGGAGATGGGACTACCCGCGAGCAGGCAGGGCCATGACGAGTATGCCGAGCTCCTGAAGTTCGTGGAGGCTACCGACGCGAGTGCCGATTCCCGGTCGGCAAGCCTAGAGTCGTCGCATGGGGAGCCTGTGGGCCAGACGTGCGGCCCTCTCGTGTGGCTGGAGAAAGGGGAGGAGGTTCCCTTCGAGCCCACCGAGCACAGCAACGTCCCCTGGCTCGAGGAGTCGGTGCGCAAGCTGGAGCACGAGACGGCCTCTCAGGTGGAGGAAGCGGACAGCTCGGATGCCGATGCGCAGACGGAGGACGGCGGGCTCGTGTGGCTTTGAGCGCGCCGTAGGGCCGGTGCGATGCACGGCTGGCGCGAAGCCCGTGCGCGAGACCGAACGAGGGGCGCGGCGGATGCTTCCGCCACGCCCCTCTTGTGGTCTCGCAGGGTTTGTACCGAGGTGCCTAGTCGTCGCAGTCTGGACGGCCCTCGTAGTTGAGCCCGGCAACGAGGTTCGCGAGCACGTCCTTATTGCCCCGAGCCACCGCCTCGGCGAGCGCGGGATAGTCCGCCAGCGCAAGCTCGTACAGGTCGGGGAAGCTCTCCGCGCTCTTCTTGTGGGTAAAGGGATTTTCCCACTCGCCATGCTCGAGGTTGGCGGCCGGGCACTCGCGCGACCGACGCACGTAGTGGGACAGGGCCTCGGCCATGGAATTACCGCGCACCATCCGCTCGATGGCACCCGCCACGCGCACGTGCGGGGAGCCGGCAGGATCCGCCAGCCGGCAAATGAACTCGTAGTCGCCCACGGCGCCCGCATACTGCTCCGCCCCCAGGTTGAGGGCATAGACCGAGAAGGCCACCTGAGAGAAGATTGCTCCCGCCACACGGCCGGTGCGCTCGGTGCGCATGAGGTTGGCGTCGGCTGGGCGCTCGTGCACCGTGGCATGGCGCTTCTCCCAGAGGAGCCAGGTGTCGATGTCGCTCTCGATGACGGCATGCAGCTCGCTTGCTGAGGCGCCGAGGGTCGGGTCGGCATCGATAAGGGCGGCCTGCTGGGCGTACACGAAGGGATGAACGGTGCGATCCAGCACGTAGTGCCCTACCATGCCCAGGACGAAGGCACGGCCGATGCGCTTGTCGTCCTCGGGAAGGTGGCTCACGGCGTCGCGCGCGGCAAGGAAGGCGCGGGTGGTCCTGGACGATTGGAGGTCGTGTGCGAGCTTGCGGGAGACCCTGTTCGCACTGGGGCCACCGGTAAAGCGCATGAAGAAGGGGTCGGGCCCCTGGTTGCCTAGGAGGTAGGCGAGGAGCTCCTCCTCGCCCGAGACGATTTCCTCTGGCAGGGACGGATAGGCGTCCTCGCCAAAGATGTGATGGGTTATGAGGGCCGGCATGGCGACTCCTTATACCGCGCACGGCGCGGCGTGGGCTTTCTCGCAGAACAGACACAGGTTAGCGCAAGTGGGCGAGCGATGCCCGTCTGAAGCCCAAGCGCCTATGCGAGGGCGCGCTCCTTGTTGGTCTCGGCGTGCGTCAGCCAATGGCCGTGGCGGTAGTAGACGATGTAGGCCACGAGCGTGATCACGTAGGTCACGGGGTAGCAGAGCAGGACCATCTCGATGGTGTGGTGACTGGGCACCCAGGTCAGGAGCCAGACCACACGCAGGAGGCAGACGCCCGTCATCGTGATGATCATGGGGCGCAAGCTCTCGCCGGAGCCGCGGATGGTGCCCGCGATGGCGTCCATGATGGCAAAGACGACCGTGAAGGGCTCGACGAACCACATCATGAGTATGGCGAGGCGCAGGACCTCGGGGTTGGTGGAGAAGACCGAGACGACGGGCCCAGCAAGCACGAGGAGCCCCGCCGTGACCCCACCCACGATCACGACGGCAAGACCGAAGGAAGTCCTGAGGCCGCGGCGCATGCGGTCGTAGTCGTGCGCCCCGAAGTTCTGGGCGGCAAAGGTCGTGACGGCGACGGTGAGGGCCGCCTCTATCATCCAGACGACGCCCTCGATGCGGTTGGACAGACCCCACGCGATGACCGTCTCGGACCCGAACGAGTTGACCGTGGACTGGATGATGATGTTCGAGATGGAGTAGGCGGACGACTGCAGTCCAAGCGGTATCCCGGTGAGGATCATGACCTTGCAGATACGGGGGTCGATGCTCAGGCGGGAGAGGTCGAGCCTCCAAGACTCGCGGACGCTCGCGAGTCGCCAGGTGGTCGCTGCTGCGCCAAAGAGCAGGGAGATTGCGGTGGAGAGGCCCGCACCGAAGGCCCCCAGGCGAAGGCCCGCTACGAGGACGAGGTCGAAAGCGATGTTCACGCCGCAGGAGGCCGCGACGATGACCGATGGCGTGCGGGTGTCGCCCACGGATCGTTGGATGGCAGATCCCATGTTGAAGACTATCGAGAAGACCATGGCGGCAAAATAGGTGCGCGCGAAGGCGACCGCTTCGGCCATGAGGTCGGCCGGGGTGTCCATGAGGACCAGGATGGGCTCGGCGAACGTCACTCCGAGCGCGGAGAAGACGACCCCGCCTACGAGCGCTATGACCATGGCGGTCCGAACCGAGGTAGCGAGGCGCTCGTCCTGGTGCGCGCCGAACTGTTGGCCGCAGATGATGCCGCAGCCGGTGCCGATGCCAACGGAGAAGCCGACGACCAGGTCCACGAGGGATGTGGTGGCCTGGATGCCTCCGAGGGCCGCCTCGGAGGCGAATCGGCTGACGACGTAGGTGTTCACCAGGGCATATGCCTGCTGGAAGAAGGAGGAGAAGAAGACGGGGATGCACAGTTGGAGCAGTTGCTTCCAGATTGTGCCGGAGGTTACGTCGAGCGTGGTCGACCCCGAACTCGATGCCATGTGAGGGCTGCTCTTCCTTCTGCTTTGGGTTAGGGATGCGAGGAAAGCGTAGCAGCGTTGTGGAGTATGACCGGCCGTTCCGACGGGCTTCACCGAGGTAACAGATGCGACTCCGGTCACGCGTGCGGCGGTGTGACGCTCGAGTAGGTCGGTAAGCAAGAATGCCTGGCTTGTCAGCGACATGCTGATGGACGGATTGGCCCTCGAGTAGGCGGGCCGGCCGAGACACCGACCGTGCCGCGAGGCGTTGGGCGACGGAATGGTCGTCGAGTAGGTCGCAGCCCGACCCATACCTCGGGCTGGGAAGTGACATGGATGGGCTAATCGCCCCCAGAGAGGCTTGGCCGGAGCACCCCTGCAAGGGAGAGGAACCTACTCGAGGGGGCAATCGACCCCGTGGGCACGATGGAAGGGAGGTGGGACACCCGCCTCTGACCTACTCGAGTACCTACTCGAGCACAACTCCGTGCAGGTTGTGTCCCCGGGCGCCTCGTTTGGCCGGCCTACGTCATGGGACACGGCGGAATCGTGTGACCTAGCCTTGGCTGTGGGATAATCGAGCAAAGGTATCGCTGTCGATTGGGCGGTTCGCATGGCTTTCGTCGAGTTTCGTGACGTGTGCAAGCTCTACCAGATGGGGTCCGTGGAGGTGCGGGCCGTCGATGGCATGACGTTCGACATCGAGCGGGGCGAACTGTGCGTGATCGTGGGTCCCTCGGGTGCCGGCAAGACGACCGTGCTCAACATGCTGGGCGGCATGGACTCGTGCACGTCGGGGACCATCACGCTCGATGGCACGGCTGTGTCGGGCCTCTCGGAACGTGAGCTCACCCAATACCGCCGGCACCAGATCGGTTTCGTCTTCCAGTTCTATAACCTCGTGCAGAACCTGACGGCGCTCGAGAACGTCGAACTCGCGAGCCAGATCTGTCGCGACCCGCTGCCGGCGACCCAGGTCCTCTCCGAGGTGGGCCTGGCCAACCGCATGGACAACTTCCCGGCACAGCTCTCCGGTGGCGAGCAGCAGCGCGTGGCCATTGCCCGAGCCCTGGCCAAGAACCCCAAGCTCCTGCTCTGCGACGAGCCCACGGGTGCGCTCGACTATCGTACGGGTAAGCAGATCCTCCAGCTCCTGCAGGACACCTGTCGCCAACAGGGCCGCACCGTGGCCATCGTGACGCACAACTCAGCCTTCACCCAGATGGCAGACCGTGTGATCCGCATCCGCGAGGGTCGTGCCCAGAGCGTGGAGACGAACGGCCATCCCCTCGACGCGTCCGGCGTGGAGTGGTAGCCGTGCGGTCGGCGTTTCTCAAGGAGATCCTTCGCAGCGTCCGCGGTTCGCTGGGCCGTTTCCTGGCAATCATGGGCATTGCAGCCTTGGGCTGCGGCTTCTTTGCCGGCCTCAAGCTCTGCGGTCCCGAGATGCGGCGCGCCGGCGACCTCCTCTACGACGGCTGCGACCTCTACGACCTGCGGGTCATCTCCTCCCAGGGCTGGGACTCCGCGGACGTCGATCGCATCGCGGCGGCCAACGGCGTGGACGCAGCCATGCCCTCGCGGACGGCAGACGTCGTGGCCCGCGTGGGTAAGCAGCAGGTGGCGGTGCGCGTGTCGTCCCTAGACGTGGATGCCGCCGCGGCCTCGTCCCAGGCGTCCGACTACGAGGTGGATTCGGACGATCCCTTCTACCTCAATCGTCCCAAGCTGCTCTCGGGTCGCTGGCCGCAGGCGTCAGGGGAGTGCGTCGTCAGCGCCGACCCCACGGACCCGTCGCCCGAGGGCGAGCGCCTGGAGCTCCTCTACGGAACCCAGGACCTCGGCAAGGTCTTCTCGGTGACGGAGCTCGAGGTCGTCGGTGTGATCGCGTCCCCGGTGTATCCCTACACCGGCTCCTACGGGTCCACCACGCTGGGCTCGGGCTCGATCGACCGCTATGTGAACGTGGCACCCCAGACCTTCGCCGCGGATTTTCCCTACACCGAGGTCTACCTCACGGTGGAGGGGGCCAGCAGTCTGGAGAGCGGCTCCGACGAGTACGAGGCCCTGGTCACGAAGACCAAGAAGCGCCTGCAGGCAATGGCGGACGACCTGGCCCAGGCGCGGCTGGCCGACATCAAGGCCAAGGCCCAGGAACAGATAGACGCCGCCCAGGCGGAGCTCGATGACAGGAGCGCCGACGCCCGCGAGAAGCTCGACGTGGCGCAGGCCAAGCTGGACATGGCGGCGGAGCAGATAGAGTCGTCCCAAACCGAGCTCGCCGATGGTGAGGCAGCACAGTCGCAGGGCAAGACCCAGCTCGACCAGGGACGCGCCCAGGCCGAAGCCCAGCTCGCGGCTGCCCAGGCAAGGATCGATTCCGGCAAGGCCCAGCTTGCGGACAAGGGCGCACAGCTTGACGCCGCCCAGAGCCAGCTGGACAGCGAGGCTGCGGCGCAGCTCTCGTCGCATGGGGTGAGCGTGGCCAACGCCTCCGAGGCCCAGACCGCCCTCAGACTGGCGATAGGTGTGCTCGACCAAGGTCGCCAGAGGCTTGCGGACCTCAAGGCGCAGATCGACGCGGCACGCGCGGAGGGCAAGACCGACGAGGAGCTTGCGGCACTTCTCGAGGAGCTCCGGGCGCAGGCTGCGGCCCTCTTGGAGCCCTATGGCATCGAGGTCATAGACGGGGAGACCGCCCTTGCCAAGCTGGATGCGCTCCGCCAGGAGCTCGACTCCGCACTCAAGGGGCTTGAGTCGGCCCAGGCACGGATCGATGCCGGTCGCGAGCAGCTGGCCCAGGCCCAGGCGACGCTCGACGCCGCCCAGGACGCCCTGGACGACCAGTCCGTGAGCGCGGAGATCCGCCTGTCCGTTGCGCAGGCCAAGCTCGATGTGGCCCAGGGCACCCTGGACTCGGGCCGAAGCAGGCTGGAATCGGCCCAGAGCTCCTACGAGGACGGCGCGCGTCAGCTGGAGGATTCGCGTGCGGACGCCGAGCGTCAGCTCCAGGAGGCCCAGGCCCGGATCGACGAGGCCCAGCGCCAGGTCGACGACCTCGAGGCACCCCAGGTGTACGTGCTGGATCGCACCCAGAACGAGGGCGTGGCCACCTACGATGCCGACACCCGCCGGATGGATTCCATAGCCGCCGTGTTCCCGCTGGTCTTCTTCCTGGTGGCGGCCCTTGTCTCGCTCACCACCATGACGCGCATGGTGGAGGACGACCGCGTGCTCATCGGCACCTTCAAGGCCCTGGGCTACTCCACGGGCCGCATTGCCTCCAAGTACCTGCTCTACGCGGCCATGGCCAGCGTGTCTGGCGCGGTCTTCGGCATCGCGCTCCTCACCCAGGTGCTCCCGCGCATCGTGACCTTCGCCTACTCCATCATCTACGTGGTCCCGCTGGCGCCCCTGCCCCTGCCCATCGACCCCGGCATCGCCCTCGTCTCGGGCGGGATCGGGGTCGGCGTCACCCTGATTGCCACCTGGGCCGCGGTCGTCTCGAGCCTGACCTCGACCCCGGCCGTCCTCCTGCTGCCCCGGGTCCCCAAGGCGGGCAAGCGCATCCTGCTGGAGCGCCTCGGCCCCCTCTGGAGCCGGATGTCCTTCTCGTGGAAGGTGACCTGCCGAAACCTCTTCCGCTACAAGCGCCGCCTGCTCATGACGGTCGTGGGCATAGCCGGCTGCACGGCCCTGCTCCTCACCGGCTTCGGCCTGCACGACTCCATCTGGGACATCATCGACCGCCAGTACGGCCCAATCGTCCACTACAACACCACGGTCTCCTTGGACGACTCCGCGACCTCCGCCGACGTGGAGGCCGTTGCCGCCTACCTGGGCCAGGAGGGCGCCACCGGGACGGTGCGCGTCCAGAGCGAGAACCTCCAGGCTGGCTCCTCCCTCCATGCGCCGCTGCGGGTGAGCGTCGCGGTGCCCATGAGTTCCGACGAGCTCCCGCAGGCCCTCACCTTCAAGGACCGCCTCTCGCAGGACCCCGTGACCTTCGACGACGACTCGGTCGTCCTCACCGAGAAGACCGCCAAGCTCCTGGGCGTGGGGGTAGGCAACACCTTCCGCCTCTACGACCAGGACGACGTGGGCAACGCGGTGGGCGAGGGCCACGAGCTCACGGTGACCGGCATCGTGGAGAACTACGTGGGCAACGTCGTCTACGTGGGCCGCGAGGCCTGGGCGGCGATGGGCTCCGAGGACCCGGTCTTCCAGACCCTCTACACGAACGTGGGGTCCTCCGAGGGGGAGCGGGAGGCCCTGTCCTCCGCGCTAGCCTCCCAGGACCACGTGTCCACCGTGGTCTTTACCGACGAGACCATAAACATGTACCGGAACGCGCTGAGTGCCGTGAACATGGTGGTCGTGGTCCTCATCGTCTCGGCCGCGGCGCTCGCCTTCATCGTGCTCTACAACCTCACGAACATAAACGTCTCGGAGCGCATCCGCGAGATTGCCAGCCTCAAGGTGCTGGGCTTCACGCGCCACGAGGTCCACGCCTACATCTTCCGCGAGATGGTGATCCTGGCACTCCTTGGCGACATCCTGGGTCTGGTCCTAGGCACCTGGCTGGAGACCTTCGTGGTCACCACGGCGGAGGTCGACTACGTGATGTTCGGGCGGCTCATCCATGCGCCGAGCTACGGCTACTCCTTCGCCCTCACGCTGGTCTTCACGGTGCTGGTGCTCCTCTTCATGCGGCCCAAGCTGGATCGCGTGAACATGGTCGAGAGCCTCAAGAGCGTGGACTAGGTGTGTCACAAAAGTGTCAGACACTTCTGTGACACCGGTGGCTGGCGTGGCTTTGCGTGTGCTACCTGTGGGCAATGCGGGTCGTATGACATGTGCTGGTAGAATGTCGGAGACAAGAACGGCGTCGTGCCGTACGAGCGATGGAGGATGCATAGATGCCCAAGATCTCTGTGGTCATTCCTGCCTATAACGTTGACAAGTACCTGGCCCGCTGCCTGGACTCGCTCCTTGCCCAGGCCTTCGGGGACTGGGAGGCAGTGGTGGTGGACGACGCCTCCACCGACGGCACGGGTGCCCTTGCGGACAACTACGCCGCACGAGACCCCCGCGTTCATGTGGTACGTCACGCCCAGAACCAGGGCCGCCACCTCGCCCGCCGCTCGGGCGTGACGGCCGCTACGGGTGACTACCTGATCTTCCTCGACGGCGACGACGAGCTCGTGGGGCCGGCGGTCCTGGGCGACCTCGCCGACGCCATGGAGGCCGACCCGGCGGACTCCCTGCGCTTCGGCCTGGAGGCCCTGCCCGAGGAGGGCACGCCCGAGAGCGCCGCGACGGGCTTCATGGCCTGGTCCAACCACGAGACGGACGACCTGGACCGGGAGGGGCTTCTCCGCAGCATGTTCTGCGAGGAAGGCGGCTACGTGGTGCCCTGGCACGTGACCCACCGCCTCTACGCCGCCGACGTCGTTCGTCGCGCCTTCGCCTCCATGGCGGGGGAGCGGCTCCAGCGGGGCGAGGATGCCTACGAGTGCCTGGTCATCGCCATGGCCAGCAAGCGCGAGCGCTGCCGGACCGACATCATGGGCTACCGCTATCACATGGGTGCGGGCGTGACCAAGGCCACGGCTCAGCCGACAGCCGACTTCGAGCGTGAGGCAGCAGACGTGGCCCGGGTGATCGAGGCCTCCCGAGCCCAGGTGGCGGGGATGGGCGACCTGGAGCACGACTGCGCCGAAGGCCTGGCACAGAAGCTGACCGAGACCCTCATGAACAACTGGCACGAGCGCGTGGCCGCAAACGAGCGTCCCGCCGCCGCCCGCAAGGCCGCCCAGCTCCTGGGCGCGGCTGCGGTGGACCACGAGCTCTGGCGCTTCGTGCGCGACCGCTCCTACGAGCTCTACGACCACAGCCAGACCCCGGCGCTCACCGACGAGCTCTACGACCTGCTGCGCCAGGCTCGCGAGGTCGGGCCCTACGGCGGCACGGACGCCCAGATGGAGCGGGCCTGGGGCATGCGGGCCGAAGCCATGGTGCACGTACACGAGCTGGAGCCTGCCTCCACCATGGCGCGCTTCGAGGCCGAGCCCGTGCGCATCCTCGTGACCACACACAAGAAGGTCTCCGTCCCCGAGGGCACCACCCTGCAGCCCATCCAGGTGGGTCCCGGCAACAAGTCCACGCACGGCCGCTTCAACCGGTCGCTTCACGACGACACGGGCGACAACATCTCCGACAAGAACCCCATGTACTGCGAGATGACCACCCAGTACTGGGCCTGGAAGAACGTGGCCAGCGACTACGTGGGCTTCTGCCACTACCGCCGCTACTTCAACTTCTCCGACACCACCTACGGCGAGAACCCCTTCGGCGAGGTGATGGACGACTTCATCGACGACGATGCCATCCGCAAGTACGGCCTGGACGACGAGCACGTGCGCGTCTGCGTGGAGGGCTACGACCTCATCACCACGGGCGTCCACGACCTGCGCGACTTTCCCGGGGACTTCTCGACGCCGCGCGAGCACTACCAGAAGGCGGAGCGCCTCCACTACGAGGACCTTCTCCGCTGCGAGAAGATCGTGCGCGCCATGTACCCCGACTACGACCAGGACGTGACGGCGTTTCTTGATGGCCACCTCTCCTGCTTCTGCAACATGTACATCATGCGCAAGCCCATCTTCGACTCCTACTGCGAGTGGCTCTTCCCCATTCTGGACGAGTGGTGCGCCCAGACCGACATGACCACCTACAGCCGCGAAGCAATGCGCACCCCCGGCCACCTGGCGGAGCGGCTCTTCAACATCTGGCGCCTCCACCAGCTGCGCATGCACCCGGAGTGGAAGGTCAAGGAGCTCCAGTGCGTGCACTTCGAGCACCCCGAGCCGCCCGAGACCTTCACCCCGGTCTTCGAGCGCCAGCCCACGGTGCGACGCGCCGACGTGGTCCCCGTGGTCTTCGCGGCCGACAACAACTACGTCCCCGTGCTCACCGTGGCCATGGACTCCATGATGCGCAACGCCAGTCCCGACCGCTTCTACGAGGTCATGGTGCTCAACACGGACATCGGCGGTGGCAAGCAGCTGCGCATGTGGCGGCACTTCGAACGCTACCCGAACATGCGCCTGACCTTCTTCAACGTGTGGCGCATGGTCAAGGACTACAAGCTCGACACCAACAACGCCCACATCTCGGTGGAGACCTACTTCCGCTTCCTGGTGCAGCAGATCCTTCGCGCGTACAACAAGGTCGTCTACCTGGACTCCGACCTGGTGGTCAACGGCGACGTGGCCGAGCTCTTCGACACCGACCTGGGAGACACCCTGATAGCCGCCACGCGCGACGTGGACTACCTGGCCAACCTCAACCAGCCGGACGGCATCCGCATGCGCTACACCACCGGCGTCCTGCAGATGAGGAACCCCTACGACTACTTCCAGGCGGGCGTCCTCGTGCTCAACACCCAGGAGATGCGTCGCCTCCATACCGTGTCCGAGTGGCTGAGGATCGCCACACGGCCGGACTTCATCTACAACGACCAGGACATCCTCAACGCCGAGTGCGAAGGCCGCGTGACCTACCTGCCCGGCCGTTGGAACGTGACCAACAACATCTTCGGGCGGGTGGACAAGCTCTACCCCTGGGCGCCATCGCAGGTTTTCGACGACTACCAGGCCGGCCGCGCCGACCCGCAGGTGGTTCACTACGCCGGTGCCATCAAGCCCTGGCAGAACGCCAGCATCGACCTGGGCGGCTACTTCTGGAACTACGCGCGTCAGACGCCCTTCTACGAGCAGATCCTCCAGTCCATGGTTCCCGAGCAGAACAAGGACGATGACGTGGTGGAGTACCACGAGCGCGCCATCCCCGACACCTCGCCCCTGCGCAAGGTGATCGACCCCTTCCTGCCCTACGGCTCGGAGAGGCGCGAGAGGGCCAAGGCCATCGCCCGTGCCCTCCAGGGCAAGAAGTGATGTCACAGAAGTGTCAGACACTTTTGTGACACAGTGAGGCGAAGGCGCCCGGGCGGAGAGCCTGGGCGCCTTCTTGTGCCCGTTCGGCGGGGAACAGGTTTCCGGCCCGTGTCGCAATGTGTCCGAATGGAGAACGTGCGGGCCCGAACGTGGACACTCATGCGGCATATGGTATAGTGCCGGCACAAAGAAAAGCATACATGCATTTTCGTAATTCGTTATGCAATAGTTTGGAGTGTTGCGGCATGGGCAAGACGAGGGTCTGCGTCGTGGGGGCCACAGGGTTCGCTGGGGTCGAGGTCGTGCGCCTCGTGCTCGGCCATCCCAACCTCGAGCTGACCATGGTCACCGACCGCAAGGAGGCCGGCACACCCATCGCCAACGTCTATCCCTCGCTGGCTGGCATCTGCGATCTGCCCTTCTCGCTGCCGGAGCCTGCGGCCATAGCCCAGGCGGCCGACGTCGCCTTCCTGGCCGTGCCCCACACTGCCTCGCTCGCCATCACGCCCCAGCTCCTGGGGTTGGGCGTAACGGTGCTGGACCTCTCGGCGGACTACCGCCTGCACGACCCCGAGCTATACGAGCAGTGGTATGCCACGCCCCACACCTCGCCCGAGCTTCTGGACAAGACCGTCTACGGCCTGCCGGAGCTCAACCGGGCGGGGCTCAAGGCCCTTGCCGCGCGGCACGCCCAGGGCGAGCCCGTGCTCGTGGCCGTGCCCGGCTGCTATCCCACGGCCACGGCCCTCGCTGCCATCCCGGCCTTCGAGGCGGGCCTGGCTACGGGCGACCTCGTTATCGCCGACGCCATCTCGGGCGTCTCCGGTGCCGGTCGCAAGGCCACGGCACGCACTCACTACTGTCATGCCAACGAGTCGGTGGAGGCCTATGGAGTGGCCCACCACCGCCACACGCCGGAGATCGAGCAGACCCTGACCCAGGTGGCGGGCCGTCCCATGAGCGTGGTCTTTACCCCGCACCTGGCCCCGCTCACCCGCGGGCTTCTCTCCACGGTGTACATGAGCGCGGCCGATGGCGTGACGGCCGCGGACGTGCAGGCGGCCTACGAGCGCCGCTATGCAGACGAGCCGCTGGTGCAGGCCCTGCCTGCCGGCCAGATGCCGGCCACGGCCTCGGTGGTGGCCACGGCGCGCGCCCAGGTGGGCGTGGCCCTGGACGACCGACGACGTAGGGTGATCGTCGCCTCCTGCGCGATAGACAACCTCGGCAAGGGCGCCGCCGCCCAGGCCGTCCAGTGCGCGAACGTCGTGCTGGGCTTCGAGGAGACCACGGGGATAGCCCAGGCGGCCCCCCTGATCTAGCGCGCGAGGTGGCGGGCCCACGTCCCATACGCTCACCACCGAAAGGATCCCCACATGAAGAAGGTCGAACCCCTCGCCGTCCCCGTTACGGACGACGTCCCCCAGTCCTACGGCTTCGAGCCCTGCGAGGGAGGCGTCTGCGCTGCTGAGGGCATGCTGGCCGCGGGCATCTCCGCGGGCTTCCGCAAGAACCCCCAGCGCAAGGACCTGGCCCTCGTGGCCGCGGAGGAGTCCTGCGTATGCGCCGCAACCTTCACGCAGAACCGCTTCTGCGCCGCGCCGGTGCAGGTCTCTCGCGAGCGCGCTGCCGCCGGCCACGCGCGTGCCGTGGTGCTCAACTCCGGCAATGCCAATGCCGCTACGGGCGAGAAGGGCCTGGAGGTGGCGTACCAGTCCGCAGCCCTTGTGGCCAGCGCGCTTGGCTGTGATGAGTCCGAGGTCCTGGTGGCCTCCACGGGCGTTATCGGCGTCCAGCTGCCGCTCGACCCCTTCGAGGTGGGCGTGCCGGCAGCCGCGCAGGCCCTCGTGCACTCGGCCGCGGCCGCGCACGACGCGGCGTGTGCCGTCATGACCACCGACACGGTGCCCAAGGAGGTGTCCTTCTCGGGCCAGGTGCCCTGCGGCCTGGGCGGGGCCCCGGTGACGATCCACGTGGGTGGCTTCGTCAAGGGTTCCGGCATGATCCAGCCCAACATGGCCACCATGCTGGCGGTCCTCTCGACCGACGCCCCGCTCACGTCCGAGGCCGCGCATGCCGCTCTTCTTGCTGCCGTGGGCCAGACCTTCAACAAGGTGACCGTCGACTCCGACACCTCGACGAACGACTCCTGCTTCCTCTTTGCCACGGGCAAGGCCGCCGGTGGAATCACCGAGCCCATCGACCTGGACTCGCCGGCCTACCCGCAGGTGGCGGCCGCCATCCGCGGCGTCTGCGGTGACCTGGCGCGCAAGATCGCGGCCGACGGCGAGGGCTCGACCAAGCTCGTGACGGTCTACGTGACGGGCGCGGCGAGCCAGGCCGACGCCGACACCGTGGCCCGCTCCATCGCCAACTCGCCGCTGGTAAAGACGGCGATCTTTGGTCACGATGCCAACTGGGGCCGCGTGGCCGCCGCGGCAGGCAAGTGCGGCGTGCCCTTCGACCAGTACGCGGTGGACATCGACTTCATGGGCGTGCCCGTCCTGCGCGCGGGCCTGCCGCTTGCCATGGACGAGGACGACATGCTGTGCCGCTTCGAGGCGCCAGAGATCGACATCGTGATCTCGCTCGGGGCGGGGGAGTTCTTCTCGCGCATGTGGACCTGCGACCTGACGCACGACTACGTGCGCATCAACGGGGAGTACCGCACCTAGGAGCCGGCCCAGGACCGACAGGCTGCGAGACCGAGGGGAGACGCGCATGCTCAAGCGCGAGAAGGACGAGCTGGAGAGGGCCAAGCAGACGGCGAACGTGCTGGCAGAGGCCCTGCCATGGATAAACAGCTGGGAGGGCAAGACCGTCGTGGTCAAGTACGGCGGCTCTGCCATGGAAGACCCGGAACTGCGTCGCCAGGTGGTGGCGGACGTGGTTCTCATGCGCCGCGTGGGCATGCGTATCGTGCTCGTGCACGGCGGCGGCAAGGCGATAAGCGCCCTCATGAAGGCGCTCGACCTGCCGGTGGAGTTCGTGGACGGCCTGCGCGTGACCACGCCCGAGGCCATGGATGCCGTGCAGATGGCGCTGGTGGGCAAGGTCAACCAGATGCTGGTGTCGGCGGTGGACCAGTACGGCGACCTGGGCGTGGGCATCTCCGGCGCGGACGGCCGCACCTTCGTGACGTCCGCCCTTGATGACGTCCACGGCCGTGTGGGTAAGGTCGAGCGCGTGAACACCCATCTGGTGGAGAGCATGCTGGACGACGGCTACATCCCCGTGGTCGCGGGCGTGGGTTGGGGCGAGGACGGCTCCTACAACATCAACGCCGACGTGGCCGCATCCGAGCTTGCCATCGCCCTCCATGCCGACAAGCTCATCTACCTCTCCGACGTGGACGGCCTCTACCGCGACTTCGACGACGAGTCCAGCCTGGTCTCCTCCATGGAAGCCACCGAGGTCCATGAGCTCGTGGACTCCGGCACGCTCGAGCGCGGCATGATCCCCAAGGTCACGGCTGCCGCGGAGGCGCTCGATGCCGGGGTCACTCACGTGCACTTCCTGAACGGCACCTTCCCACACTCGCTCCTGCTCGAGGTCTTCACGGACGCGGGCATCGGCACGATGTTCTACAAGGAGGACTAGCCATGGCAGACCAGAAGGGCTTCTCGACCGTCCCCGCCGAGGCCAAGGCGCTGGACGACACCTATGTGATGCATACCTACGGACGTCTTCCGGTGGAGTTCGTGACGGGCGAGGGCGCGACTCTTACCGACAGCACGGGCAAGGTCTACCTGGACTTCCTTGGCGGAATCGGCTGCGCCAGCCTGGGGCATGCCAACCCTGTCGTGGCGGAGGCCCTCAAGGCCCAGGTCGACAAGGTCTGGCAGGTGGGTAATTACTACTACGTGGAGAACCGCGGCGAGCTGGCGGCCCACCTCTCGGAGCTGCTGTCCACGACGACCGACGAGCTGGGCCACGTGACGGGCTCCACGGACACAACCTGGAAGACCTTCTTTGCGAACTCCGGTGCCGAGGCAAACGAGGGCGCCATCAAGGTGGCACGTCGCTGGGGCGAGGAGAAGCTGGGCGGTGCCACCGGTATCCTTACGGCACAGAAGAGCTTCCACGGTCGTACGCTGGCCACGCTCTCGGCCACCGGCCAGGACGCCTTCCACAAGAGCTTCCTGCCCATGCCTGCCGGATTCGAGGCGGTGGGACTCAACGACCTCGAGGCCTTCGAGGAAGCCATGGATCATCCCAGCGAGGCCACGGGTCCAGTCTGTGCCGTGATGCTGGAGTGCGTGCAGGGCGAGGGCGGCGTGTGGCCGGCGAGCTTCGAGTTCCTGCAGGGGCTCGCTGCGGCCTGCCACGAACGCGGGATCCTGCTCGTGATCGACGAGGTGCAGACGGGCTTCTTCCGCTGCGGCGCACCCTTCAGCTACCAGCTGGCCGGGATCGAGCCGGACGTGGTGAGCATGGCAAAGGGCATCGCGGACGGCTTCCCCATGGGGGCGGTGGCGGCTCGGTTCGAGGTCGCGGACCTCATGCGGCCTGGCGACCATGGTTCCACCTTTGGCGGGAACGCCCTGGCGGCGGCTGCGGGCCGCGCCACCGTGGAGAAGCTCATGGCCGACCACATGGAGGAGCACGTGATCGAGGTGGGGGAGCGCTTGGCCGAGCGTCTGGCAATGCTGCCCCACGTGACGGAGGTGCGCGGTCACGGCCTCATGCGAGGCGCCCAGCTGGACGTGCCCATCGCGAACGAGGCAGTGAGCCTAGGCCTTGCGGAAGGACTCGTGCTCAACCATATCGGCGACTCCATCCTGCGCTTCCTGCCTCCGCTGGTGGTCACCTGCGAGCAGGTGGACCGGATGGCGGACCGGCTGACGAGCATCATCGAGCAGCTAGCCTAGCTGAGCTGCAATAACGGCATGACCAAGGGCCCCAGGGTCTTCCCCGGGGCCCTTTGTTGTGGCCTTGGTGCTCCAGCCGCACGAGACCACGCTCGAGTAGGCAGGTTAGTTTGCTGCGTGGTTAACCAAGAGCGCGAAGCCTGACGGTCATGCCATCGAGTAGGCACTTGCTGGGAGACTCTCGGTTTGGCTGTGTCGCGGCCGACCCTCGAGTAGGTGCCTTGGAGCTTGCGCGGCCGGGGTCCCATGCTGCCCATGACCTACTCGAGCCATGTTTGGCACATTCATTCACGGCTTGCTGTTCAGGAATGCCTACTCGAGGGTGCATCCAGGCATTGGCGGGCCATGGCGCGAGGTTCCCGTTGCCTACTCGACCGCGGAGTCGTCAAGAGAGGAGCTGACTATGAGCTCGGAGCGTCGCTGGCTTTGCGGGAGTTGCCTACTCGAGGCCAGTTCCGTCCAAAGTGACCCACAAAATGAGGGCCGCCCGGCCACAAGCCGGACGGCCCTGCAAGGGTTCAGGAAGCCTGCCTTCGCCTACTGTCGCTCAGGCACCTTGCTCATGAGGATCAGGCCCACGATGAAGAGGACCACCACGGAGAGGACGCCGAGCGAGCCATTGCCGGTGGCTGCGGTCATGGTGCCCACGATGAAGGTGCCCATCACGGCGGCGTACTTGCCAAAGATGTCGAAGAATCCGAAGTACTCGTTGGCGTGTTCCTTGGGGCAGAGCTTGCCGAACTCGGAGCGCGAGAGGGCCTGGATGCCGCCTTGGAAGAGGCCGACGGCGATGGCCAGGATCCAGAAGTCGACGGCAGTGCGAAGCAGGAAGGCCGCGTAGAGGGTGATGCAGGTGTAACCCACGATGCCCACCATGATCATCTTGCGGGTGCCCACCTTGCCACCCAGCTTGCCGTAGATGATGGCCGAGGGGAAGGCCACGAACTGCGTCACAAGCAGGGCCAGCACCAGCTGGGTTCCCTCGATGCCCAGGTCGGAGCCGTAGCTCGTTGCGAGCTTGATGATCGTGTGGACGCCGTCGATGTAGAAGAAGTAGGCCAGGATATACGTGCGCAGGGTCTTGTCGGCCCAGATCTTCTTGAGGGTAGCGCCGATGCCGCGCACGGCGTTGGCCACGGCGTGCTCCTCGCGCGGCTTGTAGTGGGTCTGTTCCACGTTCTTCATCATGGGCACGGTAAAGATGACCCACCAGGCGGCGGTGATGATGAAGGCGATCTTCATGGCACCCTGCAAGTCCATCCCCAGGCTCTTGGCGTTGAGGACGATGAGCAGGCAGGCGATGAAGGGCACGCAGGAGCCGATGTAGCCCCAGGCGTAGCCCTGGCTGGACACGTCGTCCATGCGCTCGTCGGTGGTGCAGTCCACGAGTAGCGCGTCGTAGAACACGATCGAGGTGTTGAGCATGATGGACGAGAGCACGTACACGAAGAGGAAGGCGGTGGGGTCGGTGAAGAAGCCCATGGCCACCGTGGCCACCGCGCCGCAGGCCACGGTCGCGCGGATGAACTTCTTCTTCATGCCCTGCATGTCGGCGATGGAGCCGAGCACCGGCATGAGCAGGGCGATGATGAGCGAGGCCACCGTCTCGGCGTAGGACCAGGCCACCAGTGCGGGCCCGTCCGCCAGGCTGTTGAAGTAGATGGGGATGACGGAGGTGGCAAGGAGCACGAGCGCGGAGTTGCCCACGTCGTAGACGATCCAGCTCTTCTCTGCCTTGGTGAATTTGGTGCCTGCCATATGTGCTCCTTGGTCTGCAAGCCTCTCGGGCGGCGCGTCGCGGCGCCCGTCCCCAACACAATCCAGACAATCTTAGGTTCGTGGGTTCGAACAAAACGTTAGGAGGCGGTAAGCTGTGGTGTCGTGACCGGTGGACGGCGCTTGCCGCCGCTTGCGTCATAATCGACGGTGCAGACGACAGGAGGAACCATGCCAGCAATCCTCACCCACGACTTCTTCGGCCGCGCCGTCCTGGAGGGCTTTACCGAGCGGGTCACGCCCACCGAGCGCGAGGCCTTCCTCCTGGGCAACCAGGGACCGGACCCCTTCTTCTACCTCGCGGCGGACCGCAAGCACAAGCGTTGGGAGCCCATGGGCGACCGCATGCACCACGAGCGGCCCGCATGGCTCCTCCTGTGCATGCGCGAGGCCGTGGGCAGCCTGCCCGCAGACGAGGAGCTCGTGGGCCAGGCCTACGTGGCCGGCTTCCTCTGCCACTATCTCCTGGACCGGTCGGTGCACCCGCTCGTGTACCACTACCAGTACGGCATCTGCTCGGCGGGGGTGCCGGGACTCACCGACGAGCAGGGCAACCTCGTCCACGCGGAGATCGAGCGCGACCTCGACGAGGCGGTGCTCTTCTCCGAGACGGGCATGACCATAGAGAAGTACCGTCCGTACGAGGAGGTCCTCCAGGCGGACGACCGGATCCTCTCGGTGGTGGACCGCCTGTACTTCTACGCCATGCTCCGCGCCTACGAGGTGACCATCGACCCTGGGACCTACACGGCGGCGGTCGAGTCCTTCCGGCGCGTGCAGCACCTCTTCTACTCCGCGCACGGCGGCAAGCTCGCGGTCCTGGGCACGGCGGAGCGTGCCTTTACCAAGAAGCCCTACTCCTTCTACTGCTCCATGGCGCACCGCAACCGTCCGGAGGCGACCTCCGACTTCGACAACCGTGACCATGCCCCGTGGCGCGATCCCTTTACGGGTGCGGTCCGCACCGAATCCTTCTGGGACCTGCGTGACGCAGCGCTCGCGCTGGCGGTCCCTTCCGGTCGGGCCTTCCTTGCGCCTGGCTTCGACCTTACCGCGGCGCACGAGCTCACGCACGACCTCGACTTCTCGGGCGAGCCTGTGGGCGGCGCGGACGGCATGGGATGGCCCGACGCGGCGGGCGCCGGGGAGCGCGCGGCCCAGTGACGAGCGAGGCCACGCGCCATGTGATGCAGGCGAACAAGTCCAAGGACACATCCCCGGAGCTCGTGGTTCGCGCCGGCCTGCGCGAGCGGGGCCTCACGGGCTACCGGCTGCACTGGAAGAAGGCCCCGGGCCGTCCCGACGTGTGCTTTCCCGGTCGCAAGGTCGCTATATTCGTCAACGGCTGCTTCTGGCACAGGTGCCCGCACTGCCACCTCTCCACCCCCAAGACCAACGTCGACTTCTGGACGGCCAAGTTCGCGCGCAACCGCGCCCGCGACCTGCGCGACTGCAACCTGCTCGTCCAGTCCGGCTGGGTGGTGCTCGTGGTGTGGGAGTGCAGGCTCAAGAAGGGACGTGCCCAGGCAACCCTCGACGAGATGGCCCTCCTCGTGAGGCGTGCTGGCGACCCCGCCACACACGTGCCCCAGGTGCGCGAGGTGGGGGCCATGAGCGCGTGGCAGCTGGGCGTGGCGCGCGGCAGGCTGGCCAGGCGCTGAGGGCGCCACACCCATCCCGACGTGCCCCTGCGCCAAAGAGTTGTAAGCTTTGTGGAAACGAGGACCCAACGGGAGGCGCAGATGGCCACATATGTCTTCTCCGACGTGCACGGGCACCGCGCCACGCTGGAGCGCGTGATGGAGCGGGTGTCGCCCACGGAGGACGACACCTTCTTCTGCCTGGGCGACATGATCGACCGCGGGCCGGATCCGGTGGGCGTCGTGCGCGTGGTCCGTGGCCTGCCCCACGTGCAGGTCCTCATGGGCAACCACGAGGACCTGATGATCTCCTTCTTTGCCGACCCGGACGACCCGCTGAACCAGCTCAACTGGTTCCAGAACGGCGGCATGCGCACGGTGTCCGGCATGAGGGACATGCCCGACGGCGAGGCCCAGGAGCTCG
Organism: uncultured Coriobacteriaceae bacterium; assembly: GCA_902791035.1. Lineage (GTDB taxonomy): Bacteria > Actinomycetota > Coriobacteriia > Coriobacteriales > Atopobiaceae > CADAUA01. The sequence goes on along the minus strand of CADAUA010000009.1, from coordinate 113,138 downwards.
TGGACTGGGTGTGCGGCCTTGCGCGCTGGACGCAGGTCGTGGTGGGCGAGCGGCGCTACGTCCTGGTGCATGCGGGCATCATGCCCCATCGGGGCGCGCCCTTGGGCGAGATGGGCGAGAAGGACGTGGAGGACCTCATGGCGGCCCAGGACCCGGAGGACCTGGCCTGGATCCGCGACCAGTTCTGGTCCAGGCGGACAGGTCTCGTGGACGACGAGGGCAGGGGCCCCATCGTGATCGCGGGACACACGCCTTCGCCCTACCTGCGCGACTATCCCACGGATCGTCCCGTGATGGGGGATGACGGCAGGGCCCAGATCGTGCGCGTGGGGCACCCGGAGGAGACGGGCGGCGTGTACGACCGCTGGGACATCGACTCGGGTGCCGCGGGTGGAGCCGGCTTCGGCCGCGTGACCGTGCTGCGCCTGGACGACGGCGAGGAGTTCGCGGAGCCCGTCTTGGAGGGCGAGTAGGTGTCCGCCCCAGGTCGGGTGGTCCATACGATCAGCCCGGTGTACGACTCTCGGAGCCGGGTGCTCGTGCTGGGCTCGCTGCCCAGCCCCAAGTCGCGCGAGGTGGGCTTCTACTACGGCAACCCGCAGAACCGCTTCTGGCGGGTGATGGCGGCCCTGTGGGATGAGGAGGTGCCGGAGGGCACGGCGGCGCGGCGCGACTTCTGCCTGGACCATCGCGTGGCACTCTGGGACGTGGTGGCCAGCTGCCAGATTGTGGGGGCGAGCGACGCGAGCATCCGCGATGCCGTGCCAAACGACGTTGGCCGCATCCTGGCCTCGGCCGACGTGCGGGGGATCTTCTGCACGGGAGGCACGGCCGGCCGGCTCTACCGACGTCTGCTCGAGCCCACGCTGGGTGTGCCCTGCACGGTCCTGCCCTCCACGAGCCCTGCGAATGCGCGCTGGTCGCTCGAGGAGCTCGTGCGTGCCTACGCTCCCGTGCGCCAGGCGGCCGAGAAGGGTTAGCCGCCGGCGGGGCGACCGACGGGAGGCCTGGCGGGCCCACGGTCCCCTCGGCACTACGCCTCCCAACCTGTCGATTCCGCGTGTGTTGCCGGGTGGAGGACGCTCGCTGCTGCTACCCTAGTTGGGCAAGGCGGCTTAGTCGTATCACGGGGGTAGGCATGGACCGTACGGACAAGGGCATCCGCGCCACGCGCGCCATGGTCGGGGCGGGTGATCGGTGATGTCCATCTCGGAGCTCATCGGCGAGGCCTGGGCGCGCGAGCTCATGGTTAGCGCGTCGGCGGGCGACTTCCTGCACGGTGCCCTGCGCACGGACGACGTGGGCCGCGGCGCCATCCGGCCCTCGCGCCTTACCCGACGGCAGTTCCAGGCCCTCACCAGCGTGCGCGCCTGGCACCCCGGCCTCTTCCGCTCGCTTGCCACCACCACGGCGGGCATCACGCTCGAGCTGGAGACCGACTCCTCGGAGCTCCTCGTGGAGGTTCGGCTCGACCCCATGCCGCGGGGCAGCCAGGCTGTCATAGACGACGTGGAGCGCGCAGGCAACCTGCGCGAGCCGGTGGACGGCCTCTCCACGACGGTCGACGGCCGCCACCTGCCAGTGCAGGTGCCCGCCGAGGGTCAGGTTGGCGTGGAGTTCCTCCTCACCGACCCCGCCGTGACCAAGGGCCCGGGCGTGCGGAGCCTCCCCGGTCTGGGATCCACCCATCACGTGCGCATCTACCTGCCCTGCCTGCGCGGATGCGTCCTGGGCCGCGTGTGGGGCGACGGCACCTTCCTGCGCGCGGTGCCCGCCCGGCCCCGCCTGCTCGTGCTGGGCGACTCGATAGCCCAGGGCTACGTGGCTGGAGACCCGGCTCTTGCCTGGCCCACCCTGGTGGCGGAGCGCATGGGACTCGACCTCGTGAACCAGTCCATCGGTGGGCAGGTCTTCCAGCCCGGCACGGTGGCGGGTGTCCTCTCGGTCCTGGAGCCCCAGGAGGTCGAGGCCGTGGTCGTGGAGCTGGGCGAGAACTACCGCTACGAGCGCTGCGGCCGCGGCGAGGTGGCGCGCGACGTCCGGATGTACCTGGGGGAGCTCAGGGAAGCCCTGCCTGCAACCCGCGTGTGGGTGACGACCCCCATGTGGCACGACGAGCTCCGCTACCCCACTGACCCGCGGAGCTGCTTCGCGGACGTGGCCGACGTGATCCGCGCCGAGGTGGCCCGTCGCGAAAACATGGAGGTGGTGGAGGGCTCGTGGCTGATCGACGCCAAGCCCTCCCTCATGGCCGACGCCTACGAGCACCCAAACGCCAGGGGCTCGGCCATGGTGGCGGAGCGCCTGGGCTTCGTGATGGACACCCTGGCAGCGAGTCCCGAGGCCAGGCGCGAGCGCGCGGCAGGCATCCTGGCGGACGCCCCCATGGAGGCCCTTCCCATGGCGGAGGTCGTGCGGCGTGGGCTGGGCGAGGTCCTCTATGCCGACAAGGGCTGCGTGCTCGTGCGCCTGCCGGGCCCGTCCGCCATGGTGTGGGCGCCGGATGCCCGCCAGCTGGAGCGGCTGCTGCCGGCGCTCGTCCCGGGCTCGCTCGTGCAGCTCCTGGGCTCTACGGGGGTCCGCGAGGCCAGCCGGGCCCTGCGCCTCAACCGCGACGACCCCTGCCATCTGGCGGTCTTCGAGGGCAAGGAGCCACCTGCCATCGAGCGTGGCCGCGACGTGCGCGTGCTCAACGAGGCCTATGCCGGCGCGGTGCTTGCCCACTACTCCCATCCCGAGTACCTGCACGAGGGGGAACTTGAGGACCTGCTGCGCCGCGGGAGGATCCTCGGTGCCTTCGAGGCGGGCAGGCTCTGTGGCTTCGTGGGGGAGCACACCACGGGCAGCATGGGCATGCTGGAGGTCTTCGACGGGTACCGCCGCCGCGGCTGGGCCACGGTCCTCGAGAGCGCTAAGATCGCCCAGCAGCTGGCGGAGGGCGCACGTCCCTGGGCGGAGATCTGGCCCGACAACGAGCCCTCGATAGCCCTGCAAAGCAAGCTGGGCCTGGCGCTGCGGCCTGCGGAGGACATGCACTACCTGTACCGGGAGTAGGCCTTGGGGCATAGAGTGCTGGCGAGCCGCTGCCACAGGGCCTTGTTGCCGTGTGGCTTTGTGCTTTGTGTGTAGGAAAGGTCGCTTCTTCTCGCTCTACATCCGCATGGGGGAAATACTAAGCCGTTGGCCGAATCGTGATGCTTCTGGGGCTGGCACCACAACCTGCGTGCCGGAGCCCCCGTGCGAAGGGAAGGCAGACCATGGGCCTATTTGAGGGACGCGAGCTCGAGGACGAGTTCTGCGGCATCGTCTCCGAGCTCGGGGGAGACGTGGAGGGCCGCCGGAAGGGCGACCAGTACCTGCTGGGGACTCACGCCCTCTACCACGGGGGTCCCGCCTCGTGGGCGCTGAGTCCCAAGATCTTCGACCGCGGCCAGGTGGAGGTGCTGCGCGACGCCGCCGAGACCATGGGCGCCATCATGAACAAGGTCACGGCCCACTATCTCAAGGACGCCGGCTTCCGGACCCTCTTCCACCTGCCCAAGTCCCTGGAGGACCTCACGCTCATCCCCTCGGGCTACGACTGCCTGATCCCGCTGGCCCGCGTGGACGTATTCTTCGACGAGGAGACGGGCGACTATCAGTTCTGCGAGCTCAACACCGACGGCTCCGCCGGCATGACCAACACCGTGGAGATCACCCGTGCCATCCAGCGCACGGCATCCTACCAGCGCTTTGCCGAGCGTCACCCGCGCATCTCCACCTTCGACGTGGTGCAGGGCGCAATCGGCGCCGTGCTGGAGACCTACGCCAGCTGGGAGGGCGCGGGCAAGGGCATCCATCCCGCCCAGGGTCCCTCCATGGCCCTCGTGGACTATGCCGAGTCCGTCTCGGCCGACGAGGTGGACGACATCATCGACCGCCTGGATGCGCGGGGCATCCACGCGCGCTTCACGGACATCCGCGACCTCAAGATGAGGCCCGTGGACGGCCAGATGTGCCTCTGCGACGCGGAGGGCCGCATCGACTGCGTGTACCGTCGTGCCGTTACGGGCGAGATCGCCGACAAACCCTGCGATGGAGTGGAGGCGCTAGCGGAGGCGGCGCGCCAGGGGCTCGTGTGCGTGGTGGGGGGCTTTGCCACCTGGCCCTGCGCGACCAAGACCGTCTTCGCGGTTCTGTGCTCCGACGCGGTCAAGGACATCCTCACCCCCGAGGAGCTGGAGTTCGTGCACGCCCACGTGCCCTACACGGTCCTGCTCGACCCCTCGAGCGACCTTGCCCCCTATGCGGAGAAGGACCGCTGGATCGTCAAGCCCGCCGGCGGCTACAACGCCCAGGGCGTTCGCGCCGGCCTCGACTGCACGGAGGAGGAGTGGCGCGAGGCGCTCGAGCTCACCGCCCGTACGGGCGGCGTGGTGCAGGAGTACGCCCGCCAGTACCGCACCCCCGTCGTACAGGGGAACGCGCCCGCGGAGGGCGAGGACCCGCTCGAGTTCCGCCAGGCCAGCAACATGGAGGGCCTCTACCTCTTCCGTGGCAAGTTCGGCGGGGTCTTTACCCGCTGCGGGTACCAGAACGTGATCGGGGAGTGGACCCACCGCATAAACATGGGCTGCATCGTCGTCCGCTAGCGGCGGATGCCAGGAGGGTTCCCGATGGGCCGGACGCGATTTGTGTCCGGCCCGTCGCGTATAGAATGGGCAGGAAACGACGAACGCCAGGGAGGTCACATGCCACACGCCACGAACCCACTCGCCCCGGACCTCACGGGCGAGCTAACCCCGGAGGCGGCGCGCATCGTTGCCGCCAACCTCTCGGCGCATGCCCTGGCCCCAGGCGCCACCCCAGACGCCGCGGCGGTCCGGCGTGATGCCACGGAGCGCGACGACGACACCATGCTCAGACCGGCCTATGTCCGCGACGCGGAGAAGATCGTCCACATGGGGGCCTACAACCGCCTGGCGGGCAAGACGCAGGTCTTCTCCTTCCGCGCCAACGACGACCTCTGCCGCCGCGGCCTCCACGTGCAGCTGGTGGCCCGAGTGGCACGAGACATCGGCCGCGCGCTTGGCCTCAACCTCGACCTCATAGAGGCCATAGCCCTAGGGCACGACCTGGGCCACACCCCCTTCGGACATGCCGGTGAGCGCTACCTCAACGGCGTCTTCCACGCGCGTACCGGCCGGTGGTTCTTCCACAACGTCCAGTCGGTTCGGGTGATGGACGTGATAGGGGGGCGCAACGTCTCGCTCCAGACGCTGGACGGCGCCCTCTGCCACAACGGCGAGTTCGAGCAACAGGTGCTCTACACGAGCGACCTGGCGGACTTCGGGGAGTTCGACCGCATGGTGGGGGAGTGCTGTGAACAGGGGGACGCCCGCATCCGGCACCTGCGTCCCATGACGTCCGAGGGCTGCGTGGTTCGCGTGTCGGATATCATCGCCTACGTGGGCAAGGACCGCCAGGACGCCATCCGCGCCGGGCTCCTATCCGAGGGGGACTTCGCCGACGGCCTGGGTGGGGCCTACAACGCCTGGGCCTTGGGAGCCTTCGTGGCGGACGTGGTCAACGCGAGCGCTGGCACGGGGAGGATCTCCCTCTCCGAGGAGGGCTTCTGCGAGCTGCGCCGCGCCAAGCGCGAGAACTACGAGAAGATCTACAACGCCGCCGAGGTGAACGGGGACTTCTCCGAGGACGTGCGGGAGCTCTTCGAGGCGCTGTACGAGCACGAGCTGGAGGCGCTTCTCGCCAGCGACGAGTCGAGTGCCATCTTCGCCCATCACGTGCGGCCCCTGGAGCGTCACCTGGCTCCCTACGGGCGTGGCTACGACTGGCAGTCGGACCCCCACATGACGGTCGTGGACTTCCTGAGCTCCATGACGGACGACTACTTTATGGCCACGTGCGAGAGGGTCTTCCCCCAGGCGGCAGGAATCTTCCCGCGCAGGAGCTACTTTGCCGACGTGCGTCCCTAGCGGTCGGGCCCTCTTGCCCCTGCCTACTCGCTCGCGCAGAGGTAGTCGGTGATTCGCTGGATGGCAGCCTTGCGGCGGGGACGGCTGAAGTAGAGCACGTCACCGCTCGTCATCTCCACGGAGTCGCGGCGTACGGCCACGATGTGGGCCATGTTTGCCAGGTGGCTGGACGACACGCGCACGAAGCTGCCGCCAGCGAGCTCGCTCTCCAGGGCGGCCAGGGTTCCTCGCGCCACCGAGGGCTCGCTCTCGCCGTCGAGGTGGAAGAGCAGGTTGTGGTTAGCCACCTCCACGTAGACGACGGCCTTCGCGGGCACCACCCGGCGGTCGTCGCGCGTGCCAAAGGCGATGCTGTGGTTGCCCTGGCCCGCGATATGGCGCAGGGCCTTCTGCATGCGCGGTCGGAATGCCTGGTAGGCCACGGGCTTCACCAGGAAGTCCAGGGCTCCCACCTCGTAGCCGTGCACGGCGTGGGCTGGCTCCGTGCTCATGAGGATGAGGGGGGTCGAGCTGTCGAAGCTGCGAAGCCCCTCGGCGGCCTCCAGGCCGGAGATACCCGGGAGCCCCACGTCCATAAAGACGAGGTCGAACTCGGCATCGGGGTCGAGGTCCACCGCACTGGGACGCAGGGTCACCTCGAACTGTTCGCCGGTCTCGCGCGAGAAGCGCTCTATGTGTCGCATGAGGACGGACGCATCCTCCGTCACGTCCTCGACTATGAGCAACCTGTGCATGCCATGCCTCCCTCCGTCCGAGTGTAGGCCATGAGGGGGCCGCGGGGCGCGGCGATCCCCTGCGGCTGTGTGGGGTATACAATTCCTCCCATGGAAGACCTCTTCACGAACATACAGGTGACCAAGCGCCGCGCCAACGCGCCTCTGGCCGTGCGCATGCGTCCCAGCACGCTCGAGGACTTCGTGGGGCAGCGGCAGGCGGTGGGCGAGGGCTCGTGGCTGCGCCGCGCCATAGAGCACGACACGCTCTCGTCGGTGATCCTCTACGGTCCTGCGGGCACGGGCAAGACCACGCTGGCCCGCATCATCGCCAACTCCACGCATGCGGCCTTCGTGGAGGTCTCGGCGGTCACGGGCACCGTCAAGGACCTGCGCCGCGAGGTGGACGCCGCGGAGGCCCGCCTCCTGGGTTCGGGCCAGCGCACCATCCTCTTCGTGGACGAGATCCATCGCTTCAACCGCAGCCAGCAGGATGCCCTCCTCCATGCGGTGGAGGACCGGGTGGTGGTGCTCGTGGGCGCCACGACCGAGAACCCCTACTTCGAGGTCAACCAGGCCCTCATAAGCCGTTCTCGGGTGGTAGAGCTCGCCCCGCTGGGTCCGGACGACCTGAAGGTGCTGGTCCGCCGGGCCGTAGAGGCCCCCGAGGGCCTGGCCGGGGCCTTCGTCCTGGGAGACGATGCGCTCGACGCCATCGTCACCCTCTCCGGTGGGGACGGCCGCGCTGCCCTCACGTCGCTCGAGCTGGCCAGCCAGATGGCCCTTCCCACGGGAGACCCTGCGGAGGCCAGCGCCGACCACCCGCTCCGGATCACGCGCGACATGGTCCTGGAGGCCAACCCACGCCGCGGCCTTGCCTACGACAAGTCCGGCGACATGCACTACGACATCATCAGCGCCTTCATCAAGTCCATGCGCGGGTCCGATCCCGATGCCGTCCTCTACTGGCTTGCGCGCATGATAGACGGGGGAGAGGACCCCAAGTTCATAGCCCGCCGCATCATGATCTGCGCCTCCGAGGACGTGGGCAACGCCGACCCGCAGGCGCTTCTCGTGGCGGAGGCAGCCTTCAAGGCGGCGGAGGTCATAGGCTATCCCGAGTGTCGCATCAACCTGGCACAGGCCGCGACCTACGTGGCGCTCGCGCCCAAGAGCAACGCCGCGGAGGCGGGGATTGACGCCGCGCTTGCCGAGGTGCGGCAAGGGCCGCGGCGCGAGGTGCCCAACTACCTGCGCGACCGCCACCGACCGGGCTCGGAGTCCTACGGGGAGTACCTCTACCCCCACGACTACCCGGAGGGCTGGGTGGACCAGCGCTACCTGCCGGAGGGTCTGGAGAGGGGTGCCTTCTACCACCCCAGTCCACGCGGCTGGGAGGCCTGGCGCATCGAGGCCACGGCGCGCGACCGTGGCGGACACAAGGGCTAGGCATACAGGCGTGGCAAACAAAGGGGAGTACCCCCGGTGTTGAAACAAAGGGGAGTACCCCCGGTGTTGCGCCTACTTGCTTGACCATCAACTCATCTACCTGCTCGTTTGCCGTTCGCAAGGTCATCCCGACCGTCCGCCGGGCCGCTTTGTGCGCCAAATACGACCGGATTTCGACAGTTTAGACCGTTCTTCCCCCGGCGTTACAACGCGGTTACATAGTCGCGTGTTAGGAAGCACCGCCAGGACGGTGCGGAAGGTCGTGCGGACACCCGCACGCAAGGGAAAGAGGGAAGCATGAACAAGAAGGTCATCGTCGCCGGTCTGCTGAGTGCCGCGCTCTGCATGCCGATCGCCGCCTGCGGCGGCTCCAGCGACAGCTCGTCCGCGTCCTCGAGCGCCGGCGGCTCCAGCACCACCGCCACCCAGAGCGGCGACTTCGACGCCAACGCCACCTATGTCGGCCAGTGGCGCGGCTCCGTGGCCATCACCGGCCAGACCGTCTACGGCAACGCCGGTGGCAACGAGCAGATGCTCGACGTCATCTTCAACGACGACGGCACCTGCGAGGTCAAGCCGCTCGAGGCCCACGCCGACCTGCTCACCGACACCGGCACCTGGGAGGGTGACTCCGATAAGGTCGTCCTGCACCTCTCGAGCAAGGACATCACCCTCACGCTCAAGGACCAGGCCACCATGGAGGGCGACGCCCACGACTTCGACATCGCCGACTTCGACGTCATCACCTTCGACTTCTACGGCTAATCGTCGAGTTCCTAGCCTGAGCTTTGACGGCGGGCTTCCGCTGGAGGGTAGCACCAAGGCCAGGCGCGGTCGGGAAGCCGCGCGCCGCGGCAAATAGCGGCACTTGCATAGGGGAGGAGGGGCGGCCCTGCGGGGCCGTCCCTTGGGAAATGCAACAGAGGAGTGGAATATGAGCACGAACGTTTCTCGTCGTGGCTTCATCGGCGGGACCGCTGCGGCGGCCGTGCTGGCGGGCCTGGTTGGCTGCGGCTCGACCGATGGTGGCAGCACCGCCACGCAGGAGCCCGCGCTTCCAAGCGCGGACCAGTACCCGATCGACCCGGATGCCGAGGGCACCGAGGCCAAGTACACCACCGAGGAGGTCCGCGACGGTTGGACTCGCGTGACCAACCCCGACGGCGGCGCGGAGCTCGGCGTCATGGATGCCTCCAAGATCATCCAGGTTGACGGTCTGGCCTTCAAGGACATGAACGGCAACGGCAAGCTGGACCTCTACGAGGACTGGCGCCAGCCCATCGACGACCGTGCCAAGGCCCTGGCAGACATGGTGGACATCAAGACCGATATTATGCCCATGAAGTTTGCGGGTGGCGTGTCCGACAACCAGACATCCACGGACACGAGCGCCTTCGACCTGGTGGAGCAGGGCTCCCGCGCCGGCGTGTCCCGTCTGACCGCCAACCCGGACTCCTATGCCTCTGCCGTCAAGTGGATCAACCAGGTGGAGGAGGTCTGCGAGAAGAGCACCTACGGCATCCCCTACTTCAACTACTCGGATCCCTACAGCCTCTTCAACGTGCCTAGCTCCATCGGCATCGCCGCCGCCATGGACAAGGACCTCTGGCGCAAGGCCGGCATGTGGCAGGCCCGCGCCTGGCGTGCCTCCGGCGTGCGCTGCGAGCTCGGCCCGCAGATCGATGTCTACAGCCAGCCGCGTGGTACCCGCTTCAACGGCTCCGTGTCCGAGGACCCCGCCCTCAACCGTGACTTCATCCAGGCCTTTGGTGCCGGCATGCAGTCCACCTGGGGCGACGACGAGGCCACCGACGACCAGGGCTGGGGCAAGCAGTCCTGCGGCGTGATGCTCAAGCACTTCGTGGGCGAGGGCTCCAACGAGGGCGGCCGAGACGACCACTCCGACTCCGGCAAGTGGGACGTCTATCCCGGCGGCAACTTCAAAGCCCACCTGGTGCCCTTCCTGGACGGCGGCTTCAAGCTTGACTCCAAGACCGAGCAGGCCCTGGCAGTGATGCCCAACTACGGTATCGCCTACGATCCCAACGACCCGGACGGCCTTGGCGAGCACGTGGGCTCCGCCTACTCCAAGTTCAAGATGTCCATCCTGCGCAACACCGGCTGGGACGGCATGATCGTCACGGACTGGATGATCGTCAAGGGCATTCCGCACGGCGTGAAGAACCTCACCGAGGACCAGCGTCTGGCCAAGCTCTACGGCAACACGATCGATCAGCTGGGCGGCGAGTTCCGCACCGACATCATGGAGCAGTCCTACCAGGACCTGGTGGACGAGCTTGGACAGGACAAGGCGGACGAGCTCTACCGCGACTCCGCCCGTCGTATGTTCAAGGCCATGATGACCGTGGACCTCTTCGAGAACCCCTACTCCGACACCTCCGCTGCCAAGGAGGCCATGACCTCCGAGGCTGCGCAGAAGTTCGGTCTGGAGGCCGCGCAGAAGTCCGTCATCATGCTCAAGAACTCGGGCAACGCCATCTCCAAGGACGGTCTGCAGGGCAAGGTCTACATCCCGCAGAAGTTCACCCCTGCCGTCCAGAGCTTCTTTGGCTCCACGCCTGCGACTGTGGCCCCCGCCTTCGGCGCTGACCTCGACCTCGACTGGGACGTCGTGACCGACACCGTGGGCGAGCCCTCCGGCCCCGCTGGCGACGACGGCAAGGCCACGCCGCAGGAGAGCGACATCACGGCCCTCACGGCCGAGGACCTTGCGGACGTCAAGTACGCGGTCGTCAAGATCAAGAACCCCACCGACGCCTACCAGGGCGTCGAGGGCGGACCCTCCTTCATGACCATCGTCATGGGCACCGAGCCCAAGCCCGGCCCCTACTGGAAGCCCGTCTCGCTCCAGTACCGTCCCTACACGGCCGACGGCCCCAACGTGCGCCAGGAGTCCCTCAACCCCGAGGACGAGTTCGGCGAGTACATCAACCGCTCCTACTACGGCGCTGACACCTACGCCAAGAACGAGGCAGACCTCGACTGGGTCATCTCCATCAAGGAGAAGCTGCCTGCCGATGCCAAGCTCATCGCCGTGGTCGAGGCTGACCGCCCGATGATCTTCTCTGAGCTCGAGCCTTACTGCGACGCCATCCTCCTTGGCATGGGCAGCGCCGGCAACATCTGCGAGCAGGCATTCGCCGACGTCATCTCCGGCACCGTGGAGCCCTCCGGCCTCCTGCCCGAGCAGATGCCCAAGGACATGGACACCGTCGAGGCCAACAACGAGGATGTCCCCCGCGACATGGACTGCTACACGGACGCCGACGGCAACACCTACGACTTCTGCTTCGGCCTCAACTGGTCCGGCGTGATCGATGACGACCGCGTGAAGACCTACAAGGTCGCTCCGCTCTCCGAGCCCGAGACGGAGTGGAAGGCCGACGAGTAGCCCCACGTGCCACGGGGCATGAGCTCTCCGCCGTGACGTGATGGTGCACCTTCCCGCACACATCCCACGGCACAGCCCGAGCGGGACCGGTCCTGGCCGGTCCCGCTCTTCTTGTCTCTCGCTTGTGGTTGCCGCGTTTGGGTAAGATAGGCATATCCGTAACTCAGCCCGTCACTAAGGAGCAGCGATGGATCTCCTGCATATCGTCCTTGTCGTGCTCGTCGTGGCCGCCGTGTGGGCGGTCGTGGAGCTGGCCCTCACCATCCGCAAGGCACGCAGCTCGCTCGAGGAGGTCGTGAACTCCGCGAACGAGACGATCGCCCAGGTACAGCCCATCATCACCAAGGCCGATGGCATAGTGGACGACCTGCAGCCCTCCGTGGCCCAGGTGCCCGCCCTTCTCGAGAAGGCCGAGGGTACCATCACGTCCGCAACGGACGCGCTCGACAACGTGAACGTGATCCTGGGTGACGTGTCCACGGTGTCCGGCGTTACCGCCAACGTCACGAATACGGTGACCAAGGCCGCCACGAGCGCGGTCACCGGGGTGGCCGGCGCGATCTCCAAGATTGGCACTCGCGGTGCGAACCCGCAGCCCAAGCTGGAGGAGGCCACCGGGGAGGAGTCCGTCCCCGTACCCACACCCGAGCCCGCTCGCAACGAGGGCTATGTGGTCTATGGCCAGACCCCGGGTACCACGGGCGACGCTCCGGCGGCGCCCGAGGCGGAGTAGGTGGTGGCCGTGCCCAGCAAGACCGTACGGCTCAGCGTGCCCGCGGAGGCCACCTTCGCACGGGCCGTCCGCATGATGGCGGCAAACCTGGCCGTGGACTGCGACATGTCGGTCGACGACGTGGAGGACGTGCGCATGGCGGCGGAGGAGGGCTTCGTGTACTCGTGTGCCACCAAGCCCGGCTCCTGCGACATCGCCTTTGGCCTGGCGCACGACCAGATGTCCATGGACTTCTCCCTGGGCAGCTCCGTGCCCGATCCCGAGGAGTCGCCGGACGCCTCGCTCGACTTGGTGGAGCTTCTCCTCTCGGCCATCTGCGACGACTTTGGGGTCTCCGAGGATGGGGCCACGCTGCACCTGTCCAAGAGGGTGGGAGCTGCGGATGCTGAGTAGCGAGGCCCCCGAGGACGTGGAGACCGAGGCAGACGAGGAGACCCTGCTGGGCGACGACCTGGCGGACGAGCTCGACGACACCGAGGACGACGAGTCCGAGGACTTCGACGATGCCGAGGAGGACACCGAGGAGTCGCTGGACGAGGAGGACTCCGACGAGACCGAACCCTCGGAGGCCGAGGACGATGATGACCACGAAGGGGAGTTGGACGGTCTCGATGCTGAGTCCGCATCACCTCGTCCCAGGTCGACGCGGGCCTCTCGGCTGGCACTTCGTCGTGCGCCCAAGGGTAAGGCCGCATGGGACAAGGACCGTACGCGCAGGCTCTTCCACGAGTACAAGACGACTGGCTCCACTGAGGCTCGCGACCAGCTGATCATGAGCCACCTCAACCTGGTGCGCTTCCTGGCCTCCAAGTTCAAGAACCGTGGCGAGCCGCTCGACGACCTCGTGCAGGTGGGCACGATCGGCCTCATCAAGGCCATCGACCGCTTCGATCCCGACCGTGGGCTGGAGTTCACCACCTACGCCACGCCCACGATCCTGGGCGAGATAAAGCGCCACTTCCGCGACAAGGGCTGGTCGGTGCGCGTGCCGCGCCGGCTGCAGGAGCTCTCTGCCAAGGTCAACCAGGCCACGGACGAGCTCACGAACGAGCTGCAGCGCAGTCCCTCGGTGGACGAGATCGCGGCCCGCGTGGGAGCCTCGGTGGACGAGGTCCTGGAGGCCATGGAGTCGTCGAGCGCGTACAGCTCGGTGCCCCTGGAGGGCGGCGGCTCGTCCGACGACGATGATGCTCCCGCCGTGATCGACCGCTACGCCACGGAGGACCAGGCCTTGGCCGGCTCCGACGACCGCATGGTGCTCGAGCAGGCCATCCGGGACTTCTCGCCTCGCGAGAAGGACGTCATCCGCATGCGCTTCGTCGACGGGCTCACCCAGGTGGAGATAGCGCAGCGCCTAGGGGTGTCGCAGGTGCAGGTCTCACGCCTGCTGCGGCGCACCCTCAAGCGGATCCAGGAGAAGATCGAGCCAGATGGGTCTGCGGGCGACGCAGGCAGTGCCCGTGGCTGAGGACGCAGACAGGAGTGCCGACGAGGGACTCGCGCGGTGGCGGCGTCGTGCCGTCGTCGCGTGGGCCCTCGTGGGCATGGCGGCGGTCTTCGTCCTGGCGGTCATGGGCCTGGCCCAGGTGGGTCAGGCTGTGGAGCTCCTGCTGGTGGGCATCGTGGTGGGCTTCGTGTGCAGCCCCATCACGAACTCCCTGGAGGACGCCCACGTGCCGCGGGCACTTGCGGCGCTGATCGCGCTGGTAGTGGTGGTGGCGGTGCTCGCCGGCGCGGCGGCGCTCGTGCTCGGCCCCTGCCTCCAGCAGCTCATGGCGCTCCTGCGCAACGTTCCCTCATATGCCGAGCAGGTACAGGCCGGCATGGCGGACTTCTGGGCCAGCCACGGGACCGGTGGCAACGCCGAGGTCCAGCAAGTGAGCGATGCGGTCCTGGCCGCGGTCTCCTCCGCGGGTACGGGCTACGCCCAGGACCTGGCAAAGCAGATAACCTCCGGTATGGTGAGCAACGTCGTGGACATGGTCAACCACGTGGTGACCTTCTTCCTTGCGCTCGTGCTGGGCTACTGGCTTGCCAAGGACTACCCGGTCATATGCCGTGAGCTGGCCGCCGTCGCGGGGCCCCGCCATGAGCGCTCCCTCGTGCTGCTCATGGCCGTGGCGTCGCGCTCCATGGGTGGCTACATGCGGGGCGCCCTCATCACCTCGGTGGTCAACGGCGTGCTGGCCTTCGTGGGGCTTGCCCTCTGCGGGCACCAGTATGCCTGGCTCGTGGCGATGGTGACCTTCTTCATGCACTTCGTGCCGGTCATAGGGCCGCTCGTATCGGCCATTGCGGCCGTGGCGCTCGCGCTCTTCTCGGGGCTGCCGCTCGCGGTGTGGTCGCTCGTGGTCATGGTCGTTGCCCAGAACCTGACCGACAACCTGCTCTCGCCCCTGGTCATGCGGTCGGCCGTCAAGGTGCATCCCGTGCTTTCGCTCGTGGGCATCGTGATCGGCGGGGCGCTCGGTGGCGTCTGGGGCATGGTACTGGCCATCCCGGCGGTGGCGGCCCTGCGCGGCGTCTTCGTGTACTTCTACGAGAGCCGAACCGGACGTCAGCTCGTGTCGCCGGAGGGCGCCCTCTTCCAGTCGGGTGCCTTCCGCGATGGTGCGGGCCGGGTGGAGCCAGCCCTCGACGCCCTTGACGACGAGTCCTTCTTCGAGGGGTCTCGGCTGGTGCCGCCCGGCGGCTGGGGAGAGTAGGGCGCACAAACATCCCGCGCCATCCCCGCAGGCCCGCCGCTGCCCCTTTGTGGCCCACAAACGGGCGACTCTGCCCGGCGCCTCTACCTGCGGAGCTGTGCGTTAGCTGGAAAAACCAAGGTCTTGGCCTTGGCGACAACATCAAGTCCTTCTCTGCGGTAGACTCTTCTCCGCATGTCCCTCGCCCCGCCGGGGCGACGCACGTTTTGCACGTACCGTCAGAGGAGACCCATGAGCACGCCCGACTACTCGGCAGACTACAAGACCATGACCACCGCGGAAATCCGCGAGGACTTCCTGCGCTTCTTCGAGGCTAAGGGCTGCAAGCTCTATCCCCCAGTTCAAGGAGTACTACCAGGGCACCAAGACCATGCGCGAGATCGGCGCCTGCTCCTGCCAGAAGTGCCTGCGCACCAACGACATCGACAACATCGGTGACGCCCGCCACCTCTCCTTCTTCGAGATGCTGGGCAACTTCTCCTTTGGCGGCTACTCCAAGGCCGATGCCATCGCCTGGGCCTACGAGTTCATCACCAGCCCCGAGCACCTGGGCCTGCCCGCCGACCGCCTCTACATGACGGTCTTCGAGGACGACAACGAGGCCATCGAGCTCTGGCACCAGCAGGGCGTGCCCTACGAGCACATCTCCCGCCTGGGTGCCGACGACAACTTCTGGGCGGCCGGCCCCACCGGCCCCTGCGGCCCCTGCTCCGAGGTCTACTTCGACCAGGGCCCGGTCTTCGAGGGCGAGAAGCCCGGCGACGACGGTGACCGCTACCTGGAGTTCTGGAACCTCGTCTTCACCCAGTACGACCGCCAGGAGGACGGCTCCATGCCGGACCTCCCTCACCGCAACATCGACACCGGCATGGGCCTGGAGCGCATCGCGGCCATCATGCAGCACGAGGGCTCCAACTACGAGGGCGACGTCCTGCGCACCCTCATCGGCGTGGGCGAGAAGCTCTCCGGTCGCGAGTACCACAAGGACCGCGCCACCGACAAGAGCCTGCGCATCGTGGCCGACCACTCCCGCGCCGTGACCTTCATGATCGGCGACGGCATCCTGCCCTCCAACGAGGGCCGCGGCTACGTGCTGCGCCGCCTCCTGCGCCGCGCCGTGTACCACGGCCGCCTGATGGGGATCAAGGGCACCTTCCTCACCACCTACTCCCACGAGGTCATGCGCCTCATGGCCGACGTCTACCCCGAGCTCACGCAGAACAAGGCCCTGATCGACGGCATCATCACCGCCGAGGAGGAGCGCTTCGGCGCCACGCTGGACCAGGGCGAGACCCTGCTCGACGCCGAGCTCGCGGGCCTGGCCGAGGGCGCGGTGCTCTCGGGCGACGTGGCCTTCAAGCTGCACGACACCTACGGCTTCCCCATCGACCTCACGCGCGAGATCGCTGGCGCTGCCGGACACGCCGTGGACATGGATGCCTTCGACGCTGCCATGGAGGCCCAGAAGGCCCGTGCCCGCGCCACGGCCAACCGCGACGCCTGGGGCACGCACAACAACGTATGGGTGGCCCTCTCCGACCGCCTGGCCGCAACGGACTTCGTGGGCTACGAGGCCGACGAGGCCAAGGGCTGCAAGGTCGCGGCCCTCGTGGTCGCCGGCGAGGAGGCGGCCCTTGCCGAGGCCGGCCAGGACGTGGCCGTGGTCCTCGACCACACACCCTTCTATGGCGAGATGGGCGGCCAGCTTGGTGACACCGGCGAGCTGGTGAGCGCCTCCGGCGCGCGCCTGCGCGTGAGCGACGCCAAGCACCACGAGGGTGGCATCGTGGCCCACGTGGCGCATGTGGAGGAGGGCACCATTGCCCTGGGTGACGAGGTCACGGCTACCGTGGACCACGGCCGCCGCGAGCTCATCCGCCGCAACCACACGGCGACCCACCTCCTGGACGCCGCGCTCAAGCAGGTCCTGGGCGAGCACGTGAGCCAGGCCGGCTCGCTCGTGGCACCCGATCGCCTGCGCTTCGACTTCACCCACTTCGAGGCCATGACCAAGGAGGAGCTGGAGCGTGTGGAGGGCCTGGTGAACGCGGAGATCTTTGCCGCAAAGCCCGTGGTCACGCAGGTCATGGGCATCGAGGATGCCAAGGCCTCCGGTGCCGTTGCCCTCTTTGGCGAGAAGTACGGCGACGTGGTGCGCGTGGTCTCCGTGGGCGAGGAGGACAAGCCCTTCTCGCGCGAGCTCTGCGGCGGCACCCATGCCCGCAACACCGCAGAGCTTGGCTTCTTCAAGATCGTGTCCGAGAGCTCCGTGGGTTCCAACGCCCGCCGTATCGAGGCCGTGACCTCCGCCGGTGCCATCGAGTACGTGGACGAGCGCATCGCCGAGGCTGAGCAGGTGGCGGCGGAGCTCAAGTGCCGCCCGGCCGACGTGGCCGAGCGGGTGGCCCAGCTGCAGCAGGAGCTCCGCGATGCCCGCAAGGAGCTCGAGGCGGCCAAGACCGCGGGAACCGGCGACGTGGTCGCGGCCGCGCTCAAGGACGCGGCAGACCTGGGCGGCTACCGCTGTGCCTTCCTCAAGGTGGAGGGCGTGGGCGGCAAGGACCTGCGCAACCTCTGGGATCAGGTTCGCGACGGCGCCAACGGCGAGCCCGTGGCCTGCGTGATCGCCTCCGCCACGCCCGACGGCAAGGTGGGCCTCCTGGCTGCCGGCACCGATGCCGCGGTGGCCTCGGGCTTCAAGGCGGGCGACGTGATCCGCCAGATCGCGGGGCTCGTGGGCGGCCGTGGTGGCGGCAGGCCCAACATGGCGCAGGCCGGCGGCACCGACGCCTCCGGCATCCCGGCGGCGCTCGACGCGGCGCGCAAGGCGCTGGGCGCGTAGGGACCCGTTCGTGAGGGCCCTGGCACTCGACATAGGTGAGGTGCGCGTGGGGGTCGCGGTGAGCGACCCCGCGGGCGTCGTGGCCTCCCCGGTGTGCGTGCTGCCGGCAGCCGAAGTCCTCTCCGGTGCGCGGAGCTTCCGTCGCGTGCTGGAGGACTGGGAGCCCGACGTCCTCGTTTGCGGCCGTCCCATGACGCTTGCGGGCGAGGAGGGGCCACAGGCCGAGCGCCTGCGCGTCCAGGCCCACAAGATCGCTGAGGCCTGCGGCCTCCCGCTCGAGTTCGCCGACGAGCGGCTCTCCTCCGCGGAAGCCAAACGGATCCTGCGCGAGCAGGGTCTGAACGAGAAATCCATGCGCGGCAAGGTGGACATGGTCGCCGCGTCGCTCTTCCTGCAGGCCTGGCTGGACGCCAGAAACGACTAGGGGGCCCACATGGCCGAGAACGACCAACAACCAAGAAGGGCCGCCCACTACGGGACCCGCCGACAGGGCACGCCCCGCCAGGCCGCGTCCGGACAGGCGCCCGCCACCCAGCGGAGGGCCGCGGCCCAGCAGCCGACCCGCCGGGCCGACGTGGCCGTTCCGCGCACGCCGCGCCTGGAGCGCGAGGAGCAGCCCGTGCGGCCGAGTGCCGCGCGAGGCCTGGAGTCCGGTGCGCAGGCACCGCGTTCCGCCCTGCACGACGGTCGCCTCTCCAACCGCTCCGCCGCCACCACCAACCGTGCCCGGACCAAGGCTGGCTCCTCCCACGCGCACCCCCGCAAGCGCACCAGCCCTGTCCTTCTTGCCCTCCTGGGGGTGGCCGTCGTGGCAGTCATAGCCCTCGTGGCCTTCGTGGTCGTCCCCAGGCTCATGGGCCCCAAGGACACGAGAGACATCACGCCTGGTCAGGAGGTCACCGTGACCATCCCCGACGGCTCGGGTGCCGCCGAGGTCGCGCAGATGCTCTACGACACCGGTGTCATCGACTCCTCGAGCGACTTCCTAGGCGCGATCAGGCGCCAGGGGGTGGAGAACTCCCTCAAGAGCGGCGCCTACCTGCTCTACACGGGCTCCGACACCCAGACCGTGATCGACCAGCTCGTGAGCGGCCCCAACGCCACGACGTCGGCGGTAACCATCCCGGAGGGGCAGACCGTGGCCCAGACGGCGGCGATCGTCGAGTCTTCCCTGGGCATCCCGGCCTCGGACTTCCTGGACCAGGCCAAGGCGTCCAACTACGTGGCGGACTATCCCTTCCTCCAGGCGGCGGCAGACGACTCCCTGGAGGGCTTCCTCTTCCCCAAGACCTATGACTTCTCCGCCCAGGCCGACCCCACCGCCGACACGGTGATAAGGACCATGCTCTCCCAGTACCAGACCGAGGAGGCCCAGCTGGACCTGAGTGCGGCGGCTGCCAACGTCTCCGCCCGCTACGGCCTGGACATAGACGAGTACGACCTCGTGACCATCGCCTCCATCATCGAGCGCGAAGCGGGGACTGCCGAGGACCGCGACAAGGTGGCCTCGGTCTTCTACAACCGCTTGGTGGCGGGCATGCCCCTCCAGTCGGATGCCACGATGACCTACGTGACCGGCGGCGAGGTTACGGCGGACGACCTCAAGACCGAGAGTCCCTACAACACCTACCTCAACTCCGGCCTTACGCCCACGCCCATCTGCAACCCCGGTGCGGAAGCCCTCCAGGCGGCCTGCAACCCTGCGGACACCAGCTATTACTACTTCTACCTCTCCGAGGGCTACAGCGCCTTCTCCTCCACCTACGAGGAGCACCAGCAGGCCATAGCCAACGCTCCGGCGAACTAGCCCATGGGTGTGGTGGCAAGGGTCCTGGAGCCCACGAGCCGCGCTGCCAGCGTCGACGCTATCGACGTCGACGCACTGGTGGGGGAGGGCGTGCGCCTGGTGCTCCTTGACCGCGACAACACCTGCGTCCCCCGTGATGCCCGGGAGGCACCCGCAGAGGTGGCCGCGTGGTTCGCCCATGCCAGGGAGGCCGGGCTCGCCCTCTGCCTCCTCACGAACAACACCCATAGGGGCGAGGTGGAGAGAAGTGCGCGCGAGCTGGGCGTGCCCGTCGTGCATCCGGCAATGAAGCCCGCACCCTTCGCGGTGACCCTTGCCCTCGTGCGCATGGGTGTGCCGGCCGAGCAGGCGGTGGTCGTGGGAGACCAGGTGTTCACGGACGTCCTGGCGGCAAACCTCGCAGGCGTGCGCTCGATCCTCGTGGAGCCGCAATGCGCATCGGACCTATGGTACGCACGTCCATTCCGGGCGGTGGAGCGGCTCTTCCTGCGCTGATGCGGTGGGCGTGCGTAGCCCACAGATGTGTGGTGATAGAATCACAGCGTCAGCGGCATCGGGAGGCAGAGTGCACCAGGGCGGGGGATACGTGGTCCATGAGGGCTGCGACCATATATTCTTTGTGGGCTTCCTGGGAGCGGGCAAGTCGACCCTGGCCCGTAACCTCGGCCGCATGTTCCACCGGTCCTATGTGGACACGGACCAGCTGGCGGAGCGGGCACTGGGCAAGTCCGTCTCGGACTGCTTCCTGGCGGATGGGGAGGAGACCTTCCGTCGGGCGGAGACCAGGGTGCTGGAGGGCCTGCGTGCCCGCAAGTCCCTCCTCGTGAGCTGCGGTGGCGGCATCGTAGAACGCGAGCGCAACTGCGAGCTCATGCACGAGATGGGCGTCGTGGTCTTCCTCGATGGCGACCTGGAGGACTCGCTGCGCCAGATCCAGTGCCCCGAGCGCCGTCCGGACCTGGGTTCGCGGGCGCACGCCCAGGAGCTCTACGACCACCGCCGTCCGCTCTACGAGGCGGCGGCGGACTTCTCGGTAGACATAAGGAATCGCACGTTCGACGAGGTCGCGGACGAGACCGCCGACCTGCTGTGGGAGAGGGGACTGCTTTGAGCGAAGAGGAAATCGAGGGTGCGGTCGCGGAGCCCGCGGCTGACGCGCCCGTGCCTACCGAGCCCGAGGCCACCGAGCCTGAGGTCGCTGAGGCCCGCGTGACCTCCGCACGGCAGTGGGTGAGCCTGCGGGGCACGTCCATGGACGCGCGCGTGGGACTGCACCTCGTGGATGGCATCGGGAACGACATGAAGTCCGTCGTGGGCAGGCCGCGCGCGTGCGCGCTGGCGGTGGGCCCGAGCGCGGATGCCGATGCGGTGGAGGCCTTTCGCCGCGAGCTCACCTCGGTCGGCTTTCTGGTGAGCCGGGTGGAGCTTCCGGGTGATGCCGGCGCCTGCAGCCTGGCCTCCCTGGGAGAGGTCCTCCAGGCCTTTGCGGGGATCGGCCTCACGGGCGACGACCTGGTGATGGCCATGGGCGACGCCTATGCGCTCTCGCTCGTCTCGCACGCCGCTGCGGGTTGGTGCGGAGGGGTGGCCCTCACGCTCGTGCCCACCGACCTCACGGCAGCCCTCTATGCGCCGGTCACGCCTCGCCCCCTGGACGTGGCGGGATTCCCGCGTCTGGTCACGCGCGATGGCATGGCCCGCTACGAGTTCTGCGACCTTGGGCTCATGGAGGTGGCGGGGGACTCCGAGAGCGTGCTTCTTGCCCGCGCGCTTATGGTCGCAGCCGCAATGGCGGACTCCGACAAGGTCTTCGAGCGCCTATGGGATCGCTCGGAGCAGCTGGTGGCGGGCGACCTGGACACCGTGGCCACCCAGATGGCGGACTCGCTGCGCAGCCGCGGCCGCCTGGTCTCGTCCACGTCTGTGGCGGTGAGGCAGTCCGCGGCCTATGGCATGACCTTCACGCATGCCGTCCGTACCCTCGTGGGCGACGACGTGCCCACGAGCTCGATCCTAGCGGACGCCCTGCGCTTTGCGGGTCGTCTGGCCGTGGCCCAGGGCTTCCTGGGCGTGGACGACATGTTCGCACAGGACGAAGCCCTGGACCGGCTGGGCCTGGACACCGTCCGCTGCGCGGTGGATCCCGACCAGATGGTCGCGGCCATCAAGTCCGAGCGCTTCCGCACCACGAACCGTCTCATGCTCTGCCTGCCGCGTGCCATCGGGCGCGTGCGCCTCACCGCGGTCGACGACGACCTACTGGCCGAGCACGTGGGTGCCTGGTGCGCCTCGAGGGGGGCCTAGGTGCCGCCAGGCCCTGTGGGACCGTACAAGCGAAGAAGGGGCCGCAAGTGCCCGGAGGGAGAGGAACATGGCAGACAGCATGGCATGCCAGGGACGTGTGGCAAAGATGCGTAAGCTCATGGAGGAGCGGGGATATGACGCGGTGATCGTCCGCGACAACGCCTCCCTGCGCTGGCTTACCGGGGCCGCTCGTGCCTTCGACGACGAGACGGCCCATACCGCCTTCGTGACGGCAGACGGCCTCTGGCTCCACACCGACTCGCGCTACTACGAGACCTTTGTGGAGCGCCTGGGGGAGGGCACGGCCTGGAAGGTGGACATGGAGCCCATGCCGGCGGCGGGCTTCGCAGCCGAGTGCATCCGCCAGTCGCGGGCGCGCGTGGTCGCCATCGAGGACACGATGGACCTGGCCTTCTTCGACCGGCTGGCCTCTGAGATGTCCCGAAAGTCCGTGGCGTGCCTGCTGCCCCGCCTGCATGGGGACCTGACCCGTCTGCGCATGGTCAAGGACGAGGAGGAGCTCGCCCTTCTCCGTCGCGCCCAGGAGATCACCGACGATGCCTTCGACCACATCTGCGGCTTCATCCATGCGGGCATGACCGAGCTGCAGATCCGCGCGGAGCTGGAGAGCTACATGCTCAGCCATGGCGCGGATGCCCTCTCCTTCGACTCCATCATCGCCAGCGGTCCCAACGGGGCCAAGCCGCACGCCCTGCCCGGTGAGCGCGTGGTGGGGGAGGGTGACCTCATCGTCATGGACTATGGCGCCGGCTACTGCGACTACCATGCCGACATGACCCGCACCGTCTGCGTGGGCCATGCCACCGACGAGGAGAGGCGCGTCTACGACGTGGTCCGTGCGGCGAACGAGGCCTGCGAGGCCATGGCAAAGGCCGGGGTCAACGGCTGGGATGTCCACAAGATGGCAGAGAAGGTCATCGGTGACGCCGGCTACGGGGAGTACTTCAACCACGGTCTGGGCCACGGCGTGGGCATCGAGATCCACGAGCAGCCGGGCTTCGGCCGCTACTTCGATGCGCCCATCCCTGCCGGTTCGGTGGTCACGGTCGAGCCCGGCATCTACCTGCCCGGCAAGTTCGGCATCCGCCTGGAGGACACCGGCGTGGTCTTGGAGGACGGCTATCACCCCTTCGGACGCTCCACCCACGACCTGGTGGAAGTCGGGCTCTAGGGAACCGATCTTTATGCTCGTACAGGGGGCCGGCAGGCAGCTGCCGGCCCCCTCTTGTGTGGGAACGATACCTCGGGAAACTACGGAGAATGTCGCGTTCTGTTTGAACAAGTCATGTTAGACTAGGAGAGTGAATTGTGGGGGAAACGTGAAGCGGTATGGGAGAAACCGTGGAGCGAAGTACGAAAGCAATTCCAAGCGATTTGGAACTGTAGGGGAATTGGATGTAAGAGGAAGGAGCGAGATGGTTAGCGTTGTCCTAGCAAGTCATGGTTCCTTTGCCTCGGGCATCAAGGAGTCCGGCCAGATGATCTTCGGACCCCAAGATGACGTCGCCGCGGTGACGCTCACGCCCGACATGGGTCCTGCTGACTTCAAGAAGAAGCTGCAAGACGCGATCGCCTCGTTCAGCGAGCAGGAGCACATTCTGTTCCTGGTCGACCTGTGGGGAGGCACTCCCTTCAACCAGGTGAGCGGACTCCTCGCCGAGGGCGGACACGAGGACTGGTGCCTGGTCACCGGCCTCAACCTGCCCATGCTCATCGAAGCCTACTCGATGCGCGACAGCATGACCGCCAAGGAGCTCGCCGTGGACGTCTTCGGCGCCTCCAAGGAGGGCGTGCGTATCCAGCCCGAGGAGCTTCAGCCCAAGGAGGCCGCGGCCACTCCCGCCGCTGCCGCTGCGCCGGCTCCCATGGGCGCCATCCCCGAGGGCACGGTCCTCGGCGACGGCCACATCAAGTTCGTGCTTGTCCGCATCGACACCCGCCTGCTCCACGGCCAGGTGGCAACCACCTGGACCAAGCAGACGCAGCCGGACCGCATCATCGTCGTGTCCGACAACGTGGCCCACGACGACCTGCGCAAGACCATGATCAAGCAGGCTGCGCCTCCTGGAGTCAAGGCCCACGTCATCCCGATCTCCAAGATGATCGAGGTCGCCAAGGACCCGCGCTTCGGCGCCACCAAGGCAATGCTGCTCTTCGAGACCCCGCAGGACCTGCTCCGTGCCGTCGAGGGTGGCGTGGACATCAAGCACGTCAACCTTGGCTCCATGGCCGGCTCCGCCGGCAAGGTCGTTGCCAACCAGGCCATCGCAATGGACCAGGACGACTACGACACCCTGATGAAGATCAAGGACAAGGGCATCGACTTCGAGGTCCGCAAGGTCCCGTCCGACTCCGCTGAGGACTTCGACAAGCTGATGGCCAAGGCCAAGGGCCTGCTCGAAGAGCAGAAGAACGCATAGGGAGGGTTTGATGAATCCTATTTCGATTTTGCTGGTCGTCGTGGTTGCCTTCTTCGCTGGCATGGAGGGCATCCTCGACGAGTTCCAGTTCCACCAGCCGCTGGTGGCCTGCTCGCTCATCGGCCTCGTGACCGGCCACCCCGTCGAGGGCATCATCCTGGGCGGCCAGCTCCAGATGATGGCCCTTGGCTGGGCAAACATCGGCGCTGCCGTGGCCCCCGACGCGGCCCTGGCCTCCACGGCCTCCGCGATCATCATGGCGCTCGCCCTCAACGGCGGCTCCTCTGATGCCACCACCGCCATCTCCACCTCCATCGCCCTGGCCGTGCCCCTGTCGGTCGCTGGCCTCTTCCTGACGATGATCTGCCGTACCCTGGCCATCCCCATCGTCCATGGCATGGACGCCGCGGCCGAGAAGGCCGACTTCGGCGCCATCGACCGTCTCCAGATCGGTGCCATCTGCATGCAGGGCCTGCGTATCGCCATCCCGGCTGCCGCCCTCTGCTTCATCCCCGCCGAGGTCGTCACCGACGTCCTCAACGCCATGCCCGCCTGGCTCACCGGCGGTATGGCCGTTGGCGGCGGCATGGTCGCTGCCGTGGGCTACGCCATGGTCATCAACATGATGGCCACCAACGAGACCTGGCCCTTCTTCATCCTGGGCTTCGTCTTTGGCGCAATCTCCGACCTGACCCTCATCGCCCTGGGCATGATCGGCCTCTCCATGGCCTTCATCTACCTCGGCCTCAAGGACTACGCCAAGCAGAACGCCGGCTCCGGTGCTGGTTCCGGCGACCCGCTGGGCGACATTCTCGAGAACTACTAACCACAAGACACTGAGAGGAGGAAACACAAATGGCAGATGAGAAGACTCTTGAGCTCAGCAAGAAGGATCGTCAGGCAGTTGCCTGGCGCCACCAGTTCCTGCAGGGTTCTTGGAACTACGAGCGCATGCAGAACGGCGGCTGGTGCTTCGCTATGATCCCCGCGATCAAGAAGCTCTACCCCAACAAGGAGGATCAGGCCGCAGCCCTCAAGCGCCACCTTGAGTTCTACAACACCCACCCCTACGTCTCCGCGCCCGTCATCGGCGTGACCCTGGCCCTCGAGGAGGAGCGTGCCAACGGTGCCGAGATCGACGACGTGGCCATCCAGGGCGTCAAGGTGGGCATGATGGGCCCGCTGGCTGGCGTCGGCGACCCCGTCTTCTGGTTCACCGTGCGCCCGATCCTGGGTGCCCTTGGCGCGTCTCTGGCCATGAGCGGCTCCGTGGTGGGCCCGCTCCTGTTCTTCATCGCTTGGAACGCCATCCGCATGTGGTTCCTTTGGTACACGCAGGAGGTCGGCTACCAGCAGGGCCGCGAGATCACCAAGGACATGTCCGGCGGCATGCTGGGCAAGATCACCGAGGGTGCCTCCATCCTGGGTATGTTCATCATCGGCGCCCTGGTGGAGCGCTGGGTCTCCATCTCCTTCACCCCGGTCGTCTCCCAGATCACCCAGCAGGATGGTGCCTACATCGACTGGTCCAAGATCTCGGGTGATGCGGAGGGCATCAAGGCCGCCCTCACGCAGTATGCGGCGCTCGGTGTCAACGGCCTCGACCAGGTGAAGGTCGTCACCCTGCAGCAGAACCTCGACCAGCTGATCCCCGGCCTCGCCGCCGTGGGCGTCACCCTGGCCTGCTGCTCGCTGCTCAAGAAGAAGGTCTCCCCGATCGCGATCATCCTTGGCCTCTTTGCCATCGGCATCGCCGGTCGTGTCATCGGCCTGCTCTAGAGGCAGTCTTGGCTCGATAGAGCCGCTCTGGCCGCGTCCCGGCAAGGAATGCGCTACGCTTTCCTATCGGGGCGCGGCCTTTTTGTGGTGATGGGCCCTCGTCGGCGCCCATGCAGCCGTCACATGGATCGGCGTTCTCTCTGGAAGGATGGGGACCACATGGTGGAGTCGCTCAACGGAAAGATAGACCTCGAGATACCGGCGAGCTGTCTCATGGGCCTCACAACCAATGGCAAGGTCCTGGTGGGCGACAGGGCGTTCGAGTACTACAACGAACGCAAGGCCGATGACTTCATCCAGATTCCCTGGGAGGAGTTCGACTACGTGAGCGCGGAAGTGGTGGGCAAGAAGCACATAACTCGCTTCGCGATCTTTACCAAGCACGACGGCCACTTCACCTTCTCCACGCGCGACAACATAAAGACCCTGCGCGCCGTGCGCGAGTACGTACCGGCGGACCGTCTGCTGAGGTCGCCCAACTTCTTCGAGATCACGGGTCGTGGCGTCAAGAGCCTGGGCCGTTCAATCGCCGGTGCCTTCGGGGGCAAGAGCGGCGAGGAGGGTGGGCGCTAGGGGGCACCGGGCGCTAGGGGAGTACCCCCTAGTGCCCGTTTGCCTAGAGGGCTATCTGGGGGTAGAGGGCATCGTAGTTTGCCTTGGCCACGTTGCCACTGCCGTCTGATGCGGCTACGATGGGTGCCAGTATCTCTTCTTGGTGCGCCTTGGGATCCTGGTACGAGATGCTCACGGCCCAAGCGTCAACGATGCACTGCAGCCGGGTGATGTTGTAGTCGTAGCACTGGAGGACCTGGTCGTATTGGGTACCCCACTCGGTATCCGCGGGCTTGCCCAAGGCTGCGAGAGACGCGCGCCCGTCGCTTAGCTCCTTCATGAGAACGCTGGAGTCTGCATGGTGGGACTGGCGAAGCGCCAGGTCCTGGCTGGCGTAGTCGGCGTTGAAGCACGCCGCCTGCTCGGCTATGCGCTGCGAGTAGCCCGGCAGCGCCTCGTAGTATGCCATGAGGGCTTCGTGGAACTGGCCTTCCTGGGTGGCCCGGAGCCTCTCGCGCTCGGTCTGGTGGGTGTTCGTGAGAATGTAGCCCGTCACGGCGGAGCCGCCGCTCGCCAAGGTGTAGCCGTTGGGTACCGCGGGCTCCTCCACGGTGTAGACAAGTGCCGTGCCGTCCGCGTAGCGGTCGAGGGCGCTCCAGGCGAAGGCCCAGCCACTGTCCGCCCCAAGAGGCACGGGGTCTCCCACGGGTGCGCCATTTGCATAGAGCTGGACCTCCACGGAGTCCGGGCGAAGGCCGTCCTCGTCGTCGGAGTCGTCCCACACCAAGGTCACGGAGACGTCGGTGGAGGCGCGATGGCCGACCACGAGCTCCTCGGCCCCATCATCGTAGGTCACGTTGGCAACAAGCTTCCCGCCTTCCTGTGTCACGGTCACGGTCGCCCTGTGCCCTGCCGTCTCGTAGGCTATCTCGTCCGCGGAGGGGGAGTCCTCGCCAACTCCATCCGGCAGATCCTCGCGAATCGTATAGGTGTACGTTCCAGCTTTCGTGTAGCTGATCGGGCCAAAGGCGGCCGTCCGGCTGGCGAGCGAGGCCGTGGCCGTGGAGCTGCCCGCATCGGGCATGGGGGAGTCCCCCTCGCCCTCGAGGGCGAACGAGAAGGACCGGCCTGACCAGTCGCCGTCATAGGTGGCCGTGACCTGCAGCGTGACGACCGCGGGCTCTGGGGAGGACGGCACGTCGACCCCGGTGCCAAGCAGCAGGTGGGTGCCAAGTCCCACGATGGCAAGCACCACCGCGCAGACGGCGCCCACCGCCCACACGCTTGCCTTGTGCTCGCCAGGATCGGCAATGCCAGTCCTTATCGGCTTGGGGGCAACTGCGCCGGCTGGCCGGACAGGCTCCCCACAGCTGGGGCAGCGGTCGGCGCCCAGGGGCAGCTGGCTCCCGCACCTCTTGCAGAACCTCTGTGGCTGGGGCATGGTCCACCTCCCGGATGGCTGCTTGGGGCACCAGCGGTGGGCACCAGGGGAGTACTCCTTTGTGCCCACCTCAGCTCGTGGGCAGAGAGGGGGTACCCCCTCTCTGCCCGCTGCTGCCCATGTCGCCGCCATTATCCGCCAAGATCCGTCGCACAGGGCCACGCGTCGGGCGTCCGTCCCCAACCATCGGTGCATGGCATGGAGAAGAGCTGCAGCTTTGCCGCCTCGGCCTGCCGTGCGGTACAATCACATAGCATGTGATTTCCGCCTGCCTCTTGGCGGGCGCAAGCGAAGGAGACATACGTGGCAACTCTGGGCATCACCGACCTCAAGAAGGGCCTTGGCGTCAACATCAACGGCAAGGACTGCATCATCCTCGAGGCTCAGCACGTCAAGCCGGGCAAGGGCAACACCTACGTGCGCACCAAGTATCGCGACATCCGCACCGGGCGCGTGAACGAGGAGAACTTCCAGCAGTCCGCCCACTTCGAGAGCGTCAACATGCGCACCCGCGAGATGCAGTACCTCTACAACGACGGCTCCTCCTACTGGTTCATGGACAACGAGACCTACGAGCAGATCCCTGTGGAGGAGTCCCTCATCGGCGACAACGAGAAGTTCCTCAAGGAGAACGACGTCTGCCTGCTCCAGTACGCCAACGACGTGCTCTACGAGGTCGATCCCCCGATCTTCATCGAGGTCGAGATCACCAAGACCGACCCGGGCTTCAAGGGCGATACCGTCCAGGGCGGCACCAAGCCTGCCACCATCGAGACTGGCGCTACCATCCAGGTGCCCATGTACCTCAACGAGGGCGAGCGCATCAAGGTCGACACCCGCGACGGCAAGTTCGTGAGCCGCGTCTAGCACCTGCTGCGGCGCTGCCGCATGATTGCACCAACGGGGCCCGTCAGACGCCACAGGCGCCGACGGGCCCCTCTCAGACGGGTGCGTCCGTCCGGCAACGTCTATACTTGGCACTGTCAGCGTCCCGCGGGCACGACCCGCCTACGTCAGGAGGTCCCACATGGCCGAGAGCGAGCTCCACGTCGCCGGCATAGGCATTTCCAAGGGCGTCGTTTCCACCATCGTCTCCGAGGCAGCCAAGAAGGTCGCGGGCGTCGCCGCGGTGGGTGGCAACGAGATCGCCTCCAGCCTCATCAGCATCTTCACCAGCCACCCCGTGGCGCCCGACAAGGCCGTCGAGTCCTACGTGGAGGACGACAAGCTCCACCTCACCATCCACCTGGCCGTCTTCTACGGCTATCCGTTCACCAAGCTCGCCGCCGACGTCCGTGACTCCGTGGCCGAGACCGTTGCCGAGCAGATCGGCGTGGAGGTCTCCGCGGTTGACGTCTGCATCGACAGCCTCGTTTTCCCCAAGGAGTAACTTGAGCAGGCACAGCCAATTCGGGCCCCGCACGCTGGCGCGCAGCCAGGCGATGGAGCTCCTCTTCCAGGCAGAGGCAAATGGCCGTACGGTGGAGGAGGTGTTGGACGACGCCTACGTCCTCGCCGACGACGAGGAGCTGGAGGACTATGGCCGCGAGCTGGCCCTGGGGGCTGACGCCATGCGTCACGACCTGGACCTCATCATCCGCCAGAGGTCCCGTACCTGGGCCATCAGCCACATGCCGGCGGTGGACCGCAACCTCCTCAGGGTCGCGCTCTACGAGATGCTGGAGAACCCCGAGGTAGACGTGGCCGTGACCATCGACGAGTCCGTGGAGCTGGCCAAGGCCTTCGGCACCGACGACTCCCCGCGCTTCGTGAACGGCCTTCTCGGCCGCGTGGCCGACGACATGCAGGAGGGCCTCGACGTGGTCCAGCTCGCGCGCGAGGCGGCCTACGGCAAGGGCGTTGAGGCTCCCGCAGAGGAGGGCTCGCCCGAGCTGGCCAAGGAGGATCCTGACCTCGATCCCGAGGTGCCGGCGGACGAAGCCGCGGACGAGGGGTACGAGGACTAGCATGGCCCGCCCCGACGTGTCCAAGTACCAGACCTTCGAGCAGATAACCGGCCGCCTGGACTCCATCGTGGACCAGGTGCGCGACAAGGACGTCTCGCTCGAGCGCTCGCTCGACCTCTTCGACGAGGCGATCGCCCTTGGGTCCAAGGCGGTCGAGCTCGTGGACGCCACGGACTTCTCGCCCGAGGAGGAGGCCCAGATGGCAGAGCGCGCCGAGAGGGACGCCGAGGCCGCTACGGCGGAGGTGCCCGTCTCCGAGGCCGCGGGCGAAGAAGGGCCTGCATCCGACGCTGACGCGGGGAACGACTAGTGCCGCGCCGCCAGCGCCTGGACCAGGAGCTCGTGGACCAGGGCCTCTTTGCCACGCGGGACGACGCCCTGAGGGCCGTCCTGGCAGGCGAGGTGTCCACGACGGACCGGCGCCTGACCTCCGCGGGCGAGCAGGTGGTGCGCGGCATCCCCCTGCACGTGCGTGGGCGTGGCGCGTATGTGTCCCGCGGTGGCCTCAAGCTCGAACGTGGCCTCGAGGCCTTCCGCGTGGACCCGACGGGGCTCGCGTGCCTCGACGTGGGGTGCTCCACGGGTGGCTTCACCGACTGCCTGCTGCGCCACGGGGCGACCCATGTGACCTCGGTGGACGTGGGCTACGCGCAGTTCGACTGGGCGCTGCGGCAGGATTCCCGCGTGACGCTCCTGGAGCGCACCAACGTGGTGGACCTCCCCGCCATGGGTTGGGCCAGTGCCTTCGACCTCGCCGTCTGCGACGTCTCCTTCACGAGCGTGGGCACGGTGCTGCCGGCGGTCCTCGAGTGCCTGGGCCCGGCTGGGGCCTTCCTCACGCTCGTCAAGCCCCAGTTCGAGGCGGTGCGCGAGGACGTGGGGGAGGGGGGCGTCGTCACCTCCGTTCAGGTCCGGCTCGCGGCCCTCAGGGGCGTGGCCGAGCGCTTCCGGGCCGCCGGGCTCGGCCCCGTCGCTGCCTGCGAGAGCCCCGTGCGGGGCCACAAGGGCAACGTCGAGTACCTCCTCCTGGGGAGGCGGGGCGCACCGGATGCGGTACTGCCCCTCGAGGCAGTCGTGCGCGACCACCTGACGGTCGAGGCCTGAGCCCGCTTGCCTTGGGGGCTTGCCTTGGGGTCTGACCTTGTGTCACGCGAGAGCCCTTGTCGCGCCGGGGTGGCGTGCCGCGAGGGCGCCCCGGCCTTGGGGTGATAAACTCGATTGGGTCGCTGTCGACTGTCGGAGGGTGCCCATGAAGGTCTTCATAGTCCCCAACTACTCGCGTCCCGAGGCCGTGGGAGGCGCGCGCACCCTCGAGGACTGGCTTTCCGGCCAGGGGGTCGAGTCGCGCTGGGCGCACGACAAGAAGCGCTATCCCGGCTATGTGGAGGACGTCTCCGACTGCGACCTGGTGGTCTCCCTGGGCGGTGACGGGACGCTCCTGCGCGCGGCGCGCATCGTGGGATACAAGGGCATCCCCATCCTGGGCATCTCCTATGGGCACCTTGGCTTTCTCACCACGGCGGAGCCAGAGGACCTGGTGGGCACCGTTGACGAGGCCCTCTCGGGGAGGCTCCACACGTCGCATCGCGCCACGCTCGACATCGAGGCAGTCTACGCGCGCGAGGATGGTGGCACCTACACGCTGCACAGCTTCGCCCTCAACGACCTGGCCGTCTCCCGCGGTGGAGCGGGCGACATGATCGAGTTCGACGTGTCCGTGTCGGGCAACCACATCGACCGGCTCCGCGGCGACGGCTTCGTGGTCTCCACGGCCACGGGCTCCACCGGCTATGCGCTCGCCGCCGGTGGCCCCATCGTGACGCCGGAGTTCAAGGGCATGGTCTGCGTGCCCGTGGCGCCGCACACCATCATGGCGCGCGCCTTCCTCACCTCCCCGGACGACGAGGTGGAGATCGCCATGAGCCCGGAGCGGCCCGTGAGCAGGCACTTCTTTGCGGACGGCCAGAGTCTCATGGGCGAGGGACGGGGCACGGGGATAAGGGCCACCGTGCGCAGGGGCCCCGGCGACATAGTCCTTCTCGACCGCAGCGCCCGGAGCTTCTACAACTCCGTCTCGCGCGTCTTCTATGGGAAGGCGGCGCGCCGGGATGCTTGACGAGCTGCACGTACGCAACGTCGCCCTCATCCGCGACGCCACCATAGACCCCGCCCCCGGCCTCACGGTGCTGACCGGCGAGACGGGCACGGGCAAGTCCGCGCTCCTCTCGTCCATCAAGCTCCTGGTGGGGGAGCGGGCGGACGCGGGTGCCGTGCGCGAGGGGGCGGACGCGCTCCTGGTGGAGGCGCGGCTCTTCCTGGCGGACGGCGACCCGGACGGTACCGTGGTGCGTCGTCGCGTGGGGGCGGACGGCCGGGGCCGCGTGGAGGTCGACGGCCACATGGCATCGGTCCGTGAGCTCGCGGCCGGCGTGGGCTTCAGCATCGACCTCTGCGGCCAGCACGAGCATCAGCGGCTCCTCTCCGTGGCCACGCATGTGGACATGCTGGATGCCTGGGCTGGGGAGGACGTGGCTGCGGCGCTCGCGGCGTACGACGAGGCGCTGGCGGCGGCCAAGGCGGCCGCCGACGAGCTGGGGCGCGTGCGCGAGGCCGCACGTGCCTCGAGCGAGAAGCTCGAGGACGCGCAGTTCGCCTTGCGGCGCATAGACGAGGTCAAGCCCGAGGAGGGCGAGTACGAGGCGCTGGAGGAGAGGCTGCCGCGCTTCGAGCATGCCGAGGCCCTCATGAGCGCGGCCGCTGGCGCCCGCGAGGCGCTGACGGGCGACGATGGCGCCTGCGACGCCATGAGCGGTGCCGTGCAGGCGCTGCGCGGCGCCAGTGCCTACGACCAGGCGCTCGGTACCCTGGCAGACCGCCTGGAGAGCTCCCTCATCGACGTGGAGGACGTGTCTGCCGAGCTGCGCGACTACGCGGACAGCATGGACTTCGATCCCCAGGAGCTGGCCCAGATGCAGTCGCGCATGGCCCAGCTGCAGAGGCTCGTCCGCTCCTTCGGTCCCCGGATGGCGGACGTCCTTCGCCGCCGGGAGGAGGCCGCCGAGGTGGTGGCCGCCGCGAGCGACGGCGGCGAGCGGGAACGCAGGGCCAAGAGGGCGCTGGAGGAGGCCGAGGCGCTCCTTGCCAAGCGGGCCGATGCTCTGGATGCGGCGCGCGCCAAGGCGGCGCCGCAGCTCTGTCGCCTGGTGGGGCAGCAGATGGTCAAGCTCGAGATGGGCACCGCCTCCATCGAGGTCCGCCAGGAGCGTCTGCCGCGTTCCAAATGGACCCGCAGGGGCCCCAGCGCCGTCGAGTTCCTCTACCACCCCGCGGCCGGCCTGGCCGCCCGGCCGCTCCGCAAGATCGCCTCCGGTGGCGAGGTCAGCCGCGTGATGCTGGCCTGCAAGGTGGTCCTGGGCGAGTCCGACCAGTGCGACACGTTGGTCTTCGACGAGGTGGACGCCGGCGTGGGCGGGGCCACGGCGGTGGCCCTGGCAGACGTGCTGGCCCAGCTCGCCCGCACCCACCAGGTGATCGTCGTCACGCACCTTGCCCAGGTGGCCGTCCGAGCGGACCGCCATTATCTGGTGCAGAAGAGCGCGGGCGACCTGCCCGAGACCACCATCCGCGAGATCTCGGGCCAGGAGCGGGTGCGCGAGGTCGCCCGCATGCTCTCGGGCGACACGAGCGAGGCCTCGCTCGCCCATGCGCGCCAGATGCTGGGTTGCTAGCTCGGGCACCAGGGGGCACCGGGCGTGTCCTTCGTGTGACCGTCTGAAAGAAAAGAACATCCCGTGGCCCGGTTGAGACTGCGGGCAATGTAGAATGAAGTCCCGTAAAGAAGCGCAGCAACGCTCGTACGGGAAGGCCGGTGGCATATGACCAAGCACATCTTCGTAACTGGTGGCGTCGTCTCATCACTTGGCAAGGGCATCACGGCGGCGTCTCTGGGACGCCTGCTCAAGGCCCGTGGGTACAAGGTGATGATGCAGAAGGCCGATCCCTACCTCAACGTGGACCCGGGCACCATGAGCCCCTTCCAGCACGGTGAGGTCTTCGTGACCGAGGACGGCAAGGAGACCGACCTGGACCTGGGCCACTACGAGCGCTTCATCGACGAGAACCTCACGCGCCAGTCCAACTTCACGACCGGCCTCATCTACCAGTCCCTCATCCGCCGCGAGCGCGCCGGGGACTTCCTGGGTGGCACCGTGCAGGTGATCCCGCACGTGACCAACGAGATCAAGTCCCGCTTCCTTCGCATCGAGGAGCAGACCGGTGCCGACGTGGTGATCACCGAGCTCGGCGGCACCATCGGCGACATCGAGGGGCAGTCCTTCGTTGAGGCCATCCGCCAGTTCCGCAAGGAGAAGGGCCACGGCAACACGCTCGTGATCCACGTGAGCCTCGTGCCCTACATCGCCGCGGCCCACGAGGTCAAGACCAAGCCCACGCAGCACTCCGTGAAGGAGCTGCGCTCCATGGGCATCCAGCCCGACCTCATCGTCTGCCGGTCCGACCACGAGGTCGAGGCCTCCATCCGTGCCAAGATCGCCCACTTCTGCGACGTGGACGAGGACTGCGTATTCGAGAACTCCGACTGCCCCTCCATCTATGACGTGCCGCGCCACCTGGCTGCCCAGGGCTTCGACACCAAGGTCCTGGAGAAGCTGGGCCTGGAGCCGCGGGAGAGCGACCTCAGCGACTGGGACCACTTCACGGACCGCATGCACGCCGCCAACGCCAAGGATGATGTGACCGAGATCAAGGTCGTGGGCAAGTACACCCAGCTGCCCGATGCCTACCTCTCCGTCATCGAGGCCCTGCACCACTCCGGCGTCTACTACGGTCGCCACGTCAACATCACCCTCGTGGACGGCGAGGAACTCACGCCCGAGAACGTGGACGAGGTGCTTGCCGGCGCGGACGGCATCCTGGTGCCGGGTGGCTTCGGTCAGCGCGGCGTGGAGGGCAAGATCCTTTCCGCACACAAGGCCCGCACCGAGAAGATCCCCTATCTGGGCGTGTGCCTTGGCTTGCAGGTGGCCGTCTGCGAGTTCGCCCGCAACGCGGCCGACATGCCGGGCGCCAACTCCGCCGAGTTCGCCCCGGAGTGCACCTATCCCGTGATCGACCTCATGCCCGACCAGAAGGACGTGGACGACAAGGGCGGCACCATGCGCCTGGGCGCCTACCCCTGCAAGGTGGTGGGCCCGCTCGCCAAGGAGGCCTACGGTGAGGAGCTCGTGTACGAGCGCCATCGCCACCGCTACGAGGTGAACAACGCCTTCCGCAAGCAGCTGCAGGATGCCGGCCTCGTGATCGGCGGCCTCTCGCCGGACGACCGCCTCGTGGAGATGATCGAGCTTCCCGAGGCCGTGCACCCCTGGTTCGTGGCAAGCCAGGCACACCCCGAGTTCAAGAGCCGTCCCACCCGTCCGGCCCCGCTCTTCCGCGAGTTCACCCGTGCCGCCATCGCCCTGCATGAGGGCGTGGACCGCCACGACGTGGTTCCCTGCTAGGAAGCAGAGCTTGGCATCAGTCGATCTCGCGCGTGCGCGGGAGCGGTACCTGGACTACATGGCAGTGGAGCGCGGGGCCTCGCCCAACACCCTCGAGGCGTATGGGCGGGACCTCGCGCGCTATGTGGGGTGGCTCATGGACTCGGGGGTGAGCGCACCCGATGACGTGACCCGCGACCTCGTGATCTCATACGTCTCCCTTCTCGACGAGGTGGGCCTGGCGCCTGCCTCCGTCGAACGTGCCGTCTCTGCCATCAAGGGCTTCCATCGCTTCATGGTGGCGGAGGACATCTCGCGCGCCCATCCCACGGCGGACCTGCCCCTGCCCTCCAAGCCCGACCGACTGCCCGACGTGATCACGCGCGGGCAGGCGGCCGCCCTTCTCGACCAGCCCTTCACGAACGACGCCTCCGGTCAGCGCGACCGTGCCATCCTGGAGGTCCTCTACGGATGCGGCCTCAGGGTCTCCGAGCTCTGCGGCCTGGACCTGAGGGACGTCA
Source organism: uncultured Coriobacteriaceae bacterium (assembly GCA_902791035.1). GTDB lineage: Bacteria > Actinomycetota > Coriobacteriia > Coriobacteriales > Atopobiaceae > CADAUA01. The sequence continues at coordinate 76,999 of CADAUA010000009.1, read as the reverse complement.
TGCTCGACCAGGAGGTCCTGCGCGTCTTGGGCAAGGGCTCCAAGGAGCGGGTCGTGCCGGTGCTGGGCTCTGCCAACCGGGCGCTCGCGGACTACCTGGACAACTGGCGCGTCTCCCTAGTGGGCAGGGTGGGGACGAGTGCTGTCTTCCTCAACCGTCGCGGGGGGCGCCTCAGCAGGCAGTCCGTCCATGCGATCGTGGAACGCTATGGCCGTGTGGTGGGGATCGAGGGCCTGCACCCCCATACCCTGAGGCACAGCTTTGCCACGCACCTCCTGGAGGGAGGCGCCGACCTGCGTGTGGTCCAGGAGCTCCTGGGGCATGCGGACATCTCAACGACCCAGCTCTACACGCACGTGGACCGCTCGCACGTGCGCAGGGTGTACCTGGCGGCACACCCCCGCGCCAAGGCCTTTGGGGATGGGCTCTAGCCCTGGGGCTTGTCCTCACCTTCCTTCCCGTCGTCCTCGTCGTCCACATCGTCCCCATCGTCCGCATCACCCTCATCGTCCTCTGCCAGCTCGAGCTCGAGCAGGGCGCTCACGAGCTGACGGGGGTCCTCCATGGCCGCGGCGAACGTCTCCATGCGGTCGTTCTCCGAGCAGTACTCGAAGAGGCGGGAGATGCGGTGCGCCATGTCGAAGGCACTCTCGGCCTGTAGGGACGTAAAGTCGGAGGGGAAGTCCTCGGGGGACCCCATCACGTCGCATCCCAGGCACCACTCGTCCTCGTGCCCGCACCGGCAGCCGTCCTTTCGAGGGTCGCCCTTCTGGCCCGTCTCGTAGAAGACGGTGTTGCTCACCGTGATGGGGCCTGCCATGGGGACGGGGAGGACGAGCGGATAGGGCATGGGCTGCGGTGTGGGCGCCTGCTGAGGCATGGGCGCGGGCCCGTACCAGCCGGAGGCTCCGGTCGGCTGCACTTGGGGAGGTGCGGGCCAAGGCCAGGCGGGGGCAGTGGGCCAACCCCATCCCGTAGGCGCGTACATGGCATCGATCATGTGGTGCTCCCTTCTCTTGCCCAGTGGGTCCAACCAAGGCTAGGGAGGCCTCCTTCCACGAATCTTCCGCAGGGATTACAGCTGTCTTCCCCCAATCTTCCAGCCGTCTTCCCCGCCGCAGGTGGGAGGCCGCGAGAGGGGTGGACCCAAGGCCCGAGGGGTTCGAAGGGCCCGCTGGAAACACCACGAGGCCTCCACAAGGGCCATCCGGAGGCCCGTGCGACGGACGCCCCGGACGCCATGGGTGGGATGGCCTCCCACCGCGGCATCGCGCGCGGGATGGGGGTGGGACGGTCTCCCACCGGAGTGGCCAGCATGTGCCGCCAGACCTGGGGCCAGCAGCCATAAATGCCCTTCTACCTGCGCATATATGACTCAACTGGACATTCACCATTCCTCCACAATCCCATCTCGGACGGGCGTCGCACGTCCGTTTGGGTATGCCCTTCCCTTGTGTCGCGAACGTCTGTTGCCACCAAATCTGGGGTACCGAATCGCGCTCGTGAGCACATGGTTACCGCTTGATGTTTCAAAATGTCGTTTGGTGGGTTTAAGTGTCTCAAAGTGTGGCGTTTGGCATATGATGTGCTCACGTCATTTGGGGGAGGACGCTCCCGCGAGCCGGCGAAGGAGGGGGACATGTACCTGACTGGCACCTACAAGCACAACCTGGATGCCAAGTCCCGTCTGACCCTTCCCGCAAGCTTTCGCAAGCAGTTCGGCGACACGGTCTGCCTCGTGCCCCTCGATGACGCGATCTACGGCTTCACCCCCGAGAGCCACAAGGAGTGGATCTCGAGCTTCTTCCCCGAGGGGCTCAATCCCCGCAACCGGAGGGACGTCAAGCTTCACCGCGCCCTCATGGCCCGTACCGTGACCGTGGAGATAGACACGGCTGGTCGTGTGGCCCTGGGCAAGGTGGACGCCGACAAGCTCGAGAAGCTGGGCATCGGACGCGAGGTAACGGTCGTGGGCAACGACGACCACTTCGAGATCTGGTCCACCGGCGCCTTTGACGCCGCGGACGAGGAGACGGAGAGCCTCGACGATCTGATGTTCGACGACTAACGACGCGTGACCCGAGGGGGAGGGACCTTGACACACGAATATCGGCACGTTCCCGTGATGCTCGCCGAGGTCCTCCGCGAGCTTGACCCCAAGCCGGGCGAGGTGGTGTGCGACTGCACGCTTGGTGGGGCCGGGCACACGGTGGAGCTGGCCAGGCGGGTGGCCCCAGACGGCCTCTCGCTGGGCATCGACCAGGACGACATGGCCCTCCAGGCGGCCACCGAGCGCGTCTCGCGCGAGGTGCCCGAGGCCGACTTCCACGCCATCAAGGGTAACTTCGGCGACCTCGACGACCTTCTCGTGGCGGCTGAGGTTCCCGGCGTGGACTGCTTCCTCTTTGACCTGGGGGTCTCGTCGCCTCAGCTTGACATCCCCGAGAGGGGCTTCTCGTTCCACGAGGACGCCCCACTAGACATGCGAATGGATCCGGGCAACAACACCCTAACCGCAGCAGAGGTCGTGAACCACTACAACGAAGCAGACCTCGCCCGGATCCTCCGCATATACGGTGACGAGAAGTTCGCGGCGCGGATCGCCCAGCGCATCTGCGAGACCCGCCAGAAGGCCCCCATCGAGACCACCCTCCAGCTTGTCGACGTGGTCAAGGGCGCCGTCCCGGCGGCCGCGAGGCGCCATGGCGGCCACCCGGCGCGCAAGACCTTCCAGGCCCTGCGCATCGAGGTCAACCACGAGCTCGACTCGCTCGACCAGGGCCTCAGGGCCGCCATCAGGTGGGCCAACACGGGTGGCAGGATCTGCGTCATCTCCTACCACTCGCTCGAGGACCGCATCGTCAAGCATGTGTTCACGGAACTCTCCCAGGGCTGCATCTGCCCACCGGACCTCCCGGTGTGCGTGTGCGGTCACGTGCCGATAGTCGAGGTCAGGAGCAGGAAGCCTCTCGTCGCGTCCGACGAGGAGGTCGCGGCCAACCCCAGGTCGCGGAGCGCGCTCATGCGCGTGGCGGTCAAGCTGGACGTCACGGGCGAGGGCGTGGGATAGGCGCATCCGGCCCGCAAGGGCCGTCTGCACATACGAACGCAGCACAAACGCAGCAGTACGAAGCACCAACGCACCACCATCGCACCACAAACGCACTGGAAACGCGGCAGACATGCACTGGCACCGGGGCTAGGCCCCTCGATGCGGCAAGGACGGGACGAGCAGATGAGCTACAGGGAATCGACGGCGCTCGACGCGATGTACGCGGAGAGGGAGGAGGCACGGCGCAGCCAGCAGGCGCGTCCGTCCTTCGAGGTCGTCCAGGGCGGCGGGCTCGACAGGCGCGTGCGTCAGGGGGTCTCCGAGGACTTCCTGGCATGGGTCAAGCTTGCCGTGGCCGTGGCCGTGCTCGTGGTCTCGCTGGGCATCGTGCGTGTCTCGCTCACGACCGCGACCGTCTCCATGCTCCAGGGCAACTCCGCCCTCGAGTCCAGCATCGAGGACGCCCAGACCGAGAACCAGAACCTCAAGGTCGAGCGCTCCGTGCTCTCCTCGGGCTCCCGCATCAGCCGCATCGCCACCCAGAACTACGGCATGGTCCTCACCTCCTCGAAGGAGGTCGTGGACGTGACGCCCGAGGGGCAGGCGAGCGAGGGTGCGGACGCGGAGGCCACCGCTGATGGTGATGCTGCGCAGTCTGCCGGGGACACGTCTGCCACGGCTGACGAGGCGTAGACTTCGTCTCCGTGACTACTAACAGGGACAGAAGACGCCGCGATGGTCGCGGCATGCCGAAGGCCTCGTACTACGAGGCCTTCGATGCCCGTACGCGCTATCACCAGAGCAGGATGCGGCTCGCGAGCGGCGACGCGAGCGACCCCAGGGACGAGGAGGAGTTTGGGCAGGGGCTCGACCTCATAAGGATCCTCTTTGTGGCGGTGCTCGCGGTGGTGGTGGCCCGCCTCGTCTGGCTGCAGGTCATAGACGCGCCCAACCTCGCCTCCCAGGCGGAGTCCAACCGCACGAACGTGGTGACCCTGCGGGCCAAGCGTGGCACCATCTACGACCGCAATGGCAACGTGCTGGCCATGAGCGTGGACTGCAAGACCATCTACGCCAACCCCAAGGAGGTCCACGACCCCTCCGGCGTGGCCGGGGTCCTGGCCAGCCACCTGGGCGGGTCCGCTTCGGACTACCTCTCCGTCCTCACGCGCGACACGACCTTTGCCTACGTGCAGCGCCAGGTGGACGAGGACGTGGCGGCAGACGTCAAGGCCGAGCTCGCAAGCAAGGAGCTCACGGGCATCTACTACCTGGAGGACTCCAAGCGCGAGTACCCCTACGGCGCAGTGGCGGGCCAGGTGCTGGGCGTGGTGGGCGCGGACGGCCAGGGCCTCACGGGCCTCGAGTACTACTACGACGAGACCCTCACGGGCACGGACGGCCAGATGATCATGGAGACTGGCCTCACGGGAACTCCGATAGCCGGAGGTGTGAACCAGGTGACGGACGCCAAGGACGGCACCGACATCGTGGTCTCCCTGGACGTGGACCTCCAGCAGAAGGCCGAGGGCGAGCTCGAGGCTGCCGTGGAGGAGTACGAGGCGGAGTCCGGCTCGGTCTGCGTCATGAACCCCCAGACGGGCGAGATCTACGCCGCCTGCTCGACCCCGCTCGCAGACATCACCGACCTTGCAAACACGAGCTCAGACGCCCTGGGGCTCAAGCTCGTGACCAACTCCTACGAGCCCGGGTCCGTCTTCAAGGTGCTCACCACCTCCATCGGCATCGAGGCCGGTGCCTTCGACCAGAACACCAGCTACAACATCCCGGTGACGATCCAGGTGGGCGACGACACGGTGTCCGACGACGACTCGCGTTCCGAGTGGATGTACATGTCGCTGCGCGAGATGATGAGGCGCTCCTCGAACGTGGCCATGGCCTACCTGGTGCAGAACGTCATGGGCGCCAAGACCTTCGCCGACGGCGTGGCGGGCTACGGCATCGGGTCCAAGACCGGCATCGACTACCCGGGCGAGTCCTCGGGCATCGTCAAGTCCTACGAGGAATACGACGGCTCCACCGCGGGCTTCATGTCCTTCGGGCAGAGCGTGTCCGTCCCCATGATCCAGATAGCGCGCGCCTACGCCTGCGTGGCGAACGACGGCACCCTGGTGATCCCCCACTTCATGATCCAGAAGGACGGCCAGGACGTCTCGTGGCCCACCAGCAAGGGTCCCATCTCCAAGAAGACCGCCGACGAGGAGACGGACATGATGCGCTACGTCATGACCAACGGCACGGGCAAGCTGGGCCAGGTGGAGGGCTACGACATAGCCGGCAAGACGGGCACGGGTGAGCAGGCGAGCGAGGAGGGCAGCTACGAGTCCTTCCGCTACGTGGCGTCCCTGTGCGGCTTCGCCAACGCCGACGACCCCGAGGTCCTTGTCTACGTGGGCCTGAACGGCGTGCCACATCTGGCCAGCCAGTCCGCGGCGCCGCTCTTTGCCACCGTGATGAGCGAGGCCCTGACCGACCTGAGCATTCCACCCACCTCCTAGAAGGGAGAACACGATGATAAGGACAACTCCGGAGGAGCTCGCCCGCGTGACGGGCGCCGAGCTCCTCTGCGCAGGAACCAGGGGGATCGAGGGGGAGGTCGTCGTGGACTCCCGCCGCGCAAGCGAGGGGTCGCTCTTCGTGGCCTTCGCTGGCGAGCGCGTGGACGGCAACTCCTTCCTGGCCGCAGCCGCCGAGACGGGGGCCGCGGCCGTGGCGCTCTCCGCGGAGCCCGACGCCGCCCAGCTGGACCGCGCGCGCGAGCTGGGCTGCACCGTGGTGCGTGCCGAGGGAGACGACTGCGAGGAGTTCCTGCTGCGTCTGGCCGCGGAGCGTCGCCGGCGTCATCCCGACTGGCTCGTGGTTGGTGTGACGGGCTCGGTGGGCAAGACCACGACCAAGAACATGCTGGCCGCGGGAATCGCCACCGGCAGGCGGGTCTTCGCCACCTCGGGCAACTTCAACAACCTCATCGGCATGCCACTCACGGTGCTCTCCGCTCCCGACGACGCCGAGGTGCTCGTGATCGAGATGGGCATGAACCACCCGCACGAGATCGACCGCATGGCCGCGGCCGCCCGTCCCACCCTGGCCGTGATCACCAACGTGGGCACGAGCCACATCGGCCTCCTGGGCTCGCGGGAGAACATCGCCCGTGCCAAGGCGGAGATAGTCTCCGGCATGGCCGCGTCCTGCGGCGTGGAGCCCTGCCTGGCCCTCACGAGCTCGGGCGACTACACCTCCTACATCGCGGACCGCTACGCCCGTCCCGCGGGGGTCTCCACCCTCCTCGTGGGCGAGGGCCCGCACGACGCCGTTCGGGCGGAGGACGTGACCCTGGGCGACGACGGGCGTCCCAGCCTCTCCGTGGCGTTTGCGGACGGCCTCTCGCACAGGGTCACGCTCTCCGTGCCGGGAAGGCAGGCCGTGCCGGACTTCCTCCTGGCCATGGCCGTGGTCTGGCAGCTGGGCCTGGACCGGGCCCAGGCGGCGGACGCCATCGCCACCATGCCAGCCACCCACATGCGGCTCAACGTGCTCCCCACGCACTCGGGTGCGCGCGTGATAGACGACTCCTACAACGCGAGCCCCAGCTCCATGGCGGCGGCCCTCGACGTGCTCTGCGAGATGGGTTGCGACGGGCGCAGGGTCGCCGTGCTGGGCGAGATGGGGGAGCTCGGCGCCGAGGAGCGCCGCCTGCATGGCTACGTGGGTGCCTACGCGGCGGCCAAGCCCATAGACATGCTCGTGCTCATTGGTGGCGACCTTGCCGCCGAGATGGGCGAGGCCGCCCGTACCATGGGATACTCTGAGGATAGGATCGAGGCGTTCCCGGACGTGGCCTCCGCGCTCTCTGCGCTGGGACCCGTCATCGCCAGGGGCGACCTCGTGCTGGTCAAGGCGTCCCGCTCGTCTGGGCTCGACGCGTTCGTGAGGGGAGTCGTGAGCCGATGATCGGTAATCCCAACTACCCGACCTACCAGGTCTTCCTGGCGGTCCTCATCGCGGCGGTGGTCGTGCTCGCCCTCATGCCCTTCTTCATCCGCATGATGAGGCGCGAGCACGTGGGCCAGCAGGTGCGCGCGGACGGCCCGCAGCAGCACCTGGTGAAGCAGGGCACGCCCACCATGGGCGGCGTGGTCATGCTGGTGGCCGTGGTCGTGGCAAGCCTGGTTCTGGCGCCCCACACCCTACAGCTGGGCCTTGCCATCTTCGCCATGCTGGCCACGGGGGCCCTCGGCCTCCTGGACGACATCGAGTCCGTGGCCCACAAGCGCTCGCTCGGGCTCACTCCCTCCCAGAAGATGGTCGGCCTCACCCTCATCTGCGTGGTCTTCTGCCTAGCGGCAGTCAACCTCTGCGGCGTGGCCCCCACCATCGAGTTCCCGGGCGGTGCCACGCTGGACCTGGGGGTGCTCACCACCACCATCAGCGGAGTGGACGTTCCCTGGCTCTACCTGGTCTTCGTCTTCCTGCTCCTGGCCGGCATGTCCAACGCCGTCAACCTCACCGACGGCCTGGACGGGCTGGCGGGTGGCACCGTCATGGGCGTCATGATGGCCATGGCCATGGTCGCCTTCGACCGCGGCGACCTTTCGCTCTCGGTCTTTGCCGCCACGATCGTGGGCGCCTGCGTGGGCTTCCTGTGGTTCAACTGCTACCCTGCCACCATCTTTATGGGCGACACGGGCTCGCTCGCCCTGGGCGGCGCCTTCGCGGCCCTGGCCGTCCTCACCAAGACCGAGGTCATCTCGCTCGTGATGGGCGGGCTCTTCATCGCGGAGGCCCTCTCCGTGATCATCCAGGTGGTGAGCTTCAAGGCCACGGGCAAGCGCGTCTTCCTCATGGCCCCCATCCACCATCACTTCGAGAAGAAGGGCTGGAAGGAGACGAAGGTCGTCATCCGCTTCTGGATCGTGTCGGCCGCCTTCGCGGCGCTAGGCTTCGCCCTCTTCTTCCAGCTCCGCTAGGAGGCGTTGCAGCATGGCAGTCTCAGCAGGCAAGAAGGACCTTGCCGCCCTGGGTAACGTGGCGGTGCTGGGCATAGGCGGCACGGGCATGGCCGTGGCCCGCTACCTAGCGGCGAAGGTGCCCGGCCGCGCCAGCTCCGTCACGCTCTTTGGCGGCGCGGCCTCCAGGCCGTGCGAACGCTCGGTCGAGCTCGAGGCCCTGGGCGTGCGCTGCGTGCTGGGCACGGACGAGCTGGACGGGCACTTCGACCTGGCCGTGGCCTCGCCCGGCATCCCGCCCACCTCGCCCCTCATGGCGTCTGCCCAGGCGCATGCCAGCGAGGTCATCGGCGAGCCGGAGTTCGCGTGGCGCGAGAGTCCCGAGCGCTGGGTGGGCATCACCGGTACCAACGGCAAGACCACGACGACCACCCTCACGACCGCCATCCTTAACGCCGGCGGCCTGCCGGCGGAGGCCGTGGGGAACATCGGGACCATCATCACTGGGGAGCTGGCCTCCCGACCGGACGACCAGTGGTTCGTGGCGGAGCTCTCCAGCTTCCAGCTGGCGGGCGCCAAGCGCCTGCATCCGCGTATCGCGTGCCTCCTCAACGTGACGCCCGACCACGTGGAGTGGCATGGGTCCCTGGAGGCATACGCCGCAGCCAAGGAGAACATCTTCAGGAACCTGCAGCCGGGCGACCTTGCCGTTGTGTCTGACGAGGACGACTGGTGCCGTGCCGTGATCGGGCGTCTGGAGGCGCGCGGCCTCCGCGTGTGCCGCGTTGACGTGCACGCGGAGCCCGCCGCGAGCTGCGCTGCCTTCCAGCGCGCCGGCAGGCTCGTGGTGCGGTTGGACGGCGAGGAGCACGACCTGGTGGCCTTCTCGGACATGGTCCTAAAGGGCGAGCACAACGTGCAGAACTCCCTTGCGGCCGCCTCGGTGGCCCTCGAGCTGGGCGTGCCGGACGACGTCGTTCGTTCGGCCTTGAGGTCCTTCTCGCCCCTCGAGCACCGCATCGAGCCCGCGGGTGATGCCGCCGGCGTCCACTACGTGAACGACTCCAAGGGCACGAACACGGACGCCACCGTGAAGGCCCTCACGGCCTTCGAGCCGGGCACCATCGTCGTCATGCTGGGCGGGCACGACAAGGGCACAGACCTTGGCCCGCTCTCCGCTGCCGTGGCGGCCAGGTGCCGCGTGGCCGTGTGCTACGGTGCCGCGGGCCCGCGTATGGCGGAGGCCTGCCAAGCCGCCGGGGCTCGCACCCTGCTCGTGCCCCACATGGCAGATGCTTTTCGCACCGCGGTGGCCGAGGCCAGGCCGGGCGAGACCGTCCTTCTCTCCCCGGCATGCTCCTCCTTCGACGAGTTCCACAACATGGAGGAGCGTGGCGAGACCTTCAAGCGCTACGTGAGGGAGCTCGCGGACAAGGGCAGCCTGCCCGCGGCCTCAGCGGACGCACGGGTGGGGGCGTAGCGCATGCCGTACGCCCGGACCACAGCCATGGCATCACCGCGGGGCGCCTCAAGGCGCACGTCGCGGCGCGACACCCGGACGCGCACGATCTTTGGTGTGCCCGAGGTCTTCATGAAGCCCAGGATCATCCTGATCGTCTCGGTGGGCGTGCTCGTGGCCTTCGGCCTCCTCATGATCTACTCGGCGTCCTCCATCACGTCGCTCACGTCCTCGGCCACGGGCAACGACCCCGCCTACTACCTCAAGCGCCAGCTGCGCTTCCTTGCCATGGGGCTCGTGGCGGCCACGGCGCTCGCGTGCGTGGACTACCGCATCTACACGCGGGGGCGGCTGATCAAGGTCATCTGGGTGGGAACGATCCTGCTGCTCATGCTGATCTTCTCGCCCACGGCCGGCCAGGACGCCTATGGCGCAAGCCGGTGGGTGAGCATAGCGGGCTTCCAGTTCCAGCCCTCGGAGTTCGCCAAGATCTCCGTGATCTCGGTGGCGGCCGCCATCGTGCAGCGCTACGTGCAGGACCCCGGCATGGACACCGAGGACTTCTGGAAGCTCATGGCCGTGGCCCTGGGGATCCCCCTCGTCCTCATCCTCATGCAGCCCGACAAGGGCACCACGATCATCCTCGCCGCCACCCTGCTGGTGATGGGCTACCTGGCGGGCGTGCCCCGCAAGGTCCTGGGAGGGGCCCTCGTGCTGGGCTTCCTGGGGATCGTCTTCCTGTCCCTCAAGGACGACTACTCGCGCGCCCGCGTGATGACCATGCTCAACCCCTGGACCGACCCCTACGGCGACGGCTACCAACTCATCCAGGGCTTCTACGCCTTTGGGTCGGGCGGCCTCCTCGGGGTGGGGATAGGCTCCTCTCGCCAGAAGTACTCCTACCTCCCCATGGCCTACAACGACTTCATCTACGCCGTGGTGGGCGAGGAGCTGGGGCTGGTGGGCACGGTGGGCATGCTCTGCGGCTTCGCCCTCTTCATGTGGGCGGGCTTCAGGATCGCGCGCACGGCGCCGGACATCTGCGGCAAGCTCATCGCGGCGGGCTGCACCTCGCTCATAGTGATCCAGCTCCTGGTAAACGTGTGCGGCGTCATAGGCATCATGCCCCTCACGGGCAAGCCCATACCCTTCGTCTCGTACGGCGGCTCCACCCTCCTCTCCTGCCTCATGCTCGTGGGACTCATCGTCTCGGTCTCGGTCCACTCCGAGCTACCGCGCACCGCTGCGGACGACAGGCGCGAGAGCTTCCGGGACGTGGCCGAGGACCGGGGGATCTCCTTCGTGGGGGAGCCCACGCCACGCTCGGCGCGCGGGTGGGACGAGCAAGGGCCAGGGGTTTGGGCCGGCCGGGATGCCGACGCCGACCGAGGCTTCAGGGTCTACGAGGGCGGATCCGGCACGGACAGCGGGCGGGCCTTCTCGACGCGCATGGACAGCCGCGGGAGTCGGGACTCGGCACATCGCGGCAGGGTGCGGCGCGACGCCTCGGGACGCGATCGGATAGACCTGGGACCGAGCGCGTCCGACCGGCTGCGGTCGGCCCGCACCACCGACAGACGCATGGACGACAGATAGGATGGGGGAACCAAGGTGTCTTCTGGTCTTAGGGTAGCCATAGCGGCGGGCGGTACCGCCGGACACATAAACCCGGCGCTGGCCCTGGCGGAGGAGCTCCGCGAACGGGGCCATCATGTGGAGTTCTACGGGCAGACCGTCAAGCTCGAGGGCACGCTCGTGCCCCAGGCAGGCTTCGACTTCTTCCCGATCCACGTTACCGGCTTCGACCGGTCCCGCCCATGGACGCTCCTCTCGGCCCTGGCGAACCGCAGCAAGGCCAAGCGGGCCATCGAGGGGCACTTCTCCGAGGCCGGCGCGCCCGATGTGGCCATAGGCTTCGGCGCCTACGTGGAGCTCCCGCTGGTGGCAGCCTGCCAGGCCAAGGGCGTGCCCTACCTCCTGCACGAGCAGAACTCCGTGCCCGGCCTTGCGAACAAGACCTCCGCGCGGCATGCGGAGCGCGTCTGCGTGGCGCTGCCCCAGGCCACGGATGCCTTCAGGGACCGTGTGGACTCGCTCGACCGCATCGTCGTCACGGGCAACCCCGTGCGCCGGAGCGTGGTCACGGCCTCGCGCGAGAAGGGCCGCGCGGCCTTTGGCGTGGCGGCGGACCAGACCATGCTCCTGGTGTTTGGCGGGTCGCTCGGTGCCCAGCACATAAACGAGGGGGTCTGCGCCCTCAAGCAGGAACTGCTCTCGCGACCGGACCTGGTGGTCGTGCACTCCACGGGCAAGGACGGCTTCGAGGCCACGCGAGACGCGCTCGCGCTCACGGATGCCGAGAAGACCCGCTGGCAGGTGCTTCCCTACATCTCGAACATGGGGGAGGCCCTGGCGGCGGCGGACCTGGTGCTCTCCCGAGCCGGCGCCTCGAGCATCGCGGAGATCGCGGCACTCGCCGTGCCCAGCATGTTGATCCCCTATCCCTTCGCCACGGCGGACCATCAGACGACCAACGCCAACTACCTGGTGGACGCGGGGGCCGCGGTCCTTCTTGCCGACGACAGGATCGACACCCCCGAGTTCTCCGATGACCTCCTGGGGCTCGTGGACGACCCAGGGCGGCGCGAGGCCATGCGGGATGCGGCCAAGGACCTGGGACAGGACCAGGCGGCCGCCAAGCTTGCGGACGTCCTGGAGCAGGTGGCTGCCGAGTAGGCGCCGGGCCGCTGGGACGCGCGGAGGGGGAGACGATGTCGAGACATCTGGTGAGGGACCGGCGCAGGTTCCTGCGGGTCACGAGCGTGCTCCTCATGCTGTGTGGCGTCCCCGCGCTCGTGCTCTTCGTCCTGCTGCTGTGGGTCCTTGCCTCGGGAGTCCAGGGTGCCATGCTCGCGGCGTCCGCCTTCTGCTGCGTGCTGGCCCTGGTGCTGGCCGTGGCCGAGGTGGCGTGCGGCTGGCGATGGCTGCGGCGGGCGGCAGACAAGGCCCGACTGGCCGAGGACGAGTCCGTGGCGGGCGAGATCCAGGCCATCGTGCTCGTGGGACTCAACGTGGTGGCCACGGTGTGCTTCCTCATGGCGCTGCGGTCGACCTCGGTTCTGGTGACCCTGTCGGGCGTGGCCTGCGTGGTGGTGGGGCTCTGCCACTACGCCGCTGTCCACATGCAGAAGCACGTGAGCTTTTGGGAGGACGTCCATCAGGACGCCAGCGCCGAGCCCGTGGGTGCCCGAGTGGAGGGGCTCGTGTGCCACCTGGTGCTGGACCGGGCCACGGGCTTCGTGCGCAAGGCGGCGGATGGCGAGCCCTCCGACGTGCGCATCTACTCGCTCGACGAGTTCGAGCAGCGTATGGGGACGGACCAGGTGTCACGCGACGCCTTGCGTGTGGCTGCCGACGTCAACCACTGCGTGGCCTACTCCTACGAGGGCGTGAGCTACGGCTCGATCCAGATACCCCACGAGGAGCTGGAGCACGACAACTGGCTGAGCCCCACCACGCTCGACAGGGGCCGTGTGGCGGACATCCAGCTGGCCTTCCTCATCCGCGGGGGCACCCTCTGGCTCGTGGTGGGCACCGAGGAGGGCGCCGCACTCGTGGACCGCTACCTTGACCGCCAGATGCTGCGAAAGCAGAACGTGTCCACGGTCCTGGCCGAGCTCATCGACGTGCTGGTGCGCGACGACGCCGAGCAGCTCGTGCAGCTGGAGACCCACCTGGACCAGCTGGAGGCGAACATCGGCGAGGAGATGCGCAAGCTGCCTGGCGGCTTCGTGAGCTACATCAACTCCGTGCGCGGTGACCTCTCGGTGCGGCAGCGCTTCTACCGCCAGCTGGCCGAGGCGGTGGACGACCTGCAGGAGGCTCCCGCCACGGGCATGCCCAAGCGCACACGCCAGCTCTATCGCCAGCTGGTGGCTCGCCTGAGGCGCCTGGCGGACGACGCGCGCGTCCTGCGGGACTACTGCCAGCAGGTCCGCTCCAGCTACCAAGACCAGATAGACGTGCGACAGAACGCAGTGGTCTCGCTCCTCACGGTGATCACCTCCATCTTCATGCCGCTCACCCTGATCACGGGTTGGTATGGCATGAACTGGGAGTACATGCCGGAGCTGCATAACCCCTTCGGCTACTTCACCCTCATAGCCATGGCAGCGGCGCTCGTTACCGCGGAGGTGGCCTACTTCAAGTGGCGGCGCTGGTTCTAGGGGCTCGCTGACGGGCTTGCCCTTGCTCGCGAGGATAGCGTGCCATCTGCACCACGCCCGCGGAGATAGCGCGCCATCTGCACCAAGAAGGGCCTCCCGATGATAGGTTCATGGTGCAAGGAGCGCGCTATGGTCTGCCGACCGGCGCAACGAGCGCGCTATGGTCGGTCGGTGCGTCGGGCGCCGCGCCCGCGCCGGCAATGGGGCTGCGCGGGGTACAATGGATGGCCCTGCAACCGGCAGGCCATGCAACCATCGGGAAAGGCTGGCTCCATGCTCCGGGTTACCCGCGCGATCCTGCACGTGTTCGACTTCGAGTCGGGCTCCACGTACTTCTCGGACGCTCCGCTCGACCTGGACAACCGCCAGGCCAAGAGCTATGTGCAGCGCCACCTGAGGAAGACCCTGGCAAACGCGGAGAGCCGCCACGGGGAGTTCCCGGAGGAATCGGACTTTGCTGGGGGCCTGCGCGAGTACCTGGCGGGCGAGGTGGACTTCGTGCCCTTCTCGCTGCAGATAGCCCAGTGGTTCTGGGAGGAGCTCCGTCGGTCGGACAACCTCGAGGAGTGCGACCTCCTGGTGGCCGACTTCACCGACACGGGCGAGGCCCTCAAGGCTGCGCCCGACGCGCCACAGGCAGCGGTCGACGAGGCCTTCGAGGGGGAGGGGCGCCGCTACTTCGCCATCCTGCTCCTCCCACGCAAGAAGGCCTTCATCCACGAGGTGGGCGCCTCGAACGAGATCCTGCGCCAGGACTCCGCCCTGCCCAACCCCAGCCAGAAGGTGGACACCTACGTCCTCATAGACGCGCAGACCCTGGGAATCGACTACCACGACAAGGACCGCTCCGTGGCGGGCGAGACGGTCCAGCTCGTGCCAGGGAAGCTCCTCAGATGCCGGGAGACCCCCTCGAGCCACGAGGTCATAGACGAGGTCACCGTGATCGTGCAGGACCTGGCCGAGGAGTACGGCCTCACGCCGGCCGTCGAGGTCTCGCGGGCCAAGGCGGCGGTGGCGCGTCATGCGGACCTGGAGGAGACCGTGGAGCCAGCTGCCGTGGGGCGGGCAGTCTTCGAGGACAGGCCGGAGGTGGCGGAGCGCTTCGAGCGCGAGGCCCAGGAGCGCAGGCTTCCCGAGGAGGTGCCCGTGCGCCGTGGCGTGGCAAACCGTCTGGCGGGCAAGCACCGCATCCGCACGGACACCGGGATAGAGATCAGCTTTCCCTCGGACCTTGCCGACAAGCCCGGCTACCTGGACTTCTCTCGCGACCAGGACGGCCACATCCGCATAACCATAAGCAACGTGGCCTCCATCGAGAACCGCTGAGTGACCCAGAGGCATGTGGGTTTGAAGAGGACGCGGGTTTCTCGCTAGAATGAAAGGACGACTGAACGTACCCTACGCGCGGATGTTGTGCGCCTGAGGAGTTGTTACGATGCGAAGCAAGCACGAGGAGAAGGTCGCCGAGCCCAGGACCGTCACGCGCCGCGACGCCCTGAGGCTGCTCATGGGAGCCGGCGTCGCGGGCCTGGCCGTGCTGGCGCACCCCCTGCACGCCGCTGCCGTGACCCAGGAGGAGATCGACGCCGCGCAGAAGAAGGCCGACGAGGCCCAGACACAGCTCGATGCCATCGCCGACCAGGTGGCATCGCTCAACGAGCAGATGAGCTCCACCATGTCCCAGATCGAGGACGTGGACAACCAGATCACGCAGAAGCAGGCCGACATCGAGTCCAAGCAGTCCGAGATAGACACCAAGCAGGGCGAGATCGACGAGCGCCAGAAGGAGGTCGAGGAGAAGCAGGCCAAGCTGGGCGACCGCATGGCCAGTGCCTACAAGTCGGGCACGCAGAGCGCCCTGGACCTGATCCTGGCCTCCACCTCCTTCGAGGAGCTCACGAGCAACATCTACTACCTCGACAAGATCTCCCAGTCCGACCGTGCCATGATCGACGACGTGAAGGCCCTCAAGGCCCAGCTGGAGCAGGACAAGGCCCAGCTGGAGCAGGAGAAGGCCGAGCTCGAGACCCAGAAGGCGGACCTGGAGACCCAGCAGGCCAACCTCCAGTCCCTCAAGGAGGCCCAGCAGTCGCAGCTGGACGCCCTCCAGGCCAAGCAGCAGGAGGCCATCGACCTGGTGTCGCAGCTGGACTCCGAGGTGCAGGACCTTATCTCCCAGCGCAACGAGGAGCTCCTGGCGGCCCAGCGCGAGGCCGAACGCATCGCTGCCGAGAAGGCCGCCGCAGCCGCGGCTGCTGCCGCCGCAGCGGCGAAGAAGAACTCGAGCAATGGCGGGTCAAGCAACGGTGGCAGCTCCAACAACGGTGGCGGGTCCTACTCGCCTGCCACGGGCTCTGCCGCGGCCGTGGCCACCGCCTGCTACCGCACCCCCAGCGCCGGGGCCGGCTACTGCGCCGCCTGGGTGAGCAACGTCTTTATCAACGCGGGTATCGGGCACTTTGGTGGCAACGCCTGCGACATGTACTACGCCTACTGCTACAGCTCGAGCACCTCCGCCATCAAGCCGGGCATGATCGTGGCCGTGCCCACGGAGCCCTACTCCGCCGCAGCCAGGATCTACGGCCACGTGGGCATCTACATCGGCAGCGGCATCGTGATGCACAGCCTCTCCGGCGTCGTGCGGTCGCAGAGCCTCTCGTCGTGGGTCAGCCAGTTCGGCGTCACGTCAACCCCACGCTGGGGTTGGCTGGGAGGCGTGGTCCTCTCGTAGCCCGCGGGTTGCGGGTACGTAATCGCGGTCTTGCAGGTCCCAGGCCCCCAGGCGCCGCCCGGGGGCCTGTTTCGTGCGTCTGCGGGAGTGGGCTCCGCATGCGAATCCGCAGGTAGTGGCCTATGGTGTGCCAAGATGCTATGATGCCCCAAAGGCATCCCAAACAGGGGAGGCATCATGGAGCGCAAGTCCTTCAGGGGTATCGAGCTGTCGCGTCTGGGCATGGGCAACATGAGGCTGCCTCGTGTGGGGGATGCGCCCGACGGGGAGATCGACTACGGGCGTGCCGAGGCCATCATCGACTATGCCATGGCCTCGGGGATCAACTACTACGACACCGCCTGGATGTACCACGGGGGCAAGTCCGAGGAGTTCCTGGGCCGCGCGCTCGTGGCGCGCTATCCGCGTGACAGCTTCTATGTGGCCACCAAGTTCCACTACCAGTCCAATCACGACTACAAGTACGTCTTCAACGAGCAGCTGCGGCGGCTGGGCACGGACCACATAGACTTCTACCTCTGCCATGCCGTGATGGACAACGTGTACAAGGACTACCTGGACTGCGGCTGCATCGACTACCTGCTCGAGCAGCGGGCGGCAGGACGCATCCGCTACCTTGGCTTCTCATCCCATGCCACCCCGCAGGTCCTGCGGATCTTCGCGGACTCCTACGGCCGCCCCTGGGACTTCGTGCAGATCCAGTGCAACTACTATGACTGGCGCTACTCCACCACGCGCGAGGAGTACGAGATCCTGCGCGACCGAGGCATCCCCATAATGGTGATGGAGCCGGTGCGTGGCGGGCGGCTGGCCCAGCTCACCCCCGGGGCCGAGCGCCCGCTGCGAGCGGCTCACCCGGACTGGACGCCCGCGTCGTGGGCGCTCAGGTGGGTGAGATCGCTGCCGCAGGTGCAGACGGTCCTCTCCGGCATGTCCACCTTGGGGCAGATCCAGAACAACGTAGCCACCTTCTCGGACGAGGAGTCGCTGAGCGAGCGCGACAAGGGTCTCTTGGAGCGGGCGTGCGAGACCTTCCACGACGAGCTTTCCATACCCTGTACTGCCTGCCGCTACTGCACGGACACCTGCCCGGCCGGGATAGACATCCCCCAGGTGCTGGCCTTGGCAAACAAGGTCCGCATGGGATCACAGGGCGCCCTGCGCGACATCCGCAAGGTGGAAGGCGGCCAGCCCGAGAACTGCGTGGGTTGCGCCCAGTGCACCGAGCACTGCCCCCAAGGCATAGACACCCCTGCCGTCATGGCCGAGATGTCCGAGAGGCTCGCCACCGCTGGGGTCTGAGCTTTTGTCACCAAGTCATAGGGGTCTGACCTTATGTCACGTTGGTGACATAAGGTCAGACCCCCTGTCATAAGGCCCCTGCCCTACTCGAGCGGCAGGCGCATGAGGCGCGCGATAGAGACGATGTAGACCTTGAGCGCGCGCTTGAGGTCCTCCTCGTTCACTCCCTCGTCGGGGCCGTGCTCGATGCCCACCCACTCGGGCGTGGGCTTGTCCTCGTGCGGACCAAAGGCACAGGCGCGCTTGAAGTGGCGTGCGTAGGTGCCGCCACCGATCGTGAAGGCATGCGCGTCCACGCCTGCGTACTCAGAGTAGGTGGCCAGGAGCGCGTGGATCTCGGGGCTGGTGGGCTCGATGTAGAAGGGTACGGCGTCGGCCAGGACGTCGTAGGTGGCGTCGTGGCGCTGGGCCAGCTGGCGCAGGCAGGACGAGATGCGGCTGCCGGTGGTCGAGGTGGGGTAGCGGGAGTCCACCGTCTGCTCGAAGCGGCCGTCGCGGGTGCGCACGGTGCCTGCGATGCAGGTGAGCGGGCCGAACTTGTCGTCCGCGGAGGCGATGCCCATGGTGGAGCCGTCGGTGCTGGCGGTGAGGGTGCGCTCGAGCTCCAGGAAGGTCCGCTCGCCCTCGCCGCAGATGCCCTGGTCGAGGAGGTAGCGTACCAGGACGCCGATGGCATTCACAGTGCCGGCCGGCATGGAGGCATGGCCGCCCTTGCCCGTGGCCTTGATGCGGGCCAGGCCGTCGCCCGCATCCTCCACAGCGATGCCTTCGGCAGCGGGGAGGCTCGCGGCGTCCGCCCGCACGAGGGCCGTGGCCAGGCCGGGGATGGCGTTCGGCACGGTGCCGCCATCGAGCTCCACGATCCTCTCGCCGGCCACGGCGGCGGAGGTGAACTTCCCGTGGTAGACGCCCTTCTCGCCGCAGATGAGCGGGAAATCGGCATCGGGCGAGAAGAGGAAGTCGGGCTCGGGGTAGTGCTCCAGGTAGTACTCGACGTCGGCCATGCCCGTCTCCTCGTTGGCGCCGATCATGGCGCGCAGGGTGTGGGGGAGAGGCTTGCCGGAGCGCTCGACCTCACGGGCAAAGAATGCCGCCGCGTAGAGGGACACCACGAGCGGGCCCTTGTCGTCCTGCGTGCCGCGGCCCAGCAGGTAGCCCTCGCGGCGCGTTACGTCGAGCGGGTCCACGGTCCAGCCCAGGCCCAGGGGCACGATGTCGGAGTGGCAGATGGTGGCCACGTACTTGCCGTCGGCGCCCGGCACGTCGCCAAATCCCAGATAGCCCTCGCAATTGGTGGTCTTGAGGCCCAGGCGGTCGGCGATGGCCAGCGCGCGGCGCAGGGCCTCCGCCGGTGCCGGGCCAAAGGGCTTGCCGGGCTCGGCGTGCTCCAGGTCCTCCACCGACTCCACCTGCACGAGCGTGCGGATGTCCTCCACCACGTCGTCCCAGACCTCGTCGACGTACGCGTCTACGCGGGCCTTGAGTTCCGCGTCGTCCGTCGTGGGCTGTGTGTCCTCTGCCATGTGCTTTCCTTCCTCGTGGGTATGTGACCATCCCATATTAGGCGCGTGTGTCCGTGGGGACAAAGGCGTCCGTTAGTTGTTACGTTCGAGAACGAGGCTAGTTGTCGCTCCTGGAGTAGGCGTTTGCCATGCGGAGGGAGCGCAGGTGGAGGACCTTATCGAGAAGGGCGTCGGTCCTCTCGCGCACCATGGCGGCTATGCGCTCGTTGGCCTCCTCGAGGACGGGTCGGGCGGCATCCGCGTCCAGGCCCTCGCGCGTCACGCGGCGCTCGGCCTCGAGCACGACCTCGCGCGCGGCGGCCCCCACGGCCTGCTGGTAGCGCTCCAGCTCGGGCACTGCCTCGCCGTAGATGCCGTCCGCCAGGGCAGCCACCAGCCGGTCCGCCCAGTAGAGGCTGTCGGTGGACACGCGCATGGTGGTGTCGCGCAGGTAGGCGGGAACGTCCGACACGTTGGCGAAGAAGGGCACGAGGGCGTTGAAGGGGTTGGAGCCCAAGCTCACCCACTGGAGGGCGCAGGTGGCCTCGGGCTCGCTGCCACGGGTGTGGAGCACGGCCAGCTGACCGTTGCGGTTGATGCCGATGGGACGGTAGAGGTGCCTCGTGGCGGGGGTCCCGAGCGGGCCGTAGGGGTCGTAGGGCGTGCCCTGGTAGTGGAGCGAGAGGACGTACTTGACGTCCTCGATGGTCACCTTGCGCTCGGGGCGGCGGGCCCAGGGCAGGTCGTCGGACTCCGGGGTCAGCCGTCCGGCTGCAGTGCCCGCAGGCGTTCCCACCGCATCCGCGAGCTCCGGTGCGTGCGGGTTCAGCGCGCGCTGCATGGCCCAGGCGCGCGGCGTGTTGTACACGTGGTCGGAGTCGGAGTGGGACCCAAAGGCCTCGCGCGGGTTGAAGACGCTGGCAGGTGCGCCGTCCCCGTGCAATGTGAGGTCCAGATGGTTGGCCTCCATCCAGTCCGCCAGGTCTGCCGAGCACATGAACTCCCGCCGGTCGCCAAGGGCGTCCGCCAGGTCGAAGCGGTCTATGCCCAGCTGGTTGGGCATGGTCACGTAGCAGTCGTCCGGCACGCGGCGGGCGATCCAGTGGTGGCCGCCAATGGTCTCGAGCCACCAGATCTCGTCCTTGTCGCCAAAGGCGATGCCGTTGTTCTCGTAGGTGCCGTAGCGCTCCAGGAGCTCGCCCATGCGGCGCACCCCGTCGCGGGCGGAGGTCATGTAGGGGAGCACGAGGGTGACCATGTCCTCCTCGCCGATCCCGCCGGGACGCTCGGGCTGGTAGCCTTCGGTGCCGGGCGTGCCCTGGGCGGGCTGGTACTCCACGAGGGGATCCGCACCCAGCACCCGCTCGTTCGTGGTGATCGTCTCGGTGGCGCTCATGCATACGTTGCGGCGGCTGAAGCCGGCCTCCTCCCAAAGGCCCTCGGAGAGGTCGACGTTGGGCATGGCGGTGTAGGGGACGCCCTGGGGCTCGTCGAGCGGCACCGTCAGGTGGCCAAGGACGGAGCGGTACTCGGTCCTGCCGGTCAGGTCCACCGCACAGAAGCGCTTGGGTGTGAAGACCCCGTTGGGTGAGTCCTCGTTGCGTGCGATGATGGTGGACCCGTCGTAGCTTGCCAGCTTGCCTACCAGTATGGTGGTGCAGGGCATGGTGCCTCCATTGCTCGTTGGTTATGGGTTTGTGTCCAAATGCATTGTAAGCGCGTGCCGATGACATAATCGGCACCATTCACGCCGACGAAAGGTGGTCACCATGACCATGAACTTCAAGCGCCGCCTGCCCATCCCCAAGGAGATCCGCGAGGAGATGGCCCTCTCACCCGAGATGGCCGCCCGCAAGCCCGCCTTCGATGCCCAGGTTGCCGACGTCATCTGCGGCCGCTCGGACAAGCGACTCCTCCTCGTGGGCCCCTGCTCGGCCGACAACGAGGACGCCGTCCTCGACTACATGACCCGCCTGGCCGCCCTGCGCGACCGCGTGGCCGAGAAGGTCGTCATCGTGCCTCGCGTGTACACGAACAAACCCCGTACCAAGGGCACGGGCTACAAGGGCCTTCTCCATAACCCCGACCCCACCGGCGCGCCCGACCTGCTGGAGGGTGTGAAGGCCATCCGCCACATGCACCTGCGCGTGGTGGAGGAGACGGGGATGTTCACGGCCGACGAGATGCTCTATCCGGCCAACTACCAGTACCTGATCGACCTTCTGGCCTACGTGGCGGTGGGTGCCCGTTCCGTGGAGAATCAGGAGCACCGCCTGGTGGCGTCGGGCATCCCCGTGCCCGTGGGCCTCAAGAACCCCACCGGCGGTTCGACTGCCGTCATGCTCAACTCCATCACGGCGGCCCAGGCCAAGCAGACCTTCATCTACCGCAACTGGGAGGTCGAGACCACGGGCAACCCGCTCGCGCATGCGGTGCTGCGTGGCTACGTGGGGCTCGACGGCATCAACTACCCCAACTACCACTACGAGTACCTGGAGCGCCTGGCCGAGAAGTACACCCCCGAGCGCTACGAGAACCCGGCCGTGGTCGTGGACTGCAACCACGACAACTCCGGCAAGCGGCCGCTCGAGCAGCTTCGCATCGTCAACGAGGTCCTCGACTCCATGGGCCGCTCGGAGGCCATCCACGGGCTCGTCCGCGGCTTCATGGTGGAGTCCTACATCGAGGACGGCAACCAGCCCGTGGGTGGTGGCGTGTACGGCAAGTCAATCACCGATGCCTGCCTGGGCTGGGAGAAGACCGAGGACCTGGTGCTGAGGATGGCCGAGCGCCTGTAGGGCCGGGCGTTCCCGGCTCGCGGATACTTGTCGGTGCGGGTCCTTGCGCGGTCCTTGTCTGCACGAAACCCAATCGAATCCGGACTCACCCACGGTTCCAGCCGTGGGTGAGTCCGTGTTTGGAGCGCCTTTATGGCCTCGCCACCGAGTTGCCCCCATCCGGACGCGTAGGCAACTGTACCTCCCGGGTCCTCGCGGGAAACTAGGCCGGGGTTGCCTACGTCCGCACCCGTAGGCAACCCCGGCTTCGACGCTCCCCAAAGCCTCGCCACCCCAGTTGCCCCCGTCTGCTCCCGTAGGCAACTCCCCCTGTGGGCGTCCCCCACGAAGACCGACGCCTCTGGTGAGGGCCGGCGTCACTCACGAATGGCAGTGGATCTTGACCCTGCTCGCCGGTGGGGCAAAGGGGAAGAGCGCAGCCTCAAGACCCAGCCCGAATCGCGTGGCCTTGAGTAGCCTCTCGTGCAGCTCCAGCTGTTGGGCGTGGTCGGGCGTACCGTGGCGGGGTAGGAGGCCGTCCAGGAAGTCGACGGTCTTGGCGAGCTCGCTCGGCTTGTGGATCTGGTCGAGGTCGACCGTGTATGTGGACCAGCCCGTGTGGGAGAGCGCCTCTGCCCGTCGACGGTCGTGGTCCTTGTCGGTGTGCCACTCGTCGCTGTCGTACTCCACGCCCACCTGCTGGTCAGTCCAAGCGATGTCTGGGTAGCAGTGGCGCTGGCCCAGAATACGGGCCGCCACGTCATCGAGTTTGACCTCGTAGTTGAGCTGCGGGCGGTCGAAGCCGCACCCTCCCATGGCAACGGGGAAGCTCAGCTCGCAGGCGAGGGCGGTTTCCATGGGCGAGCGCGACCCCTCGAGCACCAGCGCGAGTGCCCGGCGGGCTGCGGCCAGTCCGTAGAGGCCGCGGAGCTCGTCCATGGCTTCCCGCAGCCTTTTTGGGGAGGTGAGCGCGGGCCGCTCATAGTAGCCGGAAACCAGCTTCGAGAAGTGGGAGTAGCGGGCGGTGAGCTCGCATCCCAGCACTGTGGCCCCCACGAGCGACTGCTTGCGGGCCAGCTGGCAGAAGGTCAGCTCAGGTCCGCAGACCAGGATTCCCGGACTGGGCTCGAAGACGAGCCCAGCCGGTAGGGTGGCCAGGGACGTCTCGTGGGAGTGGACAAGGGCGGACTCGCTGCGACGGTGTCCCTTGGGTACGAGGACGTGGAGGGGTCGGCGCTCTACGCCCACGCGTGCGAGGTCCAGACGAGCCGCCTCGCGGAAGTCGGTGTGCTCCCGCTCGAGGTCGACTTCGCGGTCCAGCGGCTGGATGTCCCAGACGTTGGGCGGGACGGCGCGGAGCCACTCGAGGGCGGTGGGTCCACAGATGATGACGGACATGGTGCTCCCTTCGACGCTGGCGGGCAGGTTCGTACAGGACTGTCCTTATGGACGCCCTTGTTTGCTTGCAGCGTGGGGAGTCTGGTCGTGCTTGTGACGCTACCCAATTTCGCGAGGACATATCGTCTCGTACGGCGTTTTTCGAGCACGGTGCATCCTTGGGGCAACGGGCGGTATGGTCTGCGGGTTCGTCCGAGGTGTGTGGCGCTTCCTGTGGAGGAATGGTGGAGAGGGTAAGGTGGGGTTGGTACGGCTAGGGATGAAGTTCCCGTCGGATGGGGACGTAGGCAACTTGGTGCCGCGGGTGACCGGGATGCTCAAGACCCGAGTTCCCTCCATATAAAGACGTGGGTGATCCGGCACAGGAGTCGACCGCGATGGTCGATCTGAGAGTTACCCACGGGTCGACATGTGGGTAAATGGGCGTCGCAGTCGACTGTGGCGTCTTGAGCCGGAGTCACCTACGGACGGGGGCGTGGGCAACTGGCGGGTAGAGCCGATTTGGACGTATCAGGTCAGAGTTGCCTACATGGCCGTGACAGCAGGTGCCGTGACAGGCAGGACCGAGGTGCCGTGACAGGCAGGACCGAGGTGCCGTGACACCGTGACACAGAGAAGGGCGCCGCAGCCAGTGGTTGCGGCGCCCTGGGGAAGGGGGCGAGCTGATGGTTCCGACCTGGCTCGAGCGACCTACTTGGCGGCCTTCTTGGCCTCGCGCTTGGCCACGGTCTTCTCGTCGGGCATGATCCAGAACTTGAGGAGCGGGAAGCTCACGATCACGGCCAGCAGGGTGTTGACCACGGAGGCGATGGTGCCGGCGAGCTCCGCACTCATGCCGAAGGAGTTCTGGCAGAGGTTGGTCACGTAGCCCGGCAGGATCAGGTTTACGACCACGATGAGCACGGCAAGGGCGGCGTACTTGGGGGCAGCCTCGGAGAAGGAGGCATCGGACTTGAAGACCCACTTCATCTGCACGAAGAAGTTCACGACCTGCGCCAGGACCTCGGCGATGAGGAAGGTGATGAAGCCACCCAGGCCGTTGGATCCAGGGGTGGTGTAGTTGAAGATCAGGAACTGGAAGGGCTGGGTCATCTGCATGGCGTTGATGAAGATGGCGGTGCCCACCCAGGTGCACACGAAGCGCGTGATGGTGGAGATGTTGGACAGGATGTTGAAGAGGATGAACTCCCAGAGGTCGTTGTGCTCGTCCTTCCACTTGGCAAAGCCGGTCTTCTCGGTCTTATCGCTCATGGACGGTTCCTTTCTTGGTCGTTGGGGTTCGGTCGCGGGTGAGTGCTAGTTCTTTGCCTCGAGCTTGGCCAGCTTGCTGGACATGCCGGCGTTCTTTACGAGGTTGACGACAAGGGCGAAGAGCAGCGGGATCAGGGCGAGCAGGAGCCAGGTGGCGATGAAGCCCCAGCCCAGCGCCAGCTTGCACATGAGGGCGATGGCACCGGCGGTAAGGCCCCACCAGCTGATCTCGCGTACGAGCGCGTCCACCACGCCCATGTCCAGCATGCCGCTCGTCATCTTGGCGAGGGCGCGCAGGGGCATGTTCCAGATGAAGAGGACGTTGAGGTTGGGGGTGCCGGACTTGTCGGCGGCATCCTTCATGAGCTTGAGGACCAGCCACACGATCCAGAAGAGCGGCGAGCGGCCGTGGTTGAGGTCGCGGAAGCACATGTTGCGGTCGATCTTGGCCTCGTTGGCGGGGACGTCGTGGCCAAGGAGGGCGGCGAAGTGGGCGTCGTCCACGTGCTGCACGGAACCTGTCTCGTAGGGCGCCATGTCGAGGCCCTCGTAGGGGTTCTTGGCGCCGGAGCCGGAGATCTCCACGGTGCCGGTCAGGCGTACGTCCTCGCTGGAGGCCGCCACGCGGACCTCGTAGGTGCCACCCTCGACCTCCCAGGCGTTGGTCTCCACGTTGAAGTAGCGGAAGGCCTTGTCGCCCAGCTCGATGGTCACGCGCTTGGACTCGCCGGGTGCGAGCTCCACGCGCTGGAAGCCTTTGAGCTCCTGCGCGGGACGGAAGACCTCATGCTCGGGCTTGGCCACGTAGACCTGGGCAACCTCGGCGCCCGGGACGAGGCCGGTGTTCTTTACGGTAAAGCTCACGTCCCATTCGCCGAGCTCCAGGTCGGAGTACTCGAAGGTCGTGTAGGAAAGTCCGTAGCCAAAGGGGAAGGCCACATCCACACCGGCCGTCTGGTAGTAGCGATAGCCCACGTAGAGGCCCTCGCGGTACTCGGCGGACTTGGCCTCGGAGGGGAAGCGATCCGCGGTGGGGGTGTCCTCGAGGCTCTCGGGCCAGGTCTCGGTGAGCTTGCCGGAGGGGCAGGCCTTGCCAGTCACGACGTCGAGCACGGCGCCGGCACCGGCCTGGCCACCCAGGGCCTGGTAGACCACTGCCTTGGCGTCCTCCATCCAGGCGGACTCGACGCAGGAGCCGGCGGAGAGAAGGACCACGACGTTGGGGTTGACGGCACGCAGCTCGGCGAGGAGCTCGACCTGGTTCTGGTTGACCTTCATGCTGCGACGGTCGGCACCCTCGGACTCGGCCACCTCGTCGAGGGCCATGCAGAGAAGGACGACGTCCGCCTTGCCGGCAAGGTCGAGGGCGGCCTTCTTCTTGGCATCGTTCTCGCCGCCCAGGCGCTCGAAGCCCGGCTCGAAGCCCACCATCTGCAGACCGGACTCGCCGATCTTGTCGAGCACGGAGTCCACCTTGGTGGAGTTGACCATGGAGGAGCCGGCGCCCTGGTAGCGCGGGGTCTGGGCGAAGTCGCCCACCAGGGCCACCTTGGTGCCCTGGGCGAGCGGCAGGATGCCCTCGTTCTTGAGAAGCACGCAACCTTCGGTGGCGATCCTGCGGGCAAGGGCGTGGTGGCCCTCCAGGTCGAACTGCTGGGGAGCCTCCTCCACGGCCTCGCGGGTCCTGAGCACGAGCTCCAGGGCCTCGCGTACCCGGTCGTTCACCACGTCCTCGGAGATCCTGCCGGCATGCACGGCATCCACGAGCTCACGCACGGAGTTCATGCCGGGGGCGGGCATCTCGAAGGTGGAGCCGGCACGGACGCCCTCGGTGTGGTCGTTGGAGCCGCCCCAGTCGGTCACGACGGCGCCGTCGAAGCCCCACTCGTCGCGCAGGATGTCCTTGAGCAGGTGCTTGTCCTCGTTGGCATAGGTGCCGTTGATCAGGTTGTAGGAGCTCATGATCGACCAAGGCTTGGCCTCGCGCACCACGATCTCGAAGCCGGTGAGGTAGATCTCGCGCATCGTGCGCTCGTCGATCACGGAGTCGGAGGCCTGGCGGCGGGTCTCCTGGGAGTTCACGGCAAAGTGCTTGGGGCAGGCGGCCACGCCCTTGGACTGGACGCCGCGCACGTAGGCGGCAGCCATCTTGCCTGCCAGGTAGGGGTCCTCCGAGAAGTACTCGAAGTTGCGGCCGCAGAGCGGGCTGCGCTTGATGCAGAGGCCGGGGCCCAGGAGCGTGCCCACGCCCTGCACGGCAGCCTCCTCGCCCAGCGCCTTGCCCTCCTCCTCGGCCAGCTCGGGGTCCCAGGTGTTTGCCACGGTAACCGCCGTGGGGAAGCAGGTCGCCGGCTCGGAGCCATTGAGGCCCAGATGGTCGGCGGCGCCGGCCTGGTGACGCAGGCCGTTGGGGCCGTCCGAGAAGAGCATCTCGGGGATGCCGAGTCGCTCGTTGCCCCTGCTGCCGAAGGTGGTGGCGCCCTGGAGCAGGGCGCACTTCTCCTCGAGCGACAGGGACGAGATGAGCTCGTCGATAGTCATGTGCGCTCTCCTTTGCTTAGAGGAATTCCATTCCATCCCATCGGGGAAGATGATACGAGCCTGCGGCCCCCGCGCGCCGTTTGGGACATATTCGGTCGCCTGGCGGACGTGTTTGGTAGGGCCGAGCCGGTCATGGCGCGGTGGACGTCGTTCGTGCGCGGGAGTGGTCCCATACCATGACCTACCTGCACAAAGGGGGCCGGCACCGCGGATGGGTGCCGGCCCCGGGAAGGGTGCGGCGGGGAAGGGAGCATCCCCGCCGCGTGGTGCTTTCCCTGGGTGCTCGCACACCCGCGGGCGCTAGCCTACTTGGCGTCCTTGGGCACGCGCTTGTGGCTCAGCAGGATCACGAGAAGGGCTATCAGGCCCACCACGGCGCTGACGCCCCAGATCATCAGCTGCCACGGCGCGATGCCGTAGGTGATGGTGGTGCCGGGCGCGAAGCCGTTCATGGCGTTGGAGTTGGCCACGGTGAAGAGCAGGTTGTGGGCCGCGGTGCGCAGCGCGGTGACGGCGGAGGCGCTGGTGGTGTCCGCGAAGGGACCGGTCATGGCGGAGTAGGTCAGCTGGATGTCGCCACCGGCGTAGACGGACTGCATCTTGTCCATGTAGTCGTAGAGGTTGAAGTCGGTGATCACCACGCCCTGGAATCCCCACTCGTCGCGGAGGATCCCGGTGAGCAGGCTCTTGCGGCCGCCGGCCCACTCGGTGCCGATGTAGTTGAAGGAGCTCATGACGGCCGTGCAGGGGGGCATCTCCTTGGTGGCCACGGTGCCGTTCTCATCGGCGAGGTACTTCATCTCGATCTTGGGGCCCTTGACGCAGTACTCGAAGGGCTTGAGGTAGATCTCGCGGATGGTCTGCTCGGTGGCCCAGGTCATGATGTGGGCGTTGCGGTTGGTCTCCTGGTCGTTGAGGGCGAAGTGCTTGATCATGGCGTAGCAGCCCTTCTCAGCACAACCGGCAACGACCTGGGAGGCGAGCTCGCCGGCGAGGACGGGGTCCTCGGAGTAGTACTCGAAGTTACGGCCGGCGAAGGGCGAGCGGTGCGTGTTCATTGCAGGCGCGTACCAGCCGTTGTAGCCGGAGGCCAGGGCCTCGTCACCTACGGTCTGGCCCAGCAGGCGCATGAGCTCCTTGTTCCAGGTCTGTGCCATGACGACCTCGGAGCAGTAGGAGGTGTTGCCGGTGGGGCCCATGAGGGAGGTGAAGCCGGCAGGGCCGTCGGGCTCCTTGGTCTCGGGCTTGGCGATCTTGCCCAGGGCCGGGGTGTTGTAGGCGTCCTCGTTGAACATGGAGACCATGTCGTCGGCGGTCAGTTGGTCGAGCAGCTGGTCCCACATGGGGTCGTCGTAGTCCTTGCCACGCAGGTCGATCAGGGAGACACCGTTGTCCGCACCGGTGGTGGGCATGGTGGCGGAGTCGTCCACGGCGGCCTTGTAGTCGTACTTCTCGATGGTGATGCCGGCGTCAGCGGTGGTCTTGTCCTGGGCGCCGTCGGGGAAGGTGCCTGCGAAGTCCGCGCGCGAGAAGGTCTTGCAGTTCTTCTCCATGTACTGGGTGGTGTCGTCGAACTTGTTGGAGATCTCGTTGCCGGTCGCGGAGTCGGTGGTGTACTTGTCGGCGTCAAGCGTCAGGGTCTGCTCGGCGAGCACGGTGTGCGAGTCGGAGCGCAGGCTCACCACGTAGTCGCCGGCGTCGAGCACGTAGGCCTGCTCGTCGGAGCTGTAGGAGGCCATGCTGCGCACGGGGAAGGTCACGGTCAGGGTCTGGGACTCGCCGGGCTCAAGGAGCTTGGTCTTCTCGAAGCCGCCCAGCACGACCGCGGACTTCTCAAGGCCACCCGGGGTGTAGGGGGCGCTGTAGTAGACCTCGGCCACGTCCTTGCCGGCCACGGAGCCGGTGTTGGTGATGGTGACGTTGGCAACGACGTCCTCGCCGTCCACGGTCACGGAGTCCAGGGACTTGTTGAAGGTGGTGTAGGACAGGCCGTAGCCGAACGGGTACACGACGGCGGTGTCATAGTCAAAGCCGTCATAGTTGCCGTTGGCAGCCTCCACGGCGGCCGTCTCGTAGTAGCGGTAGCCGTAGTAGATGCCCTCCTCGTACTCCACGAAGTAGGCCTTGTCGCCGGTTTGGGTGTAGTAGCCGGAGATGTCGGTGTACTGGTAGGAGCCGAAGTTGTGGAAGGTGGGGTCGGCGGTGAAGTCCGCGGCCCAGAGGTCGGTGGTCTTGCCGGAGGGGTTCACGGCACCCGCGAGCACCTGGCCCACGGCGTCGGCGCCGGTGGCGCCCAGCGAGCCGACCTCGATGATGGCGTCAGCCGCGTAGGGGCTGGAGGGGTCCACCAGGGGACCGAGCTCCATGGTGGTGGACATGTTGAGGACCACGACGACCTTGTCGCAGTGCTCCTTGGCGGCAGCCAGGAGGTCCTTCTCCTCCTTGGTCAGCTCGAGCTCATGCTGGCCGTCCTCGTAGTTGGCGGTCTCGTTGTTCGCGGTGAACTTGGAGGACACGCCGGAGTCCAGGGTGGCCTTGAGGTCGCGCGAGAGGTCGCCGCCCTCGCCGCCGCCACGGCCGAGCACGACGACGGCGGTGGTGCCGTCAAGGGAGGCCTGGGCGTCGGCGGAGTAGTCCGCGAAGGGGATCTCGCCGATGTAGTAGGAGGCCGTCGTGGGGTCGTCCATGGTGATGGCGGCCTTGTCGTAGTTGTCGTAGTTGTCGTTGATCCAGCCGTAGGCCGTGTCGTTGATGGTGAAGCCGGCGTCGGCCAGGCCCTGGTAGAGGTTGATGCAGGAGCTGGGGTCCACGGTACCGGAGCCCGCGCCGCCATAGACGGGGTCAGCCGCGTAGCGGCCGATCAGGCTCACGGTCTTGGAGGTGTCGAGCGGCAGGGTGCCGTTGTCGTTCTTGAGAAGGACGATGCCCTCGCCCTCGACCTGCTTGACGATCTCGTTGCCGGCCTGGGTGGCCTGGTTGCGGCCGCGGTACTTGCTCTCGTAGTAGGTGGTGTCCCAGTTGGCTGCCTCCGCGGGCACGTTGACCGTGGACTCGGCAGCGCCGACGTACTTGTCGAGGACGGCCTTGAAGTTGCCGGCCACGACGTTGAGGGCCACAATCACGACAGCGGCGATCACTGCGGTGATGATGGCCTTGCGCTGCCACTTTGCCTTGGTCAGCGGCTTCTTTTGCTTCTTTGGCTTTTGCTTTGCTTCTGCCATTGCTCCCTCTTCCCTCGTCTTCCTTGCGCTGGCTGCTCCCCCGGGTCTCTCACGGCCGCCAGCCCACCGTCCCGGCATCCTGCACACATAACCTACATACTGAGGTCGGCAACTGTTAAGGTTGTCGTAAGGTGTCCAAGACCGGTCGCGATTGGCATGCGGTCCGGCTGCCCGGCGGCTACGGGAGGTGGGGCGTGTACAGGATCCTTATGGTCGAGGACGACGAGGCGGAGGCCGAGAACCTGCGTGCCTGCATCTCGCGCTATTCGGTGGAGCGCGACGTGGAGCTGCGCGTCACCTGGCTGCGCACGGCGGTGGGCATCACGCGGGACGAGTCCCGCTACGACCTCATATTCATGGACATAGGCCTGCCGGGCATAAACGGCATGGAGGCAGCTGCCCTGCTGCGTACCTACGACAAGCGGACGCCCCTCATATTCGTGACCAACCTGGCCCAGTACGCCGTGCGCGGCTATGAGGTGGACGCGCTGGACTTCGTGCTCAAGCCCGTGACCTACTACAACTTCCGCATGCGGATGGACAAGGCCCTCCGGGTGATGCGCCGCTCCACGGGAGCCAACGTGACCATCACGACCCGCGACGGCATGCGGGTGGTGCCGGTGGCCGATGTGGTGGCCGTGGAGGTGCGCAACCACGACCTCTCCTACATCCTCTCACGGCAGGAGGAGCCCCTGGGGGTCCGTGGCACCCTGGGCAGTGCCGAGAAGGCCCTCCCTGCCGGCCAGTTCGTGCGTGTCTCGAACAGCTGCCTCGTGAACATGGCCTACGTGCGGAGCGTCCATGGCTCCGAGGTCGCGACGACAACTGGCCAGACCTTCGCCCTCAGCCGGTCGCGGCGACGCGAGGCGGTGGACCGCATAGCGCAGTTCATGGGCGGGAGCATCTGATGGGGGAGCCTGTGGGTTGGCTCGCCCTGCCCGGCGTGTCCCACTACCTCCTGGCCGGGCTCGTGACCATGCTGCAGGAGACGGTGGCCATGCTGCTCGTGGCCTGGAGGCTCCCGCATAGGAGCCGGTTCGGGGCCAGGATGGCCCTCGTGGCTGCAGTGACGGTCGCGGGGACCACCCTTGCCACCTGGGTCGGCCGCGTGACGGTGCCGGAGCTCATGGGATCCCTCTACTACAGGACCATGATCTGCATGCTCCTGGTGAGCGTGGCCGTGTCGGTACCGCTCACCCTCTGGCTCTTCGACGCGTCGCTCTGGACCGCCCTCACCTGCGTGGCGCTGGGCTGCACCCTGCAGAGCCTGGTGAGCGGCATCGAGGGGCTCTGGGGCCTGTCGGAATGGTCCTGCGGCCTTGCGGAGACCCCCGTGCTGGCTGGGGTCTGGCCCCGGCTGCTTGTGGCCGCGGTGGTCTTCTCGGTCTTCTACCTGCTCTTCGTCCGGAGGGTCAGGCGGGGGAGGATGCTGGACGCCGGCGGGCCGTCGGTGGCTGTGCTGGCTGCCATCACCATGCTCGTGGTGGCCGCCTTCGACATCGTGAACATGCGCCTCCCCGGGCTCAGGGCGCCCGTCTCGCTCGTGGTCACGCTCCGGTTCGTCCATGGCTTCGTGTGCGTGTTCATGCTTGCCATGGGATACGAGCTCCTCTACAACCGCTGGCTGCGCTTCGATGTGGCAGCCATGCGGCGCATGGGGGAGGACGAGCGCCAGCAGTTCGAGCTCGCCAGGAACCAGACGCGTTTCCTGGAGGGGGTCCTGGACGACCTCAGGCGTCGGGTGCTAGACTCGGCCGCCTCGGGGACGCTGGACCGTGCTGCCCTTGCGGAGCTCTCGCGCGAGGTGGCGGTCTACGATGCCGCGGTGCGTACCGGCAACGACGCGCTGGACACCATCCTCACCGAGAAGAGCCTGGCCTGCGAGGCGGAGGGCATCCGCCTGGGATGCGTGGCGGACGGCTCGGCGGTCTCCTTCATGGATCCGGCCGACCTCTACTGGCTCTTCGACAGCCTCCTGGAGAATGCCATGGAAGCCGCGCGCGGGGCGGGCGAGGAAGACAAGCGCACGATAGACCTCACGGTCCGTCGCGTGGGCGACATGGCGCAGTGCCACGTGGAGAACTACTTCGGCGGCGGGGTCCGCATCGTGGACGGCCGGCCCGTGGGGGGTGGCTCGCATGCCTACGGGCTCGGTGCCAGGGCGGTGACGCAGGTGGCGGCCTCGTATGGCGGGTCGGCGACCTTCTCGCTTGAGGGCGACACCTTCCGCGCGGACGTGCTCCTGCCCCTGCCCGAGGGGAGGGGGGCATGAGACTGATCCAGTGGCTCCTCGTGGGGTCCATCGTGGCGCAGGAACTCCTTGCCGTATGGCTCTTCATGCGGCTGCTGCCCCCGCGCGGGACGGGCAGGCGCACGGCCTTGGGCGTGGCGGCCTTCGTGGTGGCGGCCGCACTCGTCCTGCGCGGGGGCGTCTGGGTCCCTACCAGCGTGCCTGCGTGGATGGCCTTTGCGGGGCAGGTGGTCACCTACTCCTCGGTCCTGGCCCTCATGGTCGCAGTTGTGTACGTCACGCGGGACGTCTCCATGTGGACCGCCATCTTCTGCGGCAGCTCGGCCTATCTCATGCAGAACCTGGCGAGTGCCGTGGGCTACTACCTGGACCTGCCATCCTCGGGCCACGTAGCCGACATCGGCCTGCCCTCCTTCTACATCACGGGTGCCCTGGGGGTGGCCCTGGTCTACTGGCTCTGCCAGCGACTCCTCCTGAGGCGTGTGGAGCGCGATGGCATCGTGGGTCAGGACGACCCGGGCATGGTGCTCGTCATGGTGCTGGTGGTCCTCGTGGCCATCGTCTTCGACATGGCAAACAAGCTCCTGGCCGCGGGTCGCGTGCCCTTCACCTATGTGCTTCTGCTGCGCGGGATCCACGACGTGGTCTGCGTCTTCATGCTCGTGATGGAGTTCGAGATGCTCTATTCCCGCAGGCTCGAGGAGGACCTGGCCCAGCTGGGGCGCATGCGGGTGGACGCCGAGCGTCGCTACCGCCTGGCACGCGAGGGCGTGGGCGACCTCAACATGCAGGTCCACGACCTGAGGCACCAGATCCGCAGCCTGGAGCGCCTGGGCTCCGACGAGGGGGTCCTGGCGCAGCTGACACGTGATGCCAACGCATCCGTGGCGCGCGTGCGCACGGGCAGCGCCGTGCTCGACGCCATCCTCAACGAGAAGCGCCTCCTCTGCGAGCGCGAGGGGGTCACGCTCACCTGCATCGCCGACGGATCTGCCCTCTCCTTCGTGGCCGAGTCCGACGCCTACTCCCTGGTGGGCAACGCCGTGGACAACGCCCTGGAGGCCGTGGGCCAGCTCGAGGAGCCGGAGTTGCGCGCGATAGGCCTCACGCTACGGAGGACCGGCGCCATGGTGTCCCTCTCGGTCGACAACTACTTTGACGGGAGCGTGGACTTCGTGGACGGCCTGCCGGTGACCACCCACCCGGACCGGGCCAACCATGGCTACGGTACGCGCTCCATCAGGGCCATAGCGGAGCGCTATGGCGGCTCCGCGACTTTCTCCGCCGATGGCGACGTCTTCCATCTGGACGTGCTGGTGCCCGTGCCGGGCGAGTGAGGGCCCGAGGCGCGGCTAGGGGATTGATGGGGAAACGAAGACCTGTGCAAGACGTGGGCACCCATCGGGGAGAATAGACGGGTACGCAGGACGGGCAGGGGGGTACCCCTTGGTGCCCGGCAGTCCTCAGGGAGCATCATGCTCGAGCTCAAGCACATAAAGAAGCAGTACAGGACCGAGTCGTTCACGCAGGTGGCGCTCGATGACGTCTCGGTGGCCTTCCGCGACAACGAGTTCGTGGCCATCCTGGGCCCCTCGGGCTCCGGCAAGTCCACCATGCTCAACGTGATCGGTGGCCTGGATCACTTCGACTCCGGCGACCTGGTCATAGACGGCGTCTCGACCAAGGACTACAGGGACCGCGACTGGGACACCTACCGCAACAACCGGGTGGGCTTCGTCTTCCAGAGCTACAACCTCATAGCGCACCAGAACGTCCTGGCCAACGTCGAGCTGGCGCTCACGCTCTCGGGGGTGGGTGCCGAGGAGCGCCATCGCCGGGCCATGGAGGTGCTCGAGCGCGTGGGGCTGGGCAAGCACGCCAGGAAGCTCCCCAGCCAGCTCTCGGGCGGTCAGATGCAGCGCGTGGCCATAGCCCGCGCCCTTATCAACGACCCCGAGATCCTCCTGGCCGATGAGCCCACGGGCGCCCTCGACTCCGTTACGTCGGTGCAGGTGATGGACCTGCTCAAGGAGGTCGCCAAGGATCGCCTCGTGGTCATGGTGACCCACAACCCCGATCTGGCGCACCGCTACGCGACGCGCATCGTGGAGCTGGCAGACGGGCGTATCACGTCGGACACGGACCCCTTCGACCCCTCGGAGGCCACCCGGCGCGAGGCCAAGGCCACGCGCAGGGCGCGGATGTCTTTGCCCACGGCCTTCGGCCTCTCCTTCCGCAACCTCATGACCAAGAAGGGCCGCACCTTCCTCACTGCCTTTGCTGGCAGCATCGGCATCATCGGGGTGGCGGCCATCCTGGCCCTCTCCAACGGCCTGAACAACTACATCTATGACACCGAGGCCAAGACCCTTGCCGCCTACCCGCTGCATATAACCACCTCGAGCATCGACATGACGTCCCTCATGAGCGAGGGCCAGTCCGAGTCGGAGAAGGCACGTGGGGCCTCCTCGGGCGAGGATGCGGACGGCTCCTCCGAGAGGGTCGTGGAGTCGGCCCCCACCCTCTCCCGGATGGCCTCCCGCGTGGGCAACAACGACCTGGTGTCGCTCAAGGCCTACCTCGACTCCAACGGAGGCAACATAAATGACTATGCGAGCGCGATCGAGTACCAGTACGACGTGACGCCCCACATCTTCCTGGCCGACACCTCGAAGGGCGTGCAGCAGGTCAATCCCGACACGTCCTTCGCGTCGCTTGGGGTGGGCGGCTCGTCGGGTGCATCCCCCATGTCGTCCATGTACTCAATGTCGACGGACGTCTTCTCCGAGCTTCCCGTGAACTCCTCCAT
This sequence comes from uncultured Coriobacteriaceae bacterium, assembly GCA_902791035.1. GTDB lineage: Bacteria > Actinomycetota > Coriobacteriia > Coriobacteriales > Atopobiaceae > CADAUA01. The sequence goes on along the minus strand of CADAUA010000009.1, from coordinate 41,512 downwards.
CTACGAGGACCAGTACGACGTGCTGGCTGGCGGCTGGCCCCGGCAGGCGGACGAGCTCGTGCTCGTGCTCACGCGCGACGGCAGGCTCCCCGAGCTCATGGAGTACGAGATGGGCCTCCAGGACCAGTCCAAGCTGGCCCAGATGGTCAAGAACTTCTCGGAGGGGGTGGCCACCGAGTCCGACGACCCGCGCCATTACACCTACGACCAGCTCATGGCCCCGGAGTTCCGCCTGGTCAACCTCTGCGACACCTACCAGTACTCCCGGGAGGCCGGGGTCTGGGTAGACAAGTCGGACGACGACGCCTACATGGCAGGCCTGGTGGAGGCAGGCGAGCCCCTGCATGTGGTGGGCATTGTGCAGCCCAAGGCGGACCTGGAGGCCACGAGCCTCTCGTCCGGCCTCTACTACACGCGTGACCTCACGCTGCACCTGATCGACGAGGCCGACTCCTCCGAGGTCGTCCGGGAGCAGCGCGCCAACCCCGAGCTCGACGTCTTTACGGGAAGGGCCTTCGACGACGAGGCCAACGACACCTCCTCCGGCTTCGACCTGCAGTCGCTCATAACCGTGGACGGGGCGAAGATCCAGTCCGCCTTCAAGTTCGACAGCTCGGCCCTCTCGAACATGGACCTCTCGGGCCTGGACCTCTCGGGCATCGACGTATCGGGCATCCAGATGCCCCAGATGGACCCGAGCTCGCTGGACTTCTCCGACGTCCAGATACCCGAGCTCTCCCAGGAGGAGCTCCAGGCGGCCCTGCCCGACGTGTCGCCCGAGCAGCTGGCACAGGTCCTCTCCAAGGTCCAGGTACACCTGCGCGATGGGGGTCAGGAGACGCTCCAGGCCATGCTGGGCGACGTGGCTGCCGGCTGGGGTCCCTGGTCCCAGGAGAACCCCGACAAGAACGTCGTGGACTACATGGCCACCGCCGAGGTGCGCGAGAAGGTCTCTGCCGGTGTGACCGCCGCCATAGACACCGAGGACCTGGAGCAGCAGCTGGTTTCGGCCCTGGCGGAGGTCCTGGGCTCCGACGCCACGACGGCGCAGGGGCTGGCACAGGACGCGCTGGGCCCGCTGCTCGAGGCCTACGAGCAGAAGCTCGCGGCATCCCTCGCCTCGACCGTCGCCTCTGCCGTGGGGACCTATCTCGAGCAGGCCCTCACCGCTGCCATGACCCAGACCATGACCCAGGTGCAGGACCAGCTGACCCAGGCCATGCGGAGTTCCATGGCCAAGGTCTCTCAGAGTCTGGCCGGCGCCTTCAGCGTGGACACGGCGGCGCTCTCGGAGGCCTTCCAGTTCAACATGGACGAGACCCAGCTCAAGGAGATCCTCTCGCAGGTCATGACGGCGCGGGTGGCCACCTACGAGGACAACCTCCAGAAGCTGGGGGCGGCCGACCTCGACTCGCCGAGCGAGATAGACCTCTACTCGACGGACTTCGATGCCAAGGCCGGGGTCATCGACGTTCTCGACGACTACAACCGCCAGATGGAGGAGGCTGGCGAGGACGCCAAGGTCATCTCCTACACCGACCTCGTGGGGACGATCCTCTCCTCGGTGACCAAGGCGGTCGACATGATAACCACCCTGCTCGTGGCCTTCGTGTCCATCTCGCTCGTGGTCTCCTCCATCATGATCGCCGTGATCACCTACATCAGCGTCCTGGAGCGCAAGAAGGAGATTGGCATCCTGCGCGCGCTCGGTGCCTCCAAGGGCAACGTGAGCCAGGTCTTCAATGCCGAAACGGTCATAGAGGGCCTCATATCGGGCACGATGGGCGTCCTCATAACCCTCCTGGTCTCGATTCCCGTGAACGCCCTCATAGAGTCGCAGTTCGCCGTTCCCAACCTCATGGCCCTCTCTCCGCGTGATGCAGCCATCCTCATCGGCATCGCGGTGGTCCTCAACTTCGTGGCGGGCCTCATCCCCTCCGCCAAGGCATCGAGGTCCGATCCCGTGGAGGCGCTCAGGAGCGAGTAGGGTGGCGGGCGTCGTGGTTGCCGCTCGCGTGGCCCCACAGACCGCATGAGACCGATACCGCGGATTTGCGTGCCACGGGGATTCGGGTACGCGTATCATTAGAACGAAGTTGGTGCCCTTGGCACCGGCAAGCCATCTCACCGCAAAGGAGACCGAAGTGAGCGATTTCGTCAAGGCAGAGGATGTCCTCGTCAACCAGAACGCTTCCAGCCGTGAGGAGGTCCTGCGGGCCATCAGCCAGAAGGCCGTGGAGCTGGGCGTCACCAAGGACGCCGACGCCACCTACGACGCCTTCATGGCGCGCGAGAAGATGGGCGAGACCGGCATGACCGACGGCTTTGCCGTGCCGCACGCCAAGAGCTCTGTCATCGACCAGGCTGCCGTCATCGTGTACAAGAACTCCACTCCGCTTGACTGGCCGTCCTTCGACGGCAAGCCCGTCGACGTGGCCATCTCCCTGCTCGTCCCCGATGGCGAGGCCGGCACCACGCACATCAAGCTCCTGTCCAAGACCGCTGTCCTGCTCATGAGGGATCAGTTCAAGGCGCTCGTCCGCGGCACCGATGACCCCCAGGCCATCGCCGACGCCATCAACGCGGGTATCGACGAGGAGTAGCCTCCGTCATTCCTATGGCATGCGCAGGCGGGGTCGGGACGCAGGTTCCGGCCCCGCCTCTTGTTTGCGTCCGGGCTTGACAGCCCGGCATCTGAACAGTACATTTGTTTGGAACAAGCACGCCCGCGCATGCGGGCACGTCGAGAGGAGCGGCCATGTTCAGGCAGTCTACCGACAAGCGCGTCGCGGTGTTCGTGGCGGAGGGCCTCGAGGAGATTGAGGGGCTCACGGTCGTCGACCTTCTCTTCCGGGCCGGGATCCCGTGCGACACGGTCTCGATCGTGGAGGACCATGGCGTGACGTCCTCGCACCAGGTGCGCATTACCTGCGACCGGTCCATCTACGACGAGGGCTTCTCCTTCGACGACTACGACATGCTGGTCCTGCCGGGAGGCATGCCGGGCACGCTCAACCTGGGGGCCTGCGAGCCGCTCTGTGGCGCCCTCAAGCGGTTTGCCGCGGAGGGACGGCAGGTGGCGGCCATATGCGCCGCTCCGACCGTCCTCGCCAAGCTGGGCATCCTCGAGGGCAGGCGTGCCACCTGCTTCCCGGGCATGGAGGACGCGCTCGTCGAGCATGGGGCCAAGCTGACCGCGGGTGCGGTCGTGGTGGACGGGAACGTGACCACCAGCCGCGGCATGGGCACGGCCATAGACTTCGGCCTGCGCATCGTCGGGCATTATCTGGGTGAGGAGCCTGCCAGGGCCCTGGCCGCCAAGATAGTGTACCGGGCCTAGCCTGTGTCCAGCTCAGCTGGAGCGGCTGCGACGACCCGCCAGCGCCAGTACCTCGTCATAGACCTCAAGAGCTTCTATGCCTCGGTCGAGTGCGTGGAGCGCGGGCTCGACCCCATGACGGCGCGCCTCGTGGTGGCGGACCTCTCGCGTACCGAGAAGACCATCTGCCTGGCAGTGTCCCCGGCCATGAAGGCGCTTGGGGTGCGTAACCGCTGTCGCGTGTTCGAGATCCCCGCGGGGATCGACTACGTGGTGGCTCCGCCCCGCATGCGGCTCTACATGGAGCGGTCTGCGGATGTGTACTCGGTCTACCTGCGATGGGTCTCGCCGGACGACATCCACGTCTACTCCATCGATGAGGCCTTCATCGACGTGACGGGCTACCTCTCGCTCTATGGCTGTAGCGCTCGCGAGCTGGGGGAGCGCATCAGGGAGGATGTGGTGCGTACCACCGGGATCCCCGCCACCTGCGGGCTCGGTACCAACCTCTACCTTGCCAAGGTGGCGCTGGACATCACGGCCAAGCACAGCCCGGGCTTCTTCGGTGAGCTCGACGAGGAGACCTACCGGATGACGCTCTGGAACCACCGGCCGATCACGGACTTCTGGCGGGTGGGGCCCGGCACGGCCGAGCGGCTGGCCACCCTGGGAATCCACACGATGGGACAGGTGGCCGCCTATCCCCAGGAGCCGCTCTACCGCCTCCTGGGCGTGGACGCGGAGATACTCATCGACCATGCGTGGGGCATAGAGCCAGTCACGATCGCGGACATCAAGGCCTACCAGCCCAGGACCCACTGCTTGGATTCCGCGCAGGTCCTGGGTTGCGACAGGGACTTCGGGGGAGCCCGCCTGATCGTGCGCGAGATGGCGGATGCGCTCTCGCTCGAGCTTGTGGACCGAGCTCTCGTGGCCGGGAGCGTGGGGGTCTTCGTGGGGTATGCGATGACTGATGAGGAGCGCTCGCGGGCGCGGGCGGGAGGGGACGTACGCGCCTGGCGTCGGGAGACCAGCCACGCCGGAGGCGTCGTGCGCCTGGGGGCTCCCAGCGACTCCCGGCGGCAGCTGATCGACACTGCCCTCTCGCTCTTCGACGCGCATGCCAACCGCGAGAGGCCCATCCACAGGTTGGGCGTGTCTCTCACCGACGTGCACGACAAGGGCGAGGCGGGCCTGCAGGGGGAGCTCTTCCGCGACCCGGAGGAGCTCGCGCGGGAGCGGAGCCGCCTCGAGACGGTGAACGCGGTCAAGCAGCGCTTTGGCAGGAACGCCCTCCTCATGGGGACCGACCTCATGCCGGGGGCCACGGCCCGGGAGCGCAACGGGCAGATCGGGGGGCACAGGAGTGGGGAGTGAGCGAGAGGTCGGCCGCACCCCAAGCAGCGGCGGGGCCGCCACGCCGAGACAGAGGATGCCCATGTCGGAGCGGGCGAAGATCTTCGTGCCCTTCGACCCGCTCAAGGGCTATCGTGAGCTTCTGCGCGCCCGCGAGCGCGAGGCGGCCTGGGACGAGGGCGTGGGCGGCCTGCGGGCGGAAGACGGCACGGATGCCAGTCTAGGAGGGGAACCATGACGGTTCAGGTGTGCTATCACAGCAGGTCGGGCCATGAACATGCCAAGGACGCGGACCTCAAGGCCGCGGCGGACTTCGCCGAGGAGCAGCTCGCCCTCATCTGACACCTTCCGCCGCGCGGGGAATGGCGCCGCGCTACCAGGTGTAGCCGCCGTAGTCCTCCCACAGGGCCTTGAAGGCGGGGAGGGAGCTCGTGAGCACCCAGTCGTCCACGGCGTAGGAGAGGCGCGCGTAGCCGCTCGTGCCGAAGTCCGTGGACTCCACGAGGTAGAGGCCGAACTTGGCGGCCCTGCGGCAGAAGGCGTGGTCGTCGGGCTCCAGCGCACGGATCCACAGGTAGAAGGCACCGTCCGGCCGCGTGGTCCGGTAGCCGATGCGTCCCAGCCCACCATGGATGATGCGACGCTTGCGCGCGTACTCCTCCACCGGGGCGGGCAGGTCCACGCACCGCTCGATCACGCGTTGGAAGAGCCCGTTCGTGATGGTGTTGCAGGCCCGCTGACCGCCCATGATGGCAGCGATCACGCGCTCCTGGTCCTTGACCGTGGGAGGGACGTAGGCGTAGCCGATGCGCTCGCCGGGGATGCTCAGGGCCTTGGAGAAGGAGTAGACCACGATGGTGTTCTCGTAGTAGCCGGCTACCCAGGGGTTCACTACCCCGTCGTAGCAGATCTGCCGGTAGGGCTCGTCGGAGAGCAGGTAGATCGTGCGGTCGTACTCGGCGCTCTTGCGGCGTAGGACGTCGCCCAGCGCCAGGAGGGAGCCCGGGGAGTAGACGGCGCCCGTGGGGTTGCAGGGGGAGTTGACGATGACCATGCGGGTGGCCGGCGTGATGGCCCGCTCGATGGCGTCGACGTCCAGCTGGAAGGTGTCGGGTATGGAGGGTACCTCCACGCAGCGGCAGTGCCAGGACTGGATGTACATGCGGTACTCGGCAAAGTAGGGGGTGATGACGATGACCTCCTCGCCCGGCGTGGTGAGCGAGGCGATGGTGGCGGTGAGGGCTCCGGCGGCGCCGCCCGTCATGATCACGCTCTCTGCCGTGGCGCCGGTGCCGAAGTCGCGGTTGAGGCAGGAGGCGACCTTTGCCCTTGTCTCGTCCCATCCGTTGTTCGGGGGGTATCCATGCATGTCCAGCTGCGCGTAGGTGTTCACGCAATCCACGATGGCCTCGTTGACCTCGGGCGGGGCCGGCACCTCTGGGTTGCCTATCGAGAAGTCCCAGAAGTCGGTGCGGCCCTGCTTGCGCAGCTTGGTCGTCTCCTCGAAGACCGTGCGGATCGCCGACTTGCCTGCGCCGAACTCGTACATGATGGAGTTGATGCCGTCTGACATGGGTCCTCCCGTCGGTCTCTGTGACTCCCACATGGTAGCGGCGCTGGTCCTTCTTGGAGAACCATGAATAATCGCGGCAACAATTTGTAATGAACGCGAAGCAGTGGTGTTATTCCTCGGCCCAGATGGCCCGGTGGCCGTCCTCCCCCTGCCATGCGCCCTGCGGCTGCGGCTTGTATACAATGACCGATGGATTATCGGCGTCTCTAGATTGGAGCGTGCACATGGCCGACGAGCAGAAGCCTCCCACCTATCAGAGCAGGGACGAGGTCCCCGAGAGGTACAAGTGGGACTACACCCACCTGTTCTCGGACGACGATGCCTTCGAGGCAGCGCTGGCGGAGGCGCAGTCCATGCCGGACGAGTACGCGGCATGGGAGGGCAGGGCCCTGGAGTCGGGCGAGGGGCTCCTGGGCTACCTGCGCTTTGACGACGAGGCCACCATGCGCTTCCAGCGGCTCTTCAACTACACCTACATGCGGGCCGACGAGGACCTGCGCGACGGCTACCACCAGGACCTCAAGAGCAAGATGATCGAGTTCGAGGGCCGCGTCCAGACGGCCAACGCCTGGTTCCAGCCTGCCCTCCTCGCCGTGTCCGACCAGACTTTGGAGGGCTGGTACGCCACGACGCCGGGCCTCGACCTCTACCGTCTGGCCATCGACCGCATGCGGGCCCTGCGCGATCACACGCTCTCGCCCGAGGGCGAGGCCATCCTGGCACGGGCGTCCGAGCTGGCCGAGCAGCCCGCGCTGGTCTTCTCTCAGCTGGACAACGCGGACCTGACCTTCGATGACGCGGTGGACTCCCGGGGCGAGCGCCATTCCGTGACCGTGGCCACCTACTCCAACATGCTCTACTCCAAGGACCGTGGCCTGCGCGAGAGCGCCTATCGCAGCCTCTACGCCGGCTACCGCAAGGTGGAGCACACCGAGGCGGCCCTCCTTGCCTCGCAGTTCCGCATGCTGCGATTCTTTGCTCAGTCGCGCGGCTACGCCAGCTCGCTCGAGGCCTCGCTCGTGCCCACGGAGGTGCCCGTGGAGGTCTACCACAACCTCATCGAGTCCTGCCACCGCCACTTGGCACCCCTGCACAAGTACGCCGCCATCCGCAAGCGCGCCCTCGGCCTGGACACGATGGGCTACTGGGACGTCTACGTGCCCATTGTGCAGCAGCCGGAGCACGTCTACACCTTCGAGGAGGCATGCGAGCTCATGTATGCGGCGCTGGCCCCCTTGGGCGAGGACTACGTGGCGCAGGTGCGTCGTGGCGTGGCCAAGCGCTGGATAGACGTCTATCCCACGCCGGGCAAGGCGAGCGGTGCCTACTCCATGGACGGCCACGGCATGGAGCCCAACATCCTGCTCAACCACGACGGCACCCTCAACGACGTCTACACCCTGGTCCATGAGATGGGTCACTCCATGCAGACCTACCTCTCCAACACCCACCAGCCCCCGCGCTACCAGGAGTACGCCATGTTCGTGGCAGAGGTGGCCTCCACCACGAACGAGTGCCTGCTCACCCACTACCTCATGGGCAAGGCCAAGACGCAGGAGGAGCGCGCCTTCCTGGTGGACCGCTTCTGCGAGCAGTTCCGGAGCACCCTCTACCGCCAGACCCTCTTCGCCGAGTTCGAGCGTGATGCCAACGCCGCCTGCGCGCGTGGCGAGGGGATGGGGGCGGACGCCCTCTGCAAGCGCTATGGTGACCTCAACGCCCTCTACTACGGGCCCGACCTGGTGGTGGACGACGAGATCTCCCGTGAGTGGGAGCGCATCCCCCACTACTACATGAACTTCTACATCTACATCTACGCCACGAGCTTCGCCGCCGCGGTGGCCCTCTCCGACCGCATGGTCCGCGAGGGCCAGCCCGCGGTGGACGACTACCTGGCCTTCCTCTCGGGCGGCTGCTCCAAGACCCCGATCGAGCTCCTTCGCGGGGCCGGGGTCGACATGGCCTCCGGCGAGGCCGTGGACCAGGCCCTCGAGGAGTTCGCTCGCATGGTGGACGAGCTGGACGGGCTCATCTAGCAGGCCGTCACAGGTAAGAGGGTCGCGCCCCTGGGCATCTGCCTGGGGGCGCGTCCATCAGGCGGGGGCTCCCTGCGTGCGATCTTGCGGGCTGGAAGCACGAGGTGGCCGTCGATGGGTACAACCGTCCCATGTGCAAAGCGACGAATGGGGGAGACATGGACGTGGAGGAGCTTATTCGCGAGCGAAGGAGCGTGCGCACCCGTCGACAGGCCTAGGTTGGGTCCGTCCTAGCGTGCCAGCAGGGGCGTGAGCGGTCCCTGGCTAACGATCGTGACCTCGTGCATGGCGCGGGAGACCGCCGTGTAGAGTCGCCTGCGGGCCAGCGGGGTCTGCGGGTACACGGACTCCTGGGCGTCGGGGATGACCACGTGGTCGAACTCCAGCCCTTTGGCCAGGTCCAGGTCGATGAGGACCACCCCGGAGAGTGGCAGGATGTCGTTCTTGCCCATGGGGCGGGCGAGGTCCCCCATCTGCCTGGCCAGCCACCGCACGCGGTCGCGGGAGTCGCAGACTATGGCGCAGAGCCCCTCGCCTCCCTTGGCCGCCTCAGCCACCTGGCGCAGGTAGCCCACGTACGCGTCCACGTCCGTGGCGTCGAAGCTGCGTATGTCGGGCTCCGTGCCGGCCCTCTGCACCGAGCTCGTGCGCACCCGCTCGTCCGGTGGCATGAGGCTGCAGAAGAGCGCTGTGATCTCGGGGCTGGACCGGTAGGAGGTCATGAGCTCGCACTGGTCCACCTGGCCGTGCGTGGGTGCGAAGACCTCGCGTATCTGCGAGAAGGTCGCGGTCCCCTGGCGGATCGCCTGGTTCTCGTCGCCCAGGAGCATGAAGTGGGCACGGGAGAAGTACCTGGGCAGGATCATGAGCTGCGCCACCGTGTAGTCCTGCACCTCGTCGATCATCACGTAGCGGGCGTTGCGGTCGCCAGTGCCCGTCACGAGCACGCGCAGGTAGAGGAGCTGAGCGGCGCTCAGTGTGTCGGTCGTTTCGAGGGCACGCATGCCGATGCGGTCGAAGCGCAGCCATGCCAGGGACTCGATGTCGTCGTGGGCGGGCTCCACGAGCCTCTCGGCGTAGCGCCGCGTGAGCTCCGCCGTCTCCTCCTCGGTGGAGGGGGCGATGGTCTCGCCGAAGACCTCCACCTGCTCGTCCATGTCCATGCCCAGCATGGCCTCCTGCAGGTCCTCGTCGTGGGCCATCTGTCCCACGCGACGCCGCAGGCGCTCGTGGAGCTCGTCTTTCACGAGGGCAAGGAACCTGGGGCCCAGGGGGAAGCGGTCGAACTTCTCCACCGCACTCTGCACCTGCGAGGCCTTGAGGACCACGGTGTCGCCCACGCGGAGCTCGCGCAGGTCCTGGGGCTCCAGGCGCACCTTGGGGAGCTCAGCCTCCAGCCGGCGCAGGGTCGCCGGGTCGCAGTCGCGTCCGCTGTCGCGGTCGCCCATCCCCAGGCTGGCAACGAAGGACCGCCAGGTGAAGGTCTGGGGGTTGGACTCGCCCAGGGAGGGGAGGACCGTGTCGATGTAGTGGCCGAAGACGTCGTTCGGCGTAAAGAGGTAGACCTGCCTGGGGTCCAGGCGGTCGCGTTCCTGGTAGAAGAGATAGGCCACGCGCTGCAGGAGCACCGAGGTCTTGCCGGAGCCGGCAATGCCGTTCACCAGCAGCACGGGCACGTCCTCGTGGCGGATCACCTCGTTCTGCTCCCGCTGGATCGTGGCCGTGATGGCCTGGAGCTTCTCGGAGTGGTGCTTGGTTATGGCCTGGAGGAGGAGCGAGTCCTGGATGGCAACGGTGGTGTCGAAGTACATGTTGAGCCTGGAGCCCGTGATGTCGAACTGCCGGCGCAGGAGCAGGTTGACGTCGCGGCGGCGCCCGTCCACCTCGAAACTCGTGGGGCCCAGGTCCTGGCTGTAGTATGTGGAGGCCACGGGACTGCGCCAGTCCACGATGAGGGGACGGCTGCGGTCGTCCGTCATGCCCACGGAGCCGATGTAGACGTCGCGCGCCGGCCTGCCGGGCCGCATCTCGAGCCTCACCTTGGCAAAGTAGGGCTGGCGGAGAAGGACGAGCAGGCGACGGAGCTTCTCCACGTTCATGTCGTGCGTCTGGTTGTAGACGTCGATCACGGAGTTGAGGGTCTCGATGGCGGCGAGGGTCTCCATCGTCTCGTCGTCTCCCGCGAAGTCGGGGCGGATCTCCTCGCTCATCTCCACGAGGTCGCGGGCGGCGCTGCGCTCGCCCTCGGTGAGCTTCGCCGTTATGGAGTTGCGCAACGCCAGCAGCTGTGCGTAGACCTGCGAGAGGTGGGCCTGCTCCTCCTCGAAGACCTTGTCCATCCGTGCCTCCCTGGTCGTGGGGCCATCCCTTGGGGAAGAAGAGACTGGGGAACAAGCATACCGCAGCCGGCCCTTGTGGTGAAAGCGCCCCGCCGGCACGGCTTGCATAGCATGTCTGATATATGCATGGCGTGAATTCGTCACGGGCCACGATGAAGAGAAGGTTGCATTCGTTTTGTCATCTCTGCAGGAAGGGGCAAAATGCGATACCCTACGGCATGTCAGGGAGCGGTGCCCCGTGACCTGGCACAAAACTCAGATCTGAGGTTGGGAGCAGTCATGCGCAAGGTCAAGACGTTCGGGGGCAAGAGGCACACCTACGACTCAGAGAAGGCCGAGGCACTGGGCAAGCGCGAGTTCAGCTACTACGGCGATCCCGCGGGCTACGAGGAGGCGCTGTACAAGACCAAGGGCGGCCTCTACTTCGTGGTGGGCCAGGGTGGCACCGAGTCGCCCTATGCCGACGGCGCGGACATCAAGCCGCTGAGCGATGCCGAGGCCGAGGAGTGGCTGGCCCAGGCCTAAGGGCCCGAGGACAGGCTGGAACGAGGCGTGCCAAGAGTGCCTGACACTCTTGGCACGCCTTCTGTCTCTATCTGGGGTCGAACATCCCGCGTGCGGCGAACTCCGCCTGCACCGTGCGCAGCATGAGGTCCACGTCGTCTATGCCCAGGTGAACCTCCCTCTCGTGCGGCTTGAGGGTACCGCGACGGCGCGCCCAGCTCTCCAGCGAGGCTGGACGCTGGTCGTGGGGGAGGGTCTTGGTCTCGGGGTCCACGCGGCGGCAGATGTCGCGCGTGTCTATGACGGTCACGCGGCCCGCGCGGCGGGCCTCCGCGTAGCCGTCCAGGTTGAGCATGAGCCAGGAGTCCTCGAAGGCCGCGTTGTGGGCCATGTAGGGGTAGGCCGTGAGGGCGGCCAGGAGGGCCCGCTGGACCTTGTCGTCAAAGCGGAAGGGGCTGCGGTCGCGCACGTCGTCCCACGTGATGTGGTGGATGTCCGCGAGGGGTACGCCCTTGTCCTCGTAGATCGCCGGCAGGCCGCAGTAGCCTGCGAAGGCCGAGCGCGGCCGGGCCGTGGGGGTGAGGTCCATGAAGGCCAGGCCCACGTTCACGATGTAGCCGCGGGCGGGGTCGCGGTCGGTCGTCTCGAGGTCGATGCCCACCACGGTGCCGGACACGGGCGCCTCGGTGTAGGCGATGTTCAGGGCGTCGAGGTCGGGGCCCGCGGTCTTGGCCACCTCGGCCACGCTGCGGTGCTGGAGGGCGGCCACCCCACGCAGGAGGTCGGCGTCCGGGAGCTTGCGCTGGAGCGTGGAGGCGGGTACGTCGCGCAGGCGCTCGATGCCGAAGCTGTCGCAGATGGTGCGGTTCTGGTCGGCGAGGTTGCGCACGAGGTCGAAGGAGCAGGGCTCCTGGCCGGGGGCGGCCTCGCGCCATGCCGCCATGATGAGGAAGATGGCCTCCTCGTTCTTGGCGCGCTCGGCGGTGAGCTCGGCGTCTCCGGAGAGGAATCCCGGGAAGGCGAGCGCGCTCGCGTGGTCTATGGCCTGGGTCAGGTTCATGTGGTTTGGCCTCCGTGGGTGGGGTGTCCCACATCCTAGCGCAAGCGCGGCGGCCGTGCGTCCCTACGCCACCACGGCCTGCTGCCAGTCGTCGCCAAAGATGCGGCGGAGCTCCAGGATGGCCTCGCAGAACACGTAGCCATGGGGGACGCTCGTGCGGATCAGCCTGCCGTCGCGGTAGGCGATCAGGCGGTTGCGCGGCACGGGCCTCCAGAGCGGCGCCTCCCCCTCGCCACCGAGCGGGTGGGTCGAGAAGACCACGCCCTCCGCGCTCACCTGGCGGAAGTAGAGGGTGTCCTCGGAGGTGTTCGTGTGCACGTAGGTGTAGTCGCCGTCGTCGATAATGAGGTTCAGGCGGTTGAGGTTGCTTATCTGCATGATGCCCGAGGCCAGGGCGTCGAACCTTTCGTCGAAGGTCAGCTGGCGGCCGGCCCTGAGTGAGGCCTCGTCGAGCACGTCCAGTAGGAAGAGCATGGCGCGCTCGGAGTCCGTCTGGCCCGCCTCCCTGAGGTCGTAGCCCTGCAGGAGCTCCTCGTTGAAGAGGATGCCGTTGTGGATGAGGGTCCAGTCGTTGCCCCACATGTCCGTGCCGCGGAAGGGATGGCAGTTCTCCTCGCAGAGGGTCCCGCAGGTGGAGCGGCGGATGTGGGCCTCCAGGCGCCTGGCGGCAAGGGGCTGTGAGAGGAGCTGGGGGATGTAGGGCGAGGTGTAGGCCGGCACTGGCTCGCGGTGGAGGAAGACGGGGGCCTCCGAGTCGCCCGTGCGCCACGAGATTCCCCAGCCGTCGGGATGCTCGTGACTGTGGGAGAAGAACTCCCGCAGGTAAGAGTTGACGGCGACCGGGGTCGCGGAGTTTACGGCAAAGAGCTCGCACATGGCGGATCCTCACGACGCTTGGTTGCGCACCATGGTAGCGCGAATGCCTGTGATGGGGTGGGAATTAACGCGGATGCCACGAGGGGATGGGCGATGCCGAGCCGGGCGCGCCATCTCGCGGGTTTAGGAGATTACCGTCACCTCTCCCGTGGCTACGTCCACGCGGTAGGTGAGGAGGGCCGTTGCGTCGTCCGCGTCTGCCGTATAGGTGGTGACCCACACGGCACCGCCAGCGCACTCCACGAAGCTGACCTTGGTCTGGGTCGTGAGCTGGGGGATCTGGGCCACCGAGGCCAGCGCCTGCGGGTCGTCGAGGCTGGCGGAGACCAGCGAGAAGGACGCGCGGTCCACCAGGTAGAGCGTGGCCCCGTCGGAGCCGGCGGCGAAGCACTGGGAGGCGAAGTCCCGCTCGAGACGCTCGTCCGAGCCGTCGAGTGCGTAGGAGTAGAGCTGGGAGGAGGGGGTCGAGGCGCACTCCAGATAGGCGTAGACCCTCTCGCCCCTCTGGAGGCAGGCGATGGAGGCATCGGCGCTGGGGGACCCGTCCATCACGTGGGCCACGACGTCCCCGGAGCCATCCAGGTTGCAGAAGTGCAGCTCACGGTGGTCGTCGGCATTGGGGCCGGCGTACCACACGTGGCCGCGTGGGGCGTCGAGGCCCCGCAGGGTGTAGCCCGCGGGCAGGGTGAGGTGCAGCTGGAGCTCGCCTCCCGCGGGCGACACCGAGTAGAGGGCGCACTGGTTCGTCTGGGTGTCGGTGCTGGCCACGTAGAGGCGGCCGTCCTCGAGGGCGCGTGGCGTGGCCCCCTGCGAAGCTGTGGAGTTGGGGGCAAAGACCGTGGCGGCCTCCCCGCCGTCCACGGGGACGGAGCGCACCTCGCCCGAGGGCACGTCGCCAAAGAAGACCGTCCCGTCCTGGACGAGGAGGTAGCGGATGCCGGTGAGACGGGGATAGCCGTTGGTGTAGAGCTCGGTCGGCTCGCCGGTGCCGTCGAGGGCGGCGGACACGATGGAGCCGGTGGAGAAGCGCACCCTGTAGCTCCTCTCGTCATCCGTGCATACCGCTTGGGACGCCGAGATGCCTGCGGGCTCCTGGGGCCCACTGTCGGACTGGTCGAGCTCGTTGCCCGGCGCGTCCTCGGAGCAGGCGGACAGTGGGGCCATGGCCGCCAGGGCCGTGGTGCCAAGGATGGCGAGCAGGGCGCGGCGCGTGAGCGCACGGCTAGGTCCGTACCCGTCCTGCGAGGTGGCATCCTCCTCGAGCATGCGCCCTCCCCTCTCCTTGGCCCAACATCTGTGATTAGATTCGAGCAATTATAGCGGAGACCCACCCCATACCGCAAAGGGGCGCCCGCGGAACCATCCCACGGGCGCCCCTCGTGTGGCGTCTCGGCGCTTGCCGGTTACGGGCCCTACTCGTCGCCGAAGCTGATGCCCAGCAGCTTGGCCTCGCGCACGAGGTCGCTCTGGGGGTCGACGTACTTGAGCTTGCCGGCCACGTCGGAGAGCGGGGTGGAGGTCATGTGGCCGCCCTTCTGGGCGATCATGATGCCAAAGCGCCCGTCCAGGAAGGCCTTGCCGGCCTCGACGCCGCACTGGGTGGCAAAGACGCGGTCCTGGGCGTCGGGGGCGCCGCCGCGCTGGGCGTGGCCGGGCACGGCCACGCGGACCTCGCGGCCGGTACGCTGGGCGATCTCCTCGGCTATGTCGTAGGCGACGGAGGGCTTCACGCGCTCCGCGACCTTCTTCTTGTACTCCTTCTTGGGCATGGCCGCCTCCTCCTTGGAGATGGCGCCCTCGGCCACCACGATGATCGCGAAGCGGCCGCCCTCCTCGTCGCGCTTCTCGATGGCCTTGATCACGTTCTTCATGTCGTAGGGGATCTCGGGGATGAGGATGACGTCGGCGCCGCCGGCCACGCCCGCATACAGCGGGATCCA
Source organism: uncultured Coriobacteriaceae bacterium (assembly GCA_902791035.1). Taxonomy (GTDB): domain Bacteria; phylum Actinomycetota; class Coriobacteriia; order Coriobacteriales; family Atopobiaceae; genus CADAUA01. The sequence goes on along the minus strand of CADAUA010000009.1, from coordinate 26,509 downwards.
ACCCACCTTGTGGCCCATGATCTCGATCACGAAGACGCGGCCGTGGGAGCTGGCGGTGGTGTGGATGTCGTTGATGTAGTCGGTGGCCACCTCGACGGCGCTGGTGAAGCCGAAGGTGAGGTCGGTGCCCCAGGTGTCGTTGTCGATGGTCTTGGGCAGGGCGATGACGTTGAGGCCCTCCTGCGAGAGGCGGTTGGCGGTCTTGGTGGAGCCGTTGCCGCCCAGCATGAAGAGGCAGTCGAGCTTGAGGTCCTTGTAGGTCTTCTTCATGGCAGGGACCTTGGCCACGCCGTCGGCCTCGGGGGTGTCGAGCATCTTGAAGGGCGTGCGGCTGGTGCCCAGGATGGTGCCGCCCTGGGAGAGGAGGCCGGAGAAGTCGCCCGGCGTAAGCTGGATGTAGCGCTTGTAGATGAGGCCCTGGTAGCCATCCAGGAAGCCGTAGATCTCCACGTCCTCCTTGGTGTTGTGCATGACCGTCTTTACGATGCCGCGCATGGTGGCGTTGAGCGCCTGGCAGTCGCCGCCGCTCGTGAGAAGGCCGATCCTCAGCATGTGAATCCTCTCCTTGAATCTGTGGTCCCGCGACCCTATGCTCCCCAAGTTTGGCACAAATGTAAGGGTTTGCCCCAGTCGATGTGCCGGCGGTAACCCATACGCCCCAGACGGGCGTCCCGCGGATGCGCCGGGGGGCATGTGGCGACCGGTCGGATATGATGGTGGGCACCAGGGAGAGGGGAGGGGCCATGGCGGATGCCGGTCAGAGGCGCGAGATAGACGAGGCGATCCAGGCGGGGGAGTACGCGTTGCAGTGCCTGGAGGACGCGGCCGACAGCCTCAAGAGCGCGAGTGGCTGGGGCCTGCTGGACATCTTTGGCGGCGGGCTCATCTCGGGCATGGCCAAGCACGCGCGCATGGGCGAGGCCCAGGACTCCATCAACGAGGCCAAGCGGGCGCTCTCGCGCTTTGCCAAGGAGGCCTCCGACGTGGAGGCCCGCGGGCTCAGGGTGGACTGCGGCAACCTCCTCACCTTCGCGGACTTCTTCTTCGACGGGGCGGTCGCGGACGTGCTGGTGCAGCAGCGCATAGAGGACGCCCGCGGGCAGGTGGAGCGGGCCACCGCACAGGTGGAGGACGCCCTGCGGCAGCTCCGCGCCATGCGGTAGGGCGGGCGGTGCAGGGGCGGCCATGGTAGGCTCCGTCCGCCACGGGCCTTGCCTTTGTCGCCACCTGCAGATGACATGTCACTTGCAGGTGGGGTGTGGAAGCGGATAAGAAGGGCAACGGGCTTTCTACCTGCGCTTATGCAAGTAGCGGTGTTTGGTTCCGACACCTGCAGATGACATGTCACTTCCAAGTGCCGCGCGCAGGTGGCGCGTACAGGTGTTACGCGCGGGTGGCTCCGGCCCTTGCCGTGCGCGGGCCGCCTTCCCCTTGCCACACACGGGCGCCGACGGGTTCCGTCGGCGGGATTGGGGAGGCTTGTGGGACGGGCGGCCGCGGCCAAGCGATAGAATCTGACAGGTCTGTAGGCGAGTGACTGGGAGGACGCGCATGGCGGATGACAAGGACGTCATGACCCTGCCCCACGAGCGACTGGAGGAGATCCAGCTCGAGGGCATCAAGAAGACCGTGGTCAGCTGTTATGAGAACATCCCCTTCTACAAGAGGTCCTTCGACGAGGCCGGCTTCGACCCCTACTCCATGACCAGCCTGGACGACCTGGAGCGTGCCCCCTTCGTGACCAAGCAGGACCTGCGCGACAACGCCCCCTACGGCATGCTGGCCGTGCCACTCTCCAAGGTGCGCGAGATCCACATGTCGAGCGGCACCACGGGCGTGGCCACGGTGGGCGCCTACACCCAGCACGACCTGGAGTTCTGGGCCGACTGCTTTGCCCGCGGCATCCGCTTTGCGGGCTGTGGGGCCAACGACGTGGTGCAGGTGTGCTACGGCTACGGGCTCTTCACGGGCGGCCTGGGCGCCCACTACGGCGGCCTGGCCTCCGGTGCCACGGTCATCCCCACGAGCGCCGGCAACACCGAGCGCCAGATCCGCATCCTGCGCGAGATGGGCACCACGGTGATCGCCTGCACGCCCTCCTATGCCATGCACATAGCGGACACCGCCCTTGCCATGGGGGTGGACCCTGCGCGCGACTTCCACCTCAAGGCAGGCATCCACGGCGCGGAGGCCTTCTCCGACAACTTCCGTCGCGAGCTGGAGCGCAAGCTCAACTACAAGGTCCTGGACATCTACGGCCTCACCGAGACCATGGGCCCGGGCGTGGCCGTGGAGTGTATGGAGCAGGACGGCCTACACCTGGCCGAGGACCACTTCTATGCGGAGATCATCGACCCTGCCACCGGCAAGGTCCTGCCCGACGGCGAGTGGGGCGAGCTCGTGCTCACCACGGTTGACCGCGAGGCCTCGCCCGTGGTGCGCTACCGCACGCGCGACATCACCCGCATCCTGCCTGGCGAGTGCCCCTGCGGCTGCACCCACCGCCGCATCGACCGCCTGCACGGCCGCACGGACGACATGCTGATCATCCGCGGTGTCAACGTCTTCCCCAGCCAGATCGAGGACGTCATGAAGACCTTCGACGAGGTCTCCTCCTGGTACCAGATCGAGCTCACGCGCAGGAACCACCTGGACGTGGTCACCCTCAAGGCCGAGGTCAACCCGGACTTCGACTTCGACGCCATCAGCGCCATCGAGAGGCTCCAGAACCAGATCCAGGCCCGTCTCAAGACTGCCCTCTCCGTGGGCATCAAGGTCAAGCTCGTGGAGCCGCAGTCCATCCCGCGCAGCGAGGGCAAGGCCAAGCGCGTCATCGACAAGCGAGAGGAGAAGTAGATGGTCGACCAGCTAACCGTCTTCCTCGAGAACGAGGAGGGGCGCCTCGCCAAGCTCTGCCGCGCCATGGGCGAGGTGGGGGTCAACATGAAGGCCCTGACCATTGCGGACACCGCCGAGTACGGCGTGGTGCGCATCATCTGCGACGACGCCCGCTCCGCCAAGGCGGCCCTCGCCGAGCGCGGCTACCGCGCCATGGTCACGCGGGTCTCGGCCGTGGCCGTGCCCAACCGGCCGGGCGGCCTGGCGGAGCTCCTGGCCGTCTTCGACGACCTGGACATCGCCGTGGACTACGGCTACTGCTTCAGCATGGATGACAACAGGGCAGTGGTGGTGCTCAAGGTGGCGGGAGACGCGCTGGCCACGCGGGCGGCGTATGCGCTCGAGCAGGCGGGCTTCCACGTCCTCGACCAGGACGAGATCGCCTAGTCGCGGATGGGCAAACGTAGGGGGTACTCCCCCGTGTTTGTCAGCAAACACGGGGGAGTACCCCCTACGTTTCATGTGCGCGCGGCTAGTCGATCGTCTTCCAGGCGGTCTCGAGCGAGGCCTCCATCATGTTGGTGAAGCTCTTCTCGCGCTCGTCGGCGGAGAGGGACTCGCCGGTGAAGAAGGTGTCGCTCACGGAGAGGATGGAGACGGCCTTCTTGTGCGACGCCTGGGCCTCGATGTAGAGACCGGCGGTCTCCATCTCCACGCAGAGAAGGCCGAGGTCCTTGTAGCGCAGGGGGGCGTCCTGACGCGGGTTGTAGAAGACGTCCGAGCTCACGACCTGGCCGACCTTGTAGTCGTACCCAAGCTCGTCGCAGGACTGCACGGCGGCTCTGAGCATGCCCCAGTCTGCCGTGGGGGCGAGCTTGACGGGGGAGTCGTAGAGGCCGGCGATGTCGGAGTTGGTGGCCGCGCTCATGGCGATCACGAGGTCGCCGGCATGCAGGCCGTCCTGCAGGCCGCCCGTGGTGCCCACGCGGATGATGGCATCCACGCCCACCTGGGTGAAGAGCTCGTGGGCGTAGAGGCACATGCTGGGGATGCCCATGCCGGAGCCCATGACGGAGATGCGCTTGCCCTTGTAGGTGCCGGTGTAGCCCAGCATGTTACGCACGTCGTTGAAGAGGATGGGGTCCTCGAGGTAGTTCTCGGCAATGAACTTGGCGCGCAGGGGGTCGCCAGGCATGAGGACGACCTTGGCGACGTCCTCCTTGTTGCACCTGATGCAGGCGGAAGCGGTCTCGAACATGGGGTTCCTTTCGGTCGATGCTGCAGACGAGGCCATTCTACCCGTCGAGGGGGCATGGGGTCACAGCGGAGACATGCGCGTCACACATATAGACAATATATGGCATGGTAATACTATTGGTATTTTTCATATGGTTGCTCGAGCCTTACCATCGTTTGCGAAGAACGGCACGCAGGCTGCCGCAAGTCCGATTGGAGTCTCTCATGATCCTTGGTATGGGTGTTCCCGAGCTTCTCATAATCCTCCTCGTCGCGCTGGTCATCTTCGGGCCCAAGAACCTGCCCAAGCTGGGCACGGCCATGGGCAAGACGATCAAGAGCGTCCGCGAGGGCATGGAGGAGGGTGACGACGGCGAGGATGACGACACCCCCAAGGCCGCATCTGCCAAGAAGTCCAAGTCCCAGGCGGCCGAGCCCGACGCAGTCGAGGACCCGGACGACGCCGACGAGGACGCGGCGTAGGACGGCCTCGGCCGGATGGCCTCGCCAATGCTGAGCCTATGGGCCGTACGCACACGCTTGAGCTGGCGCAGAGATAAGCCCTTCCTTCCAGACGGGCCCCGCCATCCGGTGGGGTCCGTTCTTGTCTGCCCCCAGAGTCGGACGTCCTGGCCCGTCCGGCATGGTCGCGAACTTCAGGTTAGTTGGGCGAGGCGGCCGGGCGGGCTCTACCAACCTGAAGTTCGTACCCGCGGCCGCAATCAGGCGAGCTCGCCGAGAAGAGCCACGAAGCGGTCGGCCAGGGGCGAGAGCCTGCGGTCGGCCCTCCACACCACCGCTGCGCGTGACGACAGCTCGTCGCACTCCAGGACCTTGATGAACTGATCTCCGGTGTCGGTCACGCGGATGAGGGACTCTGGCGCCAGCGCGACGCCCATGCCGGCACGCGCCCACACGACGGCCGTCCGCGCGTCGTCGGTGAGGCAGGCCACGTGGGCGTCGAGCCCCCGCGCAGAGAAGGCCTGTCGTACCAGCGGCTCCATGCGACGTGCGAGCACGAGCGGAGACGCCGCCAGGTCCTCCACCGTGCAGCTGGCCTCGCCACCCACGTCCAGGTCGCAGGGCATCACGCACACGGCCCGCTCGGTGCGGCCGAAGCGGCACCGCAGGTGCTCGCTCTTGAAGGGCGTGCGCACCACGCCGACCTCCACGACCCCGGTCTCCAGCATGTCGAGCACCGCATGGGTGGCATCCTCCCTGAGCTCGAATGCCACCTGGGGATAGCGTGAGCGCAGGTCGAGCAGGCGCTCCTGGGGCACCAGCCCCGCGCACGACGGGTCCACGCCCACCGGCAGCGTGCCGGCCAGGCCCTTGCCCGCGCTCGCCACCTCGAGCTCGGTGGCGCTCGTGAGCGATAGGATCTGCTGCGCGCGTCCGTAGAGCAGGCGTCCCGCGTCCGTGAGCGTGACGCCACGCGGCCCCCGGTCCACGAGCCGGACGCCCAACTCGCGCTCCAGCTGGGCAAGCTCGTAGGAGAGCGGCGGCTGCGAGATGTTGAGCCTGCGTGCCGCCGCAGTGATCTGGCGCTCCTCCGCGATGGCCACGAAGTAGCGCAGCTGCTTGAGGTTCATGCCATCCTCCCGTACCTGTTCACAAGCGCATCATATGGCTTAAAGGTTGTCTATACAAGATGACGATACCGTGGAGGGAATGTTGCCGATCCGCGGCGTTTGAGCGTCCGGATGGGTTTGCCGGGAATCGTTTTGTCCGATGGGGGTATGCTATTCACCGACAAGTCGGAACCGTTTACCGACTTGCTATGGACAACTGAGAAGGAGGTTGTGGACATGAAGGTCAAGAATCTCAACGAGCGTCAACGTAAGGTGCTGGATGCGTGCTTCGACGGCTGGTTCATGAGCGGCGAGTATCGCGCCATCTTCGACGACCACGAGCGTCACTTCAGTGCCGACAGCCCGGTCATCCTCTTCAAGGATGTTGACCGTTGGTATGCCTCGCACGAGGCAAACCATGGCGACTCGCACCTGCTCGTCAAGTGCGTGAAGGCGGCCTAACGCGTCACCGGGGCGTGATGGCGCACGTTCGCCCGTCCCGTCCCCAACCAGCCGACAAAGACAAGCGCCGGCAGCATGCCGGCAGGCCCGGGACCTGGAATCGCGAGTGCGCGACCGGTGCCGGGCCTTCTTCATGCCCGGCCACAGGCCCGGGCCGCCCGTTAGGCCACGTCCTTGTTACCTTCGGCCTCGGGCGCGTCCGTCTTGGCCACGTCTGCGTCTTGCTCGGCATGCAGGCCCGAGAGGTGCGCCATGAGGGCATAGGTCATGGCGAGCCCGCGCGGGAGGCTGGACTCGTCCACCCACTCGTCGCGGGTGTGGAGGAGGCCACCCGCCACGGCACCCACCGTTATGGCGGGGATGCCGAGCGAGAGCGGGACATTCGCGTCCGTGGAGCTTGCGGTGTGGCGGACCTTCTCGCCTGCCACGGCGGAGATCGCCTCGTCGGCCGCCGCGACCAGGCGTCCCTCCAGGGAGCCGTCCACGTCGCCCGAGGCCGGCCGCACTCCCAGGAGCTCAAGCTCTATGGCAACCTCGTCGGAACGGCAGGAGTCGATGAGGGCCTCGAGCCCCGAGCGCATCTGGGCGAGTGCCTCGTCGGAGGTGCTCCGGTACTCGAGCACGACCTCGGCGGCTGCAGCGATGGCGTTGACCGTGGTGCCGCCCTCCATCCTGCCCACGTTCACGCTGGTACGGGCGTCGTCGGGTCTGGGGAGGGCGTAGAGCCCCTCCACGATCCTGCAGGCCACCTCGAGGGCGTTGGCGCGGCCGAAGTCCTCCCAGGAGTGGCCGCCCTGGGTGGTCACGCGGAGCTTCCAGCGGTGCGATCCCACCGCATGCACCACGCACTCGCCCAGGTAGAGGTCGAACGACACGAAGGTGTGCACGCGCGAGGCGTAGCGTTGGAAGAGCTCCTTGGTTCCGCGGAGGTTCCCCAAGCCCTCCTCGCAGGTGTCGGCCACCACGAGGACGCCGCGTCGCAGGTGGTCGCGGTGGCGCAGCATCTGGCGGGTGGCCAGCATGAGGCCCACGAGGTTGGCCGTGTCGTCCCCCACCCCCGGGGCCTCCATGCGGCCGTCGTGCTCCGTCACCGGGATGGGTTGGGTGTCGGGGAAGACCACGTCTGTGTGGGCCGCGAACACCGCGAGGTCCGAGACCCCGTCGTCGGCGATGTGGAGCACCACGTTGCCCGCGTCGTCTATGCGCACGGACTCAGGGTCCGCCCCCTGACGGACGAACCAGTCCCGGACGAAGCGGGCCCTCAAGCCCTCATGCCTGGTGGGCGAGGGTATGGAGGCGAGCCTCCTCAGGAGCTCGACCTCCTCGGTGCGGCACGAGGCGGCGTAGCGCCGTGCCTCCTGGATGATCCTCTGGTCCACGCGGTCCTCCATGGGACTGAAGGGGTATGTTGGCTTCAGCTTACTATGGTAGGTCCGCGGGCGCGCGCTCTGCCATGGAGGAAGTGTGTCTGTCGCGGGGACATTACATGTTAGGCACGTGCCGTTTACCTTCTGGCCACATCCGGACGGCATACTTTGTCGCAGACAAACACGGCGGTCGGTGCCCCCCTCCCCATCCCATCCTACGCACCGTCCGCAACCCTCCGGCGGGAGTGGCCCCCTAGCGGGCCCTCCCGCATTTCTTTTGTGTGTGGCCGGGGACTGCGACCCGAGGACGTTGTCGGGTGTTGCGCGACGTGCTAGCCTAGCCCACAACGATAGAGGAGCGGGCACGAAGAGCCCGGGCGAGCCGGCAGGCTGCGACCCCGGGGGAGGCGATGGCCGCCGAATTCCCACGTCGGGCACGGCATGGGGGTGGGCTCGCGGGACAAGACCCGCGGGACTGTCCACGCGGTGCGTGGGAGGGCTATCGCGCAGGGGTGCGCCCCTCCGCTGGCCTTCCGACGCCGGCATACAGGAGGGACCTTCTTATGGACATGCAGGGGATGCGCGGCTCGGTGGTGGCGCTCGTGACGCCCTTTGCCGGGGATGGGTCGGTGGACTTCGAGGCGCTGGAGCGCCTGGTGGACTTTCAGCTGGCGGGCTGCACGGACGGCTTCCTGGTGCTGGGCACCACGGGCGAGTCGTCCACGATGACTGACGCGGAGGACATCGAGGTCACGCGTGCCGTGGTCGAGCGGGTGGCAGGGCGGGTGCCCGTGATCGGCGGCGCAGGCTCCAACTCCACGGCGGAGTCCATGGCCAAGGCCAAGGCGCTCGAGGCCGTGGGGGTGGACGGGCTTCTTCTCATCACGCCCTACTACAACAAGTCCAACGAGGAGGGCATCTACCAGCACTTCAAGTACGTGCTGGACCGCACCGAGGTGCCCAGCATCCTCTACAACATCCCTGGTCGCACCGGCTGCTCCATCAGCGAGGGCAACGTGGCGCGCCTGGCCTCCCACCCAAACGCCTGGGGCATCAAGGAGGCTTCCGGGAACATCAGCTACGCAGCCAAGGTGGCTCGCTACGTGAGCGACGACTTCCACATGATGAGCGGCAACGACGACATGATCGTCCCCATCCTCTCGCTGGGCGGCTCGGGCGTGGTGAGCGTGTGGGCAGACGTCCAGCCCCAGGTGACCCACGACCTCTGCCAGGCCTGGTTCGACGGCAGGCCCGACGAGGCGCTGCGGCTCCAGCTCGAGGGGCTGGACCTGGTGCACGCCCTCTTCTGCGAGGTCAATCCCATCCCCGTGAAGGCGGCGCTGGCCCGAATGGGGCTCATCGGGGAGAACTACCGTCTGCCCCTCACGCGCATCAGCGAGGCCGGTGCGGCCCAGCTGGAGGCGGCCATGAGGGGAGTGGGTCTCCTTGGCTAGCGTGGACAAGGGCGTCCTGGACGTCGTGGTGGTGGGAGCCCGCGGCCGCATGGGGTCGCTCGTGTGCCAGGCTGTGGAGGCAGACCCCGCGCTTGCGCTCGCGGGTGCCTATGATGCCGACAACGCGGCCGAGCTCGACGAGGCGGCACCTGCCGCGAGCGTTGTCGTGGACTTCTCGGCCCCTGCGGCACTCCCGCACGTGGTGGCCTATGTTCGACGGACGGGCGCGGCCCTGGTGAGTGGCACGACTGGGCTCTCGGATGAGGACCTGGCGGCGATCGTGGCGCTAGGCCAGGTGGCCCCCGTAATCCACTCGGGCAACTACTCGCTGGGCGTGGCCGTGGTGCGCCACCTTGCGCGCCTGGCCGCGGAGGAGCTTCCCGGCTGGGACGTGGAGATCGTGGAGACCCACCACAACAAGAAGGCCGACGCCCCCTCTGGCACGGCCAAGATGCTGCTCGCCGAGGTTGACCCCACGGGTGAGTGCCCGGTGGCCTATGGGCGCGAGGGGATGGTGGGTGCCAGGCCGGCACGCGAGGTGGGCATGCACAGTCTGCGCGGCGGTACCGTGGCGGGGACCCACGAGTTGCACTTCTTCGGTACCGACGAGGAGGTCTGCGTGACCCACCGGGCCACCAGCCGGCAGATCTTCGTGCAGGGCGCGCTCGCAGCGGCAAAGCGCCTGGCGGGGCGTCCCGCGGGCTGCTATGACTTCGACGGGCTGATGTTCGGCTAGGCTTGTGTGGCTGGCGGGCGATCCTGCACGTTTGAGGGAAGGTTCTGCACGTTTGCCCGCCGCTGCGGCCCGTTTGCGGGGGACAAACGTGCTCCCGCCGCCCGTGCCCGTTTGCGGGGGACAAACGTGCTCCCGCCGCCCGTGCCCGTTTGCGGGGGACAAACGTGCTCCGGTGGCGGGCAAACGTGCCGTTCTGACCGAGCTAGGCGGCGCGCTGGCCCTTATCGCCGGGCGCGCCCTATGGCCGTGCGGACGGCCCTCACGGCCACGACCAATGCCATCGTGACGGCGTAGACCACGAGTCCCCGTACGAGCATGTGCCGCTGAAGCCAGCCGAAGCCCCGGATACCCCTCTCCGCCGCGCGCGAGATCCAGTAGATCAAGGGGATGTGGAAGAGGTAGACCCCCAGTGCCGCCCCACTCATGGTGCGGAGGAGCTTGTTCGTGAGTCCGGCATGGCGCTGGAGCCAGCCCTCCAGGGAAGCCCCCAGCACGAACACGCTCACCGCCTCCACGACGCAGAGTGGGTCGGTGGTGCTTGCGGCGTAGGAGTCATAGGCCTGGGGGAGGAGGCCCACCAGATGCGAGCTGGCACCGGGCACGGGCGGGATGGGCGGCAGGCCGTTGGTCACGAGCCCGAGCTCGTACATGCCGATCGCACTGGCCACGTAGGCCACGAGCGCTCCGGCGCCCAAGAGGCCCTTGCTCCGCACGTTGGGGAGCACGTACTGGGCCAGGTAGTATCCCAGCAGGTAGTAGAGGAGCCATACGTCCGAGAAGAGCGGCCAGCCCAGCAGGTTGTCGAGCGTCTCCGGAGGTACGCCGAGGCGCTTGGCCAGGGGCAGTGTCACGGAGACCACCAGGCAGCACGCGATTATGTACTCCAGGACGCGGCGCCTGTGCGCCGCGAGGGATATGAGCGGCGTGAGCACGTAGAGGGCGATGATCGCGTAGAGGAACCAGTAGACGTCGTTTATCTGGTTCGACAGGAGGCGGTAGAGGAAGTCCAGCGGGCTTGCCGTGGTGGCAATCCTCTCCGCACCCCAGAAGTAGTCTGGCAGGAGGGCAAAGAGCAGGTAGCAGACCAGGCTGCTGGCCACGAGCGCCACGCCCACACGGGCCACCCGTTTACGGACGAAGGTGGCCGTGGAGTAGCGGTCCCGGTAGCCGATCAGGTTCATGCCGCTCACCATGAAGAAGACCGGCACGGCGAATATGCAGCCGGCCTGGAGCGCCAGGGCCAGCGGCCACTGGCCTGCATGCTGGGGGTCGAACACCTCGAGCGACACGTGGAGGTAGACGACGGCCAGGCTCGAGACCACGTTGAGGAGGTATACGAACGCGAGACGCCCGCCGGGCCTTGCGGGTGTGGTGGACTCCGGCGCAGTGGCGGGCGCGGCTGTGGCAGCTCCCGCCAGGTGTGCTGCCGGCATGCTAGTCGACCCCGATGACGCCGCCGACGATCGACGTGACGATCGAGATGATGACCGCGCCCACGAGCGCCGACCAGAAGGACGAGATCTGGATGCCTCGGCCAAAGACGTTGAGCGAGAGGTAGCTCGCGAGCTCGAGCATGACGGCGTTTATCACCAGGCTGAAGAGCCCCAGCGTGAGCACCGTGATGGGGAGCGAGAGGACCCTTGCGAGCGGTTTGACGCAGGCGTTGACGAGGGCGAGCGCGAGCGCGGCGAAGGCCGGAGCCTCCCAGCTGCCACCTACGGCGGTGATGCCCGGCACGAGCCACACCGACACGGCAACCGCGATTGCCGTGGCCAGCCAGGTTCCGATGAAGTTTCCCATGTGAGCTCCTTTCTCGAGGCGCTTCGAGTCTATCGCATGCTTCCCCATCCGGGGCGCTTCCCGTGCGTTCCGTCCCCAGAGTCGCTCCACTGCGCTAAAGTGTTTCGTGCTGCGACCAGGTGGAAGGGGAGACAGGATGGATGAGACGGCACGGCTCTATGCCGCCATGTGCACGCTGAAGACGCCCGACGAGGCCCGTGCCTTCCTGGCCGACCTCCTCTCCACGCGCGAGATAGACGACCTCTCACAGCGGCTCGAGGTCGCGCGCCTGCTTGCCGAGGGAAGGTCCTACCATGCGGTGAGCGAGGCCACCGGGGCCTCCTCGACTACCGTGAGCCGGGTGTCCAAGTGCCTCAACGGCGAGCGCGGGGGCTACAGGATTGTGCTCGAGCGTCTGGGGGAGAGGCTTTAGAAGCAGTGGCAGGCAGTGGGAGGCCCTTGCCTACCCGGCGTAGACGCTCGGCCGTGGTGAAGGACCATTGGCTGCTGGCGAGAGGCCCAGCCTGGCCCCGAACGCGAGCCGCCGCATTAATGTCCGGTTGCCGCGCTACCATGAGTTCTGTTCTTTCGCCCCAGAGTCACGCGGAGGTGTGCCTTGTCGCTCCAGCTCGTCTCCACAAGCAGCCATAAGGTCCTGTCGCCGGACGCCCTAGCCGCGCTCGGTGCTGCGGTTCGCGCCGCTGGCAGGGCGGTGCTGCTCGTGCCCAGCTTCCAGCTTGGGCTGGAGGCCCAGCGCGAGCTTGCTGCAACGGATGGCCTCTCTCTGGGGGTCACCGTCACGACGCCGGCTGCCTGGGTGCGCGAGCGTTGGGAGGTCTGGGGGGACGGCCGCTCCCTGGTGGGCGACGCAGCGCGCGCGGCCCTTGTCCACATGGTCGTGCAGACGGCACCGGAAGGGACCTGCGGGGGCCTCTCGCTGACCGCGGGTACCTCGAGCGACCTCTACGACCTGGTCCGTGACGCCCTCGCATGGCTGCCGCTCTCGGGATCCGGGCCAGACGAGAGCGATCCCCGGACCATGTGGCTTTCGCCGGGGGAACGCTCCATGCTGCGCCTTGCGGCTAGCTATGGTCATGCGCTCTCGAGCCGCGGCATGGTCGAACCCTGCCGGGCGGCGAGGATGCTGCCGGAGGTTCTGGAGCAGGAGGGCGCGTCCTGCCCTCCCATGGTCGTGACGGGCTTCTCCTCGATGGGGACGCGCGACCGATGGATCGTGACCGAGATGTCGCGCCTGACGCAGGTCACGGTCGTGGCCTGCGAGGCCCCAGGACCTGCCGGCGCCCTTGCAAGAACGCTCCTCGGGGAGCTCGAGGAAGCTGCTGCGCGGCTGAGGATCGAGGCCGTGCGCACGGGAGGGCCCCACGGGGACAAGGACGTGCCGCAGAATGTGCTGGACGGACGGACGCCGCCCGATGCCGCTCCGGTCGAGCAGGAGCTCCTGCAACTATCCGAGCGCGTCTTCCGGGCGGGGGAGTTCCCCGAACCGCTCCATCCAATGGGTGCCGTGCGCAGGCTCGAGGCCGCGGGGCCCCTCGCTGAGGCGGGCCTCGTGGCTGCTGACGTCGCTCGCATGGTCGCCGGGGGTGCCCGCTTGGTGGTGGTCGTGGTGCCCGACACCTCCCGTGCTTGGGCGGAGCTCGCGCCCAAGCTGGTAGCACAGGGGCTCCTCGTGCGGTCCTCGGTACAGGTGCGACTGGACAGGATGCCCGCGGCCCATGCCTTCCTGGGCTGGGCCAAGCTCGTGGCGCGTCTCGTGGCCACGGAGGAGCCACCCGTGCAGGAGACGGAGTTCGGCCCCATCCAACCCGTGGGCGACATGACCTGGTGGCCGCCGCGGGCCTTCACGGACTTCCTCATATCGGACGTGACCACGGTCTCGGTGACGCGGGCCTGGTCGCTCGATGCCAAGTGGCGTGGCGACAGGCGGCTCACACCGAGCGAGGCCCTCGACTCCCTCATGAGGGAGTCGAGCACCTCCAGGGGGGTGGCCCGTGCCATGGACGCCCTCCTCAAGGGCCGTGTGGGCACGGCCGCGGACATCCTGCGGCGCGACCTGGCGGCTGCCTCGCAGGGCAAGGCGCCCTCGGTCGCCCGACAGGAGGCCATGGACGTGCTGGCCATGATCACGCAGCTTGGGCGCGACATGGGCTCCGTGGGCATCTCGTACGTGGACTCCAACCCCGACGCGTCCTATGCCTGCGACCTCGTGGCGCTCGTGGACGCCCTCGAGGACGTCATGGGCCGTGAGGGGCTGGCGCGCCGCATGGAGCTGGGTCCCCAGGATGCCCCCTGCGAGGTCCGCATCGTCTCACGCGGGGAGGCCACCAACCTGCCGGCCCGCTCCGCCGATGGTGTGGTGTGCTGCGGGCTCACGTCTGCGGAGTACCCGCTCGCGCCTGACGACGGCGCCCTTGTGGCGCTCCTGGACAAGCTCGACCTCTCGCAGGCGGCCGATCCCCTCGATCGGGCCCGCGCGCAGTTCTCGGCTGCCTGCGGGTTGCCGCGACGCTGGCTCTCGCTCGAGTGGGCCGCCCGCGACGCGGAGTCCGCACAGACCTATCCCGCCGTGGTGGCCACGGAGCTCCTGGCCTGCTATGGCGTGGGGCCCAAGGGCCAGGTGGATGCCCAGGCTAGGCCGTCGCTAGCGCCGCTCGTCGCCCATGCCCGCTCGGAGGCCCTCGTGGGCGAGAACCTCTCTGCTGCTGGCGTGGCTCCCGAGCCCTGTGCCACGGAGGAAGTGCCCCCGGCCGGCGAGCTCGCAGACGCCTCGCGGCCCTACGTGCTCGTGCCTCGCATGGGGGACGACGGCTTTCCCCAAGGCGTGCCGGAGCTCTCGGCTACACAGATAGAGTCCTACCTGGAGTGCCCCTACAAGTGGTTCACCCTACGACGACTGGGCCTGAGTGACCTAGATGCGGACTTCTCGGCGGTCCAGGCGGGAACCTTCGTGCACCGTGTGCTGGAGGAGACTCGAGGCAGGCTCATAGAGGAGGCTGCGGCCGCTGCTGGGTTGGCGCCTGCCCCCGCGCCCCTGGGTCCTCGCGAGAAGGGCGCGCCTGTCTTCGACCAGTTCTCCTTCGGCCCGGACTACCTGGCGGGCGCTCGCGTGGATGCCGATCCGGCGCACGCCCGAGAGGTGCTCGACTACTACTTCCGGGAGCACATGGCCCACCAATACCAGCACGGACGCAGCCTGCGCGACCAGTCGCTCGTCCCGCATACCGCAACCGAGGAGTACCGCCTCGCTCGCATGGAGCAGGACCTTCTCGTGGAGCTCGGCTTCGAGACCACGGGCGTGCTCGAAGGCTTCTCGCCGCGCTACCTGGAGCTGCGCTTCGGCGGGTCGGGTAGGGGTGCCAAATACATGGAGTATGCGGGCGTGAGCCTCAACGGCCGCGTGGACCGAATCGACGTGGACGCGCACGGGAACGCCGTGGTGATCGACTACAAGCACAAGGGCGGCCAGAGCTTCTGCCGCGAGCACGACGCCTTTGGCGACGACGGCTGCCCTGCGCCAGGCGACCTCGTGCTGCCACGGCGCGTGCAGACCCTGATCTACGCCCAGGTGGTCCGCAGGATGTTTCCCGACCTCAACGTGGTGGGGGCAGTCTACCTCTGCACCCAGGGCCAGCGCGTGAGGGACCACGCCATCGCGGGGACCGTGGAGGCGAACCTGGCGGACCGCGTCATGGGAACCACGAGCGAGAGGCGCCTGACGCATGTGGCGGTGGGCGGCCAGATGGGCTTCTCCGACCTTCTTGACGAGGTGGAGCGGAAGGTCGCGGACCGTCTGGCGCAGCTGCTTGCCGGCCGGATACCCACGGAACCCTGCGATGAGGGTGCCTGCTCCTGGTGCCCGGTGCAGCGCTGTGAGAGGAGGGACGGAGATGTGCGCTAGGCTCACCCCCGCCCAGGCGAGGATCGTGGACACGCTCGACCGGCCGCTCTTCGTGGCGGCGGGGGCTGGCTCCGGCAAGTCGACCACGCTCGCGGAGCGCGTGGCGCATGCCTTTGAGCCCGGCACGGGCGGCGATGGTGCCCCCTTCCTGGCCTCGCTCGATCAGGTGCTGGTGATCACCTTCACCCATGCCGCGGCCGAGGAGATACGCGAGAAGATCCGCGCCCGGCTGCGCGAGGGCGGACTGGACCAGGAGGCCCTCAAGGTCGACTCGGCTTGGATCTCCACGATCCACGGCATGTGCTCCCGCATCCTGCGAGCCCACGCCTACGATTTGGGCTTGGACCCGCGCTTCCAGATGGTGGAGTCCACGGTGGCGGACCAGATGCAGGAGGCTGCCATCGACGAAACCCTGCGCGAGATCCAGGATGGGGGCGAGTTCCCGGGCCTGCGGGAGGCCTTCCCCCTGCGTCGTCGGGGCTTCTTGGGCGAGAGCGACACGAGCGTCTTTGGCATGGTGGAGACCCTGCGTCGGGCCGCCGCCCAGTCCGTGGCCGGCTTCGACTCCCTGGAGTTCCCGGGCACGATGCCCGACGTGGACTTCGAGCTCGGGGCCCTGAGGGACGTGCAGATGCGCGCCCTGGGCACCGGTCGGTCATGCAAGGCCTTCGCGAGTGCCAAGGGCACGGCGGAGGAGGCCGCGCTGGAACAGGAGGTCGGCCTGATCGAAGGCTATCTCGCCCAGGGGCCCGGCTTGCACACCCCCCAGACGGCACGCGAGCTCTTGGGCAGGCTCAGGCAGAAGCCGGGGGACGCCTACCGCAAGGCCGACATGAAGCCCCTCAAGGAGGAGCTCGCGCGGGCGTACGCGTCCGCGGGCCAGGCCATCTCCTTCGCCGCGAGCGCCCCCTTCGCAGACGAGCTCGTGGAGATCGCCAAGCGGGTGGACGGGCGCTACCGGGCGGCAAAGGACGAGGCGGGCGTGATGGACTCCGACGACCTTCTCGCCCGGTGCCTCGCGGCCTTCCGGGATCACCCGGAGATAGCGGCCGAGTACTCCGACCGATTCCGCCTGGTGATGGTCGACGAGTTCCAGGACACGAACCAGCAGCAGGTGGAGATGGTGAGCCTGCTCTCGGGGAGGGGTGCCTGCCACCTGGCAACGGTGGGCGACGCCCAGCAGTCCATCTACCGCTTCCGTGGTGCCGACGTGACGGTCTTTACCGATCGGGAGCGCGAGGTGGACCAGACGTGGGGCGGAGAGTCCATCGTCCGCATGGACATGAACTTCCGCAGCCACGCGGACATCCTCTCCTTCGTGGACACCTGCTTCTCGGGCGGGTACTTGCCGGGCTTCATGAGCCTGGCGCCCTGCCCCACTCGCAAGGACACCTACAGGGCCCGTGACCTTCCGCGTGTCCGCATCGAGGCCACGCTAGGCAAGACGGGCACGACAGACATGCGCCGCCTACTCTCGGCGCGGCAGATGGCCGGGGCACTGCGCAGCTACCTGGACCATGGTCATGTCGCAGGCGACGTGGCGGTGCTCCTGGGCAGCCTCGCACACGTGGACGTGTACCTCGACGCCCTGCGCGAGCAGGGGATCGAGTGCGTGGTCACGGGCGGGTCCACCTTCAGCCAGGCGGGCGAGGTGGGTGTGGTGGCCGCGCTCCTGCACGTTCTGGCCAACCCCCAGGACACCCAGGCAGGCCTCTACCCGGTGCTCTCGTCAGGCCTCTTCGAGCTGGATGCGGACGACCTGCTGGCGCTCTCGACATGCCGGCAGGAGACGTTGCCCGCGCCGGCCAACCGCTCGGTGGCCCGGGGACTCCTGGACTGGGACTTCGTGGACGGTTACGTGCCGAGCCGCCGAATGGCGGTGGCGCACGACGTGCTCACGCGTGCCTTCTCGCGCATGGGCTCGTGGTCGCTGCGATCGGTCATGACGGCGGTGCTGCGGGAGTCAGGTTGGCTCTCCCGCCTGGAGCGCGAGGGGGCCACGGGCCAGGCCAAGGCGGCAAACGCCCTGGCGGCCGTGCGGTTCGCTGCGGACCTCGCGGAGCAGACGGGCCTGGGTCCAGCCCGTGCGGCCGTGGAGTTCGACCATTGGCTGCAGGTGGCCAAGGAGGGGCCGGCGTCCCTGGCCGGTGGCACCGGAGACGTGGCCAAGGTCATGACCATCCATGCCTCCAAGGGCCTGGAGTTCCCCGTGGTGGCCGTAGGCGAGTGCTGGGACCGCGATGGCACGGCGCGCGCGGGCGTGACCTGCGAGAACATGGGCCGGCGTACCTGCTGCACCCTGGTGCCGCCCGAGGTCGCAGCCAAGGACCTCCTGGACGACCCGCCGCTGGATCCTCCCGCGCATGGCAGCCGTACCGACTGGGCGGGCTACCTGGTCAACGCCAGCGTGGCCGCCGACGATGCCGAGGGCGTGCGCCTTCTCTACGTGGCGCTCACACGTGCCCGCGAGGCGCTCGTGTGCGCTATGGCGACGGGTGTGGACAAGGACGGCAACTTCTCCTCCCGCCTCATGCAGGGCCTGGGGGCCAACCTCTTCGCCGATGGGACGCCGGCGCCCGGCGAGCGGCTCCTGGACTATGGATATGGCTCCCCAGTGGCCCTGCGCTGCGTGCTGGTGACCAAGGAGCGCGGCACGGGGGACTACGTCGTGGACTCCGGCGGGAGCCTTGAGCTCGGAGGCGACCGGGCGGAGGGTGCGGACGGATCGCAGGATGGAGGGGATAGCGGAGCTCCGCGGGATTCCGAGCCCTATGTCCGCATGGTCGAGCTCTTCGACGAGGCGCCTGGGGACGGTCTGGCCGCCGTGGCGGACATGGCGGCACCCTGGATGCCGCGCGAGGGGATCTACAGCTACTCCTCGGCCCATAGGCAGATGCTGGAGGCCTATGGCGAGCGGCTGGACGAGTGCGGGGACAAGGGAGGACCGGTGCTCACGGGGGATCCGGGCGATGCCGCGACGCGGTTCCTGCAGGATGCCTGGGGCACCATGCCGCATGCCCTCATCCACGAGGCAGACGACATGGACGACGCCGAGGCACCTGGCGAGCTTGGAGACGAGGACCGCGCGACCGACCTGGGCTCGGCCTTCCACGAGCTGGCTCAGGCCATGGTGGAGTGCGGGGGAGAGGTGGACGCGGGGCGCGTGGGTGCCCTGGCGCGTACTTGGGGCCTCTCGCGACGCCAGTACGACCGACTGTCCTCGGCGCTGGCGCTCTGGACGGGATCCGACGTCCGGCGCGAGGCGCTGGCGCATGCGCACGTGAGTGCCGAAGTGCCCTTCTTCCAGCTTGCGCCCACGGGCTTCGGCTCCTGGGTCGAGGGGGCGATCGACCTTCTTGCCTGGGACGAGCGCGGGGGCTGTGCGCTGGTCGTGGACTACAAGACGGGCGACAAGGGCCTCACGGTGGCCCAGGTCGAGTCCCGCCACCGTATGCAGGCCAACTTCTATGCGAGCGTGCTCATGCGCGCGGGCTTCTCCTCGGTCGAGTGCGCCTTCGTGTGCGTGGAGGTCCCGGAGCCGGGTTCGCCCGACCAGCCCCACGTGGCACGCTACGCCTTCGACGCCGCCCGTCCGCCCGTCATGTAGGTGTCACAGAAGTGTCAGACACTTCTGTGACACGAGTGCGCCAGAGGGGCTGGTTGCGCTACCATCGAGCCCACGTGACACAAGGCAAGGAGATGACCCATGCAGTTCTCTTCTCGGCTCGGCCTCTTTGGCAACGAGGTCTTTGCCGCCCTCAACGAGAAGCGCCGCGAGCTCGAGGCCCAAGGACGCAGGATCTATGACCTCTCGGTCGGCACGCCCGACTTCCGCCCGCCCGCGCATGTGGTCGAGGCCCTCAAGGCCTCCGCGGACGACCCCAACAGCTGGAAGTACTCGCTGCACGACAAGGACGAGCTCCTCCAGGCCGTGTGCGACTACTACGAGCGCCGCTACGGCGTGGGTGGCATCACGCCCGACATGGTGTGCTCCTGCCATGGCTCGCAGGAGGGGATGGGGCACCTGGGCATGGTGCTCCTGGACCCCGGCGACGTCGCGCTCATCCCCGACCCCTGCTACCCGGCCTTTGCCACGGGGGTCCTCCTGGGCGGCGGCACGCCTGCCTACTACCCGCTGGACGCCGAGCACGACTTCCTGCCCTGCATGGACCAGATCGACCCGGAGGTGGCGGATGCCGCCAAGTACATCCTGGTGTCGCTGCCTGCCAACCCCGTGGGCTCCATCGCCCGTCCCGGTCTCTACGAGGAGATAATCGCCTTTGCCAAGGAGCACGACCTCCTGGTGGTGCACGACAACGCCTACTCCGACATCGTCTACGAGGGCGAGGGCCGTTGTGGGAGCTTCCTGGCCGTGCCGGGCGCGCTCGACGTAGGCGTCGAGTTCTTCTCGCTCTCCAAATCCTTCGACGTCACGGGCGCGCGCCTCTCCTTCCTCGTGGGCCGGCCGGACGTGGTGGGGGCCTTCCGCAAGCTCCGCAGCCAGATAGACTTCGGCATGTTCTACCCCGAGCAGGACGCGGCCATCGCGGCCCTCACGGGTCCGCTGGACTCCGTGGTGGAGCAGGGCAAGAGGTACCGCGAGCGCCGCGACGCCCTGTGCGACGGGCTGGCGGCTGCCGGCTGGGACCGTCCGAGCGCGCATGGCAGCATGTTCGTGTGGTGTCGCATGCCCCATGGCCGCAAGGACTCCCAGGAGTTCGTGCTCGACCTCATGGACAAGGCCGGCGTGATCGTGACGCCGGGCGCGAGCTTTGGCCCGCACGGCGAGGGCTACGTGCGCATGGCCCTGGTGCTCCCGCCCGAACAGTTGCGCGAGGCCTGCGAGGCCATCGCGGCCAGCGGCCTGTAAGCGCGAAGTGCTGTGGTCGGGATCGATCGGGCCACAGGTCACAGACGGCATGGTATCGAGAAGGGTGCCGGATGCGCGCAGACGTCCGGGGTCCTCTCCGGCGGTGCGGGGTATCGGGGTGCGATGCCTGCGTGCTGACTCCGCGTGCTGGCGCAGGCGATGGACGTCACCTTTGGTAAGAGGGGGTTCAATGCCCAATCGTTTGCGTACTGGCGCAGGTGATTGATACCATCTCCGGTCAGAGAGAGTGGGCATCCCGTATGTCTGCGGACCCTTTCGACGTTTCTGCAGGTGAGGCTTGTGGTGCGTTGCAGACGTTCGTCCTCGCTCCCGACCGGAGGGAGTGGGCAACCAGTATGTCTGTGGGTGACCGCGCAGCCGTCGGGACTCACTTCCGCCTAGCGTCCTTGTTGCCACCGAACGTCTGCGGGCCGTTGGGTCGCCTGATGCGTGCGTCCTCGCTGGCATGTCCGGTTGACAGTTTGGTGAATACGCCAGTCTTTGCAGGACGTCGCATCCCGGCCTTCCTGTTTGATTTCACCCCCTCTCACCTGCGGCTGGGAAGGTGGCTGGAAGACTGGTGGAAGATTGCCGTAAGCGCGGCGGAAGGTTCGTGGAAGGTTCGTCCCCTAGGCTGACGCCGTCTTGGGCGAGCGACCTGGGGGTATGACGTTGAAGTGCATCTGCAGCCACATGAGTGCCATCTGGTACTGGTATAGCCACGGACCCACAGTCCTGCGGGCCTCCCCACCTTCGTCCCTCGAGAGGATGGACGCGAGCGTCGCCGGCCCGTCGGGCCTGGACAAGTTCGACTTTGATGCGGCGGGAATCTGCGCGGCGCCCATGCCGGCGTTTCCCATCCCGAGCGGGGCTACCGGTATTGACGTTTTGGTGAGGGACAACGTCGGGAGCCGCAACCTCGAGGGCTTCTCCCTCCACCGCTGGCGCGGGGACATTCCTCCTGGGGCTGTGCGGGTCGTCGCGCCGGGAATTCACATGTGCACGCCGGAACTCGCCTTTGTGCAGATGGCCCCCATCCTCGGCGTGACCGCCCTAGTACGCCTTGGACTCTCCCTGTGCGCGGGGTATTGGCTCGAGCCGGAGCATGGCGACATCGTGCGAAGGGAGGCACTGACCTCGGTGACCCGAATTCGGGAATTCATCGCGAGGAGCGGTCGCCGGGCGGCAATCGAAAGGTGCCGCCGGGCCGCTGCGCTTCTTGCCGATGGCGCTGTCTCCCCACGCGAGATCGTCCTCTACATGCTGTGCTGCATGCCAGCGCGGATGGGTGGATATGGTCTCGGGGGTGCTCTCTTCAACAGGGGCATCAAGATTAAAGACGAAGAGGTATTCCTGCTTGATCGGCCTGACAGGGAGGTCGTGAGACCAGACATCTCGTGGCCGGGGACCAACGTCAGGGCGGAGTATCTGGGTCACGACCACGACTGCAAGATCGAGGAGGACCGTCGCCGGGACAATCTCGTTACTGCCCTGGGCTATCGCTCGTTCCAAGTCGATGCCTCGCAGGTGAGCGACCCGGTGGCCTTCGACGTGACGATGCGCCAGGTGGCGTGGGCGCTCGGCAGGAGGATTCCAGAGAGGACGGATGACTGGTTACAGGCCAGGGGAGATCTGCGACAGCTGCTCTTGGGCCACGACAGGGTACGGATGTGAGTTCCGAGCGGTGGGTGCAGACGTTCGGGGGCGGTACCCTTGCAGACCGAGAATTAGGATGAGCGTCTGCACTTTCCTGCAGACGTTCGGGGATGGCACCGCACCTAACCGGGGCGGAAAGTTAGCGCCTGCAGGGCACCAAGGCTACTACCTGCGCAAACATCGCTTTGACTCGCAGACGCTCGGGGGCGATGACCCCTCTGGCCGGAGACGGACCCGATCCTCTGCGCAGAACCGCAGACGTTCGGGCATGCCAGCCCCCCGACCGAAGGGCAGCCCGAATACCTGCGATGGCTCCTGCCTGCGATGGCTCCCGTCCGCCGCTCGCCCGATAGCCACCCCCCGCCTCTGGAGAGAAGGTCTCCCGCTCCCGTCGCGCCCCCCAGCCACCCGGCATGGGCTATCCTAATGGGCAGTCAATCTGCGAACAGAGGTGCCCATGGCCTTCGTACACCTGCACAACCACTCGGACTTCTCGATCCTCGACGCCGTAAGCCGCGTGAGCGACATGGTGGCGCGTGCCGTCGAGCTGGGCATGCCAGCCCTCGCCCTCACGGACCACGGCTACATGTTCGGCGTGCCGGACTTCGACCTGGCCTGTCGCAAGTACAACGACGCCCAGAAGGACATGAAGCAGTGGCGCCACGACGTGGAGTGCTTCCAGAAGGGCTGGGAGCTGGAGGAGCCCGCCGCGGATGCCCCCGATGCCGGCCCCCATGACCGCATCCATGACCAGTGGGCCTCCGACGTGGCCGTCTGGGAGTCCTCCGGCCACGACCTGGCCGCCGTGCGCGCCAACCGGCCCGCCCTTCTCATCAAGCCCATCTTTGGCTGCGAGGCCTACTTCATCACCGACGACTCGATCCCCAAGGGCACCAAGCAGAACCGCTACCACCTGCTGCTCCTGGCCAAGAACGAGACGGGCTACGTCAACCTCATGAAGATGATGTCCGAGGCGGCCTCGGGCGAGATGTTCTACTACTACCCGCGCACCACGCTGGACATGCTGCGCCGCTACCACGAGGGCATCATCTGCTCCTCGGCATGCGTCTCGGGCATCATACCGCGCATGTTCTTCGCGGGGCGTCCCGACGAGGCGCGCCGCTGGGCCCTCACCTTCCAGGAGATCTTCGGCGACGACTTCTATCTGGAGGTCCAGGACCACGGCCTAGCCGACCCCGCCTGGAACGGCTTCACGGACCGCACCCTCTCCGAGGCCATCCTCAAGCTGGGCCACGAGCTGGGCATCAAGGTCATAGCCACGAACGACAACCACTACCTGCGCCGCGAGGATGCCGCCGTGCAGGACCTGGCCTCCTGCATCGGCACCGCCTCAAAGCTCGACGACGTCAACCGCAAGCACATGACGGGCACGGAGTTCTACCTCAAGAGCGAGGAGGAGATGCGCCAGCTCTTCTCCTGGTGCCCGGAGGTGCTGGACAACACCCTCGAGGTCGCGGCCAAGTGCAACTACGAGCTCGACTGGACCCACATGTACCTGCCCAAGTTCCCTGGGCTTCGCGAGGGGGAGACCTCGGAGCAGCGCTTCCGCCAGGAGTGCCTGGATGGCCTGGCCCGCAAGTACGGCGCGGACTGGGAGACCCGCTCCATCAACGGCCTCTCCATCAAGGAGCGCTTCGAGCACGAGTACAAGATCATCGTTGACAAGGGCTTCGCGGACTACTTCCTCATCGTGCAGGAGTACGTGCGCTGGGCCAAGGAGAACGGCATAGGCGTGGGCCCCGGCCGAGGCTCGGCGGCCGGTGCCATCGTGGCCTATGCCATGGACATCACAGCCTTCGACCCGCTCGAGAACGGCCTCATGTTCGAGCGCTTCCTCTCCCCGCAGCGTACCGAGATGCCCGATATCGACATGGACTTCGACGATGAGCGGCGCCTCGAGGTCGTCCAGCACGTCCGTGAGGTCTACGGCCCGGAGCGCGTGTGCCACGTCATCACCTACTCCACCATCAAGGCCAAGCAGGCCATAAACGACGCCGCCCGCGTGCTGGGCTTTGCCGTCTACCAGGGCCAGCGCCTGTCCAAGATGCTCTCCAACGACCCCAAGCTCACCCTGCGCAACGCCCTGACCAAGAAGGAGGGCAAGGAGGACCAGTTCTCGCCCGACTTCGCCGAGGCCTATGCCAAGGACCCGGACGCCAAGCGCATAATCGACGCGGCGCTCTCGCTCGAGGGCCTGCACCGCGGCGAGGGCGTGCACGCCTGTGCGGTCCTCATCGCCCCCACGCCCGTGAACGACCACGTGCCCACCAAGATCGACACCAAGGGCGGTGTGGAGATCACCCAGTTCGAGGGCCACTCGGTGGCAGACATGGGCCTGCTCAAGATGGACTTCCTGGGCCTGCGCACCTTGACGGTCATCTCCAAGGCCCTGGCCAACATCCGCAAGTCCTACCCCCACGCGGAAGACATTCCCAAGATGCCCGAGGCCGTGCGGCGCTGCGTCAAGCCCGGTGCCGCCTGCGTGGACATAGACGTGGACAAGATCCCCTTCGACGACCCCAAGATCTTCGAGCTCATGGGCAAGGGCCGCACGGCAGGCGTCTTCCAGATCGAGTCGGGCGGCATGACGTCCACCATCAAGGGCATGCGCCCGCGCGAGTACAAGCAGGTGGTGGCCCTTATCGCCCTCTATCGCCCGGGCCCTCTGGGCGCGGGCATGGTCACGGACTACATCGATCGCATGAACGGCCGCAAACCGGTTGCCTTCTACGACGATCGGCTCTCGGACATCCTGGACGAGACCTACGGCACCATGGTCTACCAGGAGCAGGTCATGCAGATCTCCATGAAGATGTGCGGCTTCTCCGCAGGCGAGTCGGACTCCCGCATCCGCAAGCCGGTGGCAAAGAAGAAGATAAAGATGCTCACCGACCAGGTCTTCCACTGGGAGAACGGCAAGGACGAGACCATCTACGACCACTGGATGAACGGCGCCGTGGCAAACGACTACAAGCGCGAGACCGCTCAGAAGATCTGGGACGACGTGCTGGAGTTCGCCTCCTACGCCTTCAACAAGTCCCACTCGGCCGGCTATGCCATCCTCGTCATGCAGACGGCCTGGCTCAAGGCCTACTTCCCCCGCGAGTACATGGCCTCGGTCCTCACGAGCTACATGGGCAAGACCGACAAGATCGTCCACTACGTGACCTCCTGCAAGCACGAGGGCATCCAAGTCCTGCCGCCCGACATCAACGAGTCCGGCAAGGACTTCACGGCCACGCCAGCCGGCATCCGCTTCGGCTTTGCGGGCATCCGCGGCGTGGGCGAGGGCGTGGGCGAGACGATCATGGCCGAGCGCGAGAAGGGCGGGCCCTTCAAGACCCTGCACGACTTCGTGGACCGCGTGGACGCAAGCCAGGCCAACCGTCGCGTGGTCGAGGCCCTCATCAAGTCCGGTGCCTTCGACTCCACGGGCTACACCCGCAAGCAGCTCATGCACTTCGTCGACAAGAACAACCCCGAGAACATCATCGACTCGGCGGCACAGCGCCAGAGGACCCGCGCCTCGGGACAGATCAGCATGTTCGACCTCTTTGGCGACGTGGCGGGCTCCGGCTTCGAGGACTCCGTGCCCGCCCCGGACGGCATCGAGTGGGACCGTCGCGTCAAGCTGGCCCAGGAGCACGAGGTGTTGGGCCTCTACGTCTCCGACCACCCGCTGCGGCCCTACGAGTACGCGCTCTCCAAGGCGCGCGACTACACGATCGCCGAGATCGAGGAGTCCGAGGAGTATCGCACGCCCGACGGCGGCATCAAGGAGCGCTTCAAGGTGCCCGAGGGCAAGAGCATCCACCTGGCGGGCATGGTCACGGCCGTGCAGAAGAAGACCACCAAGAACGGCGACTCCATGGCCATCGTCACGCTCGAGGACATGGAGGGAGAGACCACCCTTGTGGTCTTCCCCAAGCTCTACAAGAAGCGCTCGAGCGCACTCGAGCCGCGCGTGGACGAGGAGACGGGGGAGACCTCGGGAGACGTCTTCATCCGCGTGGAGGGCAAGCTGGAGCGCGGCGACCGCGGCGACCAGATCATCTGCTCTGACATCGAGGGCATGGACCTGGACGACAAGTCCAACCGCCCGCGCGTGGTGGAGATAAACATCCCGGCAGGCCAGCTCACGCGCCCCTGCATGGAGGACCTGGTGGGGATCCTCACGCGCTATCCGGGCCTGGACCGCGTGGAGCTGCGCGTGAGCGGTGCCAACGGCGACACGATGCGCATGGAGCTGGCAAACAAGGTCGACTCCCACAACATGGTGATGATGGCGGAGCTCTCCGACGTGGTGGGTCGCATGGGCAGGGTACGCCTGGCCGGGTAGGGCGCGCGGGTTTGGGCGTGCGGCAGACGCTAGGGGGTGGTACCCCCTCTGACCGCAAGGCCTGCCAATCGTCTGCCGCCCGTGTGGCGGGCCAGCGAGAAGAACCGCAGGTAGGAGGGCTGGCACCCCCGGGCGTGCGGCAGACGCTAGGGGGTTGCACCACCTCTGACCGCAAGGCCTGCCAATCGTCTGCCGCCCGTGTGGCGGGCCAGTGAGAAGAACCGCAGGTAGGAGCGCTGGCACCCCCGGGGCTGCGGCAGA
>CADAUA010000008.1 GCA_902791035.1 uncultured Coriobacteriaceae bacterium | reverse complement strand
GGCGCCCCGGCCGGCGCGGCGCCCCGGCCGGCGCGGCTGGCCCGCGCCCCGACACCGGATTAACGGACAGATGTTGGTTCAACATCATATATCCGCAGGAAAGAAGGGCGCGTTTTGGCACCGACGCCCAACTTTTGTCCGTTATTTCCGACCACCGGTGGTCACCAACCGGCCGGTGGCCAGCGGGCCGCGTCCGACCCACCAGCCGGCGCGGCCCGCCACCCCTAGATCTCCTTGGGGTCCTCCTCCACCGTCCCGTTGAGCTGGTTCAGCCGGTCCAGGAGCTCCAGCCCGCGGTCCTGGAGCATGAGCTCCTGCGTGGCGTTGCGGAACTTCTCGGAGCTGTGCCCGTACACGAAGCTCATGAACTCCGGGTCAACGGCCAGCCGCGTCACCAGCACGAGCAGCTCCTCGCCCTGGCCGAAGGCCGCGTCGCAGAAGTCCAGCGCCGCGTCCAGCTGGAAGCTCACGCGCCGCACGCGGGCCGCCAGGTCGCGCACCTCGGCGTTGAAGATCCCCTTGGCCGTCTCCTTGGCGGCGGGCTTGCCCTCCGCCAGGCGCGGGCAGACCTTCTGGAGCAGGGCGACCTTCTCCGCGCAGACGGCCCGTGCCATGCCCGACGCCGAGTCGCGCGCCACCAGGCGCTCGAGCTCTATGCGCGCGTCCGCCAGGACCGACCCCGCCGCCTCCGGCTCGTCGGCCACGGCCACGAAGATGTCGCGCACCTCGTGCACGGCGCGCTCGCTGATGCGCACGGCGTGCACGCGGGCAAGAAGGGCGGAGTCCAGCAGGTTGACCACGGCGATCCGCTCGTCGAAGGGCGCCGACTTCACGCGGTTGACCATCTGGGGGCCGTAGTTGCCGTCGAGCACGCGCTCTATGTCGTACTGGTTCTGGTACTTGGAGAAGAGCTCGAGGTAGAGCGTGAAGTCCTCGGCCACCTCGGGGTCCTGCAGGTACTGCGCCACCAGCGACCCGTCGGCCTTTATCCCCACCTGCTCGTAGGCCTGGAGCATGCGGGAGAGGTCCTCCCAGCCGCGGGCCGTCACGATGCGGGTGCCGTCCACGGTGGCGCGCACGCGGTAGAAGTTGCCGGGCTTGTTCTGCAGGTAGGTGGTTATGGCCGGGTGCACGCCATGCGAGGAGGCGAAGCCCAGCCAGGAGTCCAGGTCGGGCGTCACGTCGATGCGCTTCATGCGGTCCAGCATGGCCGGGTCGAGCTCGCGGGCCGAGCGGTTGTACTCGGGCGGGTTGCCGGCACACACCAGGACCCAGCCCCTGGGCAGCTTGTGTGTGCCAAAGACCTTGTACTGGAGGAACTGCAGCATGGCGGGGGCCAGGGTCTCGCTCACGCAGTTGATCTCGTCGAGGAAGAGGATGCCCTCGTGCACGCCGGACTCCCTCATGGCGTCGTACACCGAGGCGATGATCTCGCTCATGGTGTAACGGCTCACCTTGTAGTGCTTCCCGTCGTACTCCTCGTCGTCGATGTAGGGCAGGCCCAGGGCGCTCTGGCGCGTGTGGTGCGTCACCGAGTAGGACACATAGTTTATGTTGAGCCTCTTGGCCACCTGACCCACCACGGCGGTCTTGCCCAGGCCCGGGGGGCCCATGAGGATGATGGGCCGCTGCATCTGCGGCGGGATGAGGTACATCCCGCGCTCGTCCTTGGCGAGGTACGCGCGCACCGCGCCCTCGATCTGGTCCCGCGCCTGGTCGATGTTCATGCTTGCCTCCAAGTCCCGTGCCAAGAAGTGCCCGGCACTCCTGGCCCCTCTGGCACACCCGTGCGCCGTCAGTCCTCGCGCTGCTGGCGCACCTCGCGCAACCGCCGCTCCCGGTCCAGCTCGCCCGGCGAGAGGACCACCTTGATCACCCAGGGCGGCACCATCTCCGGCCGGTAGTCCTCGTCGTAGAAGACGAAGGCCACGGGATAGCGCGGCACCCGCTCGGGATAGATCCCCCAGCCGTCCGTGAAGTAGAGAAGCCCGCCCAGGTCGCGGAAGGCCCCCTCGCGCCGCAGCCGGTCCACGTAGGCGAAGGCCGGCCGGAAGTCCGTGCCGCCGAAGCCCTTGAGGGTCACGTGCCGGCGCCACCTGTCCAGGTCCTCGCGAGAGGTCAGGACCGTGTCCTGCTGGACCGCGGCATCGGCCTGGATCACGTGCACGTTCATCCGGTCGCAGAAGGCGCCGTCGCTGGTAAGGAGGTCGAAGGTCACGTCCACGAAGGTCCGCACCGCATCGCCGTCCACGCTGCCCGAGGTGTCTATGACGATGGCGAAGTCGCGCACCAGCTGCTGCTCGCGGTACTCCAGGTTCTCTATGAGCGGCAGGTTGCCGTAGAGCTGGAGGCCGTAGGTGTACATGACGTAGTCGAACTCGTCTGGCGACACGCGCATGGTCTCGTGCGGGGTGGCGAAGCGCCGCAGGAAGTCCGCGTAGCTGGCGCGCTCGCGGTTGACCACCTCGAGCTCGCGCGTGAGGTCGCCCAGGCCCTCCCCGCGCGAGCGCGACAGGGTCTGCAGGTCCACGCGGGTGCTCTTGGAGATGTGGGCCCACCTCTTGCGCAGGCCCTCGGCCTCCTCCTCCGAGACCGGCACCACCTGCGGCTTGGGCCTGCTCCCCTTGGAGCCCTCGTCGGAGCTGGACCCCACGCCCTGGGAGCCCGTCCCCTCCTCGGGCGTCACGTCCATCTGCCCACCAAACCACGCGCGCGGGTCGTCCACCTGGAAGGCCTTGGCCCAGGCCTCCCGCACGTCGGCGAACTCCCCCTTGCGCAGGTGGTGGTAGAGCCGCTCCGCCGACACTGGCTCCCCCATCTGCGCGCGGACCTTCTCGAGCACCACGGCCAGGGCCTGGCCGCGCTCGTCGTCGCGCGGGCCAGCCACCTCCGCCGTGAGCTTCTCGGCCACGATGTCTGTGGCCAACTCCCAGGCCGCAGGGTCCTCCCTCTGCTCCTCCCCCACGAAGGGATGCAGCAGCAGGCAATGGATGAGGACGTGCATGAGGTCGTGCTTGGGCGGCTTCTGCGTGCGCTTGAAGTCGTAGAGGATCACGCCCGGGTCCACCCAGAGGGTGCGGCCGTTGGTCACGAAGGGCACCCCCAGCTTCGCGCAGACGGGGTGCAGGGCGCAGGCCGCCTGGGCCAGGAAGTGGTGCTCGGCCACGATCTGGTCGCGCGCCAGGGCCACCACCTCGAGGGCCAGCTGGTCGGCCGACTCCTCGCGGGGCTGGTCGGCGGCCGGTGCGGCCTTCTCGCCACGCCCGCTGGTTGCCACGTCGCGCGTGGCGTCGCGCCGCTCCGTCATCTGCCACACCCCCCTAGAGGAGAAGGTCGTCCAGGCCTGCCATGGTGTCGTCCGGGCTGGCGCCGGACCAGCCGTCCGGGACGCCCGCAGTGCCAGCCGGGACACCGCCAGCACCGGTGGCCGTGCCGGTGGCGTCGCCGGCCCCCGAACCGCCCCCGGCGCCCGGGCCGTCCTCCCCCAGGCGCAGTAGCCAGGCCGCCAGCTCTGCGTGCCCGGCCCCGGCCGCCTCCATCATGGCCCGCCGTCCCGCCTGCCCGGCCAGGACCCCCGGCCAGAGCGACATGGTGCGCAGGGCGTCCATGCAGCCATTGCGGGCCAGGTAGCCGGCCAGGTACTCGTTCTGCACGGGCGTGCCCGCGCTCAGGTGGCCCACAAGGCGGCATACCAGGTCCACGTCGTCCTGCAGCCAGCTCATGCTCGCGATGCAGGAGAGCATGACCTCCGGCGCGCTCTCGCACACGAGCGCCAGGACCTCCTCGTGGGCGCTCGGTTCCACGAAGGTGCTCAGGACCGCCGCGACGTTCTTGTCGCCGCCCTTGTCCTGGTGCCAGAGGGTCACCATGCGCGAGGCCAGCCCCAGGCACGCCTCTGCCGCGGGCCCGTCCGCCCCTCCGCGCGCGTCGAGGGCCTGGTCGGCCCTGTCGATGGCAGCACGGAGCAGGTCGTCGAAGACCACGGGGTCGAAGCGCCCCTCCCCCGCCAGGGCGGCCACGAGGTCGCACGTTACCGCAAGGTCCGTGTGCGTGGAGAAGGACCCGCCCACCAGCTGCTCGTTTCCGCGGAAGGGGGAGAAGACCTCCGAGCAGACCGACCGGTCGTGGGGGACCAGCAGGAGGTTGTAGTTGCCCTTGGTGGTGTCGCCGCGGTCGAGGGGGACGTTGCGTGACGAAGGCGAGATGATGCTGCCTGTGCCATGGGCCGCCTGCAGGAGGTCGACCCCCTCGTCGAGCAGGAGCCGGCTCACGTCCGCGCGACCGCAGCGCAGGGCCAGGGCCAGGGCCCAGCCCGCGTAGGGGAAGGGCTTGAGCATCTCCCAGCAGAGGCCCACCAGGGCCTGGCTGCCGTACACGCAGGCGCGCTCCAGGAGGTCCACGTGCTCCGCTGGCGTGAGCAGGAGGCGGTTCTCGCCCAGGAGCTGCAGCGCCACCGCGGCCTTGAGCTCGTCGCCGGAGGCCACGACGTCGCGCGTCACCGCCAGCAGGTGCTCCACGCCGATGCGTCCGCTACTCGCCACGCGCCGCCCCCTTCGCCCTTGCGGGCATGCCGCCCGCGCTCCACGGGCGTGCCGCCCCAACGCCGCCAGCCCCCAGTGCTCAAAATCTCGTAGTGGATTCTTGCACATCGGTGACTTGGCCGCGCGCAGACCATGAACGTGCCATAATCGCGCTCATTGTCACGTTCGCGGGGATCTACGGGTGTTGCGGGGTTGCGGAGGGTCGCATGGGTCTTGTCGAGGTCTTTCTGGTGGCCGTGGGGCTCTCCATGGATGCCTTTGCCGTGTCCATCTGCAAGGGACTGGGCATGCGCAGGGTCAACTACCGGCACGCCGTGGTGATCGCCCTCTTCTTTGGCGGGTTCCAGGCGGGCATGCCCGTGCTCGGCTACCTGCTGGCAAGCAACTTCACCGGACTCGTGGAGCCCTTCGCCCACTGGATCGCCTTCGGCCTCCTGGCCTACATCGGCGGCAAGATGATCTGGGACGCCGCCCACGAAGGCCCCGAGGGCGAGCAGGTGGAGGAGGACACGCAGAGGCTCGACATGCCCGAGCTGGCCATGCTCTCCGTGGCCACCTCCATCGACGCGCTTGCCGTGGGGGTCTCCTACGCCATGCTGGGGGTGCAGATCGCCTGGCCGGCCGCGCTCATCGGCATCACGACCTTCTGCTTCTCCTTCGTGGGCGTGGTCATCGGCAACAGGATCGGTGCACGCTGGGAGCGCCGCGCCACCCTGGTGGGAGGCATCGTGCTCGTGTGCATCGGCATCAAGGTGGTCCTGGAGCACTACGGCCTCCTCCCCTGACACGGGTGACGCTGGGGTCGGTGACGCTGGGGTCTGACCCCTTGTCACGCGCGGGCGTGACACCCAGGACCGAGGTGGCGTGACACCCAGGACCGAGGTGGCCGTACATCTCGCGCCCGGCAATGGGTACAGTAGGGTCTAACCCACGCCCAGGCTAGGAGGCACGCATGGTATTTCAGGAGGACGCCTACTACTGGCCCACCGACAGCACGCGCACGCTGCACGTCTACCTGCCGGACGACTACGACCAGACCGACGAGCGCTACCCCGTCATGTACATGTTCGACGGCCAGAACCTCTTCTATGACTCCCACGCCACCTACGGCAAGTCCTGGGGCCTCAAGGAATACCTCGACAACTGGGACAAGAAGCTCATCGTCATCGGCCTCGAGTGCGGCCACGAGGGCTTCACCCGCCTCGACGAGTACAGCCCCTACCCCCTCACCATGCTCGGCCACAGGATCGACCCCCTGGGCGAGCAGACCTTCCAGTGGATCATCAACGACGTCAAGCCCCTGGTGGACCGCGACCTGCGCACCTGGCCCCACCGCGAGGCCACCGGCATCGGCGGCTCCAGCATGGGCGGCATCATGAGCCTCTACGGCGCCATCGCCCACAACGACGTCTTCTCCAAGGCCGCCTGCCTGTCCACGGGCGTGCGGCTCGTGGGCCCCATGGTCCGCCGCGACCTCTCCCATGCCCTCATCAATCCCGACACCCGCATCTACCTGGGCTGGGGCGAGGGCGAGGGCGGCCGCACCCCAAAGGGCAAGGACCCCGCCACGGACTCGCCCGAGGCCCGCGCCACCCGCTCACTGGCCCGCGAGCTCACGCGCACGGGCGCCTCGGTGGACGTCTACTTCCAGGAGGGCGGCCAGCACAACGAGGCCTCTTGGGAGCTGCAGAACCCAAGGTACCTTGATTTTCTGTGGAAGGGGACCGACTAGCCCTCTCAGCCTGCCGACAAGCCCGACAATCAGCCCTTGCACACCAAGCACACGACCTGTCGAACCTGTCGGAGGACGATGCAGCCCCAGCGAGCCCCCATATCGCGCGACGAACTGCCGCAGGACCTTCTTGCCCGCCATGCCGCGGACATCCTGCGCTCCCCCGGCATGGACGTCGAGCGCCGCTGCATCCAGCACGGCGATACGACGGTCTTCCAGCACTCGGTGGCCGTCACGCTGCGCTGCGTGGCCATCGCCCAAGCGCTGGCCGTGCCCGTGAGCGAGCGAGACCTCGTGCGCGGGGCGCTCCTGCACGACTACTTCCTCTACGACTGGCACGTGCCCGACCCCAGCCACCGCCTGCACGGCTTCCGCCATCCCTTCTTTGCGCGCATGAACGCGGAGCGCGACTTCGGCCTCACGCCCATCCAGCGCGACATGGTGGTCCATCACATGTTCCCCCTGGTACCGGCGCCGCCCCACTGCCGCGAGGCCTGGATCCTCACCCTGGCGGACAAGTGCGTGGCCTCGCACGAGACCGCCCACGGCTTCGCCCTCAAGGCATCCCGCCTGGCCGGCTGGGTGGGCAACAAGGTCGGTCTTGCGGGAGGTGGCGACCGTGCCTGACCTGCTGGGCCCGCTCGTGGCCGGCGACTGGCCGGCCCTTCTCGACGCCGTCTGCGACACCTGGCTCATCTTCCTCATCTACAGCATGCTGGGCTGGGCCTCGGAGAGCTTCTGCTGCTCCGTCAAGCAGCGCCGCCTCATCAACCGCGGCTTTCTGAACGGCCCCTACTGCCCCATCTACGGCTCGGGGGCGCTTCTCTGCGTCCTCCTGCTCAGCTGGTGCACGCAGCCGGTGGCGCTCTTCTTCCTGAGCGGGGTGCTCTGCTGCACGCTGGAATTCGCGACCTCCGTCGTCATGGAGAGGATCTACGACGCGCGCTGGTGGGACTACTCCAAGCGGCCGCTCAACGTCCAGGGCCGGGTGTGGATAGGCGGGTTCTTCGAGTTCGCCGCCTGCTGCACCGTGGTCATGCTGTGGCTGCATCCCTGGGTGGTCTTCTGGGTGAGCTGCGTACCGGCGGATAGGTTGTGGCTCGTGGCGGGGCTCTCGGCCGCCGTCTTCTGGGGCGACTTCGTGGTCTCGCACTTTGGCGCGGCGGCCCTTCGACGGAAGGCCGAGCGGCTCGTGGAGGCCGCCAGGTCCCGTATGGGGGCGCTCGTGGAGAACCTCCGCAACGCGCCGGACCTGGCCGAGGTCGCGAACTCGGCCGAGCTGGCCGAGCGCCTCTACGACATTGCCCGCTCGCGCACGCATGGGGCGCGGCACCGGCTGCGCGGCATCCGCGACGCCGCGGCGCAGATCCCCTCCCGCCTGCCCTCGATGGACGACCTCGTGGACTCCTTCCACAGGAGCCTCTCCATCCAGCAGCAGCGCATGATCGACGCCTACCCCACGCTCTACTCCGGCCGGCTCCGCGAGTTCGTGGACGACGTGCGCGACCGCATGCACAGCAGCGACCAGGAGTAGCCGGGACGTGACAGAGGGTCGGAGTTCGTGTCACGCAGGGTCGGAGTTCGTGTCACGCCTCGAGGTCGCGGAAGTGGAAGGCATTCCTGCCCGAGGCGTAGTCACCCACCACCTGGCCCGAGCCCCTGAGCAGGTACTTGTAGGTCACGAGCCCGTCGAGCCCCACGGGGCCGCGCGGCGGCATCTTGCCCGTGGAGATCCCCACCTCGGCGCCAAAGCCGTAGCGGAAGCCGTCGGCAAAGCGCGTCGACGCGTTCTGGTACACGCCCGCCGAGTCCACGAGCGCCATGAAGCGCTCGGCCACGGCGTCGTCCTCGGTCACGATGGCGTCCGTGTGGTGCGAACCATGGGCGTTTATATGGGCGATCGCGTCGTCTACCCCGTCCACCAGCCGCGCGCTAATCGTGAGCGCAAGGTACTCCGTGTCCCAGTCGGCCTCGGTCGCGGGCTCGCAGTCCACGATGGCGCGCACGTCGTCCGAGCCGCGCAGGGTCACGCCGGCCTCGGCGTAAGCGGCGGCCACCTGCGGCAGGAACCTCCCGGCGATCGGGCGGTCCACGAGCAGGGTCTCTGCCGCGTTGCAGGCCGCCGGGTACTGGGCCTTGGCGTCCACGCAGATGCGGACGGCCTTGGCCAGGTCCGCCGCCTCGTGCACGTACACGTGGCAGAGGCCGTCGGCATGGCCCATCACGGGGATGTTCGTGTTGTCCATCACGTGGCGGACGAAGGCGTTGGACCCGCGCGGGATGAGGAGGTCCACCAGCCCCGTGCACCCAAGGAGCTCCGACACGTCCGCATGGGCCTCCACCTGCTCGAGGCATGCGTCGGGCAGGCCCGCCTCGAGCGCCGCGGCCCTGAGCACGGAGAAGATCGCACGGTTGGAGCGGGCCGTCTCCGAGCCACCCTTGAGGATGGCGCAGTTGCCGGACTTGACGCAGAGGGCGCTGATCTGCACGAGCGCGTCGGGCCGGGCCTCGAAGATCACGCCGATGACGCCGATGGGGCAGGTCACGCGGCGCAGGACCAGTCCCTCGTCGAGCTCGCGGGCCAGGAGCGTGCGGCCCACGGGGTCGGGCAGGCCGATGAGGGAGTCGATGCCGGCGCACACGTCGGCGAGCTTGCGCTCGTCGAAGAGCAGCCGGTGTGCCACGGCGGGGGCCACGTGGTTGGTCTCGGCAGCGGCCAGGTCCTCGCGGTTGGCGGCGAAGATCGCGTCCTTGTTGGCCAGAAGGGCGTCGCGCATGGCCGCGAGCGCCGCGTTGCGCAGCTCTACGGGGGTGGCCGCCATCTGCGGGCTCTCGAGCTTCATCTTCCGTGCGACGTCGCGAACGCTGGGCATGCGGGCCTCCTTGGGTTGGTTCAGCACAGTATAGGCGGCGCTGCCGCTGCCCGCAGGCGCGGGGCGGGCGATGGAGCCAGCTGGTAACGCGAAGGGACGCGGGGCGCGCCGGCACGGGTGGCGGATGACCGGGCAGGTGGGTGGGTCAGGAGGCGCAGCGCGCAGGCGGCCAGAGTTGCACCCTAACTGGCGCCCACACGGCTCCCACTCCCCCAAAGGGCCGATAGGGTGCATGCCGGGCTCGTTTTCGCCACCTTGGCGCACCCTAACCGGGTGTTCGCCGTCCCAAGACCTTCTCTAGCGCCAGTAAGGTGCAACCTGCACCCGTATACAGCCCCAAAGCGCACCCTAACGCCGCCAGACAGGACGAGCACCTGCCGAGAAGGTCGTTAGGGTGCGCCCCGCTCGCTATGGGGCCAATCGGGTGTTGGGATTGCCCAGCAATTGAGGTCGGCGGTCCCGTCGGGCTTTGCAAACGCCCGCGCCCACCAAGCCAGGCCCGCCGTCCCGTGACCCTAGACGCTACTCGCCCTTCTTGGGCAGCTTGCCCTCGGCCTGCGCGCGCTTGACGGCCATCTCCATGTGCGCCAGCATCGGCCCCGCCTCGCCACCCGAGGAGCCCACCGTGTCGGGCAGGTCCTCGCCGCGGAACTTGTTGAGGAAGATCACGCTCATGATGTCCGAGAGCGTGGTGTCCGCCACAGGGTTGGGCTCGGGCACGTAGCCCTGGACGTCATAGCCCATGGCACCCAGCGCCATCACGATCACCGACGGGTCCACGCCCAGGTCCCTCACGTAGTCAACGAGCGACTGGTTGCCCGGCAGGTCCGCCGGGTCGATGCCCATCTCGGCAAGAAGCCCGCGAAGGTCCTCGTTCCCGCACAGGAGCTCCTGAATCGGGCGCGTCACGTCCAGCACCTTGGCCTCGTCCGCCATGTTCCGACCGCCTTTCCAAACGTGCCCGGACGCTCTCGCGCCCGGGCACCCGAGGTTCATCCGATGTCCGCAGACATCACTTTACCCAAACCGGCGGCCCCCCTACCAGCGGCGCGCCATGCTCGCGACCTCCTGCCTACTGGCGGTAGTAGCTCAGGAAGTCCTCGAGTCGATCCAGGGCCTCGTGCAGGGTGTTCTTGCGGGGCAGGTAGACCACGCGGAAGTAGCCGGGCGTCTCCCAGTTGAAGCCCTTGCCGGCCACGATCAGGACGTGCTGGTCCTTGAGGAGGTCAAGTGCAAACTGGTCGTCGTCAGTTATGTTGTAGCGCTCGGGGTCCAACCGCGGGAAGATGTAGAAGGCCGCGTCGGGCTTGCTCACCGTGACGCCCTCCATGGCGCTCAGGCGCCCGTAGACGTACTCGCGCTGCTCGTAGATGCGGCCTCCCGGCACCAGCAGCTGCTGCGAGCGCTGCACGCCTCCCAGGCAGGTCTGCACCACGGACTGGGCAGGCACGTTGGAGCACAGACGCATGTTGGAGAGCATGTTGATGCCGTCGATGTAGTCCTGGGCCAGGCGCTTGTTTCCGGAGAGGCTCATCCACCCGATGCGGTAGCCGGCGATCATGTGGCTCTTGGAGAGGCCGTTGAAGGTCACGCAGAAGAGGTCGGGCGCCAGGCTGGCGATGGAGGTGTGCTGCTTGCCGTCCATGACCAGCCGGTCGTAGATCTCGTCCGAGAAGATCACCAGCTGGTGCTCGCGGGCCACCTGCACGATCTCCTCCAGCACCTCGCGCGGGTAGAGGGCACCGGTCGGGTTGTTCGGGTTGATGATCACGATGCCCTTGGTGCGGTCGGTCACCTTGGAGCGGATGTCGTCGATGTCGGGGTACCAGTTCTGCTGCTCGTCGCACACGTAGTGCACCACGTGGCCGCCGGCCAGGGTGGCGCAGGCGGTCCAGAGGGGGTAGTCCGGACTGG
This sequence comes from uncultured Coriobacteriaceae bacterium, assembly GCA_902791035.1. Taxonomy (GTDB): domain Bacteria; phylum Actinomycetota; class Coriobacteriia; order Coriobacteriales; family Atopobiaceae; genus CADAUA01. The sequence goes on along the minus strand of CADAUA010000008.1, from coordinate 95,638 downwards.
GGATCAAGATCTCGTCGCCGTCGTCCAGGAAGGCGGACATGGCGAGGTTGATGAGCTCCGAGGCGCCGTTGCCGGTGTAGATGTCCTCCACGTCCACGTTTGGGATGCCCTTGAGCTGGTCGTACTGCATGATGGCCTTGCGCGCCGTGAAGAGGCCTCGGCTGTCGGAGTAGCCCTCGCAGTCGACCAGCTGGTCCTGCATGTCCTTGACCACCTCGTCGGGCGTACGGAAGCCGAAGGGAGCGGGGTTTCCGATGTTGAGCTTGATCACGTGGATGCCCTGGTCCTCCATGCGGTTAGCCTCGTCGAGCACGGGGCCGCGCACGTCGTAGAGGACGTTGTCGAGCTTGCTGGACTTCTTGAAGCGACGGGGCGCGGCCGGACGGCGAGCCGCGGGCTTGGGGGCCGACGCGGGCTTGGGAACAGGCGCCGGCTTTGGGGCTGCGTGGTCCGCAAGCGTCGGGTTACCCGCGGTCAGCGAGTTGCCAGCCGAGAGCCAGTTCTCCTCCACCCCGAGGATGCGCGCCAGGAACTCCAGCGTGTCGCGACGGGGCGTGGTCTTGCCGGAGAGGTACTGGGAGAGCTGGCTCTTGCCGAGCTTGGTGCCCTCGTCCTCGGCGATGCGCACGAGGTCGGCCTGCTTGAGGCTCCGGTCCGCCATGGCACTGGCCAGGCGGTTCGCAAAGGTCTCGTACTGGTTGCTGAGCGCGGTGGGCTTCTCGGTCTTGGTCTCCATGGTCTTCTCCCTAGCCTGACGCGAAAGTTCAACTCTGCAGCTCATGAAAAGTTCAAGACAAGTTCAATTTACGCGTCGCGAAAATTGAACTCCATGATAGTGAGAACCTCCGGGCTGTCAACCCAGAGGTTCAAGAAGTTCAAATCCACAAGTTCAACTGTCCGAAGCTGGTAGAGGGCCCGTGTGCGTGACAGCAGCTCCGACCCCGCGTGACACGCGTGACAGCAGCTCCGACCCCGCGTGACACGAGACCCCGCGTGACAGCAGCTCCGACCCCAAGGGCCCAGGGGCCTCGGCAGGCTAGAAGGCGTCGTGGAGGATGGCCACCACGTCGTCGCGCGAGAGGGGCACGAAGGACTTCTCTGTACGCCACCACATGTGGTCCGCCATGTCGCCGAAGTGGCTCTCGTCGGGGATGCCCAGGCCGCGCAGGTTGGGCGCGATCCCCAGGTCCTGGAAGAGGAAGCGCCGCGTGCAGGCGATGGCTTCGTGGGCCACGGCCATGTCGTCCGCGCCAACAAGCCCCCACACGTTGCGGCCGTACTCGGCAAAGGGCACCACCGTGTCCACGCCGAGCACGTGCTCCATCCACACCGGCGTGACCACCGCCAGGCCCTCGCCGTGCGTGATGTCGTAGTAGGCCGAAAGCTCGTGCTCGATGGGATGGCAGGACCAGGCGGGAGCGCTGCCCTGCGACACGATGCCGTTGATGGCGTGGGTGGCGGCCCACATGAGGTTGGCGCGGGCATCGTAGTCGTCGGGGTGGGCCAGCGCGATGGGCCCGTACTTGATCATGGTGCGCAGGAGCCCCTCGGCCATGCGTCGCTGCACGTCGCAGGCGGGCTCCAGGGTGAAGTAGTTCTCGAAGGTGTGGCTCATCATGTCCGCGACGCCAGCAGCCGTCTGGCGGCGCGGCACGGTGAGGGTGTAGGTGGGGTCGAGGATGGCGATCCTGGGGCACAGCAGGGGCGACTTGACGGCCAGCTTGGCCGGGATGTCCGGGTTGGAGATCACCGCGTTGCCGTTCATCTCCGAGCCGGTGGCCGCCAGCGTGACCACGCAGGCCACGGGCAGGGCGGCCTTGACCAGCGAGTGGTCCATCACCAGGTCCCAGGGGTCCCCCTCGTAGGGCACGCCGGCCGCGATGGCCTTGGAGCAGTCGATGGCAGACCCGCCACCCACGGCCAGCACCATGTCCACTCCCCTCTCGCGGCAGAGGGCCACGCCGCGGCGCACGGTGGCGATGCGCGGGTTGGGCTCCACACCGGCAAGCTCCTCGACCTCGATGCCGGCGCCGGCGAGCACGCCCATCACGTCGTCGTAGATCCCGTTGCGCTTGATGGAGCCCCCACCGTACACCAGGAGCGCCCTGCTGCCAAAGGCGGAGAGCTCGGCCAGGTGAGACACCTGCTCCCTGCCAAAGCAGATCTCTGTGGGTGCATGGAACACGAAGTCGCGCATGTGGGCCTCCTCGGGACGTGCGTGCCAAGGGCGTCAGACATCTTTGGCACGCCGGCGATCGACACACATATGGTAGGAACTTCTCGCCACCCCGCGCGCCTTGCGACACAGCGTTGTTACGCGCCCATGCGGCCCACCCGTGCGGCCCAGCGCCTATGCGCCCAGGCGGCCGGCCAGGTAGTCGATGATGTCGTCGCTCTCGTACATGGGCGCGCCGTCGATCAGCAGGCAGGGGCACTGGCGCTTGCCGCCGATGCGCACCAGGTCCTCGCCGTTGGTACCCTGGGTCACGTCCAGGTGCTCCACCTCCAGGCCGTTCTCCTCCAGGAAGCGATCCACCTTGGCGCAGTAGGGGCAGCCGGGCAGGATGTAGAGCTTGAGGTCGTCGAACTTGGTCATGTGGTCTCCCTTCTTCGGCGGCGCAGCGGCGCGAAACCGCGGCGCGTCGTCGCGGCACGGCACCGCCACGCGTCCTTCTCGCCAAGGTATACCCACCGGCGGCAAAACGTTGCGCCCCAAAACGTTGCGCCCAAGGCAACGTTTGCGGACATCCGCGTACGCGAAGGCGCCAAACGCTACCTGGCGCGCTACGATTGCGTCAGGGTCGCACGGCGGGAGGCACCATGGCACACACGGAGAAGCGGCATCAGACCGGCAAGCGGGACGCCATCGAGGCCGCCCGCACCTTCCACGTGGAGAACCGCCGCCTGGTGGAGCTCGTGAACACCCGCATCCGGCCGGACGTCGCGCGCGTCTACGCCATGCCACGCACCGCGACGAACGCCCGCCTGGCCCACGACCTCGACAAGGACACCGACTCCCTGGCCCGCATGGCGGCCCACTACCGCCGCAAGGAGGAGCTCCTCCTGCCCCTGCTCCAGGCCCACGGCGTGGCCGACGCCGCGACCGTGATGTGGGACGAGGACGACACGGTGCGCAACTGCCTCACGGTGGCCAAGTCCCTCACGGCGAGCATCGCCGCGCATCCCACCGGCTCCAACCTGAGCTCCGTTGCCGACCAGCTGGACGACGCTTGCGAGATAGCCCTCACCATCGTGGCCGGCGAGGAGGCCGAGCTCCTCCCGCTCGCCCTGCGCACGCTGGCACCCGAGGAGTGGGACCAGCTGGCGCGCGACTCGCGAGCCCGTGAGTACGTGACCTGCGGCGAGAGGCCCGTGGTGTGGGTCTCCCCCATCGAGCGGGCGGAGGCTGCGGTGGAGCGGGCCGTGGAGGCGGGCAAGCTCCCGGGGGCGCGGCTGTCCAAGCGCCAGGCGATGGAGAGGAACGAGCGCACGTACGGCGCCGAGGCGCGCGCCCGCTATGGCGAGAAGGTCGTGGCCGCCGCGAATGCCAAGATGGCCGGCATGGACGAGGCCCGCTGGGCCGAGGCCCAGGAGCTGGCCGACGAGATAATCGAGCAGCTCAAGGCCGCCATGGCCACGGGCGACCCCGCCGGCGCGACCGCCCAGGGGCTCTGCCGCACCCACGAGGCGTGGCTTCGCATGTACTGGCCCGAGGGTACCTACTCGCGCGCCGCCCACCTGGGGCTGGCCCACGGCTACCTGGCCGACGAGCGCTTTACCGACTACTACGACAGCCGCGCAGGCAAGGGGGCCACGAGCTTCCTAGTGGCCGCCCTCGAGCGCTACTGCTCCTAGCGTGCCAAACACGGGGGAGTACCCCCCGTGTTTCAGTGAAACACGGGGCAAACACGGGGGAGTACCCCCCGTGTTTGCAGACTCCCCTGGTGCCCACCCCCTGGTGCCCGACCGGCACGCACGCTGCTAGAACGCGGCGCGGTAGATCTCAACGATGTCGTCCTTGGTCAGCGGCACATAGGAGCCCTTGGAGCCGTCGGCCGCCTTCTGGGCCATGACCTCGAAGTTCTTGTCGTCGGTGATGCCCACGGCGCGCAGGTTGGCCGGCATGCCCATGGTCTGGAAGAAGAACTCGCGGGTCTTGGCTATGGCCTCATGCGCCACCGCGAAGTCGTCGAGCCCCTGGATGCCCCACACGCGACGACCGTAGCGGGCGAAGTCTGCCACGGTGTCCACGGAGAGCACGTGCTCCATCCAGGCCGGCGTGAGGATGGCCAGGCCCTCGCCGTGCGTGATGTCATAGAAGGCCGAGAGCTCGTGCTCCATGGGGTGCACGCACCAGGCGTTGGCAGAGCCTGCGCCCACCAGGCCGTTGATGGCATGCGACGCCGCCCACATGAGGTTGGCGCGGGCGTCGTAGTCGTCGGGATGGGCGAGGGCCACGGGGCCGTTCTTGACCATGGTGCGCAGGAGCCCCTCGCAGAACTCCTTCTGCACGTCGGCGCCCTTCTCGCGCGTGAAGTAGTTCTCGAAGGTGTGGCTCATCATGTCGGCCGTGCCCGCCGCGGTCTGCCTGCGCGACACGCTGAAGGTGTAGGTGGGGTCGAGGACGGACATGGTGGGGACCATGCAGGGGGCGCCGGTGCCCCACTTCTCGTTCTTGGTCATGTCGGAGATCACGGCGAAGCAGTCCATCTCGGAGCCCGTGGCGGCCAGCGTGAGCACGGAGTAGATGGGCAGGGCGCGCACGGCCTTGGAGCTGTCCAGCACCAGGTCCCAGGGGTCGCCGTCGTAGAGGGCGCCAGCCGCGATGACCTTGGAGGCATCGATGGTGGAGCCGCCGCCGATGGCCAGGACCATCTGGATGCCCTGCTCCTTGCAGAGCTCGACGCCGCGACGCACGGTCTGGATGCGGGGGTTGGGCTCCACGCCGGAGAGCTCGGTCACCTCGACGCCGGCCTCGCCCAGGATGCGCAGGGCCTCGTCGTAGATGCCGTTGCGCTTGATGGAGCCGCCGCCGTACACCAGGAGGGCCTTGTTGCCGGACTCGGCCAGCTCGCTCAGGTGGCTGATGGCGCCCCTGCCAAAGTTGATGCGCGTGGGGATGTGGAAGGTGAAGTCGTACATGGGGTCTCCCTTCGGTCGTTCGTGCAAACCGAAGGGCCTTATACCCAAACGCCGGGGGCAAACGCAGGGGGTACTCCCCTCTGTTTGGTCCGGACCCCCCAAACACAGGGGAGAAACACAGGGGAGTACCCCCTGTGTTCCAGGGGAGTACCCCCTGTGTTCCTGTGTTCCCTAGCGGGTGATGAGCCCCCACACGCCGTGCCAGCCCACGTAGATGCCGGCCATTATCTGCGAGTAGAGGTCGAGCTGGGTGGGGTTCACCAGGAGGAGCACCCCCAGGACTATGGCGAGGAGCCCGTCCAGCATGCGTGCGTGCCGCAGGGCCGCCACGAACTCCCGCGCCCCGCGCACGTGCTCCTGCCGGGCCAGCTTGATGCCCCACACCAGGAGCGCCCCGCCCAGGACCAGGTTGTACAGGAGCGAGACGGCCACGCGCAGGAAGACCACGGCCAGCACGGGCACCGCGGTGAGGATCCCTATGGCCAGGTCCTCGGGGTCCGCGTCGGCCCCAGACCGCCTGGCCATGACGTAGCGCACCAGGAGGAAGGCCGCATACACCCCGGCGGTGGCCACCATGGCGTATCCCAGCACGGGCGTGGGCACGTTCGCGTTCGCCAGGATCAGGATGCCCACGGCAAGCAGGACCGAGCTTCTCAGCACCTCGCTCCGCGTGATCGCCCCGATGGCGGCCACGGGCGCCATGCGGGACTGCGCGCGTTCGCGACGCTCCCGGTGCCGCCGCATCCCCTCGAGCGAGACCTCGTCTGCCGCGGGGACGACGGCCCCCTCCTCGCCGGCCTCGGCACCAGCCCCGGTCCCCGCCCCGATGCCGGCCCCGAAGGGCTCGGTCACGGCCGAGACCACGGCCCCGCCTCCCAAGGAGAGAAGGACGTCGCGCACCTGCCCGCGCGTGGCGGGGTCGCGCGTGCCCAGATGGGCCACCACGGTCTCGACCGCGGCGGGTCCCATGGCACCGAACTCGTCGGTGGTGGTGGCACCGGTCGCGGCAAGCGCCCCAAAGACGTCGCCCACGAAGGCCTGCCGCCCAGCCAGGTCGCGACTGCCCACGAGCTGCGAGAAGAGCGCGTCCACGCGCGCCGCCTCGGGCGCCATGCCCCTCCCCCGCGCCAGCCGCGCACCCTCCACCTGCCAGCTCATCATGCTGTGCTGGCCTATGCCCTTGTCTGCGGACACCACGTACTCCGGCTCCACCACGTGCTCGAGAAGGGCACCGACCACGGAGTACTCCGGCGTGAGCAGCCGCGTGCGGCCGGCGATGGCCTCGAGCCGCCGGAAGTCCACGACCCCGCGGTCGAAGCCCGGCGAGTCGTTGCACCAGACCTCGCTCACTCGTCCGCCAAGCTCGTCCGGCAGGAAGGCCACGGCGAATGCCGCCAGGTTGCCGCCCTTGGAGTGGCCGCCCACGCGAATCCGACCCCGCGCCGACCGCGCGACGCGCCGCAGGTAGGCCAGGGCGTCGCGCTGGGCCGCCACCACCTCGTAGCTCAGCATGAAGTCCTCGCGCCAGCCGTCGAGCGAGTTGTCCGTCCCGCGGTAGGCCACGTAGGTGGTCCCGTCGCCAAGCGAGAAGCGCACGGCAGCGAACTGCTCGTGACGTGCCGGGGCCATCACCTGCAGGAAGTCCCCCATCCGCGCGCCGGCAAAGCGCCGCCCCGCCGCCATGGCCTGCAGGACGAAGGGGGCAAACGGCGTCCCCATGCCCGTGAGGCCGTAGATGCCATCCGTGCCCTGAACTCGCGCGTAGCTCTCCCAGGCCTCGCGCACGGTCACGTCGCCGCGGCCCAGGCCCGGCACCACGCCGGAGAAGTCCAGGTAGCTCACCTGGCAGAGGGCCAGGTTGTCCACCTCGTTGAAGGGCTCCTCGGCCAGGCCCTTGTCTCCGTGCTCGCGCAGGTAGTCCAGAACGTCAGACATCGCGAACCTCCTCTGTGCAAGAGAATAGCGGTAGTAGAGTGTCACAGAAGTGTCAGTCACTTTTGTGACACGGAGGCCGCTCTACTACGCCCGCAGGACCCCCACGCCCACCGCGGCCAGGTCCGCCGCCGTACCCGCGGCGAGCGCGTCGTCCGTGACCACCGTCACCGGACGTCCCGCCAGGTCGAGCGGCATGAGCCCCCGCCGCCCGAACTTCTCGCTCTCCGTGACCACGTACACGCGCGCCGCCCGCTCCGCCATGTCGTGCACGGCCTGGGCCCGCAGGGGGTCCTCGTTGGTAAAGACCCCGCTCCCGGCGTAGCCGTCGGTCCCCACGAAGAGCTTGTCCACGGCCAGCCCCGCCACCGACGCGCGCACGAGCGGCCCCACCGTCACCTGCGCGTCCGGCTGGTAGTTGCCCGCGAGGAGGACCACCCGCGCACCGGGCAGGTCGCGCACGTACGCCGCGATGAAGGCGCTGTTCGTGATGAGCGTGACGCCGCGCCCGGCCGCCACGAGTTCGCGCGCAAAGAGGGCACAGCAGCTCCCCGACTCCACCATCACGGTCTCGCCGGCGGCCACCAGCCCCGCCGCCCGCCGCGCGATGGCGAGCTTTGCCTCGTAGTGGTAGGCGAGCCGCCCCGCCACGTCGTCCGGACTCCCCAGCTCGGCATGCCCGTGCACGCGCCGCACGAGCCGCCGCTCCGCCAGCGAGTCCAGGTCCTTGCGGACCGTCACCTGCGAGACGCCCAGCTCCTCCGCCAGCACGCTCACGTCGCACCGACCGCGCTCGCCCAGGAGCTCCAGAATCCTCGCGTCCCGCCTGCCCATACCCATCCCCCGTCCCGCCGATGTGACAGAGGGTCCGATGTGACAGAGGGTCTGACCCTTTGTCACGCTTTGGACGCTTTGGAGGGTCCGACCCTTTGTCACGCTTTGTCACATGTTACGTTCGTAAGTGTAGCGATTATCGTTGACAAGTACCCACTGCGATCCTAAGATACTTTCGAACGTAAGCGCAAAGAATTCCACCCGCAACTACGACCTGCCCAAAAGGAGCCCGTCCCCATGGAGAACACCGAGCACTTTGGCGCCCTCACGCCCCGCATGGCCGCCTTCCGCGAGGAGGTGCTCGACGAGGTTCCCTACGTGGAGGCCGAGCGTGCGCTCCTTGCCACCCAGGCCTACCGCGAGAACCTGGCCCAGCCGCCCGTCATGCGTCGCGCCCGCATGCTCGAGAAGATCCTCGACAACATGACCATCTACATAGAGGACAAGACCCTCCTGGCCGGCAACCAGGCCTGCAAGAACATGGACGCGCCCGTCTTCCCCGAGTACACCATGGGCTTCGTGATCGACGAGCTGGACACCTTCGAGCTGCGCGACGGCGACGTCTTCCACATCACCGAGCAGACAAAGACCCAGCTCCGCTCCATCGCCCCCTTCTGGGAGGGCCGGACCCTGCGCGAGAAGGGCGGTGCGCTCCTGCCCCATGAGGTTGACGTATTTATGGAGACGGGCCTCTTTGGCATGGAGGGCAAGCTCAACGCCGGCGATGCCCACCTGGCCATCAACCACGCGCGCCTCCTGCGCGGGGGCCTGCGCGGCTACGCCGAGCGCACCCGCGCCGCCCAGGCAGCCCTCGACCTCACCGACCCCGACGCCCTGGACAAGAACGTCTTCTACTCCGCCGTCCTTGTCGTCCTCGACGCCGTGCACCGCTGGGCGCAGCGTTACTCCCGCCTTGCCGCCGAGCAGGCAGCCGCCTGCCCCGATCCGGTCCGCCGCGCGGAGCTGGAGCGGATGTCTTCCATCTGCGCCCGCGTGCCCTGGGAGCCCGCGGCCAGCTTCCGCGAGGCGGTCCAGTGCGTGTGGTTCATGCAAGCTGTCCTGCAGATCGAGTCCAACGGCCACTCGCTCTCCTACGGCCGCTTCGACCAGTACCTCTACCCCTACTACGCGGCCGACCTGGCCTGCGGCGACATCACGCGCAGCGAGGCACTGGAGCTTCTCACCAACCTCTGGATCAAGACCCTCACGGTAAACAAGGTCCGCTCCCAGGCCCACACCAACGGCTCGGCCGGCATGCCCATGTACCAGAACGTGACCATCGGCGGACAGAAGCTCGTCGACCAGGGCGGCCCCGCCGACGCCGCGCACGCCGTGGACGCCGTGAACGACCTCTCCTACCTGGTGCTCCAGTCCGTGGCGCAGACCCGCCTCACCCAGCCCAACCTCACGGTGCGCTACCACAGCGGGATCGACCCGCACTTCATGGACGAGTGCGTGGAGGTCATGCGTCTGGGCTTCGGCATGCCCGCCCTCAACAACGACGAGATCATCATCCCCAGCTTCATAGCCTGGGGCGTGGCGCCCGAGGACGCCTACGACTACTCCGCCATCGGCTGCGTGGAGACGGCCGTGCCCGGCAAGTGGGGCTACCGCTGCACCGGCATGAGCTACCTCAACTTCCCCCGCATCCTCCTTGCCGCCATGAACGGCGGCGTGGACCTTACCACGGGTCGGCGCTTCACCCGCGACTACGGGCACTTCACGGACATGACCAGCTTCGACGAGCTCATGGACGCCTGGGACAAGACCATCCGCGAGATGACCCGCTACTCCGTGATCGTGGAGAACGCCATCGACAAGGCCTCCGAGCGTGAGGTGCCGGACGTCCTGTGCTCCGCCCTCGTGGACGACTGCATCGCCCGCGGCAAGACCATCAAGGAGGGCGGCGCCCACTACGACTTCATCTCCGGCCTGCAGGTGGGCATCGCAAACATGGCGGACTCCCTCTCCGCCATAAAGAAGCTCGTGTTCGACGAGGGACGCCTGACCCCGCAGCAGCTCTGGGACGCCATCCTGGACGACTTCCAGTCGCCGGAGAACCGCGTAATCCAGCAGCTGCTCAAGAACAAGGCCCCCCGCTACGGCAACGACGACGACTACGCAGACCAGCTTGTGGTGCGCGCCTACGACTCCTACCTGGACGAGATGCAGAAGTACCACACCACGCGGTTTGGCCGCGGACCCATCGGCGGCATCCGCTACGGCGGCACGAGCTCCATCAGCGCGAACGTGGGTCAGGGCATGGGGACCATGGCCACGCCCGACGGCCGCAACGCCCACGAGCCCCTGGCCGAGGGGTCGAGCCCGGCCCACAACGCCGACCGCCAGGGCCCCACGGCCGTCTTCCGCTCGGTGGCCAAGCTACCTACGGAGAAGATCACGGGAGGGGTGCTGCTCAACCAGAAGGTCTCGCCGTCCACGCTGGCCGACCCCGCCAACCGTCGCAAGCTCGAGCTCATGGTGCGGACCTTCTTCGACAAGCTCCACGGCTACCACGTGCAGTACAACGTGGTCTCGCGCGAGACCCTGCTCGACGCCCAGGCCCACCCCGAGGCCCACAAGGACCTGATCGTGCGCGTGGCTGGCTACTCGGCCTTCTTCAACGTGCTGAGCCGGGCCACGCAGGACGACATAATCGGCCGCACGGAGCAGACGCTGTAGCGCGCCGGTGGCCTGGCCCCAGGGGTGGTCCCTCGTGGGGGACCACCCACTTTTGATGTATGGACGGTATCCATGAGATACCGTCCATAACCTGTGGTTTCTCCCTGTGACCCTTTCGGGGGATCCGACCTGATCCAGAGGGTAGTCCCCTGAGGGGGACCACCCTCCTTCCACCCTTATCCCGATCCAGAAGGTAGACCTCTACGGGGGACCACCCCTCTCCCACCCCTCCCCTGGTCCAGAAGGGTAGACCTCTGTAGGGGACCACCCTTATCCCGATCCAGAGGGTAGACCTCTCCGGGGGACCACCCCTCTCCCACCCCTCCCCTGGTCCAGAAGGGTAGACCTCTCCGGGGGACCACCCACTTTTGATGTATGGACGGTATCCATGCGATACCGTCGATGACCTGTGGTTTCTCTCTGTGACCCTTTCGGGGGTCCGACCTGATCCAGAGGGTAGACCTCTACGGGGGACTACCCTTATCCCGATCCAGAGGGTAGACCTCTCCGGGGGACCACCCACTTTTGATGTGGTTACAGTTTCCAACTGATACCGTCGACTACCTGTGGTTTCTATCTGAGTCCCTCACGAGAAGTCCGTCCTTGTCCAGGGGTAGACCTCTGTAGGGGACCACCCCTCTCCCACCCCTCCCCTGGTCCAGAAGGGTAGACCTCTCCGGGGGACTACCCTCCTTCCATCCTTCTCCCGATCCAGAGGGTAGTCCCCCATGGGGGAATACCCACTTTTGATGTAGTGACAGTTTCCCACTGATACTATCGTTTACCTGCGGTTTCTATCTGAGACTCTTCTGGGAGGTCCGACCTTATCCAGAGGGTAGTCCCCCGTGGGGGACTACCTCTCTCCCGTCCAGAGGGTAGACCCCCGTGGGGGTCTACCTCTATCCCGTCCAGAGGGTAGACCCCCGTGGGGGACTACCCTTTGGAACCGGGGTGTCCCAGCCGCCAAACAAGAAGGCCGACCTCCTCCTCCAGGCTACGCAGGTCGCCAAGGACTCTCCCATGCCTGCAGTCCCGCCATGACGAACCTGCTGCCCGGTAGTGGGCAGCAGGGGAGTACCCCCGGTGCCCGGTGCACGGTGCCCGGTGCCCGGCCCCCGCCAACGGGGTACGATGGGTTCGGCCAAACGAAGGAGGAGGCGCGGATGCGGAAGCGTGGGTCGAGGTTCTTGTCGGTAGTCGTGGCGATACTGCTGGCCGTGGCATGCGCGGCCGTGACGGCCTGCGGGTCGAGCGGCATGGGCGTCGCGGACACGGGCGTGGGCGCTGCCACTTCCGAGCGAGGGGACTCGGACGCAGACAAGGGCGACGCTGTCGGCGAGCAAGGCGATACAGCGACCGAAGCCTCCGGCGAGAAGGACGGCGATGCGGCGGCACCCGACGTGTCCCCGGGCGAGGCAGCGGACGCTGACGCCACCGTCGCCACCACGGTGACCGAGGACGGCGAGTACTCCACAAAGGACGAGGTCGCGGCCTACATCCACGAGTTCGGCCACCTGCCCGGCAACTATATCAGCAAGACCAAGGCCGGCAAGGCCGGCTGGGTGAGCTCCGAGGGCAACCTCTGGGACGTCCTGCCCGGCAGGTCCATCGGCGGCAGCAGGTACTGGAACGACGACGGGGCGCTCCCCGAGGCCGACGGCCGCACCTGGACGGAGTGCGACATCAACTACCAGGGCGGATACCGCGGGCCGGAGCGGATCGTCTTCTCAAACGACGGGCTCGTGTACTATACGCCCGACCACTACCAGACCTGGGAGCAGCTGTACTAGAGACAGGCACGCCGGACGGCGCGACAAGAAGGACGGAGGCGCAGGATGCGCGAGCTGACCATACGCGAGAGGGACCTGGAGGGGCCGGACGCCCTGCATGCGCTCGTGGCGCACGAGCTGTCCTTCCCCGACTGGTACGGGGGCAACCTCTCCGCGCTCGCGGACTGCCTGGGCGACGTGTGCGAGCCCACGCAGGTTACGCTCGTGCCGGCCGAGCCCGAGTCCGAGTGGTTCTGTCGCGCGCGGCGCGTGTTCGAGCGCATGGCGGCGGAGAACCCCCAGCTTCAGGTGGTCGTGGAGCCAAGCGCGGGCACCGGCGTCGCAGGCAGCAAGGGAAGCGAGGCCGACAAGGGCGGCAATCCCGCCAGCCCCCGGTTGGAGGACCGTCCCGAGGGCCTGACCCTGGTGGACGGTACGGGCCTGGAGCTCCGCGCCGACCTCACGCGCCTCGTGCCCCGGCTGCGCCCGGACCGTCTGGCCCACGAGCTCCTGGTGCGCGCAGCCCGCGTGCGAGGCGTGGAACACCCCACGGCGATCGACGCCACGGCCGGCCTGGGCGATGACTCGACCCTCCTGGCCGCGGCGGGCTTCTCCGTGACCCTCTACGAGCGCGACCCCACGATCGCAGCCCTTCTCGCCGACGCGCTGGCCCGCGCGGCAGCCGACCCGCGCCTCGCCCCAATCGCCGCCCGCATGACCCTCGTGCAGGACGACTCCATCGCTGCCATGCAGGCGATGGCGGACACAAGCGCCCCCGCCCCCGACGTGGTCCTTCTCGACCCCATGTTTCCGGCCCGCACCAAGTCCGCCCTGGTAAAGAAGAAGTTCCAGCTCCTCCACCAGCTGAAGAGCCCCGCCGAGGACGAGAAGGCCCTCCTGCAGGCGGCACTCGCCGTGCGGCCCCGCAAGGTCGTGGTCAAGCGCATGGCCAAGGGTCCCTGGCTCGCCGACCACAAGCCCAGCTACAGCGTGGCCGGCAAGTCGGTGCGCTACGACGTGATCGTGGTGCCGCGCTGAACTCGGCTGAGGCCGACGCCACGCCCTAGGCCCGCTCGTCCCTATTGCGAGATCTCGTAGACCTGCACCGTGGAGCCCGGGGAGACGACCGCACCCGGCAGCGGGTCCTGCCAGATGACCTCGCCCAGGCTGTGCGAGCCGTCGGGCGGTATGCTCACCTTCTGGAACCTGAGCCCCATGGCCTCCAGCTTGGCCTTGGCGTTGTCGATGGCCTCGTCGGCCGAGCCCGTCCACGTGTACTTCATGCCAATCAGGTTGGGCACGGTGACGCCCTTCTGCTTGGCCACGGTGATGGTCACCGCCGTGTCGGCCGTGGCCTTGGTGCCTGCCTCGGGGCTCACGGCAAGCACGGTGCCGATCCCGGAGTCCGCCTCCTGGTAGGCGACCTTGACCGTCAGGCCCTGGGCCTCGATCGCCGCCGTGGCGTCGCTCTTGCCCATGCCCACCACGTCGGGCACCACGCGCGCCTTGGCCAGCGTGAGCGTGACGCCGTCGCCGGTCTTGAAGGTGGCCCCCTCCGAGAGCGACGAGGCAAGCACGGTGCCCTCCCCCTCGTCGGAGAGGACCTCCTGCGTGGTCACCACGAGGCCCGCGTCGGTCAGGACCTGCACGGCGTAAGCGCCCGACTGGCCCACCACGGCAGGCATCACGCGCGCCACGCCCACCACGATCCTGACCGTAGAGCCCTCGGGCAGACGGCTCTGGTCGTCCGGCTCCTCGGAGAGCACCGTACCCACGGCCTCGTCCACGGGCTGCTCCTCCACCTCCGCCACAAAGCCCTTGGCCTCCAGCTGGGCGCGGGCATCGTCCTCGACCAGCGAGACGACCACGGGCACGGTCTTACCGCCCCACATCTCCTGGTCGTAGGTGTACCAGGCCGCGAAGGCCGAGAGCGCGACCGCCACCAGCACGAGGCCGATGACAAGGGCCTTCCGGCCCTTCTGTGGAGCCGACGGCTCGGCAGGAGTGGTGGGGTCCGTCCCCGACTTGGAGCGCTTCTCGCGCTTGGCACGGCTGGTACGGCCGGTACGCGTCACCCGCGTGGGACGGCCGGGCGCCCCGGGCTCGGACCCCGGCTTGCCCTCTGCGGCTTGCGCGGGCTCTGCCTCCGGGTCGTCCGAATCGACGTCGATGACCAAGGGGGGCCTCACCACGGTGCGCTCGAGCTCAGAGGTAGAGTCGTCGGCAGGTTCGGGGACAAGGGCGTCGGCCTCCAAGGGCTCAAGCTCGTTGGCGGGCTCGGGCTCAAGCTCGACGGCGGACTCGTCAACAAGCTCGGGCTTCTCGGCGGCCTCAGGCTTCCCGGCGGGCTCGTCAACAAGCTCGTCCCCTTCGGGCTCGCCGGGCTCCTCGGGCTCGGCATCGAACCAGAAACCGTCATCGGTCTCGGTGCTGGGTTCGTCGGGCTCGAAATCCTCGTGGGGCTCGTCAGCGCGATCACCTGCGGATCCGTCGCTGGACTCGCCGCTGGGTTCGGCATTGGGCTCGCCGTCGGGCTCGAGATTCTCGTCAGCGCGATCACCGGCGGATCCATCATTGGGCTCGGACCCCTCCTCGGCAGGAGGCAGACCGCCGGCATCGGACTCCACCGCCGCATACAGGGATTCCATGGCAGCTTCGACGTACTTGTCGATGTTGCTGGCCTGGGCGGGGGCGGGTATTTGGGCACTGACCTCGTCCTGGGGCTCGGCGATGGCCTGGTCCTTGTCGCAATCCTCGTCCTGGGGCTCGGCGACGGCCTGACCATGGGCACCGCTCTCGGCTTGGTCGTCAGGCTCTTCCGACAAATCGCTCTGGGAATCTGCCGTTTCCTCGACCGGTTCCGGACGCTCCAGACGTGCACCGCAGAAGGGACAGAACGCAGCCCAGTCAGGCGCTTCCCTGCCGCAGTTGGCGCAACGCATAGGCACCCTCCCAGACGGTCGCTGACCCAAATGTCGTATGCTGCGTCATACTGTACCGCAGGCGCTGGGCATGCGGCAAAGCCGGCCACCACACGGTCCGACTGGGCGCCACCATGGCATCGTCGTTCAGGCATTGATGCCATATCCGCGATATCGATCCACGTACCGGGAGGTCCCCTTGATCAAGCTCGCGCTCACCGACCTCGACGACACGCTCATCCCCGCCGGGACCGCCCCAGCCAGTGACCGCGCGCTCGCCGCCATGCGCACCGCGATGGCGGCAGGAGTCCACTGTGGCCCCGTGACGGGACGGGCGCCGTCGCTCCTGCCCTGGCTCATGGGCGAGGGGACCGAGGACTGCTGGGCCACGGGCGCCTTTGCCAACGGGCAGATAGTTCGCCTGGATGGCAGGACCATCCGCGAGGTCCCCCTCCCGCGGGAGGGCCTGGAGCGGCTCGTGGAGGTGCTCGACGGCATTGACGGTGCTTGGCTCATGACCCACGACGCCTGGAGCACGGACTATTCGCGCTTCGTGACAACGCGACCGGACGCGCTGCGAGCCGCGCCGCCCGAGCGCTACCGGCCGGACATCCCCGTATCGCGCGAGCTCCCCGAGACCGAGGTGGTGAAGGCGAACATCGTCTTCTCCTGCGAGCCCGAGGGCTGGACGCCAGCGCGCGACGCGCTCAACGACGCCGTGTCCGAGCTGGACTTCGTCTTTCCCGGTCAGGGGGTGCCGGTGCTCGACATAACCCCCAGGGGGTGGGACAAGGGCAAGGGCGTGCTCTGCCTCGCCGAGGCCCTCGGCATCGGACCCGACGAGGTGGCGGTCTTCGGCGACTCCCAGAACGACCTCTCCATGCTGGCTGCCGTGCCCAACTCGGTGGCCGTGGCCAATGCCACTCCGGAGGTAAGGGCTGCCGCCCGCTGGCACATCGGGGCAAGCGCCGACGGCGCCTTGCCCGACGCCCTCGAGGAGATCGCCCGCGCCTTCGCGGAAGCCCGCATGCCCTCCTTCATGACCGAGGCCTGACCCTAGGGGGTTGACCCTGAGGGTCGGAGCTTCTGTCACGCCCCGGCCACCCGATGTGACACTGGGGTCGGAGCTTCTGTCACGCCCTGCCGGGCTCGGGCACCGCTGCGGACCCGCCCTTCTCTCCCACGCGCGAGAAGCACGTGCGGAAGAGGAGCCGGCTCAAGGGACCCGCGGCAAAGAGGTTCCACAGGAGCGCCATGGGAAAGTTCTTGATCACGGTGCCCACCCAGATTGCCGGCAGCTGGGCCACGGGCATGCCCGCAAGGATCACGTTGAAGAGGATCGAGGCCACGAGGCTCATGGTGGGGCACATCACGAGCACGGTGCAGCAGGCGCGCACGGTCTGGCAGAGGAAGGCGTTGTCGCGCAAGGGGTCGACCAGACGCGACGACAGGCCCGCACCCAGGCGGTTGCCCCAGAGGTTGGAGAAGAGGAAGACGAAGAGCCACATGTAGGCGGCCTCAAGGAGCGCCCCCAGGAAGACATCGTTGGTCATGTTGGAGAAGCCACCCGGTTGCAGCGGGATCCCCATCTTCCAGGCTACGTTGTAGACCTCCATGCCATAGGCCATGGTCACCGACATCAGAACCCCGAAGATGATCCCCTGTGCGCGATTCTTGGGCATACGTGCTTCCTTCCCGCAAACAAAAAGCGTGCGCCTGGCCCTGGGACCCAGACGCACGCTTTGCTTGCTACATCGAGCTGTTGACGACTTTGCGCTACACGCAGGTGACACCTTAGCACCAGCCATGCCGTTCGCAACAGAATTCCCACACCTGCTGCCGTGCCCAAGGCGCCTGTGCCAAAGGTGTCAGACACTATCGGCACGCAGACACTATCGGCACGTGGCTTTTGTTACATTTCGTGCGGTACCTTGCGATTGACGCTATACTTCCCTCAGTCAATGAGCTGCCAGGTGGCGTAAGTCCGATTGATCCCCTGGCAGTCTGCGCGGACGTGCACGCATCCCTTGCGGGCGGCCAGGAACTGCTGGCTCGTCGAAGGGATTCGTTTATGGCTCAAGCAACACAGGCCGTCCAGGCCGCGGGCAACAAGGGCACCCAGCCCAAGCTCTGGACCAAGGACCTGGTCCTCATCATCCTGGTGAACCTCTGCGTGTTTACCAACCACATCATGTCGCTCTCCACCTTCCCCTTCTACGTGAAGGAGCTGGGCGGCACCGAGGCCCTAGCCGGCATCTGCGCCGCGGCCTTCTCCTTCGTTGCCGTGATCATCCGACCTTTCATTGGCTGGTGGCTGGACAACGGCGTCCGTCGCACGGCTCTCGTGATCGGCCTGTTGCTCATGAGCCTCGCACCTGCGGGTTACGTGCTGGTCCCCTCCCTCTCCATCGTCATCGCCTGCCGCATGGTCCACGGCGTGGGCCTCTCCTTCTCCAACTCCACCACCGCCACCGTGGCCTCGGACGTCATCTGCAAGCCACGCTTCGCGGAGGGCATGGGCTACTTCGGCATGGCTACCGCCCTGGCATCCGCCATCGCCCCCGCACTCGGCCTCTCCCTCATGGAGAGCGCCGGCTTCCAGGCCCTCTACTTCACCGCGACGGCCATCACCCTGGTAGGCCTTGTTCTCTTCATGTTCATCCACGCGCCTAGGATCAACGTCCCCCAGAAGAAGCTGGACTTCAAGACCCTCATCAACCGCGACTCGCTTCCCGCCTCGGTGACCATGCTCGTCTTCATGTTCACCTTCGGCGCGCTCGAGAACTTCGTGGCCATCTTCGCCTCCGAGCAGGGACTGCCCTCGGGCTCCCTCTACTTCGTGATCATGAGCGTCATGCTCCTGCTCGTCCGCGTCTTCCTGGGCAAGCTGGTCGACCAGAAGGGCGAGGCCATCTTCGTCTACACCTGCAACGCCGCCATGCTCGCAGCCTTCCTGCTCCTGGCGTTCGTGCCCAACGCGGTCACGTACGTGATCTCCGCCGCGCTCGCGGGCTACGCCTTCGGTGGCCTGGAGCCGTCGCTCCAGTCCATGGCAGTCCACACCTCCACCGACGAGACCCGCGGCTCTGCCAACTCCACCTTCCTCTGCGGCTACGACATCGGCTACGGCCTGGGTGGTGGCATCGCCGGCTCGCTGATCACCGGCCTCGGCTACTCCGCCATGTGGACCATCGTCTCGCTGGCCTGCGTCGTCTCCGTCCTTATCTACGTGTTTTGGGCACGCCATAGCGACACGAGCTTCTCCAAGATGCTCGCCCAGCGCTAGCCTCTCGCACCAGTGCATCAGCGTCAGCGGCACATCGGCGTCAGACGCCTCTGTGCCGCTGCTCTCATATCTAGGAGCGGGCGTTGCGCGCCCAGAGCAGGTAGAGGCCGCGCAGCGTGAGCGTGGTGTCCACCTGCACCGGATGCGACAGGAGCGGCGCCACGAACTGCACGTCGTCTCCCGTCATCACGATTGGCGCCACGCAGCCCATCTCGGACATCACCATGTCGAGAAGGCCGTCGAGCCGTGCGACCTCGCCGCACACCACGCCGGACCGCATGGCACCCCGCGTGCTGCGTCCGATCACGTGCTCCGGCGCCCGCAGCTCGATTGCGGGAAGGCGGGCTGCCGCCTGGCTGAGCGCCCGCGCCCCAAGGCGCAAACCCGGGGCGATGACCCCTCCCAGGAAGGTCCCCTCCCCATCAACGACCTCTATGTTCGTGGTCGTGCCCAGATCGACGGCTATTACAGGTGCACCGTAGGTCTCGCGCGCGGCCACCACGTCGGCCAGGCGGTCGGAGCCGACCTCGGCCGGGTCGTCATAGCGCATGCGAATCCCAGTCTTGAGACCAGGGCCCACCACGAGTGGGCAGGTCTCGCTCACGCTCCGCAACGCCGTCACCCATGCGTCCGTGAGTATGGGGACCACCGAGGAGAGGATAGCTCCGTGCGGGGCGTCCGCCGCGTGACCCAGAACGGCCAGGACCTGGCGGGCGCTCAGCTGCGCCTCGTCTGGCGTGAGGCGTTCTGGCGTCGTCAGGGCGAACCTCCCGGCAAGCGTACCGTTTCGGAAGAGCCCCAGGCACGTCTCGGTGTTTCCCACATCCACCACCAGCACGTCCCCAAACACCCTCGCGCCATCGCCAGCCATGCTGCCTCCATGTCTCGTTTGGTTTCTCACAGCAGATTGTAGCCGGGAACCCTATACTGTCCCCGTCCCAGCCGTAACCCGACTCCCCAGACGGGGGAGCGGATATACGAGAGGAAGAACATGAGCACCACCAAGAGCGACCGCCCCTCCGGGAGCGGGCAGCTGAGCCGTGCCGGCGTCGTCATCGGCGTCGTGGGCTGCGTACTTCTCACGGCATCCTCGGTCTACACCGCCCTCAAGCTGGGCGCCCTGCCATGGCCGACCATCTTCACCTCCATCATCTCGCTCGTGCTGCTGCGCGCCTTCGGCCACCGCGACCTCAACGACGCGAACGTGACGCAGATCATCATGTCCGCAGGCTCCATGGTGGCGGGCGGCATCGCCTTTACCATCCCCGGCATCTGGATGCTGGGGCTCGACAGCCAGACCTCCCTCTGGGAGATGTTCTTCGTGGCACTGTCCGGCGTGCTCCTGGGCCTCGTGGCCACGGCTCTCATCCGCAAGCGCTTCGTGGACGAGTCCGACCTCGAGTACCCCGTGGGCATGGCAGCCGCCCAGACCCTCCAGGCCAGCAAGGCCGGCGGTCAGACGGGCAAGCGCCTCTTCGGTGCCATGGGCATCGCGGGCCTGTATGCGCTGCTGCGTGACGGCCTGGGCGTGTTGCCGGCACTCCTCCTCCCCCTCGGCCTCCCCGGCATGGAGATGGGCATCATCTACAACTCTCCCATGAGCCTCTGCATGGGCTTTCTCGTGGGCGGAGCCCCCATCCTGGTCTGGTTCATCGGCGCCCTTATCGGCGAGGGCAGCATCATGGTGGGCGGCACGCTGGCCGGCCTCTGGGATGTGACCACCGCCACGGGCATCGTACGCAGCCTTGGCATGGGTCTCATGATGGGCTCCGGCGTGGGCGTGATCCTGCACGACCTCGTGCCAAAGATTGTGGCAGCGGCCCGCAGCAGCAAGGCCACCGCCAGCAACAAGACCAGCGGCTCCGGCATCACAGATGCCTGGGTGCGCGACACGCGCGTCCCCCTCGCCCTCATGGTCGCGGCGGCGGCCCTCCTCGTGTGCTTCGGACTCGACCTCGGTCCCGTGGCTTCGGTCGTCATCGTGTGCCTGGCCTTCGTCACGGCCATCATGTCCGCCCAGTCCGTGGGCCAGACGGGTATCGACCCCATGGAGATATTTGGCCTCATCGTGCTCCTCCTCATCGCCGCCCTGGGCGAGCATGACCAGGTGCGGCTCTTCTACGTGGCCGGCGTCATCGCCGTGGCATGCGGCATCGGCGGCGACGTGATGGCCGACTTCAAGACCGGCGCCCTTTTGGACACGGACTCCAAGACCATGTGGAAGGGGCAGGTCCTCGGGGCCCTCATCGGCACCGTGGTGGCCAGCGCCACGATGTTCGCCCTGCTCGGTGCTTACGGCGCCGACGCCTTCGGCCCCGGCAAGGCCTTCGTGGCCACCCAGTCTTCCGTCGTGGCCACCATGGTCACGGGCATCCCCAACGCACCCGCGTTCTGGATCGGGCTTGTTGGCGGCACGGCCCTCTACTGCCTTGGCTTCCCCACCATGATGCTGGGTCTGGGCGTTTACCTGCCCTTCTACATGTCGTTCACGGGCGCCCTGGGCGGCCTCGTCAAAGTCCTCTACGACCACATGGCCAAGGGACGCGAGAAGGACTCGGACTCCGAGCTCTCCCATGAGGACACTGGCATCGTCGTGGCCTCGGGCCTTCTGGGCGGCGAGTCCATCGTGGGCGTGGTCATCGCCATGGTGGCCGTGATCGCGGGGCTTGCAGGCTAGTCCGGCTGGCTTCAGGCCGACGGTTCTTCCGAGGCTCCGGAGTCGTAGCGATCCCGGAGCCCCTTTGCTTTGGGGTGCTACCTGTCACGCAGCTTTGCCATAGCTTCAACGACCTCCGACTTATAGACGATGCGCGTCTCTTTGTTTGGGAGCTGCAGGCGATACCTGCTCAACGAGTTGGGTCGCGAGCCCTCCGCCACCGTGAGGTAGCCGCTCATGAGGAGCAGGCTCAGGGCCGTCTGCTCATCATCAAATACCCGCGGATACGCCACGCCGGTGTCAACCCGCGTAGCAACCGCCCCTCCTTCAAGCAGGGATGTCAGAGTCTCCTGCATCTGGGGCGTAGCCTGGGCAAGCACGTCCGAGATCACGCTGTTCGAGCTCGTGGACACCCAATAGGCCTGCGGGGTCTGGTCCTCGCGGAAGTAGTTGGCCACCGACCAAGGGTTGTACATCTCCTGGTTCCCAAAGTGGTAGCCGTCGTACCAGTCCCGCAGCTCGCCGTACTTCTCGGGCACCTCGTATTCCTCGCACATGGCCCTCACCTCGCTGCGTGTGAAGCCAAAGTACTGCGCATATCTGGTGGAGAGGACGGTGTCCACGGCAAGGTTGTTGAGCCCGCTGAAGATGCCCTCCTTGGCCACGCGGAGAATCCCTGTGAGGTATCCATGGAAGAGGGCCGGGTTGTCCTTGAGACCACCGGAGAGGAAGACCCGCATGAAGCGGACCGCCTCATCGTAGTAGCCGTAGTGGAGGGCCTCGTTCACGGGCGTGTCGTACTCGTCGATGAGGATCACGCAGGGCGTCCCGTGGTAAGCCGCCAGCATGCGGGTAAGCACCGAGAGCGCCTGTTCCGTAGCCGTTGTGTCCCCCGCAAGCAGCCGCGAGAAGACCTCGCGGTCCTCCCGCGCGCATGCCTCACATCCCTGCAGGTAACGATGCCTGCCGCATTCGAACTGGACAAGTCGGGCGATGTTTCTCAGCGCACCCTCCCATGTGGGATACTTCACATCCTTGAAGGTGAGCCACACCACGGGGTAACGACCCTGATGGCGCATAACGGCGTCGCCACAGCGTGAGACAGCCTTGTCGGCAAAGAGGCCCGACACGTCCCGCCCATCCGGCGTCAGCTCGAAGAAGCAGCGCAGCATGTCCAGGTTGAGCGTCTTGCCGAAGCGACGCGGCCGGCAGAAGAGTATGACCTTCGCCTGGTCCGCAAGCACGTCCCGTGCAAGAAGGGTCTTGTCGGCATAGTAGTAGTCGCCCCTCACAACCTCCTCGAAGAACGAGATGCCCACCGGCAGCTTCGCGTCACCCACAGGATCCTCCCCCGTCGCGGCGTACAGCTCGATTGTATCCTCCATAGGCTCCCCCTTTGCCATTGCTGTCGTTCTTGGATACGAACATGTGTATCCTATCCGCGAGATCAGTCGCTGAGTCAGACGACAGTCGCCCGATACGGTGAACGCGTACTTTTGTTCTGCGAACGGTTGTTCTTGCATCTGCGGTGAGGCTGTGCTAACCTGTCCTGCAACCAACGACGGAAGGGAGCCAACCATGAAGGTCCTGCTCATCAACGGAAGCCCGCGTGCAAAGGGCAACACCACACTCGCGCTCAGCCAGATGGAGAAGGCCTTTGAGTCCGAGGGCGTGGAGTTCGAGGAGGTGCGTGTGGGCTCGATGGCCGTGCGTGGCTGCATCGCCTGCGGTCACTGCTCCACGGCTGGTTCATGCGTCTTTGACGACGTCGTCAACGAGCTCGCACCAAAGTTCGAAGCTGCGGACGGTCTCGTGGTGGCCACGCCCGTCTACTACGGCTCGGCCAACGCCACCCTCGTGGCCGTCCTCGACCGCCTTTTCTACAGCACGAACTTCGACAAGACCATGAAGGTGGGGGCTGCTGTGGCCATCGCGCGGCGCGGCGGCACTGAGGCCACCTTCGACGAGCTCAACAAGTACTTCACCATCTCGGGCATGCCCGTGACATCCGGCTACTACTGGAACAACGTCTTCGGTCGCAAGCCGGGCGAGGCGGAGGGAGACGAGGAGGGCCTACGCAACATGCGCAACCTGGCCCGCAACATGACCTTCCTCATGCGCTCGATCGCCCTCGGCCGCGAGACGTACGGCATGCCCGAGCGCGAGACCGGCCCCATGACCAACTTCATTCGCTAGCACACCGGCAGTACTTGGGCGAGCGACATGGACAGGGAACACGAGCAGGCGCGGACAGCGTTGATCCGTGCGGTTGAGAAGCTTGGCTACCCAGCGGAGTTCGGCATGGTCATGGCGGGCGAGCTGAGAGGCGTGGCCTCCATGCAGCGCATGACGGCCTACCTGCACGAGGCCAAACCGTCCTCACCGGAGGAGATCGCGGACGAGATGCTGGCCATCCTGGACCAGAACCGAGCATGGGCTGAGCAACGCATGAGCGAGGAGGCCAACGCCCGCTACTACGAGCTGCAGCGCAACCGCTTTGGCTTGGGGGACGATCCGGACGACGATCCCGCGGACTGACCGTCCCCTTCATGTCCCTCTTGGCAGGGATATGGCGCGCTGCTCTCCAGAAGATAACGATATAGGCACAAGATAGGAGGTTTTTGCGAGAACTCACATCTTACGTGCTATGGTCGGCGGCATCGAAGTCAGCGAAAGGACCAACCCATGCAGCGCGTCGCCTTCATCTGCACGCATAACTCCTGCCGAAGCCAGGTGGCTGAGGCCTTCTCCCGTCACATCACCTACGGAGCCTACGAGGCATTCTCTGCCGGCGCCAACCCAGCGCCAGCCATCGATCGCGGCGCCGTCCTCGTAATGAAGCGCCACTTTGGCATCGACATGCTGGAGGGCGGCCAGTACCCCAAGGGCCTCGAGGAGCTGCCCGACAAGGTTGACGGCGTCGTGACCATGGGTTGCCAGGACGAGTGCCCCGTGGTGCCCTCCACCTGGCTGGAGCACTGGGACCTACCCGACCCCACGGGCGGCTCCGAGGAGGAGTACTTCACAGTGCTCGAGAAGGTGCGCGAGAAGGTCATCGAGCTCGCCGACCGCATCGGCGGGGACGTGGACGACTAACGCCACGGCTAGGTATTACAGGAAGAAGGGCGGCACGAGAGCTGGTTGCCCCCATGCCGCCCTGTTCCAGGCTTGATGCAAGCGAACTGGTACCTGCCTACACGAGCAGGGCCTCGAGCTGGGCCTTGGGACGGCCGCCCACGGCCTGGTTGGCCACCTTGCCGCCCTTGAAGACGAAGAAGGCGGGGATGCTCATCACCCGGTACTCCTGGGCGAGCTCGGGGTTGTCGTCCACGTTGACCTTCACGACCTTGACCTCGCCGGCCTTCTCGTCCGCGATCTGCTCGACCACGGGTCCCATCATGCGGCAGGGGCCGCACCACGAAGCCCAGAAGTCCACGAGGACGGGCTTGTCGGACTGGAGAACCTCCTGCTCGAAGGTGGCAGACGTGGCGTTGATGACGTTCTGGGACATGTCGTTCTCCTCTCCGGGCGCGGCGCGCCCTTCTCTTTGACAACCACATCATGCCCGAAAGGCCGCATCTATGTCTGTGACCGTGTCACATTTCCTCAAATCATGTGGCAAGACCCCTGGGCGAGCACGTGATTGCCCAACCGACCGCCTAGCCGATCACCCGGTAGAGGCCGTCCAAGTCCACGAGCTCGATACACCCTCGCCCCACGCGCAGCAGCCCGTCTGCCTCCATGCGCTTGAGCACGCGGCTCACCACCTCGCGCGCCGAGCTTATCGACCTTGCCAGTTGGTCCTGGGTGACCGCAAGCCGCACGGTTCCGGTTCGGGCGTACTCGTCCAGGAGTCCCGACGCCACGCGCTGGTCGGCCCGCATGAAGAGGATCTGCTGCATGGTCCACATGGCATCCGAGAAGCGCCTCGTGGAGAGCTCGTAGAGCCAGCACCGCACGTACACGTTCTCGTCGCGCAGTCTCCGCAGCGTAGGTGCTGGCACCACGAGGGCTTGGGTCCGCTCGTCTGCCACCATGGCGGAGTCGAATGTTATCTGCGAGACCACACACGTGGCCGTGAGAACGTCGTCGTCCCCGGGCCCCAGCGAGTAGATCGTGACCTCCCGGCCGTCCGGCGACGTCATCGTCGTGCGCGTCCGACCCGAGAGCACCCGTACCAATCCCAAGCACTCCGTGGACCGGTCGTGCAGTACCGTGCCCT
Organism: uncultured Coriobacteriaceae bacterium; assembly: GCA_902791035.1. Taxonomy (GTDB): domain Bacteria; phylum Actinomycetota; class Coriobacteriia; order Coriobacteriales; family Atopobiaceae; genus CADAUA01. Next base: position 70,194 of record CADAUA010000008.1, on the reverse strand, counting down.
TGTCGAAGGTTCGCACGTCAGCTGACGCAGACAGGAGCTCGCACTCCTGTGGTGTAAGGTCCATATAGAAGGGCAGACGAGTCAGCTCCGTCTGCAGGTCAAAGTGGGTCGTGTCGGACATTGCTCTCCTTTGTGTCGGCAACGTCACAAGCATAGGCGATGCGACCCCCGCACCACCGACACCGGCATACGCTTCTGTCGTCGCGCCACCGAGGAGGACCCCATGGCCATGTCCGCAGACCACACCGCGCTCCAACTTGCAATGATCGACTACGACAAGGGCGACCCGCGCCGCATCCAGCACTTCACAAAGGTTCATTCCTTCGCGCGTACGATCGCTCTGGCAGAGGGCATGGACGAGGATACACTCCACATCCTGGAAGCTGCAGCAATCGTGCACGATGCGGGCATCCACGAGTCCGAGCGCCGCTATGGAGATGCCTCGGGCCTCCACCAGGAGGAGCTAGGACCTGCTGTGGCGCGTCCGCTCCTCGAGACCTGCGGCTACGAGCCGGACGTGGTCGACCGCGTCTGCTGGCTCGTGGCACACCACCATCACACCGCAGGAATCATCGACATCGACCACCAGATCCTGGTGGAGGCGGACTTCCTGGTCAACTGCTTCGAGGACGCGCCAGACGACCCCGACCGACGCCGGCGCATGGCAATCTCCGCGCGTGACAAGTTCTTCCGCACCGCCACAGGCATCCACCTGCTGGAAGCCCAGTTCCTCAAGGAGCGCGGATAGCGCGCTTTTGTAGGCGGTCCGGTGCAACCGGCGCGCTATCCCGTCCGCAACCCGCACCGTCCACAGCTTGCACCCCATATGTCAGTCCCGTGTAGAACTCGCGGTACCGAACGATTCAGCTCGTCAATTAATCAGGTACCTGCTAGAGTTTCTCAACGTCATCAGATGCCCGGTTCAAACCGAAGGCGCCCCGGTCAGGCGCAGGAAAACACACAGTCGGGCAGCTTATGGGCGGCACGAGGCGCCAAGCACCAATCCAAACGTCAAGAGATCATCAGCAATTGCGAGGGGCGCAGCCGCCGGGCCAAAGGGGCCCACGCCGCAGGACGCGGCACGCACGCGGGCAGGGACCCGCACGATCAGGCCGTCACGAAAACAGCCACGAGGACGGCAAGAGAGGAACGAACATGGCAGAGAACATCAACGACGAGACCGAGAAGGACTTCGAGGACGAGCTCGACCAGACCGAGACCGAGGTCGAGGACACCGACACCACCACCGAGACTGCCGAGGACGAGCCCGGCGACACCACCGAGGCGAGCGCCGACGACGAGGCCACCGAGGAAGAGGAGCCCCTCTCCAGCAAGGTGAGCCGCCTGGGCAACCTGCTCTACCGCTACAACAAGCACCAGTCCGAGGCCCATGGCCGCTTCGGCGACCCCATGCGTGGCCAGGGCCGCGTGCTGACCCTCCTCAAGGCCAAGCCCGAAACCACCCAGAAGGAGCTCTCCTTCCTGCTGGACATGCGTCCGCAGTCGCTTTCCGAGCTGCTGGCCAAGCTCGAGGAGAAGGGCTACATCACGCGCGAGAAGTCCGATGAGGACGGCCGCGTGACCGTGATCAAGCTCACCGAGGCCGGCAAGACCGCCGCCCCCGACATCGACGAGGTCGCAGCCGAGGACGATCCCTTCTCCGACCTCTCCGAGATGGACCGCGAGGACTTCGGCGGCCTTGTTGACAAGGCCATCGCCTCCGTGGAGAAGAAGCTCGTGGCCATGGGCGAGGATCCCAACGCCCGTCCGCAGCGCCGCGACGAGCGCGGCGGGCGCGACGACCGTGGCGGGTTCCGCGGCGGGCGCGACGACCGTGGCGGGTTCCGCGGGCGCGACGACCGCGGCGGCGACCGTGGTGGCTTCCGCGGGCGCGATGACCGCGGTGGCGACCGTGGTGGGTTCCGCGGGCGCGACGACCGTGGTGGCTTCCGCGGCGGTGACCGTGGCGGTTATCGCGGCACCCCCAACGACCGCCCCAACGGCTATCACGAGCGCAGCGACCGCGACTCGCGCGGCGGGTTCCGCGGTGGGCGCGACGACCGTGGCGGAGACCGTGGTGGCTATCGCGGTGGCCGCGACGATCGTGGCGGGTTCCGCGGCGGGCGCGACGACCGCGACTCCCGCGGCGGGTATCGCGGCGGCTCCGACCGTGGCGGGTTCCGCGGGCGCGATGACCGTGGCGGAGACCGCGGTGGCTATCACGGCGGCTCCGACCGTGGCGGGTTCCGCGGCGGGCGCGACTCCCGTGACTCCCGCGGCGGCTTCGGCTCCCAGGAGTAGGGCAGCCTGAGGTTTCGCTCCAGAGCCACACGGCACTCACATAGCACGACCGGGAAGGTCCGCGCGAGCGGGCCTCCCTTTTCTACCTGCGGGTCTGACCCTCTGTCACCGAGGTGTCACCGAGGTCGGTCCTTCTGTCACGCGTGGCGTGCCCCATCCCAGGATGAGTCACCCACGGTAACAGCAGCAGGTAACAGGCGATATCACCCCGTTTTGGTTACACGAAACGGAGTTACCCACGGCCCCATCCGTAGGTAATACGAGCCTGGGACCCACACCAAGGCACGGGCCGCGAGTTGCCTGCGCATGCACCCGTAGGCAACTCGCGGCTGGGTAGACTTTCCGCCATCCAAGCACCAGTTGACCTCGCCTCAACCCGTAGGCAACTGCCTGCCTCGCGGCACAGTCGCCCAAGAACGTGACACAAGCTCCGACCCCACGTGACAGCCATCCAAGCACCAGTTGCCCTCGCCTCAACCCGTAGGCAACTGCCCGCCTCGCGGCACAGTCGCCCAAGAACGTGACACAAGCTCCGACCCCACGTGACACAAGCTCCGACCCCACGTGACACAAGCTCCGACCCCGGTGGCACCCCGGCGGCAGAAGGTCTCACCCCAGGGAGCGGAGAGCGCGGAGGGTCTGGGCGATGTCGCCGTCGATGAGGATGGACTGGCCCATGATCTCCTGCGGGGCCAGCGACTCCCCCATGTTCAGACAGGCATAGGTGGCCTTGCGGTTGCGCGCCGTCTGCTTCCAGAAGGGATACTTGATGATGCCCGGCGTGTTGTATCCCACGCCCAGCTCCAGGTAGAGCACCCGACCCCAGGCATGCCCGCACATGAAGTCCGTATACAGCCGCGCATGCTCCTGCCAACCCGCGTCCTCCACGAAGGTGTCGTCGCTCCGCAGGTTCATGCTCATGGGCTCCCCGCACACGGGACAATGCGGCACGCACTCCGCGGGCACCTCCATGGCCGGGTCCGCGCCATCGGGCAGCTCCAGCGAGCCGTCATCCTCGATCCGGAAGCCCTGGCTCCGGACCATGACCTCCACCACCTCGCGGTTGTCGTAGGTCTTGGCATGACAGGGCTTGGAGCATTGCCACAGGCCGTAGTCACCCTGGGTGTAGAAGAGCCGGTCCTTCGCGAACCCGGCGCGCTGGAAGCAGTGGTCCACGTTGGTCGTGAGGACGAAGTAGTCCTTGTCACCCACGAGCGCCAGCAGGTCCGCATACACGCCGGACGGGATCGGCGCATAGCGGTTGACGTAGATGAACCGACTCCAGAAGGCCCACTGCTCCTCCAGCGACCCATAGGGATAGAAGCCACCGGAGTACATGTCATCGAAGTGATACTTGGCCGAGAAGTCCGCGAAGTAGCGGTCGAACCGCTCTCCCGAGTAGGTGTAGCCCGCGGCGGTGGAGAGGCCCGCACCAGCGCCGACCACCACGGCATCGACCTGGTCAAGCGCCTCGCGCAGCCGCGCCACCCGCTCCTCATAGGCAAGCGTGCCAGTGCCCTCCTCCGCGTTCCTGCCCCTCAGCCCAAACATCGCGCCCTTCCCCTCTCGTCGTGTCCGGACTCAGTATCCGCGAGAAACCGAGCGCAGAGAAGAGCGCACTTTTGTCACAGCTACTTACCCGCAGGTAACCTCTGTCACAAAAGTGACTGACACTTTTGTGACAGGGCGCGCAGCCAGCCGGCCACGCGCCCCGCGCTCACGTCCTTGTTGCCGCGCCACCGCGCCGCACGGGCTAGACCACCGCTAGACCAGCTCGTTCTCCCGGTCGTAGCGCTTTCCGTCCCAGTACACGCGCTTGGCCACCTGGGTCTTGGGCCCCAGCTCCACGTCCTTCAAGGCCCACTTGCAGAACTCCTCGAAGCCCGTCCGGTCCACGATGTAGCCGATGTGCTCCTTGCCCTCGGGCTTGGACTCGTCGATGTACTCGTCGATGTAGGCGTAGGTGTTCTGCACGATCTTGACGATCGAGTCCTCGTCCACCCAGCGCAGCCAGTCCTGGGCCAGCCTGGGGTTCTGCTTGCCCGTGCGACCCATGATCTTCACGCGGAAGTAGTGCTCCTTGGACCGGGTCCAGGCGCGCGTGGGACAGTACACCACGCAGACGCCGCAGCCGATGCACTTGTTCTCGTCGCGCACGACCTTGTCGTTGACCAGCTTGAGGGCGCTGACCGACCGGCTCTGGCAGTACTTGACGCAGGCCCCGCAGGCCACGCAGCGGTTGGGGTCGTACTGGGGCTCCGTCATGCCGATGATGCCGAAGTCGTTCAGGGCCACGTGGGCGCAGTCGTTGGAGCAGCCCGTGAAGGCCACCTTGACGTGGCGGTTGTTGGGGAAGATGGCCTGGTCCATGCGCTGGGCGAAGGCCGTAGTGTCGTAGCAGCCGAAGGGGCACAGGCGCTTGCCCGGGCAGGCCACGATGTTTCGCGTGCCGGAGGCCATGTAGCCGTGGTCGGTGTCCTCCTGGTTGATGTGGGCGTGCTCGATGATGGGCTTGAGCCGCTCCTGCACCTTGGGCATGTCCTCGAGCTTGATGCCCGGGATCTCCACGCCCTGGCGGTTGGTGAGGAAGAGCTCGCCGTTGCCGAAGTCCTCGGCTATCTGGGCGATGCGCACCATGTCCTCGGCGCGCACCAGGCCGCCCGGCACGCGCACGCGGCTCGCGGTCTCGCCGCGCACCTTGCTCTGGCGGAAGGCGTTCTTCTTGAGCGCCTTGACGTTGATGTCTTGGGTCATCGTGGCACCTCCCTAGTCCAGCATGTCCTTGGACTCGACGTAGTTGAAGACCGGCCCGTCCAGGCACACGTAGTGCTGGCCGATGCGGCAGTGGCCGCACTTGCCCATGCCGCAGCACATCTTGCGCTCCTGGGAGAGCCAGATGTTCTCCTCGGCCAGGCCCAGCTTGAGAAGGCCCATGATGGAGAAGCGCATCATGGGAGGCGGGCCCACGACCACGGCCTTGGCGGTCGCGGGGTCGCGCAGGGGCAGGTCGGGGATGAACTTGGTCACGAGGCCCACGTTGCCCTCGTAGCCCTCGGGCGCGCCGTCCACGGTGAGGATGAGGTCGAGCGCGTCGGCCCAGCGGGCCAGGTCGTCGCGGAAGAGCATGTCTGCCGGGGAGCGGAAGCCCACGATCACGTGCTTGTCCTTGGCGTCGGCGGAGTGGGAGATGGCGTCAATCACGCCACGCACGGGGCTCACGCCCGTGCCGCCCGCCATCACGACGACCTCGCCGTCCATAAACATGGAGGTGTCGAAGCCGTTGCCGTAGGGCCCGCGGAGAAGGACCTGGTCGCCCACGCCATAGCCCTCGAAGAGCTCGCCCGTCACGCGGCCCACGTTGCGGATCGTGAGGTCGACCGACCGGCCCGGCTCGATGCCACTCACGCTGATGGGGGCCTCGCCGTACTTGGGGATGGAGACCTCGAAGAACTGTCCCGGCCGCACGTCGCCCGCGAACTCCAGGCGGAAGGTGTGCTCGCGCGCCGTGTGGGACACGATCTCCAGGATGCGGGCGGGCCAGGGCACGTAGGGGTTGTCGGTCTGCACGGCCGCAGGGCCAGGCGTCATGCGCGGAACTTCGGGCGAAACCGCGGGCGCCACCCCGGGAACAAGGACGCTCTTCTCGCTAGGCATTTGCACCAGCCCCCTCCTTGGTCGCGGTGGCAGCGGCGGCCTCGGCGGCGCAGGCGTCCGCCAGCTTGTTCACGGCAGCTGCGAAGTTGATGTACTCCGGGCACACGGTGGTGCAGCGGCCGCAGCCCACGCACATGTCGTAGCCAAAGCGGCGACGGAAGTCGTAGACCTTGTGCAGCACCTTGAAGCGCATGCGGTCGCCCGCGGTGCGACGGTACTGGCCACCGCCGGCCACGTTGGTGTAGCCATCAACCATGCAACTTGCCGCCACGCGGCGCCGCTCGCCGACCTTGCCGTTGTCGGTATAGAAGACGTCCTGCATGGTGTAGCAGGTGCAGGTGGGGCACACGAAGTTGCAGCGGCCGCACTCGATGCAGCGGGCGTTGTACTCCGCCCAGATGTCGGACTTGTAGATGGAGTTGGGGACCTCGGCGGGCACCGTGACCTTGGTCTCGTTCTCGGTCACGTGCGCGGGCTCGACGTCGCGCTCGGCCGTGGCGCGCGGGGCCACGAGCGCCGCGAGGTCGGCGGCCGGCACGTCCATGAGGACCTGGGGCTCGCCATCGGTCCCGGCGACGAAGTCCACCGACAGGTCATAGCTGCCGGCCGGCGCCACGTTCGACCCCATGGACACGCAGAAGCAGTCCTCCTGGGACTCGGGGCAGCCGATGAGGGCAAAGCGCACGTGGTCGCGGATGCGGTCGTAGAACCAGTCCGACCGCGGGCCGCTCTGCTGGTAGACCTGGTCCAGACGACGCAGGGCGCAGAGGTCGCAGGCGCGCAGGAAGACGAGGACGTCGCGCGTGTCGGCCGGCGGAACCGTGGTCTGCCCGTCCGTGAAGTAGAAGAGCGTCTGGGAGAGCGGCGTCAGGATCTCCTTGAACGCGTAGTCGGACCGCGTGTGCCACTCGATCTCGTCCGCCGAGGTCACGAAGTCGTAGCGCACGACGTCCGTGTCCGTGAAGCGGCCCTCCCCAACCTTGAGGACGGGCGCCCACAGGCGGTATTGGCCGGCTAGGGCCCCAACCACCTCGCGAAACCCGTCCATGCCCAGCGCGTAGCCCATGGACTCTCCTCTCCGACAACCGCGACGCCCCTGATTGCGTCGCCAGCGATCGCGTCGGTCACATTGTCGCATGTCTGTACGGTGGCTCGCGTGCGATTTTGCGCTTGTCGGGTAATGGGTTGTGCAGCGCAACCCGGCGCGCCGTCACCTCACGGCAACGTAGCGGCACCGCCCGCGGCGTGCCGCGGGGTCGGGTCCCGTGTCACGCGGTGCGCGGTTACGTGCGCGGGTGCCTCCCACTCCCGCATTAACGGACAGATGTTGATTCAACATCATATAACCGCAGGAAAAACAGGCCCCTCGAGCCGCCTAGGGCCGACTTCTGTCCGTTATCTCCCGACCCGATCGCGTCCATACCCATGGTGCGAGAAGGGCGAGGGTGCCCGCCGTCTTCGCGCGGGAGCCGAGCCAGAATAGCGCGCTGGATGCACCGCCGTGCCCAGAATAGCGTCCGGGGTCCCGGATGCACCGAAAAATGGCGCCAGAGGGGCCCAAGACAATGCAACCGGCGCGGAATCCCCGCGACACCGGTGCAACCGGCGCGCCATCCCCGCGTCACCGGCGGACTCGTACGTCACTTCCGTTGACGCTGGCCAAGGAGACCGCACCCGCCGCCCCGTCACCCCACGGCAACGTAGCGATGCACGGCCCCCGGCACGTCCAGCGGCGCCACCGCCACGCCCAGGCACCGCCTCACGAGCGCCGGCTGCGCGGCCAGCACCTCCGGCGCGCCCTCGCCCAGCACCCGCCCCTCGCCCAAGAGCACCAGCCGGTCGCAGGCCGAGAAGGCCGCGGCCACGTCGTGCGTGCTCACCACCACGCCGCGGCCTGCAGCCGCCAGCCGGCGCAGGAGCGCGGCCAGCCGAACCTGATGCTCCAGGTCCAGGTAGGTCCCGGGCTCGTCCAGCAGCAGCATGGGCGCGTCCTGCGCCACCACCATGGCCAGATAGGCCAGCTGCCGCTGCCCGCCCGAGAGCTCCGCCATCCGCCGGTCGGCCAGGTCCCCCATGCCCACCGTGGCAAGCGCCGCCACCACGGCCTCGCGATCTGCCGCGCCCATCACCTTCGAGCGACCCATCCGCGCGTAGCGCCCGTGGCTCACGAGCGTGGCCACCGTCATGTCCGGCACGGCGAGCGACTGTGGCAGGAAGGCCACCCTCCGCGCGCGCTCCTGGTGGCCGAGGCCACGCAGGCCGCTCCCGCCGAGAAGGACCTCCCCCTGGCACGGCACCAGCCCAGCGAGCGACCGGAGCAGCGTGGACTTGCCGCAGCCGTTGCGGCCCAGGATGCCCGTGACCATCCCGCGCGACAGCGCCAGCAAGTCCGCCCGCAGCACGACCTTCTCGCCGTACCCGCAGGCCAGGCCGGTCGCCGCGATGCCTGTGCCAAAGGCGTCCGGGCCAAGAGTGTCTGACGCTTTTGGCACGCCAGCCCCGTTCCCGCTCACTCACGCCACCCCCTGCGCCGCCTTGCCAGCAGCCACACGAAGAAGGGCGCCCCCACGAAAGAGAGCACCAGCCCCACGGGCAGCTCGTAGGGGAAGAAGAGCACGCGCGCCAGGAGGTCACACCCCAGGAGCAGGCACGGACCCCACACCAGACAGAGCGCCAGGCCTCCGCGCACGCCGCCGTCCCACGCCCGCCGCACGGCATTGGGCACCACCAGTCCCACGAAGCCAATCACGCCCGCCAGGCTCACGGCCACGGCCGCCAACCCCGCCGACGCGCACACCGCGAGCACCCGCCAGCGCCCCACGTCGAGCCCCAGGCCGGCGGCGGTCTCGTCGCCCAGGGGCAGGAGCTCCAGCCCGCCCGAGAGCGCCGCCACGCCGAGAAGCCCCGCCGCGAGCACCGGCGCCGCCACCGCCACCTGCGGGAGCGACGCCCCCTGCAGGCCGCCCAGCGTGAAGGACACGCGGTCCGCCACCAGGTCCGGCCGGACCGTCACGATCGCGTCGATCCCTGCGGAGAAGACCGAGCTCACCGCCACGCCCACCAGCACAAGCGTGGACCGCGAGGTCCCCGCCGCTCGCGAGACCAGCCACACGACGGCCGTCGCACCCATGGCCCCCACAAAGGCCAGGGTCAGCCGCGGCCCAGCCAGCCCCGGCGCCACGAGCGAGGCCACGAGGACCGCGAGGCCCGCCCCGGAGTTCACGCCCATGAGGCCGGGCGAGGCCAGGTCGTTGCCCAGGGCCACCTGCAGCGTGAGTCCCGAGACCGCGAGTGCCGAGCCGCAGACAAGGGCGGCAAGCACGCGCGGCAGCCGCACCTGCCAGAGGACCAGCCGCGCGGCGGCAGGCCCCCCGCCCACGAGCGCCGCAGCCAGGTCGGCCGCGGCCACCGCGGAGTTCCCCACCAGGAGCGAGGACACCACCAGCGCGGCGAGGCAGGCAAGCCCCGCCACGAGCGGCCGGACCAGGCTCGCCGGACGGTCACCTGCAGCCGGCGCGTCCTTGTCACCACGCGCAGCCGCCAGGCCCACGTCGCCCTCCGGGCCGCCGGCCTTCTCTCCCGCCGCAGGCTCGCTAGCCAAAGACGACCCCGTAGGCGTGCTCGTAGGCCTCGCCCCAGCGGGCGTTGGGCTTGTACTGGAAGAGGTCCTTGGGCAGCGTGACCACGCGACCCTCCTTAACGGCCGTGAGCTCGGGCCAGGCGGGCTTGTCTTCGAAGGACTCCTTGAAGGCCGCCATGGCCTCGTCGTTCTGGCCCTGGGGCACCACGAAGACCCAGGTGGGGTCGGCCGCCACGATGGCCTCGATGGAGAGGTCGTCCAGGGCCGAGGAGTCGTCGGCCACGTTGGTCAGCTGCATGTCGTCCAGGATCTCGCAGGCGAAGTAGTCGGACTTGAGGACCTTGTTCTTGCTGGCGCTCACGCGAAGGGCCAGGTAGCTGGCACCGTCCCCGGCCACGACCCCGGCAACTCCGCTCTTGGCGGCAGCCTCCTTGGCGCGGGCGCGCACGTCGTCCACGGCCTCGGCCACGTCGGCCACGTTGGCCTGCCAGAGGTCGTCGCGGCCGGTGGCGGCCGTGAGGTCGGCCATGATGGCTTGGTAGTCCTCGAAGGACTCGACCGTGGCCACGTAGGTGGCTATGCCCAGGCCCTCGAGCGTCGGCTTGAGCTCCACGTGGGCCGGGATGTCGGGCGTGAGCATGACGACGTCGGGCTCCAGTGCCACGATCTGCTCCTGGTTGGGCTTGGAGATGGTGCCCACGGAGGTCGCGCCCTCGGCACCGGCCAGCTCCAGGCCGTCGTCGGTCACGCCGGCCAGGGTGCCGCCCGCGAGCGTCCAGAGCTCGCCGACCGACTTGGAGAGGGCCACCACGCGCGCGTCCGCGCCCTTGGAGAAGCCCTCGGGCGCCGTGCCGCCGGACGCGGGGGCGCCCGATGACGTGGCCTGGTCGGAGCCGCCCTGGGGCGCCTCGGAACCGTCAGCCGCCGTGCCATCCTGCGCGGACGAGCCGGAGCCGGTCCCGCAGCCAGCAAGGGTCAGGAGTGGAACGCTCCCCGCAAGCCCCAGGAACTCACGCCTGCTCAGCTTGAGCATGATAAGTACCTCCCGTCTGGAGTGCCCCCAACACATGATCCACGAGGATGCCGCGCACAGCCGGCAGGGCCAGAAGCCCCTCCTCGCAGACCCTCACAGCATAGCCCGAACGGACGAGGGCGGAGCGCCAGGAGTCGGGGGCATCACCGGCAAGCTCACGGCGCACGTGGGCTCCGGCCACCAGCATGAGGGGGACTACCGTGACGCGCGTGGCACCGGGGGCCTGGGCGCGCAGCCGCGCGACGGCCACCTGCGCTCCCTCGTGCAGCGTGACAACGGGGTCGGAGCTCGTGTCACGGGGGGTCGGGGCTGCTGTCACGCTTCCGCCCGCGTGACAGCAGCCCCGATCCCCCGTGACACGAGCTCCGACCCCAGAGGCGGAACCGTGGGCCACGAGCAGCAGGGCCTCGTCGGGCGCGACCGGGTACGCCGCCGTCACGGCCGCCACCAGGCGCGCCTCGTCGTCCGCGCTCGCCACCAGCGGGTCCCCCACCACCAGCCGCTCGAAGGCGTCCCGCGCCTCCGCGGCCTCGGCCCGCACGGCGTCGAGGGTCCGCCCCTCGCCCACCAACACCGGCTGCACCACCACGGACCGCACGCCCTCCGCAGCGAGCCCCCGCAGGACATCTCCCAAGCCCGCGGCCTTCTCGCCCTGTGCCTCCAGCTCCCGCCGCACGGGCGCGCTCACCACGGCGAGTCCCACCCGCACGCCTGGCGCCGCGGCGGCCACCTCGCGCACGAGCCCGCCGTAGGCCGCCTCCAGGCCGCCCGCCCGCGCGGACCCGTAGCACGCGAGCACGACCGCCATGCCCGTGGGCGCCGCGTCCGCAGCGACCTCGCCCATGCCAGCCGTGCCAGTCTGCCCGTCCTTGTTCCCGTATGCACCCACACGCACCGCCACGGGGTCGCCGGCCACGCGCCTAGGCCCTGGGCAGCGGCCTGCGCGGCGCCGCCGGCAGGGCATAGCCCGCCGCCATCTCGCGCAGGGCCTCCTCGTGCTCGGCCACCCACTCGTCGTAGGTCATCCCGCTCGCGTCCACGGCCTGGCCCAGCTCCACCAGGAAGCCCGGGATCACACCCGCCAGCATCACGAACTCCTCGGGCGCGATCCGCTCCTCCCCCTGGGCGCACGAACCGCCGAGGCTCAGCGCGAAGGCGTCCTGCATGACGCCATCCACCTTGCGCTTCATGCCGCGCCAGCCCAGCGCGTGGATGGGCGAGTCGCCGCAGGAGCTCATGCACCCGCTGATGCCCATCTCGGGCAGGGCCGTGGCCGAGAGGCCGGCCTTCCGCACCGCCTCCACCACGTGCCGGAGCAGCTCCTGGGAGTCCGCCACGCCGATGTCGCAGCGCCGGTGCCCCACGCAGGTCGGCGAGGCCTCGAGCGGCGAACGCGCCCCGTCGGGCGTGGCCGCCAGCACCTGGGCGGCCTGGCCCGCCGTCAGGTTGACCACGTAGAGCCCGCCGTGCGGGGTCAGCCGCAGCTCTGCGGCCGCCCAGCCCTCGGCCAGGTCCACCAGCTCGCGCAGGCGCGCCACCGTGATGTAGCCGCCCGCGGGGTGGTACAGGGCCGAGAAGAGCCCGGCCTGCCGCTGTGCCACCACGCGCCAGTCGTCGGGAGCCGGACTGCCGTCGCCGACCTTCTTGATGGCCGGGAAGGCCGGCGCCAGCGGCACGTCCAATCCGCCCTCGCCCTCGAGCTCGGCCAGCCGCTCGTGGTACTCGGCAAGAAGCGCGTCCACCCCCATGGTCTCCTGCAGGAAGCGGCTGCGGCTGCGGGCGCGTTTCTCGCGGTCGCCGTGCTCGTTGAAGAGCTCCAGCATGGCGCGGGCGTGGTAGACCACCTGCGTAGGCGCCACGTGGTCGGCCGCCAGCACGCCCATGCGGGGCTTGATGCCCATACCGCCCGCGATCCACACCTGGAAGGTGCCGTCGTCGTTGGCCATGAAGCCCAGGTCCTTGAGGGTCACGTGGGTCTCGTCGACCGTGGAGTCCGCAAAGCCCACCTTGAACTTGCGCGGCAGGGGCGACACGCCCACATAGCGCAGGAAGCACTGCTCCACCGCCTCGGCGTAGGGCAGCACGTCAAGGCGCGACTCGGACGCCAGGCCCGTGAGGGGCGGGGCGGAGACGTTGTTTGGGTTGTCGCCACCGGCGCCGAAGGTCACAATCCCGGCGTCCAGCAGGCGCAGCACCAGCCGGCGCGCGGCGTGCGGCTCCAGGTCGTGGACCTGCAGGGCCTCGCCCGTGGTTATCTTGAGGCGGTTGAGCCCGTAGTACTCGCAGGCCTCCACGATGGCGCGGGCCTTGGCGAGGCTCAGCCGGCCGCCCGGCACGCGGATGCGCAGCATCTGCAGGTCGTCGCGCTGCAGGTAGCCGCCAAAGCTCGTGGACACGGCCTTGAACTCGCCGGGGCTTATCTCGCCCGCCTCAAAGCGGTGCGACACGTCGTCAAGCTGCGAGAAGTCCTCGCGAAAGCGGTCGTCCTGTTCGGTCATGCGGGCTCCTCCCCCGGGTCACATGCCATCCCGTCCATTATATGCGAGACTTCGTTTCCGCGTGTTGCCCTGGTGTGTAAGGTGTGCGACAAGAGCCGCCGGGATTCCGCGCTGGCTGCACCGGGGCTGCCGGGCCCCCGTCGCGCGCCCACCACCGGGCGTCCTCATCCCGCGAGGGCCGCGGCGACCGCCTCCCGCAGCGCCGGCAGGGTCTCGGCCTCGAACCAGGGGTTCTTCTTCATCCAAATCTGGTTGCGCGGCGAGGGATGCACCAGCGGGAAGTAGCGCGGCTGCCAGCGCTGCCAGTCGCGCACCACGCCGGTGATGGGCTCGGACGCCTTGAGGCCCAGGTAGCGGTGGGTGGCGTAGGTCCCCACCAGCACCGTCAGGCGGATCTGCGGCATCATGCCCAGCAGGACCGGGTGCCACTTCTCGGCAAAGCCCTTGCGCGGCGGCAGGTCGCCCGACTTGCCCTTGCCCGGAAAGTAGAAGTCCATGGGGACGATGGCCACCTGGTGCGGGTCGTAGAAGGTCTCGCGGTCCACGCCCATCCACTCGCGCAGGCGGTCGCCGGACTTGTCGTTCCAGGGGATGCGCGTGTCCTGCGCGATACGGCCCGGCGCCTGGCCGATCACCATCACGTGCGCGTCGGCCGCCACGGAGTAGAGCGGGTCGATCCCCGCCGTCGTGTACTCGGCGTTCTGCGGGTCCGCCTTTATCGCCTGGAACACCTCGTCAAAGGTCTGGTACGTCATCACTCTCGTCACGTGCCTCTCATCGAAACTAACGATAAGCCCTTGCGTTCCCGCGCGGGCCTCCCTGAGCTATCCTAGTCTCTCGCCTTCCGCAAGGAGATGCATGGGCAGGGAAGAAAGACAGCAAACACCACAGGCACGGGACGGTGGCCGGCCACAGGCGCGGCCCGGCCGCCCGGTCGCCCAGCGTGACGCCGGGAGCGGTGCGGCTCGCGGTGGCCGGCACATCCCGTGGCCCGACCGCCTGGCGGCCCTGCGCGCGGCCTTCCCGCAGACCATTCCCGTGCTGGCGGGCTACCTCTTCCTGGGCATCACCTACGGCATGCTCATGACGACGGCCGGCTTCCCGGTCTGGCTGCCTGTGGTCACGGCGCTCGTCGTGTACACGGGCTCGCTCGAGTTCCTGCTGGTCCAGATCCTGGCCTCGCCCTTCAACCCCGTGTCCACCCTGGTCACGGCCCTCATGGTGGGTGCGCGCCACCTCTTCTACGGCATCTCCATGCTGGGCAAGTACCGCGACATGGGCGCAAAGAAGCCCTACCTCATCTACACCACCAGCGACGAGACCTTCTCCGTAAACTATGCCGCCCAGGTCCCCGCCGGGATCGACCGCGGCTGGTTCTACTTCTGGGTGTCGCTCCTCGACCAGCTCTACTGGGTGGCCGGCTCGGGCATCGGCGCGGGCTTTGGCAGCCTGATCACCCTTGACCTCACGGGCCTGGACTTCGTGATGACCACGATGTTCGCCGCGATCTTCCTGCAGCAGTGGTTCGCCGACGGGACGGCGGTGCGCGGCCTGGTGGCCGACCATATAAGCGAGCTCGTGGGTCTGGCGGGGTCGGCCGCCTGCCTCGCCGTCTTTGGGCCCAACGACTTCATCGTCCCGTCCATGGTGGTGATCCTGGCGGTCCTCTTGGCTGCGCGGAAGACCCCGCAGATGCAGCGGCTGGCGGCGCGGGACGCGGCACGCGAAGCAGCGCGGGACGCGGCGCGCGACGCAGCGCGAGGCGAGGCACCAGGCGAGGCGCGGGTGAAGGCCGGCGCGACGGAAGCCGGCCGGTCCGCCGTCACCGCACAAAGAGCAAACGGGGAGAAGGTCAGCGAGCGTGGAGATGACTAGCACCCAGATGGTCGTGACCGTGGCCCTCGCCGTCGCAGGCACCGTGGCCACGCGCTTCCTGCCCTACCTGCTCTTCTCGGAGGGACGGCCCGTGCCGGAGACGATCCGCTACCTGGGCCACGTGCTGCCGCCCGCGGTCTTTGGCCTGCTCGTGGTCTACTGCCTGCGCAACGTGAGCCTCGCGGCTTGGCCCTTCGGCATCCCCGAGGTCGTCTCGCTCGCAGTTGTGGCGGCCCTCTACGCCTGGCGGCGCGACATGCTCGTCCCCATGGTGGGCGGCACGGCGGTCTACATGCTGCTGATCCGCCTGCTCTAGCCACCGGGCTTGCCATGCCACGGGGTCTGACCTTTTATCACCAACGTCTGGCCCCGCTGTCACCGGGGCCTGACCTTTTGTTACCAACGTCTGGCCCCGCTGTCACCGGGGCCTGACCTTTTGTCACCAACGGGCAACCATCATCACCCGCATCGCCCCTGACCTCGGGCAAACCTGCGCCGCCTGCGAACTCGGTCGACTCTTAGGGCGGCTGGCGCGCTCCGCGGAGCCCACCGGCACATCACAGGCCAGAATAACGGACAGATGTTGGTTCAATTTCATATAACCGCAGGAAAATCCTGGCCCAATCGACGCGACGCCCAACTTCTGTCCGTTATTCTTCTGCGCACCACGCCCCACGCACCACCCTCGCCGTAACTTCCGGATCGTTTGGCGGTGTAAACTCGCCCTGCACGCAGAACAA
Source organism: uncultured Coriobacteriaceae bacterium (assembly GCA_902791035.1). GTDB lineage: Bacteria > Actinomycetota > Coriobacteriia > Coriobacteriales > Atopobiaceae > CADAUA01. The sequence continues at coordinate 54,513 of CADAUA010000008.1, read as the reverse complement.
GCACTGGAGCAGCCATGAACGTGACCATCCGTACCTACACGCCCGCGGACGCCGAGGCCTGCAGGCTCATCTGGAACCGCGTGGTGGAGGACGGCGTCGCCTTCCCGCAGGAGGAGGGCCTCGCGCCCGCAGAGGCCGACGCGTTCTTCTCGGCCCAGACCCACACCGGCGTGGCCGTGGACGATGAGACCGGCCGCATCCTCGGTCTGTACATCCTCCACCCAAACAACGTGGGTCGCTGCGGCCACATAGCGAACGCCAGCTACGCCGTGGACGCCAGCGCTCGCGGCCTCCACATCGGCGAGAAGCTCGTGCTCGACTGCCTGGCACAGGCACCCGCGTACGGCTTCCGCATCCTGCAGTTCAACGCTGTCGTGGCATCAAACGTGCACGCAATCCACCTCTACGAGCGGCTCGGCTTCACGCGGCTGGGGGTCGTCCCCGGCGGCTTCCGCCTGCCCAGCGGCACCTACGAGGACATCATCCTCTTCTACCACGGGGTCTGATCCCTTGTCATCGCACTAGCATACACTCTGCGCGGCTTATCATCCCTCAACAGGGCTTTTGTGCTCCTATCGCTGCAGAGTGTATGCTAGCCGCGCCAGCCAACCGCGTGACACGGGACCCGACCCCGCGTGACACGGGACCCGACCCAGCGTGACACGGGACCCGACCCCGCGTGACACGGGACCCGACCCCGCGTGACACGGGACCCGACCCCGCGTCACGGACCCCACCGTCACGCCCGCGCGGCTACTCCTGCGGCACGGCGAACTTGGCCACCAGCTTGAGCAGGATGTCCACCATGGCCTCGAGCGACTGCACGCTCTGCAGCTCCTTGATGGAGTGGTTGTTGAGCGAGCCGTTGGTCAGGTTGGGGCAGAGCAGCCCGCGGAAGGTCAGCTGCGAGCCGTCGGTGCCACCGCGGATGGGGTCCACCTTGGGCTCGAAGCCCGCCTCGCGGATGGCAGCCAGCGCGTTGTCCACCAGGCACTGGCCGCCCTCGCGGATGAGCTCGGCCATGTTGCGGTACTGCTCGTTGCACTCCAGCGTGATGGTGCCCTCGCCGTAGCGGTCGTTGAGGTAGTCCGCCGTGCGGCGCATGACCTCCTCGCGCCGCGCGAACTTCTCGGCGTCGTGGTCGCGCACGATGTAGCGCGCCGTGGCCTCGTTCACGTCGCCCTTGAACCACATCTGGTGGTAGAAGCCCTCGTAGCCACAGGTGAACTGCGGGCGCTCCTGGGCCGGCAGGAGCATGTCGAACTCCTCCAGGTAGCGCACGGCGTTGCGCATGACGTTCTTGGACACGCCGGGGTGGACGTTCATGCCGTGGGCGTGCACGTCCCACATGGAGGCGTTGAAGCACTCGTAGTTGAAGTGCCCCACGCGCTCGCCGTCCACGGTGTAGCCCCACTTGGTGCCCATCTTCTCCAGGTCAAGCAGGCGCGCGCCGTGGCCGATCTCCTCGTCGGGCACCAGGGCAAGCTTGAGCGTGGGGTGCGGGAGCGTGGGGTCGTCCATGAGGATGGCCGCCAGCTGCACGATCTCGGCCACGGCGCCCTTGTCGTCCGCGGCGAGGAGGGTCGTGCCGTCGGAGCAGATCACGTCCTGGCCCACGTACTCCGCAAGGCCCGGGGTCTCCACGGGGTCGGTGTCCACCGAGTTGCCCCACACGTCGGTGCCGATGTGGAGCGTGCCGCCCTCGTAGTGCACGATGTGGGGCTTCACGTCGTGGTCGCTCACGTCGGGCGTGGCGTCCACGTGCGCGCAGAGCACGAGCGCGGGCAGGTCCTCGGCGCCCGCCGACGCCGGCACGGTGGCCGTCACGTAGGCGTGCTCGTCCACCTCCACGTCCAGGCAGCCCATCTCGCGCAGCTCCGCCGCCACCTGGTTGGACATATCGAACTGGCATTGGGTGGACGGGGTGTTGGCCAGGTTGTCCTGGTCCGACGGCGACTCGATCTTCACGTACTCGATGAACCTGTCCGCGACGCTCATCATAGGGCGGCTCCCTCCGCCCGGCGCGGTCCCGCGGCCCGTCGGGCTCTTGTCGTTTGTGCGACGCCACACTAGGACGCGCTCTTTTCGCTCGTGTTACAGGATGTTTTGGCTCGTTTACAAATGCGGACAAAAGCAGCCATTTGCCGACCTTCTTGCCCGTGCGCTCCTACAATGCGGCCACACACGGCGGCCCACGTGTCCGGGTCGCCGTCGCTCAGGGAAGGAGCTCAGCACATGAGAAACGCAGCTAGGGACGAGAAGGCCATCCAGGCCGAGCTCGCCGGAAACCTGTTCTTTGGCGCGACGGGCCTCACCCGCAGGCAGTTCGTGACCGGCGGCGCGGCGGCGGCAGGCGCCCTCGCGCTCGCGGCATGCGGCGGGACGAGCGACGCCGACACCGCCACCGACGCCGGCTCCGGCGAGGCCGCGGACGTAAAGAAGGTCCTCAACTTCGCCCAGACCAACGCAAAGAAGGGCTTCGACGAGGCCAAGGTCAACGACCAGCTGTCCTACTCCATCGGCGACCTGATCGGCGAGGCACCCTGCATGTTCGACGAGGACCTGGTGGAGAAGCCCTGCTTCCTCACCAAGATGCCCGAGGTCTCCGAGGACGGCCTCACCTACTCGCTGGAGCTCAAGGACAAGATCCCCTGCCACGACGGCTCCAACCTCACGGCCAAGGACGTCAAGTGGTCGCTGGAGCGCGAGATGTGGCCGGAGACCGCCTTCGTGAGCCTCTACATGATCAACTTCATCGAGGGCGCCCAGGACGTGATCGACGGCAACACCCGCGACTGCTCCGGCATCCAGGTGCAGGACGACACGCACCTGACCATCAAGCTCACCTTCAAGTACCCCACCTTCATGAGCATCCTGGGGTCCAACTTCACCGTGTGCTACCCGCAGTCGGCCTTCGAGGCGGCGGGCGACTCCTGGGGCCAGGGCACCAACATCGTGGGTTCCGGCCCATACAAGGTCGTGTCCAACGACGACTCCACCGAGATCGTCTTCGAGAAGTTCGCGGACTACCACGGCGACCCCGTGAACATCGACGAGCTGCACATCCGCTACATCGATGATGTGAACACCAAGATGCTGTCCTACGTCAACGGCGACATCGACCTCTGCGACGTGGACCCGTCGCTGCTCCAGCAGTACCAGAACGACGCGACCGTGAGCCAGGAGCTCCACTCCTACGAGCCCATCGGCACCTACTTCATGATGTTCAACCTCAACGTGCCCGCCCTGCAGGACGTCCGCGTGCGCGAGGCCATCAACCTGGCCATCGACCGCCAGACCATCGTGGACACCATCCTCTCCGGCGCCGGGACGCCCGCGGGCGAGTACCTCAACCCCAAGCTGCCGGGCCACGACACCAGCCTCGACGTGATCCCCTACGACCCCGACTAGGCCAAGGCGCTCCTGGCCGAGGCCGGCGTGTCCGGCCTGACCCTGGGCTGCGGCGTGCGCGCCTCCGAGGAGGCCGTGGCGGTGGCCGTGCAGGACTACCTCAAGGCCGTTGGCATCACGCTCGAGGTGGACAAGCTTGACCCCGGCATCTGGAGCGACTCCTGGCGCCAGGGCGAGCTGGACACCACGATCTTCTCCTGGAACCTCATGTTCCCGGACACCGGGCTGGCCATGTACACCCTGTGGCACTCCAGCGCGTCCTCGACCAAGGGCTCCTTCTACAACGACCCCGACTTCGACGCCATGATCGAGGAGGGCCGTACCGAGTCCGACACCGAGAAGGCCGCGCAGATCTTCAAGGAGGCCGACTACAAGATCTCCCGCGAGGACTGGGTGTGCGCGCCGCTCTACTACCCCAAGCGCTACTTCGCCGAGAAGCCCTACGTCACGGGCATGCGCATCGGCGGCCTGATCTACCACTTCCGCGAGGTCGACATCGACATGTCGCAGAAGCCCAGCGCCTAGCCCTTGACACTGGGGTCGGAGCTGCTGTCACGCAGGGTCGGAGCTGCTGTCACGCTCGTGGCGGTAGCCCCGACCCTCTTCGTCCCAGTACCGCTCCCTGCGACAGGGGGTCTCCCTGCGACAGGGGGTCCGACCCTTTGTCACGTCTCGGCGCGCTCGAAGCCCATCTAGAGCAGCAGGCTGGCCAGCGCCAGAATGGCCAGACCGCCCTGCTTGAGGATGATGTCCCTGCTCACCGTGGCCGCGCCGTAGGCCGCCACAAACACGATGTACGCGAGCAGCGCCGCCGTCATGCCCACGCTATGCAGGCCAAAGACCGCCACCAGCAGCAGGATCGCGATGCCCAGGTTGTAGACGCCCTGGTTCTTCATCGAGACGGCCATGTGCGGCTCGCGCAGCACCTCCGTCTCCATGCCAAAGGTCCTGGCCGTGGCCTCCGAGTCGGTCCGGACCGTCTCCAACACGAAGATGTACACGAACTCCAGCGCGACCAGCGTGGCTAGAATCGTGGTTATGATGCCAATGGCGTCCATAGGATACCTCCCGAGGTAAATGCTGCTTGTCCGACAGCATTCAAGCACAGTGGGACGACCTTGTAAACGGTTGTGCACAATTTAATTTTGAGTTTGCGCATGGATTGCGTCCGCATAGAATTCCTTGTCAGCAAGACGCGCCGCACCACCCGCCGCGCCGACGAGCCACCCGCGCCGCGCCCCTCCCCGACGAGCCACCCGCGCCGCACCACCACACCCACACACCCCCAGAGAAAGGCTCCGCCATGAGCAAGCTCTTCTTCGCCTCCGACTACCAGGAGGGCTGCCACCCCGCAATCCTTGAGCGCCTGGCCGCGACCAACCTCGAGCACGCCGTCGGCTACGGCTACGACCCCCACAGTGAGCACGCCCGCGCCCTCATTCGCGAGGCCTGTGCCGCGCCCAACGCGGAGATCCAGTTCCTCGTGGGCGGCACCCAGGCAAATGAGGTCGTCATCAGCTGCGCCCTTCGCCCATGGCAGGCCGTGGTCGCGGCCACCAGCGGGCACGTGAGCGTGCACGAGGCCGGTGCCATCGAGGCCGGGGGACACAAGGTCATCGAGCTTCCCGAGCACGACGGGAAGATAGGCGCCGCCCAGGTGGAGGCCTGCGCCACCGCCTGGGAGACGGACGGCAACCGCGACCACATGGTCCAGCCCGGCATGGTCTACGTCTCGCAACCCACCGAGTGCGGCACCCTCTACACCCGTGCCGAGCTCGAGGCCCTCGCGAGCGCCTGCCACGCGCACGGCATGCTGCTCTACCTGGACGGGGCGCGCCTGGCCTACGCCCTCGCCGCACCCGAGAACGACGTGACCCTGGTCAACCTCGCGCGCCTCTGCGACGTCTTCTACATCGGAGGCACCAAATGCGGCGCCCTCTTCGGCGAGGCCGTGGTGGTGCCCGATCCCGCCACGATCCCGCACTTCTTCACGCAGATCAAGCAACACGGGGCCCTGCTCGCCAAGGGCTTCGTGACGGGCAAGCAGTTCGAGGTTCTATTTGAGAACGGGCCTCAGGCCGACGGGGCTCAGGCCGACGGCACCCAGCACGGGCCTCAGGCTGACGGCACCCAGCACGGGCCTCAGGCCGACGGCGGCCAGCGCCGCACCCAGGGCCGGCTCTACGAGCGCCTGGGCCAGCCGGCGATCGCAGCGGCGCGGCGCATCAAGGCCGCCCTTGGCGAGAAGGGCATCCCGGTGTGCATGGAGAACCCCACCAACCAAACCTTCCTCGTGGCCGACTCGGCGCTGCTCGCGCGCCTGGACGGCCGGGTAGAGTACGGCTTCTGGGAGCGGCTGGATGCCGAGCACACGGTGATCCGCCTCGCGACCAGCTGGGCCACGAGCGAGCAGGACGTGGACGACCTTCTCGCCCTGCTCTGAGATGCGTAGTTAGCATACACTCTGCGGCGGTCGGCGTACAAAAGCCCAGTTGCTAACCCGCGCAAGGCGCAGAGTGTATGCTAGCGTCCGTTGGTGACACGGGGTCTGACCCTCTGTCACGTCGACCCTCTGTCACGTTCTCTGTTATGCCAGACCCCGTGCCACGCCGCGCCCGTCACGCGGCGCGCTACTTCTCGGGCAGGATCTCGATCCACTGGCCGTCGGGGTCGGCGATGAAGTAGAGCCCCATGCGCGGGTTCTCGTGCACGATGCAGCCCATCTCCTCGTGCAGGCGGTGATAGGCGTCGTAGTCATCCACGCGGAAGGCGATGTGCGTGTCCTTGCCGCCGTTCTCGTAGGGCTCCACGCGTCCGCGGTTCCAGGTGAGCTCCAGCTCGAAGGGCGCGGCGTCGCTGGCCATAAAGGTGTTGGTCCACGACCCGTCCTCGGGGCCCTTCTCGCGCACCACGTGGAAGCCGAGCGCCTTCTCGTAGAACGCGATGGTCCGTTCCTTGTCCAGAACGTGCGTGCAGCGGTGCACAAAGCGTGCCTGCATGGCAATCCTCCTCATCGCCCGGTGTGTCTCCGCCCCTCACGATACCCCACGGGCACGGCAAAACGTGACACGAGCTCCGACCCCACGTGACAAGCTCCGACCCCACGGGCACGGCAAAACGTGACACGAGCTCCGACCCCACGTGACAAGAGCTCCGACCCCACGTGACACGAGCTCCGACCCCACGTCACCCACGTCAGCGGCGCAGGAAGTCCGCGGCCGTCTGCGGCAGGCGCGTGAGCTCCACCCGCCCGTCGACCGCGTCCAGCACGGCCACGCTCGCGTTGGGCACCCGCAGCGAGCGGCTCAGGATCGCCCTGCGCACCGGATCCGCCCGATAGAAGTTGAGAAACACGTACCGGAAGAGCGACCCGTGGGCCACCACCAGCACGTTCTGCCCGTCATCGGCCGACGCGCACATGCGCTCGAAGGCCCTCCGCACCCGCTCGCGCACCTGGGCCCCGGTCTCGCCGCCCACACCCGAGAAGTCCTGCCGCATGTAGCACCGCGCGAACCGCCGGCCGTTCTCCCGGTGCGGGGTCCCGTCGATCGTGCCGAAGTCGAACTCCCGCAGGTCGTCCAGGGTCTGGATCATGAGACCCCGCCCAGCGGTCAGGATCTGGGCCGTCTGCACTGCACGACCCAGGGGCGAGCTGTAGCAGCTCGCAAACTCGATGCCGCCCAGCGCCCGCCCCGTGGCCTCGACCTCCCCCAGCGACTCCTCCACCAAAGGCGAGTCCACGCGCCCGCCCTGGATGATCCCGTCGCGGTTGAACTCGGTGCGCCCATGCCGGACGTAGTAGAACCTCACGTGCTTCATGGATGGACGCCTCCCGCGGTCAGGACCTCGCGCGCACCACCTCGAGGGTGCCTCCGCGCTGCCGAAGCTCCACGTTAGCAGGCACGCTCCGTTCGAGCACGGCCCTCACGTTTCTTCCATCGGAGGCCTGGTACCAAGTCTCGGCGTCATCCGGCGCCATGCCGCCGCGCACCTTCCGCGCAACCAGGCGCTCCCGCAGCTCGCCCTCGTCGGCCCGCAAGAAGACCGTGTCGGCAGCGAGCGCGCGCACCCGCGCCCATCCGGGGTCGTCCAGCAGCAGGTAATTGCCCTCCACCAAAAGGAGCGGCGCGTCCACGTCGATCGCCGCAGGCACCGGGTCGTGCAGCACGCGCGAGTAGACGGGCCACGGTGCCGGCGCCTCCGCCGTAAGGTAGTCCCGCACCGCGCCCTCGAGCCCCGCCACGTCGAAGGTGAAGGCCGCCCCCTTGCGCGAGCGCAGCACGACCTCGAGCCCGTCCTCCATCGTCGTGTGGGTGTCCAGGTAGGCGTTTGGGTAGTGGAAGCCGTCGATGCCCACGGCCCGAGGCACGGCCACGCCCGGCACCTGCGGCGCGTACCACTCGAGGAAGGCTGCCAGCGTGGACTTGCCCGCCCCCGGCGGCGCGGCAAGAAGGACGACCGTCCGTTCGCGACCGGCCGCCAGCCGCGTCCATCGCTCGAGGAGCGACACGAACACGCCCTCCACGTCCTTGTCCCCATACTCGGCGACCACGTCGAAGCCGTTCACCACAAGGTCCGCGCGCAAGGCGCCCTCCCCTCCCCGCATGCCCGTGCCAAGAGTGTCTGACACTTTTGGCGCGGCCCGTCCGCAAGCATCCGCCCACACCTCTTGAGCTTACAGAATCATTACAATCCATCTAGCCCTTGTTGCCGACAACCCTTCTCGCCGGCCGCCAAATCGCCGGCAGCCCTTGTCGCCGGCAGCCAGATCGCCGGCCGCACCCACAGAAACGGAGGCACCATGCTCGCAGAGGTCGTGAATGTCATCCACGGGTGGAGCACCCTCGCCGTCCTCCTGCGGCTGCTCCTCGCCATGCTGGCCGGCACCGTGGTGGGAGCCGAGCGCGAGTGGCGCAACAAGAGCGCGGGGATAAAGACCCACGTGCTGGTGTGCCTGGGCTCGGCGCTCACCATGATCGTGGGCGAGTACCTCTTCCACGCCTTCCCCGAGTCGTCGATCGACCCCAGCCGCGTGGGGGCGCAGGTCATCAGCGGCATCGGCTTCTTGGGCGTGGGCACCATCATCGTGACCGGCCGCAACTCGGTGCGCGGCCTCACCACAGCGGCGGGCCTCTGGGTGTGCGCCTGCATGGGCCTGGCCGCCGGCGCCGGCTACGTGGAGGCGACCCTCCTGGCGCTCGCCTGCGTCGCCATCACCTACCTGCTGCTGGGCCGACTGGACTCCGTCATCTCCCAGAATACCCGGACCTTCGGCCTCTTCATCGAGCTGGAGAGGCGGGAGGACATCACGCAGCTCCTGCGGACCCTTCACTCGTGGGAGTGCGAGTTCAGCGACTTCTCGGCCATGAGGGGCGAGGGCGGGGTGGGCGCCGCCGTAACGGTGAGCATCAGGATTCCGCAGTCGCAGCGCAAGCAGCCCTTCATAGAGTCGCTGCAGAACCTGGACTTCGTGGTCTTCGTCGCCGAGGCCTAGCCGCGGGCGTGACACGGGGTCAGCGTGACACGGGGTCTGACCCCCTGTCACGCCCGCGGGAGCTGACACGGGGTCCGACCCCATGTCACGCGCCGCGCCGTCACGCCAGTTCGAAGCCCTCCGCCCCGCGGATCCGCACGTCGCGCGAGAAGAACGCGCGCAGCGCCGCAATGCCCAGCGCCGTGTCGGCCGTGCCGGTCGTCTCGTAGCTCGAGTGCATGGCCAGCTGCGGCAGGCCCACGTCCACGGCGTGAACGCTCACCTGCTCGTTGCTCAGGTTGCCCAAGGTCGAGCCGCCCGCCGAGTCGCTCCGGTTGGCAAAGGTCTGGAGCGGCACGCCCGCGTCGTCGCACACGGCGCGCAGGACCGCCCGGCTGAAGGCGTCCGTGGTGTACTTCTGGTTGGCGGCCTCCTTGACCACCAGACCGCGGTTGAGAAGGGCGCGGTTGGCCTCGTCGTGCTTCTCCGGGTGGTTGGGGTGCAGGGCGTGGGCGTTGTCGCAGCTCACGAGCATGGAGCCGGCAAGGGCCCGCAGGTAGTCCTCCTGCCCGAGCCCCAGCGCGCCGCAGAGCCGCACCAGCACGTCGCGCAGGAAGGTCGAGAGGGCGCCCTGCTTGGTGCCGGACCCGACCTCCTCGTTGTCGAAGAGCGCGCAAACATTTATGTGACCCACAGGCGTGCCGGCAGCGAGCAGCGCCTTGACCGACGCGAAGGCGCACTGGAGGTCGTCCAGCTTGGGCGTGCTGGTAAACTCGTCCGCCCAGCCCCACACGCGGCCCGGCTGGCGGTTGACCAGGCAGAGCTCGCGGGCCAGGATCGCCTCCGGCTCCACGCCGAGCTCGGCCGCCACCAGCCGGTCGAAGTCCCCCGCGCGCAGCTCCCCCGCCGAGAAGAGCGGGCACAGGTCGACCTGCCGGTTGAAGGCGTAGCCCTTGTTCACCTCGCGGTTGAAGTGAATGGCCACGTTTGGGATAAGGACGAGGTCGCGATCGGGCGAGAAGAGCCGGCTCGTGGCGCCGCGACCGTCGGCATCGCGCACCAGCACGCGACCAGCCAGCCCGAGCGGCCGGTCCAGCCAGGTGGAGTCGATCATGCCGCCGTAGGCCTCCACATCCAGGCGGACGTAGCTGGCGGGGCCCTCGAGGGTGGGGACGGCCTTGAGCTTGAAGGTGGGCGCGTCGGTATGCGCGGCCGTCATCTGGAAGTGGACGCCCGCCGGGAGGTCCGCCGGAATCGAGAAGGCCACCAGGCTGGAGCCGTTGCGGGTGGTGTAGTAGGAGCCGCCGGGCTCCACGTGCCAGGCATCGCCCTCGTCGAGGTACGAGAAGCCCGCCGCGTCCAAGCGCCGCCGCACCTCGGCCACCGCGTGGAATGGGCTCGGGCTCCTCCGGATGAACTCGATGAGCTCCCGTGATTCCTCTACATCCTGCATGCGCGCTCCTCCCCGACGACGCCTCCGGCCGACGACAAGCATACGCCACCGTCGGGCACCTCGGTCCTGGGGTGTCACGCCACCTCGGTCCTGGGGTGTCACGCCACCTCGGTCCTGGGGTGTCACACTGGCTGTCACGGACGCGTGCGCCAGGGGAGTACCCCCTGGCGCCCGCCCACGGCCGCCCCACTCCCCACCCCGCGTCACAGCCCGAACACGTACCCCGTCATCGAGATCGCGGCAAGCTCGCTGTGGTCGTTGAAGACCTCGGGCCTCTCGCCATCGGCGGCGCCCAGCATGTAGATCAGCGGCAGGAAGTGCTCCGGCGTGGGCGCAGCGTAGGCCGCGTTGGGCAGGCTCGCGTAGTCCAGGATCGCCGCGTCGTCGCGCGCCAGGACCTTCTCGGTCACCAGCGCGTTGAACTCGTTCGTGGCCGCCGACCCGCCGGCGTTGGACCAGTCCACACGACCCAGGTTGTGCACCACGTTGCCGCTGCCAAACACCAGATACCCCTCGTCGCGCAGCGGCGCCAGCGCCCGGCCGATCTCATAGAGCTCGCGCGTCGTGCGCGTCCCGTCCACGGAGAGCTGCACCACAGGCACGTCTGCCTGCGGAAACACGTGCGCCAGCACGGTCCAGGTGCCGTGGTCGATCCCCCAGTCGTCGTTCACGCGCACGCGGTCGCCCAGGAGCCGCGTCACGCGCTCGCCCAGCTCGGGGCTCCCAGCCACGGGGTACTCGAAGTCGTAGAGCGCCTTGGGGAAGCCGTACATGTCGTAGATCTGCTCGGGCGCGGCAGTGCTCTGCACGAAGCTCCCGCGCGTGTACCAGTGGGCCGACACGGCCAGGATCGCCCGCGGCTTGCCAAACTCGTCCTCGATTCGCTGACCCACGGCCCGCAGGCCGCGCGTGACCTCCGTGTCGTCGAGGGCGAGCATGGGGCTGCCGTGGCCCGCGAAGACGACGGGCATGCGGGTCCGGGGCTTCTGGGGCTTCTCGGTGCTGGCGGTCACGCTCTTCTCGGCGGTCATTACCCTCTCGGTAGCCGCAGCCCTCTCGGTGCTCTTCTCGCTCATGGTGATTCTCCATTCGATTCTCTGACTTGCTTTATTATTCTGACTAATGCCCAGTATATGGGAGGTTTATTCCTAGTCAATCACTAGCAATTATGTGAGCTAGTATCTTTTTCGATACTATTGGGAGAACGGGAAACAAGGCCATGCCGCAGCACACCCCCAGCGCCAACACCGCCGCGCCCGCTAGCACGCCGGCGCCCGGCACCGCGCGCGCCGGCGGTCCCGCCGCCGCGCCCGCCAGCACGCCGGACCAGTTCGGCGCCTGCCCCTACGTCACCGCCCAGCAGCTCCTGGCCGGCAAGTGGGCCATCGTCATCATGAAGGAGCTCCGCGGCGGGCCGCGGCGCTTCGGCGAGCTGCAACGCGCGGTCGGCTCCACCCAGGCCACGCTCTCCAACCAGCTCAAGACCCTCGAGCGAGAAGGGCTCGTGTCCCGCACGGCCTTTGCCGAGGTGCCGCCGCGCGTGGTCTACGAGCTCACCGACATCGGCCACGAGTTCGGCCCCGTGCTCGACGCCCTGCACGACTGGGGCGAGAAGTACATCGCCTACATGCACGCCACCCACCGGTAGGCCGTGGCGGGCACCAAGGCGTACTCCCTTTGCGCCCGACGACTCCCGGACGGGCGCTAGGGGCGTACTCCCTTTGCGCCCGACGACTCCCCAGCCAGCGCCCCGCCACGGAATAACGGACAGAAGTTGCCGTGGCGTCCAAGCAATCCTGCGGTTTTGTTGCCTGGAGGTGGGTCGCGCGCCAACTTCTGTCCGTTATTTCACGCGCCAACAAGGACGCGACCTTCTCGCCCGGCACCGCGTCCGCGCGATCCGCGTCCACCCGACCGCCGTCGCCCCCGCCGCGCCGGCCGCGCCGCGCTTATCGCCCGGCGAGCGCGATCGGCAGCGCCGTGGGGAACCAGGCCGTGAGCTCCTGCGGACGCGCGAGCAGCCACTCCTCGACCTCGACCACATCCATCCAGCGCCAGCCCATGACCTCGGCGGGGTCGGGGTCGGGCGCGCCGGCCCACTCCCCCACGAAGACGTGGTCCCACTCGAACTCGGTGATGCCGTTGGCGAAGGCCGCCCTATAGCAGAAGGCCCCCACCTCGCGGCACTCGGCGCCCGCGATGCCCAGCTCCTGCGCCAGTCGTCGCGGCACGGCCTCCTCCAGGCCCTCGCCCGCCCGCGGATGGGAGCAGCAGGTGTTCGTCCACAGGCCACCCGAGTGGTACTTCCCGAGCGCACGCCGCTGCATGAGCAGCCGGTCCCCGTCAAAGAGAAAGACCGAGAAGGCCCGGTGGAGCTGGCCCCGCAGGTGCACGTCGAGCTTCTCGCCCGTGCCCACCTGGCGGTCTGCCAGGTCCACCAGGATCAGCTGGTCGCGCGCCGCGGGGTCGCCTGTCACCGGGGTCGGAGCTTCTGTCACGCGGCCGCTAGCGCCCATCGCCCACCCCCAGCTCGGCAAGAAGCGCGTCCACGCAGGCGTCCACGTTGCGCCCGATCGCCGCCAGGTCCTCCTGCGTCGCGCCTTCCACGTGGATCCCCACCGTCACGCTCGCGGCCTGCCGACAAGCGATCGCCAGCCGCCGCGCCACGCCCCGCGCAGCCTCGGCGTCCTTGTGTCCGGGCACCGTCACGTCCCACACGTCCGCGCGCGAGAGCTGCCGGCCGCCCAGCAAGGGGCCCGGCGCCGCCAGCGCCACGCCGCCCACGTGCGGCGCCTCGCCGCCGTACAGATAGCAGGTGATTCCGCCCAGCTCGGGGGCCACCGCGGCGTCCATCCTCACGCCCAGCCGGCCCTCGCCCGCGGCCGCCGAGTACCGCGCCACGCCGTCCGCCCCCGCGGCACGCACCTGGGCGCTCAGCTCGGCGCGGACGTCCTTATCGCCCCCGATGTCCATCGGCTACCCCTTCCAGGGCCGGAACTTGTCGTACGCGATCCCAAACTGCATGAGCACCTTGCCAACGATGTGGTCCACCTGGTCGGCCGTGGTCTCGCACCCATTGTAGAAGGTCAGCATGGGTGGCAGGACCACGTAGCCGTCCTGGGCGGCCTGGAGCATGTTGCGCAGGTGGGCCTGGTTGAGCGGCACCTCGCGCGGTACCAGCACCACGCGGCGCCCCTCCTTGCGGCACACGTCGGCCGCGCGCACCAGCAGGTCGTCGTCGTAGGCGTTGACCATTCCGGAGAGCGACTTCATGGAGCAGGGACACACGATCATGCCGTCCGTCACGTACGAACCGGAGCTGATGGCGGCGGCGAGGTCGTGGTTGTCGTACACGACGTTGGCCAGGGCCTCGGCGTCGGCGGCCGAGACGTCGCACTCGCGGTCGAAGATCATGCGCGCGCCGTCGGAGATCACGAGGTGGGTCTCCACGTCGGGCACGTCGCGCAGGGCCTGGAGCAGGCGATATCCCATCTGCACGCCGGTGGCGCCGCTGATGCCGACGATGATCTTGCGCTTGGGCATGGGAGCTCCTTTGGGATGTGGGCATCAGGGGAGTGCCCCCTGGTGCCCGCCGTGCGAGAGACGGGAAACGAGCGCCGCCCCGGCGCGGGGGTATCCGGGGCAGCGAGAGGGGGTCGGACCTACATGAGGCCCATCGCGTGGAACCAGACGGCCTCCACAAGCACCACCACGAAGACCACGGCAGTCAGCGGGATGCCCATACGCATGGCCTCCTTGCTGGAGTAGCCGGCGGCGTCCTCGCCCGAGCCCACGAGCACGGCCAGGTTGTGGAAGGGCAGGATGTAGTGGATGTTGATGGCCGAGAAGACCATCATGCTCACGGCCAGAGGCGAGATGCCGGTGCCGGCCACGGTGCCGATGGCCATGGCGGCGCCGATGATCAGCGTCACGAAGCCGATGTTGAGGCCGGTCAGGCCCTCGGTCATCCAGAGCGCCACGGCGATGACGAGCCACACGACCACGCGCTTCTCGGTCACGGACACGGGACCGAGCTCCTCCTGGCGGGCGCGCACGACGTCGAGGTCGAGCTCGAACTCGCTCTCGGGCTTGAAGAGCACGAGGCCCAAGCCCAGCGTAGCGGCGGTGGCCACCAGCATGGGGACGCTCATGTAGATAAACCATTCAACGAACGTGCACTCCACGCCGGCGTCGGCAACCACGAGCGGGTTCAGCGTGGCGTCGCCGGTGAGGAAGAACATCGAGCCCGGCGCCGCGGCGGCGAAGGTGAGGAAGCCGACCTTGACCTTGTCGGCCTTGGACATGCCGGCGGCATCGCAGATGGCCTGCATGACGGCCAGGATCATGAAGGCGCGCGGGAAGGGGTGCGGTATCAAGAGCGAAAGGATCATCGTGAGAGCGAAGATACTGACCACCAGCGAGTTCCAGTCGCGCACGAACTTGAGGGAGAACCAGTAGGCGATGCGCTCGCCCAGGCGCGAGTCCTTGACGGCCGTGGCGATGAGGTAGGCGCCGATGACCATCCACATGGTGAGGCCGGTCCACGACTTGAACACCGTGGCACCGTCCGCGGCGCCGGTGAGCATGAGAAGTGCCAGGTAGATAGCCGAGACGAAGGCCGGCTGGGCCACGCCGCAGGCCCACCAGACCACGGTCATGAGGGTGAGGGCGAGGCAGGTCTGGCCCTGGGCGCTTATCTCCCCCAACGCGTTGAGGGGTGCCACGAGCACGAGCGCCAGCACGGCGATGCCAGCGAGAAACCCGATGCCCCTCTTGGATGTAAGTTTGGTCATTGATGTTTCCTCTCTCGGTGGGCAGAAAGGGGTACTCCCCTGCCGCCCGCTCTCCCCTGCTGCCCGCGGGCGGGGGGGACGCCCCTTCCGCCCGCGCCTTTCCGTCCGCGCTAGAAAGCCAGCTCGCGGGCCCACTTCTGCTTGTCGATCTCCAGGAAGTGGCAGCGGTGGAACTCGTCCTGCAGGTCGTAGGGCACGGTGCAGTCGAAGATGGCCTTGCAGGCGATGCCATGCTCGCGGATGGACGGGTCGAACTTGGGGTCGTTGGAGGGGTCGAGCACGTGGCAGTGGCAGCCGGGGATCACCACGATGTCGCGGTCGGCCTGGAAGCGCGTAGTCATGGCCCACATCACGTCGGACATATCAAAGATGTCCACGTCCGGGTCCACCAGGAACACGTGCTTGAGCTCGCTGAAGGCAGAGAAGGCCAGCATCGCCGCATTGCGCTGACGGCCCTCGTCGTTCTTGCTGGACTTCTTGAACTGCAGGATGGCCACGAACTTGCCGCCGCCGCAGGGCGCCGCGTGCACGTTGAGCAGCCGGCCGGGGATGGCGGTCTCGACCATCTTGTAGATGGAGGCCTCGGTGGGGATGCCGGCCATGGACACGTGCTCGTGCGACGGGCCGATGCAGGACTGCATGATGGGGTCCTTGCGGGTGGTCACGGCGGTCACGTGGATCACGGGCAGGGCCGGCTTGGCGTCGCCGGTGTAGCCCGGGAACTCGGGCATGGCCTTGCCGGTGTTGGTGTTCACGTCCTCGCGGACGGTGTCGGTGATGGAGAGGTAGCCCTCGAGCACGTACTCGGCGTTGGCGATGCACTTCTCGGGGATGGTCAGGCAGTTGGCCAGCTCCACAGGCTTGCCGCGCATGGCGCCCGCGATCTGGAGCTCGTTGTAGCCTAGCGGGGTGGTGGGCGCCTCGAAGCCGGCGCACATGTACACGGCGGGGTCCAGACCGATGGAGATGGAGATGGGCATGTCCTTGCCAAGGGCCTTGTACTTGTCGAAGAAGGCGCCCAGGTGACGGCTGCCGGGCGTGATCCACATGCCCAGGGTGTCGCGCGACTCGATGCAGAGGCGGTGGATCGTCACGTCGGAGGTGCCGTTCTCGGGGTCCGTGCCCATGCAGAGGCCCATGGTGATGTAGGGGCCGGCGTCCTCGGGGGTGTTCGTGGGGGCGGGCACGATCTTGCGCAGGTCGAAGTCGGGGTCGGTGGACTTGTAGACGACCTCCTGGCAGTCGATGTGCCTGCCCTCGGGGGTCATGACGGGCGGGATGGTGTGGTTGAGCTTCTTGCCCATCTCCAGGCCCAGGAACTGCTCGTCCATGCCGATGAGGGAGGCCACGCGCTTGCGGCTGGCCAGAAGCCCGATGGCCACGCGCGCGTTGGGGATGCCCTTGACGTTGTTGAACAGCATGGCCGGGCCCTCCTTGGTGGGACGGGCCACGGTGCCGCCGGCGCCGACGTAACGGTAGACGCCGGAGACCTCGGCATCGGGATCGACCTCGGTGTCGGACTCGAGCAGCTGACCGGGCTGCGTGCGCAGGAAGTCGAGCGCGCTGCGAAGGTCGTGGATCTCTGCCATTGTTCCTCCCCTTGCCCCGTGGGGCGCTTGTTTGCGGGGCGCGGCGCGCCCCGTGTGTTCGAGGAGGACTGTAAGAAAGTATTGCCGGTATCGGGTCAAGGGGAAATTTCAGCGAGTTTTACGCGGCGCCGCAGGGGGGGTCGACTCGGTGGACGAACAGACGGGCAGCTGGCCCCACTGCGGGCACCCGCCATGCGCCGCGCACGACGGACTACTCGAGGTGCCTCGAAAAAAGTCAGCGTTCAGCGGGATCAGAAACACTTCATTGCGCATCTGACTGCCCTGAACGCTGACTTTTTCTGGACCACCCTGAGTATTGCCAAGGGCGCGGCGTCCGCCGGACAGCGCCCATTCACCCGCAGCGCAGCTCAAACGTGCACATTCGCCCAAGAACGCGCAGAACAGCACGTTTGCTTGCCAGCCCTACGCGCGCACCTTGATCTCCACGCAGCTAAAGTCCGCCGCATGCTCCACCGTGTGGAAGACGGAGTCCAGGAGGCACCGGTCCACCACGTCGCCCTCGGGTTCCAGGCCGCGCTCGGCCATCCAAGCGAGCAGCCGACGGTCCGCCCCCAGGTCGTAGGGCATGTCGTAGTGGTACATGCAGGTGTAGACGCCCGCCGGCAGGTCGATCACCTGCGCGCCCGGCACCTCGCGGTCGTGCGGCAGGATGACGATCGACCCAGCGCCCGCCAGCGGCTCGTCGGTGTTGATGGCGTCCGCACGCACGATGGAGCCAAAGCCGCGCGAGGGAATCATCCCCGCGTCCAGGAGCTGCCCCCAGGCGGTCATGAGGGTGGTATGGAGCCGCTGCGGCGTCATCTCCACAGAGGGAAAGGGCACGTAGATGGCCTTGCGGGCCTCCCTCCAGCGCACCTGCGGCAGGTCGGCAGCCAGCTGGTGGGCCTCCACGTGGTTGAAGAGCCCAATCAGCTGGTCGATCTCCTCGGCCTGCAGCTCTAGGCTCGCCACCTCCGCGCGAATCGCCGCCGACCGCGCCTCCAGCAGCCCCGCCACCGTCTGCGCATCGCGATGGTTCTTCAGGAAGTCCCGGATCTCTGCCAGCGTCACGCCCGTGGACTTGAGCAGGCAAATCAGCCGCAGGTAGGGCAGCTGGTCCAGGCTGTAGTAGCGGTAGCCGGCCCCGTTGACGTAGGCCGGGTGGAGCAGGCCGTTCTTGTCGTAGAGAATGAGCGTCTGACGAGAGACGCCCACCATGGCCGCCATGTCGGAGATTCTCACGAGGTCCTTGGTGTGCATGCGTGCCCCTCCAACCAGCGGCGTCGGAAGGCGGCCGCTGTGTTGCAAGTATACAGTTGGGACGGGTAGCCGCACCGCCCGCCGACGCGCCGCCCGGGTCACACGCCCCGCTGCCTACTCCGCCGCATCCTCCTCGGCCAGCCAGTCCAGAACGTGCACGATGCGCAGGTCGGGCACGATCCAGAGGCCGATGGCCAGAATCAGCGTCACGTAGGCCAGGCGCGTGGTGGGCAGGGCCAGCGCAAGCACGAGCGAGACCGTCTCGAGCACGAGGGTCGCGCGCTCCTTGGCCGTCGACCGGCGCTTGACGAGCGCCGCCTGCTTGGGCGTGAGGCCCGCGCGGGCCTTCTCGTCAGCCGTCGGCGCGCGGTGCGAGCGGCGCACCACCGTCTCCAGGCCCATGTAGGAGAGCGAGACGAGCATGTTGAGCACCGTGTAGACCACCGTGGGGAAGGCCGCGAAGCCCGTCTTGTCGATCCAGTCGGTGGCCACCGGAACCAGCGACAGGACGAAGAGGAAGAGCAGGTTTGCCCAGAGCATGCGGCCGCTGACCTTGGCCACCAAGTGCAATTAGTGATGATGGTTGGCCCAGTACACGCCCACGAAGAAGAAGGACAGCGCGTAGCTCAGGAAGGACGGCGCCAGGGCGAGAAGATCGGCGGGCGCCGAGCCCTTCGGTGCCGAGATCGCGAGCACCATGATTGTGATAATGATGGCGATCACGCCGTCGCTGAACGCCTCGAGCCTGCCTTTGGGCATTGTTTCTCCCTTCCCCGCCTGGGGGTCGGAGCTCGTGTCACGCACTGAGGCGTGACACGAGCTCCGACCCTACGTGACACGAGCTCCGACCCCACGTCACGCTGACCCTAGAGCAGCGGCTCCCCGTAGGCGAAGAGCGCCTCGTCGATGCCGTACACGTCCCAGTCGCCGTTCTCGATGAAGTAACGCACGATCGCGTCGGCCCGGCTCCCGTCGGCCGTCTCGAGCCCCGCGCTCCGCAGCAGCCCTTCGGTGCGCGGCACGTCGAGCCCCAGCCCCACCGCCAGCGCCAGCACCGTCCGCCGGTCAGGCTGGTAGTCCTTGTCGGTGCGGATCCTGGAGAAGGGCGCGCGGCCCATGTTCGCCCGACGGCACACCTGCGAGTCCGTGAGGCCGCGCTCGGCCATAAGCGAGGCCAGGACCGCCGAGAAGGGCTCGGCATCCGCCTCGGCTTCGGGCCCGGTCTGCTCGGTGCCAGCTGCGGGTTCCGCCGACCCGGTGCCGCCCGCGGACTCGGCCGGCTCGGATTCGCCCTCACCCGCAGGCGCGCCCTCGCCATCCCCCTCGGGCTCCCCGTCCTCCCCCGCCTCGCGGAAGTGCTCCCGCACGTACCGGGCCAGCGCGCTGTGACGCGGCACCACCCCGCGCAGGTCGTCGTCCTCGCCCACCACCAGCGTGATCTCCAGCTCGCCGGTCCACACCGACTCCTGGTCCAGCGCCTCGACCGCCGCCCGGAAGGACCTGAGCACCGCGGGGCCGTCGCTTTCCGCGTCGCGCACCAGCGGCATGGCCACACGCGTGGCGTCGTTTGCCCCGGCCTCCACGAGCGCGTCCCGATACGCGCCCACGAGATCCTCCCAGCCCTGCCCCACGCCGTCCGGGTAGTCCAACACCTGCACGCTCGCGTCCGACCGCAGCCGCGTCAGCCGGTCGGCACTCATTCGCTCAATCGAGAAGGGCATGTGCGCCTCCGTGTCTCCCAAGTACCAGCAGTCTAGGCCTACCGACACCCACACGTGGCCGCGGGCCGCACCCTCGCGCCCGACGGCCACCCGCCCGCGCCGAGCGCCCGCCGACCCTACCGCCTGCGGCCCTTCTTGCGCGGCCGCGGCTTCCGCTCGCGCCGACCACCCTCGACCACCTTCATGCGAGACATGCGACGCGCCTCCTCGGGCGACCAGCCGTTGTCGTCCCAACATGGCAGGCCGTTCACCACCTGCATGACCAGCCACGTCACGGCGCGCAGGCCGTCCTCGTCCGCGTACACGCCGTGGTCGCCCAGCACCTGGATGAACTTCGTAAAGTCCAGGCTCCCGTGCGACACCTCGACCACGTTCTTGAGCACTTCCTCGACGTACTGGACGTCGTCCTCCCCATCGGGCACGTGCGCGTCCAGGTATCGCGCCAGCCTCCGCACGGGCGGCTGCTCGATCGCCCAGTCCAAGTAGGCGTCCACCCGGGCCATCTCGGGAGGCACCGGCCGCGGCGGGAAGGCCTGCTGGTGCGCCATGATGTCGCGCAGGAAGTCACCCAGGCTCGCACCGGGATATCCCTGCGCGTAGCCCAGCGACGTCCGGGCCTCCGTGCCGGTGAGGTCCCTCCAGTTGCTGTCGGCCAGGTCCCGGTACACCAGGTAGTCGTCCTGCCGGGTGCTCAGCAGCTCGTAGTCGTGCGTCATGGGGTCCCTCTCCCAGGCCGACACGATCGCGTCCTGGATGCCACCCTCGGAGGTGTCGCGGCTGGTATCCGGATAGTTCGACTTCATATACGCACGATACTCGCGCGCCGTCGTCCGCAAAGTCACGATGCCCCGCAGCCACACGAGCTTGTCGGCAAACTCGACCGCGCTCTGGTGCCTGCCCTCGGTGACCTCCGCGCGCTGGTCCTCGATGTCCACCTCGGCATCCTCCACCAGGGCGTCCCAGTCGTACTCCCTCAGCTCGTCGAGAAACTCGTCCGGCAGCACGGCCACCACGTCCGACCCCTCCACGAAGTACGAGACCACGACGTCCCAGGGCTGCGACACCACCAGCGCGAAGCAACCCACCTCGGGGTCCAGCACCGCGCGTCCGCCCGCCGCCAGCGCGTCGCGAATGGCCCGCAGCGTCACCGCCTCCGCCTCGGAGAGCACGGAGTCCAGGTAGATGGGCAGCTGCACGTCCAGCTCCTCCACCAGGGCGTCCACCAGCTCCGCCTTGCGGAGCTTGCTGGTACCGTCCATGTCCAGGACGTCGGCGACCTCCCGCAGGTCGTCCTTCTTCCTCTTGGAAAGAAGGCCCGCCAGGTCGTGCACCTCGGGGCCCTTGAGGGCGTGGCCGTCCGCCACCGCGGGGACGAGGCCGGAGAGGAGGTTCCGCCGCAGGTGCTTGTCGGCGATCTCCTGCCGCTCCTCCCAGGGGAGCCCCGCCAGCCTGCCGCGATGATAGCCGGCCGGCATGCCTACGAGCCCGTCCAGGTAGTCCTGGCTGGGGCCGTTTGCCTGGAAGTCGGCGCTGGCCGCGGCCTTCTCCTTGCCCTTGGCCATGGCGTCGCGGATGGCCGGCAGCGCGGCCACGAAGTCGTCCGCGGAAGACAAAAGCCTCCCCTCGCGCCGCACCCGGTCGAGCTCGTCGGCCATGGCCTTGCGCATGCCGTCCCCCATGGCCACGGAGTACTCGCTCAGAGTCTGGACGTAGACGATCCGGTCCTCCCAGGGCACGAGCACCGCGTGCACGTAGGCCGGCACGCGGTTGAGAAGGGCGGCCGGCTCCTGCGTGAGCCCGCTCACAACGATGCCGTAGTCTTCGGTGAGAAAGACCGTGTTGCCCCGGTCCATCATCACCGGAAAGTCGCTCTCCAAGCCGCCGTCGCGCCACCGCGCCACCTCGCGCAGGTCCTCCTGGGGCAGGCCGCCCGGGTTCTGGGCCACGAACTCGGGAATCACGCTGGTGTGACCATCCCAGATCCAGTCCGCGATCTCGCCCATCACTTCCTCATCGGGCTCGCCGCCCAGGACCGGAAAGAGCTCTCGGAACCGCCCGGTCTTGTCGGCCGCGTAGGTCACGAGGTCGCCCGATGCGTTGACGAAGCGAGTCATCTGGGACTTGGCGAGTAGCATGGATGGGCTCCAAACGGACGGCATGTAGAGACAAGGACGAGTCTACCCGCTATCGCAGGCGACGGCCCCTCCGCGCGGAAAGTGGGCAGAGAGGGAGTACCCCCCTGCTGCCCACCATCGGGCGCAAAGGGAGCACCCCCTGCTGCCCGCCATCGGGCGCAAAGGGAGCACCCCCTGCTGCCCGCCGGGGCGCCCCCTACCCCAGCATGAGGAGCAGCGCCATCTTAAAGGGCTTGTCGGCACGCACGTAGTGGCGGCCGCCCGCATCAAACTTGAACTGCTCGCCCGCGTGAATCGTGTGCTCGGCGCCCTCGTAGCCAATCGTGGCCTCGCCCTCCAGGGCAAAGACAAGGGCCTCGCCGGGCGCCGCGTGCTCCTGCAGGCCCGTCCCGGCGTCGAAGCTCATGAGGGCCAGCTTAGTCCCCTCGTTGTGGGCCAGGTCCATGTTCACGATGGAGCCCTCGCGATATGGCAGCAGGTCCGCCAGCCGCGTAACCTGTCCGGACTTGATTGCATCATTCATAACAAACCCCTTCCCTTGCCGTGCCGAGGCCTCCACATACACGCTACCAGTCTTCGCAGCCATCCCGACCGGCTCTCCCACCGGTGGCACTGCCACACTCCCCGCCGGCACCTCCCACGAGCGGCCGGCCAGGTCGTACATGCGCAGCGCCCCGTCGAGCACCAGCTCCAGCCGGTCGTAGGGATGCGACTCGGCAGAGATGTCCGTGCCGGCGGCGAGCGAGAAGCACGTGGCAGCCGCGGCTCGGCCCGCGATCAGCTCGCGCGACGTGGTGCAGCCCGGCACCGGCGCCTCGGATGCCACGAGAGAGAAGGTCTTTCCGGATGCAAGCATGGCAGCCTCCAAGCGGTAGGTCTTATTCCTAGTGCAACAGTAGCATTTATACCCAAAACAGGGCCGCCCGAGCCCCGGAACTTCGGCGATTTGGCCGAACGTGCCGTCGGGGAGGGACTCGGCCACCCCTGATTCGTCCCAAGCGCAAACAGCCTATCGGACCAAGAAAGGCCCCGTTGTCCGGCGGGGCCCAGCCTTGCTCTGTCTAAATGTCGCGAGGTTCCAAGCGTCGCGACGCCGCCACACGGCGCAATCCGCCGCCCCCCTACTCCGCCGTCTGGGCCTCCCGGTCCGCCTTGCTGGGAATGGAGAGGACAATCACCGTGACGGTGATAAGCCCAACACCCACCCAGTCGAGGAGCTCCAGCGGAGTGGAGAGCAGCACGGCTGCCAGGAAGGCCGTGGCCACAGGCTCGATGGAGCTGATCATGGAGCCGCGCGAGGGGCCGATCTTGTCCACGCCCACCAGGTAGATGGAGTAGGCAAACATCGTGCCAAAGAAGAGCACGAAGGCAAGCACCGCCGCCAGCGGCAGGTCCATGGTGGCAAAGGCCTCGGTGGGAACCTGCCAGAGCGGGCGCACGAACATCATCACGATGCCGCCCACGAAGACCGCCCACCCATACACATACACCGCGCCGTACTTGCGGATCAGGTCCTTGGGGTACACGCCATAGAAGGCCAGGCAGAAGGCCGAGGTAATGCCGATCACGAGCGCCGCCGGCGAGATGGAGAGCGACCCGAAGTCAAAGTGCGTTGCCATGGCAAACACGCCGGTAACTGCGCACACGACGCCGACGAGCTCCTGCACGGAGGGCATCTTGCGGTTTCGGACGGCCATGTAGACCACGATGATGATGGGCGAGAGGTACTGCAGCACGGTGGCGGTGGGGGCGTTGGAGAGGCTGACCGCCTCGAGGTAGGTCCAGTAGCAGGCTGCCACGCCGATGGCCCCGTAGATCACCAGGTGGATGGCATCGTGCTTGTTGCGCCAGATGTCGAAGGCGGCGCCCTTCTTCGTGATGATGGTCCAGAGGACGAGCAGGCCACCGCCTACGAAGGTGCGGAAGGTGGTCAGCCAGGTGTTGTCGACACCGCGGCCGTTGATGAGGTACTGGCCGGCAACGCCCGTGCTCCCCCAGAGCACTGCGGCAATGATGCAGCACGCGATGCCCAGCGCGAAGTCGTTCTTCTTTGCCATGATGGCTCCTTGAATCGTCGGGCACGCGGCCCGTAGGTAAGCAGGTGGGGTGGGACCGGGCATCCGGCCCCACCCAGAGGTCAAATCCGCATGATAGTGATTGCGCCCCAGCTAGCCGCGGACCAGGTAGCCGTCCTTCATGATGACCTCCATGGTGTCGCAGTCAATCGCGTGGATGTCCTTGAGCGGGTCGCCCGGAATCACTAGCAGGTCGGCCGCCTTGCCGGCCTCCAGGGTGCCGGTCTCGTCGAGCACGCCGAGCATCTTGGCGCCGTTGTAGGTCGCCGCTGTAATGGTGTCCATCTCGGAGATGCCGGCGGCGTCCACGAACTGGTGGATCTCGCCGATGGTCGTGTAGCCATAGGGGGTCATCTGGTTGTTGAAGGAGTCGGAGCCA
This sequence comes from uncultured Coriobacteriaceae bacterium, assembly GCA_902791035.1. Taxonomy (GTDB): domain Bacteria; phylum Actinomycetota; class Coriobacteriia; order Coriobacteriales; family Atopobiaceae; genus CADAUA01. The sequence continues at coordinate 30,224 of CADAUA010000008.1, read as the reverse complement.
ATGGTCAGCAGGATGCCGGCAGCTGCGGCCTTGCGCATGTTGTCGTAGATGCGCTGCATCTCCTTGTCCTTCACCGTGGCACCCTCATACTGGTCGTGCAGCTCGGGCTCGTACTTGGGCGGGAAGGTGGTAAGCCAGTCGGGCATGAAGTTGATGGTGGGGCAGAAGTACGTGCCCTTCTCCACCATGAGCTCGCGGGCACGGTCATCGATCTTGAAGCCGTGGATGATCAGCTGGCAGCCCGCCTTGACGGAGGGGTAGCAGTCGCCGAAGCAGTGCGACCACACGGGAATGCCGCGCAGGCTGGCCTCGTCGCACACCGCCTGGATCTCCTCGAAGGCGTAGTGCTGGTCGGACTGGGTCTCCCAGCGCCAGATGCCGCCGCCGGTTGCCCAGATCTTGATGGCGTCGGGGTTCTCGCGCAGGCGGCGACGGACGGCCTTGCGGAGGTCCCACGGGGAGTCGACGCACTCGGCCCAGGGGTGGGAGGCCTTGTTCATCTCTATGGAGCAGTGGTGAGAGTCGCCGTGGGACGCGGTGGCACAGAAGCCCAGGCCAGTGGCAACGGTGCGGGGCCCCAGCATCTCGCCGGCGTTGATCATGTCGCGGATGGGAATGCCAAAGCGGCCGATCTCGCCCACGGTGGTAAGGCCGTGCTCCAGGCAGTCATGAGCCTGCTGGACGGCAACGACGCACTTTTGCAGCTCGGGCTCCATGACCCAGTCGGTGTCGTTGTCGGTGAGGTTGCCGGAGTAGTGCAGGTGGGCATCGATGATGCCGGGCATGATGGTCTTGCCGGTGATGTCGCGCACCTCAAAGCCCTGGGGAATCTCGGTGGCCTCGCCCGCGTAGGCAATCTTGCCATCCTCCACCAACACGAGGCTGTTCTGCACCGGGGTGCCGCCATTGCCGTCGATGAGCTGACCGTTCTTAAAGGCGACCTTCGCAGATTCGTACCTTGCCATGATGCTCTCCTTTGTAGTTGCGGCTCTTGGGTGGGGCAGCATGCGGCTGATGGTCATGCCTTACGGCCGGTCGGACACGACGCCCGCAAAGAAGTGCTTGTCTACGCTCCCCCGAGGTCCCACTCCCGCGCCCTGTCGCTTGGATTTGGGGCCCCATCCCTCATCTACCTGCAGTTTCGTTCATCCCAAATGCGGACGGAACCCCACAATTGCCGTCTGCGGTGGAAGGTCTGGCCTTTCGTGGGCGCATGTTTGCCATAGCTGCAAGTATTCACTTACAGTTGCAGGCGACCCTGCGATTGCAGCCAGCCCACATCCGCAGACAGGCGCGCGCACGGATCTGATCCAATCGCCCACAGGAGGCTCAGCGTGTACGACCCGCATCTAAACGCCCTGCTCGCCACGGCAGAGCTGGGCAGCTTCAGCAAGGCTGCAAAGAAGCTCTTCATCTCCCGCCCGGCGCTGGTGCAGCAGATCAACCTGCTCGAGGAGCGGGAAGGCATCAGGTTCTTCGATCGCACCACCAAGGGCGTGCATCTCACGCCGGCGGGTCAGCGCTACGTGGACGTCGCCCGCAAGGTCATCGAGATGTCGGAGCGCACGGTGGCGGAATGCCGGCAGATGCAGGAGTCGGTGCCGGTCCGCATGGGGATCCTGCCCAACTACCCCCTCACGGTCACGCCCCAGGTCGTCACCGCCATGGCGCAGACCCACCCAGAGGTCCAGGTCGAGTTCGTGGACAGCACGGCCGAGCGCTACTTCGCCGAGTTCGGACGAGGTGAGTTCGACATCACTGCGGAATACATGATCGACGACAAGAGCCTCCTTACCGCTGAGGGCGTAACGCGGCTCGTCCTGTTCCGCAACTCCTACGTGTTGGCGGTGCCACCCGCAAGCCCGCTGGCACAGCTGGAGCGCATCGACTTTGCCGACCTCGAGGGGCAGACCATCGTCTGGAACGCCCACGACCTCTTTGATGGGCTCACGGCCGACGAGTACTTCAGGCTGCACAGGGTCAACGTAACAGTGGAGTACATCGACGCCATCAGCCAGTCCGTCCCGGCGCGCTCGCTCGTGAGCAACAAGCTCGTGCTCCACTCCACGGAGTTCGGCGGCTGGTACAAGCCGCTCGTGGACGTGCCCCTCGCCTTCGATCTCTCACTCAACGTCGGGTTCGCCTTCCACACAGACAAGAGCCCCGGTGTGGCGGCGTTTCTCCAGACGGCGCGACAGCTCTATCCGCGCAGCCACACAGAGTGAGGGGGACGCTGCGTCGATGCTATGGTTGAGCCTGCAGCAGTCGTCGTCCGGAGGCAGCATGGAGTACCTTGACGTGGTGGACGAGCGGGGCGTACCCACCGGGGAGGTCGTCTCGCGCGAGGTGGCGCATCGCGACGGCATCCGCCACCGCACGACGCACATATGGATCGCGCGCCGGGCGGCCGGTCGCTGGCAGGTGCTCCTGCAGAAGCGCTCCGCGCAGAAGGACTCCTTCCCCGGCTGCTACGACACCTCATCCGCCGGACACGTCCAAGCCGGCGACGAGCCGCTGCCGTCGGCCATCCGCGAGCTGGGTGAGGAGCTGGGCATCCGCGCCACCGCGTCTGACCTGCGCTTCGTCGGAACCTTCCGTATCAAGTTCGATGATGTCTTCCACGGGCGCCCCTTCCGGGACGACGAGGTGGCCTTCGTCTACCTCTACGGGCGCGCCGTGGACGCGGCGGACCTGGCGCTGCAGGCAGACGAGGTCGAGCGCGTGGACTGGTTCGATCTGGAGGAGGTCCTGGCGGCCTGCCGGCGCGGGGATCCGCGCTTCTGCGTGCCCGTCGGCGGGCTGGAACTGGTCCGCACCGCGCTGGGGTGACGCGCGCCGCGCCGCGGCAACAAGGCCCGCGTTGCGGGCGGAGTTGGCTCTAGCCGGACCCCGGACCCCAGCCCTACCCGACGGGGCTCAGCGCCGGGCCATGCCAAGGGGGTCGGAGTTGCTGTCACGCTTCCAGCGTCATGACAAGGGGGTCCATGACAAGGGGGTCGGAGTTGCTGTCACGCTTCCGAACTTCTGTCACGCTCCCGGCGGACGAGCGCACCCCACTCGGCCGTCTGGCGCAAGGGAGGGCTCGTCCGGGCAGGTAGGGTGCAGAAGAGGGGCCCAGGGGCTTATTTCCTGCACCCTACCGAGCGCCCTCGGGCGGCGAGTACTTGCGTGACAGCAGTAGGGTGCAAGGCGCGTACCCACGGGCCCCTCACCTGCACCCCACTGGCCACCTGGTGCGGTCTCTGCCCACCGGAACGCCGATGGGGTGCAGAGCTCCGCCTCTCGCGCCCGCCAACCCGCACCCTACCGGCCCTTCGGCACGGCCTGATCGCCCGGACGTGCCCAGTAGGGTGAACCACCCAGCGAACGCGTGACGCGAGCTCCGACCCCACGGCCACGCGGACCCCACGGCCACGCGCGACCCCAAGGCCGCCATGTCCGCCGTGTCGTCCAAGCTGGTGCGCGCCACCCACCCGCAAGTGACATGTCACTTGCGGGTGCCTCTCACAACCGCGCACGGCTGTCGACAAGCTCTCTACCTGCAATTATATAATCCGCAATCAATTGCCTCCAGGCCACCATCCACCTGCAAGTGACATGTCACTTGCAGGTGCCTCGCAGCACGGGTCCGCCCGTCAGGCACTCCCCAGTGCAAACGCCCCGTAGAGTGGCACGTTCTTCACGCCGTTCTCAAACCCGAAGTTCCTCGCTGTGACCTTGACCACAAAGGGCACATCGTACTTGTCCGCAAAGCTGCGCACGCTCTTGGCGCCCACGTTCTTGCCCGACTTGACCTCCACCGGCACCACCCGCCCGCCAGCCGTCTCGTACACGAACTCGACCTCGGACTTGCTGGCCACGCCCCAGTAGTGGGGCCTGACGCCGGCGGCAACGAGCTGCTGGCACACGTAGTTCTCGGTCAGCCCGCCCCGGAAGACGGCCGCCTTGTTGTCCTGCGGCAGCAGGTCATCCATACGGGCACGGTAGAGCGACGACAGGAGCCCCGTGTCCAGCAGGTAGAGCTTGAAGTTGTTGTCCTCCACGAAGGCCTCGAGCGGCCGGACGGCATCGGTGATGTGGGTCACGGTCTCCACCAGACCGGCGTCCCTGAGCCACTCGATGCAGGGGGCGTAGATCTTGCTGCGCGCGCCGGCCCTGATCACGCTGTACTGGAACTTTGTGTTGTCCTTGGCCAGCTGGCGCGGCATGGACCTCCAGGCGGCAAGCACCATGGCCCCGTCGAGCCCCTCGGTGTACTGCGTGATGTCCGCCAAGTAGCCAGTGACGATGTTGGCCTGGGCCCGCCGCACCTCCCCCATCTGCTCGCCACCAATCCAGACGGCAAGAGGCTCCGGCATGCCCCCCACCAGCAGGTACCTGCGGTAGAGCTCCATGCACTGGTCGTGTAGGGCAAAGGTGCGCATGTCCCGGAAGGACTCACGGATAAGGTCGGCCATGCCCTCGCGGCCAAGGGCCCAGAGATATTCCTCGAAGTCCAGGGGCCGCATGGTGATCATGTCCACCTTGCCCACCGGGAAGAGGCCGGCGCGCTGGCGGACGGTTGTCCCCAGCAGACTACCTGCGGCTATGACGTGGTACTCCGGCGCCTTCTCGCAGAAGTACTTGAGGGAGGTGATGGCCTCGGGGCAGCGCTGCGCCTCGTCGAAGAAGATCAGGGTCGTTTGCGGATCCACGCGCAGGGAGAAGTACTCGTCCAGGAGCTGGACAAGCCTCTTGGGGTCGACGCCGCTTGCAAAGAGGTCCGCAAGGTCGGGATGCTCCGCAAAGTCCACGTGGAGGACGGTAGCATAGTTGGCTCGCCCAAACTCGAGCACGGAGTAGGTCTTGCCCACCTGACGGGCGCCCATGACCACAAGCGGCTTGCGATGGGTGGAGTTCTTCCATTGTTCAAGCTGCCGGGTTACCTTACGTTTCAAGGCCAACCTCCAAGATATTTTGTGCCAGTATGGCCATTATATTCCGGAATTTTATGTCATTACCCACATTATTTTCCATTTTGTTCCCAAGATGTATCTGCTGCCCGAAGCGCGTCGCAGACCAGTACCCCTATAGTGGTATCCAATAGGCATCAGGGCGGCCATGGAGTGCGCGTAGATGGACAATCTTAAGGACGCAGGCAAGAATACCCACCGCATCACGCTGGAAGCGCTTGGACCGGCGCTCACCGTCTGCAAGGTGGCGGACTTCTCGCAGGTGGACCTGGACGTCCCCCTCACCTTCGCGGCCACAACCGACCACGAGCACTCGCTCGTATGTCCCACGGCCGCGGTACCCGCAAACACCACCGCCCGCGAGGACGGCTGGCGCGCCATGCGCGTCGCGGGGTCCATGGATTTCGGCCTGGTAGGGGTGCTGACGGGCATGTCCGGCGCGCTCGCCAAAGCGGGCGTGGCCAACTACGCCGTCTCCACCTACGACACAGACTACGTGCTCACCAAGGCGGCCGACTTCCCGCGCGCCCTGGAGGCCCTGCGCGAGGCGGGGTACGAGGTGGTTCATTCTCCCACCGCAACGAACTGACGGGCTCCAGTAGCCATCGTTCGGGGATGTGGGGAACTGGCCCTGCAGCCGGAAAGAAGGCCAGGAAGCCCAAGTTACCCACGGGCGGAGACGTAGGCAACTGCCGCCTGCCGGCCCATTTCCGGCTCCGCAGCCAGGTCACCCACGGGTGGAGACGTAGGCAACTGCCGCCTGCCGGCCCATTTCCAGCTCCACAGCCAGGTCACCCACGGGTGGAGACGTAGGCAACTGTCGCCTGCCGGCCCATTTCCGGTCCCGCGGCCGAGTTGCCTACATCCCTACCCGTGGGTAACTTCCCGTCGCAGGCCGCGAAGCGTGACAGAAGGTCAGACCCCCAGCCCGCCGCGGCCCGACCCCCAGCCCGCCGCGGCCCGGCCCTACTCCCCTGCCTGGGCCCGCAGCTCCTCCGCTGCCCGGCGCGCCGTCTCGTCCCCCGTGAGGTCGTACACGTCCCCGGCAACCGACGCCGCCTCGGCCAGCTGCCCCTCGTCGCGAAGCACGGCCACGAGGTCCGCAAGCGCGGCGATCGTGTCCGCGTCTGCGGTGACGGGCCTGCCGCGCTCCTCCAGCACCCGCACGGCCGCACCCCCGCTCATCTGCGAAAAGTCGCGCCCGAACTTCTCGCAGATGTAGAGCATCTCCTGCACGGCCAGGTCGGACGGCTCGAAGGCCATGCTGGCCACCAGATGCGCGGCGGCAAGCTCCAGCTGGCCGCGCTCCACCGCCACGAAGGCCCTCTCGCGATGCCACTTGGCCATCTGCGCGCCGTTTGCGACGCAGGGATAGGCGGCCTCGAGCGCCGCCTCGCAGGCACCCATGTAGCCCAGGCGCTTGTAGTTCTCGGCCAGCTCGAAGCGCAGCTGCGCGCTCGCGGGGTTCCAGCGGATGGCCTTGTGGAGCGCCTCCACCGCCTCGGCGTAGCGGCCCAGGTCGTAGAGACAAGACCCGTAGGCCATGTAGACGACGGCGATGGGCTGCGTGACCATGCGGGCCTCGCGCGTCTCCGTGGTGTGGGCATGCCACACGGCGTAGTCGGTCATATCATCAAAGTCTAAATAGACGCTCTGGGAGTCGTCGGCAAACCACCCACTGGCAAGAAGGTCGTCCAGCCTGCGGGCCTGCGGCTCCAGCACGGCGAGGGCCTCCTCGACCCGACCCTCCCCGCAGAGCTGATGGGCCTTCTCCATGGCCTCGTGCAGGTCGGCGCCGTCGTCGTCCAGGGCCTGGTCGAACTCCGCCTTCGCGTCCTCGGGCATAAGGTCCCACATCATGCGGCCGCACTCGCGGGCGACCTCCTTGGCGAGGGGATGGTCCTTGTACGCCTCCGCCTGGGACATGAGGTAGGCGATGTCGTGCTTCGCGTCGCCAGTGAGGCCGGCGGTAATGGAGGACATGATGGAGGTGAAGTCATTGGTGGGCATGGTGGGTCCTCCCAAGCGAGTCGTTGACAGAATCATACCGTGAGACGGAACGCTCCAGCCGCAACGCAACTCGCCACTCCGCACCCTTGCAACTCTGGTGCTCCACAGGGGAGTCGAACGCCGACCATAGCGGTATGAAAGGCCAAGCCGACACTATGGCCACTTTAACAAAGGGACCGGGCATAAAGCCCGGTCAGATCATCCGGCATCACCATCACCGACGTGACAGACGCACCTCAACGAAGGGACCGGGCATAAAGCCCGGTCAGTCGGACGAGGTGGCGCGGCTGGGCGCAATCGCGTGACCTCAACGAAGGGACCGGGCATAAAGCCCGGTCAGCCCACCTCGGCGCGACGTGGTGTTCCCACGAACCAAGACCTCAACGAAGGGACCGGGCATAAAGCCCGGTCAGACGGACGATGCGGGGGTGAGACATGCGCGATAGGCTACCTCAACGAAGGGACCGGGCATAAAGCCCGGTCAGACGGCGGATGGCATCAGCGTGGGCGGGCGGAACCTACCTCAACGAAGGGACCGGGCATAAAGCCCGGTCAGCGCGGTGACGGCAACGTCCGTCGTGTGGTCTCCCGAACCTCAACGAAGGGACCGGGCATAAAGCCCGGTCAGTCCTACGCGCCATCCGCCCACCTCCTGGCCTCGAAACCTCAACGAAGGGACCGGGCATAAAGCCCGGTCAGGGCGACCTCTGGCGCGTGGGCGTCGAGTCCGTTGACACCTCAACGAAGGGACCGGGCATAAAGCCCGGTCAGGTCGCGGCGGCAAGCTGCCGGAGCGGCATCCGTGACCTCAACGAAGGGACCGGGCATAAAGCCCGGTCAGTGGTTCCGGCAGGCGATGGCCGAGGCGGTGCATCTACCTCAACGAAGGGACCGGGCATAAAGCCCGGTCAGGATGACATCGGCCACAAGAGGGGCGACCTAATCGTACCTCAACGAAGGGACCGGGCATAAAGCCCGGTCAGCTCCACCGGTAGGAGTAGCCGGTGTCGGTGTCCATACCTCAACGAAGGGACCGGGCATAAAGCCCGGTCAGGCGTGAACTGAAACCCGCGCGAGCCCTTCACGTCCGTACCTCAACGAAGGGACCGGGCATAAAGCCCGGTCAGCTCGTCTATGAGCGTGCCCAGGCTCGGGTTGGTCTCACCTCAACGAAGGGACCGGGCATAAAGCCCGGTCAGTCGTGTACGTCGACGCCACGGACTTCGAGAGCGGCACACCTCAACGAAGGGACCGGGCATAAAGCCCGGTCAGCAAGACCTACGCCCTGCGCAACATCCCGAACGACAAACCTCAACGAAGGGACCGGGCATAAAGCCCGGTCAGTGAAGGCCACGGGAACGCACATGTCCATGATGCGGCTACCTCAACGAAGGGACCGGGCATAAAGCCCGGTCAGGCCGGGGACATGGCGAAGGAGTTCACGTCGCTGTCACCTCAACGAAGGGACCGGGCATAAAGCCCGGTCAGTGTCGAAGAGCGACACCCACTCCTCGAACACGTCCGGACCTCAACGAAGGGACCGGGCATAAAGCCCGGTCAGCTCCACACCAGTATGATAGCATCTACCAGCGCAGACGCAAGCAGGCGCGAGAGGTTAGCTCGGAACACGCTTTGTGCTGCTATTCAGTTGTCAAGCTTCCCATACCTCAAAGCATCTACCTCGAGTTTTCGTCCGCGAGCGAGCGGCAGCATTTCTCCGACAATGCGCCGCCCGCATCGCGTCGTACTTATAGGATCACGCAATCCCTAGACAAACCAGAGTCACCCCTCTTTCCCAGAAAATCGCAATGAGAACCCCACTCATCGCGTGGCCCAAGATCGATTACCAACACAGAGTCCTCGGAGCAGTTAATGAGGTCTTGCACCTGACGCTTCAATCTAACGAGCGCGGCCTTACTCGTCCCGACGACGTACACGCTATCCTGTACACGCTCTCCGTATGACAAGAGGGCGTCGGCAACATGGCCCCTTCTCCTGTCATCCGTTATGTCGTAGGCAAACACATACGCCCTCAGTCGAGTACTCATCGTACGCGTATGCCCCGATAATGCTCCTGAGACCTTTCGAGCACCCCAAGTACCTGCCTCGCTTGAATCTCGAGAGCGCGTCTCCAAGTAACCTTCTGGTGAAGGACCGGATGTTCGAACTCTGTTTGCATCCTTCTCTCGTATGCATCGATTACCTTGTATCGTGCGTTCTTGCTCATGCGCACTGACCCTAGAGCCTCTTCGAACTCCGAGGGTTTTACGCTCTGGCAGTTAATCACAGTCTGAACTACAGAATCAGCTATGGGAGCACGCACTTCTTCCATGAGATCAAGCGCGAGCGCCGGCTTGTTCCGCCCCGATGAATGCAGAAAGCCAGCATGGGGATCAAGTCCACAAGCGACTATCGCACGAACCTCATCGCCCACAAGCAGGGAGTATGCATAGTTTAGCAGCGCATTGATGCCGTCCGTCGCTGGCCTTCCGCTCCTTCCCGCCCACGCCCACAGAGGCCGGAGTGGTTCTTTGATTAGCAGGGGGAAACTGCCGAAGTACACGTCCGCGGCCCTACCTTCGACTCCAAGCAGCTCCGTTAGGTTATGAACTCCGTAGCACTCCTGCTGATACTGCCGTAGCAATCCGACCACCTTGTCGTCAGCACCAGCACGGCGAATCTGCGTTGCCTGGTTTGCAATCTTCGCTGCCACAAACTCCGATGCGAAGAGAAGGCTTCCCTCCTGGGAAAGCACATGCTGCAGGTTTCGCGCTGAGCCGTTTGGTCCCCAACTTGGCATTGACCAGCCAGAGAGCCTGCCGTAGCTCGTACACCACTCTATGGGGATGTCACGTTCTAGGAGCTCCCGAATCAGACCACCGGACAGGGTCACGTTCCCATGCACCTGAACGGCTTGCACGGTCTCCAAGGGAATCTGGGCCAGCTCCTCTTTCTTGAGATCAATGACCATCCTACCTTTCCGGAGGTGGGCATAGGACCCTGCCGTGGTGAGATACACAACACGACCGTCTGACATAGAGGCACGTATTCGCCTCTCTACTGGCTGCATGCGATGCACATCAGGAAGACACACGTCAGCGTGTGAACAGCCAACGCAACGCGTCGTATCCTCCAAAGGCTCTGGAGAGTAGTCGGATTTCAAAAGCTCTCGCACCTGAGCCGCGTAGTCGTGGGCGACTTCGTAGTCTTCCTCTGTCAGCGAGACTTCAACGATCTGCTTGTGGTTTACAAAGTAGATCTCTGTCGCATCCACCTCGTTTCCCATCTCCTCAAGGCATTTCTTCTGCAGGGCCAGCTGCACACGCATCCCCCGCGTCACGGTAGCGACCTTGCGCACTGGGGTTGCCTTGTATTCCCTTATCCGCAGCTTCCCGCCATCAACTTTGATAGCATCGACCTTGCCGCTAACGCCCAACTTCGTACTACGGATTTCGATTGCGCGAACCTCGTCTGTCCCATGGCTGGCGGGACTATCTACCAGCCGGTGAGCGTCATATCCGACTTGCATTTGATAGGTGTCAGTCTGCTCACCTTGCAGCTCAAGCCAAGCTCTGCGAGGACAGTACGCGTACTGCACCACAAGGCTGATGGGAATGGTCTCGTCGAGCTCTTTATCGGCCATCGCTGGCCTCCAGCGGAAAGATGGTGCCCTCAGATGCGTAGTATATAGGCTTACCGTTCTTACCGGCATCGCCCCGTCGGGAAATGATCACATAGCCAACTCCATGCGCCTTGAGCCATGAGACGTCTGACTCCTCCGGACGACTGCCCTCATCTGCATAGAAACGGGCAACGTTATACAACCCCGCGTACCTACAGATAGCCGTCAGGCGCCCCAGAGTAACCGGCCTCATCGTGATAGGCATGACAAAATAGACAGGCCCGCTATAACTCGGCTCATTAAGAATGGATCCGACCGAAATCGACCCGTAGCGTCCCGCTATAACAGGCCGCGTCGGAAATAGAGACATGCCATGATAGGCAATCCAACACAATAGGTCATCATCCAACGCCTTCATCGCGGGCGAGTGTAGCCCGCACGCCATACTATCTCCGGTAATGTTGTTGGATACTTGCCTGCCAGTCAGCCTTTCTGAGATTTCCTTCTCACTCAGCCGGCAAACTCGATTTGCAAGATCTAGATACCTATTCCTCATGAAATCGTTGCCCTGACGGCGAAACGTCATTTCCCAGAGACTTGCGCCCTGGTACAAGTCTGTCTTTCCTTTCCTGTCAAAGAGCGCACTAGACCAATAAGCCGGGAATCCGAGTGAATCAATCAACGACGATACTATAGGATTCTCTACGGTTATTTCATCAATTATTACATGTCTTAGCTCAACGTATTCATTCCACTGCCGCAGCGTAAGACTTTCCCTAGCAATACGTGAGCTCAGTGGAGAGCGCTCAGTCAACTTACTGGGTTTCTTGGTCTTACTCCCAATCTCTCCCTCGTCAACTTCACTGATTAGCTGTATCACCTGACAAAGCCGTGGCAGTTCGCAGCGTACAATTCCGAGATATCGTGCCAATCGCGCTGAGACTTCTTCCAGAGTAAGTTCGTCATTTGAGCTGGTCAGTATCATGGTTGAAGGATCCTGCCATCCGACCACAATCGCAGAACCAGGCTCTTGCTCAAGCTCTGCGATGCGAGCGAGGCCCAGTAGCTCCATATGCGAAAAGAAATCCGTTGCCGTCCCATGGATAATCATCGTTGCTCACCCGCCGAAGCGCGCCAGTCGGCCGCACGAAGAATTGCCTCCAGATACGCGCATCCCCAATAGCCATAGGTCTTGTTTGTTCGATCTATCAGCAATTCCCACATACCGGTTGAGTAGAGAGAATCCGCGAGTTCCATCTCAGTAGAACCGAGCAGCCCATCACTTGCAAGACCGACTGTCCCCGAATCAAATGTGTCGCGGCCTCTACCGTGAGAAGTGCCAATAAGCCGTGCCTCAAGCATCGGCATCGGATCATCCTGAATTGCGGCCCATGCCAGAACTACTGACAGCTGTTCGTGGCGCCAGCCGTGTATGCCCAGCATGCGATAGAGCCTGATAACTTCAGCTCGGGATTGCGCCCTGCCCTTTGCCATCAGAGTATTGGGCCTGCGCCCACCCCCCAACATGGTCTGGAAACGCTGGTCTCTTTTACCGTCATCATGATGGGCCGCAGCGACCTTAAGCGCCTGCGAATAGTCAGCTTGAAGCCTCACAGCTGTTGTTATTGATCCCACTTGTGCAACGACGTCGTCGATGTGTTGTTCTAGCGATATCTCATCAGAGCATCCAAGCTCTACTTGCGTAAAGTCTGCTGCAACAATTCTGGGTTGCGAGATAAGGATGATTGAGGTGGAATCCTCCGCCCCATCATCGTGAACAGGCAATACATCCAGATTATCCAGAGCCCCCGATATGTATCCGTCCAACGGAATGCCGCCAAACTGATGTATCAAGTCATGCGTTATGTGCGAGAGGGTCTCTTCGCCTTCGGAATCACTCACCCAGGCTCGAACTGCTTGAGAGAGATCCTCCCAGAACCGATTCGCAGCCTCCTCGGCAAGTCCATCCCTACACGCGAGCACCTGGAAGGCAGCTTTATCTAGAACATAGGGGCTTGCGGCCCTTGGTGAGTCCACCCCAAGTGACGCAAAGACTATGTCGTTGTATATGTCCTTTTCATCTCTGCCGAGAGTATCCTCTCCGTCAGGATGAGGCCGCACAATATGTTGGAAGAAGACGGGTGCCGGACTGTCTACAACATACACGCCACCAGGCACAATAGTCTCGTCGCTTTGCATGCGATGGAACAGCTGACCATCCTCTGAAGAGAAAACTCTGAAACTCTGCGTCAGGTCAGTGTCATAGCTAGCATCGCGAATCTGCACAAGCACTCGCATAGAAGCCGGAAACATCTCATCTTCCACGGGCGGAATGCGGGCTAGTAAATCAACAGCAGATACCTCATCTACCGGCAAGTCGCCTCGTACTACCACAAAGCCCTCGCGCTCATCTTGAGTAGGAAGGTCATCTCTAAGCCAAAGGCCCAAGTCCGCCTTATCACCAAAAGAAGCTTGCGTTCCTTCCTCCGCTCCAAGATGCTCACTGGTATGAGAGAACCACTCCACATCCCCCATCTCTAGCCTCTGTAGGATTTGGCGTCTTAGCATCTGGCTACTAGAGGAGTCGTGAGAGAGATCGTAGGATGTGACAGTGAACCCATCACCAATCCAATTCCGTGCTGCTTTCAAATCATCATTGTTATAAAAGTCACAAAGTTTCAGAGAAGCTTTGCAGTCAATTACAACTGCTCTGCCATCTTCCCTTTTGCCAAATCGGTTGAGCCTACCCAACCTCTGCTTAAGCGCGGGAATTGGGGCGAGCTCAGTGACCATCGAAGCACAGTCGTAGTCTAAACCCACTTCGAGAGCCTGCGTTCCCACGATGAAGGAGACGCCTTCCGATTGCTCTTCCAGATTCCAAAGCCCTTCGAGTGCCCTGCGCCGGTCGTATGGCCTCATCTTGCCCAAGATGCACACCACGGACTGCTCACCGTATGTTTTTGAAAGCTCCTCTGCAACGTTTGCAGCGCACGTAACTGTGTTTACAATGACTGCAGTTGCACCGCCACGTGCCCGTGCGAGCTCTCCGGCACGTCGGGCTATATAGGTGGGCAGTTTCTTATAGTCAACCCCCTTCTTCTCATAGCTCACGACTTTTGGCGAGGCAACCCTCCGCGCAAGTTGCGGTTCCTTCTCGATGTCTTCTTCGACAACACTTACATTCGTGATATCGTCGTCACTCGAAGACGGCGGCGTTGCCGTAGATTCGACCACCTGCAAGGACGGGACTCCCAATTCTGCTTCGGCAGACTGCGCGAGTCGCTCTAGACGTTTGACATCGCGAGCTGTCTTTACAAGCTGGCGGTTAAGATGCGCCTCGTCAACGACAAGAACCGTATCATAAGCCAGTAATCCGGCTTCAACGGGCCTCATACCCCTGCTCGTGCCGTAGCCTCGAAAGAGCAAACGACTGCCGACCATATCCGGTGTAGCACAGATGACGGCGGGCGCATCTGGATACATCCTCCATGATGTGTCGTGATGCCTAGCATCAATGCCACCGCGTATAGAAGCCACTACCAACGGGCTGGGATAATCATACCCGGCCCCAGCTGCACCCCAGCGCTTCCTTAGACCATTGTGAGCCGCCACCAGAATCTTCTGGTCTTCGCAATCGTTGCGGTCAGCTAGCCCAGCGAGAAGGCCAGCGAGATTCGCCGCATGCTGGTATTGGCTATCAACAAGCGAGCGCCTATTGACAGCGATTACGAGTCGCCTTGGGACATTCGTCGGAATGCCGTAGTACCCCGCAAACGCATTCAGGAAAACATGCGCATCTACTACGACAGACTTTCCGGAGCCGGTGGGGCCATCAAGTCTATCCGGCCAACGTCTCTGCTCAACAACGAACGAGACAAGCCTGAGCTGCCAGCGATAAGGATCATGACCATTTACCGCGCGATAGAAACGCGAGAAGGCCTCGTCGAGCTCGCTCATTGCCCCACCCCACCCCTCGCTGGTTGCCCTTCGCTTTCTAAGACCGGAATGGGAATATCCGTGGGGACAAGCAAACCGCCTCCGAAATGCCTGGTTTGCCCAATAGCACAGAGGCACTCGCTGCAGCCGATCTTTTCCAGATCGACACTTGCACGAGAAGCGACCAACAAGGCGCCTTTGGGTACTCGGTGAACATATCTCCTTATGGAGTCGGTTGGCACCACATGGCCACCCCAGACGAGCACACCAGTCTCATCCACTAGGCGAGCAAGCGCGAGCCTCCCTGCATCTCCCGGCATATCAGGAAAGTGCAGTACGCCTCTCCAAACATGCCCGACGGCAATGCGGACATCATCGTCAACAGTCCATCGGCTGCCGTCATGCTTCTTCTTTGATGGAGGGCGATTATCTGCAATGAAGACAGGCTCAGGGGCGAAAACCCTATGCACGCCCTCGGGCACTGGCGTCCAGAAGTGAGAGAGATTAAGCCTTTCGCCAATAAATGAGACCTGTATCCTCCCAAGCTCTTTACTGAACAAGTACTCTATCTGTGATGCCACCTGTACTACCCGGGACTCCTCTCCACTTAGCGTGTCTCGGGGGAGCATGAGCAGGACATAATCATGCGTTGAGTCATCGAGGATGTTCTTTGGGTATTCTGCTTGGATAACCTGAATTGCCATCCCATTAGCCGGGGCGTCACTCTGGCGACCAACACGTTGCATGATCCTCGGAAGATCGTCACCGAACTTCCTCGTAAGAGCCCTGTGCATACATGTTGCGACCGCTAGGTATTCCTCGCGACAGAGTCTCCGGTTCTCCACTCGAAAGGCGTAGCCAGTTGTCCATGGTGCATTGTTGGTACTACTAGCTGAGCTTTCTTGCGCGTAGTATGCATTCTCAACATAATGAATTACGGGCTGCGATATTCGCTCGCTCTTGTTCCTTTCCACCCCTCCGCCGCAATCCTCCTGCTGTCTCTTCGCGTAGTCCGCATCGAGTTCATTGGAGTGCCCGGGGGCCGCAACACGGAACGAGAGCGCATTGAAGGAGGGTATCACCCTGGGATGTGCCTCCTGGGGGATAGCATCGCATACGCCTACCGTAATTACCACGGGGCTGTCTGATCCACCTAGGTATGGCACCTCGCAAGCTATAGCCGACAAACGCAATATGAGGTGGCTTTGTGGGGCGTTAGTCCAGTACCAGCAGATTGGTCCACTCAGGGATACCCCCAGGGGAACCTCAACGCCAGGTTTTGCATAGCCGTAGAGGCCGGATTTGTGTTTCTTATCTTCAGCCATATCTCCACGCTTGCGGTATGTAATCGCCTCAGTCATTGACACAATTGCCTCTGGCAAGAGAATCGCATCTGGGGCAGCACCTTCAAGCCAAGCGAATATGGCTCGATCTGTCTGCGTCAGTCCTTTTTCCGGGTCCATCCCCTCTAGCCGCTCAAGCGAACAGGCAGCAGCATATAACGCCGAGTAAAGCCGCTCTGGTGAGGGATACTTTTCGGAGGATCCCATGGGTCCTCTTCCCTGGTACTGGCCTCTAATGAAGTCTGCTTGAATCACCAAAGGCATAGCTACTCCTTAACGGAGCTGTCTATCGCGTCCAGAACTTTGTCGCAACCGATGACTTTGAGCGTTTGCCCCTGCCAGCTGATGCCAGCTACATCGTGAGCAAGCTCATATGCCCTCGCCATCAACTCGTCTGCCTGTTCAACGCTAATCGCCGCCAATTCGCTCTTCTCTCCATAGCGAAGATGGATTGTTGTCTTCGGCTCAGAACGTTCTACGAGGTAGCAATTAGCCCGCAACTGGAGCTCGCCATCCACTCGGGCCATCCCGTCAATCGCAATCGCCGAGAGAAGTGTCCGGATCGCCGCGTCACCTTCACTGCCTTTTCCAAAGGAGAGAGAGCGCAGCGTAGCAAAGCTCAGTACATGGGACCTTATAATCCTGCTTACCGAGATACCATCAAGGCTATCCGCGCTTACGCCTGGTGGAACATTTCCTATGCCAAGACCGGCATGCGAACCACTTATCTTCGCACTGCCTTTCTCATCCTTGAGTGAGCTATCAAGACCAATGCGGTCAAGTAGGCTCGCCGCCACATCTCTGTCGAAGTAAATCTTCGCACTAATCGGGTCAAGTCGAGCACCACTACGATGCCTCACCAAATCAGAAGGATCCTGTTCCTGATTACTCAGAACACCGGTGATTTCTCCGGTCAGGCACGAAGCAAACCGCGCTAGAGGTCTCCCCGTTGAATCCCACCCACCCAGAACCAAGGTAATAGGACTAACCATGAGAAGATCCATTGCGTTCGCACAGGTCGCATTGCGTGCCGCCCTGTATTGAGGATTGTCTACGATACTCTTGCCATCATCATCAAAACCAAGTCGAATGTGTCCATCAAAGGCTCGGTGTGGCAAGTCCAAATCGGTTTCGACGATATCGCTCTCTCCTTCTACCCTTGATTTGTATCTCACGCATATTTTGGGCATGTTGGAAAGGACGGCGTTGCCTTCAGCAATACCTTGCTTAAGACCGTATTCCACACGGTTTGCCATCGACGTTCGGGAATCTATGAGCACCGTGTTGACCGGTACTCCATCAACGTATCGATGCTCAAAGACATACGTAGCCTTCTTATCGCTACCTGTTCCATACTTATACTTGGCCGGAGCTACAAGCTCTTGAGGGCCACCAGCAGGCATAAGCTCGGTAATACTCGAAAGGGCGCTCGCACCTCCTGCTCTCGCGGCATCCGTAAGCATCTCGAGCGTAAGGATCTCCATGTCCAGTCCTTTCCCCAGGGCCTCCTACTTATCTGGAGTCTACGCGGAGCACCGGACATAAATTCAAAGTCTCGCCGAACGGTATTCGCGGGGCTGGACTGAGCCGAATCCAATCCGGAAGTCCTCAGCAACTAGACACCCCTGGCCGCCCCTTGCGTCCTCCTTCTACCTCCAGGACGCCCCATTCATGTGATGCTCGATTACGGCCTCGCCCCTACATGCCTCCTCATCTAGCAAGAACTCATCAATACCGATGTTGAGGATCCCGTGCTCGTCGTATCAGCGCCCGCCTATGTCACAGCGCACGATGACCTTGGGGAACAAGTCCCCGGTATACGCGAAGGGCTTGTTCTCGGCGGCGGTCTTTCTCTTCGTCGGGCAGCGCGTAGACGGACTGGACGTACGCCCTCTTTCCACCTTTGGTGACCACGAAATCGATTGCGCGCAACGCGTACGGAGTTTGCCTCCGACAGCCCAACGGCAAGCAAGATTCCCGGGTGACCCTATCGAGTACTTCTACGTATCGACGCAGAGGTACTCAACAGGGTCTGGGGCTAGTATCTCCCCGCACCCTTCGCGTTACCCTCACGCAAGGAATCGACCCGAAGCGCGTGGCTCTAGGCCAGTTCCACGGTCTACGTGGGCACAAAGGGAGCACCCCTTGGCGCCAGGCATGCACGAGCTCGACTTGCAACTCCTCGCGCAGTCTTTGGGCTAGTGGCAGAGCTCCCGTCAACATCTCTGGCCATAGAGTCTGGACACAAAAGAGCCCGGACAACGCACCCACGCCGTCCGGGCCCCGATTAAGGTTGAGACTTCATCCCTACTTGACCGTCACGATGTCCGCGTTCTGCAGCGCGTAGTCCGTGAGCTCCTGGCCGATGCCCGGCGCATCGGGCACCTCGAAGTAGCCGTTCTTGGCCACGTAGTCGTTCTTGCAGAGCTTGATGTTGTCGTCGATGAGCGCCGACGCGTGCAGCTCGTGGATGACGAAGTTGGGGATGACCGCCTCGAGCTGGAGCGCGGCGGACGCAGAGACGGGGCCACCGCAGCAGTGGACCTGCACGCCGATGTCATACACGTGGGCATAGTCGCAGATCTTCTTGCCCTCGGTGATGCCGCCGACGTTGCAGAGGTCGGGCTGGATGATGTTGATGGAGTGGTCCTCGAAGAAGGGCCGGTAGCCCCAACGGGTGTACACGCGCTCGCCCGTGGCCGTGGGGATGTTGACCTTGTCGTGAATCTCGCGGAAGAGCTTGGAGTTGAGCGGCTGGGTGGGCTCCTCATAGTAGAAGCAGTTGAGCTTCTCGAGCTCGCGACCAAGCTGGATGGAGGTCGTGGCATCGGTCAGGGCATGCAGCTCGATGATGATGTCCACATCCGGGCCCACCTCGCGCATGGCTGCGACGCGCTTGACGGCAAGCTCCATCTGGTCGCGGGCCAGGATGCCGCGGCTCGAGCGACCCATCCAGACACCATTGGCATCAAAGCCCACAGGGTCGACCTTCACGCAGTCAAAGCCGTCGTCCATGGCCTTGCGCATGGCCTCGGCGTACTCCTCGGGCTTGGCGAGCGAGTGGGACACCTTGCCCCAGTCGAACTGCAGCTGCGAGGCGTAGGCCCTCAGCTTGGTGTTGGTCTTGCCGCCCAGCAGCTGGTAGACGGGGGCGTTCAGCGCCTTGCCCCTGATGTCCCACAGGGCTATGTCGATGCCCGAGACACCGGCCATGATCACGCCACCGTTGCCCATGCCCCAGAAGGTCAGGCGGTGCAGGCGATCCCAGATCTGCTCGTTGTTCATGGGGTTGAGGCCGATGATGCACTTGGCAAAGTCCACCGCCATGCCGAAGCCAGCAGTCTGGGCGTTACCGTAGGCAACGCCGACCTCGCCCAGGCCGGAGATTCCCTCGTCGGTGTTTATGCGGACGAACACGGGATGCCAAGGCACATTGCCCACGGCCACCTCAGCCGGAATCGAGGGCTCCTTGAAGCAGCGAATAACGTCAACGCTCGTAATCTTCATGTCGTCACTCTCCGTAGTAGGCGCGACGGAGCATCTCCGCCGCATAGTTCTCGTCAATCTTCACCGGGTTGGCGGGTGTCGCCACGTCCGTGATGACCTTCTGGACAAGCACGTCAAAGTCGCGCTTGAAGTCTGCCTCGGCAACCAGCTCCTTCATGCTTACGGGCATGTCGAGCTGCTCCTTTAGGTCGACGATGACCTTTTGCAGGTCGGTCTTGCCCACGAAGGACGCCAGCTCCTCGTAACGCTGGGCGGACCGCTCGTCATGCTCGCTGTTGAAGGCGATGGAGTACGGGAGCACCACGCCGTTGGCCAGGCCATGGCCAATGCCATAGGTTGCGCCAAAGGTGTGGGCCACACCGTGGCAGATGCCAAGGGCACAGTTGGAGAAGGCGATGCCCGCAAGGCAAGAGGCGGCCAGCATGTTGCCGCGCGCCTCAAGGTTCTGGGGATCATCGCAGCAAACGGGCAGGTTCTTGTAGCCATAGATCCATGCGCCGATGGCCAGGGAGTCAGAGAAGGGATTGGCCAGAGGGGTCACGTAGGACTCGATGGCGTGGGTCAGCGCGTCCATGCCGCAACCAGCGGTGCCACGCCTGGGCATCGTCGTCGAGAAGACGGGGTCGATAATAGCCACATCCGGCACCAGACGGCCGTTGTAGTCGCGGATGGAGTACTTGCGCTTCTGCACCGGATCCTTGATGAGGGCCGCACGAGTGCACTCGGAGCCCGTACCAGCGCTCGTGGGGATGCAGCAGACACGAGCCTTGACCTTGAGGTTCTCGATGACGGTAGGAGGCATGACCTCCTCGAGCGTCTTGTACTGCGGATTCTCGTAGAAGACCCACATGGCTTTGGCCGCATCCATGGCGGAGCCACCGCCGAACCCGATGACCCAGTCGGGCTCAAAGGTCTTCATGTCCTCGACACCGCGCTGGATGGAGCCCCAGCAGGGCTCAGGCTCCACGTCGGTGTTTGCCTTCCACACGAAGCCGGCGGACTCCAGCACGTCGGTCACCACCTTGAGCTGGCCCAGCTCCTCCTGGATGGTGCCCGACATAACGATATAGGCACGCTTGCGCTCCGCGGGAAGATCCGCGAGCGCCTGGACAGCGCCCTCGCCAAAGTACATCTTGTCGGATCCAAGCTTGATCTGTCGCATTCTAACCCTCGCTTTCCTAATTTGGGAATCAGTCGTAGACAATTGCGTTCTTTATTACTGCGCCAGATGCGTGCTCCAGGATGGCCCTCTCGAGGTCGGGCAGGCGATACTCGTTGTTCACAAAGTCGTTCTCGTCTATCACACCCATCTCCAGGAGCTTGAAGGCCTCCTGCACGCAGAGCGGCGTGGTGTGGAAGACGCCCTTGATGGTTATCTGCGAGTAGTGCAGGAGCGTCGCGTCCACCTCGAGCACCGAGCCCGACTTCGTGCCGCCAAAGAGGAGCACGAAGCCGCCCTTCCTTGCCATGCGGCAGCTGGTCTTCCACACGTCGATGAGCCCTGTGGCCTCGATGACGACATCCGCCCCGCGATGCTCATCGGTAAGGTCACGCACTGCCTCGACGGTGTCTTCCACACCCGTGAGGTTGAGCACCTTCCAGACACCCATCCTCTGGGCTACGTCCAGCCTGTTCTGCTTGAGGTCGGTCACCAGCACCTGCGCCCCGCGCAGGACGGCAAGCCGCGCAAACATGAGCCCAATTGGGCCTGCGCCATTGATGACCACGAAGTCACCCTGCTGGATGGGGCAGTTCTGGATTCCATAGACGGCGCACGAGAAGGGCTCCATGAGGCTCGCCAGCTTGTGCGACATGGAATCGGGCATCACGAACATGTTCTGCCGCACGATGGGCTCCGGCACCTTTACGTACTCCGCGTACGAGCCGCGGTTGAAGAGCAGGTTCTCGCACATGGAAGGCTGCCCGTGCTTGCACCAGTAGCAGTGGCCGCAAGGTGCCGAGTTGTGCACGGCCACACGATCGCCTACATGGAACTTAGTGACGTTCTTACCCACCTCGGCGACCACGCCCGAGAACTCATGCCCATAGGGATGGGGCGGCTTTAGGAGCGGGTACCCGCGCTTGTAGTTCTTGACGTCCGTCCCACAGGTGGTGGAGACCTTGTTCTTTACAAGCACCTCGTCATCACCGATGGCCGGGATGGGGGTCTCGATGATTCTGATGTCCCTCTGGTCGTAGAGAACCGCGGCTTGCATAGCGCCTGCCTCCTCAGCAACTGTCTCGTGAGAAATAGGGCCGGGCTCGCGGCCCGGCCCAAAGGGACGTTCCTGGTACTACTTCTTGTCGGGCACCTGGCCGTAGGTCTTGGAGCGCTCGAAGGCCTTCTGCATCTCCTCATGCGAGATGATGTTCATCTTGCCGGCGCACTCGCACTGCCACTGAATCTGCGCGACGAACTCGCAGTTCACGGCAAGACCGAAGGCCTTGGGCAGGTTGGCCTGGCAGACCACGATGCCGTGGTTGGCAAGCAGGGTGGCACGGGCGCTGGGGTTGGCCTTGAGGGTCTCGCCGACGGCCTCAGCGAGCTGCGGGGTACCGAAGGTCACGTACGGAGTCAGGGGAACCTCCTCCACGGCGGTGCCCATGATCACGTAGTGCACGGCCTTGAGGGTCTCGCCCATGCACGCGAGGGTCGTGCAGTACGGGGAGTGGGTGTGCACAACGGCACCTGCCTCGGGGCGGTTGCGATAGAAGATGGTGTGGAGGCCATGCTCCGAGCTGGGCTTGCGCTTGCCATCGATGATGTTGCCATCGAGGTCCATGACCACGACGTCCTCGGGCGTGGTGTCAAAGTAGCCCAGGCCGGAGGGGCTGATGGCCATGTAGCCGGTCTCATGGTCGTAGATGGAGATGTTGCCCGAGGTGCCCACGGAAAGGCCAGAGGCGCTCATCTTCTTGCCATACTCGACGATCTGCTCGCGCGCTTCCTGCATTAGCATAAGAGATGCTTCCCTTCTCCCCCGCAGGGGAATAGAGACAGTTACCTACGAATTGATTGCATCGCGTATTGGATGCTACAGGGTGATGGCCTTGAGGTTGACCACCATGTCGCTCGTGCCGTTGGCCCAGAACTCCTTGATCTTCTTCGCAAGGAGCATGGGGCTCTTGGGCAGGGCGTCGACCACGTTACCGGCCGTATGGGGGGTAAGCGTGATGTTGTCGAGCGCCAGGATGGGATCACCCTCGGGGATGGGCTCCTCCCAGAACACGTCGAGGGCAGCGCCACCGATGGTGCGCTCCTGCAGAGCCTTGACCAGGGCATCCTTGTCGAGCACACCGGCACGCGAGGTGTTGATCAGGTATGCCGTGGGCTTCATGAGGGCCAGCTGCTCGGTGGAGATGCAGTTCTTGGTCTCCGGCGTCAGGCGCAGGTGAATGCTCACGATGTCGGCAGTCGAGAAGAGCTCCTCCTCGCTCACCAGTGTCACGTTCAGACCCATAGCGTCAAGCTGCTCCTGCTTGACGAAGGGATCGTATGCAATGACCTTCTTCATGCCGATGCCGAGGCACTTCTTGGCAACGAGCTTGCCGATGTGGCCAAGGCCCATGACGCCAAGCGTCATATCGCACATGGAGGTCGTGTAACCGGAGTTGACGTAGTTCTTGCACCAAACGCCCTGCTTGAGCGCAGCATGTGCACGGGCGATGTTACGGGTCTCCGCAAACATGAGGCCCACGGCAAAGTCAGAGGTGCATTCGGCGTTGCGGATGCAGTGGATAACCGGGATGTTCCTCTTGGTGGCCGCAGCCACATCCACGTGCTCCATACCGCCACGGCAGGTGCCAATGAGCTTGAGGTTCTTACCAGCCTCGATAAGGTCCTCAGGCACGGGGCAGAAATGCACGAGCAGCATGTCTGCATCCTTAACCTTATCGTAGGCGTCGTCCGGAACCTTCTCGGCGGTAGGGCCGTTCTTCTCGAGGTTCAGCGAGTGACGGTTGAACTCCTCGCGCGCCCCGGTGTCCCAGTAGGACGTCACGATCTCAGCCTCGGGGTCGAGGGACTGCGCTGCCTCGACGAGAAGTTCAACGGGCACTACAACGTCGCCTATGACCAGGATCTTCATGCGGTGACTTCCCTTCCATGCTTCTTTAGAAGGGCAGCGGGACGCAGCACATCCCGCTGCCCAGAGTACACATCAAACGTGCTGGGGCTCGCTATGCCGCAGCAGCCTCGGGCTTGGGCTCAGGACGCTTGCCCGTGGCCAGGAACTCCAGATAGTTCTGGAAACGCTCCTTGTTCTTCTTGAAGAGCACGAAGAACACGACGTAAACAGCCACGACCGCGGCGATGACGAGCGGGTTCATGGTCAGGAAGGCCATGGTGATGAGACCGGCGGTGCAGTTGGACATGATGAAGCCGATGACGAAGGTGCCACCAGCGATGGCCTCGGTAGCGGCCTCGAAGCCGACCTCGGCAGCAACCTGGGTAAAGGTCTCGGCCCAGTAGGAGGCCATGAGCATCTTGGCGCAGAAGACGATGAGGGCCATGAGCCAGGCCTTGACGACGTTGCCGTTGGAGAGGGACACGGGCACCTCAACCATGTACGGGAGCGAAGGCAGGACCATCAGGGGGATAACCAGGTTGCCAGGCAGCAGGAAACCAATGAGGATGGCGAACGGGATCACGAGCAGGCCGGTGGTAAGGGTAGCAGCCTCGCCGTAGCCCAGGGCGTCGTTGACGGCGACGATGAACTGACGATCCTTGCCATACTTGGAGTTGGCCAGGGTCTTGCGGGAGTACTCAGTAAGGGCGCCAAAGCCAGCAGCGAACATACCAGCGATACGCGGGAAGATGGCCATAACGGCGGAGCAGGTCACGGCAACGTTGGCGACGGAGCCCCAGCCAGCGATGGTGTTGAGCACGGTCACGTTACCGGCGACACCGAGGATCAGGCCGACCAGGAGGCCGATGTACATGGGCTCACCCATGAAGCCGATCTTCTTGCGGATGCTCTTGGGGTCGGCGTGAATCTTGTCGAGGCCGAGCTTGGAGAAGAGGATGTTGAGCACCAGGTACATGGGCACGTCGCCGTTGTGGTGCGGTGCGGTCATGGCGCAGCTCGGGTAGTTGTAGTAGGTGGACCAGCGCTTCTGCATGGACTCGGCAAGCAGCAGGGTGACCATGTTGATGAAGATCATCAGCACAAAGGCCATCACGATGTTGTTGGTGAGCAGGAAGAACATGGAGCCCCACACGGAGATGGAGTAGTTGTTCCACAGGTCGGACGGCATGAAGATGTCGGTCAGCTTGACCAGCCAGAAGAGGATCTGGAAGAGAAGGCCGACGCCGATGAAGGCCATGCCGATGTCAGTGGAGTAGGCGACGGCGGCGACAGCCTGCCAGCCGATGTCAAGCGCGGGCTTGTTGAGGCCGGATGCCGTAACCATCTGCTGGACGAGTGGCGAAAGGACCGCGCCGAACGCAGAGGTGATGAAGGCCATGCCCTTCAGGCCGACGCCGACGAGCACCGCAGACTGGAAGGCGCGCTTCCGCGGCGTCTTGAAGATGCGGCAGATGATATAGATGATGATAGGAACCGTGATGTAGTTTCCGAAGGCATCAAAGAACTGCTTCAGAACCGCAAAGAAGTCTTGCATGTCTCTCCCCTCGCACAATGGGCGAAACTCTTACAGTTGTTGATTACTCGCTCAGGTCGAGCTTGCCAACCTGCTCCATCATCTGCTCAATGAACTCGTCCTCGTTGATGCCCACGAGGAAGCCCGTGGCGTTGAGCATGGGGATGCCAGGGTCATCCTCGATGGGGCTCGTGAAGGCGATCAGGTCCCAGTCGTTGGTCGTCATGGCGATGGGCACTCCGGGAGGGTTGGTCTCATCGCTGTCAAGCTGATAGCCGTGCTCCTCGAGCACGTCCTGGAGCTTCGCCGCAAGCATGGCGGAAGTCGCGGTACCGGAACCGCAGACGCAGAGAATACGAACTGGCCTCATGCTTTCCTCCTCTTACTCGTAACCTTGCTTCCAACGGCCCAATTCGATGGGTCGTTACGCCTCCTCCAGCTCATGCAGGAGAGAGACGATTTCCTTCGGATCCTTGGAATCGCGGATGGACTCGAGCAGCTCGCCGTCCTGGATGACGTGCATCATCGCCTTCAGGAGGTTTATCTGCTCGCCCGAGTCCTTGATGACGAGGGGCATGATCAGGCTGACGTCCAGCGCACTGCCGGGCTCGCCCATCATGTCGAACTTCACCGTATGCTTGGGCACGATCACGCCGATGGCAGGCTTAATGACCAGCGTGGGGTTCGCATGCGGGATGGCAATGCACATCGTCTTGCCTGGAAGACCGGTCGGAAAGACCTTCTCCCTGTCAAGGACCATCTGCGCATAGCCCTCCTTCACGTAACCCAGCTCCATGAGTCGGTTGGACATGAGCTGGATGGCATCTGCCGCAGTCTCCACGTCGGCGCCGATGAACACGAGCCTCTCATCAAGCAGCTTCTGGCGCTCCGTCGTTTCTTCGGCCATATGTTTCACCTCCTCTGCTTCTTTGACGTCAGCTGACGCCCTTGCGTTTGCCTCTTTGTGTGTTCTCGGCACGACTCACATCACGCTCAGCGTGGAAGCCAAGGCGAGCACTGCGATGCAGAGCATGATGATCCGGATGATTCGTCTCGTCTTGACCAATCCGAGCCGCACGTAGAACTGGTAGTGCGTAAAGACCGACGGCCAGGCACATACCGTCAGTGCGATACCAAGAAGGGGGAGGTAGGCATAGCGCGAGGTCATGTTGTAGCCAATCATGACCAGGTCGATGGCCACGAACACGAAGAGCACCACGTAGAACACCGGACGAATCTTGTTGTCCCGGCGCACAAACGTGTTCGTCTTTTGGAAGTGATCCTCGCAGCAGCACGCCATGAGGGGGTTGCCGCCGGGATTGATTATGTAGGCGGGGTCAGCGGTCTGCTCACCGCACCATATGCAGCGCGTCCCCACCGGAAGCCCTTTGTGACCGTTATAAACAAGCTTGCGCTGCTTCTTTGCCATTATCGGGCTCCCTTCTGGTCGTTTGACTCCGATGGATACTCTTCCTCGACCGCCTTGACGTGCTCCGGGTCGGAGAAGTACTGGTAGACGTTGTAGAGCGTGCCCCAATGCGAATAGCGATTGATGGTTGCGACGCAGATGATGACTCGCGCCATCTGCCCGTCGGGAAACTCGACGTCATCCCTTGAGAGCACGATCTGCGCCGCAACGTGGGCGTTGTCATCACCCTGCATCGGGCAGCGGACCACAACGACACCCGGTGCCATGAAGTAGTACAGGAACCTGCTGCCCGCCACGATGTTCTGCATCCGCTCAACGAGCCGGCTGGAGCTGTCGATCCCCTGCAATGCGCGGGCTCCGGCAAGGGTGGCCTCCTGCCAGGTAGATCCGTCGGATAGGAAGACCTTCTCGCTCTCGATGTTCGATGTGCTCGTCTGCGTGGAGAACGGATCCAT
This sequence comes from uncultured Coriobacteriaceae bacterium, assembly GCA_902791035.1. Classification (GTDB taxonomy): domain Bacteria; phylum Actinomycetota; class Coriobacteriia; order Coriobacteriales; family Atopobiaceae; genus CADAUA01. The sequence goes on along the minus strand of CADAUA010000008.1, from coordinate 3,369 downwards.
GAGACCGCGCTCACGCTCGTCGAAGAACCTGAAGAGCTCGAAGTGCAACCTGTCGGAGGTAAGCGCCTCGCGATCAGACTCTGGAAGTGCCTTGCCGACAATCCTCACGATGCCATCGATGAGGCTGTTGTACCGGGAGATGATGCGGTTGCTACGCAGCACGCGGTAGATGTTCTGCTTGTTTTCCTCCGTGAGGAACGGCGTGACCTCCACCATGTTCTCGGAGTGCATCTCTCGCGGCAGGGGGCAGAGCGCGACGACAAGGGCGTAGCTCTCAAACTTCCAGCGTTGGAGCTTGTCCGCCTCCTCGTACTCGAAGTCGAAGGAGATGCCCGTGGCGTCCAGGAGCTGCTCCTTTACGAGCGTGGCGGTAGACATGTTGCTTGCGCCAACCACGAGCACCTTGGATGCCGAGCTATCCCCTGCTTCCAGCATCTTGCTGTCGAGATCCGAAGAGAGGTATATGGTCAGATAGGCAATCTCGTCATCCGAGAGATTCTCCATGCCGGAGAGTACCGCAGCCCGCCTCGTGAACTCGTAGGTCATCGGATACATCTTTTGGATGTCCGCGCACAGGGGGTTGTGAACTGGAATACCGTACTTTTGGCGATAGTAGAGCGGCCGTATGTGATGCGACAGCTGCTCGTGGATGTATTCCTTGTTTACGAAGGTAAGGCATCCCACGCGCTCGAAGTTGAGGATGAGACGCTCGGCAAGGTCGTCGACGTACTTGTCTTCCTCGCTCTGTACCGCGAAGTCCGTAGTCTTAATGCCCAGAAGCAGCGATGTGATGTATAGCATCTCCTCCGAGGGGAGGATGATGCCAACGTTCTTGAGCTTCTCCACAGAGTACTGGACGGAACGGTACGACAGAGTACCCATGAGGGTAACCTGCTCATCGCGGCCCATGACGACCCAGTGCCCAGAGAGTCCCCTCAGCCATGAGACCTGGATCATCATTCCCTCGAGACCGTTCGAGTCGAGGAAGCAGCGGGTCTGCAGGTCAGTCTCGTACTGCTTAATGAGAGAACGGCAGAGCTCGAAGTAATCAATGTCGTTCCCGGTAACCTCAGTCAGCGTTCGCTGCAGGAAGCGGCGCACGCGCTGCGTGCACATCGGGTCGCTAAGCCGCTGGAGCTTCCCCCAGATGAGCTTGCGAATGGTGATCTCATCACCCTGCACCATGTAACCGCTATTCGAGACACTGGAGAGCTCCACGCCCTTGGCGCTTACCTCGTCCTTGAGCTCGCGCACATCCGCAATGATGGTGTTGCGGCTAACTTCGAACTCGTCCATGAGGCTGGGGATGGTCACGGGGTTCTCAGAAAGAGCCACCAGTATGAAGGCCATCGCCTGCCGCTCCTCGATGGAAAGATAGCGGCTTTTGGATGCCCCAGAAGTACCACGGCTGATGCGACTCCACTGGACGCCGTCGGTCAGGAGGACCTGGTTTTCGATCCTCACGTGGCCAAGGCCCTCTTTGCCAAGCCAGGCATCCAAATCGCGAACGTCATAGTAAACGGTGCGGCGCGAGATTCCATACTTGGACATGACCGTCTGTACGGATAGCCCATCCATTGACTGGGCCAGATCCCGGAGGAGAGACATCTGACGACTCTTTAGTGCCATGAGTGCTCTCCTCCCCCTGTCCCTCTCAGACTTCCTTCCCGTTCATTGACATTCTTGTGGAGAGAGGCTTTACAGGAGAATTACCAACTTGGTGCAAGAATTGTAACTTGGGCTGTGCAATACATTGTGTTGCACAGCCTCAGTGTCCAATTCATCCGGGAAACATAGCCCGCTACCTCGTATTCCTTGTTTGGCATAACTTGTGCAACAATTCGTTTTGATTTCGTTATTGATTTTTCATAGGCAAATATTCGTACTAGATAGCATTTGCAAAGACGCACGAATACACCGCTCGCAGACAAAAAACTACCGTTCACTACCGTGCACAGATGATTGCACGTTATGCTCGCATCTCCTCGTACATCATGCAGTTCTTTGTTGCACAGAATGAGGAGGCTATGGCATACACTCGTGCAATACGTTGGGCCACGCAATATAACAATTGAGACGCTTCCCGTCACATCTCTGCCGTGCTGTGCCTTACGTGCGGGTTCTCGAGGCAGTCTATCCGAACGGCAGAGCCACAGGAGGGCGCCTCGTCAAAACCCCGGCCCGGAGCGTGGGGCTCCAGGCCGCCGCCGATCACCACCACGTGCTTGCCGGGCCTCTCGGTGCCCAGCAGGTAGCCGTCGGACACCTTTGTGCACTCGATGCCCTTGATGGGCGGCACGATCGAATGGTAGCCAGCAGCCAGGATGACCTTGTTGGCAGCAAAGGCCACGATCTCGTCGGCCGTCGGGTCAGAGCTGAAACACGCTGGCGATCAACGGGAGCAGGCAGCAGGCCCACTGCGCCCGATGTAACACCTGCCGGACATCCTGTTGAAAAGCCTGTACACGCACCGCGCAAGCCGAAACTCCACAGTGGAGATGTCAAACGGATAGGAGATGCCTAGAGCTCCTGTCTGGCCCAACTCAGATATTCGTGTAGCCAGCAATTATCTGTCGTCTCTCCTCGCAAGGCCGGGGTAAGAGGCCTATCGACAAGCTGAGCCGCACCATCAAGGGAGCGGTAACGCGCTTCCAGTCCAGTCTGGGAGGCCAGTCGCAAGAAGATTGGCCCACAGGCTTCTTCCCACCCAAGCGGCAGTTCGAAGTGATCGAACATCCGGAGCCCTCGAACCGCCTCCTCGCGTCTGAGTCGCCTATGCAGCTGATCACCGCGCAAATCGCAGGCCGTTGCATAGATTGCGAAATCTACCAGGTCCTTGACACTCGACGAGGATCGCCCGTCGTGCATCTCCGCCATCGCACAGATCTTGTCCGCAATCGCCTGCTCGGCTGGGTATACGGCGTAATCACATACTGCCAACCCCTTGGGCGCAATTCGATCTGCCGGAGTCATCACGACAACGCCCCCCAAGTGGAACTCGGCCCACAACTAGGTCGACAGAGATGGCCTGCAGGCGTTTTTGCGCCTAGTAGGGGCACAAACCTTATGTTCACTCCCTCTAGTATGCGTCTGCTTGTTTGATTGGCCTAGAGCCGTCGCACTCAAAGGTGACTAAATCTCCAAGGTCGGCCTGCGCCAAGTGCACAAGATCGTTCATAGCACCGTTGATATCGGTACCCTCAGCAACGAGATCAATATCTTGCGTCACTCTTGCATCTAAGGTTCGCGCAAGTAGCCCCTGGCCACCTTTGATGTGGACCCAAGAAAGTAGACACTCAACCCCCGCATGAGAGCGGTCGTTCCTCCCGGAGAAGGGAGAGAGCGTGAGGGACGGGAAGTTCACAGAGG
>CADAUA010000007.1 GCA_902791035.1 uncultured Coriobacteriaceae bacterium | reverse complement strand
GCGGATGATGCCGTCATCGTCGAGGTTGGCCAGCATGTCGGCACCCTGGTTGGGGATCTCGCGGGTGATCTCCTCGGGACCCAGCTTGGTGTCGCGGGCGTCGATCTCGTGGCGGGAGATGTTCACCGAGGTAAGAAGGTCGTCGCGCACCACGCGCTCGGAGACGATGATGCCGTCCTCGTAGTTGTAGCCCTCCCAGGGCATGTAGGCCACGGTGAGGTTGACGCCCAGGGCGAGCTCGGAGTGGTCGATGGAGGGGCCGTCCGCCAGCGGGGTGCCCTTGGTCACGCGGTCGCCCACGTGGACGATCGGGCGGTGGTTGATGCAGGTGGACTGGTTGGACCGCTGGTACTTCGGCAGGTCGTAACGCTCCTCGCCGTGGGCATCGGAGTACACGACCACATGGGAGGCATCGACCTCGGACACGATGCCGTCGTGCTCGGCGCAGATGAGCTCACCGGAGTCGAGGGCCGCGCGACCCTCCATGCCGGTGCCTACGTAGGGGGCGTGCGACTGGATCAGGGGCACGGCCTGACGCTGCATGTTTGCGCCCATGAGGGTACGCTTGGCGTCGTCGTGCTCCAGGAAGGGGATCAGGTTGGCCGCCACGGAGAGCATCTGGCGCGGCGACACGTCCATGAAGTCCACGTTCTCCACGGCCACCTGGGCAGGCGCGCCGAAGGAGCCGTCGAAGTCGCGCGTACGGGCGATCACGCGGTCGGGGTTGAAGACGTTGCCGTCGCCGTCCACGTCCACGAAGAGGCGGGTCTTGGGGTCAAAGGGCGTGTTCGCCGGCGCGATGTTGTGGTTCTCCTCCTCGTCGGCGGTCATCCACACGATCTCGTCGGTCACCTTGCCGTCCACGACCTTGCGGTAGGGCGCCTCGATGAAGCCGTACTCGTTCACGTGCGCATAGAGGGCCAGCGAGCCGATGAGGCCGATGTTGGGGCCTTCGGGGGTCTCGATGGGGCACATGCGGGAGTAGTGCGAGTTGTGGACGTCGCGGACGGCCGTCGGCACGTTGGTGCGACGGCTGGAGCCCGACTTGTGGCCGGCGAGGCCGCCCGGGCCCAGGGCCGAGAGGCGGCGCTTGTGGGTCAGGCCGGCAAGGGGGTTGGACTGGTCCATGAACTGGGAGAGCTGCGAGGACCCGAAGAACTCCTTGATGGCCGCCACGATCGGGCGGATGTTGATCAGCGACTGCGGCGTGATGTCGTCGGCGTCCTGGGAGGCCATGCGCTCGCGGACCACGCGCTCCATGCGGCTCATGCCGATGCGGAACTGGTTCTGCACCAGCTCGCCCACGGTGCGGATGCGGCGGTTGCCAAAGTGGTCGATGTCGTCGAGGTGCTTGGTGGGGTCGCCCTCGTGGAGGGCCAGCAGGTAGCGCAGGGCCGCCACGATGTCCTCGGAGGTAACCACGCGCTGGGTCTGGTCGATGTCCAGGCCGAGCTTCTTGTTCACCTTGTAGCGGCCCACGCGAGCCAGGTCGTAGCGCTGCTGGTTGAAGTAGAGGCCGTCGAGAAGGGCCTTGGCGGAGTCCACGGTGGGGGGCTCGCCGGGACGCTGGCGACGGTAGATCTCCAGCAGGGCGTCCTCGCGGGTGGTCGCGGTGTCGCGCTCGAGCGTGGCACGCACGACGTCGGAGTCGCCCAGGAGCTCATAGATCTCGTCGTCGGTCTCGGCGATGCCGAGGGCGCGCAGGAAGACGGTCGCGCTCTGGCGACGCTTGCGGTCGATGGAGACCACCAGGTGCCCGCGCTTGTCGACCTCGAACTCTAGCCAGGCGCCGCGGGCGGGGATGAACTGCACGTGGTGCACCAGCACGCCGTTGTCCATCTCGGAGGAGAAGTACACGCCGGGCGAGCGGACCAGCTGGGACACGACCACGCGCTCCGTGCCGTTGATGATGAAGGTGCCACGCTCGGTCATGAGCGGGAAGTCACCCATGAAGACGAGCTGCTCCTTGATCTCTCCCGTCTCGGTGTTGACGAACCGGACGTCCACGAAGAGCGGAGCCTGGTAGGAGATGTCCTTGGCGCGGCACTCGGCCATGGTGTGGGCGGGGTCGCCAAACTGGTGGTCGCCGAAGATCACCTGCATCGTGTGGGCGGAGTTCTCGATGGGCGAGAACTCGGCAAAGGACTCGGAGAGGCCCTCGCCCATAAAGCGGTCGAAGGACTCCTTCTGCACGGAGATGAGGTTGGGCAGCTCCATCGCGGGCTGAATCTTGCTGAAGCTCATGCGCCCCGTACCGGCTTGCGGCGTAGTTAGGTAAGTCTTTGCGGTAGACACCAGGCTGTTCCTCCTTCAAGAAGGGTGGAAGGCGGCAATTGTCGCAGCGTAATAATCTAACCGACGCCCAGTCGTAAGTCAATGTAAACCCTTGACTTGTGGGCGACTTTCCATTAGCTTTTGCTATTTAGTCAGCTAGCTGCGGTTTCTCCGCAGGGCAAGTGTGGAGCCGGTGTGAAGCCGGCTCTTCTGCTATGTATGGGCAGGAAGCCCAAACGCGGGGGGGAAGCCCAAACGCGGGGGGTACTCCCCTGTGTTTAAACGCGGGGGGTACTCCCCTGTGTTTGCTCCCCGTGCCTGTCTGCCCACACAAAAGGGGCCGGGTCCCGCAGGACCCAGCCCCCTGGCAGTACCGAAGATCCTCGAAGCAGAGACTACTTGAGGGTGACGGTGGCGCCGGCCTCCTCGAGCTCCTTCTTGGCGGCCTCGGCGTCCTCCTTCTTGGCACCCTCGATCAGCACGGTCGGGGCGGACTCGACCTTCTCCTTGGCCTCCTTCAGGCCCAGGTTGGTGAGCTTGCGGACGACCTTGATGACGGCGATCTTCTGGTCGCCGAAGGAGGTCAGCTCGACGTCGAAGTTGGTCTTCTCCTCGACCTCCTCGGCGGCAGCCGCGGGAGCGGCGGCAACGGCGGCGACGGGGGCAGCGGCGGACACGCCAAAGGTGTCCTCGATGGCCTTGACGAGCTCAGAAGCCTCGAGAAGGGTCATCTCCTTGAGGGCGTCAACGATCTCCTCGGTGGTAAGCTTAGCCATTTTGAAATTCCTTTCGATCCTGCGCTTCTTGCGCGGACTGTCTTTTGTGGTCTGGGGCGGATGCCCCGGTAGTGCCGCAGGCTATGCAGCCTGCTTCTGCTCGGACACGGCGTTGATGGAGCGGGCGAGACCAGCGGGAACCTCCTTGACGCACACGGCGATGTCGCGTGCGAAGCCGCTGATGAGGCCAGCGATCTGGGCCATGAGCTGCTCGCGGCTGGGCAGGTCGGCGTAGGCCTGGGCCTGGGCTGCGTCGATGGCCTGGCCATCGGCGATGCCACCCTTGACCTCGAGCTTCTTGAGCTTCTTCGAGATGTCCCTGAGGACCTTGGCGGCCTCCACGGGATCCTGCTCGAAGAACACGTAGGCGCAGGTACCCTCGAGCATCTCGTCGATGTTGGGCATGTCCGCGTCGTGCAGGGCGATGCGCACCAGATTGTTCTTGTAGACCTTCATGTGCGCGCCGGCCTGCGTGAGGGAGCGGCGGAGCTCCTCGGTCTCCTTGACGGTGAGGCCGCGGTAATCCACCACGAAGAGGCCCTTGGAGGACTCCAGGGACTCGTTGACCTTCTTGAGCATGTTGATGTTGGACTGAGCTGGCATGTGATACACCTCCTCGTTCTGCGTTCGGGCACGGCCACCACGCGGGCGGGCCTTCACAGAACAAAGGCCCCGCTGGCATGCCAGGCGGGGCCCAAGGTTTCTTCCTCAAGACCACCTCGGCAGGCGGGTTTCCCCTTTGAGCCTTGCGGCACCGGCTGTCTCTGGCAGCGGACGTGCGATGTGTAGTTTGCTCCTTTAGAGCAGTGGATAGTATCGCAGCGCGACGAGGAGGTGTCAAGCCTCCGACCTGCCCCAGATGTGGGCCACCACGAACCTGCCACAGGACGGGTGGCAGAACTGTTAAGAATGGCGTAAGCGTCCCGCATACTCCCACTATTTTGCTAGGAGATGTGTAGGCTACAATGACACGACACACCACAAGCAGGGAGAGAGACGTGCAGACCAATAGCGTGTTTGGCGGCAGAACCACGGCCGACCACGAGGTCACCACGACCCAGCTGGGCCGCAGGGAGTTCGTGGGGATGCTGGGGCTAGGGCTGGGGGCGGTCGCGCTTCCGCTCGCCCTTGCCGGCTGCAGTCAGGAGGAGGCTCCCGCCGATGTCACCAGCGGAGAGGCGGCCACCGGTGGCGATGGCACTGCCGGCATGCAGCTCACCTTCGTGGGCGACGACGCCTTCGCCCCCTACCGCTACCTGGAGACCCAGTCCGACGGCACGCAGAAGGTCACCGGGCTCGACATCGCCATCGCCGACGAGCTGGCGAGCCGCCTAGGCTTCACCTACGACTACGAGGCCCAGGAGTTCGCGGCCACGCTGGCCTCGGTCCAGTCCAGCCAGACGTCCTTTACCATGGCCATGAGCTCGAACGAGGAGCGCGAGAAGACCTTCAACTTCACGCGCGGCTACTACCAGCCCTTGGTGGGCGTCCTCACCATGGGCGACGAGGTGGCCACCATCGACGGCCTGGCCGGCAAGTCCATAGCCGTGACAACGGGCACCGTGCAGAACAAGTTCGTGGCCGCGGCCGTGCCCAACGCGGACATCCATACCTACGACGGGGGCGACCAGTGCCTGCAGGAGGTCCTGGCTGGTCGCATCGACGCCTACGTGTGCGACGGCGCCGAGGGCCAGTCCATGCGCGACGCCAATCCCGGGCTCGTCCTGGGGCTTCTCCCCCGCAGCGACACCAAGGACTACGTGGGCGTCTATCGCATCATGGCAGCCAAGGGCGCGGCCTTCGTGGCCGACTTCGACGAGTGTGTGGGGCAGATGCTGCAGGATGGCACCATAGACAAGTACATCGGCCAGTTCGTGGGCGAGGACTTCGAGTGGGCCGGGGACTTCGCGGCCTCCGGCACCGCCACCGAGGGCGTGGGCTCCGGGACCTCCGAGTAGGGCACGATGGGCTCGCTGGACTTCTCCGTCGTGGAACCGTATGCGTCGATGTTCTGGGGCGGCCTTGCCGTGACCTGCGAGGTCACGGGGGTCGCCCTCGTCATAGCCTTCGCGCTGGGCTTCCTCATCGCCGTGCTCAAGGTGCTGCCCTGCCGACCCCTGCGCGTCCTGCTGGACCTGTACACCTCGGTCTTCCGCGGCATACCACTCATCGTCCTGCTCTTCATGGCCTACTTTGCCACGCCGCAGCTCACGGGATACAAGATCACGATGTTCGCAGCCTCCGTGTGGACCCTGGGACTCAACGGGTCGGCCACGGTGAGCGAGACGGTACGCGGCGGCATCGAGGGAGTGCATCGCGGCCAGTACGACGCGGCGCGGGCCCTCGGCCTGCCCTATCCCACCATGATGTGGGAGATCGTGATTCCCCAGGCCCTGCGCTCCGTGGCGCCCGCCCTCGTGAACGAGGTCATCACGGTGCTCAAGAGCTCCTCGCTGGTGGCCACGATCGGCCTCATGGACATGATGCGCGCCGCCCAGAGCGTCCAGGCCCTGACCTACCGGGCCTTCGAGCCCTTCCTGGTGGTGGCCGTGGCCTATTACGTGATCGTGATGGTGCTCGTGGCCGTGGGCAGACGGCTCGAGCGCCATCTCCGCGAGGGCTAGACCGTCCGGGTGGCGGCAACGAGCAAACAGCAAACAAGAGGGGTACTCCCCCGTGTTTGAAACACGGGGGAGTACCCCTCTTGTTTCCTCTTGTTTCCTCGAGCCCGCTGAGCACAAGAAAGGGGACCACCTCTCGGCAGCCCCCTTGCTCAGGAACGTTATGAACCCTGTGTGCGCTTGACGCGACCTTACGCCTCGGCGGTGAAGTTGCGGATCACGGCGGGGTCGATCTTGACGCCGGGACCCATGGTGGAGGAGACCACGATGGACTTGACGTACTTGCCCTTGGCGCTGGACGGCTTCACACGCAGGAGCTCGGTGAGAAGGGCGCCGTAGTTCTCGGCAAGCTTCTCGGGCTCGAAGGACACCTTGCCCATGGGAACGTGGCAGATGCCGTAGCGGTCGGCGCGGTACTCCACACGACCGGCCTTGAGCTCCTTGACCATCTTCTCGACGTCCATGGTCACGGTGCCCAGCTTGGGGTTGGGCATGAGGCCACGGGGGCCGAGGATACGGCCCAGACGGCCGACCTTGCTCATCATGTTGGGCGTGGCGATGGCAGCATCGAAGTTGATGTTGCCCTTCTGGATCTCGGCAACGAGGTCGTCGGAACCCACGATGTCGGCGCCGGCAGCCTCGGCCTCAGTGGCCTTGGCACCCTCGGCGAAGACGGCCACGCGCACGCTCTTGCCGGTGCCGTTGGGCAGCGAGATGGAGCCACGGACGTTCTGGTCGGCCTTACGGGTATCCACGCCAAGGCGGATGGAGACCTCAACGGTCTCATCGAACTTGGCAGTGGCGGCCTCCTTGACGAGCTTCATGGCCTCCATGGGGGTGTAGAGCTTGGTCTTGTCGACCTTGGCGGCTGCGGCGTTGTAGTTCTTTCCGTGCTTGGGCATTTTCTTACCTCCATCAGGTAGTTGCGAGGTCCGGGCGTCCAAACCCTCCCTCGATCCTTCTTCCCCCTCAGCATGCGCCCGTTACGAGGGCCATCGCCGAGAGAGCAACACCAGGGCTTGCCCCTGTCTCTGGGGACACTCCTCGAAGCGCGTGTCCCCAGAGACAGGGGCAAGCCCTCAAAGCGCTTACTCGGCGATGGTCACGCCCATGGAGCGGGCCGTGCCAGCCACGATCTTCTTGGCGGCCTCGATGTCGTTGGCGTTGAGGTCCGGCATCTTGATCTCGGCGATCTTGGTGAGCTGCTCCTGGGTGAGCTGGCCGACCTTGTCGCGCTGGGGCACGCCGGAACCGCTCTTGAGGCCCAGCTCCTTCTTGATGAGGTGGGCAGCGGGCGGGGTCTTGCACACGAAGTCGAAGGTGCGATCCTCGTAGACGGTGATCTCGACGGGGATGATGTCGCCCTTCTTGTCCTGCGTGGCCGCGTTGAAGGCCTGGCAGAACTGCATGATGTTGACCTGGGCGGCACCCAGGGCGGGGCCGACGGGAGGCGCGGGGTTAGCGGCGCCTGCGGGAATCTGGAGCTTGATGAAGTGCGTGACCTTCTTCTTGGCCATAGTTAAGCCTCCTGAGCGACTTGGAACTTGCCTTGCTATCTTCGCGCCGGTTCCCGAGAAGCAATCCTCACCGATACGGGCCCCGTGCTGGGATTCCTGCTAGCCGATTACAGTGATCTGGTCGAGCGTGAGCTCCACCGGGGTCTCGCGGCCAAAGATGGTGAGCATGACCTTGACCTTGCCGGCCTCGGCGTTGACCTCGCTCACCTGGCCGTCGAAGTCCGCGAGAGGGCCGGAGAGCACCTTGACGGACATGCCCACCTCGACGCTGGTGGAGGTGCGCTTGGCCACGGCCTCCTCGCCGCGCTCGCCGGTACGGTGCATGATCTTGTTGAACTCGTCGCGGCTGAGGGGTGCGGGCTTGCCGCCTACGCCCACAAAGCCCGTCACGCCCTCGGTGTTGCGCACCACGGCCCAAGTGTTGTCGTCAACCTCGCGACCCCGGCAGTCGATGCGCACCAGGACGTAGCCCGGGAAGACCTTGGCGTCCTTGGTCTCCCGCTTGCCGCCCTCCTTGATCTCCGTGACCTCCTCGGTCGGGATCTTGATGTCCACGACCTGCTTGTCCAGGCCATAGGTCTCGATACGGTGCTCAAGGTCCTTCTTGACCTTGTTCTCGTAGCCAGAGTAGGTGTGGATGACATACCAGCGCTTTGCCATGTGCTATCCCCTCAGACCGGTGTAGCCAACGAGAAGGGCCACGATGCCGGAGTCGACGAGCCACACGACAAGGCCAACCACCACGAGCATGACGATCGTGGCCACTGAGTAGCTCTTGAGCTCGGCCTTGGACGGCCAGACGACGCGATGCATCTCCACGCGCACGTCGTCGAAGTAGGCGCGCAGCTTCTGGAAGGGACCACGCTTGGCAGGCTTGCCGGAGCGGGTCTTGGCCACGGCGTTGGTCGTCTTGGCCTTTGCCTGATCGGAGTCGCCGGCCTTGGCCGCAGACGGACCGTTGCCCGAAGCCGCCTGGGCTGCCTCGCGCTGTGCGCGCTCAGCTGCGCGTGCCTGGCGTGCGCTCCTCTTGTTGCGGTCCTTGTTCGCCATCCTCGCTCCTCGCTCGTGGCACTTACATGAGAACCGGCTACCCCGTAGTACCCAGGATAGCCGGTGGTGTTATCTGGCAGGCCAGGAAGGACTCGAACCCTCAACACTCGGTTTTGGAGACCGATGCTCTACCAATTGAACTACTGGCCTGTGACGACCCACCCAGTACTAGCGGGTCTCCTTGTGAACCGTGTGCTTGCGGCACCACGGGCAGTACTTCTTGAGCTCCATGCGATCAGGCGTGTTGCTCTTGTTCTTGTAGGTCGTATAGTTGCGACGCTTGCACTCAGTGCATGCGAGTGTAACCAGTGTACGCATTCTTCCTCCTGAACACCAGCCGTTCCGAGACTTTTCTCGAACGCGGCGCGGTGCAATAAACTATCACCACTAGCGACGTTCTGTCAAGCCCACCGCGTCCTCCATGTGCCGACCACAAAACGCATCGGTACGCGCAGGACGCGTTGGGCAGGAAGCCCAGATCCTCGGGACTAGCCCTAACCCTGGGCACAAAAAGGCCCGGCACACGAGGTGCCGGGCCCGAGCCTGCATCAGATCAAACTACTTGTTGATCTTGGTAACACGGCCGTCGCCCACGGTGTGGCCGCCCTCGCGGATAGCGAAGCGCAGACCCTCCTCCATGGCGATGGGCTTGATGAGCTCGCAGTGCACGGTGATGTGGTCGCCGGGCATGGCCATCTCGACCTTGGCGCCGTTGGAGTCGGTGAGCTCCTTGACGTCGCCAGTCACGTCAGTGGTGCGGAAGTAGAACTGGGGACGATAGCCAGAGAAGAACGGGGTGTGACGGCCGCCCTCCTCCTTGGTCAGGACGTAAATCTCGCCCTGGAAGTCGGTGTGAGGGGTGACCGAGCCGGGCTTGCAGAGAACCTGGCCGCGCTCGACGTCCTCGCGCTTCATGCCGCGGAGCAGGATGCCCACGTTGTCGCCAGCCTCGCAGAAGTCCATGGTCTTGCGGAACATCTCGATGCCAGTGGCGGTCGACTTCTGGGTCGGCTTGAGGCCCACGATCTCGACGGGCTCGTTGAGCTTGAGCTCGCCGCGCTCGACACGGCCGGTGGCAACGGTGCCGCGGCCGGAGATGGTCATGACGTCCTCGATGGCCATCAGGAAGGGCTTCTCGTTGTCGCGGACGGGGTCGGGGATGTACTCGTCAACGGTGTGCATGAGCTCGACGACGGAGTCGACCCACTTCTGCTCGCCGTTGAGGGCGCCGAGGGCGGAGCCACGGATGATGGGGATGTTGTCGCCATCGTAGCCGTACTCGTCCAGAAGCTCGCGGGTCTCCATCTCGACGAGGTCGATGAGCTCCTCGTCGTCAACCATGTCGCACTTGTTGAGGAAGACGACGATGTACTTGACGCCGACCTGACGGGCGAGCAGGATGTGCTCGCGGGTCTGGGCCATGGGGCCGTCGGTGGCGGCGATGACCAGGATGGCACCGTCCATCTGGGCAGCGCCGGAGATCATGTTCTTGATGTAGTCGGCGTGGCCCGGGCAGTCAACGTGGGCGTAGTGACGGTTCCAGGTCTCGTACTCCTCGTGGGCGACGGAGATGGTGATGCCGCGCTGGCGCTCCTCGGGAGCCTTGTCGATGTCCTCGAAGGGCACGTAGGTGGCCTTGCAGCCCTCGGTCTGGGAAAGGACCTTGGTGATGGCCGCGGTCAGAGTGGTCTTGCCGTGATCGACGTGACCAATCGTACCGATGTTTACATGCGGCTTAGTACGCTCGAACTTCTGCTTGGCCATTGCCGTCCTCCTTCTGGGAACTACCTTACGGCCATTCCTAAATACCTGTCTTATAGCTCAGCGGCGCCGAAGCGCCGCATTGAACTCTGGTACCGGTGACTGGATTCGAACCAGTGGCGTCGCGGGTATGAGCCGCGTGCTCTAACCAGCTGAGCTACACCGGCATGGTGTTATGCCCAAAAATGGAAATGGAGCCCGCGACCGGATTCGAACCGGTGACCTCTTCGTTACCAACGAAGTGCTCTACCGACTGAGCTACACGGGCACATGGTGGGGACGCATGGACTCGAACCATGGAACCCAGAGGGAGCGGATTTACAGTCCGCCGCAGTTGCCGCTGTGCCACGTCCCCATTTTCCATTTTCAAGCGCCTGCTCGGAGGTTGCCCCCCTCACAAGCAGGAAGATACTACGACGGCTGAAAATCCTTGTCAACGAAATCTCTTCTAATCCCCGCCGCCGGGCGTATCCATCCACGAGACCACCACAACTTGTTTCGCTGGTGTTTCGGGCCCACGCACGAGCAGCCCTTGGCAGGAGGCTCGTGCCGGGCCGTCAGTCTCCGGACGTACCCCGCCCCACCGTGGGTTCTTGGGCAGCCTCCTCGGCCAGCTGGCCCTTCTCGAAGACCCTGAAGAAGGGATACCAGATGACCATGTACACCGCCAGGAAGACGAACCACCAGAGGATGCCCCGCAGGTCGCCCGTGAGCATGACCGTGCAGGCCATCACCGGCAGCGTGCCCACCATGGACGCCTGGACGTTCGGGAAGGCCAGAAGGCCCGTCCTGAGGATGACCGTGAGCATGACCGTACCCACCAGCGGACACACGATGGCCGGAACCATGAGGATCGGGTTGTACACGATGGGGGCGCCGTAGACGATTGGCTCGTTGATGTTGAACATGGCGGGGCCTATGGCCACGCGACCCAGCGTCCTCAGCTTGCGACACTTGGACATGAGGAACCAGATGTTGAGCGCGAGGGTTGCCCCCATGCCACCCAGGTTGACGAGGCCCAGGCCGCTCATTGCCTCGCTCACGTTGACGTAGGCAGTGGCGGGGTCGAAGGTGCCGGCCTGCATCGCGGCAAGGTTGGCGGACTGGGCAGGTATCTGGTAGAGGGCGTTGATGCCGGCCCAGGTCCATCCGGAGATTCCCACCGTAGCCGAGAAGTTGGATATGAACTGCACGAGCAGGTTGCCAGGCAGCGACTGCGCAACGAACTGCACGGGGGCAAAGACGGTCTGGAAGACATCGTAGAGATCCACGCGGGCCATCTCCACCACCACGCCCGTGACCAGGATCGAGCTGAAGATCGGGATGATGTCGTTTATCCAGCCTTGCAGGAAGGCCGGCACGTTGGACCCCTTGCGGAAGAGGTGGACATGCCTTGCGTAGAGGTGGAAGACAAGGGCCACGAACACCGCAGTGAACATGGCGACCACCGATCCCGTGGGCCCGAACTTGGAGAAGTCGAACGAGATCGAGGCGCCGGAGTCGTCCAGGCGCCCGCCCATGACGCAGAGGTAGCAGCGGACGGCCGCAAGACCAGCCGTGACCTTGTAGCTCCGGTGGCCCAGGGACTCCATGAGCTCGTGCGGGATCATAAAGGCATAGAAGAGCGCGAGCATCTGGAAGGTCCAGCGCATGACCACCGTGAGGTCGGGCAGGGCTGGCAGCCAGGACCGGATGGCGTTGTAGAAGAAGATCAGGCAGCCGGTAAGAATGAAGGGCAGGCACTTCATCACCCCGCTCGTGAGCCCCGCCAGCCAGGGGTTGTCCATGAGCCTCTGCGCCGCGGGTGCCAGGGTGGACTCTATCCACCCCATGAAGCCGCCGACCCTCTCCTCGGTCTCCTCAGACATGCCAAGCCTCCCGTGTGGAACTTGCCTACCGGACGTCGCCCAGGTCGGCACCATTCGTCTCGATCACGTGCCGGTACCACCAGAAGGAGTCCTTGGGCGTGCGCACGTAGGTGCCATGACCCAGGTCGTCGGCATCCACGTGGATGAAGCCGTAGCGCTTCTTGAACTCGCCGGTTCCCGCAGAGACGATGTCGATCGCGCTCCACGGCGTGTAGCCGATGACGTCGACCCCGTCCTCGAGGGCCTCCCCCATGGCCTTGATGTGAGCTCGGAGAAATTCGATTCGCGCCTGGTCGTGAACCGTACCGTCCTCGAAGTCCTCGTACTCGCCGATGCCGTTCTCCACGATCATCATCGGCTTCTGGTAGCGGCTGTAGAGCTCGTTGAGGAGCCAGCGCAGGCCGTCCGGGTCTATGGTCCAGCCCCAGTCGGTCTTCTGGAGCTCGGGGTTGGGCATGCCGAAGTCGGTGCCACCCGCCTGCTGGGCCATGCTGCCGCTCGAGCAGTCCGTGCGGTAGTAGGAGAAGCCGATGAAGTCCACGGTGCCGGCCCGCATCGCCTCCAGGTCCCCCTCCCCCACTTCGAGCTCTATCCCGTGCTCACGCCAAAAGCGGGGTGCCCAGTAGGGATAGGCACCGCGCACCTGGGCGTCCATGCAGTAGTAGTCCCAAATCTCCATGTCGCGCTGGGCGGCAGCCACGTCGGCTGGCTTGCACGTGAGCGGGTAGAAGGCAAAGCCGCACATCATGCAGCCCACCTGGTTTGCCGGGTCGATCCGGTGCGCGAGGGTCACGCACTTGGCGGCGGCCACAAGGCAGTTGTGCAGGGCCTGGAAGCGTCGGCTCACGTCGGCCCGCGTCGCGTCGGGGTCCACCATGATGATGTGGCCCTTGCGCGGCAGGATGCCACTCGTCACGAACTCGCCGTAGCTCACCGTCGAGAAGTTCAGCTCGTTGAAGGTGAGCCAACGGGTCACCAGTCCCTTGTACTCGGTGAAGACCGTCCGGGCATAGCGCACGAAGAGGTCTATGAGGTCGCGATTGGCCCAGCCGCCATAGTTCTTGGCGAGGTTCCAGGGCATGTCGTAGTGGGTCATCGTCACCGTGGGCTCGATCCCGCACTCGCGGCACTTCTGGAAGAGCCTGCGGTAGTACTCGATGCCCGCCCGGTTGGGCTCGGGGTCATCGCCATTGGGGAAGATGCGGGCCCAGCTGATGGACATGCGGTAGGTCTTGAGCCCCATCTGGGCGAAGAGCTCCACGTCCTCCTCGTAGTGGTCATACTGCTCGCACCCGGTATGGCTGGGATAGAAGTAGTCTTCGGAGACCTCGCTGGTAATGAGGCGCGGATGCTCCCTGTCTCCATTGGTCGCGTGGTCAAGGATGGTCGGACCCTTGCCATCGCGGTCCCAAGCCCCCTCGCACTGGGTTGCCGCGGTGGCGGCGCCCCACAGGAACCCCTCGGGAAACTGTCCCTCAGCCTTCTCGCTCATCTCTTCTCCCCTCGATTTCCGAATGATCCCGTAAGCAAGGAGCGCCCAGCCGCATCCTTCGATGGAGGCTGGGCGCCGACGGGTCACGCTACCGCTTGGCTGTGCCCTACAGGGACAGCTCGGCGCCGTTGGTGGCAATGACCTTCTGGTACCAGTAGAAGGAGTCCTTGCGGATGCGCTCGCACTCCTTGGGATCGTCGTCGGTGCGGTCGATGTAGATGAAGCCGTAGCGCTTCTTCACGCCATTGGAGGTGGAGAGGAGGTCGAGCGCCGACCACGGGCAGTAGGCCCACATCTCCACGCCCTTGTCGATGGATCGCTTGATCGCCGCGATGTGCTTGCTCAGGTAGTCGATGCGATAGTCGTCGTGGACCTGGCCGTCGGGGGTGAGGGTGTCGTAGGCCCCGAGGCCGTTCTCGGTGATCATGAGCGGCTTGTTGTAGCGGTTGTAGAGGTCGCGCAGCATGTACTCCATGCCACGCGGGTCGATGGCCCAATCCCAGTCCGTCGTGTCGAGGTTGGGGTTCTTGCACATCTCGTAGAAGCCCGGCTGGGTCTCGAAGCCAGAGATGTCGCCCTTCTTGCCCGACCGGTTGACGCCACTCCAGCGCAACATCTTGGAGCCGTCGTCCGGGCACCACTTGGCGCACTCGGAGGCGTAGTAGTTGAGGGCCAGGAAGTCGGACGTGTTGGCGGCGATGATGTCCATGTCGCCGGGCTCGACCTTGGGAGCCAGGCCATGCTCCTCGAGGTAGATCTGGGCGGCCTTGGTGTAGAAGCCCTTGAAGTAGATGTCGGTGTAGTAGTCGTTGCGGAGGGCCTGGGCGTTCTGTGCCGCCATGACGTCCTCGGGCTTGCTGGTGAGGGGGTACACGGGCGCATAGCCGAGGGCAGCACCGGCCACGCCCCCGGGCACCAGCTCGTGCACGGCCTTGTTTGCCAGGGCCTGGGCGACGTTCATGTGGTGGTTAATCTGGTAGCGGAGCTGGCCCACGTGCTGGAGCTCGGCCGGGATATAGCACTTCTGGGTCCAGTACTGGACGATGATGGACTGCTCGTTGATCGTGGTCCAGTACTTGACGTCGGAGCCGTACTCCTTGACGAGAAAGCGGGCGTAGTTGTCGAAGTCCTCGATGACCTGGCGGCTGATCCAGCCGTTGTACTTCTCGCAGAGGGCCCAGGGCAGGTCATAGTGGTACATGGTCACGATCGGCTCGATGCCAGCCTCCTTGAGCGCATCGATCAGGTCGTGGTAGAACTGCACGCCCTTGGGGTTGGGGTCGCCCGTGCCGTCGGGGAAGATGCGGGACCACGCGATGGAGAAGCGATAGGCCTTGAAGCCCATCTCCTTCATGAGGGCCACGTCCTCGCGGAAGTGATGGTACATGTCGGAGGCCACCTCGGCCGTGGCAAAGCCGAAGCGCTCGTAGGAGTCCTTGTTTATGATGTCCTGCTGCGAGGGCTTCTTGCCGTCCTCGTACGCTGCGCCCTCCACCTGATAGGCACTGGTGGAAGCTCCCCAGAGAAACCCCTCGGGAAAGCCCTTCGCCTTCGTGTCTGCCATGTGATGCCCCTCTCCACCTTGCTGGATTCCCACCGTATGGCTTGAAGTCTCGCACGGCCGGCGGCATCCGGCGCGTCACATTTCGGTCCCATCTGGAGGGCCGTGGCTATGCCTTGGGACCTCCCAGGAAGAGCGTCACGTAGCGGTTGTAGAGAAGGTCGTAGAAGTACTTGACGCCGTACTCGGAGTACACGTTGTGGTCGAAGCCCAGATCCTTGCCCGTGAGGTAGAAGGTCTCGTCGTACTTGGCAGCAAGGCTTGCGTCGTGGTTGAGCGTGACCAGCACCCGATAGGCCGCCACCGAGGAGAGCTGGTTCATGGCAGCAATGGCATAGTTTCCCGTGGAGGAGGTGACGACCACCAGGTCGTCCTTCACCATGTCGTAGAGCACCTGGAGGTCGCCCGCTGAGTCGGAGATGATGGAGACGAACTTGCCCACGGCCAGCATCTGCTGCTGGAGCTGGCGGATGCCCATGGACGAGAAGTCCGAGGCGAGGAAGGCCACGCGCTCGGCGCCGTGTATGCGGGTGGCCAGGGCATCCAAGCGGCCCTCGTCGACGTTGTGGTTCATGTCGTCGAGCATGCCCTGGAGCTGGTCCGTGAGATAGCTGCGGTAGTCGGGGTGATCGGCGTAGCCCACGAAGTTGTTGTAGTGCCGCCTGCTCTCCCAGGCGTTCGCCTTGATGTCCTTGAAGTTGTCGTAGCCTATCTGCTGGGCGAAGCGCCGTATTCCGGACCTCGACGTGTAGCACTCACGGGCAACGTCGTAGATGTTGAGGCTCTTGAGCTCCGTGAAGTGCTCCAGGAAGTACCTGGCTATGATTCCCGTGGCGCTGTCCACGGGGGAGCTGTTGTAGGCCCAGAGAAGGGACGTCATGAGCGCGAAGTGGCGCACGGAGTAGGCATGCTCGTTCACCGGGCCGAGCTTGGTCACCTCGGGACCCACGGCCGCGTTGGCGGCGAGCCTGAGGCCATCCTCTCGCACCGGCCCCTCCGGGACGGAAGCCTCCGGATACAGATTCATGTCGTCGCCCATATGAATCACCCGCCTCCGTCCGCAACAGGGTACAGCACGCCTACCGCAATCGGTCGTCCCCTTCAGTATATCTGTGGGCGGGCACTCGCATATCCGTCACGATCGGCGTCGCGAACGAAGCGAGAGGTGCCCGCGGCGGCCCTCCCTCCGCCGCGGGCACCCCTCATTGCGCCTTGCTCCCGTCAGCAGCGCCGCTAGTCGGCGTCGGAAGCGCGCGGGAACTGCTTGGTAAAGTCGCGCCACTCCGTCATGTCCTTGCCCCACTCCCGGCCGTTGGACTTGATCAGCTTGCTGTACCAGTAGTAGGAGTCCTTGGGCACGCGGCGCAGGTCGCGCACGTCGTCGTCGGTGGTGTTCACGAACACCAGGCCGTAGCGCTTGGCCATGCCGTTGCCCGTGGAGAGAAGGTCGGTGAAGGACCAGGGGTTGAAGCCGAAGACCTCCACGCCGTCCTCGATGGCCAGGCCCACGTTGTAGATGTAGTCACGCAGGTAGTCGATGCGGTAGGGATCGTGGATCTGGCCGTCGGGACCAAGGTCCTCGTGGGCACCGAAGCCGGCCTCGGTGATCACCATGGGCAGGTGGTAGTGGTCCCACATGTAGCGCAGGGCGTAGCGCATGCTCACGGGATCGATGTGCCAGTCCCAGTCGGTGCGCTCCACGTAGGGGTTGCGGTCCAGGGCGTAGATGCCCTCGTAGTTGGAGTAGACCATCTCGCCTCGGGTGCCCATGTGGGCGAACTTGAGGTCGCGGTTGATGCCGGGCACGGGCTGCTTGCCCATGTCGGACCGGTAGCAGTTGACGGCGATGAAGTCGATCTTGGCGTCCTTGGCATACTCCATGTCGCCATCCATGATGCCCGGGTCGATGTCGTTCTCGCGCCAGTACTTCTGGATGAAGGTGTTGTACTCGCGGAAGACGTCGAAGTCGTTCCAGACCTTCTCGGTGAGCTCCTCGGCGTTCATGGCCGCGATCTGGTCCTGGGGGTTACCCGTGGCAGGATAGATGGGCACGTAGCCGGGCACGGGGCCGATCTTGCCGCCGGGGACCATGTCGTGGCAGGCGATGACGGCGTGGCAGTGGCACATGTTCATGATGTGGTTGATGTGCCACTTGTCCTTGAACCAGTCGCGCACGCCGCGGGCCACGCCCAGGTGCTCGCCGTAGATGATCTGCATGTTCTGCTCGTTGAGGGCCAGCCAGTACTTGACGCGGTCGCCGTAGTGCTCGAAGCAGGTGCGCACGTAGAAGTCGAACTCGTCGATGATCTCGCGCGTGCCCCAGCCACCCATGTCGTAGGCCCACATGGGCAGGTCGTAGTGGTAGAGGGTCACGATGGGGGTGATGCCCGCGTCCACGAGCTCGTTGATAAGGTCGTCGTAGAAGGCGATGCCCTGGGGGTTAACGGTGTGGGGCGCGCTCATGATGCGCGGCCAGGCCAGGGCGAAGCGGTAGGAGGTGAAGCCGCACTGCTTCATGAGCGCGACGTCCTCCTTGTAGTGGTGGAAGTGGTCCGCGGTGATGGAGTCGTCCGCGAAGGGCTTCTTGGTCTTGGAGTTCTCGTCGATGACGGAGGGCACGCGGCCGCCCTCGGCAACGCCACCCTCGACCTGCCAGGCAGAGCTGGAGGCGCCCCAGAGGAAGCCCTCGGGGAAGACGGGATCGGTAAGGTGCTTCATCGGATCTCCTTTCGTATGGGGTCGCAGCCCTGCTGCCACGACCGCGGTTTGCGGACGAGCCGCTAGGCCTCGGGTGAGCCCTTGGCCGCAGCGGCACGCTCCGAGTTCACGCGCGCCACCTGCGCGCGCATGAGCACATAGATGATGTAGAGCTCCACGATCAGAAGGCCCATGGCCCCGATGACCACGACGGTGGGCACGGGATAGGCCAGGTTGAAGTAATAGAAGAACGAGAAGGCCGCCACCAGGCCCACCTGAGCGAGCACGCTGCGATGCTCCCCCATGAGGATGAGGAAGAGGTAGACCGTCTGGACGCTCAGCATGGTGAGGATGGCGGGCATCATGAACTGCGGCACGCCGTAGGACTGGTAGGCCTGGACGAGGGCGTCCACATTTATGCCCGAGGAGGCGTTGACCACCGATGCCAGGTAGTCCGCGAGGGTGCCATCCGCCATCCTCTGGGCCACTGTGAGGTTGGAGAGGGCGGCAGAGATGGTATCGGCCATGGCCTTGACAACAACGCCGCCGATGGCGACGCGCGACACCTGCCCCTCCGAGAACTGCCGGTGGTAGCCGATGTAGAAGACCAGGTAGTAGCCCAGCATGAAGTCCAGGGTGGCCAGCACCACATAGACCACCTGCTGCCCCGCGCGCGTGGCCATGACCCCCGGGAGGAAGGCCATCGCGACGTTGAGCGTGAAGGCGAAGAGGAGCGTCTGGGCGAAGTAGGCCACGATGATACCCACCAGGATGTCCGGCAGGAAGAACTGCAACCGCCTGAAGCGGAACACATACAGGATGAAGAGCACCGGTATGACTATGGTGAGCGCGAGCGCCACCACGGCCGCTCCCAGGTTGACGGTTTCCATGCAGCTCCTCTCAGCCGTGCCAAAGTACCTCGTGCAAAGAGTGCCCCGAGAGGGTACGGTGTGCCCTCTCGGGGCGCGGTCTTACTCCAGGTTCTTGCCGTTGGTGGCGATGACGTTCTTGTACCAGTAGAAGGAGTCCTTGCGGTAGCGCCTGCACTCCCTCACGTCGTCGTCGGTTCGGTCCACGTAGATGAAGCCGTAGCGCTTGGCGATGCCGTTGGACGTGGAGAGCAGGTCCATGGCACTCCAGGGGTTGTAGCCCCAGAGCTGCACGCCGTTGGCGATGGCCGCCTTCATGGCCTTGATGTGCTGGCGGATGTACTCGATGCGGTAGGGGTCGTGGATGGACCCGTCCTTCTCGAGCGTGTCGTAGGCGCCCAGGCCGTTCTCGCAGATCATCACGGGGATCCCGTAGCGGTCGTTGATCTCCTCCAGGATGAACTGGAGGCCGCTGGGGTCGATGGGCATCGAGAAGTCCGTGTCTACCAGATACTCGTTCTTGGTGCCCTCGAAGAGGTCCGGCTGGACCTCGTACTCCACGTGTCCGCCCTTGCCCGTCTTGTTGTTCTCCTTGGGGTGGCGGCTCTTGCCAGGCGTCGGCGCCTTGACGCAGCCGCTCTGGTAGTAGTTGACGCCCAGGAAGTCGAAGCACTCGGAGCCGCGCTTGATGAGCTCCAGGTCGCCGGGCTCCACGTCGAACATGAGGCCCTGGCGCTCGAGATAGGCCAGCACGCTGGGGGTGTAGGTGCCCTTGATGTAGGCGTCCATGTAGAAGTAGTTCTTGAACTCGTTGGCGTGGCGGGAGGCCAGGACATCCTGGGGCGCGCTCGACGCCGGGTAATAGGGCGCGCAGTCGAGCGCCGCGCCCACCAGGGCGTTGGGCACCAGCTCGTGGATGGCGATGGCCGCCTTGGCGTGGGCCAGGTTCATGTAGTGGTTGGCCTGGTAGCGGTAGCGGGGGTTGTAGAAGTCCTCCTTGGAGATGAGGTTCTTCTTGTCGATGTAGTTGACCACGATGGATTGCTCGTTGATGGTCAGCCAGTAGCGGACCTCGCTGCCGTACTCCTTGGCCAGGAAGCGGGCGTAGTACTCGAAGTCGTCCACCATCTGGCGGCTGCGCCAGCCACCGTACTTCTCCACCAGCGCCATGGGCAGGTCGTAGTGCCACATGGTCACGATGGGCTCGATGCCATGCGCATGCAGCTCCGCGAAGAGGTCGTGGTAGAACTGGACGCCCTTGGGGTTGGGCTCCCCCACGCCGTCGGGCAGCACGCGCGACCAGTTGATGGAGAGGCGGAAGGACTTGAAGCCCATCTCCGCCATGAGGGCCACGTCCTCCTTGTAGTGGTGGTAGAAGTCCGCCGTGACGGAGGCGTCGGCGTAGCCGCGCTCGTCGTGGATCTGGCGGTTGATCACATCCTGCTGGTTCTCCTTCTTGCCATCCTCAAGCGCCGCGCCCTCGCACTGGTACGCGCTCGTGGCGGCACCCCAAAGGAAGCCCTCGGGAAAGCCATTGACGACCTCCATGCTCTCTCCCCTCAAACGTCTGCCAACATGCCGCAGCGGCCCCTACGCCTCAGGCTGGTCCGCCTGCTTGGCCATGATCTGCTTGTACATCTGCTCCATGGACTCCGTGAGCTTGACCTCGGTCATGATGGACATGATGGTGTCCTGCGCGTGGATGAAGAGCAGGGGGATCTCGGAGGTCTTGCCCGTGTTGAACTCGTACTGGGCCTCGGCCCAGATGAGGTCGGTCTGGGCGCCGTGGCCCTTCTTGAGGTCCTCCTTGGCCTGCTTGAGCAGCTCGTCGGCCTTGGCCTCGTCGCCCGCCATGAGGGCGTCGAGCGACGCCTTGGCGTTGTTGCGGGCGTCGCCCGCAGCCATGATGATCGGCATTGCCGCCGCGATGAACTTGTTCTCTTCCTCGATGTTGCCGTTCTCTGCCATCGTTGGCCCCTCTCTCAGAGACTCCCTAGAAAGAAGGGCCGGACACAATCAGCTTCTGCCAACCGCATCCGGCCCTCATGGACGTACGAACGCAAAACCCTTGGTCGAACGGATCCGCTAGGCCTTGCTGACCTTGGTCGAGGTGTCGACCATGCCGTTCTCCTTGGCGATCTCGCCCTTCTCGAAGACCTTGAAGAAGGGGTACCAGATGGCCATGTAGATGGCGAAGAAGACGACCCACCACAGCAGGCCACGCATGTCGCCGGTCATCATGACCGTGCAGGCGAGGACGGGCAGGGTACCCACGTTGGTGGCCTGGACGTTCGGGAAGGCGAGCAGACCGGCCTTGAGGACGACCCAGGTGAGGATGGTGCCCACGATGCAGCAGAGGTTGGCGGGAACCATGAGGATCGGGTTGTACACCACGGGGGCGCCGTAGAGGACGGGCTCGTTGATGTTGAAGAGGCTGGGGCCGAGGGTCACGCGGCCGAGGGTGCGGAGCCTCTTGGACTTGGACATGAGCATCCAGATGTTGAGGGCGAAGGTGGCGCCGATGCCGCCGAGGTTGATCAGGCCGATGCCGGAGCCGACCTCGGAGACGTTGATCATGGCGTTAGCGGACGTGAAGGTACCAGCCTCCATGGCAGCCAGGTTGGCGGCCTGCGCGGGAACCTGGTAGAGGTTCTCGATGCCGGTCCAGGTCCAGCCGGAGACGCCGATGGTGTAGAAGAAGCAGTTGATGAACTTGGTGAGCACGAAGCCGGGCAGGGACTGGGCGATGAACTGCACGGGGGCGAAGATCGCCTGGAAGACGTCATAGAGGTTGATGCCCGCCATGTCGACCACGATGCCGGTGATCAGGATGGTGCAGAAGATGGGCAGGATGTTGTTGACCCAGTCCTGCACGAAGGTCGGGACATTGGAGCCCTTCTTGAAGAGGTGCACGTACTTGGCGTACAGGTGGAAGATGACGGACACGTAGACGCCCGTGAACATGCCCACGACCGAGCCGGTGGGGCCGAACTTGGAGAAGTCGTAGGTGATCATGGCGCCGGTCTCGTCAAAGACGCCGCCCATGACGCAGAAGTAGGCGCCCACGGCCGCAAGGCCGGCGACCACCATGTAGGAGCGGTGGTGCAGGGTGCTCATGAGCTCGTGCGGGATCATGAAGGCGTAGAAGATGGCCAGCATCTGGAAGGTCCAGCGCATGACGACCGTGAGGTCGGGCAGGACGGGGATCCAGGAGCGGATGGCGTTGTAGAAGAAGATCAGGCAGCCGGTAAGGATGAACGGCAGGCACTTGAGGACGCCGTTGGTGAAGCCGGAGAGCCAGGGCTTGGCCATGATCTTGCGGGTCATGGGGGCGAGGGTGTTCTCGATCCACTCCATGAACTTGTTTTCCTGTTGGAGGGTCTCCTCAGGCATTTGGTACCTTCTTTCGAGAGCTTACGGATGAAGCGTAGAACGGGCCGTGCTAGAGGATGGTCTTGGCAAACTCCAGGAGGCTCTTGCCGTCGACGTTGCCGTAGATCTCACGCGGAATGACGGCAATCTTGGTGTCGCAGCCCTGGTCGTCGCGGACCTCCTCGAACTCCTCCAGGGAGTTCGCGAAGTGGGGCCCAAGGAGGACGATGTCGTAGTCGGGCATCTCGTCGAGCGCGACGGACTGGCTCTTGGCCGTCACGTTCCAGTCCAGACCCTCCGCCATGGCGGCCTTCTCGGTGGCCGACGCGAGGAAGCCCGAGCTCATGCCCGCCCCGCAGCAGAGAAGCACATTCACTGCCATCTTTCCTTCTCCCTTCTCCTGCGCTTATGCGCGTTCCTTGTGTGGAAGACTTCCAAGCCGGCAGGCCGCACCAAGCCATGCGGTCCCCCTTGCTGACCCAGCCCGGGAGCTCCCCAAATCGAGATGCATTGTAAGGATTCAGAATCCAAACAAAATCCGCATTTGGGGCCGCAATTTGGTCCCCACGCGGCGCGGAGTGCGTCCCTACACTGAACGGAGCGGCTCTTCATGGTGCCGCACGCACATCTACCTCCGGAAGAGGGGAATGTCCGATGACGCTGCGCCTACCCATTTCTCTCGTTGCCTTCGACCTGGACGGGACGACCGTCGAGCGAGGCACCACGAGCATGTCCCCTGTTATGCGCGAGGCGTTCGCCGCCGCCCACGACCAGGGTGTGGTCGTGAGCGTGGCCACCGGCAGGCCTGTGGGCGAGCTGGACTTCCTGCTGGGCGAGGAGTGGCTCGACTACCTCATAACCGTGAACGGCTCCGTGGTGCGCAGGCATGTGGATATGGGCTTGGCCTTCTCCAGCCCGCTCCCCGCCGGGAAGGCGCGAGAGGTGATCGACGCGCTCGCGCCCCTCCAGCCCAAGTGGCAGGCCTTCTTCGAAGATGAGAGCTGCATCGAGGAGGGGACCTACTCCTACATGATGGAGCGGTCCGGCCACTCCATCGACGAGATGCGCAAGGTCCTGCCGCACGTGGAGATCGTGGACTCCATACCCTCCCTCCTGGAGGACTGCAACTACCGAGGAGCCTGCAAGCTGCAGTGCACCCTGGCAGACGAGACGGCACGACAGGAGGCCTACGAGCGCCTGCTCCCGCTCGGTGGGCTCGAGCTAGCACGCATGGGCCAGCGCGAGGTGGAGATAACCACAGCAGGTGCCACCAAGGGGAGCGCGCTGGCCCGACTCGTGGGGCTCCTGGGGCTGGACCCCTCGCATTGCGTGGCCTTTGGCGACGACACGAACGACCTCACCATGGCTGGCAGGGTGGGCGCCTTCGTGGTGGTGGAGAACGGTTCGGAGGCAGCCCTGGCTGTGGCCGACGAGGCGTGTCCTTCCGTTCAGGAGGATGGCGTAGCCACCTGGCTCACGGCGCACCTGGGATAGACCTCCTCGGGTCGATGCGTCCTTGGGCAAATGGGCTTCCACCGCGGAGAGCCGTTTGCCGCCATCAAGGTTCAGTAACAAGGCCACGACATTGTGACGTACATTTGTTCTTCTCTGGTATAATAGCGGGCATTCGGGGCGCCCGCCCCGCCGACTGAACGCCTGCAGCAGACGAGAGGAACCCCATGCACACGACCCGGCCCTTCGACCTTCTGGCCTTCGACCTCGATGGGACCACCGTCACGTGGCCCAAGAAGGTCATGCCGCAGGTGACGGCCGAGGCCTTCTCGCGGGCGCACGACAGGGGTGTGGTCGTGGTCGCTGCCACCGGAAGGCCACTCAGCATGCTGCACATCCTTGCGGACGCCCGCTGGCTCGACTACTGCATCACGCTCAACGGCGCGCTCGTGCGCCGTCACGACGACCAGTCCGTCCTCTTTGGCCGCCAATTCACTCCCCAGCAGGTACAGACGGTCCTCGAGGCGACTTCCGACCTGGATGCCAGCTGGTTCGTCTTTCGCGGTGACAACAGCTACATGGCCCGAGACTGCCATACCTATCTGGCAAACCGCCAGAATGGCGGGGCGGAGGAAATAGCCCGTCGCTTTCCGGGCACCGTGATAGTCGATTCCGTTCCGGACGCCTTGCGCAAGCTGGGCTATGTGGACGTGTACAAGATGCAGTGCTCGTTGGGAGATGCGGCCGTGCGGGAGGTGGCGCACAGGCGCCTGGCAGCCATCGGAGAGTTCGAGATCGCGGATATGGTCGACACCGAGGCCGAGATCACCTTGGCAGGTGCGAACAAGGGCAACGCCCTCGCGGAGCTGGCCCACAGGCTAGGAATCGACCCTGCGCGGACCGTGGCCTTTGGGGACGACGGCAACGACCTCTCCATGGCGGGCAAGGCAGGCACCTTCGTGGCCGTGGCTAACGCCAAGCCCGAGGTCCTGGCGGCGGCAGACGAGGTCTGTCCCTCCGTAGAGGAGAACGGCGTGGCCACCTGGATAGAGGCACACCTGGGGTAGCCCCTACGTCACAAACGTGCAGACGCGACCGCTGCCCATTTGTGGGCCGCAAACGGGCAGCCACGGCGGGCAAAAGGGCAACTTCGCGGAGCTTATGTGCAGCATCGCGGAGCTAACGTGCGGTGCCGCGTAACTAACGTGCAGTCCTGCCCGCGGTCTTGTCGCCCGCCCTGATTGGCCGTTGATTGGCACATCCGCCGAATCCGACCGGCTGGCAGAGCGGCAAAGAAAAGCAGGCAGAAGGTTTAATGCCTTCTACCTGCGCTTTTGTCTGGAGCTGGCTGCCGGACTCGAACCGGCGACAACTAGTTTACAAGACTAGGGCTCTACCAACTGAGCTAAGCCAGCGCGTTTCTCGCTCATGCTACCCGCGACCCAGCAGCCGGTCAAGCTTGGCCCGCGTGGCGGGATCCAGCCGGTCGGCTACCGTCATGTGCTGGTAGTTGCGCTCCGTGTTTGCCACACGGGCGTCCTCCTCCAGTGCCTTGACGTCGGAGATAAGCACATCGGACCCTATGCGCGTAACGGGGATGCCGCCCACCGTGGCACGGATCGTGTTGTCAGAGGTGATCACCGTAACGGCACGCATCTCGTGGCGCGAGTCCGTGACCAGCCGCTCGATGACCTCGTCTGCCGTCTCGCCCGTACGCGAGAAGATCACGCGCACGCCACCACGCGAGAAGTCCGGTCGCTCGTCGCTCACGTTGTTCGCGGCGTCGAACACGATGACCGGCTCGTAGCGACCCTGGGCATAGGCGGCCACGTCGGCCACCAGGCGCTCGCGGGCCT
The DNA here is from genome assembly GCA_902791035.1 of uncultured Coriobacteriaceae bacterium. Taxonomy (GTDB): domain Bacteria; phylum Actinomycetota; class Coriobacteriia; order Coriobacteriales; family Atopobiaceae; genus CADAUA01. The sequence goes on along the minus strand of CADAUA010000007.1, from coordinate 86,135 downwards.
CGCCGAAGGGGTCGCTCGTGCTGTGGTCCGCAGCCTCGGGCGCCAGGTCCATGTAGCGCGGGGTCTTGAAGATGACGTTGTACCCATCGACCACGAGGAGCTCGTGGAGGTCACGCCTGGACATCCACGTCTCCCCCGGTCGGCGAATCGCTGGCGGTCGGCACGTCGAGGGCAGCCGGCACATCACCGGCAGGCGGCGCGTCGTCCGCCCGAGCGCCTGCGCTCACGCGCCGCAGCCACTCGTAGCACATCACGGTCGTGGCCTGGGCCACGTTGAGCGACTCCACCTGGCCGCGCTGGGGCAGGCGCGCCGCAAAGTCACAGCTCTTGAGCATGAGGGGCGAGACCCCCGACCCCTCGGAGCCCATGACAAGCGCCAGCCGCCCGCCCATGGGTGCGTCCCACACGTCCTGGTCGGCATGCTCCGTGGCGGCGCAGGCCCAGAAGCCCGCGTCCTTGAGGTCCGCAAGGGCCCGCGGGAGGTTGGACACCTGCGCGATGGGCAGGTGCAGGACCGCACCGGCAGAGGTCTTGTATGCTCCCACGTCCACGGAGGCGGCGCGGGCGTTTGCCACCACGACGCCAGCAGCGCCCACGACCTCGGCAGACCGCACGATGGCACCGAAGTTACCCTCGTCGGTCACGTGGTCGAGCACGATCACCAGGGCGTCCCCGTCACCGGCACGCGCGATCACGTCGGCCAGCTCGGCGTAGTGGAAGGGCTCCGTCCGCACCACGACGCCCTGGTGGGCCCCATGGCTGGACATCTGGTCGAGCCGGCCGCGCGGCACGCGCTGCACGGGCACGCCCCCTGCCTCCAGGCGCGCCGCCATACGGTCGTAGGCCTCGTCGGCCCCGCTCTGGCTCTGCTGCACGTAGGCCACCTTGAGGGGCATGCCCAGCAAGAGGGCCTCCTCCACCGCGCGACGGCCCTCTATGAGGTCGCCCGCGGATCCTCGCGCGTCCGCCGGGCGCTTGTCGTACGCACGGCCCTGCGTGTGTTGGCCCTGCGTGTGCTGGGCCTGGCCACGCGCCGGTCCGTACTGGCCCGTGGCGCGCGCGGGCTTGCTGCCCTTATTGCCATAACCACCCGGCTTGCCGCCACGCTGGGGCTTCTCACCGCGTGCGTCGCGACCTCCCCGGCCGCCGCGCACGTCGCGCCCCGGCCTGGCCTGGTTCCTGCCGCCCCTGCTGCCTCCGCGGCCGCCCGCATCAGTCCTTGCCATGTGCCACGCCCCTACGCCTTCTTGAGGCGGGCGCCGGCCGCGGTGTCCTCGACCACGAGGCCGAGCGCCGTTATGCCATCGCGGATGGCGTCGGCCGTGCCCCAGTCCTTGGCCTTGCGGGCGGCCGCACGGGCCTCCAGGAGGGCGGATGCCGCCTCGCTGGCGGAGTCGCCCGCGTACCCGCAGCGCTCGCGTGCCAAGTCCACCAGCTCGTGGGGCAGGTCGTCCTTCTCGCCCGTCTCGGCAAGGTCCACGCCCAGCACGGCCAGGAGCTCGGTGATCGTGTCGGCCACGCGCAGGGTCACCGCCTGCGACACGGCGTCGCCGGCATCGGCCAGGTACTTGTTTGCCGCCGAGACCAGCGAGAAGATCGCGGCGATGCCGCCCGCGGTGTTGAAGTCGTCGTCCATCTGGCGGTTGAACTCCTCGCGCGCGGCGTCGGCCTCGTGGCCGAGGGCGCGGTCGGCGTCCGTGAGCTCGGCGGACTTGGGTGCGTTCTCGGCAGCCCAGCGCAGGTTCTTCACGCATGTGCGCACGCGCTCCAGCGTGCCCACCGCCCCGTCCAGGCGGCTGAAGGAGAAGTCCAGCGGCGCGCGGTAGTGGGTCTGCAGCATGAGCAGGCGCACGGCGTCGGCCGGGTACTTGTCGAGGACCTCCTTGAGGGTGTAGAAGTTGCCCAGGCTCTTGGACATCTTCTCGCCGTCCACACGGAGCATGCCCGTATGCATCCAGGTCTTGGCCAGGTAGGGCAGGTGCCAGGCGCACATGGCCTGGGCGGTCTCGTTCTCGTGGTGGGGGAAGACCAGGTCCGCGCCGCCACCGTGGATGTCGATGGGGGCGCCCAGGTAGCGGTGGATCATGGCGCAGCACTCGGTGTGCCAGCCAGGACGTCCCTCGCCCCAGGGGCTGGGCCAGGAGGGCTCGCCGGGCTTGGCCGCCTTCCAGAGGGCGAAGTCGAAGGGATCGCGCTTCTCGTCGTTTACCTCCACGCGCTCGCCCGCCCGCATCTGGTCCAGGTCGCGGCCAGAGAGCACTCCGTAGCGGGAGTCGGAGCGCACCGAGAAGTACACGTCGCCGTTGGAGGCCACGTAGGCGTTGCCCTGCTCGATGAGGAGGGAGATCATGTCCTGCATGGCCTCGATCTCGCGCGTGGCGCGCGGGCGGACGTCGGGATCCAGGATCCCGAAGCGGTGCATCTGCTCGATGAATGCCTGGGAGAACTCCTCGGCCACGTCTGCCGCGGTGCGGCCCTGCTCGTTGGCGCGGTTGATGATCTTGTCGTCCACGTCTGTGAGGTTCTGCGCGAACGTGACCTGATAGCCCTTGTACATGAGGTAGCGACGAATCACGTCGAAGCTGAGGAAGGTCCGCGCGTTGCCGATGTGGATCTGGTCGTACACGGTGGGGCCGCACACGTACATGCGGACCTTGCCCTCCTCGAGCGGGGTGAACTCTTCCTTGCGGTGAGTCTGGGTGTTGTAGATCTGCATGCTCGGCTCCTTGCAGCGCCAGTGGCGCCATCGGTGACTGGGCGTCATTGTAGACTGAGCGGCCACGCCGTGCACCGAGAAGTGGGACGCCACCTCGGTCCTGGGTGTCACGCCACCTCGGTCCTGGGTGTCACGCCACCTCGGTCCTGGGTGTCACGCCACCTCGGTCCTGGGTGTCACGCCACCTCGGTCTGCCACTCGAAGTCGGCGAGCTGCGACGAGGCGGTCGCGATCAGGGCGTCCTTGTCGACCGGCGGCTCGACGGGCTTCTCCCCCGAGCTCACGACCCAATAGGCGTCGTAGTTCTCTGCTGTCACGATCTCGCACTCCTCGAGCGGACGGCGGTCGCCGTAGAGCGGGTCGCAGGCCCAGAAGACGCCGTCGATGTAGTCCAGAACCAGCACCGCGTGCATACGGGAGCCGCTGTACTCGTAGATGACCACGCCTGCAGGGTGCTCGGCCAGGAGGGACTGCAGGAGCGCCACCCGGTTCTCCCCCGATGCATAGCCGTGTTCGACGGAGATCCCGTGCGTGGAGAACGAGAAGCGCGGGCACGAGCCCATGCTGACCAGGGTGCTGTCGTAGGTGATGTCGGCCCAGGCGGGGTCGCCGTTGAGGAGGGCCGCGCGACGCAGCATCATGACGATGGAGAAGGACACGCAGTGCCCGCCAAAGGGCTCCTTGATAAGGACAGACTCGTCGTTTACCTGCTCGAACGTGGCAGCCTTTGCCGTGGCGGCGGGTGCGGCGAGCCCCAGCGCAAGCGCGAGCGCGAGGGTGGCCACAATGGCGCGCGCGGTTCGCGCGGCGGTGGCGCGAGCGGTGGTGGTGCGATTCGTGGTTCGTTTCAGATTCTTATGCAACATGTATGCCTTTCGTCGGACTTTCCGAAGCGGCTCCGGGGGCGGTTCCGCGGGATGGTTTGGCGAACGCAGGCGCACATGATAGGCGCCAGCCGTGTGCAGCCGGCGCAGGAAAGATGGAGAGCGCAGGTAGATATTGGTGATAAATGAGGAATTTTATTCAAGTTTAGGTTGAGGGTCAGGGTCGTGTGCGAGGGACCCGAGAGCGGGGCCACGGGCCAAGATCTCGCGCCGGATGCACCGCATCAACGGATATGGCGCGCTGTTTGCACCGAAAACGAGTCCGGAAGGGGGTCAAGACGGTGCAGGCAGCGCGGAATCCTGCGGCGACGGTGCAGGCAGCGCGGAATCCCTGCGCCCATGCACCCTACCAGACGTCAAGAAGGCCTCTCGGGCAAGAAACCCATGGTAGGGTGCGGTAAGAGACCTGCCAGGCGGGTTTCATGCACCTTAATGGCTGCTTGAGCGAAGACCACGCGTCGCGGATGCCAGTAGGGTGCAACCAGAGGCCGGCTTCGCGGGTTTCTTGCACTCTAACGGTGGGTTGGGCCACTTTGTGGTCGCAAGGCCCATGGCAGGGTACGCTCAAGCGCCGGGTGCACCCAGACGAAGAACGCAACACCACCCCGCGCCGCCGCCTACTCCACCTGCGCGAGCACCACAGCCCAGGCCGCGATGCCCTCCTTGCGCCCCACGAAGCCCAAGTGCTCCGTGGTTGTGGCCTTGAGGCCCACCGACCCCACCGGAAGCCCCATGGCCCCAGCCAGGTTGGACCGCATCTGGTCGCGATGAGGCGCGAGCTTGGGAGCCTGTGCGGCCACCGTCACATCCACATCGAGCGGCTCGACGCCATGCTCGCGTGCGACCTCGCACACGCGCGCCAGCAGCACGAGCGAATCCGCCCCCTCGTAGGCTGGGTCGGTGTCGGGAAAGAGCTCGCCTATGTCGCCCGCGCGGGCGGCACCCAGCACGGCGTCTGCCACCGCATGCGCCACCACGTCCGCGTCGGAGTGGCCCGCAAGCCCCAGCTCGTAGGGCACGTCCACCCCGCCAAGCACGAGCCGGCGCCCCTCGGCGAAGGCGTGCACGTCGAACCCATGGCCGATCCGCAGCCCCATGCCGCCTCACTCCCTCGGCGCGCCGGGGCCCTCGGGCCTCCGGCAGCCGTCGTCCAGCAGGCGCTCGCCCAGCGTGGCCTCCACCACCGCCAGGTCCACCGGCACCGTGACCTTGATGTTGTCGCGCGTGCAGGGGAAGACCGCCACGCGTCCTCCGTTGCGCTCCACGAGCGAGGCGTCGTCGGTCCCGCGATAGCCCTCCCAGTCCGCCGCCTTGTATGCCGCAACGAGCTGCCGCGTGCGGAAGACCTGCGGCGTCTGGGCGCACCAGTAGAAGGACCGATCTGGCGTGGCCACCACCGTGCGTCCGTCCACGAGCTTGAGGGTGTCCACCGCCGGCGCCGCGCAGATGGCACCCGCCAGGTCCTCGTTGCCGCGCACGTAGGCGACCACGCCCTCGATCGTGTCCGTCTCGATCAGGGGGCGGGCCGCATCGTGCACCGCCACGTACGCGTAGCCCCGTGGCATGGCAAGAAGCCCCGAGAAGACCGAGTCCTGCCGCTCGGCACCGGCGTCCGTCAGCGTGACCGGGGTCTTGAGCACGAGTGGCTCCAGCACGTTGGCCCGCACCTCGTCGCGCCGCTCGGGCGCGCACACGATCACGATATGGGCCACGGAGGGCGCGTGGTCGAAGGCGAGGAGCGGCCAGCACATGAGGGGCAGGCCGCAGAGCCCCACGAACTGCTTGCCGATGGGGTCGCCAAAGCGCTGGCCCTTGCCGCCGGCCACGATGATGGCCACCGTGTCGGCCTGGGGGCCCTTGTCGCCATAGGCGAGCGTGAGCGGCTGGGTGGCCGTGACGCAGGAGCCGGCTGTGGAGCCGTCCGTCTGTCGCTGGCGATGGGATGTCCCGTGCCCCTCCATGCTACTCACCCTGTCCAAGCATGCGGTGCAGGCTGTTTGCCAGGACGCCGGGATTCTTCACGCCGATCTCGCCCAGGCGCGACGGATCGTCCTCGGCGGCCTCCAGCACGTCCTGGAGCGAGCCGTACTCGTCCACGATCTTGTCGGCCATGCCGTCGCGCACCACCGACACGCGCGAGAGGGTGCGCAGGCCCAGCGGCGTCATGATCGTGTCCTCGCTGCGGCCGTCGTCGTAGCCCAGGGTCTTGGCCACGGCCTTGGCGGACCGCAGCTCGGCGTTGGGCTCGTCGTGGAAGCGCTTGCGGATGGCGCGGGCGTTCTCCTCGCTGGAGTCCTTGGCGTAGTCGCGGATCATGAGGGTGTAGGTGTCGTCCATGTCGCCCAGGTACTCGTCCCGTTGCATCTGCGTGGTGCGGCCCTCGCGACCGAGCTGGAGTATGCAGTTGTCCAGCTGCTCGCCCAAGGTCATGAGGACCTCGAAGAGGTAGAAGGTGTTCGTGACGTCGCCCATGGTAACCACGTTGTCGAGCTCCAGGCTCGTGAGGTACACGAGCGAGCGGTCGAGCTGTTGGCGGGTGTTGAGCATGGCCACGGTTATCTGACTCACGGTGGCCATGATGTCGGACACCGGGCGCAGCTGGAAGCCCTTCCCGTCCACGTATACGTTGACCACCTGGCGGCGCTCCGAGACCGAGATCACGGTGGCCTTCGTGAGCAGGCTCATGCGTGCAGCCGTGCGGTGGCGGGTGCCCGTCTCGGTGGTGGGCAGCGACGGGTCGGGATTGAGGTGGTAGTTGGCCCGCAGGATCTGCGTGAAGTCCTTGTCTATGACCACGGCGCCGTCCATCTTGCAGAGCTCGAAGAGGCGGTTGGCCGTAAAGGACGTGTTCAGCCGGAAGCCGTCGTCGCCCGCGGCCAGCACGTTCTCGGTATCGCCCACGCAGATAAGGGCGCCCAGGTGGCCCGCGATGATCATGTCCAGGGCCATGCGCAGAGCGGTGCCCGGGGCGGTCATCTTGACCGCTGCCTGAACCCTCTCCTCGTGCTCGTTGCGGTCCTTGTCTGCAACAAAGGAGTCCATGGTCGCTCCTTCTCTATGGCGGCGCCCGGAGGCGCGGATGTCCTTGTCAGCGGGCGCCCCAGGCATGGGCCCGGGGCGCGCCATCGCTGCTCAAAGTATAAGGCTCAGCACGCCCCGACTGGCCGTGAGGCGCTGGCGGGCGGCAGCGGGCCGGCAGCTACTCCCCGCTCGCCTGCAGGCCACCCGCACCGGCGCCGAGGCCTGCCGGCTGCACGTCCTGGCCCCAGCGGTCGCGAGCCTGGGGCTGGTCCATGTGCTCGCGGATGCGAGGGGCCGGGATCTCGCCCTCGGTCTTGGTGAAGGTGAGCTCGTCGCCTGAGGCGTCCACCAGCACGATGTCGCCGGCCTGCCACTTGCCCTCCAGGAGCTCCTCGGAGAGCGGGTCCTCGATGAGGGTCTGGATGGCGCGGCGCAGCGGACGGGCACCATAGATGGGGTCGGTGCCCTTCCTGGCCACGAGGTCGCGCGCGGCATCCGTGAGCTCGATGGACATGCCGTTGGCCACCAGGCGGTCGCGGAGCTCGGCCACCATGATGTCCACGATACCGCGGAGCTGCTGGCTGGTCAGGGACTTGAAGACCACGATCTCGTCCACGCGGTTGAGGAACTCCGGGCGGAAGAGCTTCTTGAGCTCGGAGGTCACGCGGGACTGGATCTCCTTGTCGGACAGGCCGCCCGCCCCCTGGGCCGAGAAGCCCATGGTGGAGGTCTGGGCGATGTCGCGCGCACCGATGTTGGACGTCATGATGATGACGGTGTTGGAGAAGTCCACATGGCGACCCTGGCCATCAGTCAGACGCCCCTCGTCCAGGATCTGGAGAAGGACGTTGAAGACGTCAGGGTGGGCCTTCTCGATCTCGTCGAAGAGCACCACCGAGTAGGGACGCCGGCGCACGGCCTTGGTGAGCTCGCCCCCCTCGTCGTAGCCCACGTATCCGGGAGGGGCACCCACCAGCTTGGAGACGGTGTGCTTCTCCATGAACTCGGACATGTCGAAGGTGATGAGGGCCTCCTCGGATCCAAAGAGGAACTCCGCGAGCGCCTTGGCCAGCTCGGTCTTGCCCACGCCGGAGGGGCCCAGGAAGATGAAGGAGCCGCCGGGGCGGCGCGGGTCCTTGAGGGGCGAGCGGCTGCGGCGGATGGCCTTTGCCACCTTGGTCACGGCCTCGTCCTGGCCCACCACGCGCTGGTGGAGGACTTCCTCGCAGCGCAGGAGCTTGGAGGCCTCGGCCTCGGTGAGGTTGGACACGGGCACGCCCGTAATGTCCGACACGACGTCCGCGATGTCGGCCTCGTCCACGGTGACCACCGTGGAGTCCAGCTGCTTGCGCCAGGAGGCCTCGAGCTCCTCGCGGCGGGCGGTGAGCTCCTTCTCCTGGTCGCGCAGGCGGGCGGCCTCCTCGAACTCCTGGGCCTGGGCGGCCTTGTCCTTCTCCTCGCTCACGCGGGCCAGGTCGGCGTCCACCTGTGCTATCTCGGGCGGGAGGCTCGTGCGGTGCACGCGGGTGCGGGCGCCGGCCTCGTCGATCACGTCGATGGCCTTGTCGGGCAGGAAGCGGTCCTGCACGTAGCGGTTGGACAGGGTGACCGCGGCCTCCAGGGCCTTCTCGGTGTAGTGGACGTGGTGGTGGCGCTCGTAGCGGTCCTGCAGACCATGGAGGATGCGCAGGGTGTCCTCGGGCGTGGGCTCGCCGATGTTTATGGGCTGGAAGCGACGCTCGAAGGCGGAGTCCTTCTCGATGTGCTTGCGGTACTCCTCGGCCGTGGTGGCGCCGATCACCTGGATCTCGCCGCGCGATAGGGGCGGCTTGAGGATGGAGGCGGCGTCGATGGAGCCCTCGGCGGAGCCGGCGCCGATGATGGTGTGGATCTCGTCGATAAAGAGGATGTCGGTCTTGGACTTCTCCAGCTCGGCCACGACCTTCTTCATGCGCTCCTCGAACTCTCCGCGGTACTTGGAGCCCGCCACGAGGGAGGCCACGTCGAGCGTCCAGACCTGCTTGCCACGCAGGATGTCGGGCACGTTGCCCGAGGCGATGAGCTGGGCCAGGCCCTCCACGACAGCGGTCTTGCCCACGCCGGGGTCGCCCAGGATGAGGGGGTTGTTCTTCTGGCGGCGGGCAAGGACCTGCATGACGCGCTCGATCTCGCGGTCGCGGCCAATCACGGGGTCGAGCTTGCCGTCGGAGGCGAGCTTGGTGAGGTTGCGACCGTACTGCTCGAGCATGGAGTCGCCCTCGCGCTGGCTCGACCCCATGCCCATGAAGGACGAGGGGTCCATGCGGACGTCGGCCACGGCGGGACCCTGGGTCTGGGGGTCGGGGGACTTGTCCACGAGCTCGTTGACGGCGTTGCGCACGGCGTCGCCCGAGACGCCCATGGCGCGCAGGGCGTCCATGGCGCGGCCGTTGCCCTCGGCCACGATGCCCAGGAGCAGGTGCTCGGTGGCGATGTAGGTCTGGCCGTGGGTCATGGTCTCGCGATAGGCGTCCTCGAGCACGCGCTTGGCGCGCGGGGTAAAGGGTATGTGGCCACCGGGGACGGGCTCGGACTCGCTGGTGGTGAGCTCCTTGACCGTGGCCAGGGTCTCGTCGTAGGTCACGTCGAGCTTGGCCAGGGCCTGGGCGGCCACGCCCTCGCCCTCCTTGATGAGGGCCAGGAGCAGGTGCTCCGTACCCACGTACATCTGGCCGAGGCTACGGGCCTCGTCCTGCGCGAGGCTCATGACCTTGCGCGCCTTGTCTGTGAACTTCTCGAACATGCGATGCGACTCCCTGATGTCTGTGACCGGCTCGGGCGGGGCGAACCCGACCGACCGGCGCTGATTTGTTGGTTACCTCTATACCCCGGAAGCGGCGCCAAGATACCGGCGAACGGCGACGCGGACCGCAGCGCGTAACAAACGCAGGGAGGGCCCGACTTCCGGGCCCTCCCTGCTGGCAAGAGACCTCAACGTGACACGAGCTCCGACCCCGCGTGACACGTGGACCCCGCGTAACAGCTAGGGGTCAGACCTCCTTGGCGTAGATGTCGCCCACGGGGGCGATGGCCTTCATGGCATCCAGCACGTCCGCCAGGAGCTCGTCCAGCTCCACGCCGTTGAGCTCGGCCCCCTTGGCTATGACCTCGCGATCGCAGCCCGCGGCAAAGCGCTTGTCCTTGTACTTCTTCTTGAGCGACTTGGCCGGCATGTCGGTGACGCTGCCCGAGGGACGCATCTTGGCCGCGGCCTGGATCAGGCCCGAGAGCTCGTCGCAGGCAAAGAGCACGCACTCCATCTTGCTCGCGGGGGCCGGCAGGTCGGGGTTGTTGTCGGAGTTGTGGGTCTGGATGGCGTGGCAGAGCTCCTCGCTGCCGCCCGCCGCCCGGATGAGCTCCGACGCCTTAACGGTATGCTGCACGGGGTCGGGGAACCTCTCCCAGTCCAGGTCGTGGAGAAGGCCCACGATGCCCCAGAAGTCCACGTTCTCGGGGTCGTACTTCTCGGCATAGTGGCGCATGAGGCCCTCGAGGGTCTCGCCGTGCTCGATGTGGAAGGGGTCCTCGTTGTACTGGCGCAGGAGGTCGAGGGCGGCATCGCGCGAGAGGCCGGCCTCCAGGCGCCCGTCCTTCTTGGCCGCAGGCGTGGCGTCCGCAGAGGCGCCCTGCTCGCTCGTCTCGGAGATGCGGTCCAGCGACGCGGCGGCCTCGTCGGTGGACTCGGGCAGCTGGTCGGCGATCATCTGGCGGGTGACCACCTCGGGCTTCATCTGCGGGAAGAGCAGGACGTCGCGGATGGCCGGCTGGTCGCAGAAGAGCATGACCATACGGTCGATGCCGTAGCCGATGCCGCCGGCGGGCGGCATGCCGTACTCCAGTGCGCGCACGTAGTCGTAGTCGTAGCCCATGGCCTCGTCGTCGCCAAAGTCCTTGGCCGCCACCTGCTCGGCAAAGCGGCCGGCTTGGTCCACCGGATCGTTGAGCTCGGAGAAGGCATTGGCGTACTCGTGGCCGCAGATCACCAGCTCGAAGCGATCGGTAAGGCGCGGGTCGTCGGCCTTGCGCTTGGAGAGGGGCGAGACCTCCTCGGGGTAGTCGCACACGAAGGTGGGGTTTACCAGCGTGCCCTCGCCCAGCTCGTCGTAGAGCTCGAAGAGGAGCTTGCCCGCCCCGAAGTTGTCCTGCACCTCGATCTGGTGGGCGCGGCAGAGCTCGCGCAGGTGCTCGATGGGGGTGTCCATGTCCACGTGCTCGCCCACGGCCTGGCTGGCCACCTCGGATAGGGGCACGGAGCGCCAAGTGCCCGACATGTCAACCTCCTGGCCCTGGTAGCTGATGACCTCGTGGCCCTCCTCGCAGCCGCAGACCTCGCGCGCGATGGACTTGAAGAGCCCCTCGGTCAGGCGCTTCATGCCCTCCAGGTCGGAGTAGGCGCAGTAGGCCTCCATGGAGGTGAACTCGGGGTTGTGGGTCAGGTCCATGCCCTCGTTGCGGAACTGGCGGCCGATCTCGTACACCCGCTCCATGCCGCCCACGATCAGGCGCTTGAGGGGAAGCTCGGTCGCGATGCGCAGGTAGAAGTCGCGGTCGAGCGCGTTGAAGTGGGTCACGAAGGGCTTGGCGTTGGCGCCGCCGAGGATGGAGTGCATCATCGGCGTCTCGACCTCCATGTAGCCGTCGGCCTCCATGTAGCGGCGGATGTGGGAGATGATCTGGCTGCGCTTGCGGAAGGTTTCGCGCACCTCGGGGTTCATGATCAGGTCCACGTAGCGCTGGCGGTAGCGCACCTCGCGGTCCGTGAGGCCGTGGAACTTCTCGGGCAAGGGCCGCAGGGACTTGGAGAGCATGCGCAGGCTGGTGGGGGCGAGGGAGAGCTCGCCGCGGCGGGTGCGGACCACAGGGCCCGTGGCCTCCACGATGTCGCCCAGGTCCACCTGGCCGAGCAGGGCCCAGTCGGCCTCCGGGAGGTTGTTCACGCGACAGAAGAGCTGGATCTGGCCGCTCACGTCCTCGAGCACCAGGAAGGCCAGCTTGCCCTGGCCGCGCTTGGCGCGCACGCGACCCGCCAGGGTGTAGACGTCGGTCGTGTCCTCGCCATCCGCCAGATCGGCGTACTTCTCGGCAAGCTCCGCGGCATGGGCGTCCACGTGGGACTCGATGGGATAGGGGTTCACGCCCGCGTCGATAAGGGCCTGCCGACGCCCGCGGCGCTGGGCCTTCTCGTCGTTGATGGTGGTCTCTGCCATGTGCTCTCCTTCGTGCGCGCCAAGAGCGTCTGACGCCCTTGGCACGGCCGTCCGTACGAGAAGGACCCCGCGCCTGCCATCCTGCAGATGCGGGGCCCTCTGGGTTCTGCTTGCCGGGTCTAGCGAGTGATGGACATGATGGTGTAGGTGCGCGTCTTGCCCGCGGGGGTGATAATCTCCACCGTGTCGCCCTTAACGTGGCCGATCAGCGCCGAGCCCACCGGGGACTCGTTGGAGATCTTGTGCTCCAGGGAGTTGGTCTCGGTCGTGCCCACGATGGTGAAGGTAGCCTTGCGGCCGTTGCTCTCGTCGAGCTCCACGGTGGTACCGATGGAGACCGTCAGGTCCGCCGAGCTGCCACCCTGCACGGTCTTGGCAGTGGCCAGGATCTGGCGGATCTCGTTGATGCGGGACTCGTTCTGGGACTGCTCCTCCTTGGCGGCATCGTACTCGGAGTTCTCGGACAGGTCGCCGAAGCCGCGGGCCTCCTTGAGGCGCTCCACGATCTCGTCGTGCTTCTCGCCCTCGCGGTACTCGAGCTCGGCCACGAGCTTGGCGCGGCCCTCGGGAGTGAGCGTGATTACCTTGCTGTTGTCCATGCTGCTCTTCCTAACTGCGGTCTGCTGCGTTTGTTGCTGTTGCGAAAGCGGACGCGGCTAGTCGAGCTTGGCGCCGCACTTCTTGCAGAAGGCAGCGTCGGCGGCGTTCTTGGTGCCGCACTTGGAGCAGAACTTGGCGCCGCCGGCGGGAGCCGCGGACTCGTCGATGTCCTCGTCGTCCTCGTCGGGGATGACCTCCACGTCCTCGGACTCATCGGAGGCCGCGACCTTCTTGGGCTCGTCCTTGGAGCCCTCCTCGTCGTCGCCCTCCTCCATGCCCTCGCGGACGTTCTTGACGGTCTTGCCGAGGGACTTGCCGAGCTTCGGGAGGTTCTTGGGCCCGAAGATGAGCAGCACGACGACGAGAATGAGCAGAAGCTCGGGAACGCCCATACCAAGAATCATGTGAGGTCCTCTCCATTTGCAGCCCCGCGGGGCACGATTCACGCAGATAAGCATTGGGTAGTATAGCCGACAGAATCGGCTACTCACAATCTTCAATGGCCGAATGTGCCGCAGGTTTGTTGTGCGCCCTGCGACACCGTCCCATCCTGGAGGTCGCCTTGCCCACGTGGCTCATGGTCCTTGTCGTAATCTCGTGGCTGCTCTTCGCCTTCGTGCTGGCCATGCCCTGGCTCCTGCGACGGCGTGGGATCCGGATGAGCCGGACGCGCTTTGGCGTGACCCTCGTGTTCGACTCGGCCGACGCGGACGGCACCACGGTGCGGCTCCTCAACGTGAACGGCACTTACCAGTCCGTGAGCTACGTGGACCCGGACCTGCGCTTCGAGCTGGCCTGCGAGTACCACCGGGACATGGCCCGCGTGATGGACTCCGTGCCGACGGCGCGACAGGCCATGGTCATAGGCTGCGGCGGCTACTCCCTGCCCAAGTGGATGGTGGCCCACCTGCCGCGCCTGCACGTGGCGGCCGTGGAGATAGACCCGGCCATAACCCAGATTGCGCGCGAGTCGTTCTTTCTGGACGAGTGCCTGGACGAGTACGGCCACGACCGCATGGACCTGGTGGAGGCCGATGGCTGGGCCTACCTGCAGGAGAGCCCCGTAGCCTGGGACGTGATCGTGAACGAGGCCTTTACGGGCAACAAGCCCCTCGGCGAGCTGGGCTGCGAGCGCGGCGCGCGGGTGGTGCGCGAGCACCTGGCGCCAGGCGGCGTGTACCTTGCGGACGTCCGCGGGCCGCTCGAGGGGCGGGGGGCCAGGCCGCTCCAGGAGGCGTGCGAGGCCTTTGCGGGCCAGTTCGCTCACGTGGCGGTGATTCCCGAGCGACCGGAGGAGCCACGCGCCAAGGGCAACAACGTGCTGGTGGCGAGCGACTCCCAGGTGTGGCTTCCCAAGGGTGCGATGGTGGTCAAGTAGGGTAGCAGGGCGCTCTGGGCGACGTCCCTTCCCAAGGCGGGACAGTCCGGACGCTTAGGCCGTGCTATGCGGGGCATTCTGCTCGACCAGAAAACCCCGGCCGGTTAGCCTTCAACGCGCGGCGAGAAGTGCCTTCCCAGCGCCACGAACCCGCACCACACCGCCACTGCCGCCGCCAGATAGGCAACAAGCCAGCCCGGATCGCCAAAGACGTCGGCAAGCCACACCATGGGCGACCCCGCAGACGGCTCGCTCACAAAGAAGAAGTTCGTACCCATCACCGGATTGGCCCGCCTGAAAACAAGCCCACCCGCAACTGCCGCCACCCCAGGCAGCCACAGCCGCCGGCGCTCCGGCACGTACTCCCCGCCCACCATCATGCACCAACAGGTGGTGGCCATGAGGGCGTGCTCCAGGAAGCCGCCCAGCGAGGCATAGGAGATTATCGGGCAGTAGTAGGCCCAGCCCGGAAAGAGCAGCGCCCCGATCGCGCCCACCGTAGCCCAAGGATAATAGACGTCCGCCAAGGGACACCACCCGGTAATGGCCCAGGCCAAGCCCAGGAACTCGCACATGTTGCAGATGTGGAGCGGCCAGAACTGGGGCCAGAAGACCCCCGCGGCCACGTCTTGCAGGTCGCGCGAGACCAGGAGGGCCACCGGTACCGCGCACATGGCAACCAGCTGCCGGCGCCGCCCGCGCGCGTCCTGCCTCATGTACCGCCGGGCAAGAAGGACGCCCGTCAGCGTCAGGCAGCCGAGCATGGCCAGATGCTCGGGCCCTAGCACCGAGAAGCCCTTATCGCCCGAGCGCCAAAGGACGGGCTCGGGGGCGAAGAAACCCACGAGTCCGTCCACGTGCGCCTCCCTGATGTCACAGAAGTGACTGACACTTCTGTGACAAATCCTAGTCCTGCTGGTCGTCGGAAGAGAAGAGCGCGACCAGGCGGTCGACGAAGCCCTGGTCGACCTCGGCATCGTCGGTCTGGGTGGCAGTATCGTCCTCGGCCTCCTTGACGCCGTCGACCACGTAGACGAACTGCACCTCGCTCACGTTCGTGTTCGTCGCGTCCACGAAGCTGTGCAGAGCGACGTCACGGCCCAGCTTGTCGTCGAGGGCCTCCTGCACCCTGTCCAGGATCGTCTGGTCGATGCCGTCGACGGAGCTCTGCAGAGTGTCGAGGCCACCGGAAAGCTCGCCTGCGCCGGAGTAGGCGCTCTGCGTGCCCGTCGCAAGCTCTCCCAAGCCGCTCGCCAGGCTGGAGGCACCGGAACTGAGCGTACCCGCACCAGAAGCGAGGGTATCCGCGCCACTTGCCAGCTGCGACGTGCCCGCCGCCAGACTCGTGGCACCCGCGGAGAGCGCCGAGGAGCCCGCGGCCAGCTGCTGCGCACCGGCGTTGAGCTGGGTGGTACCGCTCGAGAGCGTGTCGATGCCCGCCTTTAGTGCCGAGGCACCGCCTGCCACCTTCGCAGCACCCGCATCGGCGCTCTTGGCGCCCTCGTCGACCTGCTTGGCACCGGCAGCTACCTGCTGCGTGCCAGAGCTCAGCTGGGTCGCACCCGCAGAGAGGGTGTCCAAACCGTCCTTGAGGTCGCTTGCGCCAGAGCTGGCCTGGGTGGTGTAGGCGTCCAGGCTTGCCGCGCCGCTCGCAATGGCCGAGGCGGCAGCGTAGATCGTGGTGGGCTGGCCCGTGGCGGAGTCGTAGGCCTCCGTCGTGAGCGAGGCCACAAGCTGGTCGGTACCCGCTGCGACCTGCTGGGCGCCCGTGGCCAGCTGGTCGAGCTGGGCCATGCTGACCTGCGCGCCCGACAGCCTCTGCTGCGCGCCCGCCACGAGCTGCTCGGAGCTCGAGAGCACGGCGTCGGACTGGTGGATCACGTCGTTTGCGCCGGCGGTCAGGCTGGAGGCGCCGGACTGGACGCTCCTCAGGTCCTCGGCAAGGGCCTGCGCGTCGGCCTTGACGGTGCTCGTGTCGATGGACTGTGCCGCTGTGGCCACCTGCGCCAGGTCGATGCCTGCTGCCTGGGCCTTCTCGGCGGAGTCCCTGGCACTCGTCATGGCCGAGCCCGCCTTCTGGGCCGCGGTGTCCGCGGCGCCGATCGCCTTCTGGATGGAGGCCTTCTGCTCCTCCGTAAGGTTGTCGTCGTCAAGAAGCCCCTGCAGCTCGGAGGAGGCGCCGGACGCGTACTGCTGGGCCTCCCCTGCAGACTGGGCCGCGGCAACGGCACTCGACGCGGACCCCTGCACGTTGGTGCCGGCATCCGCGAGCGCCGTGTCGAGGCCGCCCAGCTGCGCCGAGAGGTCGGTCAGGTCCTGGGCGACCTTCTCGCCGTCGGCCTGGGTCTTTGTGGCCAGGGGGCCCAGCTGGTCCGCTCCCGCGGAGATCTGGCCCACCTGGCTCTTGATCACGTTTATCTGGGCCTGGAGCGCGGCAACCTGCGCCTGCATGTCGAAAAGCTCCGAGGGCAGCGTGGAGGAGAGCTCCTGCCTGAGCTGGCCCACGCCCTCGGCGACCTGCCTGCTGCCGTCGCGCAGCTGGCCCAGCGTGCCCGCCTGGCCGTCGAGAGAGCCCTTAAGGCCGCTCGCCCCGCCCGAGAGCCGGGCGGCACCGTCGGAGATCTGCGCCATGCCCTGGGCCAAGTTGGTCGCGCCCTGGGCCGCGCTGGCCGTCCCGTCGGCCACCTGCTGGGCACCCTGGGCCGCGCCTTGCGCGCCGGCGAGCAGCTGGGTGGTACCGGAGCCCAGTGTGTCGAGTCCCGCCTTGAGGGCGTCCGCCCCCTGGGAGAGCTGCGCCGCACCATCCGCAAGCTGCGGCATCTGGTCGACCGCGCTCTGGGTTCCGTCGGCGAGCTGCCGGGCGCCAGTGGCCAGGCTGCCCGCACCCGCCGCCACCTGCCGGGCACCTGCATCCGCGCTCGCCGCGCCGGAGGCCAGGCTGCCAGCGCCGTCGGCCACCTGCGAGGCGCCCGAGGCCACCTGGGCCGCACCACTCCCCGCACTCGCGGCACCATCGTTCAGTGCCATGAGGCCGTCGCGCAGCTGGCGGCCGCCCTCGGCCAGTTGGTCCACGCCATCCGTGAGCTGGGAGGTCTGGTCGGACAGCTCGCTTGTGTCGTAGTCGGAGAGGTCAAGGTCCAGCGAGAGGGGCATGGCGCTTATCTGCCAGCCGGAGTAGGTGAAGTCGGTGGCCTTGCCCGTGATGTGGTAGTCGCCGTCCTGGCCCGGGATGAGCAGGTAGGTGAGGAGGGTCTTGTTGCCCACCGTGGCCACCGTCGCGTCCTTGGCCGTGTCGAGTGCGAAGGCCGAGTTGTCGAAGGTGCCCTGGGCCTGCACCACGAAGCTCTTGGCAAAGTCGGCCGTGGCGGAGCCGTCGTCCAGCCCCGTGATCTTGAGCTCGATGTCCAGGTCGCCGCTCTGGCCGGCCAGCTCCTCGGGCGCCACCTCCTTGCCGCCCAGGGTGTAGGTGATCTCCACGTCCCAGGGAAGCCGCGTGCCCTCGTCGAGGTCTCCCTGGTAGTAGAAGGGCTGGCCCGCCAGGGTGGTCACCTCGGTGGCGCCGTCCTTGTTCTCCAGCGCGTCGGAGGTCGTGAGGTTCTCCACGCTCTGGTAGCTGCCGGGGTCGCTCACCTGCTCGGCGTCCGTGGTCTGGAAGTAGTTGACCACATAGATGCCCTTCTTCTGGCCCGTGGGCGAGGTGCGGGTGTAGACGATCTCCTTCTTGGCCGTCTGGGAGGTGCCAGCCTGGGTGGTGCCGTCGGGCTGGGTGGTCTGGCCGTTGACCTCCTCGGCCAGGGCCTGCGTGGCCCCGAAGGGGATGCTCATGGTGATGGAGAGCACCGTGCCCATGGCCCCTGCCGCCAGACGGCGGGCCCAGCTGGGCTGCGACGTGGTGCGATCCGGGGTGAGGTCCTTCTTGCTATGCATGTCCCGCTCCTTGACTTTGGTTGCAAAGTCGATGCTAGATGTCGTGCGCTTCGTGGGTCTAGACACGCGTCGGAAGTGGCTGCAACCCGTCCGGCTTGGACCCGTCCCGGCCGGAATCGTCCTGCCCCTGGTAGAACCCGATCTAGTATGAGGTGCGCTGCACGATGGCGTCGCAGCTGGTAAAGAGCAGGGGCAGCACGAAGAAGATCAAGATCACGCTGAACAGGGCGCCACGGGCGATGGACGTGCCCACCTGCTGAATCATGGGGCTGCCTACGGTGAAGTAGATACCCAAGGCCCAGGCCTCCATCCAGTCCGTGGAGAAGGCCGTCCAGTTGCCAGCGGGCACCATGATGGCATGATGGCCCAGGTCTGGGGCTCGCCGAAGGCGTCGTTGATGGCGTTGCCGTCAAGCTTGACCTGCGAGTCGGCCGCCACGTTGGCGGAGGCGGAGTAGGTGAAGCTCACGGCACCGGATGCCTTGAGGCAGGGCACGGCCAGCACGATGCCGACCACCACCTTCCCGTGCTTGAGGACCCCTCTGAAAAAGACCTTCCATGGCACGCTGCCTTTCAACAGCTGTATGGTTTCCAGCGCTTGCTCTTATTCCAACAAGTGTTGTTTTTTAACGAGTTTCAAATTATTGTTAGAGAAAGGCGGTATTCAATCAGCAAAATCCGCGAGGGTGTTTGGATTCGGCCTGCCGTGGAGGGCATTGTCCAGATTGGGGTTCGCGATGGCGACGGTTGGGAAGAACAGGAACGCTCGCAGGTCCGTAAACCTGTTGAGGGAGGCCTTCGCCGAGCTCATGGCGGAGCAGCCCTACGACAAGATCACCGTGACGGCGGTGACACAGCGGGCGGGCCTCAACCGGGGCACCTTCTATGCCCATTACGACAGCATCGACGACCTCCTGGGCGACCTCGTGCACGACCTCACGGCGGAGGTCTCGCAGCTGATCGACCAGGTGCTCACCGAGAACTTCCTGCAGGACCCCATGCCCGTGATCCACCAGATAGGCAGCTACCTGGACGCACGCCACGAGCTCTTCTCCAAGCTCACCCGCTCGACCAGCGTCAGCTCCTTCGTGGACTCCCTCATGCGGATGTTCCGCGACAAGGTCTCCGCGCACCTCGCTAGCATGGGGCGCAAGGACGTGCCGGCGGACCTGGTGGCCGCCGACTTCATGGCGAACGCCGTGGTGGGCACCTTCCGCTCCTGGCTCCGCGGGGAGTACGGGGAGATGCCAGTGGCCCAGGTCGAGGCCCGCGTGAGCTCGCTCCTCCTCACCATCACCTCCAGCCTGGAGTAGCCGACAAACACAAACAAAGGGGAGTACCCCCTTGTTTGTGCTGAAACAAAGGGGAGTACCCCCCTTGTTTCCTTGTTTGTGCTACAGGGTGCGCAGGGCGTCCACCAGGGCGGTCTTCTGCTCCGTCTTGGCGTCCTTCATCTTGATCACGCGCGCGGGGCATCCTGCCACCACGGCTCCGGCCGGCACGTCCTCCACACACACGGCGCCCGCAGCCACCACAGCACCCCTGCCCACGCGCACGCCCTCGATCACCACCGCGTTTGCACCGATGAGCACGTCGTCCTCCACCACCACGGGCGTGGCCGAAGCCGGCTCGATCACGCCCGCCAGCACGGCACCGGCGCCCACGTGGCAGTGCGCACCCACGGTCGCGCGGCCGCCCAGGACGGCACCCATGTCGATCATGGTGCCCTCGCCCACCACAGCGCCGATGTTGATGATCGCGCCCATCATGACCACCGCGCCGCGGCCGATCTCCACCTGCTCGCGGATGATCGCGCCAGGCTCGATGCGGGCCTCCACGTCACGGATGTCGAGCAGGGGCACGCCGGTGTTGCGCCCCTGGGTCTCCACCACGAGGTCGCAGACCTTGTCGGCATTGGCCGCGAGCACCGGGCCGAGCTTGGCCCAGTCGGCAAAGACGACCTCACTGCCCACGCCAAAGACGTGCGCCCCCTCCACAGCCGAGAGGTCGAGGTCGGCGCCGTCCGCCAGGCGCACATAGGCCCGCACGGGGGTCTTCTTGGGCGAGGTCGCGATGTGGTTGATGATCTCCTGGGCGTCCATGTGGGTCTCCTAACGTATCAGCTTTGGAATAAGGTCAGCACCATGCGAGCCGGTACCCCGCCGTCAGCGCTGCGCGAGCGCGGCCACCGCAGGGTCCGGGTCCTCGTCGAGCGTAGCAAAGTAGTCCGCCGGCGTCTCCGCGCGCCGGATCCGCTCCACGGCGCCGTCCTCGCGCAGCATGAGCTCCGCGGGACGCAGCGCACCGTTGTAGTTGTAGCCCATCGAGCGACCGTGGGCCCCCGAGTCGTGAATCCACAGGAGGTCCCCCACCCCCACGCGCGGGAGCGGCCGGTCGTGCGCGAACTGGTCGTTATTCTCGCACAGGCGGCCCACCACGTTGTAGGTGCCTGCAGCGGGCTCGTCCTCCCGCCCCACGACGGTGATGTGATGGTAGGCGTCATAGATTGCCGGGCGCATGAGGTCGGCGGCGCAGGCGTCCACGCCCAGGTAGTCCTTGTAGGTGACCTTCTCGTGGATCACGCGCGTAACGAGCGCACCTGCCGGCGCCAGCATCCAGCGGCCCAGCTCCGAGCCCACACGCACGTCCGTCATGCCGGCCGGCGCGAGCACCTCGTCAAACGCCGTATGCACGCCCTCGCCGATCGCCGCGATGTCCACGGGGCGGTCCTCGGGCCGGTAGGCCACCCCGATGCCGCCCGAGAGGTCCACGAAGGTCACGCGCACCCCCAGCTCGTCGTGCAGGCGAACCGCCAGCGAGAAGAGCATTCGTGCCAGGAGCGGGTAGTAGCCCTCGCCCTGGGTGTTGCTGGCGAGGAAGGCGTGCAGGCCGAACTCGCGAACGCCCAGGTCACGCAGGTCGCGTGCCGCCTGGAGGAGCTGCGGGACCGTCATGCCGAACTTGGCGTCGCGCGGCGTGCCGATGATGCCGTTCTCGCCGGGGATGTCTTGGCCCGGGTTTACCCGCAGGCACACGCGCTCGGGCATGCGTCCGCCCAGGGCCTCGCGCAGGCAGGCCACCATGTCGGCCGAGTCCAGGTTGATGAGGGCGCCCATGGCATCGGCCTGCCGGTAGTCCGCCGCCGGCGTGTCGTTGGAGGAGAAGACGACCTTGTTGCCCCCAAAGCCGCAGGCCTGGGCCAACGAGAGCTCCACGCCCGTGGCGCAGTCGCAGCCGCAGCCCTCCTGGCCCAGGACCTTGAGGATGGCTGGGGTGGGCGTGGCCTTTACGGCAAAGTACTCGCAGAAGCCCGGGTTCCAGGCAAAGGCCGCGTTGAACGCGCGCGCACGCCGACGGATCTCGGCCTCCGAGTACAGGTAGAAGGGCGTGGGGAACCTGGCGCAGATGGCCTCGAGCTGGGCAGCCGACACGAACGGCCTCTTGGTCTGCAGATCTGGCATGACTCTCCTTGTGTTGCTGAGTGTCCCTCTGCGGGCAGGCGCCCGTCGCGGTGGGCCTACGTTAGCATGTGCGCGTTATGGCCCGCTTGGGTTGCGGGGCCTGCGTAACAGAATGGCCACGACGCGGCGGTAGAGTAACGGGCAACAAGCCCCACTGCCCCGGCAACCACCACGGGAGGCCCCATGCCCGCACCCACGCTCGAGCTCCTCACGCGCTACCGCCGCGACCTGCACCGCATCCCTGAGCTGGACTTCGACCTGCCCCAGACGCTGGCCTACGTCCGCGGCGTGATGGAGGGGCTGCCAGCCTTCGAGCTCTTCTCGCCCTGCCGCTCCACCCTGTGCGCCTGGCTGGACCGAGGAACCGAGCACGCCACCGCCTTCCGGACCGACATGGACGCCCTGCCCGTGATCGAGGCCACAGAGCGAGACTTCGCCAGCACCCACCAGGGCTGCATGCACGCCTGCGGCCACGACGGCCATATGGCCATGGTGCTGGGACTCGCCGGCTGGCTGCAGGACCATGCCGATGAGCTGCCCCGCAGCGTCCTTCTGGTCTTCCAGCCGGCCGAGGAGACCACCGGCGGTGCACACGACGTGTGCGAGAGCGGGGTCTTCGTACGGTACGGGGTCGACCGCATCTTTGGCTTCCACCTCTGGCCCAGCCTGCCTGAGGGTGCCCTTTCCAGCAGACCCGGCCCCCTGCTCGCCGCATCGAACGAGACATACGTGACCTTCCGCGGCAGGGCGAGCCACATCGGCCGCTACCAGGAGGGCGCGGACGCCATGGAGGCCGCCGCGCACTTCCTCATCGACGTCTATGGCCTCATGGCTGACCAGCCACCCGAGGAGCGCTCCCTCATGCGCTTTGGCCTCATGCGAGCCGGGCGCGTGATAAACCAGGTGGCGGACCTGGCGCAGGTCAACGGGTCGCTCCGCACCTACTCGGTGGCTGCGCGCGACCGCCTGCAACGGGAGATCCACCAGTTGGCCGAGCGCGACGCGGCTGCGCAAGGCTGCACAGCAGAGGTGGAGTACTCGTACGGCTTTCCGCCCGTGAGCAACGATGTCGCGCTCTATGCGCTGGCGGCGAGCGTGCTCCCGGAGCTGACCGAGCTCGAGGAGCCCCTCATGATCTCCGAGGACTTCGCCTGGTACCAGCAGTACCTGCCGGGCGTCTTCCTTTTGCTGGGCACGGGCACCCCCGCGCCCCTGCACTCAGACCACTTCGACTTCGACGAGAAGGTCCTCCTCAAGGGCGTGGATGTGTACGAGCGTCTGGCCATGCTGGCGTAGCCGTGCCAGATGCCCCGCGCCAAAAGCCAAGGGCACGCCGTGCCCTTGGCCTGACGCTCTTGGCAGGGCATCGCTGGTGGTTACAGGTCCTCCAGCTCGGCCGACCAGAGCGCAACGCAGGCGTCAGACGGCATGCGGAGGTCGCCACGCGGGCTCACGGCAGCCGAACCCACCTTGGGGCCGTCGGGCAGGCAGGAACGCTTGAACTGCTGCGAGAAGAACCGCCGGTAGAAGGTGCGGAGCCAGCGGAGGATCGTCTCTTCGTCGTACTTGTCGCCCAACGCGTAGCATGCAAGCCGGTAGACCTTGCGCGGCGCGAACCCGCGGCGCAGCACCTGGTAGAGGAAGAAGTCGTGCAGCTCGTAGGGACCCACCAGGTCCTCGGTCTTCTGGGAGATCTTGCCGTCGCCCGTGGCGGGCAGTAGCTCCGGCGAGACCGGGGTGTCCAGCACATCAAGAAGCACGGCGGAGAGCTTGTCGTTCCCACAGGTATCGGCCACGTAGCACACCAGATGGCGGACCAGGGTCTTGGGCACGCCCGCGTTCACGCCGTACATGGACATGTGATCCGCGTTGTAGGTGCACCAGCCCAGGGCCAGTTCGGAGAGGTCGCCCGTGCCCACCACGATGCCGCCCTGTTGGTTTGCCACATCCATCAGGATCTGCGTGCGCTCGCGCGCCTGGCAGTTCTCGTAGGTCACGTCATGCACGGACTCGTCGTGGCCGATGTCCGCGAAGTGCTGCCGGACCGCCGCGGCAATGGGGATCTCCACGAGCGTCGCGCCCAGGGCCTCGGAGAGCAGGCGGGCGTTGTCGTGCGTGCGGTCGGTGGTTCCGAAGCCCGGCATGGTAACGGCCGTGATGCCCGAGCGCGGGATGCCCACGATGTCGAAGGCACGTGCCATGACGAGAAGGGCCAGCGTGGAGTCGAGCCCGCCCGAGACGCCAACCACGGCACCCTTGGCATGGATGTGGGAGAGGCGCTTGGCGAGACCATAGGCCTGGATGTTGAAGACGTCCTCGCAACGGGCCGCGCGCTGGGCGGGGTCGGAGGGCACGAAGGGGTGCGGGTCCACGTAGCGCGTGAGCTCGGTGTCCTGCGGGGCCAGGTGGAAGGTCGTGACGGCATAGCCCGCGGACTCGGGAGCAGGGGCGGTCTCGTACGTGGAGAGGCGCAGACGCTCCGACTGGAGCATCCTCACGTCCACCTCGCTCATGGCACACGCCTCGCCAAAGGGCCTGCCCTCCGCCAGGAGGCTCCCGTTCTCGGCCACCATGTCGTGCGCGGAGAAGACGAGGTCCTGCGTGGACTCGCCCCAACCGGCGCTGCAGTAGACGTAGGCGCACACCAGGCGGGCGCTCTGGCCACGCACGAGGTCGCGCCGGTAGGCGGCCTTGCCCACGATGGCGTTGGAGGCCGAGAGGTTGCACACCAGCGTGGCCCCCGCCTGGGCATGGGCGATGGAGGGCGGGTTGGGCACCCAGAGGTCCTCGCAGACCTCCGCCGCCACCACGAGCTCGGGCATGTCCTCGCAACGCAGCAGCTGCCGCATGCCAAAGGGCACGTCGTACTGGCCGGCAAAGTCCATGAAGGTCACGTCCTCGGGACCCGGAGCGAAGTGCCGTGCCTCGTAAAACTCGTTGTAGTTGGGGATGTGGCGCTTGGGGATGATGGCAAGCACCTCTCCCCCGGCGAGGGCGACGGCGCAGTTGTAGAGCTTGCCGTTGGCGCGCACCGGCGCACCTACGAGCACAAGCGCGTCGAGCTCCCCGAGACGCTCCGCCAGTGTGGCCACGCCCCTCTCGGCTGCGTCGAGCAGCGCAGACTGCCAGAAGAGGTCCTCGCAGGTATAACCCGTCACCGCAAGCTCGGGGAGCACCACCACCCGCGCGCCCTTGTCCGCGGCATCGCGCACACAGGCCTCGCATGCGTCCACATTGGCGCCAACGTCCGCCACGCGGACCTGCGGCGAGGCCGCCGCCACCTTAACGAAGCCGTCCCTCATGGGTACCTCCTCATACTCCTGCCCTGGCCTACAGGATGGATGCAATCTTAGCCGGTACGCTGCCGCCCGTCGCGATCGTGATGTTGTTGATCACGATGAGGTCCTGAATGTCGTTCTCCTGCATGTAGTCCACGACATCGACCGTCGCATAGCGGAAGTCAATCACATACACGTCCTCGTAATGGTCCACCAGCCAGGGCACGAAGCAGTTGCCGTACGACTCCTTGACGACCACGCACGACGATCCGTCGTCCATCTGCGGGTTGTGGATGTGCGACCAAGGCCGGTCACCGCCAATGAAGGTCAGGTAGTAGGACGAGCTGGCCCAGTCCCTGATGTCCTGGATCACGTGCCAGTCCCAGTCCTTGCCATCCGTGTCGGTGAACACCATGTCGTTGGTGCCCATGGGGATATAGGCCTCCACCGTATCCGGATTGGCCTTCATGCTGTCGAGCTGGAGCTCGCTGTAGAAGCTCCCGAGGAAGCCCGGAAGGTCGAGCTCCTCGAACTGGTCGAGCTCGTGGGGCGTCACGCCCTTGGAATCGCACCAGTTGCGATACACGTAGTAGGCACCCAGCGCGGTCCAGTGGTGGTCGGTGCGGAAGTAGATGTACTCGTCGTTGTGCTCGCGCAGCGTATCGTAGGTGGCGACGGCCTTGACCCTGGGATCCATGAGGCTATAGATGTAGCTGATGGCCTGGCCTTGGTCGGAGCCACCCATAGCCGCGAGCTCATCGTCGGAGAGAAGGGCACCGGAGTTGTTGGGGATGAGGATCGAGAACACCTCGTGGTCATCCCCGAGCTTCTCCTGGGCACCGTTGATGGCGGCCGCATACGCCTCCGCATTGTCCTGGCTGAAGCCATAGGCACTGTAGGCAGCCCCGTCCTTCACATACAGGCCCTGCATGACCTGACCCTGGATGTCGGCTTGGATGTCGTCCGCGGTGTAGTTGTCAGGGAGGGTGGCCACCTCACGGGCCGTGGGCTCCTCGGGCTCGGATCCCTCCTCCGGGATGTCGTCAGCCTGTACCTGCTCGCCCACCATCTGCGTGGAGGTCTGGATGCCATAGCCCGCCTTGAGCACGCGGTTTGCCGCCATCAGCTGGTCACGGAAGGGAAATGTGTCCGAGTACCAGAGTCCCACCTGGCTCGTAAACGATCCGTCCGCGAGGCTCGCCCACGAGAACTCCGGGAAGGTCGTGAGGGTTCGCTTCTCTAGCTCGGAGGTAGTGGGCCGCAGGAACCAAAGGCACCCCACCACGAAGCCCACGGCAAGCAGGGCCCGGAAGGCATGGTCGCTCGCATGCCAGGTGTGGACCATGCTGCGGGCCGCATCGCGATTGAGAGCGGTGGCTTGATGCGGCAGGTCACCCGGCAGGGCCGCAGGAGCTGCCCCCACATGGGGGCGACGAGGCTCCCCTGCTGGCTTCGCGGCAGAGAACCCACCCGTCCTGCTCTCGTGCACAGAGGACCTATCGGGCCGAGCGGCGCCTCGGCCAGCTCCCGATGCCGCCCCAGAGCGCGGCATGCCTCCACGCTGGGTCGGCCTGCGGCGCGCCTGATTGGTGTCCTTGTCAAACGTAGCCATGCGCTACCCCTATCAGAACCGGAAGTACAGGAACGGGTTGTACGAGTTGCCCACCAAGGCGACGATGGACACGAGCACGAGGAGCACGGGCAGCGCCACCTCCACGACCTCCACCAGCCGCAGCATCGCGTTGCTGTCCGCCGCAGCCCCAAAGGCCCATCCACGAAGGCGCTTTCCAAGGTCGGTGCAGGCAACCACGCTGAGGGCGATGAGGAAGACATTGCTCACGAGGGCGGTCTGCGCCTGCATCCCGAGCATTCCCGACTTGCCCATGCCAAGCATCGTCGCCAGGGCGGCCAAGAGCTCGGAGGAGTCGGTAAAGCGGAAGAGCACCCACCCGAAGTAGACGACCACGAGTGCATAGACGTGCCCGAGCCACTTGGGCATGCGGCCCCGGATCACGAAGCGCTCCAGCAACAGGAACACGAAGAAGTAGAGGCCCCAGAGAATGAAGTTCCAGCTCGCACCATGCCAGAAGCCCGTAAGAGACCACACGACGAAGAGGTTGAAGACGTAGCGACCCCGCGAGCAGCGGCTACCACCCAGCGGAATGTACACGTAATCGCGGAAGAAGGTCGAAAGGGAGATGTGCCAGCGACGCCAGAAGTCCTGCACCGAGGTGGCCAAGTAGGGGTAGTTGAAGTTCTCGAGGTAATGGAACCCCACCATCCGACCCAGACCAATGGCCATGTCCGAGTATGCCGAGAAGTCGAGATAGATCTGGAGCATGTAGCAGGCCATTCCCAGCCAAATGCTCGCACCTGGCTGGGCCATGAGGGCATCCGCCCCTGAGGGAAGGAGCCCGTCCGCCACGGAGGCACAGGCGTTGGCAAGCACGGCCTTCTTTGCCAGTCCCACCGAGAATCGCCTGATGCCGGCAAACATGCCCGCCGGTGTGAACTTGCGCCTGTCGATCTCGTTCGCAACGGTCTCGTAGCGCACGATCGGGCCCGCTATGCACTGGTGGAAGAGGCTCGCGTAGAGCAGGAGCTTCCAGAACTTGGGCTGTGCCGGGACATCCCGACGGTAGACGTCCACCACATAAGAGACGAGCTGGAACGTGTAGAACGAGATGCCGATGGGCAGAACGAAGCTGGGCACCACCTCTGGCACGCCAAGGACCGCCTTGATGTTTCCGAGGAAGAAGCCCGTGTACTTGAAGACCCCGAGCAGCCCGAGCATAAGAACCAAGGAGCATACGAGCAGGGCACGCCGACGCGCTGCGTCCTCCTGGCCTTGGATGAGAAGGGCAAAGAACCAGCTGACCAGGCAGTCGGCCAAGAGCACCAGCAGGAACTCCACGCCGCCCCAGGCGTAGAACACCAGGGAAAAGGCCAGGAGCACCTGGTTGCGCCACTCCTTGGGCACGAGCGAGTACACAAACAGGTTGAGCGGCAGGAATGCCAGGAGAAAAACCAGGCTTGAGAAGACCATTTGGCGAGCCCATCTGAATCCGAGCGAAAGCTGACAGGTTCCTATTCTATGTGATGCGCAGACAAAGCACTCAGCACCAAGCGTTGCGGGACGAAACCGCTCTATAGGAGATCGGCATGGCGAAGGCGCAGCCAGGCATCGGCGACGATGTCCGCATGGTCGAACGCCAGGCCGTCACCCACCACATCCGCCGCGCGGGGCATGGCCGTAACCGCCTGATTTACGACCGAGAAGGTCGTGGAGAGCGAGTCCCTGCCACAGGTGAGGTCCAGGCGAAGACGCCCCTCCGACTCGGTCGCAGACACATCGAACCATGCAGCCTTGGCTGCATCGTCCCCGGCTCGCACCGTGACGCCCTCGGCGTCGAGCGCCACGAAGGAGTAGGACACGGTCCAGCCTCTCGGATCCCGTCCCGGCGTGCTGTAGAGCGCCAGGGGCTCGAGCGCCAGACCGAAGGCACCTGTCTCCTCCTCGAGCTCACGTGCCGCGGCGTGGTCGGCCGTCTCGTCGGGCTGTACGAAGCCTCCGGGCGTTGCCCAGTACCCAAGGTAGGGATGCCCGCCCCGCTGCACCAGCAGGAGCTGCAGGCCCGTGGGCCCACTCTTGCGAAAGACGCATATGTCGGCGGTGAGCGACGGGTGCGGGTAGGCCTTGGGCGTGTACTGCTCCAGGAACTCCTCCTCCGTCAGCCCGTGCTTGTCCCTCATACCTGGTTCCCTCGATGGCATATGCATCCCTTCCTTTAATGCGGACAGCTTGGCACCACCGCCGCTACGTGGCCTATTCTAGTTTCCGACGACCCGTCCGGGCCGAGCACGACCATTTGGGAGGCACCAATGAGAAGCCGAGTCGCCGTCGTAGGCATCATAGTGGAGGACCCCGACTCCACCCCCACGCTCAACAGCCTGCTCCATGAGTACGCTCCCTACATCGTGGGCCGCATGGGCATCCCCTACCGGCAGCGCGGCATAGCCATCATCAGCATTGCCGTGGACGCCCCGCAGGACACGATCAGCGCCATGGTGGGCAAGATCGGGAGCATCCCCGGGATAAGCGCCAAGACCGCCTACTCCAACGCGATCTTCGACGACTAGTCTCGCATCGCCAAAGGGACGCTCGTTCCCTCCGTACCGATCCGAGCCTCCCGCGCACCAAGAAGGGCTGCGTCCCCAGGCAGATGGGAGGCGACCAGGAGCGTACGTCCCGCGAGGTGCCGCACCACGAAGTCTGCCGCCAGGCGATGGCTCTCCTCGTCCAGGGAGGCAAATGGCTCATCGAGGAGCACGATGCCCGATGGACGCGCCATCGCACGTACGAGCTCCACCCGCCTCCGCTGGCCGCCCGAGAGCTCGGCCACCGGTCTGCCCAGCGCTTCCTGGGGCAGCAGCTCCGCAAGCAGGCTTCGGGCCCCGTCCGATTCGAGAGTGCCGCCCGCCACGAGCAGAACGTTCTCCTCGGCAGACATGCCCTCGATAAGCCGCGACTCCTGGAACACCGCCGAGATGCGTCTGGGCAAGTTGGCCCCTCCTCCTAGGGGAGGCAGAAGCCCCTCGAGTGTTTGCAGCAACGTGGTCTTGCCTGCACCCGATGGATCCGTGAGCACGACCCGCTCCCCGGCACGCAGCTCCACCGTAAGCCCCTCGGCAACGGGACTCTCCCCATGACCGATCGATATGTCTTTGAGCATCGCCCCTTCCGCCTCACAGGAGGTTCCGGCCCTCCCACTCGCCGGCCTCGCAAGAGACAGACGCATTGCCCAACGCGAGCTCGTCCCAAGCAATGCCAGGAAGGCCTTCTCGCAGGCCCACGACACGAACACCACCACGAGCGTCCAGGCAAAGAGGTCCGCAGTCTCGAGCAGGAGCTTCGCCTGGTAGACGTTCCACCCGATAGTTCCCTTGGGACTGCCTATCACCTCGGCAGCCACGCCGGCCTTCCACGCCATGCCGCAGACGTTCCTGCAGGTGGCTTCCAGGAAGGGCACGAGCGAGGGCCAGCCGTGGGCCAGGAAGCTCCGTACTCCGCCCACGCCAAACACCTTGAGCATCTGGCCGACGGCCGGATCGGCCTCGCGAAGCCCCTCCACGACGCTGAAGTACACCGCTGGGAATACCACGAGAAAGACCGCGATGGCAGACACCCTCCTGGACCCGACCCAGATGAGCAGGAGGACGATGATGCAGACGAGGGGCACGCTCTTGAGAAATGACAGGAGAGGGCCCACCAGCCTAGCAGCCCATCCGTGCCTAGCCGCCACAGTACCCAAGACGGCCGCCGCGACAAACCCAAGCGAGAAGCCGAGCGCGATGCGGCAGAACGACTGTGCCACCGTGGCCCAGAACGTGGGATCTCCCACCAGCACGACCAGTCTCGCGAGCGTCTCCCACGGACTGGCCAGAAGGATCTGGTTCCCCACGATGACGCTCGCGACCTGCCAGACCACCACCCAAAGTGCGGCGGTCGCGAGCGTCCCCATGACATTCGACGGTCCCTTCGTAGGGAACCTGCTCAGCCTACGCGCCAAGGTAGTAGAAGTCGTCCTCGGGAAGCGCCCCGCCCACAGAGCTTGCGTCCGCATCGAAGAGCACCTGGAGGTAGCCGGAAAGGGCGTCCTTCATCTCCTCGCCCGTAAGGCAGACCACGTTGCACTTGGGGATGGCCTTCTTGGCGATGGGCTCCTTGGCCACGATGCCAGCCTCGACCACCAAGGCCGCCGCGCCGTCCACGTCATCGGCCGTGTACTGCACCGACTCCGCATGGCGAGCCAGGAAGTCCTCGAGCGCTGCGGGATGCTCGTCCACGAACTCCGTCCGAGCTACCGTGACTCCCATCACGTACTTGCTGCCTGTGGCACCCGCGTACTTGTCCCATACATCCGCAAGCACGATCGGAGCCGAGAGGGACTCGTTCTGAGCCAGGGTGGCCGTGGTAAAGGGCTCCGGCAGGACACCCACCGCCGTGGGGTCCGTCGCCAAGACCGAGGCCACCTCTGTGTGCTCGCTCTTCCACTCCACGCTCACCTGGTCCTTGATCCCCGCCTGCTCGAGCAGGTAGTTGAGCGTGTACTCGGGGCTCGCGCCCTGGCCGCTCATGTAGACCGTACGGCCGGCCAGGTCCTCGAAGGCCTGGATGGAGGCATCGCCGGTGACCACCGAGAGCACGCCCAGGGTGTTTACGTCGATCACCCTCACGCCACCCTTGGTCTTGTTGTAGAGGACGGCCGCCGCGTTGGAGGGCACGAGCGCGATATCCACGTCTCCGGAGATCACGAGCGGCAGCACCTCGTCGGGTGCCCCGGAGATGGAGTAGCTGTAGGTGATGCCCGATCCCTCCGCCACCTCCGTGGGCGCCTCGGATGCGCCTTCCGCGGGAATGCCCGACGTGGTATCCATCATCTGCACCAGGCCAATGGCCGTAGGGCCCTTGAGGGCTGCCACGCGAACGTTCACGTCCTCGACCTGGGCCTCGTTGGCATCGGTTCCAACAGCCTGATCGCCCTGAGCCTGCTCGGAGCCTTGGTCCTGGGCCTGCTCCGATCCACCACAGGCACCCAGGAAGCCCGTGAGCCCCAGGCCCGCCATTATCGCAAGGACCTCACGACGGCTGTACGTGCGCTTGTCTGCCATTGCTTTACCTTCCTGTCATGCGCCAGCTTCCCGCCGGCGCCTTCCAATATCAGGCATTGCCCATTCTACACATCGCGCTGTGCAAGCGCGTATGCCACCCTCCCCCGATCCAGCCGCCGCTTTACAAGCGATCCGGCGCTCACGAGCTTCTCCATGCGGGAGCGGGCCATCCCCTCGGTAAGGCCGAGCGACGTCGCCACCTCGCGAACGCGCACGCTCTCTCCACCATTGTCCAGCATCTCGCGCACCCTCTGCTCCACGTCTGCCGGAGTGATCGCGCTCATCCTCTCCCGCTCCTCACGGCGCTTCTTCTCCTGCTCCTCCCAGCGCTCCTGCTGCTCGCGCCACTGGCGCTCATCCTCCTCGTTCCACTCGAAGTCGTCGCAGAAGGGCATCTCGGGCGCAGGCTCCTCGAGGGACGGCTCGAGCATCGGAGGCGTGACGATGGTCCGGGCACCGCTCTCCTCCCGCAGCATGCGATCCAGCTCCAGATGCTCCTCGAACACGTCGGACATCCTCCGACGGGCACGTGTGACCGCACCGTGACATCCACCGGCGACTGCGGCACTTATCTCCCCCTCGCCCACGTTCTCGAAGAAGTTGCGGAAGGGGACGTCGCGCAGACCGATGATGCCGTCTATCCAGATCATGCCAGGGGCGTTCTGCAGGGGACTCCTCTGCCCGCCCAGGACTACGAACAGCGAGCCAGCACGGTAGTCCGGATACGCACCCGGCATGGGCTCATCCTCCGCATACCACGGGGTTCCGAGGTAGATGTCCTTGGTTGCCCGCTCGGTACCGTAGTAGTTGACGTAGTACTTCTCTCCGTACTCCTCGATCGCCTCTCGGACGCCCACGGCCTCGGCCAGACACGCGACGCTGATCATGCTCTCCTGGTACCCCATAGCAGCCCCCAAAGGTAGACGGTGCCTAGACCGCGCTCCCGCGGCCTCAAGGCAAGCTCTCTGACAAGAACGGAAATCCCAGACGTCTGAAATCCAAGACGAACCAGTGCGGACCCTGCCGCCCGATCCTCCGTACCATTGGGGGCCACCGGAGGAACTCTCGTTCGCCTTGTGGAGACTATAGCACAGAACATCTGTCCGTGTACCGAGAAAATCGAAAATTTGTTCGCGATTCTCAACAGCAAGATTCTGTCACACGTCGTCCCAAGGGAATCGGATCCCTTTGGGTGAGACACCTTTGGGTGAGGGGCCTTTGGGACGGAGGCCGTCGGGACGACACGCGCCGGAATGCTACCTGTTGCCGCGCTTGGCCGGCCAGTCGCCAGACACCACAGGCGTGCCCGGGCAGGCCCAGGTGCCAAGTGGTGCGTTGGGCGCCGCGTCCAGCGTGAGGTCGCTCACCAGCCCCGCCCGGAAGCTCCGCAGGGCCACCACGCCGATCATGGCCGCGTTGTCGCCACACACCGCCATGGGTGGCACCGTCACACGCACCCCCCTGCGGCCGAACTCCTTGCGGTAGGCTTCGCGAAGCTGCGGGTTTGCCGCCACACCGCCCCCCACGCAGAAGTCGTCCACCCCGCACTCCTCCACAGCGCGCGCAGCCTTGGCCACCTGCACGTCTATGACCGCCGCCTCGAAGCTCGCCGCCAAGTCCGGCAGGTTGATGGGCCTGCCCGCGCGGTTCTCGCCCTCTATATAGGTGATCACGGCCGTCTTGAGGCCAGAGAGCGAGAAGGAATAGTCGCCGCTGTGCATCATGGCACGGGGGAAGTGGATGGCCTTGGGGTTGCCCTTGGCCGCCAGCCGGCTGATGACGGGACCACCGGGATACCCCAGCCCTAGGGCCTTGGCCACCTTGTCGAAGGCCTCGCCCACCGCATCGTCGATGGTAGTCCCCAGCACCTGGTAGTCGCCCCAGTCGCGCACGAGCGCGAGCATGGTGTTGCCGCCGGAGACGAGGCTTGCCACGAAGGGCGGCGTGAGGTCCGGCGTCTCGAAGAGGTTGGCCATGAGGTGGCCCTCCAAGTGGTGTACCGGCACGAGCGGCAGGTCGCAGGAGGCGCAGAGCCCCTTGGCAAAGGCCACGCCCACCACAAGGGCGCCCACAAGGCCGGGACCGGCCGTGACGCCCACGGCCGCGAGGTCGGCAGGGGCCAGGGTATCGCACCCAAAGTGCTCGCCGGCCTTGGCCATGGCCTCCTCGTACACACCCACGATGGCCTCCACGTGCTTGCGGGAGGCGATCTCGGGCACCACGCCGCCAAAGCGTGCGTGGAAGTCGATGCTCGTGGCCACCACGGACGAGCACACCGCGCCGTGCGAGTCGATCACAGCCATGGCCGTCTCGTCGCAGGAGGACTCGATTGCCAGGATCAGGTCGCCCGCGGCCGCAAGAGCCGCCTTGACCTCCGCGCTTCTCTCCCCCGGCACGATGGGCCAAGGACGTATGGACGCCGCAGGCTCGGGGCGCGCGCCCACAGCCTCCACGTCCGCCACCAGGGGCAGGCGGGCCCGGAGGATAAGGGCGTCGTGCCCGCGTCCGTAGTAGGACGGCCGCCGTCCCTCCTGCGCGAAGCCCAGCCGCTCGTAGAGGGCGCGAGCCGGCGCGTTGCCCTCGTCGACCTCGAGCGACGCCGTCTGGGCACCGAAGGTCTGGCCATCGTAGGCCACTCGGGTGACCAGCCGGGCGCCGATCCCCTGGCGTCTGCGCGCCTCCGTGACCACGACCTCCTCGATCTCGAAGTCGCCACCCGCAAGCAGACCGCCCGAGAAGCCCACGATCTGGCCCATATCGTGAGCCACCCACCAGCTGCGGCCCGGCTGGCTGAGCTCCTCATAGAAGGCGTTCCTGCTCCAGGGGGTATGCGCCGAGCCCTCGTAGGCCGCGGCCTCCAGCGCTGCCACCGCGTCCAGGTCGTTCACGCTCATGGGACGGAGCTGCAGGTGACGGTCGGCCAGGGCGTCGTCCACGCCCGTGACCTCCACGCTGGCCGGCTGCGCGAGTCCCAGCCGTTTGCGCTCGTTCTCCTCGGCGTCCGAAAGGCGCGTGTAGATGGGAAGGACCAGGGCGGGGTCGCCAGAGAGAGCCGGGTCGTCCGCACGGCCATCCGTCACGGCACCAGACACCTGCGCAAACGCGAGCAGGAGCCCCTGACCGCTGGGATACCACAGGCCCTCGTCCACGTAGCGTGCAAAACCCGCGGCCTCGAAGCGCGTCCGGTACTTTACCAGCCCGTTGCCCGTGAGGAGGAGGTCGTCCTTGTCCGCACGCGCGGACCACGCCTCCACGCAGGCATCGGTCTTTGTCACGGTCTCGGACTCGAAGGTGCGACGCGCGCCCGCGTCCGTCAGCTCATAGATTCCGGGATAGACCTCGCCCCGCATGGCGTCCATGGCCACCGCGAGAAGCCCGCGCACGCCAGCCACCCAGGCCTCCCAGGCCGTCGCATCGAGGGCCGACACGCCGTAGAGGGGGCGGGCCAGCCCGCAGGAGAGGCCCTTGGCCGTGGCCACGCCTATGCGCACGCCCGTAAAGGAGCCGGGACCGCGGCCCACCAGCACCTGGTCCACGTCGGCCATGGTCAGGTCGGCGTCCGCCAGCGCCTCCTTGCAGGTACCCACAAGCTCGACGTTGGCGCGGCGCCGGCACATGTGGTCGCGCGTGGCGAGAAGCTCGACGGGCTTCTGGGCATCCGGGCTCACGCGCCCGACGGCGCAGGCCAGCATGTCGGTGGAGGTGTCGAGGGCAAGGACGATCCGGGGGGTGGTGGCGCAAACCGCCGCCGTCTGGCTCTGGGCCATGGGGCATCACTCGCAATCCGTCAACCGCGCACGCCGCGGCCGGCAGTTGGGAACACAACGGCTCCCCAGTGTAGCGCTTGGAGGGAGACGTGACCCGGGCCAGTACCAGAAGACAGGACCGTCATGGTCGGGAAATGTAACGACGATAGGTAGTCCTTCTCACAGGATCACCCCCTACCGGGACCCGAGGGTAGTCCTCCACGGGGGACCACCCACCCTTGATGTCTGGGGATTCCACCCGGATTCTCGGGGATAACGACGATAGGTAGTCCTTCTCAAGGGACCACCCCTACCGGGACCCGAGGGTAGTCCTCCACAGGGGACCACCCACCCTTGATGTCCGGGGGTCTCACCCGGATTCTCGGAGATAACGACGATAGGTAGTCCTTCTCACAGGACCACCACTACCGGGACCCGAGGGTAGTCCTTCTCACAGGACCACCCACTATTGTTATCTGGGGATTCCACCCGGATTCTCGGAGCTAACGATGTTAGGTAGTCCTCCTTAGGGGACTACCACTACCGGGACCCGAGGGTAGTCCTCCACAGGGGACCACCCACCCTTGATGTCCGGGGATTCCACCTGAACCCCGTGGGATAACGATGTTAGGTAGTCCTCCCCGAAGGGTTACCTCCACCGAAACTCCCACCAAAACAAGGGGTGGCCCCCGAAGGGCCACCCCCGACAGACACTTGCCTCGGTCCTGCGCCTTGTCTACTTGCCAGCCAGGGCCTTGCGCTTGCTGTGCGCGCGCCAGGCAAAGATCCCGCAGACCGCGAGTCCCGCCACGCCCACGCCGGTGATGCCCCAGTGGATGAGGTCGTAGGTCTGCACCTGCTCGTCACCGCTCACGTAGCGGCTGCCAGGCATGGAGCCGTTCATCACGTGCGACATGCTCATGGTGTAGAGCAGGTGGTGCATGGCCTGACGTCCGTAGTAGTAGTCGGTGGGGTTGGTGGAGTCGAACTTCCAGGTGGCCGTGGGGTCCTGGGTGGTCAGCTTGGAGTCCGCCCCAGCCTCGATCATCTGGCCGCCGTTCATGAAGACGCCCGTGTCCGCGTTGTCGGTGAGAATCCAGCCGTCGAAGCCCCACTCGCCGCGCACCAGCTCAGTCATGAGCGGGTAGCTTCCGCCCGCCCAGGTGGCGCCAATGCGGTTGAAGGAGGTCATGAGGCCCTGGCAGGTGCGCACCTTGGTGGTGGCGTTCTGGAGGTTGCCGTCGGCGTCCTTCTTTATGTAAGCCAGCTCTACGTCGCCCGCCTTCATGCACATCTCGAAGGGCTTGAGGTAGATCTCGCGGGCGGACTGCTCGTTGAGCCACGTTGCCATGGAGAACTGGCCGGTACGGTCGCCGCGGTGGTTCTCCTGGTCGTTGAAGGCGAAGTGCTTGACGAAGGTGTACACGCCCTTCTCGGCGGCACCCACCACCTCGTTCGACGCCATGCTGCCGGCCAGGAAGCCGTCCTCGGAGAAGTACTCGCCGTT
The DNA here is from genome assembly GCA_902791035.1 of uncultured Coriobacteriaceae bacterium. Taxonomy (GTDB): domain Bacteria; phylum Actinomycetota; class Coriobacteriia; order Coriobacteriales; family Atopobiaceae; genus CADAUA01. The sequence continues at coordinate 49,700 of CADAUA010000007.1, read as the reverse complement.
GCGGCCGCTGTAGGGGGTGCGGTGGATGTTCGTCGCGGGAGCGTACCAGCCCGTGGCGCCGCCCAGGATGGACTCGTTGCCGATCATGACGCCCAGCTGGTGGGCAAGCTCGACGTTCCAGGTTTGGGCCACTGTCATGGGGTTGCAGTACTTCATGCCCGTGCCGCCCCAGCTCCAGCCGGAGGTGGAGTCCGCGTCCATGCCGAAGGGCTTGCCCACGGAGGCCAGGTACTGGCTGCCGTAGCCGGCATGCGAGATGGACAGGTCGTAGTCCTCGGCGGTCAGCTGGTCAAGCAGCTTGTCCCACAGGGGGTCGTCGTAGTCGGCGCCGCGCAGGTCGGCAATGGAGAGGCCGTTGTCCGCGCCGTAGACCATCTCGCCGTCCCAGCTCTTGAGGTCGGGGTTGCCGGAGTCGGTGCTGTCGAGCTGGGCGATAAGCTCGTCGGAGGCCACCTTGCCGTAGGTGTAGGACACGCCGTCCTCGCCGTTGATCTCGTTGCCCCAGGTGGACACCTGGCTGGTCACCTCGCCGTCGTGGGTGGGGAAGGTGCCGGTCCAGTCCGCGCGGGTGAGGTAGGTGGCGTCGCCGCGGGCAGAGTCCAGGCGGTTGGCCACCTTCTCGCCGGTGAGGGAGTCCTTAGCGTAGGTGGTAGTGTCCACGTCGGCGTTGGTCGGCACATAGGTGGCCACGCGGGAGGCGTTGCCCTCCACCGCCGCGCCCTTGGCGGCAAGCACGTTCTTGGCCGCGTCGTGGGAGTCGTGGGCGGCCGTGAGGTAATAGGTGCCGGCGTCGAGGATCCAGGTGCCCGCACCCTGGGAGTCATAGGCGGCCAGGGCCTGCTCGTCGAACTGGATGCTCACAGTCTGGCTCTCGCCGGGCTCCAGCAGCTTGGTCTTGGCAAAGCCCACCAGCTGCACCGCGGGCTTCTCCACGCCGTTGGCGCGGTCGTAGTCCGTGTAGGGGCTCTGGGCGTAGAGCTCCACCACGTCCTTGCCGGCAACGGAGCCGGTATTGGTCACGGTCACCGTAGCCGTGCACTCCTTGCCCGACCAGGCAGTCGAGAAGTCCGTCCAGTCGAAGCTGGTGTAGGAGAGGCCGTAGCCAAAGGGATAGCACACGGCCGTGTCGTAGTCGAAGTCCCCGGCGTTGCCCTGGCCCAGGACGGCATCCTCGTAGCGGGTCTCGTAGTAGCGATAGCCCACATAGATGCCCTCCTCGTAGCTCACGTAGTTGTACTTGGTCATGTTGCCGGAGGCGTCAAGGTACTGGTAGTCGCCAAAGTTCTGGGCGGCAGGGCTGGCCGAGGCATCGGCAACGTAGGTGTCGACGGTGCGGCCGGAGGGATTGACGGCGCCCGTGAGGATGCCCGCCAGGGAGTTCATGCCGTAGGTGCCCGTGCTGGGGACCACGATTACGGACTTGATGTTGGGGAACTGGGCCAGCCAATCCAGCTCCACGGCGGCGTTGGAGTTCACGACAAGGACGGTGTTGTCGAAGTTGTCGTTGAGGTACTGGAGGATCTCCAGCTCGGTGGAGTCGGGCTCCAGGTAGGAGCGGGCCTTGTCCTCGTCGCTGGCGGCGTGGTTGTACATGGAGCGGGGCATGTCGCGACCCTCACCAGCCACGCGCTTCATCACGAAGACGGGCGTGGTTCCCTGCATGGAGTCCAGCACGCCGGCGCTCTGGAGCTCGGAGAGGGGGCACTCGTTGATGGAGAAGTCCTCGTCGTCGCCGTAGCTCACGGAGCCCGGGCCCATCACGTAGTCCTTGCCCTTGCCGGTGCGATAGAAGTCCAGCAGGGTGGAGTTGACGTTGAGGCCATAGGCCTCCATGGCCGGGGTCAGGGCGTCTGCGGTGTCGCCGGAGCCGCCCAGGGCCGCCTCCACCACGCCCGCGCCGGCAGAGCCCAGGGAGCGGGAGTTGCCGCTCACGAAGGAGAGGGTGGTGCCCTGCGGCAGGGGCAGGGCGCCCTCGTTCTTGAGAAGGACGAAGCCCTCGCCGGCTATCTGCTCGTCCAGCGCCTCCTCAGCGGCGCCGATCTCCTCGCGGGAGTAGTCGGACTTGTTGAACTCCAGGTCCAGGCCGTCGGAGTTGAGGCCGTCGGTGGACCAGCCCTGCTTGTAGCCGAAGTAGGAGTCGATGACCTGCTTGTACTCGGGCAGGATCACGTTTGCGGCCGCGATCAGGGCCACGCAGGCCACGGCCACGGCCAGGCGTATCACGATGCCCACGACGCCCGGTTTGCGGGCGGGCTTGGCGCCGGCGCCCTTGGCGTGCGCGTCGCGCTTGTTCTTGTCTGCCATCTTGGGATTCCTTCCAAGGGTAAGGGCGGCGGCACCGGATGCCTCCGGGCACCGCCGCCCGCGTCAAACCTCGTGCGCCTGGCTCATAGCCATGCAAGCCAGGCCCTTATGCCGTGCAGTGCTTACCAGGGCAGGGCGGAGGGCACGAAGCTCGGGTCCTTCTGCTCGGCGAAGGTGGCGCTGCCGCCAGAGACCTCCAGCGAGGTGTAGCTGGTGCCAAAGGTCTGGTTGTAGGCATCCAGGAAGTCCTGCACCGGGATGCGGTGCGTGTAGGTGGTGTAGAAGTAGCCAGAGCCGTAGCCGAGGTCAGGCTGGCCCCAGTCGTAGTACATGCCGTCCTGCACGTAGGCAATCTGGTCGCCCTCGATCTTGGCGCCCACGGGCTGGCCCGCCTCGTTCTTGATGGTGAGCGTGGCCGCAGAGCCCGCGCCCGAGACCTCCCAAGTGCCGGTGGAGAGAAGGCCGTTGATCTTGACCAGCTCCACCGTGCCCTTGCAGCGCAGGATCATGGGGACGCCGGCATCCTGCTTGAAGGAGTACTTATAGGTGTCCTGGGTCTCGGCCGTCACAAGAATCGTATCGGACCAGGTGGCCACCACGTCGAAGTCCGTATAGCCCTTGACCTCGACCTCGTCACTGGCCTGCTTCACGGCGCCGTTGACGCTCCAGCCGTCGAAGGTCTGGAACTTGCCCTCGTAGGGGCACTCGGGCAGGGTGAACTTGTCGCCGGTGACCACGGTCTGCTCGGCCGGGTCCGTGCCGGAGACTGCATCGTTGCCGGCGGAGTACTTGACGGTGTAGCTGGGCTGGTCGGGCACCTGGTAGTCCTCGCCCGTGGCCTCGTTGAGGGCGTTCACGAACTCGTACTGGGAGATGCCGCCCTTGCCCTCCTGCGGACCCAGGAACTGGCTCACTGCCTGGGCCTTCCAGGTGTACACGCCGTCGGCAAACTCGAAGCCAAGGTCGCTGCCGTCACCGGAGGTCATCGTCAGGCCCTTGTCATCGCTGTAGTCCCAGGTGCCCTCGGAGTGGGCGGCGCCGGCCAGGACGGAGAAGTCAATCGCATAGGTCTTGTCCGCGTAGAAGTTGGTGACCATCCTAGTAGCCAGGAAGCCCGTGCCGGAGTCGGAGAGGCCCTCGCCCGCGACCATGACCTCCTTAGCGGGCTCGTCGGAGGCAGCCTGGCCGAACTTGTAGCCGTGGTAGAGGCCGTTCATGGCCAGGGTGTTGGCGTTGACGTAGAGGATGCGGTGCGCGGCACCCCACAGGGCGTCCTGCATGACGGGGTCGGACTTGTAGTCGTCCTGGAGCAGGACGGCATCGGTGTTCACGTAGCCAGTGCCGTTAAGCCAGGCATGGGTGCCGTTGAGAAGGCCGTCGATGGTGTTCATGAAGTCGGTCTCGAAGGCGTCCGTGAGGGTGATGCCGCGGTAGCCCTGCTCGCCCTCGGCGAACTCCTGGATGAGGGCGGGGCTGGCGCCGGTCCACCACATGCCCAGGCGGTTGAAGCCGGACATGACGCCGTTGGCGTGGCCGTCGGTCATGGCCATGGCGTAGGGCTTGAGGTAGATCTCGCGCAGGGCCTGCTCGTTGGACCAGGAGGGCACGCCGTGACGGAAGGTCTCCTGGTCGTTGGCGGCAAAGTGCTTCATGTAGGTGACGCCGCCCTTGGCCACGAAGGCGCCGACCTCAGCCGCGATGGCCGCGCCGGAGAGGTAGGGATCCTCGGAGTAGTACTCGTAGTTGCGGCCGGAGTAAGGCGCACGGTGGATGTTGCAGGAGAAGCCGTAGAGGCCCAGGGGCTTGTCCTCGGGGGTGGCGGCATGGAGCTCGTTCTCGCCGATCATGGCGCCCACCTGGGCGTTGAGGTCCTTGTTGTAGGTGGCGGCGCGCCATGCAGTCATAGGATAGGGGATGCCCTGGATGCCGGAGCTGGCGAACACCTGGGCGCAGCCGTTCGAGCCGTCCTTGTTGGAGGTGCGGGGCTTGCCGATGCCCTCGAAGGCCTGCTGGTTGTCGCAGACAAGGCTCACCATGTCCTCGTAGGAGAGCTCGGAGAGCAGGGTCTCCCAGTCGGCGTCGTCGTAGTCCTTGCCGCGCAGGTCGACCAGCTGCAGGTCGGAGGACTTACCAAACTCGTGTGCGGGCACGGAGGAGGCGTCACCGGAGCCGGCCGCGTACTGGACGGGCTTGGCCATGTCGGCGACCTCGTCGGTGTAGGCGAGGTGGATGGGCTCGGTGGGGAAGGTGCCAGTCCAGTCGGAGCGGCTCAGCCAGGTGATGGAGTTGAGCTCCTTCATGGTGGCGTTCTTGTTGGGGTCGACGTCATCGAAGAGGTTCTTGACCTCGGCGCCGGTCGCCTCGGACTTGGCGAAGGTCTTGTCGTCCGTCTCGGCGCAGGTCCAGGTGGCAACAGCCTCGGCGTTGCCCTCGGCGGTCATGCCGTCGGCCGCGGTCTTGCCCTTGGAGGCCAGGAAGTTGTTCACGGCCTCGTGCGTGCCGTTGGCCACGGTAAAGAGGTAGTCGCCAGCCTCGAGGATGTAGGTCTGGGCCTTGTTGGGATCGTAGTTGGCGAGCTCGGACTTCTTGACGTGCACGGTCACGTCCTGGGAGGCGCCGGGGGCGATGAGGTCGGTCTTCTCGTAGCCCACGAGCTGGACGGAGGCCACCTCGACGCCGTTCTCGCGGTCGTAGTCGGTGTAGGGCTTCTGGAGGTAGACGGTGACGGCGTCCTTGCCCTCCACGGAGCCGGTGTTGGCCACGGTCACCTTGACGTCAAAGCCGTCGTCGGCCTCGGAGACGCTCACGCCCTGGTAGTCGAAGGTGGTGTAGGACAGACCGTAGGAGAAGGGATAGGCCACGTAGGCGCTGTAGTCGAAGTCGCCGGCGTTGCCCTGGCCCAGGACCTTGTCCTCGTAGCGGGTCTCATAGTAGCGGGAGCCCACGTAGATGCCCTCGGCGTACACGTAGTTGCGGCGCCAGTGGGAGCCCTTGTCGTTGGTGGGCTTCCACTTGTCGATCACGCGCTGGACCTCGTCGGACTTGCCGTCGGACAGGCGGGAGAGGTCGGCGTCGATCACGCCGAAGTTGGCCATCACGGGGTTGAGGTGGTTGTCCTTATAGATGGTGTCGGGCAGCTTGCCGGAGGGGTTGACCTTGCCGGAGAGCACCTCCACCAGCGGGTCCACGGAGTAGTCACGCTGGTGCATGGAGAAGTAGGGGTCGTCGTAGGAGCCGGCCCACACCACGGCGTCCACGGCGTCGGACCAGGGGCCATCCTCCCAGCTGGGAGTGTTGGACAGGGTGAAGAGGACGACCATCTTGGAGAAGGCACCCGCGCGGCGAAGCTCGGCCACGCCGTTGAGCATGTCCTTCTCCTCCTGGGAGAGGGCCAGGTAGTCGCCATAGATGCGGCGGCCGTACTCGTTGTCGGAAGCCTCGCGGCCGCGACGGCCCAGGGTGACGATGGCCACGCCAGAGGCGCCGTCGAGCACGCCCGCAGCCTGGACGTCAGCCCAGGGGTTCTCGTTGACGGCCACGTTGGTCACGTTGGAGTGGCCGTTCTTCAGGCCGTCGGAGTAGAACTTCCAGCAGGCGTCGTCGAAGTCGAAGCCGGCGCCCTTCCAGGCCTCGTCCATGGCCTTGATGTACTGCGGCGCGGCGTTGCCGAAGACCATGACCTTGCCGTCGGCAGGAGCCAGCGGGAGTGCCGCGTTCTCGTTCTTGAGAAGGACGGTGCCCTCGCGCACGATGTTGGCATAGAGCTCGTGCTGGTCGGCGGAGAGCTTCTCCTCGCCCTCCTGGGTGTACTCGTAGTCGCTCTTGAAGTACTCCACGTCGCCGGGGTCGGCCGAGGTGGCACCACCGTCGGTCGTGGCGGTCTGGCCACCGCAACCTGCCAGCACGTTGGCGAGGCCTGCAAGCACGGCCGCGCCGGCCGTGCTGCCCAGGAAGCTGCGCCTGGTCATGAACTTGCTCATTTGGTTCCCCTTCCCCACATCTGCTTCGCAGCCCCACATCCAGCCCTGTCCCGCAAAGCCCGGCCCCGAAGGACCGGGCAATGGGAAGGGAGGGATCGCATGGGGCGATTCCTTGAGGCATAAGATACGGGGGCTTTCAGCCAGCTTTGGCGTCGCGGCCACCAACGCCGGACGTGCGTCGCACAAAGCGCGGGAATGTAACGAACGGCGGACTTTGCGTCGCGAACGGCGGCACCAGGGGGCGGGCACCAGGGGGCGGGCACCAGGGGGCGGGCACCAGGGGGTACTCCCCTCCGCCCGATTTCGGACACTAGGGGAATACCCCCTGGTGCCCGGGCCTCTTCCCCCTAGAGCATGGAGACGTTCTTGTCCTGCAGGTAGTCCAGGTAGGCCACCTTGACGTCAAAGGCACGCGACCGGCCTATGGGGATGGTCTCCTCCCCCATCTTGAAACCGTCCGGCCCAATCTGCGTCACGTGGGCAAAGTTGACCAGAAAGCCCTTGTGGCAGCGGCAGAAGCCAAAGGGCTCCAGCTTCTCGGTGAGCTCGTCCAGGGTGGTGGTCACCCGCTCCGTGCGCCCGCCCACCAAGTGGACGATCTTGTCGCGGCCCCTGGCCTCCACATAGCGAATGTCGTCCACCGCGTAGGTGGCCATGGAGTGGCCAATCTTCATCGTGACCACACGCGAGGCGCTGGCCTTGCGCCGCGACTTGACGAAGCGCGCCACCGCCGCGGCCATGTCCTCGTTGAAGTGGCTCTTGCGCACAAAGGCCGCCGGCCGCACCGACAAGGACTCGAACACCCGGTCGTCGCTGTTGGACACGAACATGATGTCCGTTCCCACACCCAGGTCGCGCAGGGCCTGGCCAAAGCGGATCCCGTCCATGCCGGGCATCTCTATGTCCAGGAAGATGAGGTCGAAGCCGGCCGTGGCCAGGCGACGGGCCAGGGCATCCATGCTGGTGAAGGTCTCCACCTCCGCGTGCGCGCCGGCACGCGCGAAGGCCGCCTGCGCGGCGTCCGTTATGGCGTCCGCGGCAAAGCGCTCGTCATCGCACACGGCTACGTTGAAGCGAAGCATGACATTCTCCCCCTGCCGCGGCCAGCGGGGCCACGGCGCATCCCTGCAGGCAAGCATACCAGCGCCCGTCGGCAAACGGTCGGCGGGAAGAAGGGCCCTGCGCACGTATGGCGCCCTTCTTGTCATGAACACCGAAACAATCGCCGCGAGCGGCCACGTCTTGGCGGCGGACGTTCGCGCCGTTCACCGACACCGCACACGCCCAGCGCTCCCGCCTAGCTCACCACCAGCATGGCCTTGGCCGTAAAGACGCCGTCCGCAAACGAGAAGTCCGTGAGGCCGTGGTACTTCTCGGCCACGGACCGGATGACCGAGGTGCCGTAGCCGTGCAGGTCCTCGTCGCCCTTGGTGGTGCGCAGACGGCCGTCGGCGGCCACGTCGGGCGCCTGGGCCGCGGGATTGGCCACCACAACGACAAGCGCCCCCTGGTCGAGGACCATGCGCAGGTCGATGGTCTTGTCACCCGTGTCCTTGGGTTCAGCGTCCTTGGGGTCCGTGCCCCTCTTGCCCGGCTCCTTGGGGCCGTCATCGGCACAGGCCTCGATGGCGTTGTCCAGCATGTTCATGAGGAGGGAGCAGAGGTCGATTTCCTCCACGGGAAGCGCTGCCGGCACGGCGATGCGGGAGTTCACGGTCACCCCAGCGTTGCGCGCCTTGTCCAGCTCCAGGTTCACGATGTCGTCCACCAGCTGGTTGCCCGAGTTCACGCGACTGAAGGTGGGGTTGGCGCTCATGGACATCTGGCCGAAGAACTCCTGGGCCTTCTGGTAGTCGCCGCGCTCCAGGAGCATCCGGATGTAGGCGTACTGGTTCTTGACCTCGTGACGCAGCTTGTGGAGGCTGTCTGCGTTTGCGCGGTAGGCCTCCATGGCCTCCATGCGGCTTGCCATGACCCGCCGCTCGGCCACCAGCCGGTCGCGCTCCGCCACCTCGCGGAGCTGCCGCAGGATGGCCCACCAGACCACGAGCTCGGCGATCTGCCCGTTGAAGCAGGTAAGCAGGCTCTCCAGGGTGCTTACCGAGTAGGGCGACACCCCAAAGTCGGACCGGAGGATCAGGATGGCACGCGCCGCCAGACCGGAGGCGCACACCACGAGCACCGGGATGACGGAGGTCATGTTGACCGTGCCCTCGTCGAGCGACTCCTGACGCTCGAAGCCCATTACGATGGCCAGCATGCCCAGGACGTAGACAAGGGAGACGAGCCCCGCGACCACGATGCCACCGCCAAAGGCGTGCGTGGTGGCCTCGGCGATGGCCAGCGAGTACATCCAGGAACACATGGCAAGAGAGGTGCGCGCCACCCTCAGCGGCAGGGGCAGGTCGCGAAAGACGCAGGCGCAAGCCACGGCGGGCAGAATGGTCCAGGCGATGGAATTGGGGAAGATCGCGTCGGTCAGGATGCCCAGGGCCCAGACCAAGCCCAGGGCCACCAGGTAGCGGCGGACGAACGTGGACAGCCGGGCCGCGCGGTCAGCGGCCGCCACGCCGAGTCGCGAGAGGAAGGCCACCAGCACGGCTGCGTAGGCCATGTTGTAGACGCCGATGACGTCATAGAGGAGCTCGTGCAGAACCTCCGTCATGCCCTTCTCCCCAAATTAATGGGTACGCATACGGCCATGCTTATATCCCAAATCCCCCAGAATTCATGCCGAGACAAAATCATAGCATCGACCCGATTGCGCACGGAGCACCGAGACGCGAAGGATTCTGACAAGGACGGTCCCCCGGGGGCGCTTTGTACGCTTTCCACGGAGGCCGAAGGTAGTCCTCCCCGGGGGACCACCCCCACCGGGACCCGAGGGTGGTCCTTCTCAGGGGACCACCTACCCTTGATGTCCGGGTGGTTCGACCGGATTCCGGGGGATAACGACGTTAGGTAGTCCCCCGCGGGGGACCACCCCCACCGGTCGCGTCTCACCTAGCCCGCCACAGCCTCCAGCGCGGCGGCAAGCTCCTGGCCCCGCACATCGTGGGCCACCAGGCGCACCTGGCGCGGGGGCTCCTGGCCGGGGGCAGCCTCGTCGTCCAGGCGGGTCACGAAGACATCCAGCCGCTCGGGACCTATCTGGTCCGCGAACTGCTCGCCCCACTCGATCACGCAGACGCCGTCCGCGCCCAGCACGTCGAAGAGCCCCGTGTCCTCCAGCTGGTCGGGGTCGTCCAGCCGGTAGAGGTCGAAGTGGTAGAGGGGGAGCTCGGTGCCCTCGTAGACCATCTCGATGGTAAAGGTGGGGCTGGTCACGTCGTCGGCCACGCCCATGCCCTGGGCTATGCCCTTGGTGAGCTGGGTCTTGCCGGCACCCAGGTCTCCCGTGAGCACCAGCACATCGCCCGCACGGAGAAGGCCGCCCAGCTGGCGCCCCACCGCGATGGTCTGGTCCGCCGACCGCGTGACGATCATCTCGACCTCCATCAATTATGCAATGTCACAAAAGTGACTGACACTTCTGTGACACCGACACTTCTGTGACACACGCTACTTCTCGGCCTCGGGGTGGGTGCGCAGCCACTCCCCCACCATGCGCAGGTCGCTCTCCAGCAGGGGCTGCCACTCCTGGTGGTAGATGCAGGCCGCCGGGTGGAAGGTGGGACACACCACGAAGTGCCCCGTCTGGTGCAGGCGCCCCCGCAGCGACGTGACCCCGGCGTCCGTGCGCAGCACGAACTGCGAGGCGAAGTTGCCCAGGCACACTAGCACGTCGGGCCAGATACTGCGGATCTGCTCACGCAGGAAGGGCGAGCAGGCCTGGATCTCCTCCGGGCGGGGGTTGCGGTTTCCGGGCGGACGGCACTTGACCACGTTCGCGATGTAGATCTCCTCGCGCGTGAGGCCCGCGAGCGACAGGAGCGAGTCCAGCTTGTGTCCCGCAGCACCCACGAAGGGCTCGCCCTGCAGGTCCTCGTTGCGCCCGGGTCCCTCGCCGATGAACATCACGCGTGCCCTCGGGTTTCCCACGCCAAACACGATGTGCGTCCTCGTCTGCCCCAGGACGCACCGCTGGCAGTTGCCCAGCACGTCCTGGATCTCCCGCAGGGTCACCTCGCGCGGCCGCTGGTGGTCGTGCCCCGGTATCTGCATCACACCCATCTTGCCCTCCGCATCAAGGAGCGAGGCGCGCTCGCGGGCGCGTCGGGCCGCCATCAGACGTAGACCCGCTGGAGCCTCAGGCCAAAGTCGCACACGACCTCGTAGTTGATCGTGTCGAGAAGGCCCGCCAGCTCGTCGGCCGTGATCTCCTCGTCGCCGTCGCGGCCCATCACGGTCACCAGGTCGCCGTACTCGATGGGACCGACGGGCTTGTACACCTTGGCCTCGTTCACGTCGTTGGCAAACATGAACTGGTCCATGCAGATCCGGCCCACCTGGCGGCAGCGCCGACCGGCCACGATCACGTCCATGCGGTTGGAGAGGGCGCGCGAGAGGCCGTCCGCATAGCCGATGGGCACGGTGGCCACCTGGACGCCCCGGCGCGGGACCCGCCACGTGAGGCCGTAGCCCACGCCGTCGCCCACCTGCGGGTACACCACGCGCGTCACGCGGCCGCGCACGCTCATCACGGGCTCCAGGCTGATCCGCGGCGCCGTGGACTCGGCGGGCTGCAGGCCGTAGAGGCCTATGCCCACGCGGCACATGTCGTACTGGCAGTCCTTGTGGAGGATGGTGCCGGGGGTGTTGTCGCAGTGCACGAGGCCCGTCTCCAGGCCGGCCCCGCGCAGGGCGGCCACGGCCTCGTCGAAGCGGCTCCGCTGCAGTTCGAAGTCCCAGTCGCCCGGCTCGTCCGCCGTGGCGAAGTGGGTGAAGGTGCCCGCGCACTCGAGCCCCCGGTGGAAGTCGATGGCGCGGCGCACGTCCACCACGTCCTCGCGGCGCACGCCGATGCGCGTCATGCCGGTGTCGAGCGCCAGGTGGTACTTGGCCACCTTGCCCGCCGCCGCGGCGGCCTCGCCTAGCGCCAGGGCGAAGTCCACCGTGTACACGGAGGGCATGATGTCGTATTCCACGAGCGTGGGCACGGCCGTTGCGGGCGGCTCGGAGAGGATCAGGATGGGCCAGTCTATCCCGGCCTTGCGCAGGGCCACGCCCTCGTCGACCGTGGCCACCGCGAACTGCGAGAAACCCGCCGAGTGGAGCACCTTGGCGCAGGCCACGGCCCCATGCCCATAGGCGTCGGACTTGATCACGGCCATCATCTGCGTACCGCGGTTGATCTGCTCGCGGAACGCCCTGGCGTTCCGTCTGAGGGCAGAGAGGTCTATCTCGACCCACGACCACCTGTTGTCCGGACACTGCACCCCGCTCATTCGGGTCCCCTCCATAGAGCCGTTCCTCCAAAGCGCCTTGCACGCGCGATCCTGCACATAGGCGAACAAGGCCATCCGTCCCGAGCCGCGCTCGTCCCGCGCCTACTCCTCGTCGTCCTCCACCTGGCCAGCGGCGAGCTCCTCCACCGCATCGGTGGCGATGCCCAGCACCTCGATCACGTCGCCCGCCATCACGCCGCGCGAGCCGTAGCGCTCTGCCGCCAACGCGCCAGCGTAGCCGTGGATCTCGCAGGCCAGGGCACAGAGCATGGGCAGGTCATCGACCTTGCCGACCTTCTGGGCCAGCTGCGAGACCATGAGGCCGGCCAGCACGTCGCCCGAGCCCGCGGTGGCCAGTGCCGCCGGCCCCGGCTTGGGCAGGACGGCCTGGTCCACGCCCACGCAGCCCGTGGCCGTGCCCTTGGTCACGATGCAGAGCTCGGAGCCGCCGACCTCCCAGATGACCTTGCGGGCCGACTCCAGCTGGTCCACCAGGGAGTCGGGCGGGTTGTCCGAGCGGTTGACCAGCCGCGCGAGCTCGCGGCGGTGCGGCGTGAGCACGAGGGGCTTGTCGCGGCGGAGGAGCTCCGGGAACTCGTAGAGCCGCCCCGAGGTCAGGCGCGCCAGGCAGTTGAGGCCGTCGGCGTCCACCACCAGGGGCACGTCCTCCGAGAGAAGGCCCGACACGACAGACACGCTCCCCGAGGTGACCCCCATGCCCGGCCCCACCAGGGTGGCCGAGTTCTTGGCAGCCAGCTTCTGGGCCATCACACGGGCCTCGTTCGTAAAGACGCCCTCCGAGTCGCACGGGAGGCCCACCACGGGGATCTCCATCATGTGGGCCTGCACCACGGGCACGACGGCCGCGGGCACGGCCAGGGTCACGTAGCCGGCTCCGGCACGGGCGGCCGCGCGGGCCGCCATGATGGCGGCGCCCGGGTAGCGCGACGATCCGCCCACCACGAGCACGGAGCCGCGCGCGTACTTGTCTACCGCCAAGGTGGGCGGCAGCATGACGGCCGTGTAGTCCTCCAGGTCGGTCCGCCAAGCCACGGGGTCAGCATCCACCACCAGGCGGTCGGTCTGCTCGGCCAGGGGCTCGCACACGATGGAGCCGCACATGTCGCGGCCCTCGTCGGAGAGGAGGCCGGGCTTGACCGCGATCATGGTGACCGTCATGTCGGCCTGGACGCAGCTCGAGCCCGCGTGGCCCGTCTGGGCGGAGAGGCCGCTCGGCACGTCCACGGACACCACGGGCGCGCCGGACGCGTTAAGGCAGTCGATCCAGATGTCGAAGGGCGGGCGCACGTCGCCGTGGAAGCCCGTGCCCAGCATGGCGTCTATCACCACGTCGGTCGTGGCAAGAAGGGCCTCCAGCTCGTCGCGCGAGGGGCCCACCAGCATGGACACGCCCGCGCGCAGGGCGCTCTGGGCCACCTGGCGCGCCAGGTCGCCGGAGATCTGGTCGGGGTCTATGGGGGTCACGACCTTGACGTTGAGGCCGCGCGAGCGCAGGGCCTCGGCCGCCACCCAGCCATCGCCGCCGTTGTTGCCCATGCCGGCGAGCACCACGACGTTGGACACGTCGCCCATCTCGAGCGTCTCCTGCGCCACGGCTATGCCGGCGCGGTGCATGAGCTCGGAGACCGATATGCCCACGCGCGTGAGGGCCACCTCCACGCGCTTGACGTCCTCCACGTTCAGTACAGGCTGCATGCCCGCATCACTCCTCACCCGACGCTGCCCCGGCGGGGCCCGCGTCCTTGTCGTCCTGAAGTTCGTCCGCCACGCCAGCCTGTGCGAGCGGCAGCTGGCCCTGGCCCGCCTCCACGCGCTCCAGCTCGTCTATGAGGCCACGAGCCTCGCGGAAGGACCGCGCCAGCTCGCGGGCCTGCGCGTCGCCCTCGTCGCGCTGGGGGCGCACGTCGTCGGTCACGGCCACGGCGTTGGCCACGGCCACCTCGTGGGTGGTGGAGAGCGAGAGGGCGATCTCGCGCACCCCCTGCTCGCGTGCCAGCTGGGCCGCCCGGCCCCGCAGGACCGCCAGCGGTCGGCCGGAGGCGTCGTTGCGCACGCTCACGTCAGAGAGCCCCACGCCCTGCGAGAAGCCCGTGCCCAGGGCCTTGAGCACGGCCTCGCGCGCGGCAAAGCGGGCGGCGTAGTGCTCGGCGGGATGGGCGTGGGCCTCGCAATAGGCCCGCTCCTCCGGGGTGAAGACCCTCCGCACGAAGCGCGGGGTGCGCTCCATGGCCCGCCGCATGCGGGCTATCTCCAGCATGTCGACCCCTATGCCGGCAAGCGCCATGGCCCTTGTCCCTACTCCACCGTAACGGACTTGGCCAGGTTGCGGGGCTTGTCCACGTCGCAGCCGCGGGAGCGCGCAACGTAGCGGGCCAGCGTCTGCAGGTGCACGATTGCCACGATGGGCACGAAGTCCTCCTCCGGCACCTCCGGGATCCAGAGGACGTTCTGGCAGAGCTTGGCCACCTCCTCGTCGCCGTCGGTCGCCACTGCGATGCAGGTGGCGCCGCGCGCGATGACCTCCTGGATGTTGCTCACGGTCTTGTCGTGCACGTGATCCGCCGGCACGATGGCCACCACCGGGAAGCCCGGCTCGAGCAGGGCGATGGGGCCGTGCTTCATCTCGCCCGCGGCGTAGGCCTCGGCGTGGAGGTAGCTTATCTCCTTGAGCTTGAGGGCGCCCTCGGCGGCCGTCGTGGAGTTGACCCCGCGGCCCAGGAAGAGCGAGGACTGAGCGTTGCGGAAGAGCTTGGCCGCCTGCTGGTCCTGCCAGGAGCGCTTGAGCACCTCGCGGATGAGGTCGGGCAGGGTGCAGAGGTTGCGGTAGTGCTGCTGGACCTCCTCGAGCCGCATGCTGCCGTTGGCGTAGGCCAGGCGCAGGGCCAGGAGGACGGCGGCCACCATCTGGGCAGTGTAGGCCTTGGTGGAGCACACGCAGATCTCCGGGCCCGCCTGCACGTACATGGTACCGTCGCTCTCGCGCGCGGCCGTGGAGCCAAGGACGTTCGTGATGGCAAAGACCTTGCAGCCCATGCCCCGCATGCGGCGGGCGGCGGTGAGGGTGTCTGCCGTCTCGCCGGACTGGGTGATGATCACGCAGAGCGTGTGGGGGGTCACCAAGGGCTCCTTGTAGTTGAGCTCGGAGGCGAACTCGCACACCACCGGGACCTTGGCCCACTCCTCGACGATGGCGCGGGCGATAAGCCCCACGTGGTAGGAGGTGCCGCAGGCCACCATGTAGATGCGGTCGATGGCCGCGAGGTCGGCATCCGTCATGGAGAGCTCGTCGAGCTCGATGCCGTGCTCGCCCAAGCGGTTCTTGAGCAGGCGCTCGATGGCCTCGGGCTGCTCGGCGATCTCCTTGGCCATGAAGTCGGGGTAGCCGCCCAAGGTGGCCGCGGAGGCGTCCCAGTCGATGTCGAGCGTGCCGGGGTGATCCACCACCGCGCCGTCGGCGTCGTAGACCGTCACGGAGCCATCGGGCAGGAGGCGGGCGTACTGGTCGTCGTCCAGGGTGATCACGTGCGAGGTCACGGGGGCGAGCGGGGTCACGTCGGAGGCGGCATAGGCGCCGTCGGGCGTGGAGGCAACCACCAGAGGCGAGCCCTTGCGTGCCACCACGACCTCGCCGGGCGCGTCCGCGCACACCACGGCCAGGCCCCAGGAGCCCTGGAGCCGCTGGCAGGCGTTGCGGACGGCCTCCACCAGGTCACCCTTGGCGGGGCCGGCCCAGGCGTCCTCTACCAGGTGCGCTATGCACTCGGAGTCGGTGTCGGACGCGAGGGTGTGGCCGGTGCGGGCCAGGTAGGCGCGCAGCTCCTGGAAGTTCTCGATGATGCCGTTGTGCACGATGGCGATGCGGCCCGAGCAGTCCAGGTGGGGATGGGCATTGCGGTCGGTGGGGGCGCCGTGGGTGGCCCAGCGGGTGTGAGCTATGCCCGTGGTGCCCACCAGGTTTGCGGTACGGCAGCGCTCGGCCAGCGTGGCCACGCGGCCGGAGCACTTGACGCCGTGGAGCTCGCCGTCAGGCGAGAGGACCTCCACGCCTGCCGAGTCGTAGCCACGGTACTCCAGCGCCTGCAGGCCCTGCAGCAGGAAGGGTACGGCCTGGTCCTTACCGGTAAATCCCACGATTCCGCACATGTTGACCTCCTGACCGTTGCAAGGACGCGACACCCTTGCATCAAATTCGTAATGTCACAAAAGTGACTGACACTTCTGTGACAGACGCTTCTGTGACAGGCTACTCCTTGAAGGGCTCGAGGGCCGCGAGCACGATGGCGTTGGCCTTCTGGCAGAGGTTCTCCTCGGGCGCCTCGGCCAGCACGCGCACCAGGGGCTCCGTGCCGCTCGCGCGCACGAGCACGCGGCCGTTGCCCTCCAGGAACTTGCCGGCCTCAGCCACGGCCGCCTTGACCTCGGGCGCCTCCATGGCAGCGGTCTTGTTTGCCACGCGGACGTTAACGAGCTGCTGGGGGTAGAGCTTGACCGGGCGCGTGAGCTCGGAGAGCTTCTCGCGCTCCGAGCGCAGCACCTCCATGATGCGCAGGCTGGTCATGATGCCGTCGCCGGTCTTCTCCAGCTCGCCGAAGATGATGTGGCCGGACTGCTCGCCACCCAGGGAGTAGTCGTTCTCGCGCATGCAGGCGTAGACGTTCTTGTCGCCCACGGCAGTCTGCTCATAGCGCAGCCCCGCGGCCTCCAGCGCCTTGAAGAAGCCGAAGTTGCTCATCACGGTGGGGACCACGGTGTGCTTGGCCAGGCGGCCGTACTTGTTCAGGTAGCAGCCGCAGATGTAGAGGATCAGGTCGCCGTCCACCACGTGGCCGCGCTCGTCCACGGCAAGGCAGCGGTCGGCATCGCCGTCGTAGGCAAAGCCCACGTCCAGGCCGTTCTGCACCACGAAGCGCTGGAGCTGGTCCAGGTGGGTGGAGCCGCAGTCCACGTTGATGTTGAAGCCGTTGGGGGCGGCGTTGATCACGTGGGTCTCGGCGCCCAGGGCGTCGAAGACCGGGCGGGCCACGCTGGAGGCCGCGCCGTTGGCGCAGTCGAGGCCTATGCGGATGCCCTGCAGGCTGAAGCCGCAGCTGGCGATCAGGCTCGCGATGTAGCGGTTGCGGCCCTGCATGTAGTCCACGGTGCAGCCGATGGCGTCGCCCGTGGCCAGGGGGACCTCCAGCTTGCCGTCTATGTAGTCCTCCACCTGCTCGAGGACGTCCTCGTCCATCTTGTAGCCCTCGTGGTTCACGAGCTTGATGCCGTTGTCCGTAAAGGGGTTGTGGGAGGCGGTGATCATGACGCCGCAGTCAAAGTCGCCGTCCACCACCTCGTAGCTCACGCCCGGCGTGGGGATCACGTGCAGCATGTAGGCGTCGGCGCCGGAGGCCACGAGACCCGCCACGAGGGCCGACTCGAACATGTAGCTGGAGCGGCGGGTGTCCTTGCCTATGATCACGCGGGCCTTGCGGCCCTGGCGCGCACCGTAGTACCAGCCCACGAAGCGCCCGATCTTGAAGGCGTGGTCAACGGTAAGGCCCTCGTTGGCCTTGCCTCGGAAGCCGTCCGTGCCGAAGTACCTCATGCCGCGTCCCCTCTCCGTCTGAGCTGCGTCTTTGGATCGCGTGGTGGCGATGGCCGCGCATGGGCGCGGCTCGCACCCACCCATGGTACATAAAAAGGGCCCGCCGCTGACGCGACGGACCCTGATATCGCATATCTCCGCAGCATATGCGCCTTGCGTGAGGCAGGCGCCAGACAACAAGGACTAGCGCTTGGAGAACTGCGGACGCTTGCGGGCCTTCTTGAGGCCGTACTTCTTGCGCTCGACCGCGCGGGCGTCGCGGGTGAGGAAACCGGCCTTCTTGAGCTCGGCGCGGTACTCGCCGGCGTCCAGGAGAGCACGGGAGATGCCAAGGCGCAGAGCGCCGGCCTGACCGTGGATGCCGCCGCCGTCGCACAGGGCGATGACGTCGAACATGCCCTGGGTGTCGGTCACGCGGAAGGGGGCGCAGGCATCCTCGACGAGCTGCTTGCGGCCAAAGTACTGCTCGGCGTCGCGGCCGTTGACGGTGACCTTGCCGGTGCCAGGGACCAGGCGAACGCGCGCGGTGGCCTCCTTGCGACGGCCGGTGCCGGTGTACACAGCGGTGTTCTCAGCCATCGGTTAGGCCCTCCAATCGATCTGAACGGGGTTCTGGGCGGCGTGCGGGTGCTCGGGGCCAGCGTAGACCTTGAGCTTCATGCCCTGCTTGCGACCCAGGGTGGTGTGGGGGAGCATGCCCTTGACGGCGTGCTCGACGACCCACTCGGGCTTCTTGGCCATGGCCTCCTTGAAGGAGGTGGTCTTCAGGCCACCCAGGTAGCCGGTGTAGCGCCAGTAGGACTTCTCGTCGGCCTTGTTGCCGGTGAGGACGACCTTGTCGGCGTTGATGATGACCACGAAGTCACCCGTGTCGGTGTTGGGGGTGAACTGGGGCTTGTTCTTGCCACGAAGGATCATGGCAGCCGTGGTGGCCAGACGACCGAGTGTGGCGCCGTCAGCGTCGATGAGCACCCACTTGCGCTCGACCTCGCCGGGCTTGGCGTAATGAGTCGACTTGTTCACTTGACTCCTCCTACAAACACATGCGAATGCCTTGGCCTCTGGACAGACCGCGGCGGAACTTTTCTTTTCAGAGGTTACGGGGCTCTGTGGAAAAGCCTTAAGAGTATACAGCGACAAGTTCGCATCGCCCCCGCGAATTTCCCGCACACAACCCCCACAAAAGCGGTGGGGCGGGCGGCGCGCAATGCCGGCTCGGCCCCAGGGCAGTCGGGTCCGGACAGGCCGAGACCACAAGAGCGGCGATGTCACAGAAGTGTCTGACACTATTGTGACATCGCCGCTTGGGAAGGAGCTGGGCGGACGGCCCTTGGGAAGGGAGGGAGTGGGCCGTCCGCCCGAGGTGCATGTGGTTGTTGCCGCCAGGCACTACTCGCCGGGCTTGACCTCGGTCTCGGGCTCGGAGAGCGGGGCCACCTTGTACGTGGCGGTGCGCTCGTCGTCGATCACGCCGGACCAGTTGAGGCCGAAGCAGAAGTCGTAGGTGTTGCCCTCGGAGTCCGTGTAGCAGTCCACGTCGCGCGGCACGTCCTCGAGCTGCGCCTCCACGGCCTCCATGCTGGCCGGCATCTGGCAGGGCAGAAGTCCGCTCGGCTCGACCTCGCCGGAGAGGATGCGGCCGTAGGCCTTGCCGAAGTTGCGGCCCGCGGTTGCCCAGCTCCACAGGATCACGTCGGCGTAGGGTTCGATTTCGTGGAAGCACTGGGCGTTGTTGGACGCCTCCACGATGAGGATGATCTTGGCGTCGGGCATCTTCTCGCGCAGGGCGATGAGCCCGTCTAGGTCGCCCTCGTTGCTCGCGGTCACAGTCTTGCCCTTGTAGCTGCGGTTCTCCTTGACGCCGTCCACCATGTCGCCGGCAAGCGAGGGGTCGCGGGCGGTGTCTGCGGTGTAGGGACGGTACTGGAGGGAGATGGGCAGGTACTTCTGGTCCTCGGGCACGTCGCCACCGAACATGCCGCCACCGGTTCCAGCACCCGTGTCGGGCGAGCCGATCACGAACACGGCGTACTCGCAGGACGCCAGCTCCTCGTCGGAGGGCATGACGGCGTCGCTTGCCTGGTAGACCGGGTCGGAGCTGGCCGCGCCGCCGCCCATGGGGCCGGGCATGGGCTGTGCGGTGCCCGTGGGCTCGCCCACCGTATCGGTCAGGACGTCGAAGACCTTGGATGCCGCCTCCTCGTCGACCGCGAGCGAGAAGGTCGCGGGCGTGGTGTCGAAGAACCCGCTGCCGCCGGAGAGCTTCTGCGGGATGTAGCACTTGGGCTTGCCCTGGATGCCGCCCTTGGCGATCACGTTGCCCGCGTTCTTGAGCATGACGATGCACTTGTCGGAGGCCTCCTGACCGAAGTCCAGGGCCGCCTGGTCGCTCAGGACCTCCTTGGCGTAGCTGCGGTCGGAGTAGGGCTGGTCGAAGAGCTGCACGTGGTTCATGACCGTGAAGATGCGGCGGGCGGACTCGCGCACGCGCTCCAGAGCGGCGTCCTCGCCCAGGTCCTTCTTGAGGAGCTCGTAGCCCTCCTTGGCCACGTCGGGCGCCCAGTCGCCGCCCACCTGGTCCACCGTGGCGTCGACCAAGGTTTCGAAGCGCTCGGCCTCGGTCATGTCCTGCACGCCGAAGGCGCGGTCGCCAAAGTCCGTGGCACGCAGGATCTGCCAGTCCGTGCACACCATGCCGTCCCAGCCGGCGTTGCGCAGGATGCCGATGTTGCGCTTGTTGTAGGCGCCGCCATAGAGCGGGCCAAGCGAGCCATCCTCGGAGTAGGCGATGCCGTAGTTGGGCATGACGGAGGCCATCTGGCCGGTCTTGGAGTTGAGGTGCAGGCCGCCGTCCAGGAAGGGAATCAGGTGGGCCTTGAAGTTGTCGCCAGGGAAGACGTCGTACTTGCCACCGTCCATGTGGTCGTTGCGGCCACCCTCGGCGGCACCCGGGCCCACGTAGTGCTTGAACATGCAGGCCACGGAGTCCTTGCCCCAGCCCTGGTCGTCGGACATGTCGTCGCCCCACGTGGACTGCATGCCGCCCGCGTACTCGATGGCCTGGTCGCGGTTGGTGGCGGGATCCTCGCACATGGAGCCGCCCAGGCGCGTCCAGATGATGTTCGTGCCGATGTCCACCTGGGGCCCAAGGTCCACTCGGAAGCCCGAGGCACGCCAGGCACGGCCGATGTAGTGGCCCGACTTGTGCCAGAGCTCGCGATCGAAGGCGGCCGACTGGCAGTGGGGGTCGGGGATGTCGTAGAGCTGGTAGGGATCCGTGGAGTTCATGTAGGGGATGCCGTGGGAGTCGTTCTCCTCGCACCACTCCTCGACGGCGTTCACGAAGGCGATGTCTGTCGCGTAGGTGTCGAGCGACGTGTTGGCGCGCGAGACGCCGGCGCGCAGGCCCTCCTGGAGCTTGGCCACCACGGCGTCGTCCAGCGGGGCTGCGGCACTCATGAAGCCGTCATGGAACATGAGGGGCAGGATCTCCTCGGCCGTGAGCTCGGAGGCCAAGGCCGCGGCGCGGTCCTCGTCGCTCTGGCGCCAGTCCTCGTAGAGGTCCAGCTTGCCATTGCCGTTGGAGTCCTTGAAGGCCAGGCCGTCCACCTGGATGACCTTGTCCATGCTCATGACGCCCAGCTCGGCGCCGCCGTCGGGGTTGGTCACGCGGGTCCAGCTGTCGCGGGTCTCCTCGGAGGCCCACTTGGCCTCGGTGCCCTCGGCGTCCGGGTCGATCGGGTACTGGTCGGCGCTGGGCAGCGTCGCCTCGGGCTCGGCAGCCTGGCCGCCGCCCGCCGTACCCTGCCCGCCGCAGCCCACGAGCCCGGCCAGCACGGCCGACGCAGCGGTCCCGCCCAGGAAGCTCCTGCGTGTCATGCGTGCTTTCATCGTGCTTCTCCCTTCCTTATGCCCCCATCCCATTTGGGGTCCGTCTCTGGCTTGCATCATGCCGCGCTCCCGGTCGGCGCAGGCAGCCTGCGACCAACCCGTCGAAAACCTGCCGCCACCCGCCGTCCGTGGGCGGCAACCGGCACGTTCGCGCGTCGGCGCACGACCCGTGTAATATGTGCATGGGAGAGGGAGGACGCATGTACAGGCTCTTGTCCATAGAGGACGACCCCGCCGAGGAGGCTGCCCTGCGCGAGCTGGTGGAGCGCTACGCCACCAGCCACAATGTGGAGTTGGACCTCGCTTGGGAGCGGTCGTCCTTCGACTTCGTGGGTGCCGAGACCCACTACGACCTGGTGTTTCTCGACATCGACCTGCCGGGCATCAACGGCATGGAGACGGCGGCCCTCCTGCGCGGCTACGACTCGCAGACCCCCATCATCTTCGTGACCAACCTGGCCCAGTACGCAGTGAAGGGCTACGAGGTGGACGCCCTGGACTTCATGGTCAAGCCGGTGGGCTACCAGGACTTCTGCCTTCGCATGAACCGCGCCCTGCGCGTGGTGCGTCGCAACGCCGAGAAGGTCGTGGCCGTGGCCACCTCGGACGGCACCCACCTGGTGGACGAGCACGACGTGTCCTACGTGGACATCGTGGATCACGAGGCCGTCTTCCACATGGTGGGCGGCGAGGAGCTCCGCTCGCGCGTGACGCTCAAGTCGCTCGAGCAGGCCCTCTCCCCCGAGCGGTTCGCGCGTGTGTCGAACAACGCGCTGGTAAACATAGGCTCCATCCGCCGCGTGGGCCGCGACTCGCTCACGATGGACACGGGCGACGAGGTCTTCTTTTCCCGGTCACGCAAGCAGACCGCGCTCGAGGCCATCGGCCGCTACGTGGGCGCAAGCGTGTAGTAGGGTGGCCAGCCGTGTTCGAGGGTGTGCAGATCGTCCTGACCGCGGTTCTCATGACGCTGGGGTGCTGGCTCTTTACCCGCAGGCTCCCACAACGCGAGGGGTTCCGCTGGCGCGTGGCCCTGCTGGCAGCGGCGCTGGCGACCTGCGTGGCGGCCGCGATCCTCGCGGGCTTCTCGCTGCACCCACCGCTCAGCGACAACCGCAGCTTCTTCGTGGCCAGCGCCGGCTTCCTTGCCATTCTGGCCCTTGCCACGGGAGCCGTGTGGTGGGCCTACGGCGCACCGCTGCTCACGGCCGCCTTCTGCGCCTCCTCGGCCTACAACCTGCAGAACCTGGTCTTCTCGCTTGACCGCACGGCGCATGTGCTGGGGCTTGTGCCGGGAGGCAACGGCGACGTGGTGCCCATGGTGGTCCTCCTCTGCGTGGCGGGCACGATCGTGTATGGCCTGAGCTACCGGCTCTTCCTGCGCGACCTGACCGCTCGCGGCCTCCTGCAAATCGACGACTGGCGCGCCATGGCCGTGATCGTGCTGGCCATCCTCTTCAACATCTTCTTTGACCTGACCATAGGCGATCTAAACGTCTATGACGAGATCCCCCATCGCTACCTGGCCATACTCTCCCTGGGGCACCTGACCATCTGCGTGGTGCTCCTCTATGGCGAGTTCGAGCTCCTCTACAACCGACGCCTGCGCGAGAGCGTGGCCACCATGCAGGACGTCATAGACCAGTCCGTCCGCCAGTACCAGACCGCCCAAGCCACCATGGACGCCGTGAACGCGCGCGTGCACGTCATCCGCCACGCCGTGGCGAGGAGCCTCGTGGCAGAGGGCTCGGTGGACGGCGAGGCGCTCGCCGACGTGGTCCGCCAGATCAGCGTGTACGACACCACCGTGCGCACGGGCAACCCCACGCTGGACGCCGTGCTCAGCGAGAAGAGCCTCCTCTGCCACCAACGCGGCATGGCCCTCACCTGCATCGCGGACGGCCACACGCTCGACTTCCTGCCAGCCGCCGACGTGTATGCCCTGGTGGGAACGACACTAGCTTGCGCGATGGAGGTGGCGGCCGCGGGTCTGGATGGCGGCAGCGTCACGCTCGTGCTCAAGCAGGCCCTGGGCATGACATCCCTCCATGTGGAGGCCGTGCCCGCCGGCAGTACCGCGGCCGCGCATTGGGGCGCGGAGGGCCTGCGCGCGGCCCGTCTGGTGGCCGAGCGCTACGGCGGCTCCCTGACCACCGACCTGGGGGACGACAGCGCCAAGCTTGACGTCCTTCTCCCCGCACCGGCCGCCTGAGGCAGGGCCCTTGGGCACTTTTGCCCCGCCGTTTCGACCAGCGGCCTTCTTGCCATGTGACAACCACCAGGCCGCGGGTAGAATGAGTCCACGGACAAGCCCAGCCAGCCGTGCCAATAGTGTCTGACACCTTTGGCGCGCGAACAGCCGAAAGGATGCGCCATGATCTACACCGTCACGCTCAACCCGGCGCTCGACAAGACCGCCGTGGTTGAGAACCTCACCCTCGACCGCGTGAACCGCATCAGCGAGCTGCGCGTGGACCCGGGCGGCAAGGGCATCAACGTCTCCAAGGTGATCCACGAGCTGGGCGGCCAGACCGTGGCCTACGCCCTCCTGGCCGGAAACACCGGCCGCACCATCAAGCGCATGCTGGACGAGCAGGGCATCGAGTGCGAGGTCTTCGAGGTGCCCGGCGAGACCCGTGCCAACCTCAAGATCAAGGACCCCGTCAAGCACGAGAACACCGACATAAACGAGCCTGGCCCCGAGGTCACCGACGAGCACCTGCGCCAGATGCTGGGCATCCTGATGGCCCGCGTGACAGAGAGCGACATCGTGGTGCTCTCCGGCTCGCTCCCTCGTGGCGCCCGCTCCGACACCTATCGCACCTGGGTGAGCTCCCTCAAGGCCATGGGCGTCACGGTGTACCTGGACGCCGACGGCGAGAAGCTCGTGGAGGGCATCAAGGCGGCCCCCGACCTGATCAAGCCCAACGAGATCGAGCTCGGCGACATGCTGGGCCGCACGCTGGACACCGACGCCAAGGTGGCCGAGGCCGCACGCGAGCTCATCGACAAGGGCCTCGAGCGCGTGATGGTCTCCATGGGCGGGGCGGGTGCCGTGTACGTGACCCGCGAGGCCGCATACAAGGCCAGTCCCGTTAAGGTCCCGGTAGGCTCCACCGTGGGCGCCGGCGACTCCGTGGTGGCAGCGCTGGCCTACGCCCAGAGCGAGGGCATGGGTCTTGCCGACACCCTGCGCCTGGCCATGGCCACCGGTGCCGCGAACGTCATGCAGTCGGGCACCCAGGCCGCCCCGCGCGACCTCGTGGACTCGCTCGTGGAGCGCGTGGTCGTGACCGAGCTCTAAGAACCCGCCAGCGTGCCGGGGGCGTGCCGGAAGTGTCAGACGCTTTTGGCACGCCCCCTTCTATTGCGCTAGGAAGGCCTGGATGTC
This sequence comes from uncultured Coriobacteriaceae bacterium, assembly GCA_902791035.1. Lineage (GTDB taxonomy): Bacteria > Actinomycetota > Coriobacteriia > Coriobacteriales > Atopobiaceae > CADAUA01. Next base: position 25,145 of record CADAUA010000007.1, on the reverse strand, counting down.
GGCCAGACGCTCCGTGGCCGCCGTTCGGCCCTGGAGGTAGAGCGTGAGGAGCTTCTCGCCGCTGGCGCCCGAGGTTCCCACGTCCACCGGCTCGGGCGGCAGCAGGCAGAGCACCCGTCCCTCCGCCTCGAGCTCCCGTACGTGGGCGCGGCAGGCGTTGTAGCGCCCGGCACGGCTGCGGAGCGCCTGCACATAGTAGGGGAACTCCGCATAGCGGGGCGAGAGGGCAGCCGCACGCTCGTTTGCCCCGCTCTTGCGGTAGGTAGCGTCCTGGGTGAGCACCACGAGGGCCCGTTTGGCCGGGGTCACGCCGTCGGCATCCACATCCACCAGGCCCAGGGCCGCGTCCACCGGGATGGAATCCGCTGTGCCGCCGTCCAGGAGGCGCAGGCCGTTCACGTCCACGATGCGCGACACGAGGGGCATCGAGGCGGAGGCGGCGATCATGCGCACGTCCTCGGGCATGTGCGCCACGTGCTGATACACGGCAGTGCCAAAGGTCACGCTCGTGGCCACGGCTATCATCTGCATGGGCTCGGCATTGAAGGCCGCATCGTCACCGGGGTCAAGGTAGTTCTGCACCTGGTCGTACATAAAGTCCACGCCGGCCAGGTTGCCCGTGGTGGCCAGCGACCACAGGCTCATGAAGCGCCGGTCGTCACGGAAGGCCAGCATCACGCGCATGGTACGACCAATCTGGTGGCTCTTATAGCTCACGGCGGCCAGGGCGCCCGCGCTCACGCCCCACACGCTGCCAAAGTCGTAGATGCCTTGCTCCTGCAGGACGTCGAGCACGCCCGCCGTAAACATCCCGCGAAAGCCGCCGCCCTCGAGCACCAGCGCGTTGTCTGCCGCCGCCATCATGACCCCCTCCTGCCGTCTTCGAGAGCCCTAGGATACCCCACCAGCCCGCCCCGGCGCGACACAGCCGCATCGGCCCGACTCGTGGCCGTCGGGGCCGCTAGCACCCGCGCGCATCCCGCCCAGAGGAGCCACCGGACGGTTTTCCGCTGGTATGATGGAAGCCGCGACGTTTGGGGAGGCGGGCGTGCTCAGGATAGCCATCGTGGACGATACGGAGGCAGATGCCGCGCAGCTGGAGGGGCTGCTCGCGCGCTACTTCTCGCCAGCCTCCCCCGGCTCCGAGGCAGCAGCCTGCTCCGTCACGCGCTTCGCCTCGGGCGACGCCCTCCTGACAGCCCATGCCGGAGACCTCGACCAGACCTTCGACCTGCTCTTCCTGGACATCGAGATGCCCGGAGACAACGGCATGCGGCTGGCGGGCCGCATCCGCACCGCCGGCAGCCGCGTGGCCCTGATCTTTACCACCCGCGTGGCCCGCCTGGCCTCGCTGGGCTACGACGTGGAGGCCCTGGGCTACCTTCTCAAGCCGGTCCAGTACCCGCAGTTTGTCCTGGCCATGCGTCGGGCCCAGGACCACGTGGCAGCCGCCCATGCAAACAAGGACGTCCGCCTGACCATCGACGCCGACGGTCAGACCCGCTACGTCTCCTCATGCGACATCCTCTACGTGGAGGTGAACAGGCATCGCCTGATCTATCACCTGGCAGACGGCGACCTCGAGACCTGGGGCTCCCTCAAGGACGTGTCCCAGCGGCTGGCGATGGCCCCCTTCGTGGCGGTCAATCGCTACGCCCTCGTGAACCTTGAGGCCGTGAGCCAGTTTGCCGGCAGCACCGTCACCCTGGAGAACGGCGACGAGCTCCAGGTATCGCTCGCGCGCAAGACAGACGTGGCCGCGGCACTGGCCGAGCACTACGGAGGCGAGTGAGCCGCATGGAGGGGCTCCTGAGACTGCTCATAGGCCTCGGCTTTCCGCTCGAGCTTGCGGCGGCAACCCTGGCCGTAACCCAGCACGCCTCGTGGCGGCCTCACGGACGGGTGGCCTACCTGGCAGTCATGGCTGCGACCGGCCTCGCGCTCGCACTTGTCATCCTGAGCGCGATCCCGGCGGAGAGCCTCCTCTCTCGCGCGGCCGCCGCCACCTCGGGCTCCACGGAGCCCGAGGCCGACATCGACGGGACCACCCTCATCCTCTCCATGGGCTACTACGGGGTCCAGGCGCTCGCGTCGTGGGCCGCGCTCATGGCCTGTGCGCGTGCCAGCAAGCTGGAGGCGCTCGTGCTGGCAGCCGCGGGCTACGGCACCCAGCACGTCGCGTCCGGCCTGCTCCAGCTCGCGCTCCTGGCCGTAGCCGCATACGCGGGCGGCTCCCCCACACGTTCGCAGGTATCCTTCTGGCTCTGCTATGCCCTTGTCTACACGGGGGTCTACCTGCTCCTCTGGTGGGAGGTCGGCCGCGGGTTCGTGGTCGACTCCCGCAAGATCCACGCCTCCATGGGCCGCACCCTGCTATGCGCCAGCCTCCTTGTGATGTGCATCGCGCTCAACCTCGCCTTCGCCGAGCGCATGGGCGCAGGCCTGCCCGCGCTCGCCTGCCGCATCTACGACGTGCTCTGCACTACGCTGGGGCTGGTGCTGCTCGTCATCCTCTCCCGCGCAGACCAGCTGAGCTCCGACCTGGCCACCGCACGCGAGCAGCGCGACGCCCAGGCCCGCCATCACGATCTGGAGGCGGACGGCCTGCGCAGGGTCAACCGCATCTTCCACGACGCCCTCCACAGGCAGGCGGAGCGGGCCCTTGGGGAATCGCCCGCCACGGACGAGGCGTCCGAGGCGCCGCTCGCGCGCCCCGCGGACGCGCAGAAGCTCAGCGAGGCCATCGCCTCCTACGACTCCCTCGTGCAGTCGGGCGATCCCGCATTGGACGCACTTCTCACCGACAAGGGCGCTGAGCTCCGCTCCAAGGGCGTGACGCTCACGGCCATGGTCGACGGGGCGGCCTTCCGCTTCATGGGCGAGCACGATGCGCGCGAGCTCTGGTCGGCCGTGCTGGACTGTCTGGCAGGCGTAGCGGCGACGACTCCGGATCCAGAGCTCCGCACGGTCTCTGTCACGGCGGCGCGCCACGGTCCCACAGTCGCCTTGGACGGCCAGTGCTTCTGCGCGGAAGACCTGCCGCTGGCGGGCGAGCTGCCCAGAACACCCGGAGGCGCAGGCGCGTCGGTGGCCCTGGTCAGGCTCGTGGACCGCTACGGCGGGCGCCTGCACGGGGCCGTGGCCGACGGCGTCTACACGCTGCACGTCGTCCTCGTCCCTGGGGCCGCGTAGTAGTGGGTCTCGCGCGACCGTTTGTGCCTCACAAACGTGCACTTCCGCCCAGTCGCCTCATTCGTGCAAACACAGCCCGGCATTCGTGCAATGCCCCCTCCCCGCACCCCCTCGCGACCCCTATCTTCGTGGCCAACAAGGGGCGGGCTAAAGCCCGGACGGTCGCGTGAGCGGCCCAAAACGAAGGGGAGACATAATGAAGGACATCACCAGGCGCAGGTTCCTTATCGGCGGAAGCATCGTGGGCGGCGCGGTCGTGGGCGTGGCCAACGTCGCGGCAAGCATGTTCGGCCCTATGGCAAACGGCCTCGTGGGCGCGGGTGCGACCGAGGTCACGCCCGCGGCCGGCACCGAGGGCTGGGACACCACCTACGTCCCCGCCGCCACCGCCTCCCTCGCTGACGCCAAGGCCGCGAGCGATGTCGTTTCCGAGCAGGCCTGCGACGAGGGCATCGTCCTTCTGGCAAACGATGGCGTCCTGCCCCTGGGCGAGGGTGCGTCCGTGAGCCCCTACGGCTACGGCTACCTCAACCCCGTCTACTCCGGCACGGGCGCCGCCGCAAGCACCGACGACACCCAGGTGACCCCCGAGGCGGGCCTCGCCGCCCACCTGTCCGTGAACCCCGCCGTGCCCGACGCCATGAAGGCTGCCGAGGCCACCTTCCCCGACGCTGCCGCAGACGCACCTGCCCTGGGATCCGGCCAGTCCGGCATGGGAGGCACCACCGACTCCGTGGAGGCCGAGAAGATCTACTCCTACGACACCTCCGTCTACGAAGGCCTCGACGTGGCCGACTCCACGGCCGTGGTCTTTATCGCCCGCAACGGCTCCGAGGGCCTGGACAAGCGCATGGCCGGCTACGACGACGGCACGCCCCACTACCTGGCCCTCACCGAGGGCGAGAAGGCCATGCTCGCTGCGGCCAAGAAGTCCTGCAAGGCTGTGGTCGTGGTCCTCAACACCGCCAACCCCGTGGAGGTGGGCCCGCTGACCTCGGGCGACACCGCGGCCGATGCCATCGTGTGGATGGGCACGGCCGGCACCCGCGGCTTCTCCTCGCTGGGCAAGGTCCTCTCCGGTGCCGTCAACCCCTCCGGCCGCCTGACGGACACCTGGACGCTCGACTTCACGGCTGACCCGGCCTACCAGAACTTTGGCGACTTCAAGTTCTCCGACCTGGAGTACAAGGGCAGCCCGCTCTCCTTCGTGGAGTACCAGGAGGGCGTTTACCTAGGCTATCGCTACTACGAGACGGCTGCCGCCGTGGACCCCGGCTTCGACTACGACGCCGCTGTTGCCTTCCCCTTTGGACACGGGCTCTCCTACACCAGCTTTGACCAGCAGGTCACCAACTTCCGTGCCGATACCGATCGCGTGTCCATGACGGTCCGCGTGACCAACACAGGCTCCGTGGAGGGCAAGGAGGTGGTACAGGCCTACTACACCTCCCCCTACACCGACTACGACCGCACGGCAGGCGTGGAGAAGCCCGCGACCAACCTCGTTGCCTTCGCCAAGACGGACCTTCTGGCCCCCGGTGCCTCCCAGGACGTGGACCTGGCCTGGGCCGTGGACGACATGGCCTCCTGGGACACCAGCCACCAGAACTCCGACGGCACCACCGGCGCCTGGCTCCTCGAGGCCGGCGACTACGCGATCGACCTGCGCTCCGACGCCCACACCGTGCTGGCCAGCCAGGTCGCGACCGTGGACGAGGACCACTGGTTCGAGGGCGCAGACCCCGTGAGCCGCGACCGAGCTGCCCAGTGCGCGCTTGACGGGCGCGGCGAGGCCACCGACGACCCCAAGCGCGCCGCTGGCCTCCACGCGGCGCACAACGAGTTCGACGCCCTTAACGCCTACATGGCGGACCCCTCGGTGACCAACCTCTCCCGCGCCGACTGGGCCGGAACCCAGCCCGTGGCCCCCGAGGGCCGCACCAAGGCCGCACCGCAGGCGGCCAAGGACGAGCGCGCCTGGTTCGAGGGCTATGACCCCACCACAGACTCCTACCTGGGCAACGTCGAGGGCTCCAAGGTCTTCGCGACCGAGGCGCCCGCGTCCGGCGCTGCAAACGGCCTCACCTTGGCCGGTCTGCGCGGCGTGCCCTTTGACGACCCGCAGTGGGACGAGCTCCTCGACCAGATAGACTGGGATGCCGAGAAGGACGACATCACCAACCTCATCTACATGGCCAACTACCAGACCTCCGGTCTGCGCAGCATCGCCAAGCCCGCCACCAAGGACCGCGATGGAGCCATGGGCTGGGGTGGTGTAGGTGCCTCCGGCGCCTCCAGCTGGGCATCCGTGAACCTCCTGGCCTCCAGCTGGAACTGCGACCTCATGCGTGCCATGGGCGAGGCCATCGGCGAGGAGTCCCTGCACCTGGGCTTCAGCGGCTGGTACGCCCCGGCAGTGAACATCCACCGCTGCCCCTTTGGCGGTCGCGTGTACGAGTACTACTCGGAGGACGCGCTTCTCTCCGGCAAGCTGGCCGCGGCTGCCATCAGCGGCGCGGGTGACATGGGCGTCTTCAGCTACCTCAAGCACTTTGCCCTCAACGACCAGGAAACCAACCGCGGCGAGAACCTGACCACCTGGGCCGGTGAGCAGGCAGTGCGCGAGATCTACCTGCGCCCCTTCCAGATTGCCCTCGAGGAGGCCCGCTCCACCGTGCGTTACCTTGACGCCCAGGGTGCCATGCAGGAGAAGGTCATCTGCTCCGGCACCGGTGTCATGGCCTCGCAGAGCGGCTTTGGCGGCGTGACCGGCGCCTGCCACTACCAGCTGCTCACCGGCGTTCTGCGCGACGAGTGGGGCTTTGACGGCGCTGTGGTCTCCGACCTCTCCGTCGCCTCCGCCACCGGCCACGACCTGGCCCTGCGTGCTGGTTGCGACCTCTGGCTCGCCGGCTTCATCGACAAGGGCAGCGACTACGACTCCCCCACGGCCAAGGGCGTCATGCGCCAGGCGGTCCACCGCGTGTGCTACATGGTGGCCAACTCCAACGCCATGAACGGCATCGCCCCGGGTGCGGCGGTCTCCACCGGCACCGCCACCTGGCGTGGGGCCGTGAACGGCGGCTCCGCAGGCATCGTCGGGCTTCTCGCCCTGGGCTGGGGCCTCTACGTGCACCGTCGCCACACCAAGCCCGACACCTCCTTCGAGGACCGCAAGGCCCGGAAGGCCGCGAAGAAGCAGGCCAAGCGCGACCGCAGATCCGCCAGGCGCGCCTCTCGCAAGGCCAAGCACGAGGCTTAGGTCAAGGCACGACCCCCCTCCCCGGGCCCGCAGGTTCCCCGCCTGCGGGCCCTTCCCATGGCGGCGTCCACGGTGGGGTCTGACCTTCTGCCACCATGGTCTGTTCCTGCCGTCACCAGGGTCTCGTCACCAGGGTCTGGCCTTCTGCCACACCGACAGGCCAGGAATTGCCCGCATCTGCGGCCGCAGGCAACATGGCGATGGTGGCTGGTGCAGCGAGCCAGAGCCATGTTGCACCCATTACCAGCCGTGGGTAACACTACGGAGACGAGTTACCTGCGGCTCCCGCCGTAGGTAACCTCGCGTCAGCGTATTGCCCACGGCTCCGCACGTAGGCAATACCGCGACGGGTGCCGGAATCGCAGCCAAACGCGGTCTTGCCTACGGATCAAGCTGTGGGTAACTCCCCAGCTTCTCGTTACCTACGTCCCGGACCGACGGCAACACGCGGGCCATGCCCATAGCTGGCCCTCAGTACGCCAACCGCGATGTCGGCCCGCCGCTGTTGCCCCAATTGGCGGGCAGATGTTGGGTCACCACGCCACGATCTTGTATCGAGAACGGAATATCCGCAGGTAGCCGGCATGTGGTCGTCCCTGCTTCGCAACTTGTGTCCCTTATCCCGGCGGCCGGCGCTGACAGAAGGACAGACCTCGATGACAGAAGGACAGACCCCGGTGAAATCGACCCGGACTCGCGCGGCAAAGAAAAGCCCCGGTCCGCGCGCGGCGGGCCGGGGCCAGACCAGGCATGGTGGAGGTGCGGAGAATCGAACTCCGGTCCAAAGCAGATCCCTGACAGGTGTCTACAGGCTTAGTTGCCGGTTAGGTCTCGGGCGACGCACATCCGGCAACCCACGTTTGCCGCCCCAGCCGGTTCAGCCTTTGCGCGCGGCATACCGGCCACGTCCGCACGCGCATCCCCCTAGAATGACGCCGCCCCGGGAACGAGGGAGATCCCCGGTTTGACGCGCTGGTTAGTTAAGACTAAGCAGCGAGAGCCAGAGGCTCGTAAGAAGAGTTGTCGTCAATTCAATTTGACGGTACCCCTGTTTAACGTGGCGAGGAGACCACGACCTGCTGCCCATCTCAGACCCACCCTGTCGAAACCAGTCACCCCCACGAGATGGAAATGGGGCTGCTGCCACCATGCGAAGTGTCAAGTAACGTGCGCGGGCGTCGAGCTGACGTCATGCGACAGGGGAAGTATACCCAAATCGTGCCGTCCCAGTCGGCAGACCACCCCACGCTACGCTGTCCCCCGGCCTTCGCGCCGTTCCCGGTCCTGAAAGAGGATGGCGAACGCCACGACCAGAAGCCCCGAGCTCACGAGGATCGTCCGCTCCGCCAGCACCGGCAGGAGCCTGCTGCCCAAGACCGCCCCCAGCACGAAGCAGACGATCACCCCAAAGTAGAGCGCCGCCGCCTCCAGCCGGTCCCGGTCGCGGGTGTGGAACCAGCTCACGAGCTCCTGGGTCCCGCTTCGCAGGTTGCCAATGCACATGGTGGTCGCAAAGCCGTGCCCGTGCAGCTTGCGGAAGCTCTGCACCTGCATGCCACAGGCGAGCGAGGTCAGGCTGTTTGCCAGGAGGTTCCACTCCTGCGGCATGCACGCCACCGCCATCAGGGTCGCGACCTCCGCCACCAGGACCAGCTGCCGCCAGTGCAGGCGCCGCGTCCTGCAGAGGATCTTCACGCTGTGCGCCGCCGCGATGCCCACGGCAAAGAAGATCACCGGCACCGCGTAGTGCGCCGCACGACCGAGGTCCCCTGCCGCCAGGTTCACGCCCAGGAGCAGCATGTTGCCGGTCTGCGCGTTGGCAAACACGCCGCCGCGCCCCAGGTAGGAGTAGGCGTCCATGAGACCACCCGAGAGGGTGAGGAACACCGCGAGCTCTATGGACTCGCTCGTCTGCTTGGCGCGCTGCACGCTCTTGTCCCTTCGTCGAAGCCGTTGGCGGCGCAAACCGCACCGCTCGCCGACATCGATTCTAGTACCTACACACAGACAAGGGCGGGCCAGCCCGGAATCACCCGAGCCAGCCCGCCCCTCACGCGCGATGCGCAGCCGCAGCGGCTACTCCTCCACGAGCTCGAACATGTCGGGGCCCACGCCGCACACGGGGCAGACGTAGTCCTCGGGCAGCTCGGGGGTGTCCACGGTCACCTCGTAGCCGCAGACGGTGCAGCGGAACGTGTAGGTCTTCTTCTCGTCCTCAGCCATGATGCCTCTCCTTTGTGTCTGGTTGCGGCACCCCCTGCGGGCGCCTGGCAACAGGATACCCAATCGTGATCGCAGTAGTCGCAGTGCCGGCGAACGGGCCAGGTGCTAGGCCACGAACGACGAGGCCTTGGGCGGGGTCTTGCCCTTGAGGGTGCCGTGGTAGTAGGCGTAGGTCATGGGTGGCTCGGAGCTCAGGACCTCGGCGTCCTTGACCTCGCCCACGAAGATCACGTGCGTGCCCACGTCGAGCGTCTGCACGACCTCGCAGGCCAGCACCGCCGCCACGTGCTCGGTGGGATAGGGGTCGCCCAGCACGGTCGTGGCACTGGCAATGCCGTCGAACTTGTCGTAGCTGGCCGAGGTGCGGAAGCCATAGCGCCCCACGAAGATCATGTCGGCCGTCTCGTCCACCGGCGCCAAGGCGAAGTGGCCGGCCTTCTCGATCACGCCCTCGGTGTGGTTCTGCTTGTTCACCACGACCTCGACCTGCAGGGGCGAGCTCGTGAGCTGCAGGCCCGTGTTTATCAGGCAGGCGCCCTTGTCGTCCGGCGTCGCCGCCGAGACCACGTACAGACCGGAGGAGAACTTGTAGAGCGCGGACTTGTCCATGGGGACCCCTCTCGACGATGCCGTACCAGCAAACAAGAGCTTACCGCACCGGGAGCCGGCCGCACCGTAAGGGTACGCCGGCGGTGGCACTTCTATCGGCTGCGCTCCTTGAGGGCGCGCTGGATCTCGCGGTCCTGGTCGCGCCGCGATATGTCGTCGCGCTTGTCGTAGAGCTTCTTGCCGCGGGCAAGGCCTATCTGCACCTTCACGCGGTTGTGCTCGTCGAAGTAGAGCTCCAGCGGCACGAGCGCCATGCCCTTGGCGCGGAGCTTGCCGTCAAGCGAGTCTATCTGCTGGCGATGGAGGAGCAGGCGCCGCTTGCGGTCCGGATCCACGTTCCACACGCTGCCGTATTGGTAGGGATGGATGTGCAGGCCATAGAGCCAGGTCTGGCCGCCACGGATCTGGCAGTAGGAGTCGCTGAGGTTGGCGGCACGGTCGCGCAGGCTCTTGACCTCGGCGCCCGTGAGCTCGATGCCGGCCTCGTAGGTCTCGTCGATGAAGTAGTTGTGTCGCGCGGCCTTGTTGCGCGCGATCACCTTGATCGCGGGCTTGGCGGGCTTAGGCATCCTGCGCCTCCCCGTCCGTGGCAGCAGGGGTTTCGGTCGCCCCTGCTGCCGCTGGCGCCGCGTCCTCGGAGTCGGTCTCGTGGATCAGCTGCAGCAGGGCCTTGCAGGCGGCATCGCCCACCAGGTCGCGTGCGCGGATGGTCAGGTTTGTGGCCGCAGCGCGATTGCCAGCCGCCGCGGCGTCGGTCGCGCACATGAGCAGGCAGATGGCGATCTCCGCGTTGGCACCGTCTGGCAGGCCCTGGGCCGCCAGGAGCTCCTGGCACTCGTCGTCCGTCACGGAGTCGGGGTCGTGGTCGGTGCCTGCCGCCTGGTCGAACGCCGCTGCGAGCGAGGTGTCGTCCACGCCCAGCCGCCGCGCCGCCCTGAGCGCGGCCGCAGTCTCGCGCTGCTGGCCGTTGGCCTCGAAGTAGCCCGAGAAGTTGAGGAAGGCGCGCGCCAGGTCCTCCGCGCGGCTCGCCCGGTCAAAGACGCTGTAGGTGAGGGCCAGGTACTCCTGGGCGTCGCCGGTGTGCAGGAAGAGCTCGGCCAGGTTGAGCCTGCTCGCGCAGTCCATGGGGTTCCAGCGCACGGCCATCTTGAGCGCCTCGATGGCAGCCTCGTAATCCTCCAGCCGTACGCAGGCCAGTGCCAGGTCCGCATACACCCGACCGAAGGGCTCCCCCACCCGCACGAGCTCGCGCGGGTCGTCCTCCACGCGGCGGTAGGCCAGCCGCTCGAACATGGTGGGGAAGGCGAAGTACTGGACGTCGTCGGTGGTGGGGCAGTTGGCATCCACGTACTGCTCCACGTCCTCCGCCAGGTGGGCCAAAAGGTCGTGGGCGGCCTCGTCCTCCCCCTGCATTAGGTAGCCCTCCGCACGGTCGAGCTCGTCGGAGAGGGTGGTGTTCGTGCTGTTAAGGTCGTCCATGCGATCCATGTGGGTCCTCCAGCGGCGCGGGGCCGCGATGCGACGTTGACAAGGACGGGCGGGTCGTGCGACCCAACGGGCCCGGTACCCTAGTGTTCCCATTATGCCGCACGCCTAGCCACCCGCGGGCCCAAAGCCAGCGGGCCCCAGCCGCTGGCCCTTGCGCCCGCGGATCATTCCCCTGCGTAAAGCTCCTCCGCGTCCACGAGACGCCAATGGGCATCCGCACGCAGCCGCTCAGCCGTCACGCCAGCCAGCACCTGGCGCGAGAAGAGCGCATACCACACCTCATTCGCCTCGGCAACCAGCGGCGCTCGGGCCACGAGCTTCTCCGCGGCCTCGGAGACATCGAATTCCCCACGCCACTTGCACTCCCCCACGAGCAGCGCCTTCCTCGCTGGGTTGCCCGCCACCACATCCACGTCTGCCCGCTCGCGCGCCCCAGGGTCGCTTCCCCACCAGCGGCCAAAGCGAATCGGGACGAAGGGCAGCTCTCCCGCCTTGGCCTGGTGGACCACCCATTCCAAACAGATCCTCTCGAACCAATGCCCCACGTGGGTGGCAAGCACCTGGCTGCCCAGGATCTCCCTTGCCGCGAGTTCGCCCACATCCAGCTCCACGGCCTCAGTGTTCGGCTCCACGAAGCTAAACCAAAACGAGAAGCACGGGTCGGATATCTCATAGATTCCCTTGCGGGAGCGTGCGGCGTTCTCCCCATATGGCGCGGCCTTCGTTACGAGGCCCATGGACCTGAGCGTAGCGAGGTACTTCCCCACGAGTGCACGTTCCTCCCCGATCCGATCCGCTATCGGTTGCGGCCGATTGGCTCCCGAGGCAATGGCGCCCAGGATGGAGAGGTACGTGGAGGGCTCCCGCAGCTCCTGCCTCATTAGCATCAATGGTTCCTCGTAAAGAAGCCCCTCCTTTATGAAGAAGAGCCTCTCGAGGTTCCGCTCCACGCCAAGCGACGCATCTACCATGCTCAGATAGTACGGCGTGCCCCCTAGGCAGGCGTAGTACGTCACCTGATCCTTCGGTGCGACCCCCGGCAGCATGCGGGCAGCGTCACGGTACCCGAACGGCATGAGGTTGATCTGGGCGGTGCGCCGTCCAAAGAGCGGGTTCTCCTCGCCAGGCCCTGGCGCCTCGTCTCCCTGGCCCAGGACCTTCTCGCGCATGAAGCCCTGGTTGGACCCCGTGAGGATCAGGAACACGTTGGTTCGGCTAAGGTCATGGTCTATGACGACCTGCAGGGTCGACATCAGAGACTCGCAGCGGGCCGCGGCGTAGGGAAATTCGTCAAAGGCAACCACGAGGCGTTGGCTGCCAGCTCCCCGTGCGATGAACGTGAAGGCATCCTCCCAAGTGGCGAAGGCCCCCGTGCTGGCCGGCAGGCCAAAGTACTCATAGACCCTTTGCGAGAAGTCCCTCAGGTTGAGGGCATCGCTCTGCTGGCGCGCGGTAAACGAAAGGTGCGGCCTGGACTCACAGAACCGCGAGACCAGTGTCGTCTTGCCAACACGCCGACGGCCATAGATGACGACCATCTGGAAGCCATCCCGTTCGTACAGCTGCTCAAGTTCGGAAAGCTCGTGCTCACGACCCACGAACATACGGCACCTCAATGGACCATATTGTTTGTTTATGAGTATCTTACTCTAAAGTTTACAAAATGTGCCGCCCCACGCCTACCGCACGAGCGCGAAATCTATCCGTCCGCGAGCTGGGTCGGCACCCGTCACCTCCACCACCACGCGCCGGCCCAGGCCATACGCCTCGCCCGACTCCTCGCCCGTGAGCGTCATACGCGCCTCGTCATAGGCAAACCACTCGGCTCCCAGCGCCCGCACGGGCACCAGACCCTCCGCATAGGTCTCGTCCAAGGTCACGAATAGTCCGAACCGCTCGCAACCCGTCACCGTGCCCACCGCACGCTCGCCCACGCGCCCCGCATACCACTCGGCCATCTTGACCTCCTGCGAGTCGCGTGCAGCCGCGTCGGCCGTGTGCTCCATGCGCGAGCAGGTGCTGCACAGCTGCGGCAGCACCGCCTCCATGCGACGCATCATGGGACCGTCCGCCCGTCCCGCCAGGAGCTCCTTGAGCGCACGGTGAACAAGGTCGTCCGGGTAGCGGCGGATCGGCGAGGTGAAGTGGCAGTAGGCCCTCGCCCCCAGCGCGTAGTGCCCCTCGTTGTGGGGCCGGTAGACGGCGCGCTTCTGGGCCCGGAGGAGGAGCGAGCTCGCAAGCACCTCTCCCCGCGTGCCTCGCGCCGCCGCCAGCACCTCCTGGATGGCACCGGGCTCGCCCGCCACCAGCCGCTCTTGCAGGTCGCCCTCGAGGAGCCCCAGCTCCTTGAGGGGTAGCAGGGTCTGGTGCAGGTCCTCCGGCGCGGGGCTCTCGTGCACGCGGTAGGCCGTGGCCACCTCGCGCTGGGCCAGCATGTCGGCCACGCACTCGTTGGCCAGGAGCATGGCCTCCTCCACCAGGCTGGTGGCCCGCGTCTTCTGCCGCACCTGCACACCGGTGGGATGCCCCGCCTCGTCGAGCACCATGCGGGTCTCCACCGTCTCGAAGTCGATGGCACCCCGCGCACGTCGCACGCGCTGGCGCAGGTCGCGCACCTGGTCGAGCACGCCCAGCGCCTCCGTCACCGCGGCCTCGCGCTCGGCCTCCACCGGCAACGAGCCCACGGGCGCGCGGCCCTCCAGGAAGTCCAACACCTGGTCGTAGGTCAGCCGAGCGCTGGAGCGGATGGCGCTTGTCATCGCCTTGGCACTTGTCACCCGCCCACGGGCGTCCAGCCGCATCCGCACGCTCATGGCCAGGCGGTCCTCGCCGGGCACGAGCGAGCACACGTCGTTGCACAGGCGCTCCGGCAGCATGGGGAGCACGCGGTCCACCAGGTAGACGCTGCAGGTCCGCCTCTTGGCCTCGTTGTCTATGGGGGTCTCCCAGCCCACGTAGTGGGTCACGTCCGCGATGTGCACCCAGACCTCGAAGCCCCCGTCGCCCAGGCGCCGGGCCCCCACCGCGTCGTCGAAGTCTCGGGCATCCGTGGGGTCGATGGTCACGCACACGAGGTCGCGCAGGTCCTGGCGGGAGGCGTCCGCGTCCAGCGCCCCCTGCACGTCCGCCCGGATCCCCTCCGCCTGCGCCAGGGCCGAGGGAGGGAACTCCGTGGCCAGGCCATGGGACGCGATGACTGCCTCGACGTTCAGATCCAGCTCGTCGGTGGTGCCCAGGCGGCGCTCTATGGTGCAGACGGCCCCGCTGTTGCGCGTGGGGTACTCCGTGATGCGCGCTCGGACCACGTCGCCCGCGGCCACGCCCAGCTGCGCGGCGCTCGTGTCCTCTGGCAGCACGAAGAAGTCGTGGCCCAGGCGGGCGTCCAGCGGGGCGACCACGCCCAGCGGACCCGCCACGTCGAATCGCCCCACGAAGGTCTCCACCGCGCGGACAAGGACGCCCTGCACGTAGGCCACCAGGCCCGAGCCGGGCGCACCGGCACCGCGTCCGCCGCGACCACGGCCCGGGCCGTGCGCCTCCGCCACGCTCACCTGCACCGTGTCGCCGTTCATGGCCTCACGCAGGCCACGACGGGCCACCGGGAAGGTACCCTCCGGGGTCTCGACCTCGGCCACGCCGGGGCTGTGTACCAGCAGGGTACCGACCAGGGTGGCCGGACGCCGCTTTGCGCCCTTCCCGCTCCCCCGCCGCGTGTTACCGTGATGCGGTCGCTTCCTGCCCATGGCCCTCCCTCCGCGTGCCAAAGGTGTCAGACACTCTTGGCACGGCCTAGCCCCACACAAAACGGGGGCGACGCTTGCACGCCGCCCCCAACGATACCAGTCTGTGCACTCGTGGCTACACCTTGAGGTAGCGCCTCATGGCGAGCGCCGAGCCAAAGAGGCCAATCACCACGCCGATCACCAGCAGGGCCCCGTAGGTCATGAGGTAGGCCTGCTGCGGGATCACGAAGGCCAGGAAGGGCAGGGTGTTCTCCAGCCTGGGCAGCAGGGCGTTGCTCGATGCAGCCAGGGCCGCGATGGCCAGGGCGGAACCGATGAGCGCCTCCAGCACGCCCTCCGTGACGAAGGGCCCACGGATGAAGCCGTTGCTCGCACCCACCAGGCGCATGATGGCGATCTCGCGACGCCGGGCGGTGATAGCCAGGCGAATCGTGTTGTTGATGAAGACGAAGGCCACGAAGACGAGCAGGACCACGAGCACCATCGCGGCGATGCGCAGGTAGCCCGTCACGCTGAAGAGCCGCTCCACCGTCTCGCGCCCGTACTGGACGCTGGCGGTCGGGTTGTCGGGATCGTCGCACACGCCCGCAAAGTCGGAGTCCGCGGCGAGCTTGGTGGCCGTGGACTCCACCTGCTGCGGGTCGCTCAGCTTGATCACCAGCGAGGCAGGGATGGGGTTCTGGCCGTCGAGCGCCGCCACCGCGTCCGACGCGTTGCGGTTGCTCATCGTGTTCTTGTACTCCTCGAGGGCCTCCTCCTTGCTCTTGTAGGTCACGGACTCGACGTTGTCCCAGCCCTCGACCTTGGCCTGGAGCGCGTCCACGGCCGACTGGTCGGCATCGTCGGACAGGAAGGCCTGGATGGTCACGCGATCCTCCACGCTGCCCACCACGTTGTCGAGCACCACGGAGGCGAGCACGAAGAGGCCGATGATGAAGAGCGAGAGGAAGATGGTGACCACGGCACCCAGCACCGTGGAGAAGTTCCTCTTGAAGTGATGCCCCGCCTCGCGGAGCGAATACCCAAGGTTAGAGGGCACCATAGTAGCCGTAGCCTCCCCTCTCCTGGTCGCGGACCACGTGGCCGGCCTCGAGGGCCACCACGCGCTTGCGCATGGAGTCCACCATCTCGCGGTCGTGGGTGGCCATGACCACGGTGGTGCCGACGCGGTTGATTCGGTCGAGCAGCTTCATGATTCCCAGGCTGATGGCCGGGTCCAGGTTGCCCGTGGGCTCGTCGCAGATCAGCAACGGCGGACGGTTGACCATTGCGCGGGCCACGGACACGCGCTGCTGCTCGCCGCCTGAGAGCTGGTCGGGGTAGTTGTCCATCTTCTCGGCCAGGCCCACCAGGCGCAGCACCTCGGGCACCTGCTCGCGGACGACCGCGCGCGGCTTGCCGATGCACTCCAGCGCGAAGGCCACGTTCTCGTAGACGGTCTTGTCGGGCAGGAGCTTGAAGTCCTGGTACACGGTGCCGATCTGGCGCCGCAGGTAGGGGACCTTCTTGTTCCTCATGGAGGTCAGGTCCTGGCCGGCCACGAGCACCTTGCCGCTGGTGGCGCGCAGCTCGCGCGTGATCAGCCGCAGGAAGGACGACTTGCCGGAGCCGGAGTGGCCGACGATAAAGACGAACTCGCCTGGGTAGATGTCGATCGAGACGTCCTGCAGGGCGGGCTTGTCGGGTTGGGCCGGGTAGATGAGTGTGACGTTTTGGAACGAGATGGTCGGCGTACCGGTGCGGGACACCTTGGGCGAGTCCTGTCCCTCCAGGGACTGGTACACGCTCCTGTATCCCTCCTGGCCCACGACAGGTGCGGTGGCGTCGTCGGCGGTGACCGCCTGCACGGCCTCGAGCGGCTCTCCGGCCGCTGTGCCCTCCGCCGCGTCCTCCTGGGCGTCGATCGCGGGCAGGTTGGGCATGGTGCCCGTCACGTCCGTGACCTCCGCCTGCTGGGTGACGTCCTCCACACGAGTCGCGTCGTCCGACCCCTCTCGCTCCGGGCTACGAAAATGGTTGGCCACGTGAGCTCCCTCTCTTTGCATCGGGGTTACAAATGCGTACGCCATTCTACCAAGGGCACGCGCCGTGCCACGCGCTCGGCTGCCAAAGAGCGTAGGCTCCCCACATGGGTTAAAGCTGGCTTGAGGGGGCGTTGCGCGTTCGCGCGGCTGCACCGCTCGCGTAGCACCCGCGCGGATAGCACGCCGACTGCACCAAAGCGGGGGCTTTCCGGGGCCGTAATTGGTGCAGATGACGCGAGATGGTCGACCGGTTGGTGCAGTCAGCGCGGAATCCCCGGCCAGGCGGTGCAACCGGCGCGCCATGGCCACCTCGACCCCGCTAGCGCGGGTCTATCTGCTTGAACCCCTCGCCAAAGGCCTCGTAGACCTCGCTGATGATCACGATGGCATCGGGATCGCACTCGGCCACCACACGCTTGAGCGCCGCGGTCTCGCCGCGACCCAGCACCACGAAGAGGACGGGCCGGTCGTTGCCGCTCCACACGCCGCGCGCCTGCAGCTCCGTGCAGCCTCGGTCCAGGTCGTACATGACCTTGTTTGCGATGAGGTCGTGCTGGTCGCTGATGATGTAGGCGGCGCGCTGCGAGCGCGGGCCATCCACCACCGCGTCGATCACCTTACCCGAGAGATAGGTGGCGGCGCCCGCATAGAGGGCAACCTCCACGCTGAAGACCGGCGCCGATGCGGCCACGATAAGGCCGTCGAGCAGGATGACCGCCGTTCCCACGCCCATGCCCGTGCGCCTGGCCAGGAACTCAGCTAGGATGTCGGTACCGCCGGTGTTGCCCCCGGCACGAAAGACCAGTCCCAGCCCCACGCCCGTGACCACGCCTCCCCAGAGCGTGCAGATGACGAGGTCGCCCCCGCCCAGCGCAGGCACGTAGGGTGCCAGGAGGTCCGTAAAGACGCCGCAGCAAACCGCCCCGAAGGCGACGTTGGCCAGGTAGCGGCGCGAGCCGGTCCGCACGGCGAGCAGGAGGAGAAGCGCGTTCATCACGATGGTCTGCAAGCCCACGGGCAGGGTCGCCCCATACCAGGAGGCGACCTCGGCCAGGACCGTGGCCAGACCCGTCACGCCGCCGGCGGCTATGCCCACGGGAATCTCGAAGGCGTCCACGCCCACCGCGTACACGAGCGTGCCCGCCACGATGAGGACGACGCTTCGGGCGAGGCTGCGCCAGGAGTGCCGCGTCATTCCGCGGCCTCGCCCACCACCCAGCGATGGTAGGCAAACACGAACTTGTCTAGGTCCCCTTGGTCGAGCACGGACTCCACGTTGCCCGTCTCCACGCCGGTGCGCAGGTCCTTTACCAGCTGATAGGGGTAGAGGACGTAGCTGCGGATCTGGTTGCCAAAGCCGATGTCGGTCTTGGGGCCGCGGAGCTTCTCGATCTCGGCGTCGCGCTTGGCCTTCTCCTGCTCGTAGAGGCGCGAGCGCAGGATCTTCATGGCAAAGGCCTTGTTCTGCAGCTGGGAGCGCTCGTTCTGGCAGGTCACCACCGTGCCCGTGGGCAGGTGGGTTATGCGCACGGCCGAGTCGGTGGTGTTCACGCCCTGGCCGCCATGGCCGGTGGAGTGGTAGACGTCGATGCGCAGGTCCTTGGGGTCGATGTCCACCTCGATGTCGTCCGGAAGCACGGGCAGCACCTCCACGCCCGCAAAGGTGGTCTGGCGGCGCTTCTGGGCGTCCGTGGGGCTGATGCGCACCAGGCGGTGCACGCCCTGCTCGGCACGGAGCATGCCATAGGCGTTGTGGCCCGTCACGGTGAAGGTGGCCCGGTCGAGGCCGATGACCTCGCCCACCGGGGCGTCGTTCACGGTGACGCCCCAACCCCGTCGGTCGCAGTAGCGCAGGTACATGCGGAAGAGCATCTCGCACCAGTCCTGGGCTTCCAGGCCGCCCTGGCCGGGGGTGATGGTCACGATGGCATCGCCGTGGTCCAGGTCGTCCGTGAACCAGCTGGAGAGCTCGAGCTCCCCCAGGTCATGCTCCACCTGGGCCGCCGTGGAGGCCGCCTCGGCGAGAAGGTCGTCGTCCCCCATCTCCTGGCCAAGCTCCAGGGCCGTGCGGGCGTCCTCCAGTCGTGCGCGGGCGTGCGCAAGGCCATCCACGTCGTCCTTGGCGGCGGCAAGCCTCGCCATGGTGGCGCGGGCGGCATCGGCATCGTCCCAGAAGCCGGGGGCAACGCTCTGGCGCTCCAGCTCCGCCACGACACCGCGCTTCTCGTCTACGTGGAGGTAGCCCTCCACCTGGCCCAGGCGCACCTCGAGCGCGTCGAGCGCGGCGGCGTCGACGCTTGTGGGGCTCTTCTCGTCTGCCATGGCTAGCGGTTCCTGCCGTGGCAGTTCTTGAACTTCTTGCCGCTCCCGCAAGGGCAGGGGTCGTTGCGGCCCACGCCCACGTAGGGGTCGGGGTCATCCACCTTGCGGTAGGTCCTGGGCTTGTCGGCACCCGGGTTCGCTCCCTGGGGAGCGGCACCGCCCTGCCCGCGCACCTGCAGGCTGGGGCCGGCCGGCCGGTTGCCATGGTCGCCATCCACCTCAGCGGGACCCGAGAAGTGCGCCCCGCGCAGCTCGCTCGGCTCCTCGTCATCCGCGGGCTGCTGGGCCTGGGCCGCGGGCACCCGCTGCACGATCTCGATGCGCAGGATGGTGCGCAGGAAGTCCTCGTACATGGTGTTGCGCAGCTCGGTAAAGGCCGCATAGGCCTCGGTCTTGTACTCTGCGAGGGGATCGCGCTGGCCGAAGCCGCGCAGCCCTATGCCCGTCTTGAGGTAGTCCATATCCTGCAGGTAGGCCATCCAGCGCGTGTCTATCACGCGGAGCATCACCTGGGTCGAGATGTCGTGCATGACCTTCTCGCCCAGACGGTCGGACTTCTCGTCGTAGGCCCTGGTCACATAGGCGTAGAGGGAGTCGTAGATGTCCGGGGCCTCAGCGTCCTCATCGGGCACGGGCACGTCCTTGCGTCCCGTGAGGCCCTCGGCCCACTTGGCGAGGCCCGCCACGTCCCACTGGTCGCGGTCGGTGTGTGCCGGGCAGTACTCCTCCACGCGACGGCGCACGGTGTCGGCCGTGACCTCGGACACGTGCTCCGTCAGGTCCTTGCCATCCAGGATCTTGTTGCGCTCCTCGTAGATGGTCTGGCGCTGCATGTTCATGACGTCGTCGTAGTCGAGGACGTTCTTGCGCATGGCGAAGTTGACCTCCTCCACCTTGCGCTGGGCACCCTCCACCGCCTTGGAGACCATCTTGGCCTGGATGGGCTCGTCGTCGGGCATGTTGTACCTGACCATCATCTCGGAGATGCGGTCCACGCGGTCGCCCGCGAAGAGCCGCATGAGGTCGTCCTCCAGCGAGAGGTAGAACTGGGTCTCGCCGGGGTCGCCCTGGCGGCCGGAGCGGCCACGCAGCTGGTTGTCGATGCGGCGGCTCTCGTGGCGCTCGGTGCCGATCACGCAGAGGCCGCCGGCGGCCAGCACGTGCTTGCGCTCGGCCGCGCAGACCCTCTTCGCGCGGGCCAGCGCCTCGGCGTACACCTCCTTGGAGGGCTGCACGGGCTCCCCGCCCTCCTCGGCCGGCGCGTAGTAGCCCTGCTGGCGGAGCTCGTCGCGGGCCATGAAGTCGGGGTTGCCGCCTAGGAGGATGTCCGTACCACGACCTGCCATGTTCGTGGCGATGGTCACGGCACCCTCGCGGCCGGCCTGGGCCACGATCTCGGCCTCGCGCTCGTGGTACTTGGCGTTGAGGACGCTGGGATGGATGCCACGCTTCTCCAGGATGCGGGCGATGCGCTCGGAGTTCTCGATGGAGACGGTGCCCACCAGGACCGGCTGGCCCTTGGCGTGGCGCTCCTCCACGTCGTCCGCCACGGCGTTGAACTTGCACTGGATGGTGCGATAGACCTTGTCCTCGTGGTCCTTGCGGATCACGGGCTTGTTTGGCGGGATCACCTGCACGGGCACGTGATAGACCTCGCGGAACTCCGCGTCCTCGGTCATGGCGGTGCCCGTCATGCCGGCCAGCTTGTCGTACATGAGGAAGTAGTTCTGCAGGGTGATGGTGGCCAGGGTCTGGTTCTCCTCGCGGATGTGCACGCCCTCCTTGGCCTCGATCGCCTGGTGCAGGCCCTCGGAGTAGCGACGGCCCTCGAGCACGCGGCCCGTGAACTCGTCCACGATCTTGACCTCGCCGTCGGTCACGATGTACTGCTGGTCGCGGTGGAACATGTACTGGGCCTTGAGGGCCTGCTGCAGGTGGTTGACCATCTGGCCGGAGGGGTCGGAGTAGAGGTCCTCCACGCCCAGGTTGCGCTCTATCTTCTTGAGGCCCTCGTCGGTGGCAGCGATAGTGTGCTTGGCCTCGTCCATCTCGAAGTCCACGTCGGGCGTGAGGCCGCGCACCGCGCGCGCGAAGTCCTTGTAGGTGCTGGCGGACTTGGTGCCCGCGCCAGAGATGATGAGGGGTGTGCGCGCCTCGTCGATGAGGATGGAGTCGACCTCGTCCACGATGGCATAGTGGTGACCACGCTGCACGCGCATGGCGGGGCGCGTGACCATGTTGTCGCGCAGGTAGTCGAAGCCGAACTCCGAGTTGGTGCCGTAGGTCACATCGGCCTCGTAGGCGGGCTTCTTGAGGTTGGGCCGCATGCCGTTCTGCAGCAGGCCCACCTTCATGCCCATGAAGCGATAGATCTGCCCCATCCACTCGGAGTCACGCTTGGCCAGGTAGTCGTTGACCGTCACGATGTGCACGCCCAGGCCGCTGATGGCATTGAGGTAGCCGGCGAGCGTGGACACGAGCGTCTTGCCCTCGCCCGTCTTCATCTCGGCGATGGTGCCGCGGTGCAGCGCGATGCCGCCGATTACCTGCACGTCGAAGTGCCTCATGCCGAGCGTGCGGTCGGAGGCCTCCCTCACGGCGGCGAAGGCCTCGGGAAGAAGGTCGTCCAGCGTCTCGCCGTTGGCGTAGCGCTCGCGGAAGGCAGGCGTCATGGCCTGGAGCTCCTCGTCGCTCATGGCCCTGAAGCGATCGCCCAGGTCGCCCACGCGTGCCGTGATCTTCTGGTACTCCTTGAGGTCCTTGTCTGCGCCAATCGACAGGAGCTTGGTAAGGAAGTTAGGCATTTAGTTCCTCTTATTATGATAAGGGCAGTTGCGCCGCACAGGTTGTCTCCCCCACTTTACCCAGTGCCCACACCCCGCGCGGCCATCGCGCGCATGTCACACCAAAAGCGCACCGCCAGCGCGCTGCATCGGGGTGCCGCCGGCTCACGTTCCCGCATCCCCCTGCCCCGACGACGGGCTCGCATGTCCCATGGGCCCGCCCACCGAACCCAACGCGGCAAGCCGCACCCGCTTGGAGGGCGGACGCCTGGAGGTCTGCACGAGCTTGCGCGTATAGCGCTGGTAGCGGCGCTCCGCCTCGGTCGTGCGCCCGCACTCCCTGAGGGCCCGTATGAGGACGATCACCGCGTCCTCGCGCAGCTCGTCTATGAGCATGGCGTTCTCGGCGAACCTCGAGGCCGTGCGCGCCTGGCCCTCCCTCAGGGCCGCCTCCGCACCCGACACCATGGCGTCCGCATAGAGCGTACGCAGACGCTCCCTCATGTCTGCCACGTAGCCCGTCGCATCCTTTGGGGGGATGAAGAGGTCGCCCTGGTAGATCTCCTCCACCCGACGCGCGAGCGCCACCGCCGTGCCGTCGTCCACCGCATCCACGAGCCTCCTCGCGAGGCTCAGGAACTCGTCGACGTCACACGAGACCACTTCTGGACGCACGGCCAGCGACTGGTCCTCTCGCACGGTCAGCAGGGGGTCGAGGCCATGGACGACCGCCGCCGTGGCATCCCGAATGACGTTCGTGGCCTGGTAGACCCGCCTGCGCCCCGTTTCGTAGTCGCACTCCGGAAACACCTGGTCGACGATCTGATAGCGCTTGGCCCTGCGGTACCGCATCAGGAGCAGATAGACCAGGACCGACTTCGCGCGCCGCTTCTCTAGGACCTTCTCGGGCACCAGCCTCCCGCGGACCTCCACCGAGAAGTCCCCCAGGAGACTGACCCTCATGGGGCATGCCGCGGCCATGGACAAGTCCTCCCGGCCCTCCTGCAAGGGGCCACGCTCCACGTCCAGGCGGTCACGTATGCCCGAGATGGCGACTCCCCAGTGGCGCGGCATCCCCGACCGCAACCTCGAGGCAAACGCATGGTCACAGTCGCTCAGAACCAACAAGAGCCACCTCAGCCCTCGAGGAGCCTCCTCAGGTAGGCACGTGGGATACGCCGAATCCGCATCGCGTCTCCCGTCTATGGCCCGGGCCAGGAGCTTTGCCACGCCGGCCGTATCGTCGTTCGACCACTTCCATCCCAGCTCAGAGAGGGCACCTTCTCGCTCGTCCAACGCCGCCCGCGCGGCCATGAGGAGGATACAGGTCACATCCCCCATGTACATGAGGTCCAGGGAGCAGAAGGCCTCGCGTGCGAAGCTGGCGCGAACCGTCGCACGAGAATACGAACCTTCCCTCAGGTCCCGAACCGTCCCGATGAGAAGGGCGCATGCATGCGCGACCCCCTCGCGGAGACGCTCTGTTCGCGTTATGAGCGTGTCCACGTCGCTCCCCGCATCGTCGCCCACCACCGCCTCACGCCAGGCACGCAGGAGCCGCGGGTACGTCTCCAGACCTGCGTATTCGGGCGACTGCAGCGTGTCGCACGCTGCATCTATCACCGAGGGCAGGTCAACCGGTCTCTCCCCCTCTGCGAGTCGCACTGCCTCCATGTCCAAACGCAGCAGGCTGTTGGACGCTCCCTGGCTGTCAGGAGCAGGAAGCCGGGCGGCAAGAAGCTCGAACGCTGTCCCGGTATCACCTGCAAGGAGCAGGTCAACGACCTTCAGGTGGAGGCCCAGCCTTGCATCCAGGATCCTCGTACTCTCGCGCTGAGGTGGGCTCACGCGCCTCGACAGCGCAAACCTCACCGCGATCAGCAGTCCAGACGCCTCGTCTCCCCCGTCACGCCCTCCGGAGATCACACCCTGCGATAGCTCCGTCCATTCCGAGGTGCACCCTCGCTCGGAGACTGCCCGTACCGCGGCGGCTAGACTCGCCTCGTCTTGTCCCAACCCCCCTTGCCCCAAGGTCTCAAAGGCCCTGCGCACCATTCCCGAGCGGCCGAGGTCGAGCAGCTGTGCCCCCCACCTCTGAGCCAACCTCAACATCCTCGGATCATCGCCGAGCATCTCGCACAGCATGGCCATACGGGGATAGTCCCCGCTCTCTCCAAGCTCTCTCGCGCACGCCACGCAGACGTCCGGGTAGCCTTGGGATACGTCCCTCAGAATCGAGAAGCACGTTGCGACGTCCGAAGGCGCCTCAAGAGCCACGCAGCGGAACCTGCCCGAGCCAGGGTCCACGCCAAAGAAGGGCGCATCCATAGATATGTCCCACACGAGCTCGCCATCACACCTACCCAAGACGCGCACGAGGCGCGCCTCGTCGCCTTCTCCAAGAAGAACCATTGCCAGCCGGATTCGCTCTTCTTCGTCCATCAGGCCGCCACGAAGCGCCCCGGCAACAACGAAGCGCAGGGCGTCCTGTTGTGCCATGAGGGATTTGCCCTTGCCATCCAGCCCAAGTCCCTGAAGTCTTCTGAGCGCATAGATGGCACCGGGGGTCGAATCCCTTCCACCCTCGCGTACGAGGAGATCCGAGCCCTCGAGCACCGTTACCGCAGGGAGCAGCTCGAGTACGGTCCTGCACTCCGGCAGCATGGTCAGCACGACCCTGCATCCCGCGGAGAGCATCTTCTTTATGGCCTGGGCCATCTTCCGGCCAGATACTTCATCGCTTGCGGGCACATCGTCTATGCAGACCAATACCTCAGACGTCCGTCGAGCCCTGTTGGCGTTCGAGACTATTCTTGTTAGGGCCCCGCCTGCCTCCACGGCCTCCATCCCGCCGAGCTCCGTCTGAAAGACCTCCAACCCTTGGGACCTTCCGGCGTCAGCGATCCTGCCAAGAAAGGCGGACTTTCCCATTCCAGGTTCGCCCAGAACCGCCAGCAGGCCACTTCCATCCCCAGACAAGAACGTAGTCAATGGAAACGAGGCAGCTACTACGCCCCCGCCATTACGTACGCCTGACCGGCCGTCCCATTGCTCACCCATCGCAGCCCCTCTTCGCAAACAGCACTCGCATTGATTGCCCCATCTAACGTCAAAATATCAAATTATGTGCTAATAAGGAGCGTCAATATGAGTGCTGCCTGCAGTTTCTTAGGGACATTCCTGTCAGTTTGCTGCAAAATTGAGGATACAGCGCGTAATGTATTTGTAATATTCCCTATCAAGTCCCTGCATAGCTCTACTGTCGCCCGCTATACACACATCTCGACCAAAGTGTCGAAAACTTGTTTACTGATGTAGTCGGGCACCCGTCGGGCACCGGCGCGACCAGGCTGCGATCGCACGCAGCCAGGCACCATCCTCATATATCGAACACAAAAAAGGAGGGCCCCGCAGCGTCTCGCTGCGGGGCCCTCCCCTGCGGAAACGGGACCGCCCCTCGGTGGTCAGCGGCGCCCTACCCTCCCACGGCCTTGCCGCC